>NZ_JAEDOT010000003.1:0-344138 GCF_017872595.1 Ruegeria sp. HKCCSP346
AGCGTAACCGCCGCTTCCGCCGCGTCCCAGCGCCTCAGCAGCGCCGGTGAAGGGGTATTTACGGATTAGGCCTGAGACCTGCAACCCCCATTTTCAAAAAACTTTGCATTTCGCATCGATTTCTTGTGTTTGTTAATTAAAACAGTAAGTTACATTAACAAATCAAGATCTTCAGACCGCCTGGAACGTGCGGATATCCCAGGAAGGAACCCCAAAACTTGCCCTTGCGGGGGAATCGAGGGGTTCGGCAGACAGAAACGATCTGCAAAACCTTTCTGCACCTTGCGTACAGCCCGGATCTGACCATCAAGAAAAGGCTGGGTTACGCAAATACTGACTTTGGGTCACAGTTGTTTTTTTGCTCCATTAACGCACTCTCACCGGGAAGGTGGTAACCCTGCCCGACCAGTCAAAGAAACGAAAACGCCGCAAGAGGTGCGCAAGACAGCATGGATTTCGATTATATCATCGTAGGCGGCGGTTCGGCCGGATCGGTTCTGGCCAACCGCCTGAGCGAAGATCCATCCACAAGTGTTTGCCTGCTTGAAGCAGGTGGCGGTGGGAAAAGCCTTTTCGTCAGAATGCCTGCGGCTGTTGTTACCGCACTTCCGGGGCGTCCCAGAATCAACAACTGGGCCTTTGAAACGGTCCCGCAGCCCGGTCTGAAGGGGCGCAGAGGATATCAACCGCGCGGCAAGGCACTCGGCGGCTCGAGCGCGATCAACGCCATGTTGTATGTAAGAGGTCAGCGGCAGGACTATGATGGCTGGGCCGATCTGGGCTGCGACGGCTGGGACTGGGACAGTGTATTGCCTTACTTCAAACGGGCCGAGAACAATGAGCTTGGCGCCGACAGCGTGCATGGTGACAGCGGGCCGTTGCAGGTTTCACGGCAAAAAGAGCCTCGTCCAATCACCCATGCGTTCATTCAAGCCGCACAGCAGTTGCAACACCGCCATACCGAAGACTTCAACCGGGGCGACAACGAAGGCGTCGGTCTATATCAGGTTACCCAGTTTCACGACCCGGCAAAGAATGGGGAACGGTGTTCCGCGGCAGCTGGTTATCTTTTCCCGGTTTCCGGCCGACCGAACCTGACGGTCATCACGCATGCACATGCCAGAAGGCTGTGCTTTGAGGGCAAGCGCGCAACGGGCGTTGTATACCGGGTGAGAGGCAAGGGCGCAGACATCACAATTCGGGCGAAACGCGAAGTCCTGCTGTGCGCAGGGGCCTTGAAAACGCCGCAACTGCTTCAGGTTTCAGGTGTTGGCGCAAAAAGCGACCTTGATCCGCACGGAATCGCGGTTCACCACGAGCTGCCTGGCGTGGGACGAAACTTGCAGGATCATCTGGATTTCGCGTTGATCTTCAAAACCACAGACACCGACAATTTTGGTATCGGCCCGGCAGGGGCAGCGCGGTTGTTGCGACATATTCAACGGTGGAGCAAGACGGGCGTCTCGATGGCGGCTACGCCATTTGCCGAAGGCGCAGCGTTTCTGAAAACCACCCCCGATCTGGAGCGTCCCGACATTCAGCTGCATTTCACCATCGCTATGGTCGATGACCATGCCCGCAAACTGCATTACGGGTACGGGTATAGTTGCCATGTTTGCAAGCTGCGGCCGGAAAGTCGGGGGGCCGTAGGCCTGAACAGCGCAGACCCCACGGCGGCGCCCGCCATCGATCCGGCGTTTCTGTCGGACAAACGCGATCTGGAAACCATGATCAAAGGAGCGCGAATGGCGCGGGATATCCTCAACGCGCCGGCTTTGGCCAAGTACCGGCACAAAGAGCTTTTCGGCACTGATACCGCCCAGACCGATCAGGATTGGGAGGAGCACATCCGCGCCCGCGCCGACACGATCTATCACCCCGTGGGCACCTGCAAAATGGGCGCGGACGAAATGGCGGTCGTCGACCCCCAGCTTCGCGTGCGCGGGCTTGAAGGCCTGCGGGTCGTCGATGCCTCGGTGATGCCGACATTGGTGTCGGGCAATACAAACGCACCCACCATCATGATTGCCGAAAAAGCGGCGGACATGATCAAAGCGGCGGCGATGTAAAGACGTTACTTGCCTTTCATCAGGGCTTCCAGCCCGACACGGTAATTGGGATAGATCAGATCAATACCCAGTTCTTCCTTGATCCGGTCGTTTCGAACCCGCTTGTTTTCGTTGTAGAAACTGCGCGCCATCGGCGTCAGATCGGCGTCGTCGAACCGGACCGCAGGAGGCAGGGGCAAACCCTGCAACTCGGCTGCGTATCCTATGACATCCTGCGGCGGGACCGGTTCATCGTCACATACATTGTAGATGCTTCCCGGATTCGGCTTCATCATCGAGGCTTCGAGGATCTGCGCGATGTCTTCCACATGAATGCGCGAAAACACCTGCCCCGGTTTGATAATGCGCCGCAATCCACCACGCTTGAGCTTGGAAAACGGACCGCGCCCCGGCCCATAGATACCCGCCAGACGGAAGATATGAACAGGCAGGCCCGGAATGGCCGACCATTGCTCCTCGGCCAGCATACGCCATCTTCCGCGCTTGGCGGTCGGTGTGGGCGGCGTGTCCTCATCCACCCAGCCACCCTGATGGTCGCCATAGACGGCCGTTGTCGACAAGTAGCCCACCCAATCGAACTGACCGGACCGCTTGGCGATTTCATCGCCCAGCACCGCCAACACTGGATCACCCGCTTCATCTGGCGCCGTCGAGATCAGCAAATGGGTCACCCCATCAAGGTTCGGTGCCTCACCCGGCCAGATCAGCGACTCGGCGCCAGAGGCCCGGATTGCATCCGTCCCTTCACGGTCTCGCGTCGTGCCAAAAATTTTCCAGCCCTTCGGGGCAAGGTTTCGGGACAGGGCTTGGGCAGAATAGCCATGGCCGAATGAAAAGAGTGTCTTGGTCATGCCCCTTTGATGATCTGCGTCGTACCGGGATGCAAGCGCCGCATGGACGCACTTGAATCGAATCTTCGATTGCGCCTTTCTGTTGGCCATGAGCAAAAAGACACCTGACCTGCATTCGGCCTATGCGCTGAGTTCTCCGGACGAGAACAGGCAGCTCTATGCGGAATGGGCAGGAGATTATGATGACGGTTTCGCCGCGCGCGAAGATTATCAGCTTCACACACACACGGCGCGGGCATTTGTCGGCGCGGGTGGTCAGGGGCCCGTTCTGGATGTCGGAGCAGGAACCGGCCTGTGCGGCGCGGTGCTGTCGGCGCTTGGCGTCGGACCCATTGATGCAACCGACATCAGCGCAGAGATGCTGGATCAGGCGATGCGCAAGGATATTTACCGGGACGCGATCGAGGCTGATCTGACACAGGGCATCCCCGTTCCGCGCCACAGCTATTCCGGCATAGTTTCATCCGGTACGTTCACACATGGTCATTTGGGCCCCGAGGTGTTGCCCGCGCTGTTACGCGTGGCCCGGCACGGGGCGCAGTTTGCCCTTTCGATCAATGCGCGCCATTTCAAGGAACTGGGTTTTGCCGACGCTTTCCGTGAATTGGAACAGGATCAGATTCGCAACCTGACCCTGCCCGAAGTCCGCATATACGGAGATCTCGCGGCTGGCCCCAACAAGGATGACACCGCTTTGATCGCTTTGTTTGAACGGGTTTGAAACCGGTTATTCGGATACAATCAGGCCACCCGCCTCGACCATGCGCATCGCTTTGCCTCAGGTCGCGTAGTCCGAACTTTCAGAATCAAGGATCGCTTTGATCTCACGCAGGTGCGCTTCGGCCTGATCGGGATAGTCGTCCAGCTCTTGCGCTGTTTTTTCGGCAATCTCATCCGACAAGACGCGCAGGGGCAGCCCGGTCTGCAAGGCACGAATGTAGGTTTCGGCCGCGCGTTCGAAATAATAAAGCCTGTTGAAGGCATCCGCAGGGTCGCTGCCGATGACCAGAACACCGTGATTGCCCATGATCATGACCTTCTTCCTGGGATCGGACAGCATCCCGGCGCAGCGCTCACCCTCGCTTTCAAAGGCCAGACCTCCGAATTCTTCATCTACCACGTAACGGTTGTAAAAGGTCGCCGTGTTCTGATCGATCGGCGGCAATGAACTGTCGGCCAAAGAGGCCAGAACAGTCGCAAAGATCGAATGCACATGCATGACGCAACGCGCATGCGGGCAGTGGCGGTGGATTGAACCGTGCAGCCCCCAGGCCGTCGGGTCCGGCGCGCCAGGTTGTTCCATCACATTCGGGTCATTGGCATCCAGCAACAATAGATCCGAAGCACGAATGCGCGCAAAGTGCACCTGATTGGGGTTCATCAGAAATTGCGTGCCGTCATCGTTGACCGCCAGGCTGAAATGGTTGGCAACCGCCTCATGCATGTTCAGCCGGGCAGTCCAGCGGAAGGTGGCGGCCATATCCACGCGCTCGGACCAATGGTCGATATTGGGACGAAGACTGGTGAGGCTCATGCTTGGCTCCTTTCGCGGCTGGTCGTGGCCAAACCTGCATGGGGCCTGGCAGTTTGACCAACGAAAAAAACGCAACTATCCCATTAGCTGAACTTATGCCGAGGTTATGTAGATGCAGAACTCGCTTCCTCCGCTGGGCTGGTTGCGCACTTTCGAAGCCGCCGCGCGCCATCTCTCGTTTACCGGCGCGGCACGAGACCTGAACATGACGCAAAGCGCCGTCAGCCAGCAGATTAAATCTCTGGAAGGGCATCTGGGGCAGCCACTGTTTCTGCGCCGCCCCAAAGCTCTGGAACTGACCGAGGCCGGAATCACCTATCTGCCAGTCGTGCGAGAGGCTTTCCGGACACTGATGCGCGGAACCCGGGCGGTTACCGGTGCGCAACCAAACGCGGTTCAAGTGCAATGCAACATCAGCTTTGCCGTCAACTGGCTGGCCCCGCGCCTGCCGGCATTTCGGGCGGAACATCCGCATGTTCAATTGAACGTCTTCACCGAGCTTTGGGAACCGCGCGAAATGGCCGAAGGCGCAGCGGTCGAGATTCGGTTCTCGCTTCGTCCGTCCGACACGGTCCGAACCGAAATTCTGCGCACCGAACACTATTATCCGGTCTGCGCACCAGACTATTCGGTATGCTTGGAAAACCTCCAGGAACAGCCACTGTTCGACTGCTCCAACTTGCTGTCCAACTGGCCAAGCTGGGCGGAAGATCAGGGTCTGAATTGGGAAAATCCGTCGATAACCTACGCGACGACCTATCTGGTTTGCCTGTCAGCGGTCATGGCTGGCGGTGGTCTTTGCCTGGCACATGACACGATCGCCAGTCATCTGATCAAGCGCGGTCAGCTGGTCGCGCCGTTCAAGCACCGTGCGCGAATGCCCGAGTCCTACTATCTGCTGCTGTCCCCGCAGGCCGAGGACACACCCGGCGCCGTGGCCTTTGCCAACTGGATGCGGCGTGAGATCGGGTCTGAGGTGTAATAGGAAACGCACGCGCAAGAACCAAAAGACGTGCCCAACATGTATGAGGAATCCCCAACATCGAAGAACCGGGGTTGCACCCGCTGACGCATTCGTGAAAGTTGAGCCATGGAATACACACCTTTCCCAAGCTGGCCCGATGTCGCCCCCAAATTGATCGCAGTTGCAGCCGGACGCGAGGCGGCGGACATGGTCATTCAGGGCGGAACCTGGGTGAACGTACACAGCCGCGAATTGCTGCCGGATCATTCTGTGGCGATTGTTGCCGGGCGCATAGCATTCGTCGGACCGGATGCCTCGCATTGCGTGGGGCCGGATACGGAAATCATCGAAGCACAAGGGCGCTACATTCTGCCCGGCTTGTGTGATGCGCATATGCATATCGAATCCGGGATGCTCACCCCAGCCGAATTCGCCCGTGCCGTCATCCCGCATGGAACGACCAGCATGTTCACCGATCCGCATGAGATCGCCAATGTGCTGGGTCTGGACGGCGTGCGCATGATGCATGACGAAGCCATGATGCAACCGGTCAATATTTTCACTCAGATGCCATCCTGCGCGCCTTCCGCACCGGGGTTGGAGACGACAGGCTATGAAATCACGCCCGAAGACGTGGCCGAGGCGATGAACTGGCCGGGTATCATCGGGCTGGGCGAGATGATGAATTTCCCGGGCGTGATCCATGGTGATCCCAAGATGCTGGCCGAGATTGCAGCCACTCAACGGGCCGGGAAAACGGTCGGAGGGCACTATGCTTCTCCTGATTTAGGGCCTGATTTTGCGGCTTACGTGGCGGGTGGCCCGGCGGATGATCACGAAGGCACATGCGAGGCCGACGCCATTGCACGGGTTCGGCAGGGGATGCGCTCGATGATGCGTCTGGGATCGGCCTGGTATGATGTGGAAAGCCAGATTACGGCCGTGACAGAAAAAGGGCTGGATCCGCGCAACTTCATTCTTTGTACAGATGACTGTCATTCCGGCACATTGGTGAATGACGGGCATATGAACCGCGTCGTGCGCCATGCCATTGCTTGCGGATGCGACCCCCTGGTCGCGCTGCAAATGGCCACGATCAACACGGCAACGCATTTCGGGCTGGAACGCGAGATCGGTTCCGTTACTCCGGGGCGGCGGGCGGATATCATCCTCAGCTCGGATCTAGCCGAACTGCCGGTTGAGATGGTGATAGCCCGCGGGCAGGTTGTCGCGGAAAACGGTGCAATCAAAGTGGATTGTCCACATCTGAACTGGCCCGAAAAATCGCGCCATACCGTTCATCTGGGGCATGCGCTGACGTCGGCCGATTTTGAGATCAAGGCACCGGAAGGGGCCAACAAAGTTCAGGCCAACGTCATCGGCGTGGTGGAAAACCAGGCCCCGACCAAGGCGTTGAAGGCCGAATTGCCGATCATTGGCGGGCTGGTCGAGGGCGAAGGCGAGGTGTGCCAGATCGCGCTGGTCGAGCGGCACCGGGCCACCGGGGGCGTCACCAACGCTTTTGTTTCGGGCTTTGGCTATCAGGGAAAAATGGCCATGGCCTCGACCGTGGCGCATGACAGTCATCACATGATCGTCGTCGGTACGGACCGCGATCAGATGGCGCTGGCCGCCAACCGTCTGGCCGAAGTGGGCGGTGGCATCACCTTGTTCCGGGACGGGCAGGAACTGGCGCTGGTCGAACTGCCGATCGCAGGCCTGATGTCCGACAGTCCCGCCGCCGAAGTCGCGGCCAAGGCCGACAGGATGGTGCAGGCGATGCAGGACTGCGGCTGCCATCTGAACAACGCGTACATGCAGCATTCTTTGCTGGCGCTGGTCGTGATTCCCGAGCTTCGAATATCGGATCTCGGGTTGGTCGACGTACGCACATTCGAAAAAATAGAACTTCTGGAACCATTGGCATGACGACACTCCTGACACCACAAGCACCCGCGCCAGAACAGTTTACCGATCCCGCCGCCGCTGTCGCCCGGTTGGAAGAGCTGTACGTGCAGGCGACCAATTTCCTGTGCGACAGCTTTGCGGACGCCATGGAAAATGGGGCACCTGCCGCACGATTCAGAGCCTATTATCCGGAAATTCGCATCAGAACCTCGACCTATTCCCAAGTCGACAGCCGCCTGAGCTTTGGCCATGTGTCTGAACCTGGTGTTCATGCCACGACGGTGACGCGCCCGGATCTGTTCAGATCCTACCTGACCCAACAGATTGCCCTGTTAATCAAGAACCATGGTCAGCCTGTGACAATTGCGGCGTCGGACACACCGATTCCGGTGCATTTTGCCGTGGCAAACAATCCCGATCTGGTCGTGCCTCATCAGGGCGCAGCCGACTTCACCCTGCGCGATGTGTTTGATGTTCCGGACCTGACAACCACCAATGATGACATCGTCAATGGCGTGCATGTCCATGAGGATGCTGTTGGGCCCTTGTCCCTTTTCACCGCCCAGCGCGTGGATTATTCGCTTGCCAGATTGGCGCACTACACCGCCACCGATGCAGGTCACTTTCAGAATCACGTGTTGTTTACGAACTACCAGTTCTATGTCTCGGAATTCGAAAACTACGCTCGAGAACAATTGGCGGACCCTGCCAGCGGCTATACCAGCTTTGTTTCAACCGGCAATGCCGAAATCACGGACCCCAAAGCACCTATCGAACAACCGTTGAAACTGCCGCAAATGCCGACCTATCACCTGAAGCGCAAAGATGGTTCGGGGATTACTTTGGTGAACATCGGTGTTGGCCCATCCAATGCAAAAACCGCCACCGACCATATCGCCGTTCTGCGCCCGCACGCGTGGCTGATGGTTGGCCATTGCGCCGGGTTGCGCAATACGCAGGCATTGGGCGATTTCGTTCTGGCCCACGCCTATCTGCGCGAGGACAAGGTTCTGGATGACGATCTGCCCGTCTGGGTGCCGATCCCGCCTCTGGCAGAAGTTCAGGTGGCGCTGGAACACGCCGTGGCCGAGGTGACGGAACTGGAAGGGTATGAGCTTAAACGGATCATGCGGACGGGCACTGTGGCCTCGGTCGACAACCGAAACTGGGAATTGCGTGATCAGTCCGGCCCGGTCCAGCGACTCAGCCAATCCCGGGCAATCGCGCTGGATATGGAAAGTGCCACCATTGCCGCGAACGGCTATCGGTTCCGCGTTCCGTATGGCACTTTGCTGTGCGTGTCGGACAAACCCCTGCACGGAGAATTGAAGCTGCCGGGCATGGCGTCTTCGTTCTATACCACTCAGGTCAGCCGACATCTGGCCATCGGCATCAAAGCGATGGAGCATCTGCGCGGCATGCCGTTGGAGCGTTTGCACAGCCGGAAACTGCGCTCCTTCGACGAAACGGCCTTCCTCTGACGCAAAAAAGCAACGTTTTCCCCATATTTTTAGGGGTTTCAGCGCTACTATTCGTTGTGTTTGGCCACAATATCCCGTTACAGTTACGCGGTGAGGCCCTATAGATCGGGCACGTTAAGGAGACCAAGAAATGGCAAAGCCTATGACAAAGACTCAGCTGGTTGCTGCTCTCGCTGAGGAAATGGGAACCGACAAGAAATCCGCAAACTCTGCGCTGGAGGCCATCACCGGCCTGATTACCCGCGAAGTTTCGGCCGGTGGCGCAGTGACCCTGCCCGGCGTCGGCAAAATCTACTGCCGCGAGCGGCCCGAGCGTCAGGTCCGCAACCCGGCCACTGGTGAAACCTTCACCAAGGAAGCCGACAAGGTTGTGAAAATGACCATCGCCAAGGCACTGAAAGACAGCGTAAACGGCTGATTTCAACTTTTTAGCCAACGATAAAGGGCCGCCTTTGGGGGGCTCTTTTTTCTATCGTCTTGAATATTCTGTGCCTGCGGGTTTTGAACCCGTTTCGCACAACATATTTCGGCCCGGTATTCGCCACCAAGGTGAGAATGCGCCTTCAAGGGCAGCCATTGACCTGAACCTGGGTCAGAGAACTGGCAAAATCTTGCCATGGTGTTTGCGGGCCTCTTTTCAAGACTTGTCTGATCACCTTACAACTTCGTCAGTCTTCGAACCGGCAATGAAATATCTTGCAAAACAGCGTCTGTAAAAAGAAAACAACTTGGCCGCGCTTGTCCGGCAGCGCCCGTTCCGCGATTGCGGTGGGTCTTATCACTCTTGTCTCTGCCTGCGCGCAAAACACCACCAATGCGAATCTCGACCCTGAACGCCAGTTGATGGCGCTGCAAGAGGTCTCGAAAAAGCGGGCCAGAGGTCAAAGAGTATGGTGCGTGCCCTACGCCCGAGACCTCAGCGGTATTGAAATTCGCGGCAATGCGAAAGACTGGTGGGGACGGGCGCAGCAAGTGTTTGAGCGCGGCAAGGAACCGGTTGTTGGTGCGGTTATGTCGTTTCGGGCGACCCGAGGAATGCCCCTGGGCCATGTGGCTGTCGTATCCGATATCGTCACCGACCGGGAAGTCATCGTGAATCATGCCAACTGGCACCGAAACAAGGTGTCGTTGAAGATGGGCGTCAGGGACGTCTCCAAAAACAATGACTGGACGTTGGTTCGGGTTGAAAGCCAACCGGGCCACTACGGCAATCCCTACCCTGTAAACGGGTTCATCTATCCGGCGGTTGACGAATAGCCTTGCCCAACTTCATTTCACGGTTGAGTTGATCGCAGCGCGGGCAACATTCCTTTTGATCGTACCGTAAAGGCGGCCGCCGCCCGGGTTGGGATGTCGCGCGGTTGAAAAGCCCGCAGATTGTCCAAAGCTGCGATATTGTCGGTAAAAATTGAAACGGGCACCAGAGGTGCCCGTTTCTGTTCCGTGTCTCTGGTCCGGTCAGTGGACCGTTTCAACCTTGTGGAAGTCCAGATCACGATCTTCTGGCATCGAGTCGATGCTCAATACCTCTTGGCGTTTGGTGATCAGGATATAGACGACGCAAGCCAGATACAGTCCAACCACGACTGCTCCGATCCACTGGATTTGCAGCCATTGGCTTTGGAACAACAGGGTCAGGACAAACAGCAGTGCGACGTTGCCCGCCACGTAGATCGCCTTTCCGAACCGCTCGACGGTCAGGTTCAGGTTGTCTGTGTACAGACGGATCAGCGAGTCCAATGAGTTGATCACGAACGTCACACCCACGATCACCATCGCAATGTTGGTGATGCCAGCGGTACTGATGTCGTTCAGGTGGTAATAGTAAAGAACGGTGAACCAGATCCCCAGCGGGATCGACGGGAAGATCAACAGCGCCGCCAGCAACTGCCACGTGGTCAGGCCACCCACAAAGCGCGACGTAAACTGTCCGATCATGATCGACCATGCAAACCACCAGAACAGGTAGAACGCGTGATAGTCGGTCAATGGCAGGACGAACTTGTGCAGGTTGGCGAAATAGGCGCCGATATTTCTGCCGGTTTCCACAAACCCGGTCACGCCCATACCTGCGGCTGCCCACATGCCCAGAATCAGGGCAAGGAACAAAAAGGTCGAACCGACGGACAGGATGCGAACGTATTTCAGATCGGTCGAGGAATAGGCCGCCGCCAGAATGACGACAAACACGATGATGTAGAAGGTGGTAACGACGGATTCACCATCGCCGACCTCGGGCAGATAGCCGGGCAGGTAGATCAGGAACAGGCTGGCGGTGAAGGCACAGGTGCCAATGATCACCACGTTGTTGATCAGCTTGACCAGCGGGATCTCAAAGAACTTCACGCGGGGTTCGATCACGCAGAAGTAGAAGGCCGTCAGGAAATAGAAGGCCCAGATCAGAAAACCCCAGAATCCGAACTCGATCGCCAGCGGGTTGGCAAAGGCATAGGCCGGGTCATCGGCGTATCCTCCGAATTCGGTCAGTGGAAACATGATCAGGCCGACATCCAGGCCGGATGTGAACAGAATCGCGATGAACGTGAACAGATGAACCGGTGTCACGCCGACACAGCGCAGGTTCCACCATTTCACGACGAAGAAAGCGACCAGCCCCAATGCCAGCAGGACGCCGAACGATAGAATGTACTCCAGAAGCACCGACAAACCTCCCTTGATATGTCAGGTCCTGCCGCCGATATCTTTAATTGGCTGGTCAATCAATATAAACATGCGCAAGACTTTTCTTGCATCACGCATGTGTCTTTTTTGACGCGCACCGCTTGCGACCGATCCCAAAATCAGGAACAGTCCGCGCAAAGTGACAGGGGGTCTCCATGGATCTGCGCGCCATAACCATGGGGCTGACATTTGCCCTGATCTGGTCATCTGCCTTTACCTCGGCGCGTATTATCGTGGCGGATGCGTCCCCTCTGTTTTCGCTGGCCTTGAGGTTTCTGATCTCTGGTGTTCTGGGGGTCATGATTGCACGCGCGATGGGGCAAAGCTGGCACCTGACCCGAAACCAGTGGCGCGCAACGATATTGTTCGGGATCTGCCAAAATGCCCTGTATTTGGGTCTAAATTTTTATGCGATGCAAACGGTCGAGGCTTCGGTCGCGGCCATAATCGCATCCACCATGCCCTTGTTGGTGGCGCTGGCGGGGTGGTTGATTTTCGGCGAAAAGCTGCGGCCACTGGGTGTTTTGGGTCTGTTCGCCGGTTTCGCCGGAGTCGCCCTTATCATGATCAGCCGGATCAGCGCGGGCGTTGATATGTTCGGCGTCGCGCTTTGCGGTGTGGGTGCTCTTGCCTTGACCTTCGCAACGTTGGCCGTTCGCGGTGCAACATCCGGCGGGAATTTCATGATGGTCGTCGGCCTGCAGATGCTGGTTGGTTCAGCCGCGCTGTTTGCGGCTGCTCCGGTCTTTGAAACCATTTACATCCACCCGACGTTGCCACTGGCGCTGGCCTTTACCTACACAACCCTTTTCCCCGGTTTGCTGGCGACATTGATCTGGTTCCTGCTGTTGAACCGGATCGGAGCCGTACGAGCCGCCACCTTCCACTTTTTGAACCCCGTGTTCGGGGTCACCATCGCGGCGATCCTGCTGGGCGAGAAACTCGGCGCCATGGATGCGGTTGGCGTCACCGTTACAACCCTTGGCATTCTTGCGGTTCAGCTTTCACGCCAACCCGTTCAAGGCAGCAAGGCCTCGACCTGAGACAGCAGTTTGCGGGAATCGGGTTTGACATTTGACCCGAAGGTCGCTGCGACCTCACCCTCAGAATTGATCAGGATCTTGTTGAAGTTCCACTTGGGCGTGAACCCGGTCTGCGCGGCAACGGCCTTGTAGAACGGGTGAGCGTCAGCCCCTTTGACCGGAGTGATATCCGTCATCGGCAGGGTCAGCCCATAGTTCATCTCGCAGAACTGTTTCACCTCTTCCGCGGACCCAAGTTCCTGATTGAACGAATCCGACGGAACCGCAAGAACGACCAGCCCTTTGCCGGAATAGTCCTCATGCACCCTTTGCAGAGCCTTGTATTGCCCGGTAAACCCACACTGGGACGCGGTGTTGACCACCAGGATGGGTTGGCCGCGCCACTCTTCGATGGCCAATGTGCCTCCGTCGATCGAGTCGAACTCACCGGTCAGCGGCGCCGCCTGAACGGCGCGGCCCAGCAAGATCAGGGCAGTCAAAAGCAGCAATCTCATCATGTCTTGTCCTCCCTTTTATTCAGATACGCGTGACTTTGCTGTTCAGATCACTTGCACGACTGCGAGAGCGGTTTGAAATATCGCTTTGCTTTCCACCCCGCAGCCCCCAGATAATGGCGCAAACACTACTTCAGCCGGAGGATCCATGACTCGCTATACCAAAGACCCCACGGCCATTGCTGCGCTTTCGCCCGAAGAGTTTCACGTCACCCAGCGCAGTGGTACGGAACGTCCGGGCACCGGGAAATACCTGAACAACAAGGAACCCGGCATTTATGTGGATATCGTATCGGGTGAACCGCTGTTTGCCTCGACCCACAAATACGAATCCGGATGTGGCTGGCCCAGTTTCACCAAGCCGATCGTGCACGAACATGTCGAAGAGTTCCGCGATACCACGCATGGCATGATCCGAACCGAGGTTCGTTCGAAACACGGCGACAGCCATCTGGGGCATGTCTTCCCGGACGGTCCGCGTGAACATGGCGGTTTGCGGTACTGCATCAACTCTGCCTCGCTTCGGTTCATTCATCGGGATGAGATGGAAGCCGAAGGTTATGGCGAATACCTGATTCATGTGGAGGATATCTGATGACCGAGCAACGCGCTGTACTGGCCGGGGGCTGCTTCTGGGGGATGCAGGACCTTATCCGCAAACTGCCGGGCGTGTCGCGTACGCGTGTCGGCTATACCGGCGGTGACGTGCCCAACGCGACCTATCGCAATCACGGCACCCACGCGGAAGGGATCGAGATCTGGTTCGATCCGTCTCGGATCAGCTATCGCGACCTGCTGGAATTCTTCTTTCAGATCCATGACCCGACCACGGTCAACCGTCAGGGCAACGATATCGGCATGAGCTATCGATCCGCGATCTACTACGTGGATGACACCCAGAAACAGGTGGCCTTGGACACCATCGCCGACGTAAATGCCAGCGGCTTGTGGCCCGGAAAAGTCGTGACCGAGGTCGAACCTGTCGGAGACTTCTGGGAAGCCGAGCCAGAGCATCAGGATTATCTGGAGCGGATTCCGAACGGCTATACCTGCCACTTCCCGCGTCAGGATTGGGTCCTGCCCAAACGCTCAAGCGCAGCAGAATAAAGCACCACCTGCCCGGCCCCTCTGAAGCTTTCAGGGGGGCTAGCCTGCGGCCACCCTCGGGCGCCCGCTTGCCTCGACCGTGATCAGGGCCTCGACAAAAACGTCCTTTGCCTCGACTCGCGCGGTTTTGATGTCACGATCCACGATCACGCGAATGTCTTCTGCGCCGGCTTCTCGTACTGCGCCCTCTGCTTCGGACATCAAAACCTTTTCCAACAGGGCCAAGGCGTCCTCTGACGCGGCGAAGTCCTTCGGGCCATCCTCCAGATGCACACGATATCGCCCTTCCGCCGGGGATGTGACCGTGCCCGAGCGACGCAGGGTCAGCCGCCCCACGACAGCACCAATCGCATTGGCCACGCCCGCATGTTCCGGCAAGATCATTCGGCAGTGCAGCCGTTCACCCACCGCAGGGTAATAGCTGGGGGCCGACGCCCCAAGGCCAACCACATCCACATTCAAAGCAGCGCTCAGCGACAGCAACCCACGGTGTTGTGCCAACCCGCGCTGTGTCAGCACATGACACGCCAAGTCTTGCGAAGGCAGACCAAAACCAACCTGCTCTTCGTCAAAAGCAGCCTCTAACAAGGTCAAACTGGTCTGTTCCGTCAATTGATCCACGATCATCTGTGCCAACGCTTCGGGAGAGTTTGCCAACATATCCCCTGACCCGACCCGTTTGCGTGCCATCAGTTCCAATGCCTTGCGCGCCGCATCGACATCCCAGGCACGAACCCGCCCCAACACGTGGCTGGCATCAGATGGCGTAACCCCAGACACCTGGATGATTCCGCGATCGACCAGGCGCATCAGCGCCCCGTTCTCCATCCGCGACCGCAGCAAGGCGCTCAGGGGCAGAACGCGATCTCCCAGCCTCTCCAGCAGGCTTTCTTCCCGCGCACCGACTCCTTCGGCATGGATGCCGGGCACGCGGCGGGCAAAACGCGTATCATGCTCGCCCACAGTCGTGGCCCGCAATTGTTCATCCAGTACTGAATGCACAACGTCGGGCGCTTCTGACGCGATCAGCGAAACGGGCAACACGCGACGCGGGCCCAGGAACACACCGCCCCGCAACCCTTCGGCCACAACATGCACCTGGCTGTCACCGCCCAGACCGTGGGTTCGCATCGCCACGGCTTCGACCATGGTGCGAAACCCACCTACCTGCGCCCCGGCCGGATCGATCGCGGGCTTTCCGTCCCGGATAAGCGCCACATCAGTGGTCGTTCCCCCGATGTCCGAGACCAGCGCATTGTCCGCTCCGGTAAGCCATCGCGCCCCGACGATAGAAGCCGCAGGCCCGCTCAGAATAGTCTCGATCGGCCGTTCCCGGGCCTGTTCCGCGCTCATCAGGGCGCCATCGCCACGCACCACCATCATCGGCGCCGATATTCCCAGCGCATGCAGCTGATCCTGTGCACGCCCGATCAATCGGTCGATCATCCCGATCAGCCGCGCATTCAGCACAGCCGTCACCGCGCGTTTCGGACCATTGAGCTTGGCGGACAAGTGATGCGAACAGGTTACCGGCGCCCCGGTCCTTTCCGAGATTATGCGCGCCGCTTCCAACTCATGCACCGGGTTGCGGGTGGCGAACTGAGCAGCAACCGCAAAGCCGGAAATTCCCTTATGCGAATCCAAAAAGGCCTCAAGCGCTGCGACATCCAAAGCGGCAGCTTGCCCACCGGAATGGGTATGCCCACCGGCAATCACCAGGGCCGGATCGCCCTTCAGCGCCTCTTTCAGCCCGTGTTTTTCAAGATCACTGTCCTTGAACCCGATATAGATCAACGCGACACGGCCACCCTGCCCCTCGACCAGAGCATTCGTGGCCAGCGTCGTCGACAATGACGCCATCGAGATCTGATCCGGTGTGACCTGCGCCTCTGCCAACACAGACGAGATCGCCTTGCCCACACCAATCGCCAGATCCGCCCGAGTGGTCAGCGACTTGGCCGAGGCGATGACCTCTTTCTCATCCCTGATCAACACCGCGTCGGTATAGGTCCCGCCCGTATCTACCCCCAAAGACAACGTCATCGGGTCCTCCTGTCTGTTCGCTGTGGATGGGTTTAGCGGTTATGCACGACACGTCCAGCCTGTTTGCGGCAATTATGACAGTTGTTCCACCGCCCAGCGCGCCGCCTCTGCCACGGTCTCATCCGGGTCCTCCAACAGACGCTGAGCCACTGTTTTCAGTTTTGGCTGTCCCGAGTTTCCAATGGCATACAGAACATTGCGCACGAACCGGTCCCGGCCGATACGTTTGATCGGCGAGCCCGAAAACTTTGCGCGAAAAGCGGCATCGTCCAGCGCCGCCAGTTCTTCCAAGCCGGGCGCTTTCAGATCGTCACGGGCGGCATAGCGCATATCGCTCGCTGCGACGGCAAACTTGTTCCATGGACAGGCCGCCAGACAATCGTCGCAGCCATAGATCCGATTGCCCAACTTACCGCGCAGCTCATGGTCCACCGGGCCCTTATGTTCAATGGTCAGATATGAAATGCACCGCCGTGCATCCAGTTGATACGGGGCCGGAAACGCATCGGTCGGGCAGCTGTCCAGACAGGCGCGGCACGACCCGCAATGATCGATCTCTGAATTGTCTGTCGGCAGGTCCAGAGTAGTGAAAACAGACCCTATAAAGGCCCAATTTCCCCATTCGCGGCTTACCAGATTGGTGTGCTTGCCCTGCCACCCCAATCCGGCGGCATATCCCAGCGCCTTCTCGGGAACTGGCGCGGTATCGACAAATACTTTCACCTCGCCTCCGGCTTCGGCAATCAGCCATCGCGCCAACCGCTTCAGCCGCTTCTTGACAAGATCATGATAGTCCTTGTTCTGCGCATAGACGGAAATTGCACCACGATCCGGGTGCTTCAAGATCTCCGTCGGGTCATGTTCCGGCGTATAGCTTTCGGCCAACATGACCACCGATTGCGCCGCGGGCCAAAGGGCGGCAGGATCGCCACGCCAATGCGTGCGCTCGGCCATCCATCCCATTTGCCCGTGGTACCCGGCGTCCAGATAGGCCCGCAAGCGTTTCGGCACCTGTGGAACATCCCAAGGGCGGCACACGCGACAGGCAACAAACCCCTCTGCCTGGGCTTGTTGCACCAGCTTTTCCTTAAGATCCGATCCGCTCTTCATCTGGCCAAAAATATCCTCGGGGGGAATCGCGCCCATGGCGCGATGGGGGGCAGACAGCCCCCCTTGCGCACCCTATCAGAAATCCAGATCAGCGTAATGGGGCGGCGGTCGGAACCCTGGCACCTGATCCGCCAGTATTGACCGAAATGCCGGTCGAGACTTGATCTTGGCATACCAGTCCTTGACCACCTGGCTGCGGTTCCAGTCCACGTCCGAGATGTAATCCAGCGAAGACAGATGTGCCGCGGCCGCAAAATCCGCCAATGTCATCTGATCCCCCGCCAACCAACGGCGGTGATCCAGCAGCCACGCCATGTAATCCAGATGATATTTGATCGCCTTGGCACCCTGTTTGACATTCTTGCTGTCCGGATACCCCTGTCCTGTCACCTTTTTGTTCACTCGCTCGTACAACAGCTTCGATGTCACCTCGTGGTGAAATTTGTCGTCGAACCACCCGACAAGGCGTCTTACTTCGAATCTGGCTTCGGGGGTTTTCGGCATCAAAGGTGGCTCTGGGCGGGTTTCTTCGATGTATTCGCAGATAGCCGCGCTTTCCGACATGATCTGCCCGTCCAGACGCAATACGGGCACTTTTCCCGCCGGGTTGCGCCGCAGAAAATCAGGATCCTGTTCCCAGTATCGCTCTTCTACCAGCTCAACCTCGATCTTCTTCTCCGCCAGCGACAGACGGACCTTACGACAATACGGAGAGAGGGGAACGTGAAACAGACGCGCCATGAACTTCCATTCGAACCAGTGAATACCCGACAGATTTAGCCTTGGCAGATAGCGGGTTTCAATCCTCGAAACAATCTGCGCGACCATCTGCGCGGATGGTGGCCGCCCCATCGAGGATCGAAGCCGCCCGTCTGCGGGTGCGCGCAGTCGGATCCGTGACCGATCGGTTGCGCGGGGACGGCAGGATTGCCGCAATCCGCGCCGCTTGGACCGAAGTCAGCTTTGCCGCGCTAGTGTTGAAATAGCGTTGCGCCGCAGCTTCGACCCCGAATACGCCATTTCCGGTTTCGGCGACATTCAGATACACCTCAAGAATACGCTGTTTGCTCCAGAATATTTCAACCACCGGCGTGATCGAGGTTTCCAAAGCCTTGCGCACCCAGCTGCGACCCTGCCAGAGGAACACATTCTTCACCACCTGTTGCGTGATGGTCGAGGCACCACGATTGCCGCCATCCTCAAGCGCATCGCGGATGGCTTCGACGTCAAAGCCCCAATGCAGGCAGAAATTTGCGTCCTCGGCTGCAACAACTGATCTTGCCATGATCGGTGCCATGTCTTCGATCGGAACCCATTCGCGTTCAACCTTTCCCAGCCGGCGCCATTCCGACCAGATGGTGTGGGTGACAGGAGGGTTCACCACCGAATAAATCAGGACCAGAGCAACCACGAGGCCCAGAACCGCCATGACCGCTCGCGTTGCCCAGCGGCGAATCTGCCGCGCCACTGGTTCCTTCTTTCTGGATGCCTTGCGTTTTTTTCCGCCGGATTTGCGGGCTGCTTTCTTCGCCATGTCTCAGCTATACGACGCAAGGTTCCGGTTTGAAACGGCCTAAATCGCGAAAGCGCGCGCCTCGCGCGGATGAACGATCGGGCGCGCGGTTTTCAGCGACATCGGATCAAGCCCGGTCAACTCGGGAAACAAGTGCAGCACTTCGCTTTGTGTTTCGCGATCCGAAGCCGACAACGCGTGCCCGGGATAATAGCTTTCGCTTTTCGCTCCGTTGGCGAAAACGATTTCATGCTGTTTGAACAACAGATGGAAATATTCAACCTCACCGCCCTCGACCCGTGTCACGGTGTCATCGTTGACCAAAGTATGCGCCGGAACCAGCGCTTCGGTATGGCCGAACAGATAGGACGCCTGCCAGTCTTCGATCAGCATCCGGTGCTGCGGTGAAACCAGCAAGGGGCGATCCAGACCGAACACCCCGGCATCGAAACGGATTGGAGCCAGTTTGCCTTCGGCTGCGACGGTTGTACACCCAACCCAGATCAAGGGTTGTGGTCCGTGATCCACCGTGATGACCAGATCACCAACCTTCAAATCCTCAACCGCGCGCTCACCTTCCGGTGTGGCGATCATGGTCCCGGCCGTAAAGCACGGCGGCCCAAGGTTACCGACATTCAGCGGGCCTGACGTGTTAACAAAAGTGGTCGACACCAGCGTTCCGGGCTGCAGCACCTGGCCGTCTGTGGGGGTGAAAGCCCGAGACCCATCGGCCAGGTAGAAAGTGGTTCCTGTATAGGTCACGTTCCCAACGCCTGACACGTTGATCGTTACAGTATCGCCTGGCCAGGAATTTGTAACGTCTTGCCCGTTGACCGTGTCACCACTGGGTGCGTCAATAAGATTGTCATCATTCGCATCAGTCAGGGTGAAATTGCTGACCGCGACGGCCGTCCCCGCTGGTGGCGGGCTTGCAGGATCAAAGGTGAAGAACTGATCGCGATATGTCGTTGGCATCCTGTTGCCCCTACTCTGTCACCATTAGAAACCGAAACAGGCCATGGCTAACACTACAAGGTGAAGAAAGCATGGCGAAATTCGGGAGAGCAGGCAAGAATTCCACTGAAACCTCACAATAATCAGGGCCCCGCGTGCTGTAAATAGCACGCGGGGCCAGTATTTTGATGGAATTTAGGCTTACTCGGCCGGAACTGCCGTGACTTCTTCGCTCAGCGGGTGGCTGAGTTTGTTGAGCATTTCTTTGGGACAAACCTGTAGGAAGTTGCCCTTTTCCACGTCCCAATGCTGGAGAATATCCGCGGCCTTGCGGCTGTAGGTCTCCTCGGCGTGACGCGTGATCAGGGCTTTCAATTGATCCACCCAATGGTCCACGGTGACCGGGCAGGTCACAAGCGTTTCCTTGTTCATCAACGCTTCGGCCTTGCCTTCGGGATCATACAGATATGCCATGCCACCGGTCATCCCGGCACCGAAATTGGCCCCGATGTCACCAAGTATCACGGCCACGCCGCCGGTCATGTACTCACACCCGTTCGAGCCACATCCTTCAACCACAACTTTGGCACCCGAGTTGCGCACGGCAAATCGTTCACCCGCGCGGCCAGCCGCGAACAGATGGCCGTCAGTTGCACCGTAGAGAACCGTGTTGCCGATGATCGTGTTGTCGTCCGCCTTCAGCGGGCTGACCTGCGGCGGGCGCACAACGATCGTGCCGCCAGACAGGCCCTTGCCAACATAGTCATTGGCATCCCCCGACACTTCCAGCTTCAGACCCGGAGCCGCGAAAGCCCCCAAGGACTGACCGGCCGAACCCTGAAGTTTCACGTGCAGGTGGTCATCCTGGAACGTGTTCCGCATGCCAAAATTCTGCACAATGTGGCTGGAAATGCGGGTTCCGACGGTGCGGTGCGTGTTCTGGATGGCATATGACAACTGCATCTTCTCGCCATCCTTCAGGAACCGCGCCGCATCGCGCACGATCTCGGCATCCAGCGTGTCGGGCACGGCGTTCCGATCCTTGTCGCGATTGTACACGATGTTATGCGCACCATCGACGGTGATCAGCAGCGGGTTGAGATCCAGATCGTCCAAATGCGCCGAACCCCGGCTAACCTGCGCCAGCAGATCGGCCCGACCGATGATTTCATCCACGGAACGCGCGCCAAGGCTGGCCAGCAGCTCGCGCACTTCCTGCGCGTAGAAGGTGATCAGGTTCACCACCTTGTCGGCGTTGCCGGTGAACTTGGCGCGCAGGGATTCGTCCTGCGTACAGACACCAACCGGGCAGGTGTTCGACTGGCACTGACGCACCATGATACAGCCCATCGCGATCAGGGCGGCGGTGCCGATGCCGTATTCCTCGGCCCCCATCATCGCCGCCATGACGATGTCGCGCCCGGTACGCAGGCCGCCATCAGTGCGCAGAGTCACCCGGTCGCGCAGGTTGTTCATCGCCAGAACCTGATGCGCCTCGGTCAGGCCCATCTCCCATGGCAGACCGGCATATTTGATGCTGGTCGCGGGTGAGGCACCCGTACCGCCATTGTGCCCCGAGATCAGGATGATATCGGCCTTCGCCTTGGCCACACCGGCAGCGATCGTGCCAACGCCGGAAGACGCCACCAGTTTCACCGTCACCTTGCAGCGCGGGTTGATCTGTTTCAGGTCATAGATCAGCTGAGCCAGATCCTCGATCGAGTAGATGTCATGATGCGGCGGCGGCGAGATCAGCGTAACGCCCTTGGTCGAGTGCCGCAGACGCGCGATCAGGTCAGTGACCTTCATGCCCGGCAGCTGACCGCCCTCGCCCGGTTTCGCCCCTTGGGCAACCTTGATTTCCAGCTCTTCGCACTGGTTCAGATATTCGGCGGTCACACCAAACCGGCCCGAGGCCACCTGCTTGATCTTGGCCGAGGGGTTGTCACCATTCGGCTCCGGCACGAAATGCGCCGGGTCTTCACCCCCTTCACCACTGTCGGATTTCGCACCGATCCGGTTCATCGCCACGTTCAGCGTCTTGTGCGCCTCAGGCGACAGCGCGCCCAGCGACATGCCCGGCGTGACAAAGCGCTTGCGGATCGAGGTGATCGATTCAACCTCTTCGATCGGCACCGGTTTACCCAATGGTTTGAAATCCATCAGGTCGCGCAGATGGATCGGCGGGTTCGATTGCATCTTGGCAGAATACTGTTTCCACAGCTCATAGGACGCCTTGTTGCACGCCATCTGCATCATATGCATCGAGGTCGCTTCCCACGCGTGGGTTTCACCCGATTTCCGTGCCTTGTAGAAACCACCGATCGGCAACACGTCCAGACCACTGTTCCAGCCCTTGGCGTGGATTTCTTCGGCCTTTGCCTGGATACCCTTGACGCCGATGCCGGAAATACGGCTGGTCATACCCGGGAAATACTCGGCCACCATCGCGCGGCTCAGGCCAACAGCCTCGAAATTCAGACCGCCGCGATAGGACGAGATCACCGAGATCCCCATCTTGGCCATGATCTTCAACAGGCCCTGGTCGATGGCTTCGCGATAGCGCGCGACATTTTCGGTCAGGGTACCGTCCAGCAGCCCACGATCGATACGATCGGCCAGCGAGTCTTCGGCCAGATAGGCGTTCACAACGGTCGCGCCACAGCCGATCAGAACCGCAAAGTAATGCGGATCGACACATTCAGCCGAGCGTACGTTCAAGGAACAGAACGTCCGCAGGCCCTGACGGGTCAGGTGTGAGTGCACTGCGCTGGTGGCAAGGATCATCGGCATCGCCACCCGATCTTCACCCGAGTTCATGTCGGTCAGCACCAGATGCCCGGCGCCAGACCGTACCGCCTCTTCAGCTTCGGCTCTGACACGGGCCAAAGCAGCGCTCAGCGCACCTTGACCGGGCTCAAAGCTGCAATCGATCTCGGCCAGCGGAGCGTTGAGGTGCCCAACCAGTTCATTCCATTGTGCGTTTCCGACAAAGGGGCTTTCCAGAACGATGATCTCGGTCTGGCTGCTGTCCTCATCCAGCACGTTCTTCAGGTTTCCGAACCGGGTTTTCAAGGACATGACGCGGTATTCGCGCAAACTGTCGATCGGCGGGTTTGTGACCTGACTGAAATTCTGCCGGAAGAAATGGCTGAGCGGGCGGTATTGCTTGGACAGAACCGCCGAGGGCGTATCGTCACCCATGGACGCCAGCGCCTCTTTGCCGTCTTCGGCCATGGGCGCAAGAATCTGCTCCAGCTCTTCGACCGAATAGCCTGCCGCGATCTGGCGTTTGCGCAGATCTTCGCCCGAGAATATCGGCTTTTCGGTCACACCTGCCAGCGCCTCGTCCAGATCGTTGATCTTGCCGACCCACTCGCCAAACGGCAATGCGCTCGCCAGCTTGTTCTTGATCTGGGTGTCGCGATACAGCTTGCCCTTTTTCATGTCGACAGCCAGCATCTGACCGGGGCCCAGCGCGCCTTTTTCGGTCACTGTGGACTCATCAATCGGCACCATGCCGGCCTCGGATCCCGCAATGACAAGACCATCGCCAGTCACGACGTAACGCATCGGACGCAGGCCGTTGCGGTCCAGTCCAGCACAGACCCAGCGGCCATCCGTCATGGCCAGCGCGGCGGGGCCGTCCCACGGCTCCATCACCGAGTTGCAGTAGGAATACATGTCGCGCCAGGCCTGCGGCAGTTCCACCGCCTGTTTCGACCAGCTTTCCGGAACCAGCATGGTTTTCGCCATGGGCGCCGAGCGGCCCGCGCGCACCAGAACTTCGAAAACCGAGTCCAATGCGGCCGAATCCGACGATCCTCCGGCGATGATCGGCTTGATATCCTCGGCATAATCCCCAAACGTCGAGGACGCCATGCGGATCTCGTGGCTTTTCATCCAGTTGATGTTGCCTTTCAGCGTGTTGATCTCGCCGTTATGGGCCAACATGCGGAACGGCTGCGCCAGCCACCATTGCGGGAAAGTGTTGGTGGAATAGCGCTGGTGGTAGATTGCGAAGGCGGATTCAAACCGTTCGTCCATCAGGTCGGGATAGAAGACGGCAACCTGCTCGGCCAACATCATGCCCTTGTAGATGATCGAACGGCACGACAGCGACGCCAGGTACAGCCCGGAAATACCGGCAGCTGAGGCGGCCTTTTCAATTCGGCGACGAATGACATAGAGCTCGCGCTCGAAGGTCTCTTCGTCCACACCTTTGGAATTCGAGATCAGGATCTGCTCGATCTCGGGCCGGGTGGCGTTGGCTTTTTCACCTAGACAGGTGACATCGACCGGCACGTGACGCCAGCCATAGATGTAATAGCCCATGCGCAGAACTTCGCTTTCCACGATGGTCCGGCACTGTTCCTGTGCGCCAAAGTCGGTGCGCGGCAGGAAAACCTGACCAACAGCGATCAGTTCGTCCAATTTAGGCTCGTGGCCTGTGCGCCTGATCTGATCGTAGAAAAACGAGACCGGAATCTGCACGTGAATGCCCGCGCCATCACCGGTCTTGCCGTCAGCATCAACCGCGCCGCGGTGCCAGATCGCCTTGAGCGCGTCGATACCGGCGTCCACAACCTTGCGCGACGCTTTCCCATCCACGGACACAACAAGACCCACACCGCAGGAAGAATGCTCTTCTTCCTGAGAATAGAGACCATTTTCAGCCATCCATTTGCGCTTGGCTTCTTCGGCCCGCACCCAATCGGCATCATATTTGGTCATTGGCTGTCTCCTTCGTCAGAGGGGGCGTACATGGCTTCGACCTCGGCTTTGGTCATCTGCCGGCGTTCGCCTGCGAACGCGTAGCCCTGGGGCTTTTTGTCGATGTAAAGTTCAAGTTTCAGCGGGTTGCCTGCGGCGTTGTCAAACAGACCCGCCGCCATTTGCGTCTGGCCGTGCATCTCGCCCGGGAGCGTGATCCGATACCAAAGCGCCGAGCCGCAATCGGCGCAAAAGGCGCGCTCGGCCCAGTCAGAGGAAGTGAAAGTTTTGACCGGTCCAAGCGCGGCATAGCCTTCTTCGGCCTGAAACGTCACCAGCATGGAACTGGTCCAGCGCCGGCACTGGTCGCAATGGCAGGCCCCCAGCGCATCCCGCGCCGGAGTTGCCGTCACCGTAACTGCGCCACACATGCATTGGCCTTGCAATTCAGGCATTTCGAAGCCTCCTGATCGCCGGGATTATTCGGCCGCAACGGCAGATTTAGCATTGAAGCGTTCGATGATCGCATCAGCGCAGTCACGACCGTCCCGGATCGCCCAGACCACCAGCGAGGCACCGCGCACGATGTCACCGATTGCATAGACTCCGTCCATTTCGGTCTCGCCGGTTTGGAACGCCGCCTTGATCGTACCCCAGCGGGTGACTGGCAGATCAGGTTGTCCGAACAGCGTCGGCAGGTCTTCAGGTTCGAATCCAAGCGCCTTGATCACAAGATCGGCGTCTTCGACATAGTCCGCGCCTTCAATCACTTCGGGGGCCTGACGACCGGATGCGTCTGGCTGTCCCAAGCGCATCTTCTGAACGATAACACCTTTGACCGTGTCTTCACCCGTGAACCCTTTGGGTGCGCTGAGCCATTCGAAGATCACGCCTTCTTCTTCGGCATTCTGCGTTTCACGCTGTGACCCCGGCATGTTGGCCCGGTCCCGGCGATACAGACATTTGACAGAAGTCGCGCCCTGACGGATCGAAGTGCGCACGCAATCCATCGCAGTGTCACCGCCGCCAATCACGACGACTTTTTTGCCGTCGGCGTTCAAGCGACCGTTGTCGAATTCTTCGACCTCGTCGCCAAAGCTTTTCCGGTTCGAGGCTGTCAGGAAGTCGATCGCCTTTTCGATCCCGGCCAGACCGCTGCCCGGCATTGCCAGGTCGCGCGACTTGTAGACACCGGTCGCAATGATAACGGCATCATGCCTGGCCCGGATTTCTTCGAACTTGGCCGCATCCACGTCGCAATTCAGAACAAACTCGACCCCACCATCAGCCAACAGGTCATTGCGGCGCTGAACAACGTCTTTTTCCAGTTTGAACCCCGGAATGCCATACATCAGCAGGCCACCGGCCCGGTCATAGCGGTCGTATACCGTGACCTGGATACCAGCCTGGCGCAGCATGTCCGCAGCGGCCAATCCACCAGGGCCTGCACCAATGATACCTACGCTTTCAGCGCGTTCGGCCGATGGAGCAACCGGCTGGACCCAGCCTTTTTCCCATGCGGTATCCGTTATGTATTTCTCGATCGAACCAATCGTGACCGTTCCATGGCCCGACTGTTCGATCACGCAGTTGCCCTCGCACAGGCGGTCCTGCGGACAGATGCGCCCGCAGATCTCAGGGAAAGTATTGGTGGCCTGACTTACCTGATAGGCTTCTTCCAGGCGTCCGGTCGCAGTCAGGCGCAACCAGTCGGGAATATTGTTGTGCAACGGGCAATGCGACTGGCAGTAAGGAACACCGCATTGGCTGCACCGACTCGCCTGCTCGGCTGCTTTTTCAGCGGCGAACTCGGAATAGATCTCGTCAAAGTCGTCCTTGCGGTCATTGGCAGCACGCTTTTCCGGCATGACGCGGTCGATCTGCACAAATTTCAGCATCGGTTGCTTGGCCACGGGTCAGACTCCATGAATTGGCTAGGTTCCGTTTCTTTACGGGATGCGCTTTTGGATGAAAAGTCAATTAAACTGACCTAAATTGAAAAAAAGCAGCGTGCCTTCAAGAAAAGTGGAAAATAATTGGAAATTTTAGATCCGATTCGGACCTATATGCGCGCTTTCCTTTTTTTCATCGCCCTTATACCCATAACCCACAAAGAACACGTGGCAGCAGCACGGCAGGGCAGATGAGTTTGTTTCACCTGATTCTCGTAGCAATCATTCAGGGAATCACTGAGTTTTTGCCCATATCCTCATCTGGTCACCTGATCCTGCTGCCCAACCTGTCGGGGTTGCAGGACCAGGGTCAAGCCATTGATGTCGCGGTGCATGTGGGAACCCTGGGCGCCGTGGTGCTGTATTTCTGGTCGGATGTAAAACAGGCCCTTGCCGGGTTGCCGCGCGCGTTGACCGGGCGGGGTGACACACCGCAGGCCCAGCTTGCTCTGTGCCTGATCGTTGCAACTGTTCCTACCGTGATCGCGGGCCTCATTCTGCATGTCACCGGGTTGAGCCAGGCCATGCGCTCGATCACGGTCATCGGATGGACAATGCTGGGTTTCGGTCTGCTGCTGTATTGGGTGGATCAGAGGGCTCCTGAAACCAAAGGGACCGAAAACTGGGGAATACGCGACGCGCTCATCATGGGTCTGTGGCAGGTTCTTGCCCTGATCCCAGGCACGTCCCGTTCCGGGATAACCATAACCGGCGCGCGGCAATTGGGATATACCCGTGAAGACGGCGCGCGGATCGCGATGTTGATGTCGATCCCGACAATCCTGGCGTCGGGCACACTGCTGGCACTGGATGTGGTGCGCGACGCCGATATGCAACTGGCCCGGGATGGGGCCGTTGCAGCGCTGTTTGCCTTTCTTTCGGCCCTGCTGGCGCTCAGCCTGATGATGCGGCTTCTGCGCAGCGTCAGTTTCACACCCTACGTCATCTACCGCGTCATTCTTGGCGTAGTACTTTTGATCATGGCCTACAGCTGATCAGATACGCAGGTTTTTGGCCGAGTTCTGAATGTCGTCATACTGACCTGAGGGGCGGAATTTCCACAGGTATTCCGGCAACACCGATTCCAGCGTGGTCGGCACGATCCCAAGGTCTGCAAAAGACTTTGCGCCCTCGGCGACAACATTGTCGTGACGCAGGTTCTTAAGCTGATCGCGCGTCAGAATGTTGTTGGGGAACAGCTGGAAGCTGACAAATTTAACGATATCCAGCACACCCGCCATAATCCGCGCGGCAAAGAACGGCAGGCCGATGATGACGCGGCGACGGTGAATCACTTCAAGCATCTGCTGCATCAAGGCACGAAAGGTCTTAACCTCGGGGCCACCAAGCTCGTAAATACCCGGCTCTGCCTGCCCCAGAACGCCTTTGACGGCAGCTTGCGCCACATCGTCTACGTAAACCGGCTGGAATTTTGTGTCGGCCCCGACCAGAGGCAGGAACGGTCCCATGCGGGTCATTCCGGCGAAACGGTTGAAGAACTGGTCTTCGGTTCCAAAGATCACCGAAGGACGCAGGATCACGGCGTCTGGCATATGTTTCAACACGCTCGCTTCACCATGTGCTTTGGTCCGGGAATACGCGCTGGCTGAATTCGCATCCGCACCGATGGCCGAGATATGAACCATCCGCTTGATGCCCTGCTCGGCCGCCAAACGCGCGATGCGTTCAGCTCCTTCGGCCTGCACGGTATCAAACCCGTTCTTGCCAAGTTCGTTCAGCACACCCACGCAGTTCACAACCGCATCGGCGCTCTGCATCGCCAGCGCCACCGAGGCGTCATCCCGAATATTGCACAGCACCGGTTCGACCTGACCCACGGCACCATAGGGTTTGACGAACATGGCCTCGTTCGGACGACGTACAGCCACCCGGACACGCCACCCCTCTTTCGCCATGCGCCGCGCGATGTAGCGACCGACAAATCCCGATCCGCCAAAAATCGTCACCAGTTTCGACATGAGAGGGCTCCTGCTGAGAAATTGCGCCCTAGAACTAGCGCCCGCAGGCCAGTCAAACAAGGCACTAATTCGCCGCGACGGTGTTGAAAACCATGCGCGAAAAACACCGGCCGGGAACCGAACTCAAAAAACTTTAAAAAATCTCACCGAATCTGGTTGACGCCCCCCGCGACTAGGCTTAAACGCCCCTCCACGACACCTGCCCAGGTGGCGGAATTGGTAGACGCGCTAGCTTCAGGTGCTAGTGTCCGTATGGACGTGGAGGTTCGAGTCCTCTCCTGGGCACCATTTCTTCCGAACATAGATGCTCATAAACACTCAATTTCATTGAGTGTTTTACCGATTCTCGGTTATCGCCCGGAACGTGGTGGAACGCTCGATACCCGCAGAAAACACGACATGTGAGGGTTTGGTTGGGGCTTTACCTCAAAAACACGAGCTTGATGCCCCCAATGGCACTTTCCGATCTTTAGATTCGAACGGCATGGCGAAGTCCAAAGCCATTCAAATTGGCTGATGCTGGCGGCTTGTTCGCATTGGCGAAACCAAGTGGCTCAGGACTATGGGAATGGAATTATCGTCATCTGGGGATTTGTCGAACGCGTGGCAACGTCCTGCCGCACCAGCAGCCGGTTTACCGGTCAGGAGGCCTGGGCGAATGCCTGCAACGCGGGACAACGCCGAAGATTGTTTTCTCGGCAATTGCTTTTGCGCCCGCGTTGAACGCTGCAACCCGGGATCTGACTGCTTTGTCCGGATCGAAAACCTGTGTGAATTGCTTGGCGTTCAAATCCGTTTGAGCGTGATGACCGATTGAGCAAACCTGGATTTGTCATCTATGACGTCAACAACTTTGAAGTCCGGGGCCCAGTTCTCCTCGATATAGGAAACGGGCACGATCGCATCGCCGTAAGTCTTGTTGCCATCGGTACCTTCCATGAAGACCAGTTCGCCGCTGTCATAACGCGCGGCAAACTCGGGCACCCTGTCTGCGGACTCTGCGAGTAGCTTGTGCCAAGCGTTCGAACCTCTTCGTTTTCCAAGTTGGAAGTGACGAAGCAAACCTATTCTGTTTCCAAGTATTCTCGGGCCCAATATTTCGCGTCCGCGATTTTCAATGTATCTCAGGAACCGCCTCGGCTGGACCGTGATCACCAGTACAGCGCCGGGTTTGGTAACGCGCGCCAGCTCGTTACGCCAATGCAAATGAACATCCTCTGGCAGATGCGTGAAAACTGAATACGCCATTGCAGACGAAATCTTGCCGTCGGGCAGCGAAAACGCGCCCAATGGCGAAATTTGCATGAACTCGCCTGGCAGATCTCTTTTCCGGCACTCATCAATGATGTTGGCATTTACATCTGCCGCGAACACTGATCGACTTGGATAATCTTTAGAAAACAGGCGAATATACCGTCCCCAACCACATCCGAAATCCAAAAAGCAATCGTTCTTGCTCGGGTTTTCGCCGTGCGTTGAAAACATCTGCTTTGCGTGCACGTAAAAACCATACGCTTCTCTGATTGCACTGGAAAGCGCGCTTCCGACATATTCGACTTGAATATCATTTGGAGGAAAGTCGGGCAGAACGCTTGCAAGCTCGCCTCCTTTGTTTTCAGCTTTAGCCAGCCATAGCTGAAGCCAATCGGCATCGGTCAGTTCGTTGAAGCTTTCATGCAAGTCTCTCATACCGGCTGCCCTGCATCTGGAATGATGCCCTTTGAATACGATACGAAATGCGCGATTACAATTGATTGAGTTTCTGGCCTTCAGTCGACGGGCCAGGTCTTGCCAAGACTCTTGGCGCGAGCGGGTGCACGTTGAATGCCTGAGCCGAAAGATCAACCGCTTTGTGGTCAGCACGACGGTGCGGGACTTCAGTGGATAGAGTTCTGTGTTGGCCAAAAGTGGCGCCACAGCACCTCCGTCATGGGCTCGAAGCATTCATCTGACGGTTTTGGCAGGTTGATCCGGTTCGAAGAACGGTGAAACCGGACAAACCCACCTTTGCTGAGGCGTCAATGCCAACCCATCATTTGCGCGCAGATTCAGCAGCTTGGTCGCCGCTGACGGGCTGAGAAGATAAGGAACGCATCACATCTGCCGTTATCTGTCGGGTTAATTGCTCAAGCAGAACGCGCATATTGCCGCCCATGAACCCGGCCGCGTTTGACGGCCCTGTCAGCCTCCGGAAGCTTCCCGATCACCTTGTTTACGTCCTTAACGCTGCAATACTTCTGCATCGAAAAGCTCATCGATAACGGTTGGCGAAACCGAACGCCGAGAATCCGGCGGACTCCAAGGCCGCACCCGGCCCAACATCCAGTATGGGTCTGCTGTATCGGTACCCTTCCTTCAGGGTATCATTGTGGTTCTGAAAAAAACGGCCCTTGGGATCAATCATCAGGTACGACTTCAGCATGTCTGCGTTGTCTTCAACGCGTATGATGTCCGTCAACGAGCGGTGCCTGTGCACAAAGGCCCGGAACTGCTCATCCGTCACCATGCCGGCCGTGGTTGTCATTGGCAGCGCCCGGAGGATCTTCCACTTGTGGGGTGACAGTCTCGCAATGACTCGAGTCAAGTCCGCCTCGTGATTCTGAGAACTCACAACCGTATTGATCTTCAGCTTCAGGTCAGGGTTGTTTGAGCGTGCCGTTGCGACGCTGTCCCTCAAAGCCTCTGGATCCAACTGCCGAGAGCGACGATCTTCGCGGCCGATCGCCTTGTTCGTGCGCATGTCAGCTGCATCCAGGCTTACTCCAAGCCAATCGAGATGCGGCGCCAGGGCAGACATGGTTTCTGAATCAAGCCTGCTGCCGTTGGTAATGATCGAAACATCAAACCCGATCTGGGCGGCCAGCTCAACGCCACGGATCAAGTCAGCGCGACACAACAATGGCTCACCCCCTGCAAAATTGAGACGGACACGCCGCCAAGTCAAAGTGTCCTTCAAAGGGTTCTTCAAATTTGCAGGATCAAAAAAAGCCCAGAGCGATCTCAGCAAATTGGCTGTGTTTTCCGGCTGGCGGATCACGTCGCGCACTGAAGGCGGTCGTTCCCACTTGGCATAGCAATACACGCACCGGTAGTTGCAAGTTTCGTTGACGTGCCAATTGATGACCATTTGGTCGATGCTGTGTTTCAGGGAAGTTTCCACGTTAGGTTCTCCATGTTCATTACATGATTCGAACCTGCCATCGGCGCGCTTCAAAATATCTGATATGAAGCGTGCAAACCAATTTTCCGGAATTGCACTACTAAATAATAACATTTATTGCCAAATATTTACGCTGATTACGAGGGTTCTCTTGGCACTTGTACCTCCACCAGAAGCCATCTTTGTCGAACTGTCCCGGTCTTTCTTTGGCTCAGTAATGGGTAAGCACGAAAAGACGCGCCTTCTTCGGCGAGAGCTTTCGATGAAGCAGATCGAAAAAGAGCATCGTAGAAGTTGTAGGGAGCTCTTTGTTGCTCTTGAGTTTGATGAGAGCGCGGTCCGTGATGCCGAACAAAATATCTGGGAAGTGGTAATGTCCTTTTGGCGGATCGAGCAGGAGCTTTGGGCATTCGATGCGCCGATCCAACATATAGTCTGGGAGCTTTTGATTCACCTGTACGTGCCGGGCGCTGCCCGACGGGCCGCATTCTGGATGATCGACGACCGTTCGGATGACGGTTTGCCGGACGGGCGGTTTTGGTTTTTGCCGGAACCGGATCCCGCAGACCCATCAAGGCTTCGGCTTCCGGTTCAACAGGTTCTGGATTGGGCCTTCGATCTGATCGGTCTGTCAGTTGAGGGCTACGCTGTTCGTTTGGCGGAAGATCATATCGAAAATGGAATCTGCAACCCGGACAAAGACCCCAAAGCAAAAATCGCGCGGGCCCTTTATCGCTGGCAACAAGGCATGGCTCTTCCTGACCAGGACAGTATCACACGCACATTTCCCGACAGGTTGACTAAGTCCGGGGATACAGGACCAAACTTGGGATCCCGACTACCGTTTTCCGGATGCTGGGAATACGACACGGGCCAAGATCTGGAATACAACTACCAGTCGGCCCGGAACTTCATTCAGGCCCGGAATCTTACCATCCCACGGTTGCGTTTTGACCTGGACATTTCAGAAGACGCCCTGAGCCGCGCCCTGAATGGGCATCCGCCGGAGGACGAAAAGGCAAGATTTACCTTTCTTGTAAGTCGGCGCTTCGCGCGGCGCAGCATGAAGACCATTCGCCAAATGTTGTTGTTCGCGCGCGCGATGCAGGACGGTTACCTGCGCCTTCTCAAACTGCTTTGCCCGGATGTTCAGCCCACATGCGCCGATCCCCGTGAAAACCGCATTCTGGAACTGACCCACATCTTCAAGCTGGTCTACAACCTGACGCTGGAAGCCCATCGCAACACGGCTGGGGAGGGAATATGGGCTCAGGACCAACATTTCGAGGCCAAACTGAAGGCTTGCGTTCCTTGGATGGTGAGTGCGCTTGCGACAATCTTGCCCTCGAATTTCCGGTATCCGGATGCAACACGCGCAGGTATCTGTGAACGCCTGAGCCGACGCTTTTCCGAGATACAAGACGGTGATCGACTACAGGCTTACATCCCCGGTTCCGGGGATCGCGACGCGTTCAGAAAAATCTTTGAACGCGAAAACCAGTCATTAAAAAACGTCGTGGCCGAATTTCAGGATCACCAGTGGCATTGTGAAAGACTGGATCGTCAGGCTGCCGTGGAAGAAATAGAAAGGGAAACGCGCCTTTGGTTTCTGAACAGTCTTGCGCAGGATGCGAACATTCCTGACGTGATCCGGGCCGCCTCGACGAACCGACTCGCGGCAATCGCAAAGGGAACTGCGCTGGAGGGCGTTTGGTTCCGGGACGCGCTTGAAGCGACTCGTCAGAAGGGCGACAAGGCACGCGTCGACAAACTGCTGAGTGAGACGAAAGAGCTTGACCCTTCGGACCGCTGGCTTCCGGTTTGGCTTCACCAAAAAGCGCGGCACCACATCAATCTCAATGAATGGAACCAGGCAAAAACATGCTTGAAGGAAGCAATCGAACTGACGCGGATACAAAGCTTCGGCCCGACACGCGGCCTTCTCTCACTTGACCTGCTTGGGCTGGAGTTGACGAAGTCAGCATACAATCAGCGAAATCACGGCGGGTTGGTAAGAGATGTGATCATGTTCGGAGTCGTGGACGTCCCGCCAACGGACAAGTGGGTGGTTGTCACGGCGGAAACCCATTTTTGGGAAGAGCTGTATCAACCCTACGCAGGGACAACGCGGCGAAAGAGGGCGCGCAATCAGCGCAGCCAGAGGCGCTGACTACGAACAAATGCACGTACCGTCAGGATCTGGGCCGAAAACCGCGAAAGACCGGCGAAGAGGCACCAACACTGTCAATGGCACCGCTGTGGCGGATCATGTGTTTTGCCCAGAAATGCCTGACGGCCCGACGCCGTCACCAACATCCTGACCCTTGGAATGCGGAGGATCAGGCCGGCTGCAAAAAAGGCGTTGCAGGGCTCAGGCCTGCTTTTGAACCTCGCCTTCGTCTGCCACCTCTGCCGACTCTGGTGTCACTTCGACCACATCATCCTCGTCCGCGGGCTCCATGACTTCAGGCTCTTCGGATTGATCTTCGAGCGCACCAACGATCAAAGGCAACATATGTACGCCGGTCGCGCTTGCGATTTCGGGTGTTCGTGGTGTCTGCCAGCTGAGCGTGTCGAAGCTGCCACAGTTCTGGCAGACCGGTCCCCATTCAGGTTGGATATCATGGCAATTGGTGCACACCCATTGCGGACCACGCGGCGCATTCAGCGCTTTGGCCAACCAGCCTTGCACAATGGCGTCCGAGGCCCCCTCGCCCCGTTCGATAGCGGCCATCAACGTATAGGCGCGCGCATCTCCCTGCGTTTCGACCACATCGCCCAGCGCACGGCGGGCTTCTGGGAAGTCCTCGGCCACGATGTTCAGTTCGGCCAATATCAGACGCGTTTCCATGTTTTCGGGGTGAATCCGGGTCAGCGCGGTGAACCGCTTGATCCGTTGATCAGGGGTTTCATCCGGCACGATGTCGGCAAAGGCATGGGCCAGATCCGGATGCGGCTGAGCCTCCCATGCTTTTTTCAGAATCTTGGTTGCGGCCCGGGGTTTGCCTTTGGCGATATACGCGCGGGCCGCCATGGCAGCGGCTGGCACCAGATCAGGCGACAGGCGATTGGCTTCAATCGCGCGCTCCTGCTGTTCGACCGTCGCACCTTCGTCCAGAATTCCCTTGGCTTCGGACAAGGCCAAAACCGCGTCACGCCGTTTGAAGACATCGCGCGGCAAGTACCCGGCCTTCAACTTGGCCGTCAGAGTCGAACGTGCACCGGCCCAATCCTGCGCCTTGGTTTGCAGGTTCAGCAGCACGTCCTGCGTTTCTTCATGACGTGGTTTGATCGCCAGGGCCTTCTCGGCCAGTTTGCGGGCCGTTTCATCATCACCTTCGGCCAGCTTCTGCTTCATGATCCCGCGCACGCCAACGAAACGGGTGGCGCTGTTGGTCACCAGTTTTTTATAAGTGTCCGATGCCTTTTTCGTGTCCCCGGTCATCTCGGCGGCCTGTGCCACCAGCAGGTCGGTAAGCTCGGGCTTGTTCAGCAGTTTTTCGGCCTTGCTGGCTTTGGTCATCGCCACGCGCCCTTCGCCCGAGGCCAGCGCCAACAGACCATCAGCCAGCGCCTGGTATCCCTTTTGCTGGCGATTGCGGTCAAAATACCGGGACAAGGCAGTTTCGTCACCGTTCAGGAATTTCAGCGTTGCGATCAGCAGGCTGAGCAACTTGAAAAACAGCCAGACCGCAAAAACCAACACAGCCAGCGCGATCACTGACTGAAGCGGCCCGAGCGTGAATTCCGTGCCCGCGACGGTGATCTGAACCCCGCCACTGGTTTGCATCAGGAAGTGACCGCCCAACGCCAGCAGGCCGATAATCGCAACAAAAACGAGGATCTTAAACAGTGACCACAGCATGGCAGGTCCTTCAGTTCGAGTTCAGGCTGGAAGCCAGTGTATTCGCCGCATCGACGGCGGCGACCCGTGTTTTGGCCGCCTGTTCCCAATCGGACATTGCAGCCTGTGCCGCTTCGGGAAGTGATTTCAGTTCGCTCAAGGCTTTGGCCAGGTCTCCGTCCGCAAGCGCAGCCTGTGCCCGTGACAGGATGGCATCTGGTCCATCCCCTTCCTGTGGCGTGACCGAGCGTGCACCCGTTTGACGTTGCAGGAATGCGATCAGGCCGGTGCCCTTGTCGGCTTCACGGGCTTGGGCCAGCGCGGTTCGGGCCGCAGGCGCGAAACTATCGCGCAGAGAAGAGAGTGTTTCAACACCCTTCTCAGCCGGCCCGGACAGGGCATCCGGTACATCCACACCGCCTGCTTTCAGTTCTGCAACCAGATCGGAATAGGGTTGACCCGCATCCAGTTGCCCATGCAAGCGGGACAGAACAGCGGCATTGGCCGCAGCCTGCGCATCGGCTGTTGCTTTCGCCTCCAGTGCCTGAGCGTCGGAAACCATTTTTTCAACCTCGGCCCGTTGCGAGGCCAGCGAGTCCTGAAGCTTCTTCAGCTCAGCTTCGAACGCGGCCATGGATTCGGGCGACACGCTGGATTCGATCGGGGTTTTCTCAAGCGTCGCAATGCGGTCTGACAATGGTCCGATCTGGCCTGACAGCGTATCCACTGTGGATTTGATCGCGCTCAGGTCACTTTCCACGGGTGTCAATTTGTCGGACAGCGCTTTGACCTGATCCGTCAAACCAGCAACATCCGGACTGTTTGCAAGCGCCTGAGACAGCTTGGCAATCTGGTCGGACTGGTCTGCCAGTTTGGATTCCAACGCTGCCAAGGTATCCGAGCTGTCCGAGCCAGTTGACAACAACCCGCCATTGCCCAGCGCAAATCCGACGGCGGCAGCGATGGCGCCGCCCAGCAAAGCGGGAACAAATCCGCCACGCTTTTCAACAACACGCTCGACGACTTCTTCTTCGGCCGGGGCAGTATCTTCAATCGACGCTTCGGCTTCGGCTTCGGCTTCGGCTTCGGCTTCGGCTTCGGCTTCGGCTTCGGCTTCGGAAAGTTCTTCTTCTACGGCCTCAGTCGGGTCAACAGGTGTATCTTCCTGTTGCAGTTCGGGTTCGACGACGTCATCTGCCTTGGGGGTTTCCACCGGCTTTTCTTCGGACTTTTTCTTACCAGCCACCGCAATATTCCCCTTATCGAATCCAAATTCAGATGAATAACAGCCCCAGTCAAGTTAATCGGGGACCGCGCCGCCCTCAACCCGCAACGCATGTTTCACAAGCTTTTTGACAGCCTTACGCATTTTCCTTGGTGTCGGCTTCTTTGCGATCTTCAGGCGCGCATAGTCCAACGAATAAAGGGGATCCGCCGTGGCCTGACTGATTGCGGCCAACCACAAAGGCGCGGATCCGGTCCAAATATCGGCAAAATGTCGCGCCGTTCTTGGTGAAAAAAGCGGTGCGATTACCGGCGAATCCAGAGCTGCCACCCGGGTCGCTTCGGATGTTAGCGGCAACAGCAATTGCTGGTAGACTGGCAGTTCCCCCACGGTCAAGCCGGATTCGGTCAGTCGACCGGCAACATTGCCGCGCGTGTTCTCACCCCTCAAATGCAACAGCGGGCTTTTGGGCCTCCGCTTCAGCAGATGTCCCACCAGTTCTTCCGCCGTGGCCCCGACCATTTCGGCCCGCCAGCCGCAACCCTTCGCTGTGCTGGTCGTTGTCGGTCCGACGCAGAAGGCGGGCACGTTGCGGTCCACACCTTTCAGGGCCGCCGCGTTCACCGCATTGGCCGACGTGAAAATCAATCCCTGCACACCCTCGGTCTCAACCTCGACCGGCAGCGGCCGGATTTCCATGATCGGAGAATAGATGACCTGAACCCGAGTTCTGGTGCGGGTCGGCAACTGCGCGACGAACCGTTCAGAGGCAGCGCGCGGGCGGGTCATCAACAAATACAACGTGCGGCCCCTTGGCCCTTCAGGATTGTTTGCATCCGCGCAGGGTGATACCCCGCCGTTAGATCATGATGCAACGGATCAGGGTGATGGTGCAAACACTTACCGTACTGGGATTGGAAAGCAGCTGCGACGATACCGCCGCGGCCATCGTGCGTCAAACGACGGGCGCCAAGGCCGAAATCCTGTCATCCGTGGTGCATGGCCAAACCGAACTGCACAGTCCTTTTGGTGGCGTCGTGCCCGAGATCGCGGCCCGGGCGCATGCGGAAAAGCTGGATGTCTGCGTTCTGCAAGCGCTGGACACCGCTGGTCTTTCCCTGAAGGACGTGGACGCCGTTGCGGTCACCGCCGGGCCGGGTCTGATCGGAGGGGTCATGTCAGGCGTCATGTGCGCCAAGGGGATCAGTGCGGCAACCGGTCTGCCGCTGGTGGGTGTCAATCACCTTGCCGGTCACGCGTTGACACCACGACTGACGGACAACATTGCCTTCCCCTACCTGATGCTTCTGGTGTCTGGCGGCCACTGCCAATTCCTGATCGCCCACGAGCCCGAACATTTTACCCGCCTTGGCGGCACCATCGACGATGCACCAGGCGAGGCCTTCGACAAAACCGCCCGCCTTCTGGGCCTGCCGCAACCTGGTGGCCCTTCCGTCGAAGCCGAGGCGCGCGCCGGTGATCCCAAACGCTTTCGATTTCCCAGGCCGCTTCTGGACCGACCCGGTTGCGATCTGTCCTTTTCGGGATTGAAAACGGCCTTGATGCGGATGCGCGACCAGATCGTGAACGAAAAGGGTGGCTTGACGCGCCAGGACCGCGCAGATCTGTGCGCTGGATTCCAGCAGGCGATTGTGGACACGTTGGCCGAAAAGACCCGGCGAGCGATTGATCTGTATCTGGAAACCTCTCCGTCTGAACCCGTGATTGCCGTTGCCGGAGGGGTTGCCGCGAATTCGGCCATTCGGTCTGCATTAGAGTCTGTTTGTGCTGAAAAGAACACCAGATTCACCGCCCCCCCGTTGGCGTTGTGCACGGACAACGCGGCGATGATAGCCTATGCTGGCCTGGAACGCTTTCGTACCGGCGCGCGGGACGGGCTGGACCTGACCGCCCGCCCTCGCTGGCCTCTGGATCAGCACAGCCCGGCCATGCTGGGCGGCGGCAAGAAAGGGGCCAAGGCATGAGTGTATCCATTCTGGGCTCCGGTGCGTTTGGCACTGCTCTGGCTATCTCACTGGCAGGCAACGGGCCAGTGACACTGTGGTCAAGAAACGCCGATCAGGCGCAGCAGATACGCGAGACGCGCGAAAATGCAACCCGGCTGCCCAACATAACCTTGCCCAAGGGCATCACCGTGACCGCGGATATCGCCGAGGCGCTGAGGGCTGACACGCTCTTGTTGGCTGTGCCAATGCAGAAATTGCGCAGCGCTTTGCAGGATCACGCCCCGGTCCTGCGTGGCAAGACTCTGGTGGCCTGCTGCAAGGGAATTGAACTGACCTCGGGGCTTGGACCTGTCGCGGTCATCAAAGAGGTTGTCCCGGATGCCCGCATCGCGTTGCTGACCGGGCCCAGTTTTGCAGATGACATTGCACACGGCCTGCCCACCGCGTTGACGCTGGCTTGCGAGGATACGGAACTTGGCAAGGCGCTTCAGGCCGAACTGACGACGGCGAACCTGCGCCTCTATCGCACCACAGACACGGTCGGCGCCGAACTTGGCGGCGCGCTGAAGAATGTCATGGCCATTGGCTGCGGGGCCGTCATCGGCGCAGGTCTGGGAGACAGCGCCCGGGCGGCCTTGATGACCCGCGGGTTTGCCGAGATGCAACGCTTTGCCGCGATGCGCGGCGCGCGTCCCGACACCCTGATGGGTTTGTCCGGGCTAGGAGATCTTGTGCTGACCTGCTCGTCCGAACTGTCCCGAAACTATCGTTTTGGCCTGAGTTTGGGTCTGAATCAGCCCTTCGACAGTCAAACGACGGTCGAAGGCGTCGCCACCGCCCGCGCCATGTCGGACATAGCCGCCAAGGAAGGGCTGGATACGCCCATCAGCACCACGGTGGCGGACCTGAGCCATGGCGCCTACAGTGTCACCGAGGCCATTCAAAACCTGCTCAATCGACCCCTCAAGGAGGAATAACATGCTGATCGCCCTCATCGCTCGTGACAAACCCGGCGCGTTGCAAACCCGATTGGACAACCGCTCGGCCCACCTGGCTTATATCGAAGAAACCGGCGTCGTGTCACAGGCCGGACCGTTGCTGAACGGTGACGCCATGATCGGTTCATTGATAATCCTCGATGTGGAGGACCTGGCCGCAGCACAATCATGGGCCGACGGCGACCCTTACGCAAAGGCAGGATTGTTCCAATCGGTTGAGCTGATCCCGTGGAAAAAGGTGATCGGTTGATGGCCTATTGGTTGTTCAAGTCAGAACCGTCGACCTGGAGTTGGGATCAGCAAGTCGCAAAGGGCGACGCGGGCGAGGAATGGGACGGAGTGCGCAATTATCAGGCGCGCAATTTCATGCGTCAGATGAAGGTTGGGGACCGGGGGTTCTTCTACCATTCGCAAAAGGACAAATCCGTCGTGGGCATTGTCGAGGTCTGCGCCGAGGCCCACCCCGACAGCACCACCGATGACGAACGGTGGGAGTGCGTGGACATCAAGGCCGTGCGGCCTTTTTCCAAACCCGTAACGCTGGACCAGATCAAGGCGGACGAGCGCCTGGCCAATATGGTGCTGGTGAAGAACTCTCGCTTATCGGTGCAACCCGTGACCGAGGATGAATGGCGGATAATTTGCATGCTGGGTGAAACGCAGCCTGACTGAATGGGAACATGTCGTCAGGTGCAGAACTTCTCAAACACCTGTCAAGATGGTATCTTTCCTTGGGCTTTGCCGAGTGGGGGCTTGTCGATCGCTAATCCTGCAATAGCGTACACTTGGCAGTGTTCGAATAAAGTTCGGTCTTTCTTGAAAGCATGGACCCATGTCTGACGAAGAAGGCGGCAATGGGGTATTCGAAGACGCCGTTGCTGCGAAGAATTCAAAAAACTGGGAAGCGCGCCTGAAAGAGGCGCGTGAAAAGCGTGCCAGAGTGCTCAGCGGGGCGCAGGGTGAAGCGCAGGAAAAACCCGCCCTGAAACCTTCCGAGACAGAGCATCTGTCCCGGCCCGACGAAACCAAAATCGAAGAGATCGTATCAGACCGGGTCCGTTCCCTGCATTTGGAAGAACCAAAAAACAGGAAAAAACCCCTAGTTAGAGCAGGTATGATTCTGGCCGCCTTGGTTTGCGGCGCGGTGCTGCAATGGGGTGTCACCAATATTGCCGGAATTTGGCGCTCTACCAGTGGAACGCCTCCACCCAGCCGGGATGCGGCTACGGAAACTTTGCCTGAAATCGAGGAACTGCTTTCAGACAGAGCGTCCATTGTCAGAATTGATGAGCCACTGGCCCCACGAGACACACAAGCAGCAGAAGAACCCACCGATCCAGCGTCTTCGCAGGGCGCACCCGTTTCCACCCCCCCGATCATCGAAGAGGCCGAGGATGCGATCACAGGCGCATCTCGCGACCAGAGCGTCTCGGTTGAGGCGCTCGTGACGCCACCCGTTCCTGCCGAAGGCATTTCGGCTGCGGATGACCAAGACAGGGTGGAACCAAGACCCCCAACCCCAGAAGCGGAACCGGTCGTGTCTTTGTCCCCGCCAGCCATATTCATTCCGCCACAGCTCGAACCCATCTTGGCCACCGCTTCTTCTGCGGATATTCAAACCCTGTTTCCAGCTTCTGCCGAACCTCCGTGGCGCCACACCAACCGGTCGAACAAAGACAGCTTTTCGCAGACGTCCTTGATGGTTTTGGACCCTGTCCAGCAAGAGATCACTTTTTCTGCAGCCCCGTCTTATGCAGAGGTTAAACCGCTTTCGCCCGCACAATCCCCCATTGATCTGGAAGTCTCGCTTTTTGTTCCCTTGAGAGTGTCACAAGACGCCAGCAGCCGGGCTTTGGAACTGCTTACACAGGGCCGCGCGACGGTTGTGTCAACAGACCGCGTGGGTTTTCGGGTCAGAGAAACACAGGTTCGTTTCTACCATCCAAGCGACGCTGAAAACGCGGCGCTGGCAGCTGATGCTCTTGGCGGAATATTGAGGGACTTCACGAATTCGGGCAGCAAGACCCGTCCGGGGCGGATAGAAGTCTACTTGGCAGGCAGCGGTGGCGCGTCATCCAGGAATTCGGACCCAAGGCCCACGGCATTCGACAATTTCATTGCGCGTATTCTTGGCGAACTCAGATAAGAAACGAGGGAAGGTTCTGACGATACAGAACCTTCCCTACCCCCGCGTGCTCCCTACTCACCACACGCGTATGGAAATATCTGGTTCTGACCGTCCTGGTCACAGGTTGAACTTAGCGCAACCGCACCCTTGGTTTCAAATGCCAAGTCTTTAAATTGAAACTCAAATTAAGTACGCCCGCCAGAATCTCGGCGGGCGCTTGGTAGATTTCGACCGGGTCAGCTGTAAACGGATTCTTTTCCGAAATGCTTGGTCAAAATATAATAGACAACGGCACGGTACTTGTTGCGCTCGGACATGCCATAGGTTTCCATGGCTTTGTTGATCCCTTCCATCAGCTCGGGGCCATCTGCCAGACCCAGCTTTTTGATCAGGAAGTTGTTCTTGACGGTTTCCAGTTCCGAGTCCTGGCTGGCCGCGACAGTTGCCGCATCTGCGTCATAGATCGCCGGACCACAACCGATGGTGACCTTGGTCAGCAGGTCCATATCGGGGTCCATCCCGCATTTGGTTTTCAGGTCTTCTGCGTATTTGGCGATCAGCTCGTCGCGCTTGCCCATATCCTAGTCTCCTTGATCCGTTTACCCGGCACCTTTTACCGATGATCGAAAGACTAGCCGCGTCGCAGGCTTTTCCAAAAGGAAAAAAATTTGCGATTTCTCCCCCTTGGTCGCAGCCTGCACGTTTCTTGCTGAAAAGCCTAGCGGCAATAGCCCCACCCCGGGCCTTGCAAGTGGAAATGATCCGCGTGCAACCGATTGAAACCGGGCCCAAGAACCACGCGAAACCAACCGCAGGCCCCGCGCCAGATCCGTCGAAAAAAGGCGCCTTCCGGTCCGGAGCCCTGCCAGTTTGACAACAAGGTCAGCGTCCGACCGTCATCGGTATCCACACCGACGATATCTATCGAATCCGCGCGGGCATGGCTGCTCCACCCACCGTTTTCACCCTGCGCGGTGCGCATGGGGCGGCAATTGTAACTGCCGATGTGGCGCAATCGGGAAACGTTGGACCCAAGCAGATCGCGTGCGGCGGGCTGCACGACGTGGTATTCCCACATGGTCAGGCGCAAAGCCGTGGCGCAACTGGTTTCAACATCCTCGATCCCTGATGTCACCAATTTGGTCAGACGACCCCGACCAGCGATGCCGCAATTCTGATCGACAACCAGGTCCGCCATCGCCTCAAACCGAACACCTGCGTCTTCCAGAGCGGCCCGGCACTGTGCTTCGCTCGCCAATGCGCGGTTCAGTTGGAGCTTGGTGACGGGTGTGATCGGGGCGGTTACCTTCAGATCACGCAACGGGTTCCAATGTGACGGTATCGGCGTTTCGAGATGCGCCAACACCCACCAGACACCACCGCCCAAAAGGATCACAACAACCGCCAGCCTGAAAAAGAAAGACGCCGCCAGGTACAAATACCGGCGGCGCCCAGATTTCTGCGTCATACCCAGACTGCGATCAGTAGCGGTAGTGTTCCGGCTTGTACGGACCTTCCGGTTTGACACCGATGTAAGCGGCCTGATCCGCATCCATCTGCGTCAGCTTCACGCCGATGCGATCCAGATGCAGGCGGGCCACTTTCTCATCCAGATGCTTGGGCAGGATGTAGACCTTGTTCTCGTACTGGTCACCCTTGGTGAACAGCTCGATCTGGGCCAGAACCTGGTTGGTGAACGAGGCCGACATCACGAAGGACGGGTGCCCGGTGGCGTTGCCCAGGTTCAGCAGACGGCCTTCGGACAACAGGATGATGCGGTTGCCCGAGGGCATCTCGATCATGTCCACCTGTTCCTTGATGTTGGTCCATTTGTGGTTTTTCAGGCTGGCCACCTGAATTTCGTTGTCGAAGTGGCCGATGTTGCCGACGATGGCCATGTCCTTCATCTCGCGCATATGCTCGATGCGGATCACGTCTTTGTTGCCGGTGGTTGTGATGAAGATATCCGCGGTGGCAACTTCGTCTTCCAGCAGGGTCACTTCGAACCCGTCCATCGCGGCTTGCAGGGCGCAGATCGGGTCGACTTCGGTGACTTTCACACGGGCACCAGCACCGCGCAACGACGCGGCCGAGCCTTTGCCCACATCACCGTAACCGCAGACCACTGCAACCTTGCCGGCCATCATCGTGTCGGTGGCGCGGCGGATACCGTCGACCAGCGATTCCTTGCAGCCGTATTTGTTGTCGAATTTCGACTTGGTGACGCTGTCATTCACGTTGATCGCCGGGAACGGCAGATGCCCTTCCTTGACCAGCTGATACAGGCGGTTCACACCAGTGGTGGTTTCCTCGGAAACACCCTTGATCTGATCCCGCATCTTTGTGAACCAGCCCGGGCTTGCCGCCATACGCTTGGCGATCTGCTTCTTGATCACCTCTTCCTCTTCCGAACCCGGAACAGGGATGATGTCCTCACCCGCTTCGGCACGGGCACCCAGCAGGATGTACAGTGTCGCGTCGCCGCCATCATCCAGGATCATGTTCGGGCCTTCCTCGAACAGGAAGGATTTGTCCAGATAATCCCAGTGCTCTTCCAGTGTCTGGCCCTTGACGGCGAAGACGGGAATACCCGCCTCGGCAATCGCGGCGGCGGCGTGGTCCTGGGTCGAGAAGATGTTGCACGACGCCCAGCGCACATCCGCACCCAGCGCCACCAGCGTTTCTATCAGAACGCCCGTCTGGATGGTCATGTGCAACGACCCGACGATACGCGCCCCTTTCAACGGCTTGCTGTCGCCGTATTCCGCGCGCAGGGACATCAGGCCCGGCATCTCGGTTTCGGCTATGTCCAGCTCTTTGCGGCCAAAGCCAGCCAATGAAATGTCTTTAACGATATAGTCCCCGGCCATCAGGTGCTCCATTTTCCGGTAAATCACAGTCCCGGCTGCCCCTAGCATTCCTTGGGGCAGGTGGCAACTTTGAAGACTGTGATCGGAAACGATATGGCCAATATCAGCTTGGTGTGCCTTCAATTTCGATCTTTGGTATCGCTTCAAAAAAATCGGTGCCAACGGCAACAATACAGCTGATACCGTTCGCATTGGTTACCAAAACGGTATAACTTCCCGTTTCTTTCGAGGTCCAAACCTCCATCACCGATTGCGCGCCGCGTGTTTTTTGCAGGCCGCCAAAGGCCAATTCCTCGGCATAATTCTCCTGCAATCTGGATATGATGTGATCCCGTGCCGCACAATTCTGGGCAAAGGCAGGCGGCGCGGTGGCGGCCATTCCGAAGGTCAGTGCGATTGCGAATAAACGTTTGAACATAGGGTGCTCCTTTCGATACGTGTTTCAGTTCGAGAGGGGCACACTGGGAGGAGAATGCACCCCCCTCAGTCTTTAATGTCGGGATCATACCGCGCCGTTTCAAAGCACGAACGCTCAAGAAAATGTTGGCAGCGTGTGATCCAGACAGGTACATCATACCATAAAAACGCGAATTGAACGTGTCCAACTTCACAAGGCATGGCAGAATGGCAACACAACCCAGAGCGTGGCAAAGGATGCTGTCGGGTCGCAGGCTGGACCTGCTGGACCCGACACCGGTGGATATCGAGATTGAAGACATCGCACACGGCCTTGCCTTTGTCGCTCGTTGGAACGGTCAGACAAACGGCGATTTCGCTTATTCCGTGGCCGAACATTCCCTGCTGGTTGAAGAGATTTTTGGCCGTATTGCCCCAAAAACACCCATGAAATGGCGTTTGGCGGCCCTGTTACATGACGCGCCCGAATATGTGATCGGCGATATGATCTCGCCCGTGAAATCCGCCGTCGGCCCAGATTATGGCGCGTTGGACGACCGGCTGGCGGCAGCAATCCATATACGGTTTGGACTTCCGGCTGAGGTGCCGAAAACGGTGAAACGCCAGATCAAGAAGGCCGACAAGATCAGCGCCTGGATGGAGGCGACACAGATTGCCGGGTTTTCCGAGGCCGAAGCCACGAAATTCTTTGGTCGCCCGGACAGGGGGATCATGGCGGGTTTACAGATCAGGCTGCGCCCCCCGGTCGAGGTGCGGCACGCCTTTACGGCGCGGCACGCAGAATTGATCGCTCAGATCTGAGAGGCGCTTTCCGAATGCGGTGAGTGGTACGGGGGAACTGGTGGAAGAAAGATGAAAACAAAGACTGGAACCCGAGTTTTGCTTGTCGTCAACGTCGTGCTGACTTTTGGTCTTGCGGCGGCGTTGGTCGAAACCGGGTATGTCTCGAAGGCGCTCAGAAAAATCTCGGGCACATATGTCCCGGTCACGGAAACCGATCACTACAAGCTCATGGTCTGGCTGCACGAGCGGCCGATTTCTCAGGCGCTCGCTTCACCGGATATTCAGATCGCTTTCATCGGCGATTCCATAATCGAAGGGTGGTTGACCAGCAACGTCCTGCCCAACGCGCTGAACCTTGGGATCAGCCGCGACACCACCCCGGGCCTGATCGCAAGAGCAAAACCGGAACTGATTGCCCATGTCCCGACATGGTATCTGGGAATCGGGGTCAATGACGCTCTGACGGCCACACCGCCAGAGAAGATTGCAGGCTATGTCGCACAGTTGAAGGCCCTGTTCATGCCTGCTGACAGGTTGATCTGGCGTGCTGTGTTGCCCGTCACCGGTGCTAACTGGACCGCGGAACAAGAGGCGTTTCGAACGGCCTTCAATTCGGCTGCACAACAGGCCTGTCAGGATATGGCGAACTGCACGTTTCTGACCCCGCCGGACGGGTTCGCCGAAAAAACCGCCGACTGGACATCGGACGGGTTGCATCCCAACGCAACCGGATATCGTCAGCTGGCGCGGCAGCTCTGCGCAGAAATCTCCTGCTCACCCTGAAGCTACTGAATGGGTACGGTCAGCTCCGCTGCCCGCAGACCTGTCTGAAACTTAGGCAGGGTTTGTGTTCGCCCTGTTTCAGCCAAAGACGTAGAAGCACAGTTTGTTGCCATCCGGGTCACGCACATAGGCACCATAGAAACTGTCGGGCACTCGTTGACCAGGTTCGCCTTCGTCCACCGCACCCAGGCTGATTGCCTTGTCATACAGTTCCTTGACCTCATCCTTGGAGTCGGCTGCAAAGGCGACCATGTTGCCATTTCCGGCGGCGCAGACATTGCCGTCATAGGGCTCGCACACCGCCAGCATCGGCGCGTCGGGTTTGTTGCCGATGAACGCGATCCGGCCTGCGTCTATAACCACTTTCGCGCCCTTGTCCGCGAAAAGCTTGGTATAGAAGTCCTTGGCGCGCGCCATGTCCGAAACGCCAACGGTTACATATCCGATCATAAAGTGGTCCTGTTCTGACAAAAGATTCCAGATGTGCCGAACAGTCCTCGACAGGGTCCAAGGTTACAAGTCACTAAACCGTCATCGAGCGGCCGGCAGACCTAACGCGGGCTGCGTTTCGCCAGTATCCGCTGCAACGTCCGCCGATGCATATTCAACCGTCGCGCGGTTTCGGAGACATTCCGGTCACACAGCTCATAGACGCGCTGGATATGTTCCCAGCGCACACGGTCCGCGCTCATGGGGTTCTCCGGCGGCGGGGGCATCTCGTCACCCTTTGCCAGCAATGCGTTCGTGATGTCGGTGGCATCCGCTGGCTTTGACAAATAGTCGGTCGCGCCGATCTTGACTGCCGCGACGGCGGTCGCGATCGCACCATATCCGGTCAGAACAACAACTCGGCTGTCGGGGCGTTTTTCCCGCAATACCTCGACAACGTCCAATCCGTTGCCATCCTCCAACCGCAGATCGACGACGGCATAAGCCGGGGGCCGGGCGGTGGATATCGCGCGCCCTGCCGCGACGGATCCTGCTGTCTCAACCTCGAAGCCACGCTTTTCCATGGCCTTGGCCAAACGTCTCAGAAACGGCTCGTCATCATCAACCAAAAGCAGGGATTTGTCAGGGCCGATGTCAAGCTGAGAAGTGTCTGCCATATGTTAGGTCTTTCGCTATTTCATGCCTTTGGCTCGAACATGAGTAATAGCAGCGCGGGAACAAAGGTCAAACAACCTTGTTACGACGCGGCCTGTTCCAGGAAGCATGCAACCTTGTCCGCCATCTGTTCGGCCGTGTCTTCGCGCTTGAAGAACTCCAGAAATCCATTTTCGGGTGTAACCAGATACGTAAAGGTGGAATGGTCAACCAGATAGAATTCGTCGCCTTTGTCATGCGCTTTGTAATAGGTCTTGTAGGCCTTGCTGGCCGCCTTGACCTGTTCGGGCGAGCCGGTCAGGGCGATCGTCTTGCCCCCGAGATTGAAAGCATAGTCGGCCATGACTTCGGGCGTATCGCGATCCGGGTCAATTGAGATGAACAAAGGTGTCACCGACAGCCCGCGTTCAGCCAGAATATCGACAGCCTCGGCGTTGCGGGACATGTCGAACGGGCAAACGTCCGGGCAGAACGTGTATCCGAAGTAAACCAGCGTCGGTTCGGTAATCACATCTTTGTCCGTAACCGTCTCGCCTTTACCGTTCACCAGTTCAAATGGTCCACCAATTGCGGCGGCACCCCCGGCGATCTGGCTGGACCGACATTGTGCGAACTTGTCATCGGACCCGCCACCCCGTGTCAGAATCCACATGGCCCCAAGTCCGATAGCCAGAACAAGAGTTGCGAGAATTGCGAGAAGGCGGGTCATTTCGATTATCCGGTCTCAGGGGGTTGTTGATCGTTCCGGCCGGGACACCTATCAAGATGACCAGCCGATGCAACAGGACATAAGCGACCGATGGCAGAATCCAATCAGACTTTTTGGCGCGGCCAGGAACGCAGCAGCTGGATTCGCCTGCGAACCCTGATCCTTTTGCGATGGGTGGCCATCATCGGCCAGCTCACCGCAATCACGGTGGCCCAGCGATATTATGACGTGCAGCTGGAACTGGGCCTGTGCTACCTGGCCATCGGAATCTCGGTCATGGGCAACCTGACCGCCATTTTGCTGTTTCCGCAAAACAAGCGCCTGACCGAGTTTGAAAACTTCCTGATGGTTCTGTTCGACCTGCTGCAATTGTCAATTCTGCTGTACTTGACTGGCGGGCTGAACAATCCGTTTGCGCTGCTTCTGCTGGGCCCGGTCACGATTTCAGCCAATGTCATGAGCACACGATCAACCCTGATTGTCGGCGCCGTCGCAATCGTTCTGACAACTGTGCTGGCGGAATTTCACCTTCCGTTGCGGACAAGTCTGGGGCTTGTTCTGGATATCCCCGATATCCTTCTGTTTGGAAACTGGGCCGCGATCATCATCGCCATCGTCTTCATCGGCGCCTATTCCCACCGCGTCAGTTCCGAAGTCCAATCCATGTCCGAAGCGCTGGCCGCCACGCATATGGCGCTGGCGCGCGAACAGAAGCTGACCGATCTGGGCGGCGTCGTCGCCGCTGCCGCGCATGAACTAGGCACGCCTCTGGCGACGATAAAACTGACCAGCGCGGAACTGATCGAAGAACTGGACGACCGTCCGGACCTGAAAGATGACGCCGCTTTGATCCGCGAGCAGGCAGACCGTTGCCGTGACATTCTGCGCGACATGGGGCGGGCGGGCAAAGATGATCTGCACCTGCGGCAGGCACCGCTTTCGACAGTGGTGAACGAAGCGGCCGAACCACATGTCGGTCGCGGCAAAGAGGTTCATTTCTCTGAAGGCCCCGCGCAGGACGGGGATGTTCAGCAGCCCTCGATCCTGCGCAAACCCGAGATCATTCACGGTTTGCGCAACCTGATTCAGAATGCCGTGGATTTCGCCCGCGCAAATGTCTGGGTCGAGGCCGAATGGACCGACAGCAGGATCACCGTCAGCATCATGGATGACGGGCGGGGATATCCGCCCCACATGATCGGACGCATCGGCGATCCGTTTATGCGCCGAAGACGGGCAGAATCCGATCAGAGAGCACGCCCGGAATACGAAGGGATGGGCCTGGGATTGTTCATCGCCAAAACCCTGCTGGAACGCAGCGGCGCCGAACTGGAATTCGCCAATGGTTCGGACCCCTACCAGCATCTGACCGACAATCCTGAACGGCGCGGGGCAATCGTCAAGGTGACCTGGCCACGCAAACTGATCGATGCACAGAAGGGTGACACCCCGGTCCCGTCGGGATCCAACACGCGCATCCAGGTGTGAATTAAGAGACCGTTAACCAATCCCACGCATAGTCTGTCCTTGTATCGTTCAGGCTTGGGGAATTTGATGGCCGATTGGATTATTCTGGCCGCGATCAGTCTTGTTTCGTGCTGTTTCGCCGTTCTGTGGCTGTTGCCACGCCGGGCTCAGCGCGACAAGGCTTTTGGTTTGTTTTCGAACACCTCGCTGTTTGATGCCGTATTCCTGTTCGATGGCAACCAACTGATCAGCCATTCTGATTTCGCACTGGCCGGGTTTGAGCATATTGAAAACTGGCTGGACCTGCGGCGCTTGTTGCAAAGGGATTTCCCCACCTTTCCCGAAACTTCCGACAAAGTGCGCGATCAGGGCAAAATCTTGGTATCGGCCATTGACTGCACGATTGAACGAGAAGTCGTGTGTGAGTGGATCGACGGTATCGTCCGCGTTCGACTTTGCGAATGCGCCAGGACCTCCTCGGCCGGATCGGTTACCCCAGGCGAACCGACTCGTCTGGCAATGGATCTGGCCCCTTACCCTGTATGGTTGGCGGATAACGACAATCGGGTGCAATGGTGCAATGCCGCCTATGTCGCACTTGTTCAAAAGGCGCGTGATCAGGACACCGATCTGACTGCGCCGCTTTTTGAAAGCCCGGAGGATGCCACAAGACCTACCGGAAAAACCCGCGTGTCGGTGGATGTTGCAGATACTGATCGCAAGCTTTGGTTCGATTTGACTCGGATCGAACACGAGAACGGTCATCTATGCTATGCCGTTGACGTCAACGCGATTGTCGAGGCGGAAACCGCCCAGCGCAAATTCGTGCAGACCATGACCAAGACCTTTGCCCAGTTGTCCATTGGTCTCGCCATTTTTGACCGCAATCGGCAACTGGCCCTGTTCAACCCGGCCCTGATCGATCTGACCACGTTGCCGCCCGATTTCCTCAGTTGCCGCCCCAGCCTGAGCAGTTTCTTCGACCGCTTGCGGGATCAACACATGATGCCCGAACCGAAGAATTACCGCAGCTGGCGGCGTCAGATGAACGACCTTCTCGAAGCGGCTGAAGATGGAAACTACCACGAGACGTGGTCGCTGCCATCCGGATCGGTCTATTCCGTCAGCGGCCGCCCTCACCCGGACGGCGCAGTGGCGTTTCTATTCGAGGATATCACAGCCGAAATCACCCTGACGCGGCGCTTTCGATCAGAAATGGATCTGATGCAGTCCATCCTGGACAAACTGGCGGACGCGATTGCCGTCTTTGCAGATGACGGTACGCTGGCCTTCACCAACTATGCGTATCAAAAGCTGTGGGGAGACGCGCACGAGGTCGGGTTCCAAAGCGAAACGGTCACCGATGTCACGCGACGCTGGCAAGACCTATGTATTGCGACGCCGGTTTTGGGTGAGGTACGGGATTTTGTCGAAATGCGGGAAAACCGCGCCGAATGGACAGCTGAAATCCAGATGAGAACCGGCATAACCGTGGATTGCACCGTCACACCGGTTCATAACGGCGCGACAATCGTGCGGTTTACGCAATCCGAGTTTCCCTCGAAATCCACCGCGATGGAACAGATCAGCTCCTGAACCGGGTTGCAGCCGGTCAGGCGCAAGGCCATTGTGGCGGCATGACACAGACCGCCCGATCTCTGACTTTCAAATCGCCCGAAGAAACCGCAGTTTTCGCACGCCAACTGGGAACATCACTGCGCCCGGGCGATGTTGTTCTGCTGGAGGGCCCGATCGGCAGCGGCAAGACGCATTTCGCGCGCAACCTCATTCAGTCATTGATGGCAGAACCCGAAGATGTGCCCTCGCCAACTTTCACTTTGGTCCAGGCTTACGACACGCCATCAGGGGAAATATGGCATTGCGACCTGTATCGTCTGAGCGCGGCCGAAGAAGTTGACGAACTGGGCCTGACGGACGCTTTCGATACCGCAATCTGCCTTGTGGAATGGCCGGACAAGCTGGGCCCGTTGGCGCCCCAAGGTGCGTTGACGTTGACCTTTGAAACAGACCCTAACAATATCGATTTCCGCTGTGTGACCCTGTCTTGGACTGCTCCGAAATGGGCGGAAAAACTGGAGAGAACTGCATGACCAACAGGACGGTCCTGGCCGAGGCCCTGATTGCACAAACACCCTGGGCCGGAGCAACACGTACGCCATTGGCAGGCGATGCTTCGAACCGGCGATACGAACGGTTGATTGATCCAACCGACGGGCGCACTGCGGTTTTGATGGACGCGCCACCTGAAAAAAGTGATAATGTTGAACCCTTTGTGCGGGTCGCCGAATACCTCCGATCGGTTGGTCTGAGCGCGCCGGAAATCTACGCCGAAGATGCCCAGTACGGTTTTCTGTTGCTGGAAGATCTGGGTGATGACCTTTTTGCGCGCGTCCTGAAAAAAGACCCGGGCAAAGAGCGCGAATTGTACCGCGCCGCCACCGACGTGCTGCTCCACCTGCATCGGGCGCCTTCTCTTGCCTTGCCGTCTTATGATCCGTCCCTGATGACGGAACTGGCGGCATTGGCTTTCACCAAGTATGCGGCCGGTATCCTGGGAATATGTGATGAAGACGCCCTGTCCCGGTTCGAGCACCGGTTCGCGGATATCCTGCATCGTGAAACATCCGGTTCGAAAGTGGTCATTCTCAGGGATTATCACGCAGAAAACCTGTTGTGGCTGCCGCAGCGCGAAGGCGTGAAGCGCGTCGGGTTGCTGGACTTTCAGTTGGCCATGCTGGGGCACCCGGCCTACGATCTGGTGTCTCTGCTACAGGATGTACGCCGAGATGTCTCGGCCGGGATCGAAATGCAGATGATCAACCACTATATCTCTGCGTCAGGTATGGACGACCATGAATTCCGCACGGCCTACAGTGTTTTGGGGGCCCAGAGAAACCTGCGTATCCTTGGCGTCTTCGCACGTCTGGCGACGGAATATGGCAAGCCTCACTATGTGGACATGATCCCGGCCGTCTGGGCACATCTGATGCGCGATCTGGATCACCCTGCCCTGGTTTCGGTGGCGTCCCTGCTGCACGAAGCTTTGCCCAGACCCACACCGGACAACCTGGCCAAGTTGAGAACGCAATGACCGGATCGCCATTTGCCGTAATGCTGTTCGCAGCCGGGTTCGGCACCCGTATGGGCGCGCTGACCAAAGACCGGCCCAAGCCATTGATCGAAGTGGCGGGGCGACCACTGATTGATCATGCGCTGGGTCTTGTCGAAGATCTTGATCCCGTCCGTACCGTTGCCAACCTGCATTATCACGCTGATCAACTCGCGGCGCATCTCGGCCCCAAGGGCGTTCTGCTGTCTCGGGAAGACCCTGAAATTCTGGAAACAGGTGGCGGATTGCGGGCAGCTTTGCCGATGCTGGGCACCGACCCCGTATTCACGTTGAACACGGACGCGATCTGGTCCGGACCAAACCCTTTGACCCTGTTGCAGCACGCCTGGGACCCGGGTCGTATGGATGCGCTGTTGATGTGTGTTCCAGTTGCGCGAACCGTTGGTCATATTGGATCGGGTGATTTCACCGCTGGAAAAGATGGACGGATCACGCGCGGTCCTGGTCTGGTTTACGGCGGGGCCCAGATCCTCAGGGCCCAGGGTTTGCATTCGTTCTCGCAAACTGCGTTTTCACTCAACCTGCTCTGGAACCAGATGCTTGATCAAGGTCGGCTTTTTGCGGTCGAATACCCGGGACGCTGGTGCGATGTAGGTCGTCCGGAAGGCATCGCGCTGGCCGAGGGTTTGCTGGCTGATGTTTGAATCCGGCACCTTACCCCGTGTATTTGCCGTGCCTCCCGGCACGGATTTCCCCAAGGCATTGGTCGATGGCCTGCGGCAGCGCTGTTCGGGCCCGCCCGACGCTTTGGCGCGGGTAGAGTTGGTGCTGAACACACGACGCATGGAACGGCGCGTCCGCGATCTGTTCAATCAGGGGCCACCTTGCCTTCTGCCCTGTCTATCGTTGGTGACGGACTTGGGTGAAAGGGTTGATCTGGCGCGGATCCCGCCTGCTATCCCGCCTCTGCGGCGGCGTCTTGAGTTGACTCAGCTTGTATCCAAACTGCTGGAGCAACAGCCGGACCTTGCCGCCCGGTCATCGATCTTTGACCTGTCCGACAGTCTGGCCGCGCTGATTGACGAAATGCAGGGCGAAGGCGTATCGCCCGAAGCGATCCGGCAGCTGGACGTCAGCGACATGTCCGGACACTGGTCGCGGGCACAAGCCTTTATCGGCATCGCGGATAAATTCATCGACACCGGCAGGCAGGCGATGGATGCACAGGCCCGCCAGCGCCGCGTGGTCGAAAACCTGACCACGCGATGGCAGATTGCCCCCCCGCAACACCCGGTCATTCTGGCGGGCTCTACCGGGTCCCGTGGCACCACCCTGATGTTGATGGAAGCCATCGCGCGCCTGCCGCAAGGGGCATTGGTGCTGCCCGGATTTGATTTCGACCAGCCGGATCACGTTTGGCAGGGGTTGGATGATGCGTTGACGTCTGAAGATCACCCACAATACCGTTTCCGCAAGTTGATGCGCGCGCTGGAACTTGCACCGGGTCAGATCACCCCATGGACGGACTTATCGGCCCCCTCACCCTCGCGTAACCGCTTGATATCACTATCTTTACGTCCGGCGCCCGTCACTGACGCCTGGATGACCGAAGGCCCCGGACTGTCCGATATAAAAGGCGCAACCGACGGCCTGACGCTGGTCGAGGCTCAATCGCCTCGCGCCGAGGCATTGGCCATCGCCCTGCGCCTGCGGCAAGCGGCGGAAACAGGACAGACCGCCGCTCTGATCACGCCGGATCGCATGTTGACCCGCCAGGTCAGCGCCGCGCTGGATCGGTGGAACATCGTGCCGGACGACAGTGCGGGCCTGCCGCTACAACTTTCCCCGCCGGGACGTTTTCTGCGCCATGTGGCCAACCTGTTCACACGCCGTCTGGAAGGCGAGGCGCTGCTGACCCTTTTGAAGCACCCGCTATGTCATGATGGCGGTGATCGCGGAATTCATTTGCTTCACACGCGTGACCTGGAACTTGACTTGCGCCGTCACGGCCCGCCCTTTCCTGACAGTGCAAGCCTTGCGGCTTTTGCGGTGCGTAAAGAGGCCCAGGAAAGCTGGGTGAAATGGGTCGAGCAGCATTTCTGCGAACAGCAGATCACCAGTGAACTACACCTCGCAGACTGGGTGGAGCGTTTGATGACACTGGCCGAGGCGATCTCGGCCGGCAGCACGGGTGAAACAGGTACTCTGTGGGACAAAAACGCAGGCCAAAAGGCGCTGGAGGTGCTGAGTTCTCTCAGGGCCGAGGCGCAGCATGGCGGCCTGATGACGGCCCATGACTTTGCCGATCTGCTGGGTGCTCTCCTTGCGGGTGAAGAGGTTCGTGACCGGGATGCGCCGCATCCGCATATCATGATCTGGGGCACGCTCGAGGCACGGGTGCAGGGCGCCGACCTGCTGATCCTTGGCGGGTTGAATGAAGGAAGTTGGCCAGAGGCGCCAACGCCCGATCCCTGGTTGAACCGGCAGATGCGTGACAAAGCCGGCTTGTTGCTGCCCGAACGCCGGATCGGCCTGTCTGCGCATGACTTCCAGCAGGCCATCGGCGCACCCGAAGTATGGTTGTCCCGCGCGATCCGCTCGGATGATGCCGAGACGGTTCCGTCGCGCTGGCTGAACCGACTGACCAACCTTTTGCAGGGTTTGCCGGGTCAGGGTGGCCCCGAAGCTCTGGCCAAAATGCGCGCTCACGGCGAAAAATGGTTGAACTGGTCCAAGGCACTGGAAGATGCGCCGCCGATCGACCCCGCACCGCGTCCTTCTCCGCGCCCACCGGCCGCCGCACGTCCGCGCCGTCTGTCTGTGACCGAGATAAAGAGGCTGATCCGCGATCCATACGCGATATACGCCAAACATGTGCTTCGGCTGAAACCGCTAGATCCGCTTGTACAGGCCCCCGATGCTTTGCTGAGAGGCATTGTGATTCACGAAATCCTCGAGCATTTCATCAAGGACAGCGTCCTCGACAGCGCTTTGCTGACGCGGGACAATTTCCTGAAACGGGCGCATGCTCTGTTGGATCAACACGTCGCCTGGCCGACGGCCCGTAAACTGTGGTTGGCCCGGCTTGAGCGGATCGCGGATGATTTCCTCGGGGCAGAGCTCGCGCGCCGGAAGGATGGTGGCCCCGTCGCATTTGAGGCGGTGATGAAACTGGCGCTGCGCCCCCTGGATTTCACCATTGTCGGGCGCGCGGACAGAATCGATTGCAACAGCCGGGGCGCGTTGCGCATCATCGACTATAAAACCGGCGCACCACCGACGGAAAGCCAGCAATCCAAATTTGACAAGCAGTTGCTGATCGAGGCGGCCATGGCCGAGCAGGGCGGGATTGAGGGCCTTGACCCGACAAGCGTGGCCGAAGCCATCTTCATCGGTATGGGTGGCAGCTATAAGGAGGTTGCGGCGCCCCTGGCGAAAGAACCGACCGACAAGGTTCTTGCCGAACTGAAAGAGTTGATTTCCGCCTATTTAGAGCCTGATCAGGGGTTTTCGTCCCGGCGCATGCTGCACAAGGATACGGATATGGGTGATTATGATCACCTGGCGCGGTTCGGCGAATGGGACCGGACATCGGAAACATACCCCGAGGATCTGACATGAGCCCGCGCAACGACGCAACCGAACGGCAGGTACAGGCCGCGCGCCCCGATGCCTCGACCTGGCTGGCGGCCAACGCCGGGTCCGGCAAAACCCGGGTTCTGACCGACCGTGTGGCGCGTCTGCTGCTGGGCGGGGTCCAGCCTCAGCACATTCTGTGCCTGACCTACACCAAGGCCGCCGCCAGCGAGATGCAGAACAGGTTGTTCAAGCGCCTTGGCGAATGGGCCATGCTGGATGATACCCCCTTGTTGGAGGAGCTGACCGACCTGGGTGTACCCGGCGAAATCGGCTCGGACCGGTTGGCGCAAGCACGCACCCTGTTTGCCCGCGCCATCGAAACGCCGGGTGGTCTGAAAATCCAGACCATCCACTCGTTCTGCGCGTCATTGTTGCGACGCTTTCCGCTGGAGGCTGGCGTTAGCCCGCAGTTCACCGAAATGGAAGACCGCGCAGCAGCCTTGCTGCAAGAGGAAATTGTCGAGGATTTCGCCGCGGGCCCGCAGGCCGGGTTGATTGAAGATGTGGCCCGGTTCGTCACGGACACGGGGTTTGATAAACTGACCGCTGCGATCACGCAAAAACGCAGTCTTTTTGCGCAGCCGCTCGAATGGTCCGATCTGCTGCAACGCTTCGGTCTGCCCGCCGGTTTTGACGAAACAGCGCTGCTTGCCCGGGTTTTTCTTGGTGGCGAAGTCGAACTCATCCAGTCCATACTGCCCGCTTTGACCGAAAGCGGAGGCAACAATGCCAAGGCCGCTGCAAAACTGGCCGCATTCAACGAAGCCAGATTGATACATCTACCCATGTTGGAAAGCGTGTTTCTGACAGGGAAGGGCGCAAAGGAACCCTTCACGGCCAAACTCAACGCTTTTCCCACCAAACCCCTGCGCGAAGGTGTGTTGGCCGACCGGATGCCGCAGATCGAGGCCTTCATGCAGCGGATCGAAACCGCGCGTGAACAACGTCTGGCGCTGGTCGCGGCGCAGAAAACCGCGGTTCTGCACCGCTTTGCCGCAGCCTTCCTGCCGGAATATGAACGGCGCAAGCAGTTGCGCGGCTGGCTGGATTTCGACGACCTGATCCTGCGCGCGCGGCAGGTGTTGAACGATCCGGCAGTGGCCGAATGGGTGCTGTACCGACTGGACGGTGGCATCGATCATATTCTTGTGGACGAAGCGCAGGACACCAGCCCCGATCAATGGGACGTGATCGAGAAACTGGCGCAGGAATTCACCAGCGGGGAAGGGGCCCGATCCGGGGTCGAGCGCACGATCTTCGTCGTCGGCGACAAGAAACAATCGATCTATTCCTTTCAGGGCGCCGATCCACAGGCCTTTGACAGAATGCAGGAAGAGTTTGGCCGGAAACTGGCTGAATCAGGCTCTAAACTGTGGGATTCGACGTTGGAATACTCGTTCCGATCCTCCAGCGCGATCCTGACCGTGGTCGATATCCTATTTGATAACCGCTCTGATGCGGGGTTTCACAAGGACAGTCAGCACCGTGCTTTCAAGGCCGATCTGCCGGGTCGTGTTGATCTTTGGCCCGTTGTCGAAAAAGTTGCGGATGCCGAAGACGGGGATTGGACCGATCCGGTCGATCGTCCGGGCGCACGGCATCACACCGTCATTCTGGCCGAGAGAGTTGCACAGTCGATCAAAGACATGATCGAACGGGGCGAGACGATCCCGGAAGATGGCAAATCCGGCCAATTCGTTCGTCGAAAAGTGCAGCCGGGGGATTTTCTGATCCTCGTGCAACGCCGCTCGGACCTGTTTGCCGAGATCATCCGTGCCTGCAAGGCGCTGCACCTGCCCATCGCCGGAGCAGATCGGCTGAAAGTGGGCGCTGAACTGGCAGTCAAGGATCTTGCGGCCCTGCTCAGCTTTCTGGCCACGCCCGAAGACAGCCTGTCTCTGGCGACGGTTCTCAAATCCCCCTTGTTCGGATGGTCCGAACAGCAGCTTTTCGATCTGGCGCACCGTCGAAAGGAACAGTTCCTTTGGGCCGCACTGCGCAACCGCGCGGAAGAGTTTCCGGAAACACTGTCTGTGCTGAATGATCTGCGCAGCCAGATCGACTTTCTGCGCCCCTATGATCTGATCGAACGTATCCTGACCCGCCATGACGGACGGCGCAAGCTGTTGGGGCGGTTGGGGGCGGAAGCCGAAGACGGTATCAACGCGCTGTTATCGCAGGCGCTGGCCTATGAGCGAACGGATATCCCCAGCCTAACGGGATTTCTGGTCTGGATGCAGACCGACGATCTGGAGATCAAACGACAGATGAGCGGCGTCGGCAACAGAATCCGGGTGATGACCGTTCATGGTTCAAAAGGGTTGGAGGCGCCGATCGTCATCCTGCCGGATACCGGCAAGCGCCAGCCTCCGCGTGACGCAGAGATCATGCTGGCCGGCGGGACACCTCTGTGGAAAGTGTCGGCGGACGCATCACCAAACCTGATCTCGCAGGCGCGGGAAGAGGCGCGCAACCGTGAGGAAAACGAACGGCTTCGGCTGCTATATGTGGCTCTGACACGAGCGGAAAAGTGGCTGATCGTGGCGGCGGCAGGTGATTTGGGGAAAGACGGCAACAGCTGGTATCAGATGGTCGAGGCGGCGATGGATCGGGCCGGGGCCGCTCAGGTGCCGGGTACCGATATCCGCCGCCTCTCCCACGGGGATTGGGACGCGCTGCCCTTGATCGATCAACCGAACACTGTCGTTCAGCAGGTCGAATTGCCGGACATGTTCCAACATCCGGCACCGGATCCGGTTGCGCCTGCCGTCACGCTCAGCCCTTCGGATCTGGGTGGCCCTAAAGCGTTGCCCGGCGATGCCGGCCTGGATGAAGATGCGGCCAAACTGCGCGGAACCCGCCTGCACCTGTTGCTGGAACACCTTCCCGTCGCCGAGAAAGGCCTTTGGCCAGAGCTTTGCACGCGGTTGCTGCCCGATATGCACGAAACGGACCGGCAAGAGATATTGAGCGAAGCCGTAACTGTGCTGACAGCGGAAGGTTTGCAGCCCGTCTTCGCGCCTGACACGTTGGCCGAAGTGCCCATTACAGCCGCTCTGAACGGGCAGCGGATGCATGGGGTTGTTGACCGTCTAATCCTATCGGAATCGGAAGTGCATGTGATTGATTTCAAATCAAATGCCACCGTTCCAGACCGCGCGGAAGACTGCCCCGAAGGCCTGTTGCGACAGATGGGGGCATACGCGCAGGCGCTGGCGCAGATCTATCCGGATCGCAGCATTCGTACCGCCATTCTGTGGACCCGCACGGCGCGGCTGATGTGGTTGCCACACGATCTTGTGACAGATGCTTTGGCCCGCACCCGGATATCTTGACCTTACCCGATGCGGCACATACGTTCTGTTCCCAAGTTTACCCCATTCAGGAGACAGAATATGTCGACCGTAGCCGTAACCGACGACACCTTTGACGCCGAAGTCAAGAATTCGACCGTTCCCGTGGTCGTGGATTTCTGGGCCGAATGGTGCGGCCCCTGCAAGCAAATCGGCCCTGCGCTGGAAGAGCTGGCGGCCGAGTATGGCGACAAGGTCAAAATCGCCAAGGTCGATGTGGACAGCAACCCGAACTCAGCCGCCGCCATGGGCGTGCGTGGCATCCCCGCGCTGTTCATCTTCAAGGACGGTCAGGTCGTTTCCAACCGCGCGGGCGCGGCGCCCAAAGCCGCCCTGCAAAGCTGGATCGACGAATCCATCTAATCTGGTCCTAACAGATTATCTCGAAGGCGCCTCTGATCGGGGCGCCTTTTCTATTGAAGACATCGGAGACACCAATGGCAAAAACGCGGGTCCTTGTGGAATTCGGGATGGGCACATCCCTGCGCCGGATGGACTATACCCAGGCGTCACTGCGGGCGATCAAGGATGCGCTTTGGCACAACTCGGTCAACATGGCGGAACTGTTCGGGTTTCCGAAAGAGGCGATGATCATTGATGCCGAAATTGGGGTTCAGCAGCCGGATCAGGTGGACACCGAAGCGTTGAAAGCTGTCTTTCCCTATGGTCATCCGAATATCACTGTCACCAAAGGCGGGCTGGACATCGCAAAGCCCCACAGTGACGGGCACACGGTCATCGCCAACGCTGCCCTGATCGTTTCCTTCGACATGGAGCCCACACAATGAGTGAAAAACGCATCATTCTGGAGATGGGAACAGGTAACGACCTGTATGGCCGGGACTATACCAAAGCAGCCCGCCGCGCGGTGCAGGACGCTTTGCACCATTCATCTATTACGTTGTTTTCAAAACTGGGGATCGACCATTCCGAAATGCGCGTCAGCGTCACGATCGGCGTGCAGGATCCTGAACAGGTGGATTGCGATCTGGTTGCCTCGGATCTGCCGCGGGGCAGGGCCGAGGTTCGCGCAGTCAAAGGTGGGCTTGACGTTGTCGACGAAGAAGCGGGAACGCGGCACGTGGTTGCAACTGCGGCGATCGAGGCTTTTCTGCCTGATCTTTCCGGAAAATACGTTCAGGGCTAAAAAAAGAAAAAGCCGCTCGGAAATCCGTGCGGCTGTCATGAATTGGCGATCTGCGGGAACATCAGAAATCGGCGATGTCTGCGCGGCTCAGGCCGATATCGTCAAGCTGGGCGTCGCTGAGTTCCGACAGGAGTTTGCGGGTTTTACGGGATTCTTTCCATTCGACAACGGTGTTGACGACATTGGTGAACGCGTCCACTACGTGCAGGATGGTAGCTGCTCCGAGCGGCGCATGAATGTTAGCTGTGGTTGCCATGTGCGCGGTCCTTTGTGAAGAAACAGCCGACCCGTTGTCGGTTGCGAGCCTCATGTAGTCCTGCATGCCCGGACTCACAATTGCTGGTCCGGTAACCCCGGAATGCGTTTTTTGCATATCTTTTAAGCAACTGAAGAACGGGTTGCGCCAACCTGCGACCCAGCCCATATATACCGCCAGCGAAAACGGAGACGATCATGGCAGACAACGACTTTCCCGGTTGGCACGGCACAACGATCATTGGCGTCAAGAAAGACGGTCAGATCGTCATAGCCGGTGATGGGCAGGTCAGCCTTGGTCAAACCGTGATCAAGGGCACGGCCCGCAAGGTGCGTCGCCTGTCTCCCGGAGGGTCCGAAGTTGTCGCCGGCTTTGCCGGGTCGACGGCCGACGCCTTCACGTTGCTGGAACGGCTGGAGGCCAAGCTCGAGGCGACACCGGGCCAACTTGCCCGTGCTTCTGTGGAATTGGCCAAAGACTGGCGCACCGACAAATACCTGCAAAAGCTCGAAGCGATGCTGATCGTCACGGACGGCAAGGACATGTTCGTGATCACCGGGGCGGGTGACGTGCTGGAACCTGAACACAACGTGGCTGCCATCGGATCCGGGGGCAATTTTGCCCTGGCCGCTGCCCGCGCGATGATGGACAGTGACAAGTCGGCGGAAGAGGTCGCGCGTCAGGCAATGGCCATCGCGGCCGATATCTGTGTCTATACCAATGGCAAGCTGACGGTTGAGACGATCTCAGGCTAACAGCGCCGAGATCTCCTTGCCTTTCCAGCGGCGATGCATGCCGATCAGGCCAATGATCGCTGCGATGATGACGATGTAATAGGGCACGCGGATATCGATGCTCATCAATCCGCCCCCGATCAGCGACATGATCCCGCCCGCAAGGCAGAACACGGCAGTGGTCACACCCATGACCCAGCCCTGATCCGCTTCGCTGACGCTGGAAGAGAACAGCCCAAGCATGGTGGGGTAGGCGATTCCGAACAGGAAATAGAAGAAAAAGACCGGCACATAACTGAACACGCCGCTTGGGCTGAAGGCGAACGCGAAGCCGCAAATCACCATGACGATGAGCGATGTGCGGATTATCGCATGTTTGCTGAATTTCTCCTGCGCGGGTTTCACCAAAAACGTGCTGGAGAAGGCCAGCGCCACACCGATGACGACCATCGCCACGCTGCCGCCGATGACTCCGTATCCGAAGGCGCTGGTCAGGAAATTGTCGACAAAGACGTAGAAGGTGACATTGGCGATCATGAAGAACGAATAGACCGGCAGGATCTTCAACACCATCGGATGACCACGCACCGCCATCAGGCTGTCTGTTATGTCACGGGGACGGAAAACAAAGGGCGCGCGATCCGTTCGGGTATCCTGGAAGAAAAACAGGACCAGAAAAATTGCAATCAGCACAAGGACAAATGCGCCGAAAAAGGGCGTTCTCAGCGTGGCGAAGCCGCCCAGCAGGGCGGCGTCAGACAAGACCGCGCCGATGATCGGCCCGCCCACAAGACCAAAGCTGACGCCCGTCACGATATAGCCCATGTTCCGGTCCCGGTCTGTCGCGTCGGTACTGCCGTCGATCATCGCCGCTTGCGCAATGGGTTGGTTGCCCGCAGTGAATCCGGTGATCGAACGCCCGACGATCAGCAGAAGAAGGTTGTTGAGATAAAGCGCGGCAATGGTCAGGGCATAACCGGCCAGAGCACCGCCCAGGCACACCAGCAAAGCGTTCTTGCGCCCGATCGAATCCGATACTTTCGAGACATAGACAACGCCCAAAAACCACGACAGGAAAAAGCACCCGATCACGAGGCCGTAATAGAAATGCCTGCGCCCCTCGGGCGTGTTTTCGGGCAGAAACCCGGATTTCGTTTCCATGATCAGCGAGTTGATGATAGGAAAGACCAGCCCCTGTCCGATCAGATCCACAAACACCACAAACAGAAGGGTAATCTTGGCAATTTTCGTCATTAAATTCGTCCCCGGCTCCAATGCCTTGGGACAAGTGTAACAGACGACGACTTTGTTACCTAACGGTGCGTCAGCAACCGGAGGAGCCGGCCGCTGACCGAAAGAATTACTTCAGCGACGCAACACCCAGCGGCACACCCGCGACCTCGCACCAGATGTACACCTCATTGTAGCCAGAAACATCCATGGTCGGCGGAACGGCATAGGATTGGCTGCCGGTCAAGTTCAACAGCGCGCCCAGCTTGGTGTCGGGCGCATAGGTCCCATCTTTCCCGAAGGCCACCCGTGGGTCAGGGCCGCCGTCCAGAGAGAAATCATCGCCCAACTCGACGATGTAACGCCCGCCGTCCTTGACCAGCTTCACCGATCCGCTGGTGATGTGGTTCGACCTGCCTTCAAACGTGCCTTTCTTTTTGGCACCTCCGGCCAAAGCAGCCCGGGTGCCAACCAAAGCAAGAGCAGCGCCCGTGGCGGCAGCTTTCGCAAAAAGCGAACGACGAGTCATCATGATAAGGTATCTCCATATGAATGTCGCGGGCGACCTGCCCGTCACGCAAGACTATGGGGCACACACCGTCCCGTGACGATTCACATCGCCGCCAATTTCCGTGTGCTACGTGTGAGTTGGTGTGAGTTTTCCGTGATCAGCTTGTGTTTTCGTGTCTTATGATTAGGTTCCGTTGCGAAACAAACGGATAGAATTAAACATGACCGACCTGACCCCGCGCGAGATTGTCTCGGAACTGGATCGCTTCATCATCGGGCAGAAGGACGCCAAGCGTGCCGTTGCCGTCGCCCTGCGCAATCGCTGGCGCCGCAAGCAATTGCCGGACGACATCCGGGAGGAAGTATATCCCAAGAACATCCTGATGATCGGCCCTACCGGCGTCGGCAAGACCGAAATCAGCCGCCGTCTGGCCAAACTGGCCCGCGCGCCGTTTATCAAGGTCGAGGCCACCAAGTTCACCGAAGTCGGATATGTCGGCCGAGACGTAGAACAGATCGTGCGCGATCTGGCGGATGCGGCCATCCTGCAAACCCGCGAGTTCATGCGCGAAGACGTCAAGGCCAAAGCGCATCAGGCCGCCGAAGACCGCGTGATCGAAGCCATTGCTGGCGCGGATGCGCGCGAAGGCACGCGCGAGATGTTCCGCAAAAAGCTGAAAGCCGGCGAACTGGACGACACGGTGATCGAGCTGGAACTGTCCGACACCACGAACCCGATGCCGATGTTCGACATTCCGGGGCAGCCGGGTGGTCAGATGGGCATGATGAATCTGGGCGACATCTTCGGCAAGGCCTTTGGCGGACGGACCGTCAAGAAACGCATGACCGTCGCCGAAAGCTATGATGCGCTGATCGGGGAAGAGGCCGACAAGCTGCTGGATGATGAAACCGTCACCCGCACCGCGCTGGACTCCGTCGAACAGAATGGCATCGTATTTCTGGATGAGATCGACAAGGTTTGCGCCCGCTCTGACGCACGCGGCGGCGATGTCAGCCGGGAAGGCGTGCAGCGCGACCTTCTGCCCTTGATCGAGGGAACCACCGTCAGCACCAAGCACGGTCCGGTCAAAACCGACCATATCCTGTTCATCGCCTCGGGTGCGTTTCACATCGCCAAACCGTCGGATCTGTTGCCGGAATTGCAGGGGCGCCTGCCGATCCGTGTCGAACTGCGCGCCCTGACCGAAGAAGACTTCGTGCGCATCCTGACCGAAACCGACAATGCCCTGACCTTGCAATACACGGCGTTGATGGGCACCGAAGACGTGACCGTCAGTTTTACCGAGGACGGCATCGCGGCATTGGCGAAGATTGCAGCTGACGTGAACCAGAGCATCGAAAACATCGGCGCGCGGCGGCTTTACACGGTCATGGAGCGGGTTTTCGAAGAACTGTCCTTCGCTGCACCGGACAAAGCCGGTTCGGAGATCACCGTTGATGCACAGTTCGTCAGCGACAATCTTGGTGAATTGACCAAGTCCTCTGATCTGAGCCGTTACGTTTTGTAACGCGGCCAGCCGTTTTTTGCCGTTGTTTTGGTCTTGCCATGCTGGACGTCGCGCAGGAATAGGATAGCGTGTGCACAAGTCACCCCGAGGTCTGGCCCGTGCTGCGATATTTCGTCATTCTGTTCATATGCCTTTCGCTCAGCGCCTGTGTCGACCGGACGGTGTCCGAGGTCGTGCCCGGTGCCGTGAACATCGGAACACCTGAAACCATCTTCGCAAGCACGACCCGCGCGCGTGAGGCCGATGGCTCCTATGGATTCCGACGCGGTGAAACGCTCAGGTTTCTGGAAACGACGGTTTCTATCCCACCCACGCATACGCCGGGTACGCTCCGCTTCTCCTACGCGAACCCGAATCCGCGGAAAGAATTCGTTCTGGCGGACGTAACCGAGTTGGATGGACCGCAGGGGCTGCGCAAACACCTGCGAGGACAGGATGATGTCACGATCTTTGTGCACGGCTACAATTCGACCCAGACCGAAACGATCTTCCGCGCGGCGCAGCTGACACATGACATCGGCCTCCCCGGATCAACGCTGGTGTATTCCTGGCCCAGCCGCGCGACGGGCTATGGATATGCCTATGATCTGGACAGTATGCTGTTCGCCCGCGACGGGTTGGAACAGACCATCCGCGAACTGAAAGCCATGGGTGTCAAACGCGTTATTCTGGTCGCACATTCCATGGGCGGTGCGTTGACGATGGAGATGATACGGCAAACCGAATTGCAGGAACCCGGCTGGGCCAAGCGAAACATCGAAGGGGTCGTTCTGATCTCGCCTGATCTTGATCTTGATCTGTTTCGATCGCAGATGAAACGTATCGACAACCCCCCCGATCCGTTCATCGTAATGGTGTCCCAAAAGGACAAGATTCTGAACATCTCGGGCCGCTTGCGTGGCACGGATGAGGGCCAGCGGTTGGGGAACATCAGTTCGGTTGACTCGCTCGAGGAATTCCCGATCAGCGTGATCGACACGACTGCTTTCAACAGTGACGCGGCATCCTCGCATTTCGTTGCCGCGACCTCTCCGGCTTTGTTGTCGATCCTCAACTCATTGCGGCGTGTCAACAATACCTTCGGGCGGGAAGACCGACCGGCCATTGATATTCTGGTACCTCCCAGCGAGCGCAATCCAGACGGAGCCACTGAAATTGTTCTGACGGAAACCGGGCAGGCACAGGTTACCACTCCGTGACGCGGTTCAAGCTGCGTCGGTATCTTCTGGACAATGCCACCTGGCTTGGCGCCGGCGTTCTTCTGACGTTTTTATCCAGCTTCGGGCAAACATTCTTCATCTCGATCTTTGCCGGTGAAATCCGCGCGGAATTCGGCCTCGGCCACGGTGCGTGGGGTGGGCTATACACATTGGGCACAACCCTGTCGGCCATCGTGATGATCTGGGCCGGAGGGCTGACGGATATCCTTCGCGTCCGGGTGCTGGGTCCGGCGGTTCTGGCTGGGTTGGCCCTAGCCGCCCTTGCCATGGCGCTGAATACCTGGCTGCTCCTGTTGCCAGTGGTGATTTTTCTGCTGCGCCTGCTGGGTCAGGGGATGAGCACACATCTGGCCGTGGTCGCCATGGCGCGGTGGTTTACGGTCACGCGGGGCAAGGCGCTTTCCATTGCATCCATCGGCTATGCCATCGGTGAGGCCCTGCTGCCCCTGATCTTTGTTACAGCCATGGTTTACCTGGACTGGCGTTGGCTGTGGGTCGTCGCGGCGGGGATGACCGCCTTGGGAATTCCCGTTCTGTTGCGGCTGTTGCGCGAGGAACGAACACCGCAAAGCCTTGCCAGCGAATCCTCTGCCATTGGGATGCAGGGTCGCCACTGGAGCCGTCGCGACGCGCTGTTTGACCCCTTGTTCTGGTTCATGGTGCCCGCCGTGCTTGCGCCATCGGCATTCATCACCGCGTTTTTCTTCCATCAGGTCTATTTCGCCGAGGTCAAAGGCTGGCAGCATATCCAACTGGTCGCTCTGTTCCCGGTCTTTACCGGAGTATCACTGCTGTCGATGTTTGCTGCGGGCTGGGCATTGGACAAGTGGGGCACTGCGCGCATCATGCCATTCTATCAGCTTCCGATGGCGGTTGGGTTTGTGGTTCTGAGCATGACTGAATCAATCAGCGGCGCGACGATCGGGTTGGTGTTTCTTGGCCTGACGGTCGGAGCGAACAGCACGTTGCCCAGCGCGTTCTGGGCAGAATTCTATGGGACCCGGCATATCGGGGCCATCAAGGCGTTGGCTGCGGCTGTCATGGTACTGGGGTCTGCCATCGGTCCCGGTCTGACCGGCGTTCTGATTGACCTTGGTATCCCGCTGAGTGTTCAGTTTTTCTGGATTGGCCTGTTCTTCGTGCTGGTATGCAGCCTTGTTTGGGTCGGTATTTCCCGCGCCCGTCACGACCTTTAGCGCACGCGCCTGAGATACACGTAATACGCCCCGTCTCCGCCGTGGCTTATATGAGCCGGCGTGACCTGCATCACCGCCTGCGCCAGCGGTGGGATCGACAACCAATGAGGAACCTGATTTCGCAGAACACCGCGCGGCGTCGGAATCGGACCGGGCTCGTCCCGATCCTTGCCTTTGCCGGTCACGACCAGAACCAGACGCTTACCCTGTGCTTGCGCGCTCAGGATGAATCGGATCAGCGCCGGGTGGGCCGAAGCCACCCGCATACCGTGCAGATCCAGCTTGCCTTCGGGTTTCAGCTTGCCGCGCTTCATCCGGCCAAAGGCCTTGTTGTCCATCTGAACCGGTGCATTGCGCAACGTATCCGTCACCGAAGGCTTCAGGTCGTTCGGTTTCGGTTTCGACTGATGGGCCTGTCCAAGTTCGAATGCCTGAAAACGGGGTTTCGGCGTTTTCTTGGGCTTGGGTTTCGGCAAAGAGGTCGGATGGATCGTCTGCGGAATCTCGGGGTGCAGCCTCTCGGCCTGTTTGGCGACCTTGCGCCACAGCTCGATCTCTTCGCTTGTCAGTTTGCGCCGGGTCATCAGAATTCATTCGGCAACAGGGCATAGGCACGCTGGATGGGCAGCAACAGCACCATCCGACCCGGATCCTTCAGCTTACCCGCGGCATGACCGGCTTCGTCCCCCGTTCCGAAAAAGATATCGGCCCGCTGCGCGCCTTTGATGGCCGCACCTGTATCCTGCGCGATCATCAGGCGGCGGATCGGTTTCTTGCCGTCTTTTTCCACCCAAACCGGCGCGCCCAACGGGGTATAGGCCGGGTCAACCGCAATGCTGCGCATCGTGGTGACAGATCGGTTCATGGCGCCCAACGGCCCAAGCTCGGGCGCGACACGTGAAACTTCGCGGAAAAACACGTATGATGGGTTGTGGAGAAGCAGTTCCGCGCCGGCCTCGGGGTTCTTGCGCACCCAGGCGCGGATCATCTGCGCGCTGACCTCATGCGCGCCAAGAATGCCGCGCCGCACCAGTTCCACGCCAATTGACCTGTAGGGATGCCCGTTCGCACCGCCATACCCGACGCGCAAAGCGCCGCCATCCGGCAATCGAACGCGGCCCGAACCCTGGATTTGCAGAAAAAACAACTCTACGGGGTCATCGACCCAGGCAATCTCAAGCCCGCGGCCCTGCATGACATCACCGGTCAGGATTTCTCGTCGGCTCAGCCAGGGCCCCTCAGCGCGGGCCTCGGGCGGCATTTTGTAGATGGGATACTTGAAACGATCCGTCCGGGTACGCGCACCATCAAGTTCGGGTTCGAAATACCCCGTGAACAGGGCATCCTCACCATTTTCGACCAGAACAGGGCGAAAAAAGAGCTCAAAAAACGACCGTGCCGCTTCGGCATCATAGGTTCTTGCCACACCGCACAGGGCCCGCCAATCGGGATCCTTCAGATCCCCGCAGGTGTTCAGAAAAACGGACAGGGCTGCACCGTGGTCATCCTCGGCCCAGCCACGCAGATCATCGAACGACAGAATGGATCGCGTTGCCTCGGCCCCGGCAGCGCTGGCAGTGGTCATTGCACCCACCAGTAAAAGCGACCGGAGCGTGGCAATCATGCGTCCGTGGCAACAAGCAGCCAGTTCGGATCGTCCTTGCCCATCACACGGGCAAAGGTCCAGCTGTCCTTTTGGCGTTTCACGGTGTTGGGGCTGCCTTCGACGATATCGCCACCGCGATCCCGCACGACCGAAGTCAGTTCACCCACGAATTTCATGGTGATCTCGGCCTGATTGGTATCCTTGTCGAATTTCACATCCGTCAGGGTCGTCTCTCGGACACCGATGAACTCGGCCTCGATCGTCAGGCCCTGATCTTCTCGTGCGGCGACGCCCGCAACGAAGGATTCAAAAACTTCTTCCGACAGGAATGGCTGGATCTCGTCCAGGTTGCCCTTCTCAAACCCCATCACGATCATTTCATAGGCACCGCGGGCACCCTGAACAAACTCGGTGACGGAAAAACCGGGTTCAACGCGTTTCATCGCCGCCAGCGTCTGTGCCAGCTCGCTGTCTTCCGGGACATGGTCTGTGATGTCATGATCCGGGCCGCCTTCGATCACTTCGAAATCGCGGCGCGACTTATGCGCTTCAGGCTGCTGCTGCACAGGCGGTTTCTCAAAACCTTCACGCGTGCCCAACACGCTCTTGAGGCGCAGGATCAGGAAAACGGCAATTCCGGCCAGGACCAGCAACTGGATCATGGGTTCGTTCATTTCATCCTCTTTTCAGAACCGCGGCTTTGTATACGCGGCCTCATGCCACTATGTAGGTGACCGTAGGTGGCAAGTCCACAGCCCGGCCTAAGGGAAAGGATAACGCAAATGTATCTGTTCTTGGCATTTTTGTTGGTGCCCATCATCGAGATCGCGCTGTTTATTCAGGTTGGCGGGTTGATCGGCTTGTGGCCAACCCTTGCCATCGTAGTGCTAACGGCGGTTTTGGGCACTGTTTTGGTGCGGACACAAGGTCGCATGGCGTTGGGAAACCTGCAACGGTCGTTTGCCGAACTGGACGACCCGACCGAGCCGCTGGCCCATGGTGCGATGATCCTGTTGTCGGGCGCTTTGTTGCTTACACCGGGATTCTTCACTGATGCCATTGGATTTGCGTTGCTTGTTCCCGGCGTGCGGGTTGCGGTTTTCAGGTATCTCAGATCGAAAGTCACCGTTACCCAGTTTCAGATGGGTCAAGGCCCCGGTTTTCAATCTCGTGGAAACCCGTTCGATCAGGGTGACATCATAGATGGTGACTTTACCGAGGTCCGCCCGAAAAATGATCCGTCAAAGCCGTCTAAATGGGTGGAAGGCCCCCACCGGCATTGAGGTGCCGCGTCCAACTTGATAAGCAGTGGCGAATTTCATTTTTGGAGTAGATCCATGACCGAAGAAAAAGCTGCAGAAAACACTGCGGCCAAAGCCGCCCTGCAAGTTCAGATGCGCGTTCTGGGGCAGTTCATCCGCGACATGTCCTTTGAGAACGTGATGGCCCAGAAGGGTGTTTCCGGTGACGTACAGCCCGAAATCGCGGTTCAGGTGAATCTGGACGCCAAGAAGCGCCCGGCTGACCACCAGTTCGAAGTGTCGATCAAGCTGAACCTGACATCCAAAGCCAAAGGCCTGGAAGACGTTCTGTTCCTGTGTGAACTGGACTATTGCGGCCTGTTCCACGTGGAAGGTGTGCCGGAAGACCAGCTGCACCCGTTCCTGATGATCGAATGCCCGCGGATGCTATTCCCGTTCCTGCGCCGCATCGTCAGCGACATCACTCGCGACGGCGGTTTCCCACCGGTGAATCTGGACAATATCGATTTCGTCGCCCTGTACCGCAACGAATTGATGCGTCGTCAGGCCGAACAGTCCCAGAAGACAGACGCCTGAGGGTTTGGCCCGTGCCTGACGGGTTCAGGTGCGGGTCCACAGGGCATTGTCGCCCAGTTTTTCTATGAATGCATCATGTGCCGCGCGTTCATCCTCGGTAATACGAGACGGCAGTGGCGTTGCTCGTGGTGCCGGTCGCCAATCATCGCTGCCGCCTGCCACGGATGATGCAGATGTTGACAGTCCAAAATCGGGCTGTCGTCCTCCGATCAGCTCAAGATAAACCTCGGCCAGGATTTCAGAGTCGAGCAACGCGCCGTGCAGCACACGGTTCGAGTTGTCGATATTGAAGCGACGGCAAAGCGCATCCAGTGAGGCCGGAGAGCCGGGAAACCGTTTGCGCGCAATCGCCAGCGTATCCAGCGCCTGTTCCATCGGGATGAGCGGGGCACCCATCCATTTCAGTTCGGCATTCAGGAACTTCATGTCGAAAGATGCATTGTGGATCACCAGCCGCGCATCGCCGACGAATTCGCGAAAAGCGTGACCGATCTTGGCAAAAACCGGTTTGTCTTTCAGCGTCACTTCACCCTTTTCGGGCGGGCGTGGGTTTTCCAACAGGTCCGGGCCGATGCCATGCACGCCAAATGCCTCTTCCGGCATCGAACGTTCGGGGTTGATGTAGACGTGATACGTCTCACCCGTTGCGACGTGGTTCCACAGTTCAACGGCGCCGATTTCCACGATCCGATCACCGCTTTCGGGATCGAAACCCGTGGTTTCGGTGTCGAGTACAATTTCACGCATCTGCCATCCCCGCCCGTATCTGCCTGACCACATCCTGCACCTGCGCGCGGGCGTGGTCCAGCGTGTCGGTCACGATGACGTAATCCGACCGCGCGCATTTTTCTTCATTCGGCATCTGCTTGGCGCGGATTTGCTCGAACTGCGCCTCGGTCATTGTGCCCCGTTCCATGACACGCCGCTTTTGCTCGTCGGCCGGGATCGAAACACAAGCCACCGCGTCCATCGCCGCGTCACCGCCCGTTTCAAACAAAAGCGGAATGTCGAACACCAGGATGTCGTTTGTCGCGGCTTCACGAAATGCTGCGCGGTCAGCAGCGACCAGAGGGTGGACGATGGCTTCGATGGCCTTCAGCGCAGCAGGATCGGCGGCAATTATCTGTTTTAGCGACTCCCGGTTGACCGCACCGTCCTGAATGGCCGACGGAAACAATCGTTCCATGGGGCCAACGGCCGCGCCCCCCCTGGAATACAGGCGATGCACCGCCGCGTCCGCATCCCACAAGGCACAACCTTTTTCGACGAACATCTGCGCCGTTGTGCTTTTCCCCATGCCGATAGAACCGGTCAGGCCAAGCGCAAAACTCATGCCAAGGCCGCCGCACGTGCATCAGCATCAACTTCGGGGCGCACGCCGAACCAGCGTTCGAAACCGGGCACTGCCTGATGCAGCAACATGCCCAGCCCATCGACTGCGGTGCATCCTGCCTGTTCAGCGGTTTGCAACAGGCGGGTTTTCAATGGCGCATAAACCAGATCTGTCACCACGGCACCGGGCTGCAACCCATCAAGCGGAACCCGCAATTCCGGTTGGCCCTGCATGCCCAACGAGGTGGTGTTCACCACGAGTTCTGCGTTTTCGATGACATTTCCGGCCTGAACCCAATCCACCACGCGGATACGTTGACCGAATTCCTCTTTCAGATGATCCGCACGGGCGCGGGTTCGGTTGGTCAGCAGGATTTCCGGAACACCCGCGTCAGATAATGCCTGCAACACGGCGCGCGCGGCCCCTCCGGCCCCGAAGACAACAGCCGGCCCGTCCTTTGCATTCCAGTCCGGAGCACCAGTGCGAAGATTCTCCATGAACCCGTACCCGTCAGTGTTATCCGCGTGGATCGAGCCATCTTCACGAAACACCAGAGTGTTCGCCGCACCTATCACTGTTGCGCGGTCAGACGCATGATCCGCGATCTTCAAGGCGGCTTCCTTGTGGGGAACGGTCACATTGGCGCCGACAAAACCCGCCCTGGGCAGGGTGCGCAGCACAGTTTCCAGGTCGGCGGGTGCCACATCCATCGGGATGTAATGACCGGCAAGACCGTATGTCTTAAGCCAATGACCATGCAGTTTGGGGGATCGTGAGTGACCAATGGGATGTCCAATCACACCGGCCAAAGGAACCCGATAGTCCGTCATTGATCGATTACCCCTTTGACAGCCAGAAAGTTGAGCAGCTCCAACAGGGGCATACCCAAAACGTTAAAATAGTCGCCGTCAATGGTGGCGAACAGGCGGACACCTTCTTCCTCCAGCTTGTAAGCTCCGACGGCGTGGCGGATACTGTCCCAGTTTCGCGCGACGTAATCTTTCAGATAGGCGTCGGAACTGGCCCGCATCCGCAATTGTACCTGCCCCACATGCCGCCAGACCGGCTGAGCATTCTGATAGATCACCGCTGCGGACAAAAGCATGTGACGCTTGCCTCGCATGGCTTTCAGCTGGGCCAACGCCTGTTCGGGGGTTTCCGGCTTTGACATCAGTTGACCGTCAAAATCCAGAACCTGATCACATCCCAGAACCATGGCACCGGGATTTTTGTCACTGACCTTCCGCGCCTTCATTTCTGCGAGTGTATCGGCAATGTCCCGTGGTGATGCGTTTTCAGCCAGCAGGGCGCGTTTGGCCGTCTCTTCATCCACGCGCGCGGTTTGAACCACAAACGGTACGCCTGCATTTTCAAGCAGCTGCGCGCGAATGGCGGACCCGGAAGCAAGAAGAATGGGGACAGACATGTGGAAAACCCCGTGCGCAAATCATTGAGAGTTCAGGGGTGCTTTGTATGGTTTTCCGGTTGACACGCAACCCCGGGGATTTCGCGCCAGAGATACCAGAGTCGCTCAAATCTCATCCCGTCCGGACAAGGATAAGTCGGTTTCTCTGGAAAACCCCGATATCCCAAATTCTCCTACCAGTTATCCCCAAGCGGAACGAGGAATACTGTTATTAAACTATTGATTTTAAATGATAGAAATATCCACCAACAGAATCACCTGAAAAATTCCGTGCTCTGTCCACCTGGGGAAAACACTTGTGTAAAAAAGTAATCCACGGATTTTACTCACCCTACAAAACCATCATCCTTTTTCTTTTCTTATTTTTTTATTAGGGAGGGTCCCGAACAACGCCCGGAGCTGAAATGACCGATCTTCTGTTCACTTTGTACCCATGGGTGAAGTCACTCCATATCATGGCGGTGATTTCGTGGATGGCCGGCCTGTTCTACCTGCCCAGGTTGTTCGTCTATCACGTCGAAAAGGCGCAGGCCGTCGAAGGCGCACAGGACATTTTCTTTGAAATGGAAGAAAAGCTGCTGCGTGTGATCATGAGACCCGCGATGATCGTTGCGTGGGTTTGTGGTTTGATCATGGTGTTCACGCCGGGCATCGTGGGATGGGACTGGAGCTGGCCTTGGGTCAAGGGCGCTGCCGTGATCGGCATGACCTGGTTTCATCACTGGCTGATGGCGCGACGCAAGGATTTTCTGGAAGGGCGAAACACGCTCAGTGGGCGGCAGTTTCGCATGATGAACGAGGTCCCGACCGTTTTGATGGTTGCCATCGTTCTGGCGGTTGTTCTGAAGTTCTGAGGGCATGTTTGACTCCGCCCCGCACTGCGCTTATGTAGGGGTCAACACGCCCGTCCGGGCGGCGTATCTTCCATACTGAAATTCCACTTCGTGCCGCGCTGTCAGCGGTGAAGGTATATATCATGACAACCGAATCCCTGAATCTTGCTGATCTGAAAGCCAAAAGCCCCAAAGACCTTCTGGCGATGGCCGAAGAACTGGAGATCGAAAACGCCTCGACCATGCGCAAGGGCGAGATGATGTTCCAGATCCTGCGTGAACGCGCAGATGAAGGCTGGACCGTTGGTGGCGATGGCGTGCTTGAAGTGCTTCAGGACGGTTTCGGCTTCCTGCGCTCGCCCGAGGCGAACTATCTGCCCGGCCCGGATGACATCTACGTCTCACCCGAGATGATCCGCCAGCACTCATTGCGGACAGGGGATACCGTGGAAGGCGAGATCAAAGCCCCGGATGAGAATGAGCGCTATTTCGCTCTGACGAAGGTGACCAAGATCAACTTCGAAGACCCGGAAAAGGCCAGGCACAAGATCCTGTTCGACAACCTGACGCCGCTTTATCCGGATGAGCGGCTGAAGATGGAGATCGAGGATCCGACCATCAAGGACAAGTCTGCACGGGTGATCGACCTAGTCGCGCCGATCGGCAAGGGCCAGCGGTCGTTGATCGTGGCGCCGCCGCGCACCGGTAAGACGGTGATCCTGCAAAACATCGCGCACTCGATCGAGCGCAACCACCCGGAATGCTACCTGATCGTCCTGCTGATCGACGAACGCCCGGAAGAAGTCACCGACATGCAGCGTTCAGTGAAGGGCGAGGTGGTATCCTCGACCTTTGATGAACCCGCGACGCGCCACGTGGCTGTGTCGGAAATGGTCATCGAAAAAGCCAAGCGTTTGGTCGAACATAAACGAGATGTTGTTATTCTTCTTGATTCGATCACAAGACTTGGTAGGGCATTTAACACAGTGGTCCCATCCTCGGGTAAAGTTCTGACCGGTGGTGTGGACGCAAACGCCCTGCAACGGCCCAAGCGTTTCTTTGGCGCGGCGCGGAATATTGAAGAGGGTGGCTCGCTGACGATCATCGCAACCGCACTGATTGATACCGGCAGCCGGATGGACGAGGTCATCTTTGAAGAATTCAAAGGTACTGGTAACTCGGAAATCGTTCTGGATCGCAAGATCGCGGACAAGCGTGTGTTCCCGGCCATCGACATCCTCAAATCCGGCACGCGGAAAGAGGATCTTTTGGTCGACAAGGGCGATCTGGCCAAGACCTTCGTTTTGCGGCGTATCCTCAACCCGATGGGCACGACCGACGCAATCGAGTTCTTGTTGTCCAAGTTAAAGCAGACAAAGACAAACAGCGAATTCTTCGATTCCATGAACACCTGACACTGGTCTTTAACTCTAGCGAGGCCTTCGAATGGATACGATATTCGCCTTGGCCAGCGCGCAGGGCAAAGCCGGGGTGGCGGTCATCCGCCTCTCGGGTCCGGACTCTCATTCAGCTGCGGCGCGCCTGACGGGCGGTGCGCTGCCAAAGCGTGGCATGGTCCTGCGCACTCTGACCGATCATGGCGGAGCACGTTTGGACGACGGATTGGTCTTGACCTTCCAGGCCCCGGCCAGTTTTACCGGTGAGGACGTGGCCGAGCTTCAGATTCATGGAAGCACCGCCTCTGTCAACGCCGTTCTGCGTTGCCTGTCGGATACGGAAGGATTGCGCATCGCTGAACCGGGTGAGTTCACACGACGGGCGCTGGAAAACGGCAAGATGGACCTGACTCAGGTCGAAGGCCTGGCCGATCTAATCGATGCAGAAACGGAAGCACAACGTAAGCAGGCTCAGACCATTCTGGCGGGCGAGCTGGGCACGTTGGCTGAACGGTGGCGTCGGGATTTGATACGGGCTGCGTCCCTGTTGGAGGCTGTCATCGATTTTGCTGATGAAGAAGTTCCAACCGATGTGACGCCGGAAGTGCGCGAGCTGATCCAAGGCGTCATGTCGGACCTTCATCGCGAAGCAGATGGCGTCAAGATTGCCGAGCGAATTCGTACAGGGTTCGAGGTTGCGATCGTCGGCCTTCCAAATGCGGGAAAATCCACTCTTTTGAATGCTTTGGCAGGCCGTGAGGCGGCCATTACTTCGGAATATGCCGGGACCACGCGCGATGTGATCGAAGTTCGAATGGATCTGGCTGGTTTACCGGTGACCTTGCTGGATACGGCAGGCCTGCGAGAGACCGAAGATCATGTCGAAAACTTGGGTATCGAGCTTGCGCGCAGCAGAGCGGAGGCCGCCGACCTTCGCGTTTTCCTGTCTGAAACACCGAAGGACCTGGGGGTGGAGATGCGGGAAGATGATATACATGTTTTGCCCAAAGCAGATCTTAGAGGGATCGGGGAGAAGGGTGTTTCAGGGAAATCTGGCCAGGGAATAGATGCGTTAGTAGACCAGATATCGTGTGTTTTGCGCCAACGAACCACTACCCATGGTATTGCAACTCGGGAACGTCACCGCATTGCAATTACCAGAGCATTGGACTCACTCACATCTGCAATCTCGGTTCTGGAATCAGGCCCAGACCTGTATGATATAGCGGCAGAGGAGCTGAGAACCGCCATACGCGCCCTTGAATCCTTGGTGGGCAGAATTGACGTGGAAACTCTGCTGGATGAAATCTTCTCCAGCTTCTGTTTGGGAAAATAAGGAGTGTTTCACGTGAAACATTCGAAGTTTGATGTCATCGTCATCGGCGCAGGTCACGCCGGAACCGAGGCCGCTCATGCATCAGCCAGAATGGGTGCTACAACTGCGCTGGTGACGCTGTCCGCAACGGACATTGGCGTCATGTCCTGCAATCCAGCGATTGGCGGTTTGGGGAAAGGCCATCTTGTGCGTGAGATTGACGCTTTGGATGGCGTCATGGGTCGGGTGGCGGATCAGGCGGGCATTCAGTTTCGATTATTGAACCGTCGAAAGGGGCCCGCCGTTCAGGGGCCGAGAGCGCAGGCGGATCGCGCCCTTTATCGTCTTGCCATGCAACAGGTAACGGAGAAGCAGGATAACCTGTCCGTCGTTGTCGGCGAGGTTGTCGATTTCCTGATGAACGGCGAAAAGGTTGCAGGTGTTGTTCTTTCCGATGGATCAGAACTTTCCGCGCGCGCCGTTATTTTGACGTCCGGTACGTTTCTAAGGGGCGTCATCCATATCGGTGACGTGTCTCGCCCAGGAGGGAGAATGGGGGATCGGCCTTCCATCAAACTGGCTGAGCGGTTGGATGGATACGATCTTCCCATGGGGCGATTGAAAACCGGAACACCACCGCGTCTGGACGGGCGGAGCATTGATTGGTCCGATCTTGAAAGGCAGGACGGCGACGATGAACCAACCCTGTTTTCTTTCATGTCGAAATCCGTTGTCGCGCCCCAGATTTCTTGTGGAATTACGCATACAAATGCGCGAACTCATGAGATCATTGCGGCGAATCTTTCGAAATCTGCCATGTATGGCGGTCACATCGATGGGGTAGGCCCGCGTTACTGCCCTTCGATCGAAGACAAGATCGTACGCTTCGCCGACAAGGAATCGCATCAAATCTTCCTTGAACCCGAAGGGGTCAACGACCACACAATCTATCCGAACGGCATATCGACATCTCTGCCCCAGGATGTTCAGCTGGACTACGTGCGGTCGATCAAAGGCTTGAAAAATGCAGAGATTCTGCAACCGGGATATGCAATCGAATACGACTATGTTGATCCGCGCGTCCTGAGTGCTTCTTTATCCTTGCCGGCTGTTCCCGGACTATATCTAGCGGGCCAGATAAATGGGACCACAGGATATGAGGAAGCTGCGGCTCAGGGCATGGTGGCCGGACTCAACGCGGCGTTAGAGACCCAAGGGCGGGAGCCTATCCATTTTACACGATCCGACAGTTATATTGGCGTAATGATCGACGATTTAACAACTCGAGGAGTTGCCGAACCTTACCGCATGTTCACGTCACGCGCGGAGTTCCGGCTATCTCTGCGTGCCGACAATGCTGATCAACGGCTGACTCCGCTTGGTTTGGAATTGGGGTGCGTCGGAGAAGGGCGCAAGGTTCAGTTCGAAGATAAAATGAACCAACTTGAGAGTGTGAAGTCAAAGCTGACGGAACGCACTTATACGCCCAAGGAAGTTCTCGCTGCCGGTATAAACGTTAATCAGGACGGAAACCGAAGGGATGGGATGGCAATTCTGGCGTTTCCCGATACCTCATTTGAAGATTTGTTGCCTCTCGTTCCTGATCTGCAGGACGTTGACCCAAAGATCAGGCTTCAAATCGAGAGGGACGCCTTGTATGCCAACTACATTGCCAGACAAAAGCGGGATGTCGAAGCAATGAAGCGGGATGAATCCTATGTTATCCCGAATGAGTTCGACTATTTTGCCTTGGACGGCCTGTCTTCAGAGATGAAACAGAAGCTATCGCAGGCGAAACCCGCCAATATCGCTCAGGCAAGCCGTGTCGAGGGCGTCACTCCGGCAGCGCTGACGCTCGTTCTGGCAAAACTGCGCCGGGATCAAAGAGCTCGTCAGGCATGATGGTTGATTATTCGAAGTTTGAAGACCTGAATGTTTCACGTGAAACATTCGATCGCCTCGTGACCTATGTTGATCTGGTGAAGCGTTGGAATCCTAAGATCAACCTCGTGTCTAAGAACAGTTTGGAGCATATCTGGGATCGGCATATTCTTGATTCGGTGCAAGTCTATCGGTGCGCGGACAGGTTTGACACCTGGGCAGACCTGGGAAGCGGAGGCGGATTCCCTGGTATGGTCTGCGCCATCATCGCTGCGGAAGAAAACTTAGGCGCCGCATTCAATATGATCGAGAGCGACCAGCGGAAATCGGCTTTCTTGCGCAGCGTTGCGCGGGAATGCGGCATAAAATGCACGGTGATCTCAAAAAGGATTGAATCGGTTGATCCTTTGGCTGCAAGCATAATTTCTGCCCGAGCACTGGCTGACTTGCGCACCCTGTTGTCCTTTTGTGACAGGCATTTACACACCAACGGGACAGCGTTGTTGCCCAAAGGCGCAAATTGGAAAAAAGAGCTGGAAGACGCACGTGAGGAATGGAATTTCGAGGCTGAGGCGATTACAAGTTTAACTGAACCTCAAGCCGTTATCCTTAAGATAAATGGAGTATCACGTGGTTGATTTGTCTCGACCTTCAGGGCCTCGGATAATTGCTGTTGCCAATCAGAAGGGCGGGGTCGGAAAAACAACCACAGCGATCAACCTTGCAGCAGGATTGGCCGAATCCGGGTGTCGGGTGCTGGTGGTTGACCTTGACCCGCAGGGGAACGCTTCGACAGGTTTGGGTGTCGAAGATCGAGACTGGACAACTTATGATTTGATCCTCGACGACGCGCCATTGGAAGCCGTCGTTCAGGAGACTGAAATCGAAGGTCTTTTCGTTGTTCCGGCGACCGTTGATCTGAGTTCCGCCGATATTGAACTGATCTCCAACGAAAAACGCAGCTATCTTTTGCATGATGCTTTGAGGCAGCCAGCCATAGATGCGTTTGAACTGGATTTCGTGCTTATTGACTGCCCGCCATCCTTAAACTTGTTGACCGTGAATGCAATGGTTGCTTCGCATTCGGTGCTTGTTCCGCTGCAGAGCGAGTTCTTTGCTCTTGAAGGGCTTTCACAGCTGATGCTGACGATTCGAGAGGTCCGCCAAACGGCGAATCCAGATCTGAGAATCGAAGGTATTGTGTTGACCATGTATGACAACCGCAACAACTTGTCCCGTCAGGTTGAAAAGGACGCGCGTGACAATCTGGGTGAGATGGTCTTTAAAACGAAGATACCCAGAAATGTGCGGGTCAGCGAAGCGCCGTCATATGCGCTGCCTGTTTTGCAATATGACTCGGGATCGCTTGGGGCCATGGCCTATCGGCATCTTGCTCGTGAGATCTTGCACAAGAACAATAAGACCGCTGCCTGAGCGGGAACGAGGAGGGCGACATGAGCGCCAAGAAAGCAAAGTCCAGAGGTTTGGGGCGGGGGTTGTCTGCCCTTATGGCGGATGTGAATCCTGAATCAGAAGGCCGGATTTCAACGGATGCACGCAGACCGGATCTGAAAGTCCCGATTGAAAAGCTGAAAGCCAACCCCAACCAGCCGCGCCGGACATTCATGCCCGAGCAGTTGGACGAGCTGGCAGCGTCGGTGAAAGAAAAAGGTATTATTCAGCCGTTGATCGTTCGCTCGACGGGGTCCGATGAATACGAAATCGTCGCGGGGGAACGCCGTTGGCGCGCGGCACAGATGGCGCAGCTGCATGATATCCCGGTGATTGTGCGTGAATTCGATGATACGGAAGTGTTGGAAGTTGCGATTATCGAAAACATCCAACGCGCGGATCTGAACGCGGTGGAAGAGGCCGCCGGCTACAAGCAGTTGATGGACCGGTTTGGTCACACACAGGAAAAGCTCGCCGAGGCCCTGGGTAAAAGCCGCAGCCACATCGCAAATCTTTTGCGGCTTCTGTCCTTGCCGTTGGATGTTCAAACCCTTGTTATTGAAGGAAAATTATCTGCGGGCCACGCCAGGGCGCTGATTACGGCGGAAAATCCGTCGGAACTTGCGAAACAGATCGTCAAGGATGGCTTGTCGGTGCGCGCAACCGAGGCTCTGGTCAAAAAACAGCAGCAAGGCACTGCCGAGCGTTCTGCGCCGCGCTCCAGAAATCTGGATGCTGGAAAGGATGCAGACACACGTGCGTTGGAAAAAGACCTGTCCGCGATCCTGGCGATGAAAGTTTCAATCAATCACAAGGCCGGAACGGAAACGGGACAAGTTGTTCTGACCTACGAAAACCTGGATCAGCTGGACGACTTGTGCGCCAAGCTCAGCCGTTAGGCCGTGACCAGATAAAGATCATGACACCGCCCAGCACAACCGCCTGAATGATCAACACGAAAAGCGGTGCTGACAACAAAACAGAGAGTCCAAAAACGGCGGCGATCGAGACGGTTGCCGCCTTTTTTGCGGCTGGTCGAATGGCACCGGAACTTTGCCAATCAAGAATCAGTGGCCCAAAAAGGTTATGGGTCACAAGCCAATTGTGCAGCCGCGAGGATGAGCGGGCGAAGAAAAACGCGGCAAGCAGAAGAAAAGGCACCGTTGGAAGAAGGGGCAGGACAACTCCAACAGCCGCCATAGCAACACAAAGCAATCCCAGTCCGGCCCAAAGATACTGCATGCTCAGTCCAACAGCTCCCGGATGACTGCGTTCAATACGGCGCGCCCGTCTGATGTGGCGATGAGGCGCCCGTTGCTGCGCCGAACCATGTTGATGTCGGTCAGATGATCTATGGCTTCAGAAGGAAGAGAGCGGCCAGACAAGGCTTGCCACCTGTCCATATCTAGTCCCTCAGAAATTCTCATACCCATCATAAGGTATTCATTTGCCTGATCTTCAAGGGGCAATGCGCTGCGGTTCTTTTCACCATTGCCTTGATTCGCGGCATCAAGCCAACGCTGGGGGTTCAGATAGGTTTCGGTCGCGTATTTCCGACCATTCAGGGTAATCCTCCCATGGGCGCCGGGGCCGATGCCCACATAGTCGCCATACCGCCAGTAAATCAGGTTGTGCTGCGATTCTGCGCCCGGTCGGGCATGGTTCGAAACTTCATAGGCCGGCAAGCCATGTGCTTCGCAGATTTCCTGTGTGGCCAGATACATGTCGGCGGCACTGTCATCTTCGGGCAAGCCGCGTAACTTACCGACGGCGTATCGATCGCCAAAGGCCGTCCCGTCTTCGATCGTCAATTGATAGAGCGACAGGTGGTCGATGGCCATCGATAGCGCTTGGGTCAGTTCCTCTTGCCAGGCGTCCAGTGTCTGGTGTTGGCGCGCATAGATCAGGTCAAAGCTGACCCGGTTGAAACAGTTGCGGGCGATGTCAAAGGCGGCGCGGGCCTCTGCCGCGGTGTGGATGCGACCCAGCCGCCTCAGGTCTTCGTCATTCATTGCCTGAATGCCCATCGAAACCCGGTTCACGCCCGCATCGCGATAGGCGGCGAACCGCCCGGCCTCGACCGAACCGGGATTGGCCTCGAGCGTGATTTCCATGTCATTGGCGGGCCGCCACAGGGCGCGGGCGGTGTCGATCACGGCGGCCACGGTCTCGGGCGCCATCAGTGACGGGGTGCCGCCGCCAAAGAAGATCGTGTTCAGAACCCGGTCGGGCGTTTCGGCAGCAGATCGCTTGAGTTCGGACAGATAGGCGCTAAGCCATTGTTTTTGGTCAATGTTTTTGGAAACATGGCTATTGAAGTCGCAATAGGGGCATTTGGCCTCGCAAAAGGGCCAATGCACATACAGGCCAAAGCCCCCGTTGCGCCAATCATCCGCCAAAGCAGCCTTTCACGAACATTTCCACCGCGCGACCGCGATGGCTGATCTTGTTCTTTTCCCAGCGATCCATCTCGGCAAAGGTAATGTCGTAGCCGTCGGGGACAAACATCGGGTCATAGCCGAACCCATCCTTGCCGCGGATCGGCCAGACCAGATGACCGGGCGCGACGCCTTCGAACACTTCGTCGTGCTCGTCGGGCCAGGCCAGAACCAATGTGCAGCGGAATTGGGCCGTGCGGGGATGCGGTGCGTTTTTTGCTTCAAGCTCGTCATGGGCGCGGGTCATGGCCATCAGGAAATCGCGGCCATTTCCGGTTTCGGCCCAGTCGGCGGTGTACACGCCCGGCGCGCCGTCCAGCGCATCGATGGTGATCCCGGAATCGTCCGACAGGGCGGGCAGTCCGGTGGCCTGTGCGGCGGCGTGGGCCTTGATCCGGGCATTGCCGACAAATGTGTCCTCGGTCTCTTCCGGCTCGGGCAGGTCCATCTCGGCCGCGCCCACGACCGTCACGCCAAAGGGCTCGAGCAGATGGGCCATCTCCTCAAGCTTGCCTTTGTTGTGGGTGGCGACCAACAACCTGTCGCCGTCGAACTTGCGGGTCATGCGGTGGCGGCCTTTTGCGCGGCCGCAAGTTCGGACACGCCTTTTTCCGCCAGATCCATCAGTTGATCCATTTGGGCGCGGCTGAAAACCGAGCCTTCGGCGCTCATCTGCACTTCGATCAGTTTGCCGGATCCGGTCATGATGAAGTTGCCATCTACGCCCGCTTCGCTGTCTTCGGGGTAATCAAGGTCCAGCACCGGCTGACCTGCATAAATGCCACAGGACACGGCCGCGACCGGATCAACCAGCGGGTCCGAGATCACGTCGCCGGTCTTCATCAGCTTGTTAACCGCCAGACGCAGCGCGACCCAGCCGCCGGTGATTGACGCGCAGCGGGTGCCGCCATCGGCCTGGATCACATCACAGTCCACGGTGATCTGACGCTCGCCCAGAGCAACCCGATCGACGCCGGCGCGCAGGGCGCGGCCGATCAGGCGCTGGATTTCGACCGTGCGGCCCCCTTGTTTGCCCGCGGCCGCCTCGCGCCGCATCCGCGTATTGGTGGCACGGGGCAGCATGCCGTATTCGGCTGTGACCCATCCCAGGCCCGAGCCCTTGATAAACGGCGGCACGCGATCTTCGATCGTAGCGGTGCACAGAACATGCGTGTCGCCCATTTTGATCAGGCAGGAACCTTCGGCATGTTTCGTGACTCCCGTCTCGATTGAAACGGCGCGCATTTCACTTAAATCTCTTCCAGAGGGTCGCATCGGAATTCCTTTGTTTGCTGGGTTGGGGATAACGCCCCGCAGCGTTACGATGCAACCCCGATTGACCTTTCATTTGCCTGCTATTTAATGACGAACGAGCAGGGGAACACGGATGAGCGAAGCGAGCAAGATTCTGGACGAGATGAACGACCGGTCACGCGAAGTGTTCCGGCTGATTGTCGAGAGCTATCTGGAAAGCGGAGAGCCCGTCGGCAGCCGTACTTTGACGCGTACGTTGTCAGAAAAAGTCAGTGCTGCAACTGTCCGCAATGTGATGCAGGATCTGGAGTTTCTGGGCCTTCTGGATAGCCCCCATGTCAGCGCCGGCCGAATTCCGACGCAGCAAGGCCTGCGAATGTTTGTGGACGGATTGCTTGAGGTCGGCGACCTGGGTGCCGATGACCGGCAGAAACTGGAGCAGACATTAGGCTCTAACACGGGTGATGTTGGTGGAATGCTGGACCGTGTCGGCTCTGCCTTGTCAAACGTGACACAAGGGGCCTCGCTGGTTTTGACGCCCAAGTATGAAACGGAAATCAAACATATCGAATTTGTTTCTCTGGGCCATGATCGGGCTTTGGTGGTTTTGGTTTTCTCGGACGGTCATGTGGAAAACCGGCTGTTCACGCCGCCACCTGGGCAAACGCCCAGTTCCATGCGCGAAGCCGCGAATTTCCTGAATGCACTCATCGAGGGGCGGACACTCAGCGAAGTGCGGCGGCAAATGCAGACGCAGATCGATGCGCGCAAGCAGGAAATCGACGCTCTGGCCCGTGAGATGGTCGAAAGCGGAATGGCCGTTTGGGACGGAGACGGAAGCGACTCGGCCCGTTTGATCGTGCGCGGGCGCGCGAATCTGTTGAACGAACCCGGTCAGGCCGAGGAACTTGACCGCATCCGCACCCTGTTCGATGACCTTGAGCGCAAGCGAGACATCGCCGAATTCCTTGAATTGACCGAAGAAGGCGAGGGTGTGCGCATTTTTATCGGGTCTGAGAACAAACTTTTCTCACTTTCGGGTTCCTCTTTGGTGGTGTCTCCTTATATGAACGCTGATCGAAAGATAATCGGTGCGGTGGGGGTTATCGGACCCACACGTCTGAATTATGGGCGGATCGTACCGATCGTGGATTATACGGCGCAACTGGTCGGCAAGCTGATATCCGACCGGAGCTAGAGGGTAAAAGATGGCAGAGCCGAAGAACGAAGATTTTCTGGACGATATCGCAACCGCCGAGGCCGAAGAGCTGGCCGAAGAGCTGATGGATATCAGCGAAGAAGAACTGGAACTGGACGCACTGCGGGCCGAACGGGATGACTATAAAGACAAGTTCATGCGCGCGCTGGCGGATGCCGAAAACATGCGCAAGCGCAGCGACAAGGCGCGCCGAGATGCGGAACAGTATGGCGGATCCAAGCTGGCCCGTGATATGCTGCCCGTCTATGACAACATGAAGCGCGCCCTGGAAGCTGCGACGGATGAGCAGAAAGAAGTGGCTGCTGGTCTGCTGGAAGGCGTCGAATTGACCATGCGCGCTTTGAAGGACGTGTTCCAGAAGCACGGAATCGAAGTGATCACACCCGAAGTGGGCGACCGGTTTGATCCGAACGTGCATGAGGCCATGTTCGAGGCGCCTGTCCCCGGAACCAAGGCAGGAGACATCATTCAGGTGTCCGCCGAAGGGTTCATGTTGCACGATCGTCTGCTGCGCCCGGCACAGGTGGGCGTGTCGTCAACCCCGGCAAGCTGAAACGCGCCCAAGGGCGCGTGCCTTCGGCGAGAGTATTTGGGAAAAGATGAAGGGGCGGTCAGGATCTGGCCGCCTCTTTCAGTTTGTAGATCAGATCGAGGGCTTCGCGCGGGGTCAGTTCGTCCGGCAGGATCTGGTCCAGCATATCGGTGACTGGCGACGCTTTCGGGACCGGCTGCGGCGGGGGCGGTGCGGCGGAAAACAGCGGCAGATCGTCGATCAGCGCCTTCTGCTTGCCGCCCTCGCGTTCCGTTTTCTCCAACTGGTCCAGAACCACGCGGGCGCGTTCGACCACGGATGCGGGAAGCCCGGCCAATTGCGCGACCTGCACGCCATAGGAGCGGTCGGCGGCGCCCTTGTGGACCTCGTGCAGGAATATCACCTCGCCGTCCCATTCCTTGACCGCGACGGTGGCGTTTTCGACGCCTTCCAGTTTACCGGCCAGCGCGGTCAGCTCGTGGTAATGCGTGGCGAAAAGCGCGCGGCAGCGGTTGGCGGCGTGCAGATGTTCCAGCGTGGCCCAGGCGATGGACAGGCCGTCATAGGTGGCGGTGCCACGCCCGATTTCGTCCAGGATCACCAGCGCCCGGTCATCAGCCTGGTTGAGGATGGCGGCGGTTTCCACCATCTCGACCATGAAGGTCGACCGGCCCCGCGCCAGATCGTCGGACGCGCCTACGCGGCTGAAAAGCTGGCTGACCACGCCGATATGCGCCTGCTCGGCCGGGACGTAGCTGCCCATCTGGGCCAACAGGGCGATCAGCGCATTCTGGCGCAGAAAGGTCGACTTACCGGCCATGTTCGGACCGGTAAGTAACCAGATGGCGGCGCCGTCCTCGGCGCTGAGGTCGCAGTCATTGGCGATGAAGGCATCGCCCGATTGCTGGCGCAGCGCGTGCTCGACCACAGGGTGGCGGCCCGCGACGATGTCGAAGGCGCGCGATCCGTCCACCTGCGGGCGGCACCAGTTCTCGCCCCGCGCCAGATCGGCCAGCGTGGTGGTTAGGTCCAGCTCGGCCAGCCCGCGCGCGGCCTGATTGATGCGGGCAGCCTGCGCCAAAATCTTGTCAGAAAGCCTTTGATAGAGCCGCTTCTCGATCTCCAATGCCAAATTGCCGGCGTTCAGGATGCGGGTTTCGATCTCGCTGAGTTCAACCGTGGTGAACCGCACCTGGTTGGCGGTGGTCTGACGATGGATATAGGTCTCGGAAAATGGTGGGTTCAGCATCTTCTCGGCATGGGTGGCCGTAGTTTCGATGAAATAGCCCAGCACGTTGTTGTGCTTGATCTTCAACGAGGCGATGCCGGTATGTTCGGCATATTTCCGCTGAAACCCGGCAATGACCGAGCGGCCTTCGTCCCGCAGGGTGCGGGCCTCGTCCAGTTCGGGGTCGAAACCCGGCGCGATGAAGCCGCCATCGCGCGCCAGCAGCGGCGGGTCGGCGACCAGCGCCTGATCCAGCAGGTCGAGCAGATCGTCAAAGCCCACAAGGTTCTGCACCGCAGTCGCCAGCAGCACCGGCAGGTCCTGACCTTCGCAGATTTCGGAAATTGCCTGCGCCTGCGCCAGCCCGTTGCGGATGGCGGCCAAGTCGCGCGGGCCGCCTCGGTCCAGCGACAGGCGCGACAGGGCGCGGTCCAGATCGGGAGTTTTGCGCAGAGCCTCGCGCAGGTCCGATGCGATCAGGCTGTCTTCAGCGGCAAAACTGACCGCGTCCAACCGTCCGTGAATAACATCGAGGGTACGCGAAGGGCTGGACAGGCGCTGCTCCAGCAACCGTGCGCCGCCGGGCGTGACCGTACGATCCACCACGGATAACAGCGATCCGGCGCGCCCGCCGGACAGGGATCGAGTCAGTTCCAGATTGCGACGCGTGGCGGCGTCGATTTGAACAACACGGTCCTCGGATTCCTTGAGTGGTGTTTGCAGCAGGGGCAGTTTGCCTTTTTGAGTAATCTCCAAATAGTCAATCAAGGCACCCATCGCCGATACTTCTGCGCGCCCGAAGGACCCGAACGCGTCCAGAGCATTCACATGAAACAATCCGCAGATGCGTTTTTCCGCCGCAGTGCTGTCGAAGCTGGCTCGTCCAATTGGTGTCAGCGAAATTCCCAGATCTCGTACCGTTTCCTGCAAAGGCTGTTCCATCCCGTCGGCCACGATCAGCTCGGATGGGGCCAGCCGGGCCAGCTCGGGGCTCAGCCGGACCGAGGTCAATGGCATCACGTGAAACGCCCCGGTTGAGATATCTGCCCAAGCCAGCGCGGCCTCGTCGCGCACCTCGGAATAGGTAGCCAGAAAATTGTGACGGCGGGCTTCCAGCAGGGCATCCTCGGTCAGCGTACCGGGTGTCACCAGTCGCACGACATCGCGCTTTACGACTGATTTAGAGCCTCTTTTCTTCGCTTCAGCGGGGCTTTCCATCTGTTCGCAGACAGCGACGCGGAACCCTTTGCGGATCAGTGTCAGCAAATACCCTTCGGCGGCGTGAACCGGCACGCCACACATTGGAATGTCAGTTCCGTTGTGTTTGCCGCGTTTGGTCAGGGCGATGTCCAGCGCCTCGGCGGCGTTCACGGCATCCTCAAAGAACATCTCGTAGAAATCGCCCATGCGATAGAACAGCAGGGCATCCGCGTGGGCCTCTTTGATTTCCAGGTATTGCGCCATCATCGGCGTGACGTTGGACAAGGCTGCTCCCCTCTGGCGTATTCCGGCGCGACCTTACAAACCCGGCCCCTGCGACGAAAGGTGAAAACGTATTGTCGTTGAGACGCGCCTTTGCCTGCGCTATGAGGCAAAAGCCCAACAGATGTAAAGAAACGACATATCCGATGCCCAAAGCGAAGATCACCAAAGAAGAGGCGCTGGCCTTTCACCTCGACCCGACCCCCGGCAAGTGGGAGGTGCAGGCCACCGTCCCGATGACCACGCAGCGGGATCTGTCATTGGCCTACAGCCCCGGTGTGGCTGTCCCATGTGAAGCCATCGCCGAGGCGCCGGAAACCGCGTATGACTATACCAACAAGGGCAATCTGGTCGCTGTGATCTCGAACGGGACGGCGGTGCTGGGTCTTGGCAACCTTGGTGCACTGGGCTCGAAACCGGTGATGGAGGGGAAATCCGTTTTGTTCAAACGGTTCGCCGACGTGAACTCGATCGATATCGAGCTGGACACCGAAGACCCGGATGAGTTCTGCCGCGCGGTTCGACTGATGGGGCCGACCTTCGGCGGCATCAACCTGGAAGACATCAAGGCGCCCGAATGTTTCATCATCGAACAGCGCCTGAAGGAAGAGATGGACATCCCGGTCTTCCATGATGACCAGCATGGAACAGCGGTGATCTGCGCGGCGGGTCTGCTGAACGCTCTGCATATCTCGGGCAAGAAGATCGAGGATGTGAAGATCGTTCTGAACGGGGCCGGGGCGGCAGGAATCGCCTGTATCGAATTGCTCAAGGCGATGGGCGCCCGCCATGAAAACTGCATCGTCTGCGACACCAAGGGCGTGATCTATCAGGGCCGGACTGAGGGCATGAACCAGTGGAAGTCGGCGCATGCGATCACAACCGACCTGCGCACATTGGAAGACGCGATGAAGGGCGCGGATGTGTTCCTGGGCGTATCGGTCAAGGGCGCTGTGACGCAGGAGATGGTCGCAAGCATGGCTGACAATCCGGTGATCTTCGCCATGGCCAACCCCGATCCGGAAATCACCCCGGAAGAGGCGCACGAGGTCCGTGTGGACGCCATCGTAGCGACCGGGCGCAGCGACTATCCAAACCAGGTGAATAATGTTCTAGGCTTCCCCTACCTGTTCCGCGGTGCGTTGGACATTCATGCCCGTGCCATCAATGATGAGATGAAGATCGCCTGTGCCCACGCACTTGCAAATCTGGCGCGCGAGGATGTGCCGGATGAGGTCGCCATGGCCTATGGCAAGTCGCTGACCTTTGGGCGGGACTATATCATCCCCACGCCGTTTGACCCGCGCCTGATCCACCGTATCCCGCCCGCTGTTGCCAGGGCGGGGATGGACACCGGTGCCGCGCGCCGTCCGATCATCGACATGGACGCGTATGAGCTGAGTCTGAAATCCCGGATGGACCCGACCGCCAGCATCCTGCGCGGGCTGAACGCCCGGGCGCGACAGGCGCAAAGCCGCATGATTTTTGCTGAGGGCGATGATCCCCGCGTGCTGCGTGCAGCGGTCATGTATCAGCGGTCAGGTTTCGGCAAGGCGCTTGTGGTTGGTCGGCCAGACGATGTTAAGACCAAACTGGAAGCCACGGGCCTGGGCGACGCTGTGCGTGAAATCGAGGTCGTGAATGCGGCCAATACCGCGCATCTCGAGACCTATTCGAATTTCCTTTATGAGCGTTTGCAGCGTAAGGGCTTTGACCGTAAAGATATTCACCGTTTGGCCGCACGGGACCGGCACGTGTTTTCCTCGCTGATGCTGGCCCATGGGCATGGTGATGGTCTGGTCACCGGCGCAACCCGCAAATCCGCGCATGTGCTCGACCGGATCAACCATGTGTTTGATGCCGATGCCGCCAACGGTGCCGCCGGTGTGACAGCTTTGCTGCATAAAGGTCGGATTGTCCTGATTGGCGACACTTTGGTACATGAATGGCCCGACGAAAACGATCTGGCGAATATTGCCGAACGTTCGGCCGCAGTTGCCCGGCATATGGGGCTGGAGCCGCGCGTGGCTTTTGTCAGCTTCTCAACCTTTGGCTATCCGGTGTCAGAACGTGCTGAAAAGATGCACCGCGCCCCGGCTGTTCTGGATCAGCGCGGCGTCGACTTTGAATACGAGGGTGAAATGACGGTGGATGTCGCCCTGAACGTCGAACAGCAAGCGGCCTATCCGTTCTCGCGTCTGACCGGTCCGGCGAATATCCTGATCGTTCCCGCACGGCACTCGGCCAGCATCTCGACCAAGCTGATGCAGGAAATGGGCGGTGCCACCGTGATCGGGCCGATCCTGTCGGGCGTCGACAAGCCGATTCAGATTTGCTCGACCGTCTCGACCGCGAACGATATTCTGAACATGGCCATTCTGGCCTCGTGCGACATCGGGTAACCCATGACAATCTGGAACCTCGGCTCGATCAACGCGGATATGGTTTATGACCTGCCGCATCTGCCTGCGCCAGGGGAAACTCTGGCCGCCCACGGGCTGGACCGGTTTCTTGGCGGGAAAGGTGCCAATATGTCAGTGGCGGCTGCGCGGGCCGGATCACGCGTCAGCCATATCGGTGCCGTCGGGCATGATGGGCGCTGGGCGAAGGATCGACTGACGGAATATGGTGTGGACACACGCTATATCTCTGAGGTGGATCTGCCGACCGGGCACGCGATCATTGCGGTGGACGCCGAGGGTGAGAACCTGATCATCCTCTATCCGGGGGCCAACCATGCTTTGGATATCAGCCATCTGGGGCAGGCGCTGTCATCGGCAAGCACCGGTGATCTGCTGATCTTGCAGAATGAAACCAACGCACAGGTCGAAGCTGCGCAATTCGGGCGCAAACTTGGATTGACCGTGTGTTATGCCGCTGCACCGTTTCAGGCACAGGCGGTTCAGGCGGTTCTGCCCTATCTGGATTTCCTGATCCTGAACGAGATCGAGGCCGAACAATTGCGGCAGGAAACCGGGATGGGTGCGGCTGACCTGCCCGTGCGGCATGTCATTGTCACGCTGGGCTCAAAAGGTGCCCGGTATTTGCAGCAGGGCAATGACCCGGTGGAATTTTCGGCCCACAAGGTGCAGGCCGTGGATACCACCGGGGCAGGTGATACTTTTACCGGCTACGTACTGGCTGGAATGGATCGGGGAATGCCGATGGAACAGGCCATTCTGCAAGCGAACCGCGCCGCTTCCCTGATGGTCACGCGGCACGGGACTGCGGATGTCATTCCCGATCTGAGAGAAGTGCGCGACGCGTCCTTCGATTAAGAGCCGGCGAAAGGCGCATCTGAACCCCAAAGCTGTTTAACACGCGCGTCACGGCCACAGGCTTTGCGATATGCTTTATAGGCGTTTTGCTGACGTTTCGGCCCAAAGCGGGTAAAGATCAGCTTGTTCCCTTTGTAGTAATCCTGATGATAGGCCTCGGCAGGGTAAAACGTGCCCGCGTTCAGGATCGGGGTGACCACCTTTTGGCCCAATGCCTGCTCTGCGTCTTTCTTCGCCTGTTCCGCCAACGCCTTTTCGCCCGGGTTAGAGACGAAAATTGCGGTTCGATAGCTGTCGCCCCGGTCGCAGAACTGACCACCGGCATCCGTTGGGTCAACCGAGCGGAAGAACATGTTCAGCAGCGTTTCACGTGACACCCGGGCCGGATCGAAAGTGATCTGAACCGCTTCATAATGGCCAGTGCCACCTTTGGAGACCTGATCATAGGTGGGGTTGGCCGAATTGCCGCCGGTATAGCCCGACACAGCCCCGACAACGCCCGGTACCGATTCAAAATCGGACTCAACACACCAGAAACAGCCCCCTGCAACTGTCAGCGTTTCGGCCCCTGCCGCGGGGGCGGGCAGAGCGCGCAACATCGCAGCCAACGTGATCAGGGTGAAAAGAATGGCCGGTTTGAAGGCTTCCAGAAAAGCGGTTCGTGACATGTCGGGTCTCCTTTCGGCACCAAGGTGACCCGAACCCGAATGACATTCAATTGCCTGACATCTGATGTCACGGTCTGGTGAGGCAAGTTTATCGGCGGCGGATGTCAGTGGAACAGCTTGCGCAGGCCGTCTTGGCGGAGGGACAGGGCGCCCCGGCGAGGTGGAATTCCGCGGTGAACCTGCCTTCGGCTTAACCCAGCAGCTGCCCCAGTTTCATCGCAACGCCCATATTGCCCGAGATTTTGAGCTTACCCAAAGCGACACCTGTCATCGGGTTCAGTTTTCCGGTCAGAAGCTTGGTCAGGTTGTCCTGCGAGATGCGGATCGTGCAATCCGTTTCCTGGTCCCGTGTCGATGCCTGACTGTCGGCCAGAACAATCACGCCGTCCTCGCCACAATCGAATTTCAATGAGCCGTCAAAGGTTTTGCCGTTCAGGCCTTTTTGAATTTCGTCGGCGATATGCTGAAGCATCCGGGTTCCTTTCGCAGTTACCGAATGCGTAAAACGTCAGGTATCGAACAGGCAAGGCTGACCCGACTGGAACTTCCGATCACGATGCGCCAAGGCTCTGAACGGTTCGCGCGCACGGCTCGCCATCGTAGAAAGCGTCAAGAACGGCCTGGAACTCGGCCGGAGCATCTGCCACCGAGGAAAACAATGTCATCGAAGAGCGAAGCTTTTTCGCGTCAACCCCGCCCAGAATGTCGCTGGCGTCGCGCCCCTGATGCAGCAACATCAACGAGGCCGCTTGCGTCAGACGGTGGCGCAGTACCGGGTGGTTCAGATAGCGCTTGGCTTCATCCAGATCTTCGATGCCGTAAAGCTGCGCCATATGCGATTGGCCCAGCTCGGCCAGTTGCGGAAAAACGAACCACATCCAATGGCTGGTCTTCTGCCCCCGTTCCAGTTCGCGCAGGACATCGGCCCAGACCGTATCCTGCGCTTCGATGAACATTTCCAGTTCGTCGTTCAGACCGTCATCTTCGGTCACTTGGACAACCGCTTGTCGCGCGCGGCCAGCAGTTTCAACCGCAGCGCGTTCAGTTGGATGAAGCCCGCGGCGTCTTTCTGATCATAGGCACCCGCGTCTTCTTCGAAGGTCACATGCGCCTCGGAATACAGCGAATGATCCGACCAGCGGCCCACGGTCGAGGCCAGACCTTTGTACAGCTTCACCCGCACGGTGCCGGTGACGTGTTCCTGGCTCTTGTCGATGGCGGCTTGCAGCATTTCACGTTCAGGCGAGTACCAGAAGCCGTTGTAGATCAGTTCCGCATATTGCGGCATCAACTGATCCTTCAGATGCATCGCGCCCCGGTCCATGGTGATGGATTCGATGCCGCGATGCGCCTCAAGCAGGATGGTGCCGCCGGGTGTTTCATAGATGCCGCGCGACTTCATGCCAACAAAGCGACCTTCAACAAGGTCCAGTCGGCCAATGCCGTGCTTGCCGCCATATTCGTTCAGCTTGGTCAGGATGGTCGCGGGGCTCATCGCCTCGCCATTGATACTGACCGCGTCGCCTTTTTCAAAGCCGATCTCGATGAATTCCGGCTGATCGGGCGCGTCCTCGGGGTGGACGGTGCGCTGATAGACATAGTCGGGCGCCATATCGGCTGGGTCTTCCAGAACCTTTCCTTCGGACGAGGTGTGCAGCAGGTTGGCATCGACCGAGAAGGGGGCCTCGCCGCGCTTGTCCTTGGCGATCGGGATCTGGTTCTGTTCCGCAAATTCCAGCAGCTTGGTGCGGCTGGTCAGGTCCCACTCGCGCCAGGGTGCGATCACTTTGATATTGGGGTTCAGCGCATAGGCCGCCAGTTCGAACCGTACCTGGTCATTGCCCTTGCCGGTGGCACCGTGGGCGACCGCATCGGCACCGGTGGCTTCGGCGATTTCGACCAGACGTTTCGAAATCAGGGGGCGCGCGATGGACGTGCCCAGCAGGTACAGACCTTCGTACTGCGCATTGGCGCGGAACATCGGGAAGACGAAGTCGCGCACGAATTCCTCGCGGATATCCTCGATATAGATGTTCTCGGGCTTGATCCCGAGCAGCTCGGCCTTTTTGCGAGCGGGCTCCAGCTCTTCGCCCTGTCCCAGATCGGCGGTGAAGGTGACGACCTCACAGCCATATTCGGTCTGCAACCATTTCAGGATGATCGAGGTATCAAGGCCACCGGAATAGGCCAGAACAACTTTCTTGGGCGCGGACATCTGACTTCCCCTTATGCGTAAGACGATTGGCCCCTAGCGGGTTTTCGACGTGGGGGCAAGTTGTGAGGATTGACGCAGTACCTGAATTGAGGTGAAACGGGTGCAGAGAATAACAAGCATTGGTTGAAGGGGCGGTTTCAAATGTTGGGATGGCAAATATTTGTGCATTCGGTGCGGATGGTATTTGGAAACATCAAGCAGGTGCTGCAGATTACGGTTGGCCCTGCCCTAATTGCGACAATCATCATCGTGGGCGTGTTCATGGCGCTTGGTATTCCGCTTGAGGCGCTGGATGAAAACGCAGTCGATCTGCCACCGGGTGTAACCGCAGGTTCAGCCTTTGTTTTTGTGGTCGTTTTGCTGGCGGTAATGTTCGTCACCATGTTCTGGATCGCGGTGTCATGGCACCGCTTCATCCTGATGGAAGAGTACCCCACGGGAATACTTCCGACATTCCGTTTCGACAGGATTCTTGCCTATTTCGGTCGCTTCCTGATGTTGGGGATTTTTATGGTGATCGCGTATATCCCCATGGGTCTGGTCGCTGCTGCATTAGGCGAAGGTTTTGCAGGGCTTTCGATCATTCTGATGATTGCATACTCCGTTTTTCTGGTCGTATGCTTCTATCGCCTGTCAATTATTCTGCCCGCGGCGGCGATAGGAAATCCCATATCGCTCGGTGAGGCATGGAACAACACATCCGGGGTCAGTGGTGCAATCTTGTTGCTGCTCCTCGTTGCATTCCTGTTCCAGGTGTTGGTGCAGCTGGCTTTCGCCGCCTTGGCAATAATACCGGTGCTGGGCGTTTTACTGACCGTGTTCTTCGGCACGCTCATCCTTCCGATGATCAACGTCAGTATCTTTACCACAATGTACGGCGTCTTCATCGAAAAGCGCGAACTGTCCTGAGCGGCGTACACATATGTATTCCTTGCCCTTATCGCGATGATGGGGCAGGGAATGCCGCATGACTGATTTCATGACCCGCGCCCGCGCCGCCGAACAGGCGATGCGCTCTGTGTTTCCGGCGACGCCATTGCAGCGGAATGCCCATCTGTCTGACCGCTACGGCGCCGATATCTGGCTCAAGCGTGAGGACCTCAGCCCGGTGCGGTCTTACAAGATCCGTGGTGCGTTCAATGCCATGCGCAAGCAGCAGGGGCAGGACCTGTTTGTCTGTGCCAGTGCTGGCAACCACGCGCAGGGCGTGGCGTTCATGTGTAAGCATCTGGACGTGCGCGGCGTGATCTTCATGCCGGTAACGACGCCGCAGCAGAAAATTCAAAAGACCCGCATTTTCGGCGGCGACAATATCGAGATCCATCTGACCGGCGACTATTTCGATGATACTCTGGCGGCCGCTCAAGCCTGGTGCACGCAACAGGGCGGATATTTCCTGTCTCCTTTTGACGACGCTGATGTAATCGAAGGCCAGGCCTCACTGGCGGTCGAGATCGAAGAGCAATTGGGCAGTGTGCCGGATCATATCGTTCTGCCGGTTGGCGGCGGTGGCATGTCCTCTGGCGTGGCCACATGGTTCGGGGATCGCAGCCATTGTCTGTTTGTCGAACCGGCCGGAGGTGCCTGTTTGCGCGCTGCTTTGGCTGCGGGGCACCCTGTTTCGCTGGATCATGTGGATACCTTCGTCGATGGCGCTGCGGTCGGCCGAATTGGCGAGAAACCGTTCGAATTGTTGAAATCACGCCATCTGTCGGATGTGCTGGTTCTGTCCGAGGACCGAATCTGCACCACCATGATCGAGATGCTGAATGTCGAAGGCATTGTTCTGGAGCCCGCCGGCGCGCTGGCGATCGAAGCGGTGGGCGATATTCAAAGCTTTGTACGGGGCAAGACCGTGGTCTGTGTGACATCCGGAGGCAATTTCGATTTCGAACGCCTGCCCGAGGTCAAAGAACGCGCCCAACGCTATTCCGGGGTGAAGAAGTATTTCATCCTGCGCCTGCCGCAGCGCCCCGGCGCGTTGAAGGAGTTTCTGGGTATTCTCGGCCCCGAGGACGATATCGCCCGCTTTGAATACATGAAAAAATCGGCGCGCAATTTCGGTTCGGTTTTGATCGGGATTGAAACCCGCAAGCCTGAAAACTTCATGCGTCTGTTCGCGCATCTGGATGAGGCAGGGTTCACCTACACGGATATAACCGAAGACGAAACGCTGGCGCAGTTCGTGATTTAATCCAGATTCTGGCGCAGCTCAGCCTCGAATTTCTGTTTCGAGCTGTCAAATACGGCCAGAATAGCGGGCAGATCGACATCCTCGCCCTGACCCGCGGCCGCCTGCCGTTCGCCGTCCTGACAGAGTTTCGAGAACTGGTCGAATCCAAGACTGAGCGCGCTGCCCTTCAGGAAATGCAGGTTCTGTTCCAGCTCGGACCGGCTTGTATCCTGATGCAGGCGGGCGATGACCTCCTGCACTTCCTCCAGAAAGATGTCGACCACCTCATCAAACTCATCCGGGCCAACCTCGTCCCGCAATTGTCGGACTCTGCCCCAGTGGATCATACTGCGTCACCTGCCGTTGAACATGCGGTTTCAGGAATAGGCAACACCAGTAAAAACCGGGTTAACAGCCAAGCGGGATTGCGGCCTTCGGTCTTCACCGGATGTTAAAACCGTCGCCACTAGGATCGCCCTGTGTGAATGAACGCATCAGGTCAGAGGGTAAATGGTGCCAAGGGCGAGTCTTGAGGAAACCAGATCAGATCTGGATTTCGGCGCGATCCGTAAGGTGCTGGTTGTTGATGACAGCCGTTTGCAGCGGCGCATCCTGGTCGCATCGCTCAGAAAGTGGGGCTTTGAGGTGGTCGAGGCCGATACGGGCGATGCGGCCCTGGCGCATTGTCTGGACGATCCGCCTGATCTTGTTCTCAGCGATTGGGTCATGCCGGGGATGAGCGGGCTTGAATTCTGCAACGCGTTTCGCGCCCTGGATACCGATCAATATTGTTATTTCATCCTTCTGACTTCCAAAAGTGAAAAGCAGGAGGTTGCGCGCGGACTGGATGCCGGGGCAGACGATTTTCTGATCAAACCCCTGGAGGCGGATGAGTTGCGGGCGCGCATATCCGCAGGCGCGCGCATTCTGGACATGCAGCGCGAGCTTTCACAGAAAAACCGCCTGATCGAATCCGCGCTGGAAGAACTCAGGCTGGCGCATGACGCGATCGACAAGGACCTCATGCAGGCCCGAAAAATCCAGGAATCGCTGGTTCCGGAATTTACGCGGAGCTTTGGAAAATCCCGGGTCAGCCTGTTGTTGAAACCCTGCGGCCATATCGGAGGAGACCTTGTTGGCATGTTCTCGCCCGGGGTCAATCGGCTGGGGTTCTACAGCATAGATGTATCCGGGCATGGCATCACCTCGGCCATGATGACGGCGCGTCTGGGCGGTTATCTTTCCAGCAAGCATTTCGATCAAAATGTCGCAATGGAAAAGAGGTTCAACAAATTCTATGCACTGCTGCCTCCGGAAGACGTCGCAAGCATGCTCAATTCCCGATTGATGGCGGATGAGGGGATCGAGGAATATTTCACGATGGTCTACGCCATTGTGGATCTTCGAAACGGGCATCTCAAGATGGTGCAGGCCGGGCATCCGCATCCGCTTCTGCTGCGGCAGGATGGCAGCACTGAATTTCTGGGTGATGGCGGGTTGCCGATCGGGCTGATCGAAGATGCGAGTTTTCAGCAAATCGAGATTCACATGAAACCCGGCGACAAACTGTTGGTGTATTCGGACGGGTTTACCGAATGTCAGCTTGCCGAAGGCGGTTTGCTAGAGGAAGACGGTTTGCGACAGATGGCCCAGCAGTGCATTTCTGAAAAGGGCGGGTCGGAGTTTCTGGACGACATGTTCTGGCGATTGACCCAGGAGATTTCGCCCAAAGATGGCATTGGGGATGACGTATCCGCCGTTTTCTTTGAATATAACGGGCCTTAAAGCGAACTGAGATGCATTTCCGCAAAGTGCCGGTCACCGTCATTGCCCAGCAATTCAACGGCATCGGCGGCTTCCATCCACAGTGCTTCGTGGAATGCCTCGCTCGGCGGGCCTTTGCGGCGTACGGGACGGGCGCGGTAGATCAGGCAGACCTTTTCGGCCCACAGATCGTATTCGGGCATATAGGTGAACCGACGAAAAGCGCCGATGCGACGCGGGTTGGCAACGTGCCACCCGGTTTCTTCATAGACTTCGCGATGCAAGGCCGAAATCGGTGATTCGCCCGGATCGATGCCTCCACCCGGCAATTGCAGATCCGGGCCCGGTTCGGTCTGACAGGTCAACAGCAATTGGCCGCCACGTGGCAAAAGGGCATATACGCCAACCCTTCGGGTGTATTTCCGCCCCGTCTCGGGGGTTTCACCGAACCGCCTGATCATGTATGGCCCCTTTCAACCCGATCTGTACGACCTATATGGTGCCGGTATGCCAACCCGTGGCGTGTAAGGAAACCCCATGTCTCTTGGAACAAAAATCGCGTGGGACGATACTGTCCTGCCCTTTCAACTTGATGCATCCGACATGCGCGGCCGCGTGGCCCGTCTGGATGGCGTGCTGGAAGGTATCCTGAAACAGCATGACTATCCCGAGCAGGTCGAGGCGCTTGTGGCCGAGATGGCCTTGCTGACCGCGTTGATCGGCCAAACGGTTGCGTTGCGCTGGAAACTGTCGTTGCAGGTACAGTCCAAAGGGGCGGTGCGCATGATCGCAACCGACTATTATGCGCCGCAGAAAGAGGGCCAGCCCGCCCAGATTCGGGCTTATGCCAGTTTTGACCGGGACCGGCTTTCCAATTCCGCACCGTTCGATCAGGTGGGCGAAGGGTATTTTGCCATCATGATCGATCAGGGTGAGGGCACGCAGCCGTATCAGGGCATTACCCCGCTGGCCGGTGGATCACTGAGTGCGTGCGCCGAGGCGTATTTTGCACAATCCGAACAGCTGCCGACGCGGTTTTCGCTGAGCTTCGGCAAATCGACCGAGCCGGGCGTGGGCGAGCATTGGCGTGCAGGCGGCATCATGCTGCAACACATGCCCAAAGCGTCGCCCTTTGCCGCGTCGGGCGAAGGAACCGGTGACATTCTGACCGCTGCCGATCTGGTCGACGGCGAAGAAGGTGAAAACTGGGGTCGCGTCAATATCCTGCTGGATACCGTCGAGGAATTGGAGATGATCGGCCCCTCTGTTGCGCCGACCGACCTTCTGGTTCGCCTGTTTCACGAGGAACAGCCGCGTGTCTATGATGCGCAATCTGTGCAATTTGGCTGTACCTGTTCCGAGGATCGTGTGCGACAGAGCCTGTCGATCTATTCGGCCAAGGATATCAAAAAGATGACCACGCCCGAGGGCGAAGTCACCGCGGATTGTCAGTTCTGCGGGGCTCATTATGTGTTGGACCCGGCAACTGTCGGGTTCGATGCCGAAGACCCCAAAGGTGCATGACCTGGTTGAAAAGATCCGGGCGACCCTGCGCCGCCCCGGTCACGGGTCCAGCGACTTTGACCTGAACCCGGATACCGTTCTGCCGCCCGGACGACGGTTGCGACCCGCCGGTGTTCTGGTGGCCATTTCGCTGGCTGATGACACACCGCAGGTCATCCTGACCAAACGCTCATCCGCGTTGAAGCATCACCCGGGCCAGATCGCCTTTCCCGGTGGCAAACAGGACGAAACCGATGCTGATGTTACGGCTGCGGCGCTGCGGGAAGCTGAGGAAGAGATCGGCCTGCCCCCGGAAATGCCCGAGATCCTGGGATTTTTGCCGACGCATGAGACCGTGACCTCGTTCACTGTGACACCGGTTGTCGCAGTTTTGCGGGACAGGTTCCAACCCGTGCCTGAACCCGGCGAAGTGGACGAAGTTTTCTCGACCCCCCTTGCCCATCTTTTGAATCCTGAGAATTATCTGGTCGAGTCGCGCCGATGGCGCGGCCAGAGACGCAGATACTACGCAGTTCCGTACGGCCCCTATTACATTTGGGGCGCGACCGCCCGCATATTGCGCGGGCTTGCTGCACGGGTGAATGAATGATGCTGATTGACGAAGCCTGGATCAGTGAACCAGCGACCCAAAAGGTCTGTTCGGCCCTGACCTCATCCGGGGCTCAGGCGCTTTTCGTGGGTGGATGCGTGCGCAACGCGCTGCTTGGCGCACCAGTGTCGGATATCGACATTGCCACCGACGCAAAGCCCGGGCAGATCGTCGAGCTGGCGCAGGCCGCCGGACTCAGGGCCATTCCGACCGGCATCGAGCATGGAACGATCACAGTGGTCAGCGCGGGCATCCCGCACGAGGTCACCACCTTCCGCCGTGACGTGGAAACCGATGGCCGCCGCGCGGTCGTGGCATATTCCGATCACGTCGAAGAAGACGCGGCGCGACGGGATTTCACTATGAACGCGCTCTACGCCCAACCTGATGGCACCGTGCTGGACCCTCTGGGTGGTCTTCCCGACCTCGAGGCCCGGTTGGTGCGGTTCATCGGAACCGCCGAGAACCGCATTCGAGAAGACTATCTCCGCTCGCTTCGCTACTTCCGTTTTCACGCCTGGTACGGGGATCCGGATGGCGGTTTCGACCCCGATGCCCTGGCCGCCATCGGCGCCAATCTTGACGGGCTGGAGTCATTGTCGCGCGAGCGGATCGGGGCAGAGCTGCTGAAATTGCTGGCGTCACCTGATCCGGCCACTGCCGTTGCGACCATGCGCAGTACCGGTGTTTTGGCCCGTGTGCTGCCGGGGGCGGACGATCGGTCTTTGGCCCCTTTGATCGCGCTGGAACAGGCGGCTGGTGCCGATCCCGATCCGGTGCGTCGTCTGGCAGCCATTGCCTCGCCCGATGATGCCGCGACATTGCGGTTGAGCCGTTCGCAGTTGCAACGCCTGATCAGGATGCGTGAAGAAGCACAGTCCACAACCAGTATTGCTGAACTGGGATACCGCTATGGCGATGAAGGGGGATTGCACGAGACGCTTTTGCGCTGCGCCTTTCTGGAACAACCCTGGTCCGAAGATTTGCGTCGCGATCTGCATGCAGGCGCAGCAGCGCGTTTCCCTGTTCAGGCCAGAGATCTGATCCCCAACTTCACCGGCCCGGCGCTGGGCAAGAAGCTGGCCGAGCTGGAAAAACGCTGGATCGCATCCGGTTTTGCGCTGTCACGCGAAGAGTTGCTGGCACAATAGCGCGAAGTCTCAAAAGGGGATGACATCTCGGATCCTTTGTGCTTAGGTGCGCCTGTCACATGGATGGAGGAATGCGAATGTATTACGGGATCTGGTTCGGCTAAAGCCGGGACACCTGCCCCGTAAAGGGTGGTGTTCAGGCGCCATCTTTCTTCGCACGTCTATTTTCCTGCTCAATCGGAGCACTATCCATGTTTCGCTATTTCGAAAACCTTGTTGACCCTTTTGTTGCCTACCGTGAGGCTGACACTCCGCCGACGCGGTTGTGGCCCTTCATGCTGGATTATTCGCGGCCCTTTATTCGGGTATTTTTCTGGGCGGCGCTGGTTTCCATAATCGTCGCGGGTGTTGAAATCGGGCTGATCTACTACATGGGTCGCGTCGTGGATCTGTTGGGCGGCACGCCGGCAGAGGTCTGGCAAAATCACGGAACGGAATTGCTGCTGATGGCAGCCTTTGTGTTGCTGTTGCGTCCGCTTCTGCATTTGGTCGACGTACTTCTGCTGAACAATACGATTTTGCCGAACTTCGGTACGCTGATCCGTTGGCGTGCGCACAAACACGTGTTGCGTCAGTCGGTTGGCTGGTTCGAAAACGACTTTGCCGGGCGGATTGCAAACCGGATCATGCAGACACCTCCGGCGGCGGGTGAAGTGGTCTTTCAGGTTTTTGACGCGATTTCCTTTTCGCTGGCCTATTTGATCGGTGCGGCGATCCTGCTGTATGCGGCGGATCCGCGTTTGTTGATCCCGCTGCTGATCTGGTTCGGATTCTACGCCATGCTGGTGCGCTGGACCGTTCAGCGTGTTGGTCCGGCGTCAAAAGCGGCCTCGGATGCGCGTTCGACGGTCACGGGGCGGGTGGTGGACAGCTATACCAACATCCATTCGGTCAAAATGTTTGCCCATGGCCCGCAAGAGCTGGACTATGCCCGCGAGGCGATCGAGGAAACCCGTCGGACATTTCAGATTGAAATGCGGATTTTCACTATTATGGATGCCGTTCTGGTCACTTTGAACGGTATGCTGATCGTGGGTGTTGTGGGCTGGGCGATTGCCTTGTGGATGCAAGGCAGCGCTTCGGTCGGTGTTGTTGCGGCGGCTACGGCCCTGACTCTGCGCCTGAATGCCATGACCGGATGGATCATGTGGGCCCTGACCAGCTTTTTCCGCCAACTTGGTATCGTGTCCGAGGGGATGGAGACCATTGCCCAGCCCATCGATTTGCTTGATGCACCGACTGCGAAGCCACTGCAACTCAGCAAGGGTGAGATCCAGATCCGCGACCTCTCGCATCACTATGGTCGCGAGGCCGGCGGTTTGGACCATATCGACCTGACCGTCCGGCCCGGCGAAAAGATTGGTTTGATCGGGCGGTCTGGCGCGGGAAAATCGACCCTAGTAAAGCTGCTTTTGCGGTTTTACGACGTTGAGCGTGGCGCAATTCTGATTGACGATCAAAACATTGCGGATGTCACGCAGGACAGTCTGCGGAGCCATATCGGCATGGTTCAGCAAGATAGCGCGTTGCTGCACCGGTCGGTGCGCGACAACATCCTCTATGGCCGTCCGGATGCGTCCGAGGCACAGATGATCGCCGCCGCCAAACAGGCCGAAGCACATGAGTTCATCCTCGATTTGCAGGATCCGCAGGGTCGCACCGGGTACGACGCGCATGTCGGTGAACGGGGGGTGAAGCTGTCAGGTGGCCAGCGGCAGCGTGTGACGCTGGCGCGGGTGATCCTGAAGGATGCACCGATCTTGTTGTTGGATGAGGCGACATCCGCCCTAGATTCCGAGGTCGAAGCGTCAATTCAGGAAACTCTCTACGGCATGATGCAAGGAAAAACCGTGATCGCCATTGCCCACAGGCTTAGTACCATCGCGCAGATGGATCGCATTCTGGTGATGGATGCAGGCCGTATCGTCGAGGAAGGCACGCATTCTGATCTTCTGGCGCAAGGTGGCCTTTACGCCCAATTCTGGGCGCGGCAATCTGGTGGCTTCATGAACCCGGAGGCCGCTGAATGAGGATTGCCGACCTCATTTATCCGTTCAGGAACACCGAAACGCCCCCACCGCAGACGTTGGGGGCGTTCATCCGCTGGAGCCTTTCCGGGGCGTGGCCGATGCTGTTTGTTGCGGCGTTCTTCTCGGCCATTGCAGGCGCGATGGAGGCGGTCACGGCATGGATACTGGGCCGCGTGATTGATGTGGCGACCGCCAGCGGACCCGAGAATTTTCTGACCGCTGCTAATATGTGGATGATCCTCGGTGCGGTCGCCTTCTTCATGTTGCTTCGCCCGATCCTGTTTGGCCTGTCATCCTTGTCGAACAATTATATTGTCATGCCAAACATCACACCTTTGGTTCTGGCCAAGTTGAACCGTTGGACCTTGGGTCAGTCGGTGACCTATTTCGACGATGATTTTGCCGGTCGGATCGCGCAAAAGCAGATGCAGACATCGAACGCCATGGCTTCGGTCGTGTCGGAAACGATCAGCGCGATTGTGTTTGCCCTGGCGTCTCTGGTGGGGTCTTTGCTTTTGTTAGGGTCTATTCATCCTTTGGTGATGCTGCCCTTCGCGGCATGGCTGGCTGTGTATTTCATGCTGGTGCGCTGGTATCTGCCGCGCATCCGCAAACGTTCCGCCGCGCGGGCCGGGGCGCGGGCGATGGTGTCCGGGCAGGTGGTCGATACGATCACCAACATCAAAACCGTGAAGCTTTTCGCCCACTCGGAATTCGAAGATCAGGCGGCGCGTGAATCGATGGTGGATCTGCGTGAAAAATCGCTGGATTTCGGCAAGTTGTCGGCGAGTTTCCGGTTCATCCTCATGACACTGGCCGGTGTCCTGCCTGTCTTGCTGCTGGGCGCGACCTTGTGGCTGTGGCAGGGCGGTATGGCGACCGCCGGGGATATCGTGGCTGCCGGGGCGGTTTCGATCCGTATTGCTCAGATGACCGGTTGGGTCAGTTTCACCTTGATGGGGCTGTATGCCAATGTCGGTGAAATCGAAAACGGGATGAAAACGCTGGCCAAGCGTGACCGGGTCGAAGATATGTGCGGGGCGAAGGACCTAGACGTGACCGAAGGGTCGATTTCCTTCGAAGGCGTCAGCTTTGCTTACGGGCGCGATATCGGTGGCGTCACGGACTTGAGCCTGACCGTCAACCCGAGCGAAAAGCTGGGCATCGTCGGTGCATCCGGGGCGGGGAAATCCACGCTCGTCTCACTGTTGCTCAGGCTCTATGACTGGGAAAGTGGCGCCATTCGTATCGACGGCCAGGACGTGTCACAGGTGACGCAGGACAGCCTGCGCCGACAGATAGGTATGGTCACGCAGGAAACGGCGATGTTCAACCGGTCTGCTCGTGAGAACATTCTGTATGGCCGGCCGGACGCCTCAGAGGCCGAGATGATTGAAGCCGCAAAAAAGGCCGAAGCGCATGATTTCATCCTGAGTCTTGAAGATGCTCATGGTCGAAAAGGCTATGATGCTCATCTGGGTGAACGGGGCGTGAAACTCAGCGGCGGGCAGCGACAACGGATCGCTCTGGCGCGCGCCATTCTGAAAGATGCTCCAATTCTGGTTCTCGACGAGGCGACATCGGCGCTGGATTCCGAGGTTGAAGCTTCGATTCAGACCGCGCTGCATCGGGTGATGCAGGGTAAAACGGTGCTGGCCATTGCGCACCGGCTGTCGACACTCAGCGAAATGGACCGGATTGTTGTTTTGGACGAGGGCAGGATCGCCGAAACCGGAACGCATGAGGCGCTGCTGGACCTGGGTGGGCTGTATGCGCGGTTCTGGCACCGCCAGTCGGGCGGGTTCATTCAGGCAGAAGCTGCGGAATAAGGGTTTTTTTGCTGCGAAAGCCCGGCTATCAGGCCTCTTATGACGCAGCAATTCATAATCACACGGCTTGGACATCAGGGCGACGGTATTGCCGATGGCCCTGTTTACGCCCCTCGTACCCTTCCCGGCGAGATCGTCAGCGGCACCCTTGTTGGCCAGCAATTGACCGATATCCGGGTCGAGACACCGTCCGAACACCGTGTCAAAGCCCCTTGCCGCCACTACAAAGCGTGTGGTGGCTGCCAGTTGCAGCACGCATCCGATGCATTTGTGGCCGACTGGAAACTGCAAGTCGTCCGCAAGGCGCTGACGGCGCAGGATCTCGAAGCACCCCTGCGCCCGATACACACATCGCCCGAACGGTCACGTCGGCGGGCTACGATTGCCGTAAGGCGCACGAAAAAGGGCACATTGGCGGGGTTTCACGGTCGTGCATCCGGCACGATCACCGAGATACCCGATTGCCGCTTGCTTGACCCGGCCTTGATCGTGGCCATTCCCGTGGCCGAGGCGCTGGCCACCCTGGGCGCAAGCCGCAAGGGCGTTCTGGCTGTCACGCTCACACTGTCCGAAGCTGGTCTGGATGTGGCCGTAACAGGTGGCAAGCCGCTGGACGGCCCCTTGGAACTGGCGTTGGCGCAGGCGACTGAGAAACATGGGCTGGCCCGGCTCAGTTGGGATGATGAGGTTATTGCCATGCGGCATGCGCCGGTTCAGCGCTTTGGAGCAGCCGGAGTCACGCCACCCCCCGGAGCTTTCTTGCAAGCAACAAAGGACGGAGAAAAGGCTCTGTCAAAGGCAGTTTCCGAGGCTACACGGGGTGCGAAACGTATCGCTGACCTGTTTGCAGGCAGCGGAACGTTCTCTTTGCCGTTGGCGGAAAGCGCCGAAGTTCACGCGGTTGAAGGCGAGGCCGCTATGATCGAGGCGTTGGATCAGGGCTGGCGCAGGGCACAGGGGCTGAAACGCGTCACGACCGAGGCCCGCGACCTGTTTCGCCGCCCGCTGATGCCGGACGAGCTGAAATCTTTCGACGCCATTGTTCTGGACCCGCCTCGCGCCGGTGCCGAAGCGCAGGTAAACGAGATAGCACAGGCGCAACGCCCGGTGATCGCTTATGTCTCGTGCAATCCCGTCACCTTTGCGCGCGATGCAAAAACGCTGGTTAATGCGGGTTACACCCTTGAATGGGTACAGGTCGTTGACCAATTTCGGTGGTCGTCACATACGGAACTCGCTGCGCGGTTTGTTCTGAACGCCGCATCTTGATCTTACTGGGGAAGCTGACACATGGGGTCCAAACAGCGTTTGCTGAATATTATCGAAGCGCCCGTTTTCGGGCGGTTCATAACGGCCGTGATCATTTTCAATGCCATTCTTTTGGGGATGGAGACATCGCCGACCCTGATGGAACTGGCAGGTCCTTTGATCGTGGCGCTGGACAGGCTTTGCCTGGCGATCTTTGTGGCTGAAATTTCCATGAAACTGATTGCCACCGGGCGAAGGTTCTTCACAAATGGCTGGAACATATTCGATTTCCTGATCGTTGGAATTGCCCTGGTTCCCAGCGCCGGGGGTCTGTCGGTGCTGCGCGCCCTGCGAATTCTGCGGGTGTTGCGCGTGATTTCCGTGGCGCCTCGTCTGCGTCGCGTGGTCGAAGGGTTCATCTCGGCCCTTCCGGGCATGGCCAGCGTGTTTCTGCTGATGGCAATTCTGTTCTATATCGGTTCGGTAATCTCGACCAAGCTGTTTTCGGAATCGTTCCCGGATTGGTTCGGCGATCTGGGCCTGTCTGCTTATACGCTGTTCCAGATCATGACGTTGGAAAGCTGGTCGATGGGCATCGTGCGCCCGGTGATGGAGGTCTATCCCTATGCCTGGGTCTTCTTTGTTCCCTTCATCATGGTCACGACCTTTGCGGTGGTGAACCTGTTGGTGGGTCTGATCGTCAATTCGATGCAGGATGCCCATCATGCCGAGGATGAGGTTAAAACCGATGCCTATCGCGACGAGGTTCTGGAACGGCTGGAAAGCATCGAACGTAGACTGGCCGAGAAGTCGAACATTAAAATGTGATTTCAGTTTTTCCAATTTTTGGCATAATGATCGAAAAAAAGCAGAGCAGGCAGTGAAACATGGATCGTCGAGTATTCGGTTTAGGCGCGTTGGCAACGCTGAGCCTTTCGGCTTGTGCCTCTAGCGGCCCAAGATTTCTGACTTACAACGGACCCGAGGTGACCTCTTTGGTGGTCAACAAGGGCACGCGCAAACTTTACTTGTTGCACAACGAAAAGATCCTTAAGGAATATGACGTCGATTTGGGGTTTGCCCCGAATGGAACGAAGAACCAGCGCGGTGACGGTAGAACGCCCGAGGGCACCTATCTGATCGACCGTCGCAACCCCAGAAGCCGGTACCACCTATCGCTGGGCATTTCTTATCCAAACTCGCAGGATGTCGCCAAAGCCAAGGCTGCGGGCGTTGATCCGGGTGGGGATATCTTCATCCACGGTGAACCCAATCTGCGTTCTGAGCGGAGACGCGCAAAAAAGAAGCGGGATTGGACAGCTGGATGCATCGCGGTCAAGAATGACGAAATCGAAGAGATTTACGCGATGGTTAACAAAGGTACGCTGATAACCCTGCGCCCTTAGGCCGTTTTTGGCGCCCAGTCACTGAACCCGAATGCTTCATAGTCGCGCTGATAGGCGTCAACCGCCAGCGCTTCGAGGTTTTTGTCGCAGATCAGCTGCAAAGCGTAGGGTTCATCCGGTGCGCAGGAGCCAGGCTGAGGCGGGTTTGAATGCCCCATGCTGCGCGCCAGATTCGGCAGATCGGTCATCAGATCCTCCTCTCTCAGAATCAGATCCGGCAGAGTGAAGGATGCGATCCCTTCCAACGTCCTGGTCTGGCTGCACCACGTGCCGTCCACACGGACCGGTGTCTGCCCGTTGAGGTTGAGGCGCAGAAAGTTCAGAAAGCCCGAAAACGCTTCGCGGTGCTGTTCGACAGAATAATTGTTGTCCCTCACTTGCCCCGGGATCGGCAGCTTGAGCCGGTTGCGAAGATAATTCCGCACCATCTTATAGCTGCCCGGCCCCGTGTTCAGAATATGACTGCAAAACGCCGTATGTGCCCGGGCCAGAGGGTGACGCAGGACGGTAAATTGCCGATGACCGGGATGGCCCTGCTTCCATGACCGGACCTGTTTGCGATTTCGATCCGTGATCAGCTTGTCGGTCTGACATCCGTCCAGATCAGCCAGCCATTGCACGATAAGAGGCTCTATCCCGCCCCGAATGGGCAAATACATCAAAGGAGACCTTGCAGCGGCAACATAAAGCGGTACAGCCGCGCCGCGCTGCGGCTCAAAGCTTGTTGACCGATGCAATCCGAACCGATCCTGATCGCACAGGGCTTGTTTCAGTTCATCAGGATTAGTGACCTTGGACAAAGCCGGCGCCGGGTTTTGCGGTTTCAGGGTATCATCCAGTCGGGTCAGCCGCCCCTCAACCCCCAGCCATGCAGCCAGCCCGTTTATGACCTCCAGCTCGGTCAGGTCGTCATAGTGAATGAAGAACCCGGTTTGGCCTGTCTTTTGCAGGTGCCGTTGCACCATAAGCTGATGGTCTTGCAGCTGGTTCAGGTAATCCGAAAATTCGTCGGCGTCGAAGTCAACCTGCGCGTCGACGCGGCGTTTCACATTCTTCAGCAGCCACTGCTGCGTTTTCTGTGCTATTTTCAGCGACAGGTAGCTGTCCAATGGGTTGCGGGTCAGAATGATCTTGGCACAGCGCGGATCGTTCAGCATGGGTTTCAGGATACGTGGGTCATGGTCTTCGAAATATCGAAAGCCATTGATGTCACCCGGTGCTGATTTGATCGCCTTGAGCAATCGCATGGGGTCCGCATCCCGGTCTTCCAGCGAAAGGCCAAGCAGACGATCGGATTTCAGGCTGCCCGCAAAATGCGGATTGAACGCCTCTCCGTGACAGGTGACCCCTTCCAGCGCGTTCAGGTTGGCCTCAAGCAGGTTCGAACCTGTGCGCATGGCGGCCAGAATCACGAAGTAATCAAAATGGGCTGACATGGGCAATCACTGCACCAGATACGGTTTTCGGTATGGCTTTTCCTGGCGACCGAACACATCGTCCGCCGGGAAATCACCCATCAGATATGGGTGCATTCCCTGATTCTTGAGGTTTTGCAGGAACTTCCCGAATCCGGACAGTTCGACCATGGTTGGCACTTCGGTCAGATGGCTGGTCTGCTGCATGCCGATTTCTTCTAGAATGCCCTGCAAGGCATCCATCGGAGATTCAATGAAGTCGGCCAGCGTCCAACTGCGCATCCGCGCCTTGGTCCAGACCGATGTCAGCACCTCCAGCTGCTTGGTTTCAATTTGTTGCAGGCGCGCCGCCTCACTTCGGATTTCCGAGAAGTTCATATTGGACCGGAACAGTGGGATCGCCCAAGCGCCGGTGATGACCGAAATCTGAGCGTTTTTGTCCCGCGCCAGAAACCAGTTGATTTCCTGAGTGTCCCGCGGGCTGAACTGGAAACACTGGCGTTCACCGCGCGTATTCCAGATCAGGTTCGACAAAAAGGCGGTCGGGTTATAGTCCCGCAGCGCCGCACTGTCGCTGAGGGCGCCATTTGTTATGGCTTCTCCTTGCGAAAATTCGGCGCGTTCCGGCCCGAATAGATGCCCGTGGACTCTGGCCCCGGTGGTTGCGGCTAACCAAGGTTCGAAATCCTCGAACAGTTCCGAAAAGCCTTGGAATACGGAATATTGTGACGATGTCAGACCGTTTTCACTGCCATGGCGGGGAAACCGGCTTTGCATATACAGCCCGTCGCGCCCGCGGGTTCGCCGTTCCACCGCTTTGGAAAATACGCGATCGATCTTGCCCGGATTGGGCTCTGCCGGTTTCATCGCCCCGGCCTGATCTGTCAGGAATGCCTGGTACAATCGCTCTGCGCGGGGCCAGATTTTACGGGCGACAAAACAATCCGATCGGCGCAGCAATTGCAGATGATCGTCATAGAAGATGTGCGGGCGGCCCTGGTAATCGAATTTGGACAGCGTCAGGGACCTGCTTTCAATATGCGTGGAATACAAGCGCGCCAGCGTCTGGAAATAGCTTTCATCCGGAATCCAGACATGACGGAAATACTTGTCATACAGCTTGCGCCTGGGGTCTTGAAGGATTGCCGACAGCGTTTGGCGGGTCAGGCACCACCACTGGCTTCCCATATGCGGAACCAGTCCGTCGGGGATTTTCCTGCGAAAGCCCATCAGACGCTGAAGTTTTACATATGCGTCGAATAGTTTGCGATGCTTGCGCCACGAAAACGGAAACCGCAGGGTGAACCGTTCATGATCCAGCCCGCCGATGGTCCAGCTGACATCGGATGTCGTCGCGCTTTCGATGAAATCGACACGCGGCCGGTCTGACAGGTAATCGATCAGTTCCTGAACCGGTCGCAAGGGCAGGCAGGCCCCCGAGGCAAGAAATACATGCCGAACTTCGGGGAAACGCTCCAGCATCAACTCGGACGCGCTTTGCGAGGCGGCAACGATACCCCAGCCACCCCAATCGCAGCGATGTCGGTCAGAAAACACGATCGATGGATTGTTCGAACAGGACGCAACAAACCGGGAAAAAACAGTGTCTGGCACCTTGCGATCCACATGGATGACCACCGGGCACCCTGCTGCTGTCCAGTGGCGTGCGACCTGCTCGGCGCGGTCCAGCGAAGTATGAACCAACATGACAATACCCAGACCGCTCATGCCCAGTTTCCTTTCGACATGAGGCCCAGGATCTCAAGCTGTCGCCAGTTGATGTAGGCCTCGGACCATTCGCACCAGAAAACAGGCTTGTCCTCAAGCCGGGTTGCATATGCCTTGTATTCGCCCGAGCCCCGGTAATGCTGGCCACGCAGCAATTCCTCGCGGGCTTTTTCCCCAAGAGTATTGATCAACTTGGCATGAAGCAGTGACCCGCTGGCCTTTTCGCCGCCCCATTCGTCGTAAACCTGGTTAAGCCCGCGCGGCAAAAGCGAATGGGTCGAGCTGACATAAACATAGCGCCGGTTCCATTTTACCAGCGGAATCTTGTTCAGCGCCGGTGCTTTGGAGGGGTTGTCCTGAAAGAACACGCGCGCCCGTGGACCCCCTTGAATCCAAAGGTTCTTGTACTCGGGGTTCTTGGTGATCATGTAATTCCCGGGATCGAACCAGCGCGCGATTTCGAACGGGTTCTGACCTTCGGCATAGGGGTCGGCGTCCACCGGACCTTCGGGGTACATGTCGATCAGCATCGTGCCAAAACTGCGCACGGCACTGCCATCCAGCCAGTCCGTCAAGGCTCGGATTGGACGGGTGTCGCAGAACGGATAGATGAAGAATTCGTCCGGATCGACGCTCAGCACCCAGTGATCGTGCGCGTATTTGCGCAGCAGATAGTTCGACCAGTCCAGACCATAGCTTGCCCGTTTGTAGCTGGTCGTCGTCCGCCAGACCGAAACGTCAGCCTGTTCTTTTAAAAATTCAAAACTGCCATCATCGCTGTTGTTGTCGACAAACAGAAAATGGTTGATGCCCAATTTGCGATAATATTCAAGAAAGAAGGGCAGGCGAATTTTCTCGTTCCGCACAACACTCATCAGCAGGATATCATCACGCCGTATGGCCTGTGTGTTGTTGCTGACTGGCTTGAGCTCGCGGCGTCGTTTGAGGCAGCGCAGAATACGGCGCTTGCGCCGCAATCTCATTTTGTAGGACTCAAACAGGCTCACGTGACTGCCCAACCTTTTTATAACGCGAGCTTTCCCCGAACCAGCCGTGACAGTTGGCACGACATGGCATTACCGGTTTATGCCATCTTTGCATCTTCTGACGCAACGTCTTTAAAACCCGCAAACTGTAAACGTGCGGTTGATGCCCTTGTTTTCGTTTTCAATCCCAGCCTCCGCCGTTCATCAGACCCAACTGTTCCAGCTGGCTCCACCCGGTGTAGCGCACCGATTGTGGGGTCCACATGTCCGGCTGGTCGATTATCCCATCGTAGTATGGCCCGAATTGGTCCGGATCATGAAAATGTTGGCGTCGCTGCTTCTCGGTAGTGGATTTCTCGATAACGTCCGGCAGGAACTTCGTGTGCAGCAACACGCCCGACGGGGTATCGCCGCCCGGGCCATCATAGGTTTCGTTCAGGCAGCGCGGCAGGGCAGAATGGCATGAGTTCACATAGGCATAGCGCCGCGACCAGCGCATCAGCGGGATCTTGTTCAGCGTGGGTGATCTTTGCCGGGTTTGCGTAAAGAAAATACGTTCCCGCGCGCCACCCTGCACCCACAGATTGCCCATCGGGCTTTGCCGCTGCGCGCGATACGGTCCTGCATCGAACCAGCACAGCAGATTTGTGGGGTCGGTGTCCGGGTCATAAGCCGCATCACCCAAGGGGCCCTTGGGATAGAGGTCCAGCATCAGCGTCCCGAACCCGATCTTCCCGTGCAGGTCCAGCCAGGTTGTCAGGTCATGCAGGGACCGGGTGTCGCAGTGGGCATAGACCAGCAGTTCATCCGCATCCACCATCAGGCACCAGTGGCGGTGGCCATAGCGCATCTGCAACCAGGTCAGCCAGTCCAGGCCAAACCGCGATCCACGATAGCTGGAATGGGTTCTCCACACCGAGACATCCGGTTGATCTTGCAGATACTCGGATGATCCATCGTCGCTGCCGTTGTCGACGATCAGAAAATGATCGACGCCCAAGGCGCGATAGTGACGAAAGAACCAGGGCAGGCGGATGATTTCATTGCGCAAGGTGACAAAGGCCAATATGTCACCCCGCTGGATTCGGGATGTCTGATCCTTCTGGCGGGTCAACTGATGTCGGCTGCGCAGCGACCTCCAGAGCAGCCGCCGGCGTTTCCAGCGCAACCTGTACTTCCGTGCCCATCCGATCCGGGGAAGTGTCAAAGCAGAGCTGGATGTCACCGGGTCCTCATTTTTCGTAGTGGCCGTTCTGGTGCCAGCGCCAGGCGTCTGCGATCATCGTCTCTAACGTAGATCTTTTTGGCTTCCATCCCAGTTCAATTTCAGCCCGCACAGAACCAGATACCAGCTTGGTGCAATCTCCTGCCCGACGAGGGCCCACTGTATACGGCACGGGACGGTTGGTGACGGACCTGGATTGCTCGATCACCTCAAGAACGGAAAACCCGGACCCGGTGCCCAGATTGAAGACACGGCTGCCTTTGCCCTGTTCCAGCCAGCCCAGCCCCAGAATATGCGCATCTACCAGATCGCAAACATGTACATAATCGCGGATACAGGTGCCGTCGGGCGTATCATAATCTGTGCCAAAGACGGTCAGACCGTCCCGCTTGCCGTCAATCGCGTCCAACATCAGCGGGATCAGATGGGTTTCGGGGCGGTGAAACTCGCCCACGTCCCCTTCGGGGTCTGCACCTGCAACGTTGAAATACCGGAAGATGACATGGCGCAGCCCATGAGCCGCCTCGAAATCCTTGAGGATATCTTCGATCGCGCGTTTTGATGCCCCGTAGGCGTTCAGGGGATACTGGGCAGTGGATTCATCAAGAACCACATTGTCGTGCTCGCCATATGTGGCACATGTGGACGAAAATACGAAATCCAGACAGCCGGCCTCGACGGCTGCTTCAATCAGAGTCAGCGAGCCCGTGACATTGTTCGACCAATACACGCCGGGCTGGCGCATGGCATCGCCAACCTGGCTGAGCGCCGCGAAATGCATCACCGCATCTGGCTTGTGTTTCGCGAACACCTCATCCAGGCGGTCCCGGTCCAAAAGGTCGCCCTGTTCAAAAGGGCCAAATTGCACCGCATCCTGCCAACCCGTGATCAGGTTGTCGTAGGTCACAGGAAGGTAACCTGCCTGCGCAAGCGCCTTGCAGGCATGTGAGCCGATATACCCGGCACCACCGGTGACAAGAATTGTCTTCATGGCATATCCATTGGGGCTGGTTGAGGCACAGTTTCTACAGGGGCGCCGTCAGAGTCATGGGGAAAAGACGTCACTCCAGCCCCATGGCTGCCATCATCTCTTCGATCTTGGGCACGTCCTGCGGGTTGTTCAGTTCCCAGAACTGACGGCCCCTTGCCTCGACCTCGACGCACAGAACCTTGCGCCCGTTTTCCATGAACCTGAGCTGTTCCAGGCCTTCCAGCTGTTCCAGAGGCCCGGCTGGCCAGCCCGGATACGCCGCAAGGGCGTCGGGCCGATAGGCGTAAACGCCGACATGGTGAAACACGGGTGTCGCTTCATCGCCGGCGTATGTCTGCGACGTGAAGGGAACAACCTCTTTCGAGAAGTACATCGCACTGTGATCGCGTCCGAACACTGCCGTCGTTCCACCTACACGGCCATGCTTGCGGTCGTTCAGCAGACTGTTCAACGCGCTGCCGTCACAGCGCAGGACAGGGGTCGCAACACCGGCATCCGGGGCGGCGCGCAGGCCGGAAACCAGATCTTCGACAAACCAATGCGGGGTCAGCGGAGCGTCGCCTTGCAGGTTGACGATGATTTCATACCCGCCACCCAGAACCTCATGCGCCTCGGCGCATCGTTCGGTGCCGTTCTGACAGTTTTCCGAGGTCATCACGACCTCGGCCCCAAAACCCTCGGACACGTCGCGAATGCGCTCATCATCCGTCGCAACAACAACGCGATCGACACCCGAGACTGACATGGCTGCACGCCAGGACCGTTCGATCAGTGTCATGGATGCGCCTTTTGCGCCGGTCAGGGGAACCAGTGGCTTGCCGGGATAGCGGGTCGAGGCGTAACGGGCGGGAATGGCAATCAGAACGGACATCAGGCTTCCTTCAGTTCAACACCCGGAGCGTAAGCAATAAAGAACGGATTTGCATAGCCGTCCTTGCCATAAACCAACGGAGTATGGTCGTCAAAACGCACAACCTGGCCACCGGCTCCGGCCAGTACCGCGTGGCCTGCCGCCGTATCCCATTCCATCGTGCGCCCGACGCGCGGATAGATATCCGCTTCGCCCGTGGCAACCAGACAGAACTTGAGCGACGAACCCGCGCTTTTGCTGTCCTTCACATGATATTTGTTGATGTAGTCCTCGGTGGCCTGATCCCTGTGGGACTTCGACGCCACGACCAAAAGCCCGGAATTATCCGGTTCAGAGACTGATATGGGCGTCAAAGAACCGGTCTCGTTTTTGTCGAAAGCGCCCGTTTCCTCGACCGCGCGGCCATCAGCCAGCGTGAAGAACATACGACCCCGCGCCGGGGCATAGACCACTCCCCGGGTTGGCACTCCGTTTTCGACAAGCGCGATGTTGACGGTAAAGTCGCCGCGACGGTTGATGAATTCCTTGGTGCCGTCCAGCGGATCAACAATGAGGAAAGTATCGCCTTTTTCCGAATGCGAAGCGGCCTGTTCTTCGGTGATCAGAAGAATATCCGGGAATGCCGCACGCAAGCCTGCCGAAATCAATGCATCAGCGGCTTCGTCTGCCACGGTCACAGGGCTGGAGTCGGATTTGACTTTGACATCGAAATCATCCGCCTCGTAGATTTCCATGATCTTGTCGCCTGCCTCCAGAGCCAGTCGCCGGATGACGGGAATAAGCGCATCGTAGGTCACAAAAAAGCTCCGTTCCTGTGGTTTGTTGATCCAAAATCGCGATCGACTTATGATGCGGCGGTTACGGAACGGCAAGATATTCATGCCAGTTTAGAGGCGACGAAGCAGAAAAGACCCTTTGAATGTTCTATTTCAAGCGCAACCAAACGCTGCTGGGCGGCGCTTTCACGACGGCTGAGCTGGTATTCCATGCCACCGTGCGAAAGGTGCGCTCGCAACATCCGAATGCAATAGTCGCCATCCTGATCAATGTTTTGCAGCTTGTGGTGATGGGAACCACTTTCTACCTGCTCATGTCACTGATGGGCCGGGGCGGAATTCCAAAGATCAGGGGCGAATTTCTGCTGTATGTTCTGTCCGGCGTGTTCCCTTTCATGCTGCACATCCAGTCAATAGGCGCGATTTCAGGGGTTGGGTCCGCGAACAATCCGATGATGCTCCATTCGCCGATGAATGTGATGGTGACGATCCTGTCTGCGGCGCTCGGTATTCTTTACAAGCAACTGCTGGCTATGTTCGTGATCCTGTTCATCTACAGCGTCGCGGTCGCCCCGATCGAGGTGCAGGATCCCGGCGGTGCTTTCGCGATGCTGATATTGGCCTGGTTTACCGGATGCGCCGTGGGTTTGGTGTTCATGGCGATGAAACCCTGGTTTCCGACGACTGTGGGAATGCTCACCAATATCTACCGTCGCCTGAACATGGTGTTTTCGGGAAAGATGTTCGTCGCAAACACGCTGGGCGGCGGATTGCTGATGATGTTCGCCTGGAACCCGCTGTTTCATATTATCGACCAGTGCCGGGGCTTCATCTTCCGAAACTACTTTCCGAGAAACACAAGTTGGGAATACGCGCTATGGGTCGGGATAGCTTTGTTGATGATCGGTTTGATGGCTGAGTTTTTCACGCGCCAGCATGTTTCACAAAGCTGGAACGCGCGCCGCTAACATGCGACCCGCAGCGTCAAGTTGATCCGTCCGCCTTTTGGCAACAGCCGGGATGATCCGTATCTGATCCGATCGATTCCGTGATAGGCCAATCGTACCGGGCCGCCCATCACTACCACGTCGCCCGAGCCGAGCCAGATCGACTCGGTCTTGCCGCCACGGGTCGTGTTCCCAATCCGGAACAGGGCGTCATCGCCCAGGGAAACCGACAGAACGGGCCAGGAAAAATCTGCCTCGTCCTTGTCCTGATGCAGGCCCATTTTGGCGCCTTCCCCGTAGTAGTTGATCAAACAGCAATCCGGTGCGCGCTCGGTGCTGACCAGATCGTGCCAGATATCAAGAATGTTCGTGGGGATTTCAGGCCAGACCCCGCCTTTCGGGTGCTTGTCCTGATAGCGATAGCCTGCCTTGTCGGTCACCCATCCCAGATCCCCGGCCGAGGTCATTCTTACCGACATCTCCTTGCCCGAAGGCGTGACGGGTCGAAACAAGGGTGCCGCTTTCAGAATCGGTCGAAGGGCCGCGATCAGCCGTGCCTGGGCAGCAGGGTCAATATAGCCTTTCCTGATTTCGAACCCTCGCAAGACAACTCGCGTCATTCCGGAAACCCCAAACCTTTCCAATTTCTTGCCAAAAAAGACCTCAAATTCCCGAAAACCTGCACTCTACGGTGCTTGCAGGCCTCTTGCCTCGCCCTTATATACGCCGGGACGCGCGATGGTAGTGCTGTCGCGCACATCAGATCGGGGGTGGGATGCCATAAAGGGTCCGACCCTCGGGACATCGCCTTGAAGAGAAAGGGATTGCAAAAATGGGAAAAGTAATCGGGATTGACCTGGGAACCACGAACTCCTGCGTGGCCATCATGGAAGGCTCGCAGCCGAAGGTCATCGAAAACGCCGAAGGGGCGCGGACCACGCCTTCGATCGTCGCCTTCACCGAAGATGAGCGACTGGTCGGTCAGCCTGCAAAACGTCAGGCGGTCACCAACCCCGACAACACGATTTTTGGCGTCAAACGTCTGATCGGTCGTCGCGTGGATGATGCAGAAGTCGAAAAAGACAAGAAAATGGTGCCGTATTCCATCGTGAATGGCGGCAATGGTGATGCGTGGGTTGAAGCCCGCGGTGAAAAGTATTCCCCGAGCCAGATCTCGGCCTTCACTCTGGGCAAGATGAAGGAAACCGCCGAAAGCTATCTGGGTGAAGATGTCACGCAGGCGGTTATCACCGTTCCGGCATATTTCAACGACGCCCAGCGTCAGGCCACCAAAGACGCCGGTAAAATCGCCGGTCTGGAAGTGCTGCGGATCATCAACGAACCGACAGCGGCTGCGCTGGCCTATGGTCTGGACAAGGAAGAAACCCAAACCATCGCGGTTTATGACCTTGGTGGTGGTACCTTCGACGTGACCATTTTGGAAATCGACGACGGCCTGTTCGAGGTTAAGTCGACCAACGGCGACACCTTCCTGGGTGGTGAAGACTTTGACATGCGCATCGTCAACTACTTGGCGGATGAGTTCAAAAAGGAACACGGTGTCGATCTGTCTCAGGACAAGATGGCCCTGCAGCGTCTGAAAGAAGCCGCTGAAAAAGCCAAGATCGAACTGTCCTCGACCTCGCAGACCGAGATCAACCAGCCCTTCATCTCGATGGGCGCCAACGGTCAGCCGTTGCACATGGTCATGAAACTGACCCGTGCCAAGCTGGAATCGCTGGTGTCGGACCTGATCAAGAAGTCGCTGAAACCGTGCCAGGCCGCTCTGAAAGACGCGGGTCTGTCGGCTGCTGACGTGGACGAAGTTGTTCTGGTCGGTGGTATGACCCGGATGCCGAAAGTGATCGAAGAGGTCACCAAATTCTTCGGCAAAGAGCCGCACAAGGGCGTGAACCCGGACGAAGTGGTTGCCATGGGCGCCGCCATTCAGGCCGGTGTTCTTCAGGGCGACGTCAAAGACGTGGTTCTGCTGGACGTGACCCCGCTGTCGCTGGGTATCGAAACGCTGGGTGGCGTGTTCACCCGCCTGATCGACCGCAACACCACGATCCCGACCAAGAAGTCTCAGGTCTTCTCGACCGCCGAGGACAACCAGAACGCCGTGACCATCCGCGTGTTCCAGGGTGAGCGTGAAATGGCTGCGGACAACAAGATCCTCGGTCAGTTCAACCTTGAAGACATCCCGCCGGCACCGCGCGGCATGCCTCAGATCGAGGTGACTTTTGACATCGACGCCAACGGCATCGTCTCGGTTTCGGCCAAAGACAAAGGCACTGGCAAAGAACAGAAGATCACCATCCAGGCATCGGGCGGGCTGTCCGATGAGGATATCGAAAAGATGGTCAAGGACGCCGAAGAGAACGCGGAAGCCGATAAGGAACGCCGCGAGCTGATCGAGGCGAAGAACCAGGCGGAAAGCCTCATTCATTCGACCGAAAAGTCGATGGAAGAGCATTCCGACAAGGTCGACCCGACCACGATCGAAGCCATCGAGTTGGCGATCGCCGCGCTGAAGGACGAGCTGGAAACCGAAAATGCCGACAAGATCAAGTCGGGCATCCAGAACGTCACCGAAGCCGCGATGAAGTTGGGCGAAGCCATCTATAAGGCGCAAGCCGAAGAAGGCGAAGAGGAACCTGCTGCCGCAGACGCTGCACCAGGCGACGATGACATCGTTGACGCCGAGTTCGAAGACCTCGACGACGACAAGCGTAAGTAACGGGTAACCGGGCCAGTATGGGCCGGTCCGGATGCCGGGCCGGCCTATTTACGTTGAGGCGGAAGGAAACACTGATGTCAAAACGCGACTATTACGAAGTGCTCGGCGTGTCCAAGGGCGCTTCGGCGGATGAGATCAAGAAGGGTTTTCGTAGGAAAGCCAAAGAGCTGCACCCAGACCGCAACAAGGACAACCCGGATGCCGAGGCGCAGTTCAAGGAAGCCAACGAGGCTTACGACGTGCTGCGCGATGCCGAAAAGAAGGCGGCTTACGATCGCTTTGGCCATGCTGCATTTGAAAACGGCATGGGCGGCGGTGGCCGCCCCGGTGGCGGCTTTGGCGGTCAAGGCGACTTCTCCAGTGCATTTTCGGATGTATTTGACGACCTGTTCGGTGATTTCATGGGTGGTCAAAGGGGCGGCGGCGGACGTCGCGCCGCGCGCGGCTCGGACCTGCGCTACAACCTGCGTGTGACGCTGGAACAAGCCTACTCGGGCCTGCAAAAAACCATCAACGTGCCAACGGCCGTGGCGTGTTCGTCCTGCGAAGGTACCGGGGCTGAAGGTGGCGTTGAACCCACATCCTGCCCCACCTGTTCGGGCATGGGGAAAGTGCGGGCACAACAGGGCTTCTTTACGGTGGAACGGACTTGCCCGACCTGTTCGGGATTGGGTCAGATCATCAAGAACCCCTGTAAATCTTGTCAGGGGGCCGGCAGGGTCGAAAAAGACCGCGCTTTGTCGGTGAACATTCCTGCCGGTGTCGAAACCGGTACGCGAATTCGTCTGGCAGGCGAAGGTGAGGCGGGAATGCGCGGCGGCCCTCCGGGCGATCTGTATATTTTCGTCGAAGTGGCCGAGCACAAACTGTTCGAACGCGACAGCGTAAACCTCTACTGCCGCGTGCCGGTCAGCATGGCCAAGGCGGCGCTGGGCGGATCGATCGAGGTTCCGACCATTGATGGCGGTCGCGGCCGTGTTCAGATTCCGGCCGGAAGCCAGTCGGGTCGGCAAATGCGCCTGCGCGGCAAAGGCATGCCTGCGTTGCGCGGCGGTGGTGTTGGTGACATGTTCATTGAACTGGCCGTGGAAACCCCGGTCAACCTGACCAGCCGCCAGAAAGAACTTCTGCGCGAGTTTGATGATCTGGGTGAAGACAACCATCCGGAATCAAAAAGCTTTTTTTCGTCCGTCAAGTCTTTCTGGGATGGCATGAAAGGCTGAACGACCAGGAACGGGGGCTCTGCCCCCGCCGCCCTTTGGGCGACTCCCCCGGGATATTTTCAGCCAGATGAAGCAAGGGACCCTGTATTCATCTGGCGAAAAATATCCCGGAGCGCGAGGCAGAGCCTCGCATGTCACTGTCCTAAACATGCAGTTTTGGCCTTAGCAGAAAGCTGAAAGTGGCAATACATCTGGAAAATTGAGTCTTGATTCCGGCCCTCGACCCTGAGATTGTCCGCTTCAACCGTTGGGGTGCCCTTTGACAGGGCTGAGAGACGCAACCGCGTTAACCCATCGAACCTGATCCGGGCAATTCCGGCGTAGGGAACGGTCTCTTGAACACAGACGTTTTCTCTACTCCGTTGCCCATAGAAGATGGAGCAACGACATGGTGGCAATTGCCCTGACCATAGCAGGATCCGACAGTGGCGGCGGCGCGGGCATTCAGGCTGACCTGAAGGCAATGTCGGCGCTGGGTGTTTTTGGCACAAGTGTCATCACCGCCGTTACCGCGCAGAACACGCAAGCTGTCACCGCTGTGCATGGAATTCCGCTGGATGTGATTTCCGCCCAAATCGACGCGGTTCTGAACGATCTTGACGTCAGGGCCGTTAAAATCGGCATGCTTGGGACACCTGAGATCATTCATACGGTCGCCAGGGGCCTGGCGGCGTTCGACGGTCCCGTGGTTCTTGATCCGGTTATGATTGCAAAATCCGGCGACGCTCTGTTGGAGCAAGAGGCGGTCCGGACGCTGCGCGATGTGTTGTTGCCAACGGCGACTGTTCTTACGCCGAATCTGCCTGAGGCGGCGTGCCTGCTGAACATGCCAGCGGCAGAAACGCGTGAGCTGATGGCTGAACAGGGCCGGGCATTGTGCGCCTTGGGTGCGGGTGCAGTCGTGATGAAAGGCGGACACGGGTCAGGTGATATCTGCCACGATTTGCTGATCGATCCGTCGGGTGTCATGGCCGAGTTTCAGGCCCCACGTCAGGATACGAAAAACACCCATGGAACAGGATGCACCCTGTCGTCATCCATCACCGCCGGTTTGGCCAGGGGGCTGACCCTGAAGGACGCAGTTGCGCAGGCGCATGACTATCTGCAAGGGGCCATCGCGCGCGCGGATGAGTTGAATGTCGGCGCTGGGCACGGGCCGGTGCATCATTTCCACCGGGTTTGGCCCTCGTGACGCTTTGGTCTGTCATAGGGGCAGGGGTTGCCGGTCTTGCCGTTGCCAGCGAACTGGTGTCGCGCGGTGCAAAAGTGCAGATATTCGACCCCGGCGGGCCACCGGGCCCGCATGGGTGTTCATGGTGGGCCGGAGGAATGCTGGCACCTTGGTGCGAATATGAAAACGCGGAAGAACCGGTGTTGCGTCTGGGGCAGTCCGCGATGGAATGGTGGGCCCAACGCACCAAAGTGACCCAGCGGGGAACGCTTGTTGTCGCAAGTGCCCGTGATGTGCCGGACCTGCGCCGATTTGCGCGTCGAACAAAAGAGTTCACCAAGGTCGAACGGGCAGAAATATCTGAATTAGAGCCTGATCTGACGGGGTTTGGCCAAGGCCTGTTCTTCGAACGCGAAGCCCATGTTGATCCGCGTCAGGCGCTGCAAGATCTGTATCGTCAACTGCAAAGCCAGGGCGTCGTGTTCCACCGGAAGCTGGCGCCCGCCCAGTTGGAGAATGCAATTGACTGCCGTGGCCTTCACGCCCGCGAATACCTACATGATCTGCGCGGCGTGAAGGGTGAGATGCTGGTCATACGATGCCCTGACGTGGAGCTGACGCGCCCGGTTCGTTTGCTGCACCCGCGAATGCCGCTTTATATCGTTCCGCGCGGCGGCGGCGTCTACATGTTGGGTGCGACCATGATCGAATCCGAGGATAGCAGCCGCATTACCGCCCGTTCGATGCTGGAATTGCTCAGCGCGGCCTATGCCGTGAACCCGGCTTTTGGTGAAGCCGAAGTGTTGGAGATAGGCGTCGATCTGCGCCCCGCCTTTCCCGACAACTTACCGCGCATCCGGCGTTTGGGCCGCACGATCTATGCCAACGGGCTTTATCGCCACGGATATCTGTTGGCACCGGCGCTGGCGCGGGGTGTTGCGGATCTGGCGCTGAACAACACACATTCGGAGATGGTAGATGAAGATCGTGCTTAACGGCGAGACGCGCGAGGTGCGCGCCGAAACCCTGTCGGAATTGTTGGACGAATGCGGTTTCTCGGGCCGTGTGGCCACCGCCGTGAACGAAGAATTCGTACCCTCAAGCCTGCGCGTCGCTCACAAGCTGGCCGAAGGTGACCGGGTCGAGGTCGTCGCACCGATGCAGGGGGGCTGAAGATGAAAACGTTTTACGGCACTGAACTGCCCAACTCACTGATGCTGGGCACGGCGCAATATCCAAGCCCGGCCATTCTGGAACAGGCGTTTCGCGAAAGCGGTGCAGGCGTTGCCACTGTATCCTTGCGGCGTGAAGCGGGTGCAGGCCAGACCTTTTGGAACATGATCCGCGAATTGGGAGTTCTGATCCTGCCCAATACGGCCGGTTGCCATACGGTGAAAGAGGCCGTGACGACCGCCCATATGGCCCGCGAAGTGTTCGAGACCCGATGGATCAAGCTGGAACTCATCGGACATACGGACAGTCTGCAACCGGACGTTTTCCAACTGGTAGAAGCCGCCCGCATTCTGACCGAGGATGGGTTCGAGGTGTTTCCCTACACCACCGATGATCTGATCGTGGGCGAACGCCTGTTGGAAGCAGGATGCGAGGTGCTGATGCCCTGGGGCGCACCGATCGGGTCAGGACGCGGGCTGAACAACGAATACGCCCTGCGTGCGATGCGGGCCGAATTTCCTGATATTCCCCTGGTGGTGGACGCCGGTATCGGCTTGCCCAGCCACGCGGCCCGCGCGATGGAGCTGGGCTTTGACGCGGTTCTGCTGAACACCGCTGTGGCCCGTGCCGGAGATCCGGTTCTGATGGCCAAGGCGATGGCGCAGGCTACCCTTGCCGGGCAATTGGCCCATCAGGCCGACCCGATCGAGCCGCGCGATATGGCGGAACCTTCTACTCCTGTTGTTGGAAAGGCCTTCCTGTCATGACGCTGGACCGTTTCTATCCGATCTTTGATCACCCGGACTGGCTGCGGCGGATGTTGCCGCTGGGTGTCAAGCTGGTGCAGCTGCGCATAAAGGATCAGCCAGACGATGCGGTGCGCGACCAGATCGCAGTCTCACGCGAATTGTGCCGCGACCATGGGGCGGTTCTGGTGATCAATGACTATTGGCAACACGCGATCGATCTGGGCTGCGACTGGATCCATCTGGGGCAGGAAGATCTGGACGACGCCGACCTAAAAGCCATCCGAAAAGCGGGTCTGAAACTGGGCGTTTCCACCCATGACGACGATGAGCTTGAGCGTGTGCTGGCCATGGATCCCGATTACGTGGCATTGGGCCCGGTCTACCCCACCATTCTGAAAAAGATGAAATGGCACCAGCAGGGCCTGCCCCGCGTAACGGAATGGAAGGCGCGGGTTGGTGATATTCCCTTGGTCGGTATTGGCGGCATGAGTGTCGAGCGCGCAGCCGGTGTGCTGAAGGCCGGGGCGGACATGGTCTCGGCAGTCACGGATATCACCCTGAACCCCGACCCCGAAGCACGGGTGCGCGCGTGGATCGAGGTCACACGATGAGTCGATATGCCCGCCAGACGCTTTTGCCCGAAGTCGGGGCACAGGGGCAGGTACGCCTGTCGGCGGCCCGTGTTCTGGTCGTTGGTGCGGGCGGTCTGGCTGCACCGGTTCTGCCACTTTTGACAGGGGCCGGGGTGGGACGGATCACGGTCATGGACGGGGATACCGTCGATCTGTCGAACCTGCACCGTCAAACGTTTTTCTCCGAGGCCGATTGCGGGCAACCCAAGGCAGAAACCGCCGCCGCCCGTTGCCGCGCGCTGAATGATGACACCGATGTCATCGGTCTGAATCAGGCTCTGACCGTTGAAAATGCGCCTGGTTCGGTGTCGCAAGCCGATATCATTCTGGATTGTGCCGACAGCTACGCAGCCAGCTACATCCTGTCGGATACGTGTCTGGCGCAGGGCAAACCTTTGATCAGCGCCTCGGTGCTGGGGCTTTCGGGTTATGTGGGCGGTTTCTGCGGCGGGGGCCCATCGCTGCGCGCTGTATTTCCCGATGCACCGGACAGTGGCGCCAGCTGCGCCACTGCGGGGGTTCTGGGCCCCGTGGTTGGCGTGATCGGGGCGATGCAGGCGCAGATGGCGCTCAGCTTGATCCTTGGACTTGATCCCTCACCCCTTGGGCAGTTGGTTCAATATGACGCAAGAACCCTGCGCAGCACCGGGTTTCGCTTTGATGACGCACCCGAGCCCGGCAACTGCTTTCGCTTTCTGTCCGCAAGCCAGCTGAAGGGCACGGATCAGATCATCGAGCTGCGCAGTTCGCAGGAAGCCCCTGTTCCCATCCATTCGAACGCGACGCGCATTTCGCCGGATAATTTGCGCGAAATAGACCCTAATGGCGGAAAAAGGCTGGCTCTTTGCTGTGCCACCGGTTTGCGGGCATGGCGTGCCGCAGAACAAATTCAACCAGATTGGCCGGGCGAGATTGTCCTCGTCGCGGCCTCAACCTCGTGAAGAAAAGGGAAACGCGAGATATGAAAAAGCTGATGACAGCCATCGCCCTTCTGGCCGCCGCGCCGGCATGGGCCGAAGACAAAATGACCGTCCTGCTGGACTGGTTCATCAACCCTGACCATGGTCCTATCATCGTGGCGCAGGAAAACGGCTATTTTGCTGAACAAGGGCTTGAGGTCGAGATCGTTCCGCCCGCCGACCCGTCCGCCCCGCCCCGTTTGGTGGCTGCCGGCCAAGCCGACCTGGCGGTGTCTTACCAGCCGCAATTGCACTTGCAGATTCACGAGGGCCTGCCTCTGAAGCGTGTCGGCACATTGGTTGCAACGCCGCTGAACTGTCTTCTGGTGCTGGAAGACGGGCCGATCAAGTCGCCTGCTGACCTCAAGGGTAAAAAAATCGGCTTCTCGGTCGCGGGGGTCGAAGAAGCCATCCTTGGCACCGTTCTGGGCAAATACGATGTTGCGCTGGGCGATGTCGAGCTGATCAATGTCAACTTTTCCCTCTCGCCGTCGCTGATGACCGGTCAGGTGGACGCGGTGATTGGCGCTTATCGCAACTTCGAACTGAACCAGATGGATATCGAAGGTCGTCCCGGCACCTGCTTCTATATCGAGGAAGAGGGCGTTCCGTCTTATGATGAACTGATCTATGTCGCCAATCCGGAAACGATGGACAAGGACAAGATCGCCCGGTTCCTCGCCGCGACTGAAAAAGCGACCCAATTTATCGTCAATAATCCGGAAAAAAGCTGGGAAATCTTCGCGGCGACCTCGCCTGAACTTCAGGACGAGCTGAATGCCCGCGCCTGGGTCGATACACTGCCGCGCTTTGCGCTGCGTCCGGCAGGTTTTGATGCCGGTCGTTATGCCCGGTTCGAAACCTTCCTGAATGAAAGCGGGATGATCGACAGCGTCCTTCCGGTCAGTGACATCACCATCGACGTGACCGCGCAATGAGCAATTATGGCAAAGCCTTTGCGCTGATGCGCGATGCTGCGGCGGATCCGTGGCGGGATTATACCCGCCACGCCTTCGTAGAGGGTATGAAAGACGGAACGCTGCCACGCGATGCGTTTCTGCACTATCTGCGGCAGGATTATGTGTTTCTGATCCACTTCTCACGTGCCTGGGCGTTGGCCGTGGTGAAATCAGAAACGCATGAAGAAATGCTTGCCGCATCGCGAACTGTGAACGGTTTGATCAGCGAAGAGATGAAACTGCATATCGGTATCTGCGCGGCGGAAGGTATCTCGCAGGCAGAGTTGTTTGCCACGCCAGAGCGGCACGAGAATCTGGCCTATACCCGGTTTGTCCTGGAAGCAGGCTACAGCGGAGATCTTCTGGACCTGCTGGCGGCCCTTGTTCCTTGCGTCATGGGGTATGGTGAGATCGGTACGCGCCTGTCCGCCAAGGCAACGTCCGAGACATATCGCGGCTGGATCGACACTTATGCCGGCGAAGATTACCAAGCCGCGTGTGTGGCGGTTGGCGAGTTGCTGGATCAGACTCTAACAAAACGTATTGGGGCTGATTTCCAAGGTTCGCCACGCTGGGATCGACTGTGCCAGACCTTCCGCAAGGCGACAGAGCTTGAAGTCGACTTCTGGCAGATGGGTTTGACGCCATGACACCTGCGCCCGAACTGACCATCAACGGCACTGCCACGATCGACGGCGCGACCCTGTTTGCGCCGTTGTCCCTGACCCTAGGGGCCGGGGCGTGGACATGCCTGCTGGGCGGTTCGGGCGTGGGAAAAACCACGGTTCTGAGGTTGATTGCGGGGCTCGAGACCGGGGCTGTCTTCGCCGGGCGGATCACGGCCAGTGATGGCTTGCCTGCGGCTGAGCGTGTCGCATACATGGCGCAGGATGATCTTCTTTTGCCTTGGGCAACTGTCGCGCAGAATGTCTCGCTGGGTGCGCGTCTGCGCGGGGAAAACGTTGATCTTGATCGACGTGACCGCCTGATCAAGCGTATGCGGTTGCAGAATCACATGAACAAGAAGCCCAATGCGTTGTCCGGCGGGCAACGTCAGCGTGTCGCCCTGGCCCGGACACTGATGGAAGATCGCCCCGTTGTTTTGCTGGACGAGCCCTTTTCGGCCCTTGATGCCCGCACCCGCGCTGACATGCAGGATCTGGCCGCCGAAGCATTGCACGGTCGCACCGTCCTTCTTGTGACCCATGATCCCGCAGAGGCCGCGCGTCTGGGGCAATCCATCGTGGTGATGACCGAACACGGATTGACGCAGTGCGAACCGCCCCGGGCCCAGGCCCCGCGCCGCGTGGATGATTTGGAGACATTGGAAACCCAGGGTGCCTTGCTGCGTCTTCTCCGCGAGGGCGTGGCATGAAGTATTTTTCTGCACTGGCCGCAACTTTGTTTGCCTTGCTGATCTGGCAGGGCATCGTGACCCTGACCGGGTTGCCGAAGTTCATCCTGCCCGGACCCGCCGTCGTGGCCGAAACCTGGTGGCAGAACCGCTGGGTGATCGCCGAGCATACCTGGATCACAGCGATCGAAGTGGTGATCGGTCTGGCATGCGGAACGCTGCTGGGTGTCGTCACTGCGTTGCAACTGGCGAATTCGCGGGCGGCGCGGGTCCTGGTGCAGCCGATGCTCGTGTTCACGCAGGCTCTGCCGGTATTCGCATTGGCGCCGTTGCTAACGCTATGGCTGGGCTATGGGCTGTGGTCCAAGGTCGCCATGGCGGTGTTGATCATCTATTTCCCGATCACCTCATCCTTTTTTGACGGGCTTATGCGCACCCCGTCGGGGTATCTGGATCTGGCCCGAACGATGCAGGCCAGCAAGCGCGCCGTATTGTGGCATATCCGTATTCCGGCCGCTCTGCCGTCGCTGGCGTCGGGGATGCGGCTGGCGGCGGTCTATGCCCCGATCGGAGCGGTGATCGGCGAATGGGTCGGCTCGTCGCAGGGGCTGGGCTATCTGATGCTGCTGGCCAATGGACGTGCCAAGACCGATCTCATGTTTGCCGCGATGCTGACCCTGGGCGTATTCTCGATCCTTCTGCACATGATTGTCCGCCGGGCCACGGCACGCATGGCGGGTGAGGTGCGTTAACCAATCAGAAACCGATTCTGGGTCAGGGTGCGCCCATGACACAGGACGCCTTTGCCGAAGCCCCGATGCTGTTTGATACGGACGAAGCGCCGGCACAGCCGCTGCCCTCTGGCCGGTTACCCTCCTACATAAAAGACCACCGCAAGCGGCTGCGCGAACGGTTCATGACCGGTGGATCGGCGGCGATGCCGGATTACGAACTGCTTGAACTCGTCCTGTTCCGATCCATTCCCCGTCAGGATGTGAAGCCACTGGCACGGGCATTGATGGACACTTTTGGTGATTTCAATCGTGTCCTGACCGCGCCCGAGGAACGGCTGCGCCAGATCAAGGGCGTTGGCGATACCGTGGTTACCGACCTGAAAATTCTTGAGGCCTGCGCCCACAGGATGGCCCGCGCCCGGGTGATGCAGCGGCATGTGATCTCGGGATGGGATGCGCTACTGGATTATTGCCACACCACCATGGCGCATCGTGAGATCGAACAGTTTCGCGTGTTCTATCTGGATCGCAAGAACGTAATGATCGCGGATGAGGAACAGGCCAAAGGCACCGTGGATCACGTGCCGGTTTACCCGCGCGAGGTTGCCAAACGAGCGCTGGAACTGAATGCCTCGGCCCTGATTCTGGTGCACAACCACCCGTCGGGTGATCCGACGCCCTCGCAGTCGGATATCGACATGACCAACCGTATTCAGGATGCCTGTGCGGCCTTGGGCCTGACCCTGCACGACCACCTGATCATTGGAAAATCGACCGAGTTGAGCTTTCGGTCCGAAGGGTATCTGTGAGCTTCACTGCACCCAGATTTCAACCCGGCGGTTGACCTTGCGGCCCCATTCGGTGTCGTCACAGGCCATCGGCATTGCTTCGCCAAACCCTTCCGCGACCACCTCGATACTGTCTGATATCGATGTCTCGGCTGCGGCCAGAACCGCGTTTCGTACCGTCTGTGCACGTCGCAGGGCAATGCGGGCGTTGGCGGCGGCCCCGCCATCCCCGTCGCTGAAACCGGCAAACACCAGCTTGCGCGCCTTCAATGTGCCGGCGTCAAGCATATGTGCCAGTTGCTGAATATTGGAACGTGACTGCGCATCCGGACGGGATGATCCGGGCTCGAACCGAACCGACAGGGACAGCCGTGACAGCGGACGCAGGGTTTCGATCATGCGCTGAAGCTCATCCAGCCCAACTTCGGGCCCTCCGGTGGCGATGGCATTGGCAAGCCGGTCGCCCTGTACGCCAACCGGCAAGGTTTCAGGCGATTGATCCACATAACCTGCGTCACGAATGGCCATCTGGGCCCCGGGGCTTAGGCTAAAGGCCAGAAATTGCCGTGCAATCCGCGGCAGGCGGCGTTCGGGCAGATACAGAAACATCGGCATGTTCAACGGATAATCTTCGGTCTTGATCGATTGACGGGTGGCGGCCAGCGGATGCCCACACCCTCCGGTCAACGGCAGGGCTCGGGTATTGTCGGCTGTCGCTTTGCTGGCGATTCCGATGGAAAACGGGTCCTTTGCCACGGCCTTGGCCAGATCGCTCGTTCGAATATGACGGATTGCGGTATCGGTCAGTTCCACGCCAGCGGTCTTCAATACCTGATCCTCGACAGCCTGCGCCAGCCCCGATCCCGGATCCGGCACATGCAATGCGATCGGAGCATCCGGCCCGCCCAGGTCCACCCAGTTCTTCACTTCACCTGACAGAATGCGGGCCAAGTCGGCCAGCGAAATCTGACGCATCACACTATCGGATGCCACCACCGGAACCATGGCGTCCAATGCAACAACCCTGGATCGCCGGGCCCGTTTCAAATCACCCAGCCCCGCGGCATCGGCTGCATCCCGCTCTGCCTCGCGTACTTCGCGCAGGGCCATCACGATATCTGTCTGATTCCCGATCAACTTGGCGAAGCCGCGATCCGTGGTCCCGACGTCAAAGTAGAACCGCGCCAACGGGGCGTCACGGCCTGACTGAAAAAGCTCATAGACGAAGGTGTCAGAATCCACGCGGGCAGGCGTTGCGGTCAAGCCTTCCTGCTGCGCAAACCCGATGATCAGGGCGGGCAGGACCGTTTCGGCCATGACAGACGATCCGGAAAATCGCAACTCGGCTACGAAATCCGTCAGGCTGGGGCACGCAGGTCCGTCGCAGGTGACGCCCGAGCCATCAACGGTCAACTCACCGAACTGCGTATCAACGCGGTAAAATTCGCCGTCGAAGCCCAGCAGGTTGCCTGTTACTTCGACCTTGCCGTCATGAGACGTCAGTGTGATGTCCTGCGCCATTGCACAGGTCGCACCTGCAACGGTAAACAGCGCGGTCACAGCCGCACGAAAGAAAGTCATAAGAGAGTCGAGCCTGCCTGCGGATTACTTTGCCGCGATTGTCAGGTCTGAGAGCAGATTATTCAACACCAGAAACTCACCGGCCTGTGAACAATCCGGCAGGGTCAGGGACATGTCGCGCGACCGCAGGCGGCTATCTGACAGAAGTTCCAGCGCCTGCACATTCAGCGTTTGCCCGCAGTTGGATTCGGTCACTTCGGCTTCGACCGTCAGGTCGATGCTGCCGGACCGATCCGACGCGCCCGTCGGAAAGGAATATACTTCGATATTCTTGGCACGACCCAGACCCGTCTGGCCCAGGCGCAGAACCTCTCCTGCGCCATTTGCCGAGGAATCATTCCACACATGGCCGCTGTTGCCATAGCTTGCCCCGAATTCCAGCGCGTGAATCTGCAACTCGGTATCACCCTGCCATTGCAGGACGACGCGGTCATATTCGGCAATGTCGGTCACGTGAGTGGTGGCGACCGTGCCTGTTTCATCTTCGAATGAAATCAGGAAAATCGCGTATTCCGACAGTGCCGGGATGGACATGTTCAAGGCACCGGAATCGTCGGTGTTCTGGCTGACCGTCAGGCCGCTGTGATGAATTTCAACGCGTTCGTTTCGGTGGCAGCGTGCCCGCAGCGACAGGTGTGCCATGGCGCCGGGGACGGCGACGGCGCGCGCGCTGATGTTGCAATCCGTTGTTTTCGGTGCCGACGGAGCTGCGCGAGGTTCGGGCGCTGCCGCCCCGGAATCTGCGTCAGACGCCGGAGCCGAAGTCAGTACGATAGCATCCAACCCCGACAGAACCGAGGATTGCTGAGATGCCGAGGCAACATCAACACTACCCCCCGCGTTCGCAGGCTGCGCGGTTGGTCCGTTCTGCATCAGGTAGCCTATGCCCAAAGCACAAGCGACCGTGCCGCACATGGTCACGTAGTTTCGAACTACAAACAAGACACCCTCCCCAGTTGAAGGAGCAAATCGCACATTCGCCACGAATCGCGGCCAATTTGTGGCCGCAAGACGAACACATTGTGGATTCGGCGGGTAACGTTAGGTCAGTCGGCCATGGCAGTGTTTGAACTTCTTGCCCGAGCCACACGGGCACGGATCATTTCGCGACGGGTTGCCCCAGGTCGATGGATCGCTTTCGTCGAACCCCGGAAGCGCATCACCCGAGGCCGCAGCCTCGGCCTTGGCTTCGGCCTGTTTCGCGGCCTTGTCCACGGCCTCCTGCGCCTGAGCCTGCTGCCCGGCCATCTGCGCCAGCATTTCTTTCTGTTCTTCTTCGGTCAGCGGACGTACGCGCGACAATTGCTGTGTCACGGTCTCGCGCAGCGAATCCAGCATGCTTTCGAACAGCTGGAAGCTTTCGTTCTTGTATTCGTTCAGAGGATCGCGCTGGGCATAACCGCGGAACCCAACGACCGAGCGCAGGTGTTCCAGGGTCAGCAGATGCTCGCGCCATTTGCTGTCAATGGTCTGAAGCAGAACCTGTTTTTCGATGTTGCGCATGTTTTCAGGGCCAAAGGCGACGGCCTTCTGGGCCATCATCTCATCCGCGGCCTTGATCAGACGTTCGCGCACCTGCTCGTCATCCACGCCTTCTTCGGCGGCCCAGTCCTGAACCGGGACGTCCATGTTCAACTTGTCCTTTATCGCCTCGTGCAGACCCTCAGTATCCCACTGATCAGCATAGGATTTCGGCGGCATGTATTCGTCAATCAGGTCGTCAATCACCTGTTCGCGCATATCCGAGACGATCTCGGACAGGTCGTTTGCAGACATGATTTCGCGGCGCTGGCTGAAGATCACCTTCCGCTGGTCATTCATCACGTCGTCGAACTTCAGAACGTTCTTGCGCATGTCAAAGTTGCGGCCTTCGACCTTGGACTGCGCGCGTTCCAGCGACTTGTTCACCCAGGGGTGAATGATCGCCTCGCCTTCTTTCATGCCCAGCGTGGTCAATACCTTGTCCAGCCGTTCCGAGCCGAAGATGCGCATCAGGTCATCCTCGAGGCTCAGGTAAAATACCGTTCGGCCCGGGTCGCCCTGACGACCGGAACGACCGCGCAGCTGGTTGTCGATGCGGCGGCTTTCGTGGCGTTCCGATGCCATAACGTAAAGGCCGCCAGCAGCCAGAACCTTTTCTTTTTCTTCGGCGTGGCGTGCTTCTTCGGCGGCCCGCAGCTCGGACGGATCCGCGTCTGGATTCTCGGCAATCGCTTTCAGGACCTTCATCTCGACGTTGCCGCCAAGCTGAATGTCGGTGCCGCGACCGGCCATGTTGGTGGCGATGGTTACCGCACCCAGACGACCGGCATCGGCAACGATCTGTGCCTCTTGCTCGTGCTGGCGGGCGTTCAGAACGTTGTGCTTGATGCCTTCCTTGGTCAGCATCTGGCTGAGCAGTTCGGATTTTTCGATCGACGTGGTCCCCAGCAGAACCGGCTGGCCCTTTTCCTGCGCCTTTTTCGTCTCGGCGATCATCGCATCGTATTTTTCGGCGGCCGTACGATAGACCTGATCATCTTCGTCGATACGGGCAATCGGCAGGTTGGTCGGAACTTCGACCACGCCCAGACCGTAGATCTCGGCAAATTCTTCGGCCTCGGTCAACGCGGTGCCGGTCATGCCGCTCAGTTTGTCGTACAGGCGGAAATAGTTCTGGAATGTCACGCTGGCCAATGTGACGTTTTCCGGCTGGATCTGAACCTTTTCCTTGGCTTCGATCGCCTGATGCAGACCTTCGGACAGGCGACGGCCCGGCATCATGCGGCCGGTGAATTCATCGATCAGAACGACATCGCCGTCGCGCACGATGTAATCCTTGTCGCGCTGGAACAGCTTGTGTGCACGCAGCGCCTGGTTGACGTGATGCACAACGGTGGTGCTTTCCGGATCATACAGGGAATGGCCTTCGGGAATCAGGCCGGCCTGAAGCAGCTGTGCCTCAAGAAACTCGTTGCCTTCATCGGTAAAGGTCACATTGCGCGATTTTTCATCCAGGGTGTAATGATCGTCGCTCAGCGTCGGGATCAGGCCATCAATGGCGGTGTACAGATCCGACCGGTCCTGCGCGGGACCCGAGATGATCAGCGGTGTCCGCGCTTCATCGATCAGGATCGAGTCGACCTCGTCCACAATCGCAAAGTTGTGGTGTTTCTGGTAAACCTGCTCTAGATCCGCCTTCATGTTGTCGCGCAGATAGTCAAAACCCAGCTCGTTGTTGGTGGCATACGTGATGTCACAGGAATACGCGGCCAGTTTTTCCGCGTCGGGCTGGCCGGACCAGATCACACCAGTTGTCATGCCTACGGCCGCAAACACCTTACCCATCCATTCCGCGTCACGTTTGGCCAGGTATTCGTTCACCGTGACAACATGCACGCCCTTGCCGGTCAGCGCGTTCAAATAGGCCGGGAAGGTGGCGACCAGAGTCTTGCCTTCGCCCGTCTTCATTTCCGAGATGTTGCCCTGATGCAGGAAAATGCCGCCCATCAGCTGCACGTCAAAGGCCCGCAGGCCAAGTGCGCGCTTGGCGCCCTCGCGTACGTTGGCAAAGGCCTCGGGCAGCAGGTCGTCCAGGCTTTCGCCATCCAGTGCGCGCTTGCGCAGGTCTTCGGTCTTGTCGATCAGACCTTGATCTGAAAGCGTTTCAAACTCTGGTTCCAGCGCATTGATCTTTTCGACCAGAGGGCGGGTCGCCTTGATCTTGCGGTCGTTCGGTGTTCCGAACACCTTTTTGGCGAGCGTTCCGAGTCCCAGCATGTTCACTCCAGAGGATCTGTTCTTTTCGTGGTTGCGACAGGCTTGCCCACCTTGCGCGCAACCCATAGATACGGGGGGTGAAAGGCGGCCCTGTCCAAGGCTTCAAAGCGATGTAAGCGGCAGGTTCCAGAGTGTCAACGCCGCGCCCTGTCGCGGCAAGAAAATAGGATGATTCAATGCCCAAAGGTCTCACTTTTCTGCCATCGCTGGCCCTGGCCGCCGTGATGGCCCTGCCGCTGGCCGCCGAAACCCAGCCGGATGCGTCGACCGTGGTCGCTCGGGTAAACGGGGATGAGATCACATTGGGTCACGTGATCGCCACCGTCGCTTCTCTGCCACCGCAATATCAGCAGGCGGAAGACGACGTGCTGTTCGATTTCATTCTGGAACAGCTGATCCAGCAGCAATTGCTGGGACAGCAACAGGATGGCCTGAACATGCGGAACGCGCTGACACTCGACAATGAAAAGCGGTCGCTTCAGGCGGTTCAGACGGTCGCGGCTCTGACCAACGATCTCGTCACAGAGGAAGCCATTCAGGCCGCTTACGATGCGCGTTTCAATGATTTTGCGGGTGAAGACGAATTCGACGCCAGCCATATTCTGGTGGAATCGGAAGAAGAAGCCAAAGCGCTCAAGACTCAGCTTGATGATGGTGCAGATTTTGCGGAACTTGCCCGCGAGAACTCGACCGGTCCGTCCGGTCCGAATGGTGGCGCGTTGGGATGGTTCGGAAAAGGCCAGATGGTACCTGAATTCGAGGCAGCCGTGATCGCGCTGGAAAAAGGGCAGGTGTCGGATCCGGTGCAAACTCAGTTTGGCTGGCATCTGGTCAAGCTGAACGACAAGCGCAAAACCGAAGCCCCCGAACTGGACGCGGTGCGCGATGAGCTGGCCCAAACGATCCAGCAAGATGCCATTCAGGCGCGGATCGACGAGTTGACGCAGCAGGCACAGATCGAACGCCCCGCGCTGGAAGGCGCAGGCCCCGAGATCATGCGCCAGCTGGACCTGATTCAGGAGTAAAGACCAGTGGCCACGATCACGAAGGTATCGCCGCTGGCGCCGGCGTCTTTCCCTGAACTGCCTGCGATTGACGGTGTGCGTTTTGCCACCGTCGAAGCGGGTGTGCGCTATCAGGGTCGCACGGATGTCATGCTGGCTGTTCTTGATCCGGGCACGTCGGTGGCGGGTGTCTTCACCCGCTCGGCCACCCGCGCGGCACCGGTTCTGGATTGTCAGAAGAAAATAGGAGGCCCCAGTGATGGACCTGCGGCGATCCTTGTGAACTCGGGCAATGCGAACGCGTTCACCGGCCACTATGGCCAGACATCGGTTGCCGAGGTGACACAGGCCGTTTCCAAAGCGACCGGCGTCCCCGTCGAACGGGTCTTTACCTCATCCACCGGTGTCATCGGTGAACCGCTGCCACATGATCGCATCATATCGCAGCTTGAAGCGTTGAAATCCGGCCTCAGCCGCCATGCCATCGAAGATGCCGCGCGGGCGATCATGACGACGGACACGTTTCCCAAAGGGGCGAGCGCACAGGTCGAAATCGGTGGCAAAACAGTCTCTATTGCAGGGATTGCGAAGGGTTCTGGAATGATCGCGCCAGACATGGCGACGATGCTGGTCTATATCTTCACCGACGCACAGGTTGAGCAATCGGCGTTGCAGGAAATGCTGAGCGCCCAGACAGATCGCACCTTCAACTGCATCACTGTGGACAGCGACACCTCGACCTCGGACAGTCTGCTGCTGTGTGCGACCGGATCTTCGGGCGTTGATGCCACCGGCGATGCCGCTTTTGCGCGGGCTTTGGAAACAGTGATGCTGGACCTCGCGCAACAAGTGGTGCGTGACGGGGAAGGCGCCACGAAATTCGTGGAAATCCGCGTGACCGGAGCCGCCTCGGACGCTGACGCCAAGACCCACGGTCTGGCCATCGCCAACTCCCCTCTGGTGAAAACTGCCATCGCCGGTGAAGACCCGAACTGGGGCCGCATCGTCATGGCCATCGGCAAGTCGGGCGCGGCAGCGGATCGCGACACGCTCAGCATTTCATTCGGTGATATTCTTGTGGCCGAGAACGGCTGGGTCAGCCCGGATTATCGCGAAGACGCCACCGCCGCCTATATGAAAGGCAAGGACCTCGTGATTGCGGTTGATCTGGGGCTGGGCGAAGGGAAATCCACCGTCTGGACCTGTGATCTGACCCACGGCTATATCGAGATCAACGCGGATTATCGCTCGTGAAAACCGTGTTAGTCTCTGCTGTCGCCCTGATCGACATCGAGGGCCGCGTGCTGCTGGCCCAACGTCCCGAAGGCAAATCCATGGCCGGACTGTGGGAATTCCCCGGTGGCAAGATCGAGCCCGGCGAAACCCCCGAGGCCGCCCTGATCCGGGAATTGCACGAGGAACTGGGCATCGACACCTGGGCCTCGTGCCTAGCACCGCTGACCTTTGCCAGCCACAGCTATGATGATTTCCACCTGCTGATGCCGCTGTTCGCCTGCCGCAAATGGGAGGGTATTCCGCAGTCGAAAGAGGGCCAGGCGCTGAAATGGGTGCGCGCGAATGACCTGCGGAACTTTCCGATGCCGGCGGCGGATGTGCCGCTGATTCCGATTTTGCGGGATTGGCTGTAACAATTCGTAAGAATTGAGAAAACATTACGAAAAAGTTGACGCTGATCGTCCTCCTTGTCCTTAATCGGGGCAGCAGCGTTCCGGTCTGACCCGGCGACGCCGTTCCGGCCCGACCCGGGGCCGGATGGGGAGGAGAGATAGAATTGGCTCAGACGCAGTCGGGCGCCGAGGGGATGCACTCCCTTCCGGCGCTGCTACATCGCAATGCGACGCAGTTCGGGGATGCCCCGGCTTACCGCGAAAAGGAATTCGGGATCTGGCAATGCTGGACCTGGGCGGAAACGGCCGCCGAAATCCGCGCGCTGGCGCTTGGATTTCTTGAACTTGGCGTTGAAAAGGGTGACCACATCGCCGTAATCGGGCGCAACCGTCCGGCACATTACTGGTCAATGGTTGCGGCGCAGATGGTCGGTGCCATTCCGGTCCCTCTCTATCAAGACGCGGTTGCCGAAGAGATGGCCTATGTGCTGGAGCATTGCGGGGCGAAATATGTCGTCTGCGGCGATCAGGAGCAGGTCGACAAGGTCATCGAGATTCAGGAAAACCTGCATCAGGTCAAACACATCCTCTATACCGACAAGCGCGGTATGCGGAAATACGACCACAGCCAGATGAATGCCCTTGACGACATCAAGGCCGAGGGCAGCGCCGGTCATGCGCGTTTCGACGCCGAACTGGACAGGCGCATCGGCGAGATCACCTATGACGACACCTGCGTGATGCTCTATACTTCGGGTACCACGGGCAAGCCCAAGGGCGTGGTGCTGTCGAACCGCAACGTGATCGAAAGTGCAAAGAACTCAGCCGAATTCGACCACCTGACCCGCAACGAAGACATCCTGTCCTATCTGCCGATGGCCTGGGTCGGGGATTTCATCTTTTCCATCGGTCAGGCTTATTGGTGCGGGTTCTGCGTGAACTGCCCCGAAAGCGCCGACACGATGATGACCGACCTGCGCGAGATCGGGCCGACCTATTTCTTCGCGCCGCCGCGCGTATTTGAAAGCCAGCTGACCAATGTGATGATCCGAATGGAGGATGCCAGCAAGCTCAAGCAGCGCATGTTCCACTACTTCATGGCGCATGCCAAGAAGGTCGGCGGTCGGTTGCTGGATGGCAAGCCGGTGAGCTTGGGTGACAAGGTGAAATATGCGCTGGGCAATCTGTTGGTTTACGGGCCGCTCAAAGACACGCTGGGATATGGGCGCTTTCGGGTGGGCTATACGGCGGGTGAGGCGATCGGGCCGGAGATCTTTGATTTCTATCGCTCTTTAGGCATCAACCTGAAACAGTTGTACGGCCAAACCGAGGCGACCGTGTTCATCACCGTCCAGCCCGACGGCGAGGTGCGCGCCGACACCGTTGGCGTCCCGGCCCCCGATGTCGAGATCAGGATCGACGACAAGGGCGAGATACACTACCGCTCGCCCGGCGTTTTCGTCGAATATTTCAAGAACCCGGACTCGACCGCATCAACCAAGGACCCTGAAGGCTGGGTGGCCACGGGCGACGCGGGGTTCATCGAGGAAAGCTCGGGTCATCTGCGGATCATCGACCGCGCCAAGGACGTGGGCAAGATGGCCGACGGGTCGATGTTCGCGCCGAAATATGTCGAGAACAAGCTGAAGTTCTATCCGGATATTCTGGAGGCGGTGCTGTTCGGCAATGGCAAGGATCGCTGCGTCGCCTTCATCAATATCGATCTGACCGCGGTCGGCAACTGGGCCGAGCGCAACAACGTGGCCTATGCCTCGTATCAGGAACTGGCGGGACATCCGCGTGTGTTAGAGACGATCAAGGCCCATGTGGAAGAGGTGAACAAGTCGGTCGCCGCTGACGAGATGCTGTCGGGCTGTCAGGTGCACCGCTTTGTGGTTCTGCACAAGGAACTGGATGCCGACGATGGCGAGATGACCCGGACCCGAAAGGTGCGGCGCGGGTTTGTCGAGGACAAGTTCAGCGACATCATTGCCGCGCTTTATGACGGGTCCAAGACGGTTTCGACCACGACCGAGGTGACCTATGAGGATGGTCGCAAAGGATCGATCTCGGCGACGCTGGAGATTGTGGACGCGCCGGTTGTTCCCGTCGCCCAACACAAGGTTGCCGCAGAATGAGGGCCGCACGAGCGCCGCTCGACCTGCGGTCATCGCCCCGCCCGCCGTCCCGTTTTCGCGCAAGTCAGGGAGTGACCGATGCTGGATAATTCCGAAGGATATGTCACCGAAGACGGTCGCAAGATCGGCGGTGTGGTGATGGAGATGAAGAACATCACCTTGCGCTTTGGCGGTGTGGTGGCGATCAAGGATATCTCGTTCGATATCCGCGAAGGCGAGATCCGCGCCATCATCGGGCCGAACGGCGCCGGGAAATCCTCGATGCTGAACGTGATCTCGGGATTCTATGTTCCGCAGGAAGGCGAGGTCTGGTTCCATGGGTCCAGACGCCCGCCGATGCGGCCTTTTGAAGTCGCCCAGCAGGGAATCGCGCGGACGTTCCAGAATATCGCGCTGTTCGAGGGTATGAGCGTTCTGGACAACGTGATGACGGGTCGTCTGAACTTCATGAAGACCAACATCCTCCAGCAGGCGATCTGGCGCGGCAAGGCCGAAGCGGAAGAGGTGCAAAACCGCGAGGCGGTCGAAAAGATCATCGACTTCCTTGAAATTCAGCACATCCGCAAGACGCCGGTATCGCGCTTGCCCTACGGTCTGAAGAAACGCGTCGAACTGGCCCGCGCGCTGGCGGCAGAGCCCAAGCTGCTGCTGCTGGATGAGCCCATGGCGGGCATGAACGTCGAAGAGAAAGAGGACATGAGCCGCTTTATCCTCGACGTGAATGACGAATTCGGCACCACCATCGCCCTGATCGAGCACGATATGGGCGTTGTGATGGATCTGAGCGACCGGGTGGTCGTGATGGATTACGGCAAGAAGATCGGCGACGGCACACCGGATGAGGTGCGCAACAACCAGGAAGTCATCGACGCCTATCTGGGGGTCAGCCATGATTAAGCTCTGGGCAGAATTGGGGAGGGGCTGGCATGCCTGAACAACTTATCTTCGCGATGGAGGTCATCCTCAACGGTCTGATGGCCGGGGTGCTTTATGCGCTGGTCGCGCTGGGCTTTGTGCTGATCTACAAGGCGTCCGGTATTTTCAACTATGCCCAAGGGGTTATGGCCCTGTTCGCGGCGATGACGCTGGTCGGGATTATGAATGGGCAGGTGCCGTTTGCCCATCTGATCAACGCGACTTTCGGCACCCATATCCATTATTTCGGGTGGAATGTGCCAGCGCTGTTCGCGATCATTCTGACGATGGGTGTGATGGTATTGCTGGCCTGGGCCGTGCAGCGGTTCGTCATGCGCCATCTGGTGGGGCAGGAACCGATCATTCTGTTTATGGCGACCATCGGTCTGGCGTACTTCCTTGAAGGCGTGGCCGACCTGATGTGGGGGTCTGAAATCAAGACGCTGGATGTGGGTCTGCCGCAGGGTATCAATCTGTGGATTGACGAGACCACCTATAACATCTTCGACTACGGCTTCTTCATCGACAATCTGGACATCGTGGCGACGGTCATCGCGGCGCTGTTGGTAGCCGCTCTGGTGGCGTTCAGCCAGTACACCAAGCAGGGCCGGGCCATGCGCGCGGTGGCGGATGACCATCAGGCGGCGCTTTCGGTGGGCATATCGCTGAACTTCATCTGGGTCATGGTCTGGTCGGTGGCCGGGTTTGTCGCTCTGGTCGCGGGCATCATGTGGGGCACCAAATCAGGCGTCCAGTTCTCGCTGTCGCTGATCGCGCTCAAGGCGTTGCCGGTGCTGATGCTGGGCGGGTTCACCTCGATCCCAGGCGCCATCGTGGGCGGCCTGATCATCGGCGTGGGTGAAAAGCTGTTCGAATTCGCAATCGGACCGATGGTCGGTGGCGCAACCGAGAACTGGTTTGCCTATGTGCTGGCGCTGATCTTCCTAGTGTTCAGGCCGCAAGGCCTGTTCGGAGAGAAGATCATCGAGAGGGTATAGGGCATGACCAAGCTGATCGCCATCATCAACGTGATCGCATGGGCGGGGTTCTGGGCTTTTGGCTACATCGCCCTCACATCAGACGATCTGACCGAAAGCCAACTGACGATTGCAGCGATCCTGGCCTTTGCCGGGCTGATCATGGGGGTTCTGGCCTACCTGAAACTGGTGCGCGCCTCGGAGGCGAGCGGATATGCCAAAGGGTCCAATCAACTGGACGCCGAAGCCCGGAATCGGGCGCAGGAACAATGGGGAAAGTAAGACATGTTCTATCGTGAGGCCGGAGATTTCAAAACCTCCTACGTGGATGACAGCCAGACTTTCCCGATCAAGTTCGATCGGTATCGGTACTATGTGGTGCTGGCGGTGGCCTTCGGGATCATTCCGTTCATCATCAACGACTATTGGGCCAACGCACTTCTGCTGCCCTTCCTCATCTATGCGATCGCGGCCATTGGGCTGAACATTCTTGTGGGGTATTGCGGGCAGGTCAGCCTGGGTACCGGGGGCTTCATGGCCGTTGGGGCCTATGCCTGCTACAAGTTGATGACCGCCTTTCCAGACGTGTCGATGTTCATCCATGTGATCCTGGCCGGTGGCATCACCGCCATCGTGGGCGTGCTGTTCGGCTTGCCGTCATTGCGGATCAAGGGGTTTTACCTTGCGGTGGCGACGCTGGCGGCGCAGTTCTTTCTGGTCTGGCTGTTCAACCGAGTGCCGTGGTTCTACAATTACTCGGCTTCGGGGCAGATCAACGCGCCGGAACGGGATGTTTTCGGCATCATCATCACCGGTCCGAATGCATCGGCCTGGGCCACCTATCTGTTCTGTCTGATTTTCCTGACCGTCTGCGCCCTCGTTGCGCGCAACCTGACACGCGGTACGACAGGGCGGACATGGATGGCGATCCGCGATATGGACATCGCCGCCGAGATCATCGGGGTGAACCCGCTCAAGGCGAAACTGACCGCCTTTGCCGTAAGCTCGTTCTTCGTGGGCATCGCGGGCGCACTGTTCTTTGCGGTCTATCTGGGCGCGGTTGAGGTCGGTGAAGTCTTTGGCATCCAAAAATCGTTCCTGGTTCTGTTCATGGTCATTATCGGCGGGTTAGGCTCTATTTTCGGATCCTTTGCGGGCGCTGCATTCCTTGTGCTTTTGCCGGTGGTCCTGAAAGTGGTCGGCGTCGATGTGCTGGGCTGGCCCACAGATATCGTTGCCCATCTTCAGCTGGTGATTGTCGGCGCCCTGATCATCATGTTCCTGATCCTCGAACCCCATGGGCTGGCACAGCTGTGGCGCGTCGCGAAAGAGAAACTCAGACTCTGGCCGTTCCCGCACTAAGGGTAGGCCCAATCAAAAAGACGGGTGCGAAAACCCGAATACACCATCGGATCAATCAAGGGAGGATACACCCGATGAACAAGAAACTGGCAACCGTGGCGCTGAGCGCCCTTATGGCCGCTGGGCCAGCGATGGCGGATCTTGTGATCCCTGATCTCAGCTATCGCACCGGGCCATATGCTGCAGGCGGTATCCCGTTCTCGGACGGCTACAACGACTATTTCACTCTGCTCAATGAGCGGGATGGCGGTATCGGAGGAGAACCGATCCGGGTGGTTGAATGTGAAACCGGCTATAATACCGAAAAGGGTGTGGAATGCTATGAATCGACCAAAGGCGAAGGTGCATTGGTTTATCAGCCTTTGTCGACTGGTATCACCTATCAGTTGATCCCCAAAGTGACGGCAGACGGAATTCCGCTGCACACGATGGGGTATGGCCGCACTTCGGCTGCAAACGGGAAGGTGTTCAGCAACGTGTTCAACTATCCGGCCAACTATTGGAACGGAGCTTCGGGCGCGATCAACTATCTGCTGAGCGAAAACGATGGTGACCTGAACGGTAAAAAAATCGCGCTGGTCTATCACAACTCTGCCTATGGCAAGGAGCCGATCCGCACTTTGGAAATGCTGGCTGAAAAGCATGGGTATGAGCTGACGCTGCTGCCAGTGGACCACCCGGGTCAGGAGCAGAAGTCGCAGTGGTTGCAAATCCGTCGTGAAAAGCCGGATTACGTGGTCATGTGGGGCTGGGGCGTGATGAACCAGGTCGCAATTCAGGAAGCTGCGAACATCCGTTTCCCAATGGAAAACTTCATCGGTGTCTGGTGGTCGGGCGCAGAATTCGACGTTGAGCCTGCTGGTGATAAAGCAACCGGTTACAAGGCGCTTACATTCACCGGTCTGGGCGATGACTACCCGGTTTACGACGACCTAAAGAAATACGTCGTCGATTCGGGTAAAGCTGCGGGCGCCGGTGATCAACTGGGCGCGGTGCAATACAACCGTGGTCTCTACGCAGCGATGTTGGCGGCTGAAGCCATCAAGACCGCACAAGAAATCCATGGCGTGACCGATATCACCCCAGCGATGATGCGCGACGGTATGGAGGCGCTGGAGATCACCAATGCCAAGATGGAATCTCTGGGCATGAGTGGATTTGGTCCCGAATTCAGCGTGACTTGTGAAAACCATGGCGGCCCGGGTCTGGTGGGTGTTGTTCAATGGGATGCCTCGACCGGTACCTGGAACAAGCTTCAGGACTTTATGCCAACTGATCAGGAAGTGATCGGCCAGCTTATCGCGGAAGACTCGGCAGCGTATGCGGCCGAAAACAACATCGAACCGCGCTGCGAATAAAGTCGGTTTCTTCCCGGCTGAGGCCGGCTCTCAAAACTCCGGAGCGGCGGTTTGCCGCCGCTCCTCACGAACAGTCCCGAAGGGGACAGGCATGAGGACACGCGCTGATGCTTGATGCGGCACAAACCACTGACGTGCAGGCGGAAAACCTGCTTGAGGTCAACAATATCGAGGTGATCTACAACCACGTGATCCTCGTGCTGAAGGGCGTAAGCCTGACTGTGCCCAAGGGCGGTATTACGGCCTTGCTGGGGGGCAATGGCGCGGGCAAGACGACCACGCTCAAGGCAGTGTCGAACCTGCTGCATTCAGAACGCGGCGAAGTCACGAAAGGCACGATCAAGTATCGTGGCCAGAACGTACACGAAAGCGACCCCGCCGTATTGGTTGAAAAAGGCGTGATTCAGGTGATGGAAGGCCGTCACTGTTTCGAACACCTGACGGTTGAAGAAAACCTGCTGACGGGCGCGTATACCCGCAAGGACGGCAGCGCAGCGATCCAACAGGATCTGGAGCTGGTCTACAATTATTTCCCCCGCCTGAAAGAGCGCCGCCGCTCGCAGGCAGGCTATACGTCGGGTGGTGAACAGCAGATGGTTGCCATGGGCCGGGCTTTGATGTCGCGCCCCGAGACGATCCTGCTGGACGAACCTTCGATGGGGCTTGCGCCGCAGTTGGTCGAAGAGATTTTCGGCATCGTGAAGGATCTCAACGAGAAAGAGGGCGTTTCCTTCCTGTTGGCCGAGCAGAACACAAATGTTGCCCTTCGGTTCGCGCATTACGGATACATTCTGGAATCCGGGCGCGTAGTGATGGATGGCCCGGCCGCCGAACTGCGCGAGAACCCGGATGTCAAGGAATTCTACCTTGGCATGTCGGATGAAGGCCGCAAAAGTTTTCGCGATGTGCGGTCCTATCGTCGCCGCAAGAGGTGGCTGTGAGCGGATGGAGGATATGGCGATGATGTATTTCGACGCACTCGAAACACGCTCGGCGGACGAACGCGCTTCGGATCAGGCCGCGGCGCTGGTAGAGCAAATCAAACGTGCTGCATCTGCCCCCGGGTTTGCTGCACATTTTTCTGAATCAGACACTAACAAGGTGGTCTCGGCAGATGATTTGCCGATGTTGCCGGTGCTGCGCAAATCGGACCTGATCCGGGCGCAGGCGGAACGCCCCCCTTTTGGTGGGTTCACCGTGAAGCCCGCGCGCCACTTTCATCACGTGTTCCAGTCCCCCGGGCCGATCTATGAACCGGGCAGCACCGATCACGACTGGTGGCGCATGGGCCGGTTCCTGCATGCCGCTGGTGTTGCAGCTGGCGATATTGTTCAGAACTGCTTTGGCTATCACCTGACACCGGCTGGCATGATCTTTGAAAACGGCGCCCGCGCTGTTGGTGCTGCCGTTCTGCCGGCGGGAACCGGGCAGACCGAATTGCAGGTGACAGCCGCGCGTGACGTTGGCTGCACCGCCTATGCGGGCACGCCTGATTATCTGAAAGTCATCCTGGACAAGGCTGACGAGATGGGCGTTTCGCTGAATTTCTCCAAGGCCGCTGTTGGTGGTGGCGCGCTGTTCCCGTCTTTGCGTCAGGAATATGCGGATCGCGGTATTTCGTGCCTGCAATGCTATGCGACGGCGGATTTGGGTAATATCGCCTATGAAAGCGCCGCGATGGAAGGGATGATCATCGACGAACATGTGATCGTCGAAATCGTGACGCCCGGAACCGGAACCCCGGTAGAGCCGGGCGAGGTGGGCGAGGTTGTTGTAACCTCTCTCAACCCGGATTACCCTCTGATCCGCTTTGCGACCGGGGATCTTTCTGCCGTCATGCCGGGTGTTTCGCCCTGTGGCCGGACCAACACCCGGATCAAAGGCTGGATGGGTCGCGCCGATCAGACCACCAAGATCAAGGGTATGTTTGTGCGCCCGGAACAGGTTGCGGCCCTGGTCGACAAGCATGAGGAAATTGTCAAAGCCCGCGTTATTGCAGCCCGCCAGGGTGAGATGGACACGATGACGGTCCGGATCGAAAGTCCGCGCGGTGACGACCCGGCATATGCCAAGTCAGTGGCCGAAGTGTTGAAACTGAAAGGTGCGATCGAGGTCGTGGCCCCCGGATCCCTTCCCAAGGACGGGGTGGTGATCGAGGATCAGCGCGTCTACGAATAGCGGTGTTTTTCAGATCTGCGGCAGTTTGTGCCGCAGATTTGTTGACCGATGCACTGGTGTTTCCGAGCTTTTTGGTCGATTAAAGGCGAACCCTTCGCCTTTGCCAATCACAAGCCGGGATGATGGCCGAAATCGAGTTTTCACAGAACGGATCGCGCAATCGCGGTGTACGCGGTACCCGACTGCTGGCGGGGATCGCCTATGTCGTGGCTGCCGCGTGCCTTTTGCCGATGATCGCCGTGGTCCTGGCGGCTGTAACCGGGGGAACGGACACGATCTCGCACCTGATGGAGACGGTGCTGCCCGGCTATATCGCGACGACCCTGATTCTTGTGGTCCTGGTTGCGGCCGGCACGTTCAGCATCGGCACCGGGGCGGCTTGGCTGGTAACGATGACCCGTTTTCCCGGCGTGCGGTTTCTGGAGATCGCACTGGTCCTTCCGCTGGCCTTTCCGGCGTATGTTCTGGCCTATGCCTACACCTTCATTCTGGATCACCCGGGCATCGTTCAAAGCACGCTGCGTGATGTAACGGGGTGGGGCCCGCGCGACTATTGGTTCCCGGAAATCCGCTCGACCGAGGGTGCGGCGGTCATGTTGATCCTTGTGCTTTACCCTTATGTCTATCTGCTTGCGCGGGCTGCGTTCCTGCAACAAAGCGCAACCGCGTTTCTGGCAGCGCGGGCGCTGGGTAACAATCCATGGCTGGCTTTTCGGCGCGTGTCACTGCCGATGGCGCGACCCGCCATTGCAGGCGGCGTTCTGCTGGCCGTCATGGAGACCATCGCAGATTTCGGAACCGTGTCGTATTTCGGCGTACAGACCTTTGCCACCGGGATCTACACAAGCTGGTTTTCCATGGCCGATCGTGCGGCAGCGGCGCAACTGGCCCTGTGCCTGCTGGTCTTTGCCCTGATCATGGCCGTGGCCGAGCGCACCCAGCGTGGCAAGGCAAAATACTATCAGGCGGGGAAACAGCATGTGGCGCAACCGGCGGCAAATCTGACGGGTCTGCGCGCCTGCGGGGCATTTCTGCTGTGTGCAATACCCGTTCTTTTCGGTTTTTTGCTGCCCGTCATCATTCTGGTCGAGATGGGCCTGGACTCCGAACAGAACCTGCTGTCGCAGCGTTATATCGGTTTCATCCAGAATTCGTTGATACTTGCTGGTACGGCGGCGGTCATCACCGTCTTTGCGGCGATCAGTGTCGGGTTCTTTCAACGTCTGAGGCCCGGGCGCGCCTCGTCTGCGACCGCATATATGGCGCGTCTGGGATATGCCGTTCCCGGTGGCGTCATTGCGGTTGGATTGATCGTCCCCTTTGCGAGTTTTGACAACGCGCTGGACGTCTGGATGCGACAGACCTTCGACGTATCCACGGGGCTGTTGGTGACAGGTTCCATCTGGCTGCTGGTCGCTGCCTACATGGTGCGCTTCCTGGCTGCCGCGCTTAGCGCGTATGAGGGGGGCCAAAGCACTGTACATGCGAATATGGACGCCGCAGCCCGTTCACTGGGGCAGACGCCGTTGGGAACATTGCGACGGGTTCACCTGCCGATTCTGACCCCCTCGCTGCTGACGGCCCTGCTGATCGTGTTCGTGGACGTGATGAAAGAACTTCCCGCCACGCTGATCATGCGCCCGTTCAATTTCGACACATTGGCGGTGCAGGCGTATCGGCTGGCCTCGGATGAGAGGCTGGAGGGCGCCGCCGTGCCTTCGCTGGTCATTCTGGCGGTGGGTCTGTTACCTGTAATCCTGATCTGCCGTCAGGTCGGCCGACGGTAACACTTGTGTCGCAATTGTAGGACAACTGCGCATCAGGCTTGATTCAAACACGATTTCCGGCAAGGCTGGAGGTATGAATATGCAGCCTCCCAGCCGGTTCTCGGCAAGCGCAGCGCAGATGCCCGTGGCTTTCGACCGGCATGAGATGTCTCAAATCCTATCCGTTTATGGTCGGATGGTCGCCGCCGGAGAATGGCGTGACTATGGTATTTCCAACCTGCGCGACATGGCGGTGTTCTCGATCTTTCGGCGCACCGCAGAACATCCGATCTACCGCGTCGAAAAGCACCCGCGCCTGAGGTCCCGGCAGGGAATGTATTCCGTCATAGGTATGGATGGCCGCATCCTGAAACGCGGCCACGATCTGCGGGCAGTACTGCGGGTACTGGAACGCAAGCTGATCCGGGCCGTAAACCCGGATTAGAGCCTTTTGTGGGCCGTGACCGGCCCGTCACCCTGATCCATTATGCGGCGGATCGCCTGATCCATTGGTTCGAATACCACCGCCATATGGCTGGCGTTCGCATGCAAAAGCATGTTTTGGCCCGAAACCCAGGCCACGTGCCCTTTCCAGAACAACAGATCACCCCGTTGCGCAGGGCCCCCTTCGATCACGGTTTTGCCCAAAGCGCGTTCCTGATCGCCGCTGTCGCCGGGGCACGGCAGGCCACAAGCCAAAAGCGCCGCTTGAACCAACCCGGAACAATCGATGCCGAACCGGCTGTTGCCGCCCCACAAATAGGGTGTGCCCAGAAACAGCTGGGCCACTTCGACCGGGTCGTCAGGCTTTTCGGTCATCGGCGCCGTGTGTACCTTTGGGATATATCCCAGTTCGGTTTCAACAAACCGGTCCGTCTCGGTCCTGGCTTGGATTTTGCTTCCGAAACTCAGCGACACCAGATCGCGGCTTTTGAAATCCGCTTCCTGGTAGGCATGCGTTGCAGGCGCCGTGATCCAATGCGTCGCAGGCGCATCCGCCGTCAGCTGATCTGTTCGCAACCAGCCGGTATACCCATCTTTGTCTGCGATGACCCTGTTCCACCCGCTCTTTGTTTCCTCGATCTGAACCGTATCACCGAACAACAATTGCCGGTCGCGTGGCCCGTCTGGGCTGCGCAGCAAATCGACAACGGGTGCGGAAACTCGATGGCGTGTCACAGTCCCAATATCTCCGGCAACGCCGTCAGCACGGCACGAGGTCCCTGACCCAGACCGCCCTTGGTGCGCCCCGGCTCTTTGCTGGGCTGCCAGGAATAGATGTCGAAATGGATGTAGCGGCGTGTGCCCACGAACCTGCGCAGAAACAGAGCGGCTGTGATCGACCCTGCAAACCCGCCCGACGGCGCGTTGTCCAGATCGGCGATGCCGGGTTCAATCATCGCTTCATAGGGCGTGTGGAACGGCATGCGCCAGACCGGATCAGCCGAAGCCTCAGCGGCATTCGACAGGGCAGACGCGCAGCGCTGATCATCGGTATAGAAAGGTGCCAGATCGGGGCCCACAGCCACACGGGCGGCCCCGGTCAGCGTCGCCATCGAGATCACCAGATCGGGTTCACCTTCCTCAGCAAGCGCCAACGCGTCAGCAAGCACCAGACGCCCTTCGGCATCCGTATTGTTGATCTCGACCGTCAGTCCCTTGCGAGAGGTCAGGATGTCCCCTGGGCGGAAGGCATTTCCGGCAAGCGCGTTTTCGACTGCCGGTATCAAGACCTTCAATTGCAGGGGAAAACCCAGCTGCATGATCATCCGCGCCAACCCCAACACATTGGCCGCGCCACCCATGTCTTTCTTCATCAGACCCATGGATGCGCCCGGTTTCAGGTTCAATCCGCCCGTATCGAAACACACCCCCTTGCCGACCAGAGTCAGTTTGGGGCCGCTGCTGCCCCAATTCAGCTCGATCAACCGGGGGGCTTGTTCGGCGGCGCGCCCTACGGTGTGGATCATAGGAAAATTCTGTTCCAGCAAGGCCGCGCCGCTGATCACGCTGTACGCGGCACCGAATTCACCGGCCAGAGCCTCGGCCGCCTGCTGCAACTGCTCAGGACCCATATCCGAGGCTGGCGTATTCACCAGATCGCGGGTCAGAACTTCGGCATTGGCCATCGCTTCGATACGGTTGGCGTCGACACCTTCGGGCGCAACCAGCGCCGCGGTTCCAGCAGATTGAGACGCGTAGCGATCGAAGGTGTAACCTGTCATCAACCAGCCAAAGCACTCCATTTCCAGACGATCAGCGGGAATTCCGGACGCGATATGATAGGTTCCTTCGGGCAATGCCATGGCTGCGGCGGCCAATGGGAACCTTTTTCGCGCGCGCTTGTCTTCTGTTCCATACCCGGCCAGCACAAAATCAACCACGCCATGCGCGCCTGGCACCAGCAGGGTCTGCCCCATCGCACCTGTAAACCCGCTTGCGGCAACCCAGGCCCGGACGGTATCCGGCTGGTCCTGCAACCAACTGTCCAAATCCGGCTGCGCAATCACATGAAGCGGTATGGACGGGTCAGAGGATGGGGCGAAGGACAGGGTCATGGGCGTCTCGGCTGATGGTTTCTGCGCACAGACTAGCCGCGCATGATCTGCCCGCAACCCCTGTCAGACGGAAAGGTCCTGCTGGTCCCAGACGGCGGTCAGCGATCGTTCGCCCACGCGGATCAAACGCCCAAGCGTCGCGCCCGCCGCAACGGCGTCACCGGCATCGACGGTGTGGGCCACGTCACCCGCCACCCGGGCCAGGGCCGTCATCCCGATCTGTTCGGATATAGCGACCAGTGACCTGGCGCATTTGCGCAGGTCCGCCCATTCGCGCTGACGCCAGTAGCGTTCGCAGTTTGACAGGCGCACGGCAAGCTCTTCGACCGTGCGACACAGAACATCCAGCGCATTCTTGTCGCCAAGTTGCCGGTACAGCCCGCTCAGTTGATCCGAGTCCAGACGGACGGATTCCTTATGTTCAAGCGTGATAATCTTTTCCACCACATTCACCCTAGTTCAAACGCCCCCACGGCGCGGTGTTGATCCTGGCAGAAAATTCCTTTGCAAAACCTTGCGGGGAAACTGGATAATGGCTCGAATTTTCGTTGAATTCGGTTTAGATCATCCTTCAGCGACAAGAACGGGGACATTGAAATGGAATTTGCCAAACCTCTGCCGAGCTACCTTGTAAAACGGTATCACGGTTGGAAGGCCACAACATATTCGGAAAACCAGGTCTGGTATCGCCGTCTCGCCGATGAAGGGCAACGCCCCCGCGCCATGGTCATATCCTGCTGCGACAGCCGGGTTCACGTCACGTCCATGTTCGGCGCTGACCAGGGCGATTTCTTTATTCACCGCAATATCGCCAACCTGGTGCCGCCCTATGCACCGGACGGGGACCACCACGGCACCAGCGCCGCGATCGAATACGCCGTAACGGCGCTCAAGGTCGCTCATTTGATCGTGCTGGGGCATTCGCAATGCGGCGGCGTGCAGGGCTGCATCGACATGTGCAAGGGGCAGGCGCCGCAACTGGATGCCAAGGACAGCTTTGTTGGCCGCTGGATGGATATTCTGAAGCCGAAATTCGAACTGGTCGCGGATATCGAGGACGGTGTCGAACAGGCCCGGCAGTTCGAACGTCAATCGGTTGTCGCTTCGCTGGAAAACTTGATGACCTTCCCCTTCGTCTCGTCAGCCGTTGATCAAGGCGCGCTGAGCTTGCACGGCTTGTGGACGGATATCGGCGCAGGCGGGCTTGAAAGCTATGACCCTTACCAAAAAAAGTTCGTCCCGGTCTGACAGTGACAGAGCTGGAAATCCGAAACAACAATGGCGGCTCTGATTCAGGGCCGTTTTTGGTATACTCCACCCATTACACCTGAAGATTGGAGCCTGCCATGAAAGTCATCAAGCGCATCTTCGCAGGATTGGTCGTTTGTATTCTGGTTCTGGTCGCGGTTTCCTATCTGTTGCCGGGCAAGGCGGAAGTTTCGCGTAGCATCGCGATCGACGCGCCGGCAAGCGCCATCTTTCCGTACGTGAATTCGATGCAGGAAACCGAAAAGTGGTCTCCGTGGCTGCACCGGGACCCCGAAACCAAACTGACCTATTCTGGCCCTGCCGCCGGAGTCGGGAACACTCTGAACTGGGCGTCGGATCACCCGCAGGTCGGTACGGGATCACAGGAAATCGTCGAAAGCGTGGAAAACCAACGGGTCAAAACGGCGCTGGATTTTGGCCCGATGGGTACTGCCACAGCGTCCTTCATCCTTGAGCCTGACGGGGCGGGAACCAGAGTGACCTGGGGGTTTGACTCGGATCTGGGTCTGAATCCCATGTCCCGCTGGATGGGTTTGATGATGGATACGTGGGTGGGCGAGGACTATGACCGTGGTCTGACCAATCTGAAAGCACTGGTTGAAAACCAAAGCTAGGCTGCTTGTTTGTGGGAAAGCATGCGGAGGTGTGCTTGACCGAAGCCCTAGCCCAGTCGAAACCGGGCAAGCTTTCCCAGGTGATCGGATCCCATGAAGGGGCGCAGCTCAACTGTTCCGGTTGTGCCTTTGGGGAACAACAGGTTGTCTATCGGCAATGGGATTTTCCAACTGCCGAGGTTGTGGGTGTTCAGGACGGTTCCAAAGCTTTGGTTGTTTGCGGCTGCTCCGATCCGTCTGACGCTTTCGCCCCAGGGCACCATATTGAAATCCCCGGCAATCAGAACCGGTCCTTCAAGTTGGCTGATGCGGTCGGCAATCACCTGGCTTTGTCTGGACTGGTCGTAAGGAAATGGCCAGTTTAGATGAACTGAAACAACCCAGACCAAGTCACCGCCGGGCGCTTTGACCTGTAACCCCACAAGCCCATAACCTTGCAGACAGAACTCGGAATTCTCGACAATCGGCAAGGTCGTCAGGATGGCGACGTTTTGTTCAGGACGGAATTCACAGATCACCTGTTCGGGGTAGTGCTCGAACAGATTGCTCATGTACTTGCGATTGTGGCTGGAGACTTCCTGCAAGGTCACGATCTGAGCGTCTGATTCAAGGATATCATCGGCCAGCGAATACCGGGGCCAGGCTTTGCTCATCAGGTTCTTCTGGTACAGCGTCAGGCAGGTGTCGTCACAATCGTCCGAGGGCGCGGCAACGCTGGCCGCAATTGACCCGATGGCAATCCCGGAAAAGACCAAGGTGGCCAATGCAAGATATCTGGCGCGCATGAAAAGAAGAATTACCGCGCAGGGGAGAAGCAAAACACCAGCCTGAGGCCGGAGCAGAGCGATTGAATCTCCCACGGCAAAAACCTGCCCCGTAAAGCCAATGACGACCAGTATCATCAGAACGCATGTGCATCCGATGGTCAGGGTTCTGGCAATCCTGCGTCTGGTCGAAATGTGCATGCCCTGCCTCTTTTACCTTGCACCGGGCGGTTTTTTTCCGGACTTCCGACATCCGCCACGAACAAGGTTCAGTTTTAGGTGGCAAGCGTGTCTGGTTTTGTCAACAGGTTGGCGATTTTCACCGCGCGCAAGACTGTACCCTAACCGAGGTTCATAGCGCAGCCATGATGGATGCGGGTGATGGACCGGAAGGTGCCGATTTGGTGGAAGAGGTGATCCGAGCCGGTTCTGTTGAGCGCATTGACGGGCCACCTCGGGCGCGGACTCACCTGTGGCGTTGACTGCTGATCACGGTGGTAAAGGTTCGTGTTGCGCGACTTTGTGCAAGTGCAATGGCGCTCAAAACCAAGGCACAGGCCACTGCTTGCGCACCTGTGATTGTTTCACCGAAGGCAAAAACGCCCACGGCAAACATTGTCGGCAGTTCAATGCTGCCGATAACGGCCGTGCGCGATGCCCCGATGACAGGGGAACAGACGGTGTAAATCAGCTGGGGAACCAGTGCCGTCATAAGACCGATCCCGACGATCAGAAACCAGTCACTGCCGCCTGCTGGCAGGACTTCGCCAATTTCCGAAGAGATAATCAAAGGGGTTAGCCCGACGACCGACCCCAACGAAACCGACGCTATCCTGGCCAAAGGAGCAATTCGCGAAAGACGGTGTACAAGCACGCATATGCCGAAGCCAAATCCGAAAGGTGCAGCCAAAGAGACAAGCAGCGTTGGAATTTGGGCAATCGGTACGGATGCCGGAGACCCTGCAATGCCTGCCGCAAGAACAATCAAACCGGCCGCAACAAGGCTGCGCCGCGTCGGCGGATCGGCGAATATCGCCCAAGCGATGATGATCGTAAACACCGGGTAGGTCATGTAAAGAACACCCACCGTTGATGCCGGCACTGTTTCAAGTGCGGTAACATATCCGACCCACCCAAGCCCCATGACTGCCCCCGCAGCCATACCCCAGACTATTTCCCGCCGGTTTGAACGATGCTTCAGAAGGGTTGGCAACAATAGGATCGCCGTCAAGATGTACCGATAAAACGCAACTGCGTAGGGCGCGAGTCCCTGGTCAGTGAGACCCCGGCTGAAATAGGGTACAAAGCCAAAACAGATGGATGCAAAGAACACTCCCGCCCCGGCAAGGGCGTAGGGTATTGGATCGTGCTTGGTTGATGTTGGTCGGCCCATCTTTAACACCTACCATGCAGTATTTCCGTTGGCATCAGCAACCTGACCGAACCGTCACGTCGTCTGTAAACCAGCTATTGGGAAACGCAAAAAACCCGCCGAACAATCAGCGGGTTTCCTGGTTTTCAAGCTTTGACGAAAATCGGGATGTCAGCCCTTTTTCAGAACCTCGCGGCCCAGAAGCTCCGCGATCTGCACCGCGTTCAGGGCGGCGCCCTTGCGCAGGTTGTCGCTGACGCACCACAGGTTCAGGCCGTTCTCGATGGTCGAATCCTGACGGATACGGCTGATGAAGGTGGCGAAATCGCCCGCGCATTCGATGGGCGAGACGTAGCCACCGGCTTCGCGCTTGTCGATCACCATGATGCCCGGTGCTTCACGCAGGATGTCGCGGGCTTCGTCTTCGTCCAGGAATTCCTCGAACTCGATGTTCACGGCCTCAGAATGGCCGACAAACACGGGAACGCGCACGCAGGTGGCTGTGACCTTGATCGACGGGTCGACGATCTTTTTGGTCTCGACAACCATCTTCCACTCTTCCTTGGTCGAGCCGTCTTCCATGAAGACGTCGATCTGAGGGATGACGTTGAAGGCGATCTGCTTCTGGAATTTCTTCGGCTCAACTTCGGTAGTCGGGTTGTAGATGGCCTTGGTCTGATCCCAAAGCTCATCCATGCCTTCTTTGCCCGCGCCCGACACCGACTGATAGGTCGACACCACGACGCGCTTGATCCTGGCACGGTCATGCAGCGGCTTGAGCGCGACAACCATCTGCGCGGTCGAACAGTTCGGGTTGGCGATGATGTTTTTGTTCTTATAGTCGTGGATCGCTTGCGGGTTACATTCCGGCACGATCAGCGGAATCTCCGGGTCATAGCGATAGAGCGACGAGTTGTCGATCACCACACAGCCAGCCGCAGCCGCTTTGGGGGCATAGGTCTTGGTTGCGTCCGAGCCGATGGCGAACAGGGCCATGTCCCAGCCGGTGAAATCGAAGGTGTCAATGTCCTGGGTGGTCAGTGTCTTGTCGCCAAAGCTTACTTCCGTACCCAGCGAACGACGGCTTGCCAGCACGGCAAGTTCATCGACCGGGAACTGGCGTTCTGCCAGAATGTTCAGCATTTCGCGGCCCACGTTACCCGTGGCGCCGGCGACAACGACGCGATAGCCCATTTCATGTCTCCAAAGTTAAGGACGCGCGTTCATAGCCGCGTTGCAGCAAAGAAAAAAGGGCTATCACGGGTGAATTGGCCGAATTGACGTCGATTTTAACCCGAATGCGCTTTTTCACCCGTGTTCAGCAAAGACCGATAGACCCGCACGATGGCCTCAGCCTCACCTTCGATTCGAAAATGCTGCTCGACACGCTGTCTTGCGGCCTGACCGGATTGCACCAGCTTGTCCGGATCGCTCAACATCTGTTCCAGTGCTTCAGCCAGCGCCCCGGCGTTGTCCTTTTCGATCAAGCGGCCGGTTTTCCCGTCCTCGATCTGGGCGCTGAACGCTCCGACCCCGTGGCAGGCGATTGCAGGCACGCCGGAGGCCATCGCCTCAAGCGGTGTAAGGCCGAACCCTTCGTGACGGGCCGGGGCCACGAACAGGTCAAGGCCGCGGTAGGTTTCAACGATCTCCTCCCAAGGGCGCTCGCCCAGGAAGTGCACCCGTTCCGACAGCCCGGCAGCTTTGAGTTTGGCTTCCTGCTCTTGTTGGAAGGTTTCAAATTCTTTGGTGGCGCGCCCGGTGAACACGATGCTGGCGTCGGGATGGTTCGGCAGAATCTCGATCGCCGCATCCACCAGCAGATCGACACCTTTCTGAGGTCGAATACGCCCGAAACACCCGATCAAGGTCCCTTCCGGCAGCCCCAGCTTCTGCCGCAGGGCGGTTTTGTCTTCGGCCGGGTGAAACAGTTCGGTGTTCACACCGTGCATGATGACGGTTGCGGGATGTTCCAGAAACGACGCCGCTTGCGGCGTTGTGGCGATCAGCGCATCCATCTTCGAAATCAGCCACTTGGTGAACCCCGAATGATTTCGTTGCGCAGCCGAGGTGAACAGAAGTTTCAGATTGCGTCGCAGCACATGTTTCAGAAACAAACCCATCAGCATTTCGGTGTTGCGCCGTGCATGCCACACCCGGAGCGTTCTGTTCGAAAGGAACGGAACTTTGATCAACCGGATATGGGGCAGATCACCCGGCAGGCCGGGTCCCGTGGCGACGATCCTGATCATATGCTTTTGAATCGGCAACAGGCGGATGACGGTTGTGGTGACGCCGGAGAGGCTGTGTTTCAGGTTCGGCGCTATAACCTCGATATCCTGCACGGCTTGCTCCGCAATTGCTTCAATCCACATTATCCTGGCTGAATAGATAAATCACGCAACCGATGGCAAGGGTTACCGCAAAAAACCCGAAAATCGCGGTGTAGGGCGCGGTCGTTCCGGCCTGGGCCGTGGCGGCATGAATGCGTCCGGTGACAAATTGGGCGATGCCGACCCCTCCGATTCCGAAAAGGTTCAACAGGGTTACGCCTCGGCCCACCAGATGGGCGGGAACGAAGGCCCGACCATGGGCCATGATGACCGGAAAACTGGCCCCGGTGAACCCTATGATGGCCAACAGCAGAACGGACAGCCATGTGGCATGGTCGATCCAAACGCAAAGCAGGGTCAGCGCCACGACACCCAGCGCGTTGCCCGTGAAGATAACCCACTTCCGAGTGCCGAAGACACGATCCAGCGGTCCGTAGACAAAGGTACCGGCGATCATCGCAGACCCCATGACCAGTGTCGCGGTGCCGATCTGGGTGGTGCTGAGCCCGAAGACATCGTTCAGATACGGCCCGGCCCATAGCCCGCGCAGCGCGGCAGAGGGCGCATAGGCCACCAGCATCAAGGGCATGATCAGCCACAGTGCAGGCTCTTTCAGCAGGTCCAGAAGTGAACCTTTGTGTTCCGTATCAACCTTCGCTGGGTCACGCAGGCTCAGCCAAATACCCAAAGCGATCGCAGCAGATATCACGGCCAGCCCAACCATGGTGGCGCGCCATCCCATCCATTCGACAGCCAGCGCAGTCGGATAAGAGGCCACGAGATTGCCCACCGAGCCAACACCCAGCATGACGGCAGCCAGTGTCGCGAATTTCGCGGGCGGGTATTCGCGGGCAAAGATGAAATAGGAAGCCATCAGAACCGGAGAGCACCCAACCCCGATCAGGCCCATGGCAACACTGACATGCAACGGTGAGGTCGCGACCGCAAAAATTGCGGATCCTCCTGCGCCGCCAACCAGAAGAAGCGCGGCTGCGGTCAGCTTGGGCCCAACCTTGTCCAGCGCCCAGCCGACCGGGATTTGCATTGCAGCGAACACCAAAAACCAAAGGCCGGATGCAAAGGCCAGATCTTCGGGTGTAGCGCCGATATCGCGTTCAAGATCCAGGCTGAGCACAGCCAGAAATGCACGGAAAAACTGGCTGAGCACATAGCCCAGGCACAAAACCACCAAACCCGCCTGCATATTCCGCCTCTTTTCCGCTTTTCCGCAAGGAATGCTTGGCACGCAATGATGCAACGCACAAGCATGTGTACTATGTTTCAAAACGAGGACTCGGGCCGCATTCCGGCTATCATTGCCAGAAGTTTGATTTCGAGGGGGAAAATGAAAGACCTCCATTCCGCATTTTACGAAAACCTGCCCCTGTTGAGGGATTTCACCCGTCTGGCGGATCCGGCGCAGTTTTCGCCGGTGCCCGACGACTGGTTTCTGGGGGTTGCCGACATCGTCGATTCAACCGGCGAGATCGCGCGGGGGCGATACAAAACCGTCAACACCGTGGGGGCTGCTGTTATCTCGGCGATGATAAACGCGATGGACGGCAAGTTGTTTCCCTATGTCTTTGGCGGCGACGGGGCGGCGTTTGCGATCCCCCCCAGCGAAGTTGAAGCAGCGCGGGATACTCTGTCAGCCATGCGGCGATGGGCGGAAGAAGAGTTTTCCATGCCGTTGCGTGCGGCGCTGGTGTCGGTGGCGGATATCCGAAAAGCAGGCAGGGACTTGCGCGTCGCTCGTTTTGCGCCCTCTTCCGGGGTGGATTATGCCATGTTCTCGGGCGGAGGCTTGGCCTGGGCCGAGGCAGAGATGAAAGCGGGCCATCACATGATCGCGCCTGCCGAACCGGGTGCGCAGCCGGACCTGACAGGCCTGTCATGCAGATGGTCAAACAGCCCGGCGCGGCACGGTCAGATCGTGTCACTGGTCGTTGAACCCACTGCGTCGGCAACTGAACGCGACTTTGCCGACCTTGCGCAATCGGTTCTGTCCGCGTCAGAAGAGCTGGAGCGCGCAGGTCATCCGGTGCCTGTAAATGGTCCGCCCATGACGTGGCCGCCCCCCGGCCTCGACATTGATGCGCATGTTTCGCGCAACGGGCGGAATTTGTTTCTGCACAAGCTCGTTCTTCTGTTTCAGAACCTGCTGATCGCGATATTGTTCAAAACACGCAAGAAGCTGGGACAGTTCGAACCCGAACACTACAGGACGATGGTCAGCAGCAATGCCGATTTCCGCAAGTTCGATGACGGCCTGAAGATGACGTTGGATTGTGACCCGGCCACTTTGCGACAGATCGAACACTTGCTGAAAGAAGCGCGCGGGCGCGGCAAAATCCGATACGGTCTGCACGTGCAGGACGAGGCGATGATGACCTGTTTCGTCCCGTCGGCCACACGGGACGATCATGTGCATTTCGTCGACGGTGCCTCGGGCGGATACGCCCAAGCCGCAGCGGCCATGGTCCGTTGAGCGGTTAGTCGGCTTTCCATCGTGCGGCGAGATCACGTGCCGTTTGCGTCAGAAGCATCACATCAATGCCAACCGCCAAAAACTGTGCGCCCATATCCAGATATGCCTGACGGGCCTCGTCATTTGTGGCCAGAATGCCCGGCGCTTTGCCTGCGGCCTTGATCCGCGTCAGTGCATCCCGGATAACCGCGCGCACCTCGGGTGCCGCGCTGTTGCCCTGATGGTCCATATCGGTCGACAGATCAGCAGGGCCTATGAATACGCCATCCACGCCTTCAACATCCAGGATGTCGTCCAGAGCAGCAATTCCGGCGCGGGTTTCCACCTGCAACAACAAACAAATCTCCTGATCTGCGGTCTGAATATAATCTCCGACCGATCCGTACATCGTCGCCCGCGATGCCATCGCGCCCACGCCACGGACACCGGCAGGGGGATAACGGCAGGCCCGAACCAGATCTTGCGCCTGCTCGGCACTTTCCACGATCGGAACCAGAATGGTCTGAGCACCCGCATCCAGAACCATCTTGATTAGCCAGGTCTCACCCACGGGAACCCGCACAACCGCATGAGAGTCGCTTGCCGCAAGTGCCAGAAGCTGGTCCCGGATCGACCGGATATCGTTAGGGGCATGCTCTCCATCGATTACCAGCCAATCAAAACCCGCGGTTCCCATCATCTCGGCCGCTGCGGGCTCGGCAAAGCTCATCCAGCACCCGATCTGCATTTCTCCCTTTTTCAGAGCCTGTTTGAACGCGTTTTGCTGCGCAGCCATACTGTTTCCTTTGTTGCAAAATCTTCGGCGCGACGTGGTCGCGAAAGTGGCCGTTTCCACATCTTCTTCCGTGGCGCGAAATTGTCCAGTTTTAATGCAATTTGGCGTCATCGGATTGACGGCGGCAAAGGCGCGCCACGCAAGGGTGGCGGCGACCCTGCGGTTCTTGTGCTTAAAACCGAAAGCCGAGGGTTCCCTTGCGTAAATCACGGATTTCGGCGATAATTTTGGCATGACCGACGACCTCCCACTGACGTCGCGATCTTTGCCCATTGCGCTTTTGCGGGCGCGGGAAAAGGTTATGGGACCCATCCGAGCAATGCTGGCCGACGCCGGTGTCACCGAACAGCAGTGGCGCGTGTTGCGCGTATTGAACGAAGAAGGCCCGCAGGAACCGACGCATATTGCCGAACGCGCCTGTCTGTTGTTGCCAAGCCTGACACGGATATTGCAGAAACTGGAGCATCGCGGCCTGATCTCCCGACGATGCCATCCGGCGGACCGGCGTCGCCAGATTGTCGAGATCGGTGAGCGTGGCGTTCAGATCATTCATGCTAATCAGCCCGCCAGCATGGCACAGGCGAAACGCATTCGTTCCCTTCTGGGGCCGGAAAAACACGAATTGTTGCTGGATCTTCTGAACGAGTTGAACGACCTGGATACCTGATGCCGGTCGCAGAACATGGGTGTCATCTGCAAGGACCCCGCCGGAGATTTTAGGGGCGATCTCCGACGGGGTGGCCAGACTTGGATTTGGGTTAGGCCTGGCCTGAGGCCGGTTGCGTCACGCCTTGCCTGACGGTCCGGCCTGCGCATCGGAGTATTGAAGAGCCGGAAATGTGGCTCTGACTAGGGTCTTTCGGCCCTTGGGGGAAGGGCCATGCACCTATGCTCTCCGAAACAGACTTAGGCAATTGCCGATCGTTACGTGGGTCCGCAAGTGGTTTCCTCGCGTCACTTTGGTCGCTTATGGTGCCAAGGGCGCGGTGTTGCTGTCTTCGCATCTCATAAGATGGATGCGTCAAACCAGTCTTCCTCAGTACCTAGCCCGACTTTCGTCTGAGCCAAGTGTTAACCCGATTTGTTTGTACCTTGATGCGTCCATAAAGACGGATATGCACTTGTTTTGATACGGCGGTTTTCTTTCAGGTCAGAATTGAGCAGGTTCGCGCTGAAACAACTCTTGGATAGCGGCGAAATCCAGCGCGCTTTCCCGGCTTGCTGACTGTTCTGGCAGGCGTAAGATGACGGCAAAGCAATATTCAGGAACCAACATGTCGAACAGTGTGTTTTCCCTTCCCGATCCAATCATCATCCCCATTGTTGGCGAGACCGCAGGGTATCCTGTTGGGCGCATTTTCTGCGTCGGTCGAAACTACGCGGCCCATGCTGCCGAGATGGGGAATGAAGTGGATCGCGAAGCACCTTTCTATTTCACCAAATCTGCGCCAAACGCGATTCTGACTGGTTCGACCGTCCCGTATCCAGCCGGGACCGAGAATTACCATCATGAAATGGAATTGGCATTGGCGATTGGAAAGCCTGTGTTTCGGACCACCCGTGCGCAGGCATGGGATGCTGTCTACGCCTATGGCTGTGCGCTTGATATGACCCGCCGCGACCTGCAAATCCGCGAGCGAAACAAGCAGCGACCCTGGGATCTGGGCAAAGACGTCGAAAACGGAGCGGTATTCGCACCGCTGACGCCCGCCGCTGCCTGGTCACCGGACGAAAACAAACACATCCGCCTCAGTGTAAACGGCGAACTGCGCCAGAACGCGACACTGGAAGAGCTGATTTGGAAGATAGACGAAATCGTTGTGCACTTGTCCGGTTTTTACCATCTGCGCCCCGGCGATCTGATCCTGACCGGCACGCCCGCTGGCGTGGGCCCGGTTGTAGCAGGAGATGTTCTGACTGGTGAAATCGATGGGCTGGAGCCGATTCAGCTCACGCTGTCTGACGTCGAATAGACCCTATTTAGGGTCTTTCAGCCAGTCAATTGCGAACTCTACATGCGTGACGCCTGCCAGCCTACGCACCCTGTCCAGCTCAGCGTTCAGGCGGCGGGTGCGGGCGTCAGACCAGCGCACTCCGCGTTCGGGCCAGAGCGCTTTGACATGCAGCAGGTCGCGATCGCGATGCGCCTTCATGTCGATCCGGCCGATCAATCGATCGCCTTCAAGCACGGGGAAGACGTAATACCCATATGTGCGCCTGTCTTCGGGCACGAAAATTTCGATGCGATAGTGAAAGCCAAACAGCCGCTCGGCCCGGTTTCTGTCCCGAAGCATGGGGTCAAACGGGCTGAGCACTCGGATCCGACCGGGCGGTCGCGGCAAGTCGGTTGCCCGATCCATCAATTCAGAGCGGGCAAAAGTTTTGCGCAGGCGTCCATCGGCGCAAGTGACCTCGATCTCTTCGATATTGCCTTGAGCCAACGCCGTGGCACACCAGTCTTTGGCTTCGGCGGTGGTAACCGTGCCCCAGAACGCGGCCAGCTCGCCGGACGTGGCAAAGCCCAACCGGTCCAGCGCTGCGTTGCACAGCCAATCCACGGTCGCCGTCGCATCACAGGCCATGTTCCCGGGGCACAGGCGGGTTTCGATCACACGTTCAGTCAGATCATACCGTTTCTGAAACCCGTCGCGGCCCACAACGGTCAGGGCCCCGGAACGCCACAGAAACTCCAATGCGGTTTTTGACGGGTGCCAGTCCCACCAACCGCCCGAGCCTTTCTTTTCATCCTTGCCAACGTCTGACGAACACACGGGCCCGTGGTCGCGGATGTGTTGCAAGACAGTCTCGAACTGTTGCTCGAACCCATCCCGCCGCCAGTTCTTCCAGCGTGCCTTCAACAGATCCGCATCACGCTGAAAGCGCAGATGCCAGTGCGGATAGAACGACATGGGGATTACGGCCGCATCATGTGTCCAGTGTTCGAACAGCGCTTTTTCCCTTTCATAGAGCCTTTTCAGGTTGGCGCTGCGATACGCAGGCCGTCGGGAAAACAGGATCATGTCATGAGCGCGGGCAACGGTGTTGATGCTGTCGAGCTGCACGAACCCCAACCGCTGGACAAGGTCAAGAAGCCCGGCGCCCTTGGCCGCGCCCGCAGGCTGTTCGGCCAAAGCATGGCGATCCAGGAAAACGGCGCGGGCCGTCCGGTTGTCGAGCCGCTTCAGGGGCGCATTCATCGTCGTTTCAGAGTGTCGCCATAGCTGATCTTGGGGGTCAGCGTGACCCGTGTCTCGATTTCGGCCTCCGGGTCCTTCAGGCGTTCAGCGATGATTTGCGCGGCCTGACGTCCTATGTCCAGACGACAGGCATCCATCGTCGCCAATTTGCGCGGAAGACCCTGCAAAAGTTCCACGTTGTTGAACCCCGCCAGACCGATCTGCCCCGGGATATCCACGCCTTGCTCCAGCAGGTACAACAGACCACCAGCTCCGATCATGTCGTTGGAATAATACAGGAAATCCAGATCGGGTGACCGATCAAGCATGGCCTGTGTCATCTCGCGCCCTTTGGCCAGGGCAGAGCCACCGGAATAGAACTCGCGATCTTCGATCTCGATCCCGTGTTTGCCCAGCACTTCCGTAAACCCTTCAAAGCGTTTTCGGGCGCGGTGATCCAGCGGCATCTTGGTGCCCATGAAGCCGATATGCTGATACCCGGCCTTCAGGATCGCCTGCGCCATTTCGCGCCCGGCGCGGCGATGCGAGATGCCGACCATCGCGTCGACAGGTTTGCCGTCGGTATCCATGATCTCGACCACCGGAATGCCAGCCGAATCCAGCATGGCGCGCGCCGCGTCGGTGTGTTCCAGCCCTGCAATGATCACGCCCGAGGGTCTCCACGAGAGCATCTCGTACAGCACTTTTTCCTCTTTTTCGGGCAGATAATCCGTCACGCCAACCACGGGTTGCAGTTCGGTATCTTCGAGCACCTGATTGATGCCGGTCATCACCTCGGGAAATACCATGTTCGAAAGTGAGGGGATGATCACCGCGACCAGGTTGACCCGGCTGGATGCCAGGGCGCCCGCGATCTTGTTGGGGACATATCCCAGCTCTTTGGCGGCGGCCAGAACGCGGGTGCGGGTGGCGTCGGACACATCCCCCCGGTTACGCAGAACCCGGCTCACCGTCATCTCTGAGACACCGGAAGCCTCGGACACATCACGAAGGGTAAGCGGGCGTTTGGTTTCACTGTTCACGGGAGGCACCTGCGTTGTTGTTTTGTCCGATGCTAGCGTGAACAGGTCGGTGTGTACAACAATTGTGCAAAGGCGATGACAACCCGGAAAATCCCGGTTACAGAAGGCAGGGCGCGGCCCCGTGGCTCAACTGGATAGAGCAGCCCCCTCCTAAGGGGCAGGTTGCAGGTTCGAATCCTGCCGGGGTCGCCAGTTTTCCCAGATTGACGTTCGACATCCAAAGTCCGTTTTTACGACAAAAAACGGTTTTTTTGAATTGCCCTCGAATCTACCTTCCTTTTAGCGCAGTTCTTTCAACAACTTGTGTGTCGTGGATCGGTTCGTTCATTCCGGCCGGGTTCGATGGCGCAACCCAACCAGGATGCGTTGACACGCAGCACGTTAGTTGTTCCCTAATCGTTTCACAGGTTCCGGAACCTTTCACACCCATCAGTCCCGCCCGCCCCGGCGGTGTGGACAACGGCGCGGCAAGCCCCGTCGCGCCTCGAAAGGATTCTGCGATGCCCCGTGCCACCACCACGAATCCATTTCATGCGCTGCGTTTCGAAGACGACCTGCCGGCGCTGCACGAGGTCGAACGGCGCCTGAAAACATTCCTGCGCGGCCTCCGCAGGCAACGCCAGGCGGCGCAGACCGGTGACGATGAAGGCGCCCGCGACAAGATGGACCAGTTCTTCGACTATCTGAATGAGGCCGAGCGGCGGAAGATCCGGCGTCGCGCGCACCGCTACGTGCAACGGCTGGACGCCCTGTCTGGTCTGTCTCACCTCAGCGAGGAAAACCGCGCGAAGCTGACGCCCATTCGTGGCGGACTGCCGGTCAGCCGCATCACCACCGAACACGAGGCGGACGAGATCGCGACCGCCTTGCATGCTGAGATGCCCTGGATGGCGCCCGCCACCGAAGCCGTCTGGCACGGGTTGCGGGCCTCGACACGCGAGGGCCTGCCGGGTGTCCGCTTCGCCCCGCTGATCCTGAACGGCCCGCCCGGTATCGGCAAGAGCTTCTGGGCCCGGCGATTGGCCCACCATCTGGAGGTCCCTGCGACCAATATTGATGCAACGGGCAAGCCGGCGTCCTTCGCGCTCACCGGATCCCAGCGCGGCTGGGGCAGCGCCCATGCGGGCAAACTGGTCAACACGGTCCTGAACAACCGGCATGGCGGGCCGCTGGTCATCATCGACGAGATCGAAAAGGCCGACGAGGTCCACTCCAACAAAGGCACGCGGCACACGCTGACTGACGCCCTGCTGCCGCTGCTGGAGCGGATGACGGCGGCGACCTGGGAATGCCCGTTCTTCCAGGTCAAGATGGACATGTCCTGGGTCAACTGGGTGATGACGGCGAACAGCCGGCAGGGCCTGCCAGAACCGTTTCAGAGCCGCTGCGTTGTGCTGGACCTGCCGGACCTGACCACGGGGCAGTTAAGGGACTTCGCCATAAACGAAGCGGCGCGGCGGGGACTCTGGCTGAACCCTCTCGGGACATTGCTGCGCAATGCCCTGCCGGGCAGCAGACGGGTCGTGCGTTCGGCTTCGGCCAGAGCGGCCCAACCACGTCTGGTCCTATGATTACGTCCAAGATCGAACCGCCGATGGGCGGGCCTACCGTACCCTGAACATCATCGACGAGTACACCAGTGAGGCGCTGATGATCCGCGTTGATCGCAAGCTCAACTCGACCGACGTGCTGGATGCGCTGACGGACCTTTTCATTCTGCGGGGACCGCCGGAATACATCAGGTCCGACAACGGCCCCGAGTTCATTGCGCAGAAGGTGCAGGACTGGATCGCGGCCGTCGGCGCCAAAACGGCCTACATCGAGCCGGGGTCGCCTTGGGAAAACGGCTACTGCGAAAGCTTCATCGCACGGTTCCGCGATGAACTGCTCAACGGCGAGCTATTCTATAGCCTAAAGGAAGCCAGATTCCTGATCGAGCAATGGCGTGTCCACTACAATACCGTCAGGCCACAGTGCACTGGGCTACCGTCCGCCCGCGTCAGAATGCATCGTGCCGGTGGACCAGAGGCCGACGATGCACTAACAATCAGACCGGACCACCCGACGGGGGCACGCCAGGTGCCTTACTTAGACAAGCCACAACACAAGGCAACATGCGATTGATCCGAGGGACAGGCTTCCAACAACCAATTGCAAGTGGAAGCGAGATGCCGGTTGGGCGCTGTGCGCTTCCAATCGGGAATACACGCGGCGGGCGTTCATCCACGCTCCCCAATAGATCAGCAGCGAGATCAACCCAAAAAGAGTGGCTGCGGCTTTCGCCAACCACTCGGGCTCGACGGCGGAAAATACGGCCTTGAGGCCAAGGGCGATGGCCACGCATGCCATCCCGGTTCTCATCCAACCCGCAAACGTGCGCTCATTGGCCAAAATGGTGCGGTCTTCGGCCCAGTCGGTCCGCTCTTCGGCCAAGTTTTGGCTTTTCGTGTTTTTATCAGACATTGCCACCCTTTGGACTGGTCACCAGATCAGAATGTGCAGGCTAGCCTATTTTTCGGCAAGCCTGCACAAGACCTTAAGCGCGCGCAGTTGGATCTCGAAATGCCAAACGCGCCCGGACACCGCGTCAGCTTGATTTGGAGATCGCCCGCAGCATCCAAGCTGCCTGCTCGTGAAATGCCGAACGTTCGGTCGCCAGATCTTCAGTCACGACGTCTTTGCGGCTGCCTGCAAGCTCGGTCAGGGCGTGCAGGCGGTGCGCCACCCGCTCGTGATCAGCAGCCAGATCTTCGATCATGTCGGCGGCGGTCAGGTCCCCTTCGCGGTCCTTGATGACCGAGAAATCCAGGATGTCGGACATGCGCGAGGGTGCCAGATGACCCAGCGCGCGGATGCGTTCCGCGATCTCATCAGCAGCGGCGAACATGTTTTCGTACTGTTCTTCGGTCAGCTTGTGGATCGAATAGAACAGCGGGCCTTCTACGTTCCAGTGATACGCATGTGTCTTGAAGGTCAGCCGGTAGGTGTCGGCCAGAACATCAGCCAGACCCTTGGCCAAGGGCGCGGTGTCGCGCACGCCAGTGGAAACGGGGTTTTCGTTCGGGACAACGTTCAATGCGTCGGTCATGACAACTCCTTTTTTCTACTGCGGAAGAAACGCCCAAAGCCTGGCGTTGTTCCACTTTCGACAAAAAAAATCAGGTGACAGTGGGCATTCCGCCATCAGCCGAATAGTCGACCGACACCCGCAGCAAAGTCGGAACGGCGACGTCGGCAGCCGCCTGCAGCGCAGGAGCAAGTTTGCTGTGGCTTTCGATGTCGTGATAGACCCAGCCAAAGGATCGGGCCAGTGACTCCCAATCGGGGTTGCGGAAGGAAAACTCGCGCGCACCTGGTTGTTTTTCGTCGATCAGACCATAGCCGTTGTCTTCCCAGATCAGAACAGTCACGGGCGCGCACAACCGGGCCGCCGTCTCCATCTCCTGAACGTTCATCAGGAAGTCCCCATCACCGCAAACGGCGATTACCCGACCCTCGTCCAACAGGCGGGCCGCCTCAATCGCTCCGGGCAGCGCAAGGCCCATACCGGCCAGGCCGTTCGGAATGATGATTTGCCCCGCCCGGCGCGCTTGAACCTTGCTGGCTACCCAAAGTTTGTGCAGGCCTACGCCGGACAACAGAACGTCGCCTTCGCGAAGCGTTTCGGAAATCGCCTGACAAATGTTCGACGGCGCGACACAGGCGGCATCGGAAGGTGTTGGCCCACCTTCCAGCGAGGCGTCAATCTTTTGCTGGAGACTTTTGAACCAGTTTTGCGCGGGGCGTTCGGCGGTGGCCTTCGCCAGAACGTCAATGCAGTGCGGAAGATCCCCAGTCAGAGCGGCCTTTACCGGCCAGTCCACATCAACCGCCGAGGCCACGTCCGAGATCTCGAGAACCGGCTTCTTACCGCCCATCGAGATGTTCGAGGTTGGATATTCAACCGGGTCAAACCCGATGGCAATGATCAGATCGCACAGGTCGAAGGCTTCAGACACCAATTCTTTGCCCGGTTGACCGACCGAATGCAGCGAGAGCGGGTGCCCCGGCGGCAAAACTCCTTTGGCCATGAATGACGTGACGACCGGGGCGGAAAGGCTTTCTGAAAGTGCCCGCACGTCGCTTGCCGTGCCGGATCGGATCACCCCGTGTCCTGCAAGAATCAAGGGCTTTTTCGCCTCGGCCAGCAGGCGCGCTGAACGGATGACCGCATCGGCCGCCGGCCGCACCTCGGCTGTCGGCGGCGCCACGAAAGGTTCGGCCAGAATCGGGACCTCGGCCAGATCCTCGGGCAGGGAAAGATGGACGGCACCGGGCTTGTCGAGCTTGCTCAACCGCACGGCCTCGGCAACGACTTGGGGAATTTCATCCGCGACCATCAGCGTTCGGCTCAACTTGGTGACTGGCGCGAAGAGTGCTTCGAGATCGATGATCTGATGGCTTTCGCGGCCCAGCCTGGACCGCGCACCCTGTCCCGTGAGGGCGATCAGCGGCACATGGTCAAGCGTGGCGTCAGCCACACCGGTGACAAGGTTGGTCGCCCCAGGTCCAAGTGTCGAGAGGCATACCGCAGGGTTCCCCGTCAAACGCCCGTGAACCGATGCCATGAACGCCGCCGATTGCTCGTGCCGGCACAGGACGAAGTCGATGCTCGACTTGTCGATTGCGGCGATCAGATCGGTTGTTTCCTCACCCGGAACACCGAATGCACAGGCCACGCCGTTGGCTTCCAGGCAGGCAACCAGCAATTCGGCGGCGGTTTGGGTATGGACGGCATCTTTCATAGAGCTTTGAACCTCGGGGTACTGTTTCAGGGAATGGGGATGCGCGGGGGCTCACCCACGGATCAGCCGCAAGATCAGCGAACCGATGAACAGGACCAGAAAGATCACGAAAAGGATCTGCGCAATACCGGCCGAGGCCGACGCGATGCCGCCAAACCCGAAGATGCCAGCAACGATAGCAAGTGCGAAAAAGATCAGCGCCCAGGACAACATGGGATTTCCTTTCATTTCTGTGGCTACTGACGGGTTAACGCTTGGAACCCCAGATTGGTTCCGGGTCATTTTGGTGGAACCTTTGACGAGCGCCCGCGTTGGGTCGATGAAAGGAGATCTGACATGACACAGAAAACGGCGAAAAAGGCCCCTCAGGACACTCCGCATGTGGAGATGGCGGCGCGGATCGAAGAAGTGGCCAAAGAGGCCAAATCAGCGTTGGAAGATGGCGTAACCGCAACGCGTGACACGTTGAAGACGGCGCGCGACGAGGCGCAAAAGCAGCTGACACTGACATCCGAGAAAAGTGCCGCATTCGTGCGCGAGAACCCGGGTCTGGCTATGGTCGGAGCGTTGGGCGTGGGTGTCCTGCTGGGCCTCGCGTTGCGCAAGGCGGACCGCGGTTAGAAGACGCGATACTTCGCGACCGATATGGGCATCGAGTACGTATTGCCGGCCATGCTCGGCTTGGGTTTGGCCGGTCTACTGATCTGGTTCTTCATCAGGAATCGCTGACAGCGCTATTCGTCACTGCCACGCCAACCAACCCGCCATCCCAAAGGCCCAAAGCGCCTCAGCCGCGCTTTGGGTCTTCTTCTATTTCGGGTTTGATCTGGGCGTAGGCCAGCATCGTGAAGACAGCGGTTCCTCCGATGATGTTGCCGGCCAGAACGGGCAGGAAAAAGCTGAAAACGGCTGCGCCTGGTGGCAACTGCCCCTGAAGCATCAGAACCGCCATTTCCACCGATCCGGCAACGACGTGGGTAAAGTCACCGGCCGCAATCATCCAAGTGAAGATTACGATGACCAGCACCTCGTTGTTCTGTGCCGAAGGCAGCATCCAAACGATCGCCGCAATCAGGATCCCCGCCGGTATTCCGCGCAGAAAGCCAACCCAGGCGCCCATGCCGGTGGCGTGGTGGCTTAGGTCGTTGATGACCGCGACGAGTTGGGGCGACAACACCGGCGTATGGATCAGGAAGGCAGATATCGCAAACGCCCCCAGCACATTGGAACCCAGAACGATTGCCCACAGCCTGGCGGTTTTGGTGAAGCACGCGACGGACGGATTTATCATGGCTGGAACGACGGTCGTTATCGTGTTCTCTGTGAACAACTGCATCCGCCCCAAAATGACCAGGACAAAGCCGAGGGAATAGCCCAGGTTCTCGACCAGGAAGCGCCCGCTGGTTTCGGGCAGATGTGCCCGCAAGATCGCTTCACCCAGCACCGAAAAGCTGATCAGCACTCCAGCGGCAATCCCGGACCAGAACAACGCTTTGGTCGGGCGGTCCAGTTCCTCCTCGCCGTTTTGGCGGATGGTCTCGAATATCAGGCGCGGAGACAGGCCGGACGCTTCTTCGACCGCTTCGCGCTCGCTCTCTTTCTCGACAAGATCTTTTCGCGGCGCGTTGTGTGTATTGGACATTTTGACCCCTTGTATCGACCTTCAAACCCAACGTTCTGCCGGTCGTTTTGGTTCCATTAGGCGCAAAAATCCTCAAGCCTCGTGCGAGAGCTGGGATTACACCCAGATCTTTGTCGGGAACTTTTGGCCACCTATCGCGTTGTGTCCTTGTAGGAACAACGACAAGTAACTCGAAAGGAACTTCGGTATGGTGGAAGTGTATGGCATTGGCGGTCTGATCGTCCTGGTTTTGTCGATCTGGGCCATTATCTCGATCATCGGCTCGTCTGCGACGACCGGTGCAAAAATCCTGTGGGTCCTTTTCGTTCTGTTGCTTCCGGTCGTCGGCTTCATTTGCTGGCTGATCTTTGGCCCGAAGGCAGCGCGCAGCGCGATCTGATCAGCGCGGAGATTGTCGGTACAAAAAAGCGCGGCATCGGCCGCGCTTTTTTTGGTTCAAGGATCTGGGGGGCACAATGCACCCTTCGCCGTCTCACCCAGTATCAGAACCGATCTTCAAGCCGTTCCCACTAAAATCAATGGCTGCGATCTTGCGGGCAAGATCTGCGGCCGTAAAAGGCCGTATCAGTGCCGCACATTCAAATTGCGCTTGCACCTCGGGGGACGGGTCCAACAGCAACAGCGCACTGCCGCGCTCGGCCAACAGCCGCGCGACGGCGTCAAATGACGTCTCACTTCTGCGATAGCTCAGAACGCTCAAGGCCGGGGCGAATTTGGGCTCCTGCCAGAAATGCCTGCCCGCCTGCAGCTCGCGGATATGGACAATGCGATCGGTTGGAACTCCGGGGATGGCGTCACTGATGTCCGCTGCTTCGATAAAGTTTTCCGTAACAATCAAAACATCTGCTACGCTGCGGGAAGAGGCTTCCATAAATACCATCCTGAAATCTGTTCGATGCCACCCTAGGGCAATCCCACAGCGCCGCAATAAACTATGACACAGCAACGAAAAAATTCTCTAATCGCATGTGCGGACTGTCCGCTGAGGCAGATGGACGTCTTCCTGCCGTTCTCGGAAGACGACCTGCGATTCATGCAGAGGTTCAAAACCGGCGAGATGCAGGCCGAACCCGGAACGCAACTGTTCATCGAGGGTGCGAAATCCGCGCATCTGTTCACGGTTCTGAGCGGGATGGGCGTTCGTTATAAAACGCTGGAAAATGGTCGCAGGCAGGTCATCGGCTTTGTGCTTCCAGGCGATCTCGTCGGGCTGCAGGCTGGGGTCATGGGCGAGATGCGGCACTCCGTCGAAGCGACAACCGCGATGCGGCTGTGCGTGTTCAATCGCTCGCGGCTGTTCGAATTATATCAGAACCAGCCTGATCGCGCCTTTGACCTGACATTCCTGGCCGCCGTCGAAGAGCATTTTCTGGGCGACGCCCTGACAACCGTTGGCCAGCGCGGCGCGATCGAGAAGATCGCGTGGAGCCTGCACCGGTTTTACACACGGTCGCAGGCCGTCGGATTGGCAAAAGGCTTGCGGTGTCCGCTGCCCTACCGGCAGCAGGATCTTGCGGATGCGTTGGGCTTGTCTCTGGTTCACACGAACAAGACCCTGCGCCGACTGAAGGATCTCGGCTTGGCCGAGTGGTCCAACAATGTGCTGCAGATTAACGACCTTGAGGGTCTGGCCGAGCTTGGCTTGGTCGAAATCACCGAAGCCGTTCCGCGCCCGCTGATCTAAACGTGGTGGATGGACAGGAATTGAAAAACCGCCGACCGAAAAATCGGCCGGCGGCTTGATCACGAGTTTTGCGACTGAAGAGCCGGTTTACGACCCTTCGTAGGCCGGCATATCCTTCAGCATCTCCTTGTCGGCATGAACGAAGGCATAGGTGGTGTCACCATCGATTTCACGCATCAGCGACACGCGCGAGAAATCGATCAGAACATCCTTTTCCCCCAAGCCGAGGAACCCGCCGACGCCAATCACGGCCCCATCAACCGATCCGTCCATGTCGACGACAACCTCTTCGATCTCACCGATCCACTCTTGCGAGACGTCATAGACGCGCATGCCGGTCAGATCTTTGGCCGGGATGGTGCCTTGGGCAACGGGGACATAGCCCGTGATGTCGATGGTGGTTGGATCAACTGCATCGGCCATCTGTCCGGCTTTTTCGCTGATGTACTCACCAGTTGCTTCGGCTGCCTGGTCGACGTCTTCCGCCGTGTTCCGGGCGGCGTTCTTGATGTCCTGCGCGGTATTGGACAGCGCATCACCGGCTGCCTCGGCTGCCTCTTCCAGGTTCTTGCCGACTTCTTCGACATTCGAGCTTTCTGCATAGGCCGATGCCGACATCACCAGAACGATCGAAGTTGTGGTCAGAAAACGTTTCATAGCTCACTCCTTTGGTCTGTTCTGACCGCATTTCCCGCGGTCTTATTGAACAAACGAATGACGCCGCGACTTGTTCCCAGAAAAGTGCAAAAATATTTGTTTTAAAAAGAAAAAAACCGCGCAACTGCGCGGTTTGACAAGCCGTGGTCAGACCTTCAGACCGGGTGCAGCGGATCGGAAGATGTGGACAGAACCATGTAGTGTTCGTCGTCGGGAATATTGCGTAACTCAGCGAACGGAAAACTCAGGATATCTGGTCGCCCGTCGATCAAGAGAAACCGCAGAACCTTGGTGTCAGGGTCGAACTCAATTTCCTTTAATTTGCCCAACTCACCAGTAGCGTCAAACACGGGGTTGCCCCGCAACTTCGTAAACCATCGGAAGTTGCTACCAGGTGGCGTGGGTTGCGGGCGTTGGCGGAGAGCGTCATTCAGGACCGCCCCCATCACAACCGGCGCAATCGCGTTGCCGAACGGCCCTACGACCAGGGGCGGTAGGCCTTTGATGTCCACTGCAAGGGGATCTTCGTCTTCTTTGCGCTGGCGAAGGTGATGAAATTGCTGATGGGAAAACGCGCACTCTATCACGCTTGCACCAAGTTCGAGCGTATCGGCGGTGAAAGCCACCGGGTCATTCCCTCCGGCCACGCTCAAATTGACCAAGACGTACTCCAACTCGGTCTGCCCAGCGCTAATAGCGATATCGGAAACGCGACCAATCGCGTGGTCGGTCCCAGCTGGGACAACGGGCTTATTGATGAGGTCAGACAGTTTCATGGCGGTGGAGATTACCTTTGGGGTCTATCTTGGGAGTGCGTGGGGCGCCACCGATTTGACGCCACCACACACAATATGGGCATCCACCTTTGGGCTACATGTCCGCGATCAGGCGATCCACGATTTCCCGAACGTCTTCTTTCGAATCTCCGTATTTCTTTTGGATGATGCCTTCCAGTTGCTCGCGATCGCCGCGGGCTTGCTCGATCTCATCATCGGTCAAATCGCCGAAACGCTCGATCAGCTTGCCTTTGAATTCGGTCCAGCGTCCAAGAATTTGGTCCCAGTTCATCGTAAATTCCTTTCGATTGCTTCGTCGCTGCCAGTGAAACGCACCAAACTCGAACTGGTTCCGGGCACCGGCGATATTTCTGCGTTGGCCCGAAAAATGGGGGTTCGGGCAGATACCGAACTGTGTCTTCAGTGGTGTTCGAACTGGTCTTGGGAACAATCTCGCCTTCCATGCGTTGGGGGAAAGAGACCTCAACACAGGAGATCGAACCATGCCACGTCGAACCGAGACCACGGAGAAAGCAAAAGCCCATGCCCAGGATCTGGCCGGCAAGGTCAAGGACACCGTGACCGCCGAGGCCTCGGCCCGGGCCGAATCGCTGAAGAACAGCGCAGCGCAGGAGGTTGAGAGCGCCGCTCACGCAGCCGACGCAGCTGCCGATGAATTTCCCGACCAATCGGTGCAGCATCAGGTCTTGTCGAGGATTGCGGACAACATGGAAGCTGTGGCTGGGCAAGTCCGCTCTGCCGACTTGGCCAGTATGAGCCGAAAGGTGTCTGATTTCGCCCGCGAAAACCCGCTGTTGTTCGTCGGATCGGCTGCCTTGGCCGGGTTTGCTGCAGCCCGTTTCCTGAGCGCGCGCAATACGGGCGCGGCCCAGTCCGCATCTTTTGGTGCAGATCCTTGGGATATTGATCCGTCGCTGCTGCATGGGACCTCGGTCGATACGTCGGGCCACACCAGCGCGCTGGCGCGGATGAATGGTGGCCGCGATGCATAACCCCAACGATCTGCGATCTGCACCGGGGCTTGTGGCAAACGCGCTCAAACATCTGTCGGGTTTGCTTCAGGCTGAGGTAAAGCTTGCCAAGGAGGAGTTGTCCCGAAACCTGACGCGAGCGGGCTTAGGGCTGGCCTGCATTGGCATTGCTCTGATCCTGTTGATGATCGCGCTGAACCTCATGGCCACAGCCCTGGTCGCGTATGTCGCCGCCAATGGACTGTCGGTGGGTATGGCCTCGTTGCTCGTTGGCGCGGGTTTCGTTCTGGTTGCTGCGTGCCTGGCGCTTTTTGGCCGATCCCGCCTGTCCGCCACCGCGCTGGTCCCCGAGCAAACCATGAAAAACCTGCAGCGCGACATCGAAGCGATGAAGGAGTCGACCCATGTCTGACCTGACACCTCTTGAAACGCAGATCGCATACGAACGCAGCGCTCTTGCACACTCGCTGAATGCTCTGTCGGATACGCTGGCACCGCCACGCCTGGCAGACGAGGCGAAATCGACGCTCGAAGCCTATGGCGGGCAGATCGGTGCGCAACTCTGGTCCATGGCTCAAAAAAATCCGGCCGCCTTTGCTCTGCTCGGTGCAGGAGCAGCCCTTTTGGTTGCGGGTCCCGGGTCTGGCGCAAAAAGAACTCAATCCCCGCCCCAGGCCGTACCTCCGCAGCAGGCCTTCGACGGGTTTGACCGGCGTGTCGCCGACGCTGACAGCCGAATGAAACAGGAGATGACAGGAATGACTGAAAACAGCCAATCTGCCAGCGTGTTGTCCGCCGCCTTGGAACGTGGTCTGGACAAGCTCTCACCCCAAGCCCGTGCCCGTGTGATCGAAGCGCGCAAGGCCGCAATCGGTGCGCAGCAAGCGGTCGAGAAGCGTGCGCGGAAGGCGGCGAAGGCCTCGCAGACCTTCGTCCATGATCAGCCGCTGGCGGCCGGCGCATTGGCGCTGGGCGTAGGTATTCTGGCTGGCGCTCTGCTGCCCAACACTCGCAAAGAGGACGAGCTGCTGGGCCATCGGCGCGGTCAGCTGATGCGTCACGCCCAAAAGGTTTTGAACGAAGAACTGGACAAGCTGCATGCCGCGGCCAATGTACGGCTGGATGACGCGGCAGATCGGGCCTCTGGCGCTTTGCGCAGTCAGTGAAGCGCGCCCATGCCAACTGCTTTCAGCTCTCCATCGGCCTTGCGTGCAATGCTGGCGATCCTGACCGGGATCGCCAGCATCACCGCTTTGTACCTGGCCCGGTCCATCGTCGCGCCGATCACATTCGCTTTGGTTTTGGGGGTCGTGGTCGCCCCGCTTGCCGACAAGCTTGAGAAGGTCGGTTGCCCGCGTGTGATATCCGCCTCGGCACTGCTGTTCGTGACCAGCACCGTCATCGTCGCGGCGTTCCTTCTGCTTGAACCGTTGCTGTCCACGCTGGTCGAACAGTTGCCCGCCATCAAACGCGAGTTGCGCTCTTGGGTCGCCGCGATGTCCGAGTTCATTCGGGGCATCGAAACGCTTGGACGCGAGATCGAGGAAACCGTCGGCGCCGATGGGGCAGCGGAAACGGAGTCCGCCCTTCCGTCAGTGATGGATGCCTTGTGGCTGGCGCCCAATTTCGGATCAAAGATCCTGATTTTCATCGGCACGCTGTTCTTTTTCGTTTTGACCCGGCCCGAGCTCTATGCCGCAGCCGGTCCCCTGAAAGAGCGCCTGTATCTGGCTGACCGCGCGGTCTATCGCTATTTCGCTGCCGTGACGTCGGTCAATATCGGCCTTGGGACTGTTACGGCTGTGGCCTTGGGGCTGATCGGCATCAATGACGCCGTAATCTGGGGGGTGGCCGCCGGCCTTCTGAATTTTGTGCTGTATCTCGGCCCGCTGATGATCCTGACCGGCCTTCTGATCGCCGGTTTAACCCAGTTCGGTGGAGCCGCGGCCCTGTTGCCTCCCCTGGTTTTCCTGGCGATCAATCTTTCTGAAGCACAATTCGTAACACCCGCCTTCGTCGGCCAACGTCTGCAGGTGAATCCGCTGGTCGTGTTCATCGCCATCATCTTTGGGCTTTGGCTTTGGGGGCCGGTCGGCGCCATCGTCGCGCTGCCGATCTTGCTGTGGTTCGGCGTGTTGATGAACCCCAAGGTCATGAGCCCGATCACAACCAGCTAGACGATGTTTTCAGTTACCCCGGGCAGCGGTTGCCGCATGTCGCGCGCAACGTCGGCGTCATGCGGGACGAGGAAGCCGCTGCGCGCTTCGGGGCGCCGCACACCGTTGGCCTGAATCTCTCGCCCCCACCACGCGAACATGGCATCGGGCTCGATCTGTTTGCTCAGATCATCCGAGAACCACCAATGGTCCACCAAGGCTTGCCGCAGAACCGCCACCCGCTGCCGGTCGGTGACCCGAAGGGCGACTTCTGTGTCCCACCGCAAAGACCGTCCGTTCAGGTTGGCGGACCCGACCAAGGCATGATTGTCATCCACCACCAGAACTTTGTTGTGAACGTGAATTATCGGAGACCCGCTCAGAACCTCGGCGCGGTCATCGGCCCCGCTTGCGGAAATCGGCTGGACCGGGGTCGAAAGCGATACACGGTCTTGGAACCCCTGCTGGATGATCTCCAGGCATTTGGCTTGAAGGTCCAACCCGAATTGCGCGTCCAGTCCGTCATGCCCGCCAAAGGCCACTTCCTCGGGTAAAGCTGGCAGAACAAGCACCAGTTTCAGGTCCTGCTTGTTAAGGCCCGCCTCAGCCAGAGCCTCGGCCAATCGAGTCGATCTGAAATACTGGGTCTCGATGTGCAGAAGTTGCCGCGCGGCTTGAAAGGCGGCTATGTGCTCATCCTCGATCTCATGCGCGATGGTCTTTGGCGACAGCCGCCAGAACGCAAACCGGCGCGGGCTGGACAGGGTGCGGCGCAGGTGGGTTGCCTGAGGGTCCGGTTGTCCGGTTGCGATTTCATGTTCGAACCGGTCGATATGGCGCGCGGCCTCGGCGGCCTCGGGTCCGCGGACAAGCAACTGAACGTCTGACCAGGTGTTTTTGGCCAGACGATCGTGATCCGGTGTGTCAAAGCGCCTTTCGTTCAAGTCCAATCCGCCGAGGTAGCAGATCTCATTGTCGATCACGGCGACTTTCTGATGGTGCGACACGGTGTGAAGCCGGGGTAACGTGTCCGACCCCAGCCGTACTGCCTGCCGTTCGCGTCGTTCGCGGGACAGCTTCTGAATCCGCTGCGCCTTTTTCCGAAGAACCGCCGGCAACAGCGCGGCCCACGGCAATGCGCCAGCCTGCGCCGGGTGCATGGACACGCGAACGGTCAAGCGCGAGGCGATTTCTTGACCCAGGATTTCCGCCAGCGCAACCGCCTGCCGTTTCGTGCGCCAGCTCAGCTCGTGCAACTCGGTCGCGAAGATCGGATCGAAATCGCTGATGACCAAATGAAACGTTACACCCTTGCGAATGACATGCTCGATCAGGTCAAACCAGGTTTCCCCAATCTGGCGCGCCTCGTCGCTGCGCAGCCGTGTCATGAAATCGAATATCCGAAAACTTGCCTTGATCTGGTGCCGGGCCTCAAGAACCGCTTTTTCCAAGGCGGGCCAGGCTTGCTCGGCCGTGATCAGGACCTCAAAGTCATTCTGCTGCGGCACGGGCATCACCGCTTCTCTCATCCGCAATGGACTGTGGTTCGCTATCCGCTTCTACTTCGGAGATTTCGAACGTCACCTCATACACATAATGCGATGACGTCTCGGTTATGTCTTCGGAACCGTCCAATTGGCGGAGGAAGGCCTGCATCAGCCGCTGACCGATCCCGCCGCTATGGAACATATCCGCACCGTCGTCTGTCTGCCCGCGCGTGTTGAAGATTTTCAGGTGCAGGGTGTTCTCCTCGGGTCGGGTCAATTCCACCGAAATTGTCGGCGGTCCGTTCTGCGGAACGCCTACGTATTTGACCGCGTTCGTCAGTGCCTCGGCCACCAGCATCGACAGCGTGACTGCCTGATCCTGCCCCAGTTCGACAGGCGCGATCCGGCAGTCAACCTCGACCACCTGACCCAGAATTGGCGGTCGATGCGCCAGTTCGGCGACCAAATGTCCGATCAGTGCCTCGGTGTTGATCGTCGTCATCTGCGAGTTCTGGTTCAAGCTCTGGTGCACCATGGCCAGGCCGCGAACCCGACGCTGCAACTGTTCCAGCAAGCGCCGGGCCTCGGTGGTTTCGGCCTTGCGCAAATGCATGTTCATGATCGAAGCGATCAGTTGAAGATTGTTTTTGACGCGATGGTGTACCTCGCGCAACAAGAGCGTTTTTTCGACAAGGTCGCGTTCGTGCTGCGCCTCAGCCTCGCGGATCAACAAGACCATGCGGTTGAATGCAGTCTGTATTTGCTGAAACTCCTGCGGGGCGCCTGCGAGGCTTTCAATCGGGTCGCGCTCGCCCAACGCGAAACGACGCACGGCCGAACGCAAGCTGTCGAGATGCCGGATCACCAATCGATGCAGGCCCCACAAGGCAACTCCCAGACCGGTCACCCACATCAGGATCGGAAAAGCAATGGTCAGGGCAGTGCTGCCTGCACCGACAGAGGCCAGCGCCGCCTCGCGTGGCCAACTGCCAATCACGGCGACTTCGCCCGGAATGATGCTGGCAACTGCAAAAACCCGATCCTCTCCGTCGGCCGTTTTAGCCGAAAATGTTTTGCCGGAACTGGACAGAACCAACAGGTTTTCTTTCGCGGGCGGTAGGAATGGTTTGACCTCATCCAAGCCCACATTTGATGACAGCACTTCTCCGGTCGCGTCGAACAGGGCGATGACCACGTCACTACCAATGTTGCCAACATCCATGGGCGTGCGCGCCAGCGCATGAGGTATCGAGATGGAGACGAACCCCATAAGCTCGGTCCTGTTCATGACCGGCTGGGTTACGATGATCACTGATTGCCCTGTCGCCGCCCCGGCACGACTGACAGAAAAAGTAAGCTGCGGATTTTCCGAGATCTGCCCGAAACCGGGCGCGTCCGACAAATCGATGTCCTTCTCGACGGTCGAGCAGGCCATAATCCCATTTGGCTGGATGAATCCGGCAAATACGAACTCGGGCTGGCGTTCAACGAACCGGCGCATGAGGTCCGAACAAGCGGCATTGTCCAGGCTTCCCTCCGCAAGCGCGGCTGTAAGTCCCGAACTGGCACCAACAGCTTTCTGCAGAAGCTCCCGTTCGCGGGTGGCAGCTTCGATCGTGCGCGCCAAAACCGAGGCCCGAGATCTTTCGTCGGCCTCGGTAATCACAGCGCGTGTCTGCAATACCGCAATCAGCCCCAAAGGCAAAAGCGCCAGGGTGACTAGCGCGGCAAGATAGACGGTCAGGCTGCGCGGTTTCGCACCCATCGATCGTCAGGCCGCCGGTTGCGTCTGAACGATCGCCGCCGTCACCGCATCAGTCAATTCGATGGGTTCGTCATCTTCCAAACCCATCAGTTCGGCCAGTTGCGCGCGGGCCCGGTTCACCCGGCTTTTGATCGTTCCAAGGGCGACGCCACACATCTCGGCCGCTTCCTCATAGGAAAACCCTTGTGCACCGACCAGCACCAACGCTTCGCGCTGTTCATCCGTCAGTTGGTCAAATGCAACCGCAAAATCCTTCAACGCCAGCCGTCCGTCATGGTCGGGCTTTTGCGACAGGCTCTCGGCCATGGCGCCATCCACATCCTCGACTTCGCGCTTGCGCTTGCGGTGCAACGAAAAATAGGTGTTCCGGACGATGGTGAACAACCACGCCCGCATATTGGTGCCTTCCTGGAACGAGTCGATATTGCTCCATGCCTTGATCAATGCGTCCTGCACGATGTCATCGGCAGTGGCGCCGTTTCGGCACAGGCTGATCGCAAAGGCACGCATCGCACCAATATGTTCGACAAGCTCTTCTCGCGGATCAACCATCCGAGCCTCCCGTGTCACCGCTTTTGGGAACACTGGTCTGATTGCGAAGTTTTTCAAGAAGATCGACGAATCGATCCGGAACCGGTTCGTTGGCTACCTCATCGAAAGCCCGCTTGAGGTTCTCGTCGATCCTTTGCTCTATTTCTTGCCGATGGCTTCGGCTTGGCTGTGGTTTTGTCATGGCATCATCAAAAATTTTTACTTTTGCTGGAACCATAACGCCCCAGTATGCGTTTGGTTCCCGAGTTTAGAGAAAAAAATGAGGAAAACATAGATGACCGAGCTGACCGGAGTTTCCGTCGCAGATAAAATTGGCCCGCTCTTGCCGTTTCTGCGCCGTTATGCCCGTGCCCTCACCGGCTCACAGGACAGTGGCGACGCCTACGCCGCTGCATCGCTTGAAGCGATCCTTGCAGATCCCGCCCAGTTCGAAGCCGATCTCGCGCCGCGGGTCGCGCTGTTTCGTGTTTTTCACGGTATTTGGTCAACGTCGGGAATGCCCGTTGACGCCGATGGCGGCAGTTCTGACATTCAATCGCGCGCTCACGCCCAGTTGGCACGCCTGACGCCCAATACGCGCGAGGCCTTGCTGCTGCGCACGGTCGAAGAGTTCTCGGTCAGCGATATCGCCGCAATCATGCAGATAGAACCCGCCGAGGCTCAGAAGCTGATCGATATCGCCTACGAGGAAATGGCCCGCCACACTTCTGGGCGCATTTTGATCATCGAAGACGAAGCAATCATCGCGATGGATCTTGAAACGATGGTGACCGACCTGGGCCACCGGGTCACAGGGGTCGCACGCACCGAGACGGCCGCCATTGACTTGGCCGAGCGCGAGCCGTTCGACCTGATCCTGTCGGACATTCAACTGGCGGACAAGTCCAGCGGAATCGATGCCGTGAACCGCATCATTGCCCAGCACGGCGATTGCCCCGTCATTTTCATCACCGCCTTCCCCGAGCGCCTACTGACGGGCAAAGGGCCCGAACCGGCCTTTTTGATTTCCAAACCCTACACCGAAGAACAGGTCAAATCGGCCGTCAGCCAGGCCATGTTCTTTGCCTCTAGCGCCGTGATCGAGGTCTGACGCGGCAGGACCGCGCTGCAAGAAAAAACTCAGGCGATGAAACACGAGGAACACCATGGAAAACGAGATTGCACAGACCGCAGAGACCGTGACGAACACCGTTTGGGCCAAACTGTCACAAGTTCTGAATACCGAGCTGTATGACGGGAAATCGCTGAGCGACCTGCTGACGCTCGAGGCCCTTCTTGGCCTCGTCGCGAACGCGATCGCGGCGCTGATTCTATTGGTTCTTGGGATTGTGATTTCAAGATATGTCGGCCGGAAGATCCGGGGCGTCGGTGAAAACTCGGAACGTCTGGACGACACGCTTTTCAACTTTCTTGGCAATCTGGCGCGCTATACGATCCTGGCGTTTACAGGGCTGTTCATTCTGAATACGTTTGGGGTGCAGACGACGTCGATCATCGCGCTGATCGGTGCCGCGGGTTTGGCCATTGGTCTTGCCCTGCAAGGCACATTGTCCAACGTTGCAGCCGGCGTGATGATCATCCTGTTCCGACCGCTCAAGATCGGCGATTTCGTTGACGTGAATGGCGTGCTCGGAACCGTAAAAGATATCACCCTGAACTACACCGAAATTGCGGATATGGGGAACGTCAAGGTTATCGTTCCCAACGCCGAGGTGTGGGGAAACACCATCAAGAACTATTCCGTCTACGAGACCCGTCGTGCCGAGTGGACGTTCGGCGTTGGATACGGCGTAAAATTGGCGGAGGCCGAGCGCGTCATTCGCGAGACGATCATGTCGGACGCCCGTTCGCTGGCTGATCCCGAACCGTTCATCCAGGTGAACAATCTTGGCAGCAGCAGCGTCGATTTTCTTGTCCGCGTGTGGTGCAAGTCTTCGGACTACTTCCAATACCAGGCGGACATGAAGCGCAAAGTCAAAGAGGCGCTGGACGAAGCCGATATCAATATTCCGTTCCCAACCCGCACGCTGCTGATCGAAGACGTCGAGAGACGGCAAGAGAAGGCGATCGCGGCAGAATAACCTTGACTGTTGAACCTGGGGTCTGAAGCCAGAGCTCATCGGACAGATGTAGCGTTTTGAGCAATTGAGATGCGGTCATCGGCTGGGACGCTGCAATGATTGCAGCGACTGAAACAACAAAATGGGATGGCCATGAACTTACTATGTGAGACTGGATGTATCTGGTGAAAAAACTGCTACTTGCGTGATCGACGAGACCAGGGTCGTTGAGAAGGAACTCTCGTCGCAAAGCCTGTCAATGAGCATTCAATACTGACCGGGTTTTGGAGTGCGCCCCTTTTTGCTCCGAAACTGAAACAGGCCGCTACAGTCATATCCGATTTCCTGGAAAGTTGAGAGGCAGAGCCTGCAGTAGAGCCGCAATGTGGCTTGCTGCAGGCAATCAAACGGACCGTTTTGCAACTTTTTTGCGCAACGACCGCCAAGTGCCGGATACTCCGCTAAATCGCTGCTTTGGCTGTCCTTGGCAGCATGCGCAGCGAATGGCTGCGAGAATCACAGGTTCTTGGGCCGTGCAGCGAGCGGCGATTTGGGTCTGGCCCAGTTGTGTTTCAACGCCAACACGTCACGACAGCCGATAGAAAGACCGTGAGACATCGGTCTTGTCGGGTTTCAACGCGCTGCCAGTCTTTTAGTCTGCCGAACGTTTTCGCGCGGCACGGATCGCCGCATATCGGATTTCACACGCGACTTGCGCTTTTTGCGGCCCGGGATACAGGCGCATATCCCGTTGCCTATCAACGCGCCTGTAAATCAGAGACAGGCAAATCCTTTGACTGAATTGTCCAGCGCAGTTTTGGGGATTGCCGCCAATTGGTCACTGCACCCAATGGAAGGTGAGGTCGTCGCCTAGCCGGAGCCCAAAATCGCTTCAATCTTTGACAGGGTTGCGGAGTTCACTGCGACACCCGCTTTGCTTGACGAAAGCCGGCTCTTGCGGCGGCCATCACCGGGCAGATGCGCGCCGTCCTGAGATCTGATCGACTCAACCAGAGTTGCCATGGCATTTGAAAACAAACCTGCAGAGGACGCCACGGGATCAATCGCAATGAAGAACTGCCCTGTCTTCGGGGGGCCACCGGCCGTTCCGGAAAAAGGCGATGCGTTCAACCCAAGTGTCGATCCGGTAAGGGCAGCGGCCATGACTTCGGTCAGTAAAGCAACACCCACGCCCTTGTAGCCGCCCGAGGGGGCCATGCTGCCTTTCAAACCAACGTCAGGGTCGGTTGTCGGGTTGCCGTCAGCGTCCAGCGCCCATCCGACAGGAATGGCCTTGCCTTCTCTTGCATGCTTCATCACTTCGCTTTTGGCGATGGTGCTGGCGCTTTGATCTATCAGCAGCGCGGGTTGACCATCCGTACCCGGTGCAGCGATCGAGAACGGATTGGTCCCAACAACAGGTTTCGATCCGCCCGAGGGTGCGATGGATGCTGGCGCATTGGTGAACCCCAATCCGACCAGCCCTGCCTGGGCCAGCCGATACGTATGATAGCCCAGCACACCGCAATTGTAGCTGTTTGTAATCGCCAATGCGGCGATGCCCTGTTCCCGTGCCGCAGGGATCAGCGCCTCGAAACCCAGATCGATGGCCGAATGTGCAAACCCGGTTTTGGCATCGACGCGGATGAGGCCCGGACGCGGGGTTTCAAGGGCCGGTTTTGCGTGACCGTCCACCTTGCCGCATTGAACATGCTCGCAATAGATCGGGATATACGCCAGCCCATGGCTGGCCACGCCGTCCGCTTCGGTCGCGGCTGTGGCAACAGCCAGAGGGCGTGCGTTTTCTTCGCTTGTGCCGGCGGCAACCAGCGCATTGAATGACAGCTCTTCGATTTCGGCAAGCGAGAGGGTTCTGGTTTCGGTCATCGGGTGGTCCTTCAATCGTTGTCTGACAAGCCTGCACCAGCGCCAAGCAGCCGGGATTCTTCAGTTGCGGGGGCATAGGTGCGATGCGCCACAGTGTTGAGGAATTGCCACGCCCCCGGATCCGGGTCAGCGCGGCTGTGCAAGGAACGGGTGGGTCTGTTGCGGCCGGTTTCGGTTATCCCTACGCGGTTTGCCTTGTCCATTCCGAAATCTTCACAGCTGAGATGAACACCATCAGTGGTCGCGGAAACCCCGTCCAAAGTGATTTCCACAGTCGATTTCCGCTTTTTCGCCATGGTGGCGACAAAGGGCAGCAACAGAAGAGGTGCGGCAACATTGGAAATCAGAACTTTGCCTTGCGACAGGGCGTCCGGGCAATCTGATAGCGCCGATCCGGTCATAAGGGGGCACAGATCCCGGGCGCCGGCCCACATGCCGTCCCGGGCCTCTGGGATGTGATGTTCCAGGTGCGGCGCAAATTCTAGCTCAAGCAACTGGGACAGGATCGCAGGCCCGTCAAACCCCTGGACGCACAGCCATCGGGTTGCTTTCGCGGCCTCCTCCGCCACACCCCAGGCATATCCAGCCCCACGGGTTGCGCGTTTGGCGGTGGCTTCCACTTCGTTCAACGAGAAGGTCATTGCACAACCTCCGGATAAACCCAAAGATCGGCATTCGCGGTGTTCAGCTCTTCCGGGTAGGGCGCGCCCGCATACATGCAGATACGCACCCACCGATCCGAACGCGGGTCGAAATGCGTCGCCCCAAAGAAGGACAGTTTGGCGCGCAGCATATCAATGGGCATCACCTGCGCGCTGATCGTGTTGTCTCGAATTTCACCGTAGGGAGCGATACGGCTGATTTGCGCGCGGCGCACGCTGTGGCGGTGTTCCGGATGGCGCAACAGAAACTCTGCTATCGGAGCGTCATCAGGCCAGTTCTGCAACGCTTCGAAAGCCAAGGTTGCATCCCGCGCCGGTGCAAGAGGTTGTTCATAATCCGAGATCGGCTCCTCGAACCGCTCGCCCAGCCGGGGTTCCAGCTTTTCTTCGGATACGTACCAGGCCCGCGCGCAGTTTTCGGCGGCGGCCCAATCAAGGTTCAAAGCCCAGTCAAAACTGTTCCGGATCAAAGCGCGCACCGCTGATACCGGCATGGTCCCATCAATCACCTGTGCAGAGGCGTCGGTGTCTGCCATGCAGCTCGCAAGCCCGTCAACAAGCGCGCCGTAAGGTTCAAGGATCAAAGAGGCCAGCAGCTCCTGACCTTCTTCGGTCAGCGCGGCTTCGGACCAAAGGATCAGTCGGTTCCAGGGGTGATCCTGTGTCAGATCATCCTTGGCCAGGTATTTCTCGATTTCTTGCAGATCCGAATTCAGCGCCGCCAGCTTTTCCATCTGCACCGGGTGTTCAGATCGCCACCAGGCGATTGACTGTTTGCAGCGTGCAAAGACATCGCAAAAGACACGTGCTTCATCTTCCGAAGCCGCATCAATGGACCGAACGCGCGAGATCGCCTCCTCGCGCACCATGATCCAGTTGTTGAACAGCACCGGGTGATTGACGATGAACGGCGCCATGCCCAGGCCGGTCGAATTCCCGATGCCCAGCCAGCGCGCGATGTCCGGATCAAGCTCTGCGGTCTGGTCTTGGCCTTTGACCCGCGCCATGTGCTGCACCAGATCGCGCACAAAGGCGCGGGTCAGATAGACCGACAGCATCTCGATCTGGAACGGACCGCTGACTTCGGCCCGGCCGGCTGTCTTTTCGCGGTCCGCCGCGCCGAATTTGCCCGAACCATAAACGGCCGTGGTCCGCATCAGATAGCCGACCTTGTAGATCTGTTCGAGGTCGGGTTGCCGCCCCGCAGCAAGCTGATCCACCACATGAGCCCAAAGCCGCACGGAACGGTTCGCCCGCGACAGGGACAGTTCGGCTTCGCTGACGCGTCCGGCTTCTTGCAACGGAACATTCTGCGACAGACGGTCGATATCCTCTGACGTTGGAATGCCGTCAAACAAGGTAAAGGTGGCATCCCAGGCCTCGGCAATCACCCGGTCCGATCGTTGATCGGGTGGCAGGTCATGGGCAAAAGCGACCAGCGAATAAGCCCGATCGGGGCCTTGCGCAGTATAGACCGCATGGCCCACACCCTTGTTGTCAATTTCGAACGCGGGGCGCGAAAAGCTCCAGTTTTCCTCGGCCATGCGACGCGTCAGCTGCCGCATAAAGCTGAGCCGACATTGGTGCAACGATCCCAAACGTGACAGCCGCATGACCGTGGATGGGTCACGTCTGGCGATCTCTGTCTGCGCGTGTGGTTCCATTTGGTTACCTTTGTGGGACGAAGTTCTCGGCAAAGAACCGATACCAGTTCCCGCCCATGATCCCGGCCACTTCGTCATCGTTCAGGCCGGTCGCGCGTAACCCATCTTCGATGTTGCCAAAGTCTCGGTTGTCCTGAAACCAACCCGGCATCGGTGGGAATCCCGGAGCCGAGGCCGAGCCTTCGCCATAGTCAATCTCTTTTGTCCAACGCCCCACACGCATCCATTCCACGACGCTGTCGGGCTGATCCTGACACAAGTCAGTGCCAATCCCCAGATGTTCGGCCCCGTGTTTGTCAGCAGTGCGTGCGATCATTTCGCAAAAGCTTTCCAGCGTGCAATCGGACTTGTTTTTCAGATGGTGAGGGTAGACCGAAAAGCCCAGCATCCCACCTTTTTCCGTTACCGCACGGATGACGTCATCCCGCTTGTTGCGCAGGGCCGGGGACCATTCGTGCGGATTGGCGTGTGTAATCGCGATGGGCCGGTCCGAGATTTCAGCCGCCTCGATCGTGGAACGGTCTGCCGAATGGCTCATGTCTACCACAAGGCCCACGCGGTTCATCTCTTTGATGACCTGCTTGCCCATGCGGGTGATGCCGGTGTCTTCGGCCTCGTAGCAACCTGTCGCCAGCAGGGATTGGTTGTTGTAGGTCAGTTGCATGAACCGCGCGCCCAGATCGTGCAGGATTTCGACCAGCCCGATATCGTCTTCAATGGGCGACGGGTTCTGAAACCCGAAAAACACGGCGGTTCGGTCCGTATTACGGGCCGTGTCGATATCGCTGGCCCACCGGCCTTTCATGATCAGATCCGGGTATTGCTCAAACCAGCGGTTCCATTTCTCGAAATTCAGTACCGTTTCGCGGAAATTCTCATGATACGCGATGGTGACGTGGATCGCATCCACGCCCCCTTCGCGCAACTGGCGAAAGATCTTTTCCGACCAGTTGGCATATTGCAGGCCATCGATCCGCATCAGACGGGGCCTGCGCTGATATAGGCGGTTTTGACGGTCGTGTAGAATTCAGCCGCCGCCTTTCCCTGTTCGCGGGGTCCGTACGAGCTGTCGCCGCGGCCACCGAAAGGCACGTGGTAATCGGTGCCCGCGGTGGGCAGGTTCACCGTCACCACGCCGGTGCGCGCGTTGCGGCGGAAATGGGTGGCGCGGGCCAGCGATTTGGTCACGATGCCCGAGGTCAGGCCGAAATTGGTGTTGTTCACAACGCTTAGCGCCTCGTCATAGCTGCCGACCTTGATGACGCTGGTCAGGGGCGCAAACATTTCTTCGCGGTTGATGCGCATGTCGTTGGTGGTGTTCAGGAACACGCCCGGCGACATGTAGAACCCGTCATGGGGCATCTCCAGGCGCTGACCGCCACAGGCCAGCTCGGCCCCTTCGGATTTGCCCAGTTCGACATAGGCGAGGTTTTCATTCAACTGCTGCTGGCTGACGACGGGGCCCATCTGCACGCCCGCTTCCAGCGCGTGACCCACTTTCATTGCCTGCGCACCGGCAACCAGTTTCTCGACAAAGGCATCATGGATGCCCGCGTGAACCACCAGACGCGACGAAGCCGTGCACTTCTGACCGGTGCCGCCGAATGCCCCGCCCAGCGCCAGAGTTACCGCCAGATCCAGATCGGCGTCGTCCATCACGGCCAGCGCGTTTTTGGACCCCATTTCCATCTGCACCTTGGTCAGGTTCTGGATCGCGGCGGCGGCGATGCCTTTGCCTACGGGCACAGACCCGGTGAAGGAAATCGCATTGACCTTGGGGCTTTCCACCAGCCGCTGACCGATGGAACGGCCCGAGCCCATCACCAGGCTGAACAGACCTTTCGGGATGTCCTGCCGTTCGATGATTTCGGTTAGGGCCACGGCCGAGGCAGGGGTGATGTTGGCGGGCTTCCATACAACCGCGTTGCCATAGCACAGCGCCGGGGCAATCTTCCACGAGGCGGTTGCAGTGGGGAAGTTCCACGGGCTGATGATGGCAACCACGCCAACAGCTTCGCGGCGCACGTCCACCTCGATATCGGGGCGCACGGAATCGGCGTTCTCACCGATCTGTCGCAGGCATTCGGCCGCATAGTAAGTGAAGAACTGACCGGCGCGGTAAACCTCGCCCTTGCCCTCGGCCAGCGGCTTGCCTTCTTCACGGCTCAGCAAAGTACCCAGCTCTTCGGCGCGGGCCATCAACTCGTTGCCGATGGCGTTCAGGACGGCCTGTTTGCGCTCGAGCCCGTAGGCGGCCCATTCGGCCTGCGCGACGCGCGCCTGATCCAGGGTCGCCTCAAGCTGGTCGGCGCTGGCTTGTGTGAACATGCCGACCAGATCGCTCAGATCCGATGGGTTGCGGTTTTCGATTTCGCTTTCGCCAGCCAGCCATTCGCCGGCAATCAGATTCAGTTTGGTCACGTCAGGCCCCAAATTCGCAAATTTCAGTTTGCGAAAGAATGGAACTTGCTGACGACATCAGTCAAACTCAAATAACTTTAGAAAACTTCAGAAAGATTGAAGCATGGCCGTGAAAATAGAGATGCTGCGGTGCTTTTGCACCGTGGCCCAAACCGGAAATCTTGCCGAGGCAGCCAGCCGTTTGGGCCGCACGCAATCCGCGGTCTCAATGATGTTGAAACAATTCGAAGAGCATCTTGGCAAGAAACTGTTTGAAGGCGAACGGAAAAACCACCTTACTCCGCTCGGTCAGCAAGTTCTCGACCTTGCGCTCAAACAGGTGCGGGATTTCGATCAGGCTGTTCAGAATATTGAACTGGCGGCACAGGCCGAGCACGGGTTGATCCGGATCGTATCCGTGCCGTCCGTGGGGGCGCTGGTCTTTCCTGCCCTGCTGGGCCATATGACGTCTCGTTTTCCCGGCCTGAAGATCGAGCTGCGAGACGGAGATTCGCAGCAGGTTCTGGATGCGGTCGCCGGGGATACGTCTGATATCGGCATAGCATCCGGCCATTTTCCGCTGAACGGGGTCAGTGCAGAGCCGCTGTTTCAGGACCGTTTCGGCTTGGTTGCAGCGTCCGATCATCCGCTGATGACACGGGCGGAACCGCCAGCCATTTGCGATCTGGTGGCTCAGCCTTTCGTGCGAAACGCCCTGTGTGACTTTATCGAGTCCGCGCCTTTCCGAGAAATTCTGGACAGGGCCGAGGTTACCATCCACAACACGCATTCCCTGATCACGACTGTCAGGGCAGGCCAGTGGATCACGGTCCTGCCGCAGACCGTCGCGCAGTTCATCCCGGACGCAGTCGCCTTTCGTCCGATTTCGGATTTGCCGGACAGGCGCGAGGTGTATCTTTATGTGCGGGAAAGGTCGCGATTCCGAGAAATCTCGGAGGCCTGTCGTTCATTTGTCCTGTCGAGTGGGTTTGGAAATTCAAGCCTGTGAATGCATAAAAAGGGGATTAACCCTGCTCAAAATCACAAATTAATTTGGTTTTTGCAGACTCACGCCCGATGCCATGCTAGGTTCTCGCTTGAAGTGGGGGACTTCAGAGGGGCGATATGTCTCAAGATCTGAGGGGCTGGTTGAGCGCAAATGGATTAAACGAGTACGCGCAGGCCTTCATTGATAATAAGATCGACTTTTCCATTCTGCCTGATTTGACGGCCGAGGATCTGATCGAAATCGGTGTGACCGCTGTCGGCGATCGTCGGCGGCTTTTGCGTGCCATCGAGCAACTTGATTCCGCGCAGATCGCCGCAGAGCCTGAACCCGCAGCGCCGCACGAACCTGCGCGGCGGCAGGTCACGGTGATGTTTGCGGACCTGACCGGGTTCACGAAAATGTCCAGCAAGCTGGATGCCGAGGATCTGCACGCGCTGCTCAACCAGTTCTTCAGCAAAGTGGACAATGTGGTCGAAAAATACGGCGGCCGCATCGACAAGCATATCGGTGATGCGGTCATGGCCGTTTTCGGAGCGCCGATCTCACATACCAATGACACGGAAAGGGCAGCACGGGCGGCAGCTGAAATTCATGCGGTTCTTCCGACGTTATCACCGCCGCTGTCCTGTCATATCGGTATCTCTTCGGGTCAGGTCATCGCCAGTACGACAGGCAGCCAGTCGCATACGGAATATACGGTGACAGGGGATGGGGTGAATCTGGCGTCTCGGCTGACAGATATCTCAGGGGGCGGCGAGACTCTGGTCTCACATGACATTCAACGCGCGCTGGGCCCGTTGTTCGTGGGCGACTCCATCGGGGTCAAGGCGATCAAGGGGCTGAACGAGCCGGTTGAGGTCTGGCGTCTGGACCGGCTGGCCAGGAACATTCGGACCAGACGGCATAAATTCATCGGGCGCGAGCGTGAGATGTCGATTTTCTCGGCCACATTCGACCGATGCCAACGCCATGGAAAAGGTGAAGTGCACATCGTTCTGGGCGAACCCGGAATTGGAAAAACCCATTTGTCCGAGCAAGTGGCGGAATTGGCGACAAGCCTGTCCTACACGATCCACAACGGCGTTGTGATGGATTTCGGTGCGCGCGAAGGTCATTCAGCCATTCAGACCGTTGCACGCAGCATTCTGGGGCTTGAGGCGTCGGACGGGGCGGAAACCGGGGCGGCCGTTGCAAAAGAGGCCATTACCAAGGGCTGGGTCAGCCCTTCCAACGCTGCGCACCTCAATGCTTTGCTTGAACTCGAGCAGGATCCGGGCCTGGCCGAGGTCTATGCGGTGATGGACAACAAGACCCGTCTGCGGGGGCGGCGTCAGGTGCTGGAGGAGCTGCTTTCCGCCAGCAGTCGGGAATCGCCCCTGCTTATTCAGATTGAAGACATCCACTGGGCGACGCCCGACATCCTGGCGGCGTGTTCTCATATCGCCGCGGTGACGCGGAACACGCCCTGTGTGTTGATGATGACCAGCCGGGCCGAGGGCGATCCGATCGACAGGAACTGGCAGATGGCCACGGATGGCGCGCTGGTGTCAAAACTGGAACTGGCACCGATGGGAGAAGAGCACGTCAGGCAATTGGTCGAAGAGTTCCGGGCCATCGATCGCGACTTGCTGGAAACCTGCGTCCAGCGCGCCGGTGGAAATCCGTTGTTTCTGGAGCAGCTGCTGCGAAACACGGATGTGCTCAAACAGGAAACTGTGCCGGGCAGTATTCAGGGTATCGTTCAGTCGCGATTGGACGCGCTGGATCGCGCCAGCCGAACCGCCATTCAGGCCGCATCGGTTTTGGGTCAACGGTTCTCGCCCGAAGTTCTGAATTTCATTCTGGGTGAAGGGCATCTGGATACCAGCAACCTTATCCGCTCGGCGTTGATCCGAGAGGCAGGGCCCGATTTCATGTTTACCCACGCGCTGATCCGGGACGGGTCCTATGCAACACTGGTCAAATCCGAGCGCGCCCGCCTGCACCGGCAGGCGGCTCAGTGGTTCGAAGACAAGGATGCAACCTTGCGCGCCCAGCATCTGGACCGGGCCGGGGCCAATAACGCGGCGCAAGCCTATCTGGAAGCAGCCGACAAATTGATACAAGCCTTCCGATTCGACGATGCCAGCCCGCTGATCGAGCGTGCTTTGGAATTGCCGTCCCCGGCGGGTGTCCGATTTGACCTGCTGTGCGCGCGGGGCGAAACCCATCGGTTGCAGGGGTTGTCAAACGAAGCTTTGGACGAGTTCAAAGACGCCGCCGGTTTGGCTGAAACAGACGAACAAATCGCCCGGGCCCATATCGGGCTTGCGCAGGCGGCGCGGCAAGCAAGCCTGTATCAGGACGCGCTGGAAGCGCTCGACACGGCCGAGGCAGCGGCACAGCGCTGCGGGTCCGAGGAAGATGAGGCCCAGATAAGCTATGTGCGCGGCAACGTCTATTTCCCGCTGGGCCGGAACAAAGAAGCGCTGAAGGCCAACGAGCGGGCGCTCTCGCTTGCCCGCAAGCTGGAATCCCCGCGCCTTGAGGTTGGGGCGCTGAGTGGGTTTGGCGACGCCAATTTCATGAAAGCCTCGATGAAGACGGCGGCGGGGTTCTATACCCAAGCCGCTGAACGGGCACGCGAAAAAGGGCTGGTTCGGGACCTTGCAGCCAATCTGCACAATCTCAGCGTGGCGCGCAGCTATACTGGCGATGTCGGGCAGGGCCGAGCAGATGCCAATGAGGCGATTGAAATCTCGCAGACCTATTTCGCCTTCGTTCCGGAATGTGTCGCGCAAACATGCCTTGGTGTGGCCGAGACCTTTCTGGGCAGTCTCGACCGTGCGCTGGAAGCCTTTGGGGTTTCTGCCGAAATCGCAGAGCGCGTGGGCGCAAAACGCCTTGAAGCGCAGGCGTTGGAACATTTGGCCAGAACGCAGGTTTATGCCGGCCAGGTCGGGCGCGCACGTGAAACCGGTCTGCGAGCAGTCGAAATCGCGCTTGAACATGGCCGGAACTTTGTTGGACCCAAGGCCCTGTCAGCCCTGGCGATGGCCGAAACGAACCCGGATGAGCAAACGCGCCTTTTGAAACTGGGTTCCGAGATCATCGCCGAGGGATGTGTTGGCCACAGCCATCTGCACTTTTTCCCCGATGCCAGCGCCGTCATGCTGGCGCGTGGTGATTGGGATGCCGCACTTGAATATGCGGATGGCCTTGCCGCGTTCACCAAGAACGAGCCGTTGCCGATGGTGGACCTGTCCATTCGTCAAACACGGCTGTTGGCCGAGAGCGGAAGGCAGAATATTCCACCGTCAGAGCATAGCGGTTTTGCCGGTATGACCGAGCATTTTGCCGCGATGGGCATTACCCAATCCTTGCTGGGCCGCGCGGATTTTCTGACCAGTTAGGCGGCAAGGCAGGAGGCTGAATGAGCGTCGAAAAAAAGGTTTGGCTTTTCTCTGGCTTGCTGACCCTTGGGTTGGCCGCCTTGTTGCTCAAGCTTTGGGTCGAACTGAACCATTTCGAGGAAGACCTGACGCAGCTGCCCGATCAGGCTTCGGTAGATGCGTATCTGTGCAGATTGGACGTGGCGCCGGACTATCGTTTGAGAACGGGGATTTTCATAAAGTCATTCAGCTTTCTGGGCGCCAGCGATGTGCGGCTTACCGGCTATATCTGGCAGCACTACAAAGCAAAGGAACATGATGCGATCCTTCCTGCCGAAGGTGAGGTTGGGTTTCTTCTGCCCGAAGCGGTCGATACGGCAAACGGCCTTGTTGAAGAGGCATACCGCTTGTCGCAACCCGACGGCGTCTTGATTGGTTGGTATTTTGAACAAACCCTGCGCCAGAGCTTCGACTACACCAGTTATCCCTTCGATCACAAAACGGTTTGGGTGCGGTTCTCGCCCGCTTCTTTCGAGGTCAATATCGCGCTGGTTCCTGACTTCGAGGCTTATCCGGCGACCGGATCGGATGACATTTTCGGGATCGACAACCGGATCGTGATGGGCACGTGGGAGCGAGAAAACACCTATTTCGACTACAAGCTGTCGAAACTGGATACGACGCTGGGCATCCGGCAGAACGCTTACCAGACCAACACGCCCGAGTTGCATTACAACTTCGTCATCAAACGCAATTTTGCAAACGCGTTCATCGTTCACATGATCCCGTTGCTGGTCGTGGTGATGCTGCTGTTCGGTGCGGTCATGACCGTCACGCGCCGCGAGGGGTTGGTCGAGCGGCATGACTTCAGCACGTCCAGCGTGATCGGCACCTGTTCGGTTCTGTTCTTCGTGATCCTGCTGGCCCATGTGCAACTGCGCGAAGGATTCGCCGGATCGCCCGTGATCTACATGGAGTCGTTCTTTTTCCTTATGTACTTCATGCTGTTGGCGGTTTCGATCAATACGTACCTGTTCGCCTCAGAGGCGGTGCCGTCGCTGCGGATCATCCATTATCGAGACAACCTGATCCCAAAGGCCAGTTTCTGGCCCTTCGTGCTGCTGTGTATGGTGGCGATCACGGCCTATAACCTCGGCATCAAGGACAGCTCGGAACCGCCACCGATCAGCACGCGGGATTGTTAGGCCACGGGTTCAAACCCGGGTTTGGGTTCGCCCTGCGCCATGTCCAGCGTGTAATCGCTCACCACTTCGGATGTACCCTCGCGCCAGCTTTTCAGGTATTTTTCCGGATCAGCGATCACATAGGCATATGCGGGTTTCATCGCACCCTCGATGACGACGTTGATTTTCTTGCGCACATAGACATTCTCGGGTGAGCCGGGGCCGTAATACCCTTCCAGCCTGTCCAGTTCGCCGAGGCCGGATTCGGTGACACGGTAGACCTCTCCACCCACTTGCTTGCCCATCCCCTGCTGATCCACAAGGGTTGCCATGCGATGCAGATACCCACAGTTGGGATTGTCGCAGAATGGTTCCTTCGGGATGATCAGGGGCATTGGTTGCCGGGTGCGCGCCGTTCCCACGAATTCATTCAGGACCGCGCTGTGTGCGTCATGATTGGGGAACCCCTGCTTCAGTGATCCATAGGTGAAATACAGGTAAGAGGGTTCGTTCACCGCCACGAAGCTTTCGTCACGCCCCTGTTCGGGGTCTGCCATCCTCAGGTTGTGATCTTGCGCCCAGGCGTCCAGCATGGAACGGATTTCCGGTTCGATCTGCATGCTTTGAACGAATTCGATGCACGAGGTCGCATCCATGTCTTCGGCCCGCAGCAGGATTTCCACCATCTTCGGTGCCTTGTTCATCACCGCCACATGCAATGCGCTGAATCCGTGATCGTTGACAATGTTGACGTCGATACCCCTGTCGATCAGGTTCTGGGCGGCCTCATAATCCGGCTTGCCCAGATCATGGCCGCTTTCGCCCAGTTCGCCTTCACCGCCTGCTGCATAGTGCAACAGTGAATCTCCATGGGCCTCGTCCACGATGTTGACCCCGACAACCCCTTCGTCGATGGCGCGGAACACGCGCTTCCATTCGTTGATGTCATCGGCGGCAGCGGCCTCGCGCGCCCATTTGCAGACGCGATACTTCTGGTCGTCCAATTCCTCGAACGCATCCGCCAAAGCTTCCATGATCTGGTCCGGCGTTGCCATCATGCCGATGCCCATCCGGCCGTTCGACAGGCGACCTTCACGTGGTCCGACGAAATCGACCCCAAGCGTCTTAAGCTTGTCGACGTTGTTCTGTGTGGTGATATTGTTCCACATATTCGTATTGCACGCGGGGCAGAGGATCACGGGTTTCTTCTGGTATTGCCATGCCACGAAGACCGAGGTCAAAAGATTGTCGGCGATGCCATTGGCAACCTTGCCCATCGTGTTGCAGGTGATGGGGGCCACGATGACGCAATCTGCCCAGTCACACAGTGCCAGATGCGAGGCGCGCACCGGCATGTCGAAATTCAAATAGCGGAAATTCCACTCGTCATCGTCGCGGTAATAGTCATTGTGGGTGATCTTGGCGTCGATCCGTTCGGCGCCGAAATCCCGAAAGAATTTCTCGGCCGAAACAGACGGGATCAGTTTCACGTTATGCCCCGCGTCGACAATGCGTTCGACAAGCTCGGGGATCTTGTCCGCCGCCGATGACCCGCAGGCGCAAAGCAATACGTTTCGCTTTCCGGCGTTTACTTGATTCATCACCCCCTTGGGATAGCCGAACGGGTTCTTCTCAAGGCTTGGGGTTTCATTCAGTTCGGATACCGGCAGCCCTTCCCTGCGCATTCTGGCTTGCAATTCACCGGCCTGGATCATGTCTACGATGTCTTCCAACTTTTCACTTTTGCTGATGCATTTTCCTTTGAAAAACAAATACGGCACGTCCGGTCTTTCGCCCAGCGTCACCAGTTGCCGCCGCATCCTGATCATATTGGGATCGCGCCCGCCCACGTCGATCTGCTTGACGGTCGTTGCCCCGATATTCGAAAGAATGCTGCGCAGCATATAGGACCACGGGTCCTCGTCCTCGTAGAACAGAACCATCGTATTGTGCTTGATGATGCTGGCAACATCGCTTGGGTTTTCGGGCGGCTCGACCTCTTCGATCACCAGCAATGCAGGGTCTTCGAGATCCCGCAGACCGCGGAAAATGTTGCCCCGCGGCGCTTGCCAGACTTGCGAGGTTGCCGGACTCATATCGACTATGGTCACAACGTCTTCATCCTCGTCATAGTCTATGCATAGGCACCAGAACTCTTCGAGCAACGCAGTTTCCCGGAACACGTTGTCCGGCGGGCGGATCGCCTCGATCCCGGTGACGCGATTGAAGTCGATGTTGATCATCAGGTGACGGTTGCTGTCGGGGGTCAGGCTTTTCAATTGCGCCTTGAACCAGTCTTCGGGGGTTTGGATTGATTTGTCGTCGCGGGTCTCAAAGCTCTGGAACGAACTGCTCAGATGCAGGTTCTCGGATTGTCTGATATACTTTTCGACCATGTCGTGCATGTCTTTGGCGGTGGCGACCCGGCGGACAGTATCCGTGAACGACACCTGGGCCGCCCGCAGCAACTCGTCCTCGTCCACCCTGTAGTCGCCGTGAATGGCGAGGCTTTCCACCAAAACGCCGATCGAGTTCATGTTGGGCGTTGCCCGGCGGAACAGGTTGCGGCGTTTCTTGGGATCTTTCGCCAGATAACGTGTGCTGTCGACGTAATTGCACCGCTGCTTGAAGGTCTTCAGGTGCGTCTTGACCGCGGCCCGTGCTGAAAACCGCAAAAGGCCGCGGGACCGCATCGAGGTTCCGTCACGATCCGACATGGCTTGCCACAACCGTTCGACGGTTGTCACCCAAAGCTTGCCGTATTTCTCAGGGTGCACATCCATCATATGCACCAGCCCCGTGCTTGGGTTGCACTTGGCGATGACGGCAAAATGGCCGCCGGGCATAGTCTCGTTGCCATGGGCAAGACCGACCTGGAAATTAGCGACCAGAATGTCGTTGTCACCGCCCAGCCGGTTGGATTCGTCGATCGCCTCAAGCAGCAGCGGCACACTGGTTGTGTCTGCGTCCATGAAATAGGCCTGAACCTGAACCCTCTCGCGCAGCCCCTGCGTGTGAATGTAGGTGCAGGCGACGTCAAAAAGCTCGCCCAGCGAGATTCCGTCGTTCACGACAAAGGACGAGGGCAATGCGCATTCGCGGAAGATGTCATTCACTTCGCAGCTGAACCCCAGCGCCGACATGCTGAGAGCGGCCGCCGTGACACTGCAACAATTGATCGGCTGCTGAAAATTCTGCAACTGAACGCTGACCAGATCACCAAACATCGTTGCAAAACAGGGTTGCCGGACGCTCTCTGGTATCTGAAGCCAGTTCTGGCTGGACAGATACGCCAACCGGGTTCCATCCAGCGCAAGCGCTTCTAGGCTGACAGGGATATCCGAGATCTGAAGGTGTTCTTCATAGAAGTAATCACCGACATCCGCGCTGGCCAATGGATTTCCGTTCTGGCGCAGCTGAACCACGCCACGCAGCACGATATACATGCCGTTCGCTGGCAGAACCGCGTTTCCGGTCACCTCGATACATTCGAATTGTGGGTTGATGACGGCTGGGTCGGCGATCTGAGCCTTACCCGGAAGGACATCATATATCATCTTCCAGTCTGCGTCGCTTGGGGTGTAAGGTCTGGATTTGGAAATTTGATCTATGGTCACAACTGTGTCCCCCCGGAGTTGCGTTGCAATATTTCAATCTTCGGTCCGCCAGCGCCTCTGGTTCTTCGAAGCTCGGACAACGGTCATTCAGAATAAAAGACCTGCCTGTTTTCAGTGTTTGTTTCTGGCAAGGGCCGTGTTTCTGATGAAAAAAGTATGAACAAAATGGCCCAATTGGCTGCACAGTATCCGATAATTGAATAAAAATCACGAGTGCAGTTGCAGCGGCAGCGGCTGCCTTGCATGGCGGAACACTTGCCATCCGCGATTTGGATTGCGCGGGTCACGGGTGCCAGCCTTCGGGCAGACAATCTGTGAAGGGCTTTGGGGATCAGTCGAGGAAAAGGTAATCCAACTGCATGACGGCTTGGGCTTTGTCTTCACCAACCCCAAGAAACTTGGCAATAACCGCTTCATTGTCGGCGCGCGGGGCCGTTTCCCGCAGGCGCAGGTAATTGTCCAGCCGGGCAGCGCGGATCCGTTCGGATTCATAGCCCAGATCGTTGCGAAGGGTCGGCAGCAAGGAAGCAACGGTTTCCGTTGGGCTGTTGTCTCCGGCCAGCCCGACCCGACGCGCGTGGCCGATCAGATAGTCGTCCGAGTATTCGCATTCGATCTCAAGCACGTGGGTTTTGGCCTGGCCGCCGCAGAAATCCTCGAGCGCGTCAAGATTGGCCGGGTCAAGGCACAGCACCAGCTGATCCGACCCGAAACTGTCGAACAACAGGCGCAGAACGGCACGCCGGTGACGAGAGCGCTTGGTCAGTGTGGAGTCGATCCCGCCCAGATCCGGCAGCAACGTATTTTCTTCGTTGAACAGGTATTCAACGCAAGGAATATCCGTTTCAGATGCGATCTGATCGACAAGACGTTTGGCGACATGCCATTTCTTGCAGACGATCACGAACAGTTCCCGTTCCGGGCCGAGTACGCTCCCGGCTTCCCAGAAGCGTTGTCCGAACCGGCGGCCGATACGCCCGCGACCAGTGAGAAACGCGTACAGATTGCGCCCCTCGTTCGAGATCGGGAAATCGACGCCCTCACTGGCATAGAGCGAGCCGAGCCGGGCCTTCAACTCATGCGCCTCGGCGCTGATCTTGCGTGCGAACAGATAATCCTGGCCCAGCAACATGTCATAGTGGTCATTGTAGAATGTGACCGGCATTCCATAGTCCGAGAACATCAGGAATGTTGGCGTTCGGTTTTCAATCTCGTTTTTTGGGATCAGGTGACGCACCAGCGTCTGAAAAAAGGTTTCATCAGGAATCCACGTGGTCGAAAAAAAACGGATCACATCCCGGCGCTGATGCAGGAAATCCAGTATCATTTCGACGGTTCTGCGACGCAGGCACCACCATTGGCTGCCGATCATCATCTGAATGTCCTGGGGGATGTCCCGCGTCAGACCGAGGCGCTTTTGCAATTCATAGGCGGCATAGAACAGCTTGGACTGCGTGCGCTCGTTAAAGTAGTGGCGATAGATCAGCCGGTCTTCCTTCATGCCGGTCTTGATCCAGTTGCTTTCAAAGAAATCGTGACTTTCGATGAAATCCTTGTCGTTATCGTCGAGGTAACGGTGCGTGTATTCAGCGGTTTTGATCGCCATGCAGTCACCCGACAGCATGTAGAAATGTGTGGCGCGGGGGAAATTTTCCACGGCGGCTTCCAGGGCGTTCAGCGTGGCCCGGACCAGCGACCATTCTCCCCAGCCGCATCTGACGCGTTTTTTTGCAAAGGTCACATTGGGATTCTGATCCAGTGCGGAACGAATGCGCTCATAGGCTTTGGCGCTGGCGCTGGCGTCAAAATGGATGGCCATGCAATCGCCGACAGCGGTCAGTTGTTCGGCCTGTGCAATGATGGCTTCAGGGTCCTTGTGACACAGCAATATATAGGCGACTTTTGCCATTGAGATTACGCAATATCCGTTTCTGCCTGATTTCAACCGTGATACTGAGGATGAGCGATTGAATAAACAGAATAATTTTGGTTCTTTGTTACCAAAAGCTGGCGTATCGCATCGAGACCTGGCCAGCGCAGGAGGCACAGCAGATGGGGTTTCCCGGTACCTGGATGACCGAGAGCGAAAGCATGGTGTACCGCGTGGTGCCCAAATGTGCTTGCTCGACCATTGGTCAGATCATGTATTTCTCGGATCATGGTCAGTTCTTCGACGGTGATATCCATGATGCCAAGGACGGCATGCACAAATGGGCATTTGATCAGAGCCAGAAGCTGATCTCGAACAATGTGCGCAATCACGCGTCCTATTCTTTCACTTGCGTGCGCAATCCCTACACCCGCATCCTCAGCTCATTCTTTGACAAGATCTGCGGCATTCAGCGCAACGGCAAGAGATACCGCGGCAATCTGGTGCCGACGCTGATCTATAACTACGGGATCGAAGTGGGCGGCGACGACGGCAAGGGAGAGTTTGACCAGATCGCCAGCTTCCGCCGGTTTCTGCTGTTTGCGCGTGATACGATCCGGTGGCGGCGCCCGATGGACCCGGACATTCACTGGTCTGCGATGTCAGGCCACGTGTCTACTTTCATCGTGAACGGCGGTCACTATGACCGGATATTCTGGACAGAAGCGTTCAATGACGGGATGCAGGATGTTCTGGACAATGTCGAGCTGAAGCACCCGGTCAAACTGTCCGAGATTCCACGGTTCAATGAATCCGAAGGGCATGGGCCAAAACGTGCGCATCCGGTCGAGGACTACTTTGACGATCTATCAATGCATCTGGTCTACGAGATCTACAAGCAGGATTTCGAGCTGTTCAAATACGACTTCGAAAACCCGGCGAACAAGATGCCGATCGGTGAAATCGATCTGCATGAAATCCACGCCAAATTGGGCGACTGACGGTGGGGTGCTCCCGCCCGTCGTCGATATTTCTTGCGAAACATCTCCTCCGGTTGGGCCCGGCGCCGCGCGCTGCGCGGCGCCGGGCCCAAGGTCGAACGTGGCATCGGCGAAGCCGATGGTACGGATCGGGCGCGGGAGCTCTTGAGGACGGTTGATTACCCGGCTCGCCGCCTCGGCAAGCCGGTCGCGTATGTGCTTAGACTTGGCGAACAGCCCCTTTTGCTGCGCTGGTCGTCAGCTTGGCATAGGCCTTGAGCGCGGTGGACACTTTACGTTTGCGCGGCGCGGCGGGCTCCCACCCCTTTGCGTTCTGTTCAGTGCGGCGGGCGGCCAGCTCTTCATCCGAAACTGCCAGATGAATGGTGCGGTTTGGGATGTCGATCTCGATCGTGTCGCCATTCTGAACCAGACCGATCTCACCGCCTTCGGCCGCTTCGGGTGAGACGTGGCCGATCGACAGGCCTGATGTGCCGCCCGAGAAGCGACCATCGGTCAGCAACGCGCAGGCTTTGCCAAGCCCTTTGGACTTCAGATATGACGTCGGATACAGCATTTCCTGCATCCCCGGGCCACCGCGCGGGCCTTCATAGCGGATGACGACCACATCGCCTTCTTTCACCTTGCCCGTAAGAATGTCGTTGACCGCCTGATCCTGACTTTCGCACACGTAGGCCGAGCCGGTGAATTTCAGGATATTGGCGTCCACGCCAGCAGTTTTCACGATACAGCCGTCGCGAGCGATATTGCCGAACAGAACGGCCAGACCACCATCCTGGCTGAACGCGTGTTCTTTCGAGCGGATCACGCCGCCTTCGCGGTCGGTGTCCAGTTCCTTGTACCGGTTGGACTGGCTGAACGCCTGTGTGGTGCGCACACCACCGGGGGCGGCCTTGAACAGCTCCTGCGCCTTTGGATTGTTGGCGACCTTGATGTCCCAGTTGGCGATCGCTTCACCCATTGTGGCCGAATGTACCGTGTTGCATTCCTCGTGCAGCAGGCCTGCGCGGCTGAGCTCTCCGAGGATCGAGAAGATACCTCCGGCGCGGTGGACGTCTTCCATGTGCACATTTTCGGTGTTGGGCGCGACTTTGCACAGGCAGGGAACGCGGCGGCTCAGGCGGTCCATGTCGGACATGGTGAAATCAACGCCACCCTCATGCGCGATGGCCAACAGATGAAGCACCGTATTGGTGGACCCGCCCATGGCGATGTCGAGGCTCATGGCGTTTTCGAATGCTTCGAAGGTGGCAATCTCGCGTGGGAGAAAACCTTTTTCATCCAGATCATAATGGCGCTTGGTGATCTCGACGATGCGGCGGCCTGCCTCAAGGAACAGCTCTTTGCGGTCGGCATGTGTCGCCAGTGTCGAGCCGTTGCCCGGCAGGGCCAGGCCCAATGCTTCGGCCAGGCAGTTCATCGAGTTCGCAGTGAACATGCCAGAACAGGAGCCGCAGGTCGGGCAGGCATTCTCTTCGATGTGTTGAACCTGTTCGTCGGTGAATTTGTCGTCCGCCGCGGCGACCATGGCGTCGACGAGGTCGATTTTCTTGGCCTCCAGATCGGCGATATCGATCTTGCCGGCTTCCATCGGCCCGCCCGAGACAAATATGGCAGGGATGTTCAGGCGCATCGCGGCCATCAGCATGCCGGGGGTGATCTTGTCGCAATTCGAAATGCAGACCATCGCATCGGCGCAATGGGCGTTGACCATGTATTCGACCGAATCTGCGATCACTTCGCGCGAGGGCAGCGAATACAGCATCCCGTCATGGCCCATTGCGATGCCGTCATCCACCGCGATCGTGTTGAATTCTTTGGCCACACCGCCTGCAGCCTCGACCTCGCGCGCAACCATCTGGCCCAGATCCTTCAGATGCACGTGGCCCGGGACGAATTGGGTGAACGAGTTGACGATGGCAATGATCGGTTTGCCAAAATCATCGTCTCCCATGCCGGTGGCGCGCCAAAGGCCGCGTGCGCCAGCCATGTTGCGGCCATGGGTTGAGGTTCTGGATCGGTACAATGGCATGATGCTGTTTCCCTTTTGCCTCGGGTTGCATGTCTTGGGGTTCGTACGTTATAGCGCACGTACCACATGTGCGCTATAACGCACAAGAGGATTCGCGGGACGATGAGATGGACTCTGACGATATAACGCTGAAACTGCGAGACGTGCGTGCGGCATCGGGCCTGAGCCTGTCGAAAGTGGCCGAGATGACTGGCGTGAGCAAAGCCATGCTGGGGCAGATCGAGCGCGGTGAATCCAGCCCAACCATCGCAACGCTGTGGAAAATTGCCAAGGGGTTTCAACTGCCGCTCAGCGCGCTGATCGATACGATGAACGGGGACCCTTCGGTTTTTCAGACCGTAACTTTCCCCGGCACGATCGAGGTCAAGATCGTCTTTCCATTCGATCCCGCTCTGGGGGCCGAGACATTCCACGTCAACCTCAAGCTGAACCAAAGCCACGAGTCGCCCGCCCACGCGACAGGCGTGACCGAGGAGGTCTTTGTTCTGAACGGCACGCTTGAGATCCTGCGCGGAGACGAGTGGGTTTCCTTACAGGCCGGGCAGGGGTTGCGTTTCGCGGCCGATCTTCCGCACGGGTATCGCGCCGGCCCCGAGGGGGCGGCCTTTCTGAACATGCATCATTACGCCCAACACACCGAATTTGTAGAGAACGGCAAGGCCCATTCATGACCGCATTTTTCGACAGCCTGACCATCGTCGACGCCATCGGCTCTTTCGGGGCTCTAATCGTGGTCGCCGCGTATTTCGCAACACAGATGCGGATGATGAACTCGGATGATCTGGCCTTTCCGGTGATCAACCTGCTGGGCTCGGTGCTGATCGTCTATTCCCTGCTCCAGAATTTCAATCTCGCATCAATGTTGATCGAGGGGTTCTGGATTCTGATCAGCCTCATTGGGATTATCCAACATTTCCGCCTGCGCAGCGCCAAGTGAGCGCTATCCAGCCTTGAACCCCTATGCCGCCGGGTATAGGGAAAAATCAAGCGCGCTTAGGGGAGGCTTTGATGCAGGACGATCCAAAAACCCTCGTATCCACCGAATGGCTGGCCGCGCATATAAAGGATCCGGATCTGCGGATTCTGGACGGGTCGTGGTACTTGCCCGCGCAAAATCGTGATGCACGGGCGGAATATGACGCAGGCCACATCCCCGGGGCGCGGTTCTTTGACATAGACGAGATATCAGATCGCCGTTCCGACTTGCCGCATATGGCGCCTCCGGTCGAGAAATTCATGTCGCGCCTGCGCGCGATGGGTGTGGGCGACGGTCATCAGGTCGTGGTTTACGATGGCGCTGGGCTGATGTCGGCTGCGCGCGTCTGGTGGCTGTTCCGTCTTATGGGGCAGGAAAACATCGCGGTTCTGGATGGTGGATTCCCCAAATGGCAGGCGGAAGGGCGCGAGGTCGAAGACCTGCCGCCGGTCATCCGTGATCGTCATATGACCGTCCGGGTGCAAAATCAGCTTGTCCGGGACGTCACGCAAGTTTCCGCCGCCGCCAAGCTGGGTGATCATGAGATCATCGACGCCCGCTCTGCCAGCCGGTTTTCCGGGGCCGAGGCCGAACCGCGCGAGGGTCTGCGCTCGGGGCATATTCCGGGTTCACGCAATGTCCCCTTTGGCCAGTTGCTGAACGCCAATGGTACCATGAAGTCGCCGGAAGAGTGCCGCGCCATATTCGAGGCCGCGGGCGTCGATCTGTCGAAACCGGCGATCACCTCGTGCGGGTCTGGCGTGACCGCCGCGATCCTCAGCCTTGCGCTTGAACGCATGGGCAAGAAAGACCACTCGCTTTATGACGGCTCATGGGCTGAATGGGGCGCCTTCCCGACCCTGCCCGTCGCAACCGGAGAGACCTGATGTTCGAGAACCTGAAACCGCAGCCTGCCGACAAGATCCTGGCGCTGATGCAGATGTATCGCGAAGACCCGCGTGATCAGAAGATCGACCTGGGCGTCGGCGTCTACAAAAACGCGGAAGGCATCACCCCGGTCATGCGCGCCGTCAAAGCGGCCGAGCAGCGCGTCTGGGAAGAGCAGGAAACCAAAGCCTATACCGGGCTGGCCGGCGATCCGGCCTATGCGGATGCGATGATCGGGCTGATCCTCGGCACCTCGGTTGAGCGCGGCAATATCGCCGCCGTGGCGACACCGGGCGGCACCGGAGCCTGCCGTCAGGCCTTCGAGATGATCCGTATGGCCAACCCGTCGGCCCGCGTCTTCGTGTCGAACCCGACATGGCCGAACCACTTGTCGATCCTGAACTACCTGGGGATCGAGACGGTTCCATACCGCTATTTCGATGGTGACACGCGTGGCGTCGATTTCGATGGCATGATCGAAGACCTGAAGACCGCAAAAGCGGGTGACGTGGTTCTGCTGCACGGTTGCTGCCACAACCCGACCGGTGCCAACCTCAACATGGTTCAATGGCAGGAGGTCGTGAACCTGATCAACGCGCTTGGCCTCGTTGCGATGATCGACATCGCCTATCAAGGCTTCGGCGACGGCCTGGAAGAGGATGCGCAAGCGACACGTCTGGTCGCGTCTTCGGTCAAGGAATGTCTGATAGCGGCGTCATGCTCGAAGAATTTCGGCGTGTATCGCGAACGCACCGGTTTGCTGATGGCCATCAGCGCCGATGCCGGGCAGACCGCTTTGAACCAGGGTACATTGGCATTCCTGAACCGCCAGAATTATTCCTTCCCGCCCGACCACGGCGCGCGTGTTGTGACCACGATCCTGATGGACGAAGCCCTGCGCGCCGACTGGGTGGCAGAACTGGAAGAGGTGCGCCTGTCGATGCTGGGCCTGCGTCGCCAACTGGCCGACGAACTCCAGCGTCTGAGCGGCTCGGACCGCTTTGGTTTCATCGCCCAGCACCGCGGCATGTTCTCGCGCTTGGGTGCGGCCCCTGAACTGGTCGAGAAACTGCGCGTTGAACACGGCATCTACATGGTTGGCGACAGCCGCCTCAACATCGCCGGTCTGAACGCCAACACCGTTCCGATCCTTGCGCAGGCGATTGTCGACGTCGGCGTCTGATTTTCGGGCATTGCCAAACAAGAAACCCGGGCACGAATGCCCGGGTTTTTTTGTTTGGGTGGAAGTGGGATCAGCCTTTCGAGAATTCGGGATAGGCTTCCATGCCCAGTTCGCCCATGTCGAGGCCGTTGATCTCTTCTTCCTCGCCAACCCGCAGGCCGACGGTGGCCTTGAGGATCGAGAACAGGATGAAGCTGACTACGAAGACGAAGATCCCGATAGCCGCGAAGCCGATGATCTGGGTCACGAAGGACGCATCACCGTTGGTCCAGGCCACGATGAAGGTGCCCCAGAAGCCTGCGATCAGGTGAACCGGGATGGCGCCGACCACGTCATCAATCTTCATCTTGTCCAGCAGCGGCACGGTGTAGACCACGATCACGCCACCGATGCCGCCGATGATCAGCGCCTGAAACAGCGACGGTGCCAGCGGTTCGGCGGTGATCGAGACCAGCCCGGCCAGCGCGCCGTTCAGAACCATGGTCAGGTCGACCTTGCCATACATCACCTGCGTCAGGATCAGGGCGGCAACGGCGCCGGCGGCGGCGGCCATGTTGGTGTTGGCGAAGATACGGCTGATATCGGCCATGTCACCGATCGTGCCCATGGCCAACTGCGAGCCGCCGTTGAAGCCGAACCAACCCAGCCACAGGATGAACGTCCCCAGGGTTGCCAGCGCCAGGTTCGAGCCGGGGATCGGCACAACTTTGCCTTCCTTGTTGTATTTACCGATGCGCGGGCCCAGTACGATGGCACCGGCCAGAGCTGCGAATCCACCTGCGGCGTGCACCAGGGTCGAGCCGGCGAAGTCGCTGAAGCCCATCTCGGACAACCAGCCGCCACCCCACTGCCAGGACGCTTCGATCGGGTAGATGATGCCTGTCAGAACGATCACGAAAAAGAAGAAGGGCCACAGTTTGACGCGCTCGGCCATGGTGCCCGATACAATGGACGCGGTGGTGGCGCAGAACATCAGCTGGAAGAAGAAGTCCGAACCGACGGATGCATAAGACAGGTCGGTTTCGACACCTTCCAGACCAACCGGTTCCAGTGACGTTGGCGAGAACGCGCCCAGAATGCCGGTGATCGTCCAGCCGTCGCCCGGATACATCAGGTTGAAGCCCACCAGCCAGTACATGATGGCGGCAAAGGAAAACAGACCCATATTCTTGACCAGCTGCATGGCCACGTTCTTGGAGCGCACCAGACCGGCCTCGAGCATGGCAAAGCCCGCGGCCATCCAGAACACCAGAAAGCCGCCCATCAGGAACAGCAGCGAGGTCAGGATGTATTGTGTATGCTGCGCGGTTTCGCCGGTTGCGGCGGCCTCCTGCGCCAGGCCCATCTGCGGCAGCGCGACGATCGCGGCGGCAGGGATGAGGGATTTCATCAGGTTCATGTTCAGTCCTCGAATGATTGTCGGTCGCGGCGCCTTACAGCGCCTCTTCGTTGGTTTCCCCGGTCCGCACGCGCAGGGCCTGCTCGACATCGAGGACGAAAATCTTGCCGTCGCCGATCTTGCCGGTCTTGGCGGTTTTGGTGATGGTCTCGACGATCTGGTCGGTCATCGCGGCAGGCACCACGATTTCCAGCTTGATCTTGGGCACGAAATTCACCGCGTATTCGGCCCCCCGATAGATTTCGGTGTGGCCGGATTGCGAGCCGAAGCCCTTGATCTCGGTCACCATCATGCCGCGCACGCCGGCCTCGGTCAGTGCCTCGCGCACCTCCTCCAGCTTGAACGGCTTGATTGTCGCAATGATCAGTTTCACGTCTTTCCCCTCTGGTTCTCCGGTGGAACCGGTTTGTTTGCACCTGCAGAAAAATGCGCGACGGATCGCGGTATGAAACGGCTCTTGGGGGTCAAAGGGCTGCCAAATGGCAGAAGATTGCACATTTTTTGCACAACTCGGTCGCGTTGATTAAATAACGGGCAGTGTTGTGAGGGGAATTTTCGGAAATTCGGACCTCTACATACTCGGATCACCGGGGTATGGTGGCGCAAAAGAAAACCCGGGCAGAGTTTGAGCATGACTGAGTCCAAGCGACGCAAGCCGAAATTGGTTGCGGACAAAAGGTACCCGTCAAAGGGTCGTAAACCGTCGGCATCCAAGCGCCCGGCGGGCAAGAAGGCGACGGCTCGCAAAACCACCACACGCAAAACTGCGCGCAAAAAGACGCGCAAGAGATCGGGGGGCAAAGGCGGCGGCATCCTGCGTCGTTTTTTCCGCTGGGTCTGGCGCATGGTCTGGGGGCTGACCTGGCGGGTCGGAGCGGTCGTGGCCATCCTGATCGCCCTGGCGGTGGGTGTCGTCTATTCCTCGTTGCCGGACTTGGATGCCTTGTTGGACGGCCGTGCGCGCGGGTCTGTCACGCTGCTGGACCGCGACGGCAAAGTGTTTGCCTGGCGGGGCGACCAGTTTGGCGGGGTGATCACTGCCGATACGGTGTCGCCGCATCTGAAAAACGCCGTCATCGCGACCGAGGACAAACGGTTCTATCGCCATTTCGGGGTGAGCCCGCGCGGTGTGGCAAGCGCCGTTCGCATCAACCTGAGCGAAGGGCGCGGCCCGTTGTCCGGGCATGGCGGGTCAACCATAACGCAGCAAACGGCCAAATTGCTGTGTCTGGGCGTGCCTTATGATCCGACTGAATGGGAATCAGAGGCCGCCTATGAAGCCGATTGCCGACAGGGATCGCTGTTGCGCAAGGCCAAAGAGGCCATTTATGCAATGGCGATGGAGGTGAAATACTCCAAGGATGAGGTTCTGACGATCTACCTGAACCGGGCTTTCCTTGGTGCAGGCGCGCGCGGGTTCGAGGCCGCAAGCCAGCGGTACTTTGGCAAGTCCGCCGCCGAAGTCTCGCCGGCCGAGGCAGCGATGTTGGCCGGGCTGTTGGTTGCGCCCACACGTTATGCACCGACGAACAATCTGCAACGGTCGCAGGACCGGGCCCGCCTTGTGATCGGTCTGATGGAGGATCAGGGCTATCTGACCGCCGCGCAGGCCAGCGAAGCGCGGGCCCGCCCAGCCCAACTGTCCGAGGCGGCGGCTGCACGGGCCGGGGGATATTTTGCGGATTGGGTTATGGCCAGCGGGCCCGAGTTCTTTACCCGCAACACGACCGAAGATGTGGTGATCCGGACCACCCTGGATCAGCGCATTCAGACCTCTGCGGAAGAGGCGCTGAAATTCATCTTTCAGGAAAAAGTGCGCGAAGGATCAAAGGCGCAGGCGGCCATTGTGGTGATGTCGGCCGACGGTGCGGTGCGCGCGATGGTTGGTGGGCGCAAGACACGCGTGTCTGGCGCGTTCAACCGGGCGACGCAGGCGTTGCGACAGACGGGATCATCGTTCAAGCCATTCGTCTATGCCACCGCGCTGGAACTTGGGTATTCGCCGCTGGATACGGTGATGGATGAACCCTATTGCGTCGATATTCCGGGGTCAGGCCAGTGGTGCCCCAAGAACTACACCAACAAGTATTATGGGCGGGTGACCTTGGCGGATGCGCTGAAAAACTCGCTGAACATACCGGCGGTGAAAGTGGCCGAGATTTCCGGCCTGGACAATGTTCGGACGGTTGCCAGCGGCTTCGGGATTGCCAGCGACCTGGCACAGGGGCCTGCGCTGGCGCTTGGTGCATCGGAAAGCACGTTGATCGAGATGACCGGGGCTTATGCAGGCATCCTGAATGGCGGGTCGCAGGTTGAACCTTATGGGCTGACCGAACTGAAGCTGCTGGGCGACGAAACACCCGTCATGGTCACGACGACCGGTATTGGCGAGAGGGTCATCAATGAAAAGGCTGCCAAACAGCTGACCTGGATGATGGAGCGCGTGGTCTCTGAAGGGACCGGCGGGCGGGCCAAATTGCCCGGCTGGCAGGTGGCGGGCAAGACCGGAACGACCCAGGCCGCGCGCGACGCGTGGTTCATCGGGTTCACGGCGGATTATGTGACCGGGGTTTGGATGGGGTATGATGACAACACGCCCTTGTCCGGCGTGACCGGTGGTGGCTTACCGGCCGAGATCTGGAAAGAAACCATGCTGCGCGTGACCGAGGGGATGACGCCCACCCCGTTGCCGATGATGGCGCCGGAACCTCCGGTGCAAACGGCGCAGCCGCAGCAACAACGGCGAAAGAAACAAACCGGGTTGGACCGGGCTATAAACAACCTGTTGAACAATATCTTCGGGAATTGACCGGCCAAAAAAAAGGCGGTGCGCCGGGCACCGCCTTTGCAATTGAATTTGGGTCGGATCAGAGGCTTTCGTCGAGGGCCGCCAGAACGGCGTCGCCCATTTCGCTGGTCGAGACGGGCTGAACGCCCTCATCCGCAAGCAGGTCGCCGGTGCGAACGCCGTCGGCCAGAACTTTCTCGATCGCAGCTTCCAGCCGATCCGCTTCCTCGCCCTGATCAAAGCTGTAGCGCAGAGCCATCGCAAAGCTGAGGATGCAGGCGATCGGGTTGGCTTTGCCCTGACCCGCGATATCGGGGGCAGACCCGTGTACGGGCTCGTACATTGCTTTGGGGCGTCCATTGGCCATCGGCGCGCCCAGCGACGCCGACGGCAGCATGCCCAGAGAGCCGGTCAGCATCGCGGCGCAGTCGGACAGGATGTCACCGAACAGGTTGTCGGTCAGGATCACGTCGAACTGTTTCGGCGCGCGCACCAGCTGCATGGCACCGTTGTCGGCGTACATATGGTTCAGCTCAACTTCGGGGTAGTCAGCGGAAACGCGGTTGACCACTTCGCGCCACAGAATGCCCGATTCCATCACGTTGGCTTTTTCCATCGAGCACAGCTTTTTGTTCCGGCGCATCGCCAGTTCAAAGGCCGAACGCGCGGCGCGTTCAATCTCGGATTCGGTGTAACGCTGGGTGTTGATGCCGACGCGTTCATTGCCTTCCTCGAAGATACCGCGTGGTTCACCGAAATAAACGCCCGAGGTCAGTTCGCGCACGATCATGATATCCAGACCCGCAACGATGTCTTTCTTCAGCGACGAGAAATCAGCCAGCGCGTCAAAGCACTGGGCCGGGCGCAGGTTCGAATACAAGTCCATTTCCTTGCGCAGGCGCAGCAGGCCGCGCTCGGGCTTCAGGCTGAAATCCAGATCGTCGTATTTTGGGCCGCCGACAGCGCCCAATAGAACCGCGTCGACCTCTTGCGCCTTGGCCATCGTCTCATCGGACAGAGGCTTGCCGTGGGCATCATAGGCGGCACCGCCGACCAGATCCTCGCTCACGTCAAATTGAAGACCGCGATTGGCGCCGAACCAATCGATGATTCTGCGCACTTCGGCCATGACTTCCGGGCCAATTCCGTCTCCGGGCAGGATAAGGAGCGAAGGGTTGGACATGAAGGGTCTCCTTGCGTTTTGTTGCACAGGGCCTAGCGTCTGCGTTGCATCGGGTCAATGAGACGAACCTGCCAAAACAGAAGGAAAACACATGCTGACACCTGGAAATCCAGTTCCTGCGCTGAAAATCGAAACTGTTGCCCATGGCAGCTTCGATCTTGACGCGGACAAGGGCGAACACGGGACGCTGGTGATTCAATATCGCGGGCTGCATTGCCCGATCTGCATCAAGCAGATGACCGAGGTCGAAGCGGCGCTGGATGACTTTGCGGCGCTGGGCGTCGAGGTTATCATGATCACCACCGATACAGCCGAGCGCGCGGCGGAAGCCGCCGAAAAAGCCAAAGCGTCGCGCCTGCGGGTGGGCCACAGCCTTCCCCTGTCCGCTGCGCGGGATGATTGGGGCCTTAACATCTCGACCAAGCGCGAAGGCAGCGCCGAACCGGACCTGTTCGCAGAGCCGGGGCATTTCTACATCGCACCCGACCGGACGCTGTACTATGCATGGCAACAGACCACGCCTTTCGGTCGCCCGTCCATGTCGGATATTGCGGGTGGTTTGAAATTCACACTGGGCAACAACTATCCCGCGCGCGGAACTTATACCGGCCCGCTTTGACCCTCAAAGAGCGGCTTTGAGCCCTTCTGCCAACAAATCCCAGACCCTGCGGATGCGCGGGGTTTGGCGCATGGCCTGAGGTGCGGCCAGCCACACGGGTAGAATCGGGATGTCCACATCCAGCGGCAGGATTTCCACGTCGGGGTCGGCTTGGGCAACCTGTACCTGGCTGAAGCCTATGCCACAGCCCGCCCGGATCAGTTCCCAATAGGCGCTTTGCAGGTCACAGCGGGTGGCAAAACTGTCGCGGCTGGCTGGCCACCCCTTTTCACGCATGGCTTTGATGATCTCCTGGTTCGCGTCAAACCCTACCAGATCATGCATAAACAGTTCTTCGGGTGTCTTGGGGCGCCCCTTCCGGTCCAGATAGGACTTTGCCGCACAAAAACACAGCGGCACATCCCCGAGATAGCGGGAAATGAGATCCACCTGCGCAGGGCGATACATCCGCACGGCGATATCCGCCTCGCGATAAAGCAGATTCTCGGTGGTGTCAGTGGCCACCAGTTCAAGCTGGATCGTGGGCTCTTGCCTGCGGATGGACGCCAGTATCGGTGGCAGCAGGTGATGCGAGGCAAAGACAGATGCGGTGATGCGCACCGAACCTTCAAGCTGTTGCGATTGCCCCGCGGCGGCAAGACTGAACGCGGTCATGGCGCTGTGCATCTGCTGGGCCATCGGCAAAAGCTGTAAGCCGGCTTCGCTGAGCTTCAGACCACGCGCGTGGCGATCGAAAAGAGAGACACCCAGTTCGTCCTCGAGGTTTTGGACCTGCCGCCCCAAAGTGGGTTGGCTGCGATTGAGATGTCGTGCGGCGGCGGACAACGATCCCGTCTCGGCCACGGCCAGAAAGCATTGAATCAGAGACCAATCTGCATGTGTCAGAGCTTTGTCCATTCAGAAATGAATACACGTTCTGCGAATTGCGGCAATTCCTTGCGCGAAGTGAATGGGTAGATTGACCTCAGACAGGAGGCAAACATGGCACAATCTGCACTGGTACTGGGCGCAACAGGTCGTTTTGGACGCAACGCAGCCCTGGCGTTCAGGCGCGCGGGCTGGGATGTGACGGAATTTGACCGCAGGTCTGATTCGCTGTCACAGGCGGCGCGCGGCGTGGACGTCATCGTGAACGGATGGAATCCGCCCTATCCCGATTGGGCACGCGATGTGCCGGTACTGACCAAACGGGTGATAGATGCGGCCTCAGATACGGGGGCGACCGTGATCGTACCGGGCAATGTCTACGTATTTGGTGGGAATACGCCGGGCCCATGGTCGGGCGGGACGCCGCATCGAGCCACCAACCCTTTGGGCCGGGTTCGGATCGAGATGGAAGAGGCCTATCGCGCGTCAACCGTGCGCACCATCCTTTTGCGCGCCGGGGATTTCATCGACACCAATGCATCCGGAAACTGGTTCGATCAGGTCATGATCAAGCGTCTTTCGCGCGGTCAGTTCGTTTATCCCGGTGATCCGGACGCACCGCACGCTTGGGCCTTTCTGCCTGATCTGGCCCGCGCCGCCGTCGCGCTGGCTGAGATGCGGCAAGACCTTCCCCGTTTCTGCGATGTTCCATTTGAAGGGTACACTTTGACCGGGACGCAGATCGCTCAATCGCTTTCGCAAGTCACCGGCCGGCCGGTTACAGTGCGGCGTATGAAATGGTGGCCTCTGCAGTTGGCCCGCCCATTCTGGCGCATGGCCCCTCATTTGATCGAGATGCGGTACCTCTGGCACGTGCCGCATCAATTGGATGGCGGTTATATGAAAGAATTGCTGACCTCGTTTTCTGAAACGAAGCTGGAGGATGCCTTGCGTTCCGCCATTTCGTCCCAACGTGCCGTTTCATCGGCGACGGCCGGGAACAGGGGCGAGGTTCTAGGGTAGGATTATGTCAACCCAGACCAGTCGATGCCTGCTGGCGCGTCGGGCACTGTCGTACAGCGTGCCACCTTCCACGGGCCAGACAATGCCGGTTTCCGAGATTTGCAGATCACTGGACGGCAACACATAGTCAACGCGCATTTCCCCGGTGGCTTTCCATTCGACCGTTGCTGATGAACCCGATGGGTCCTTTGGCATCGGATCCTGCACATGGGGATCGGCCAAAAGCGCGCGAATGGCCTGCTTGTGGCCTTCTCCGCGGGTCGGGTCGAGATTGGCGTCCGCGGCCATCACGAAGGGGCCTTGAGGAACTGGCCCCAGGCCGCCATTCAGCAAAACCGACCACAGGCGAATCTCGTCCCTGTTGCGCAGACCGTTGCGATCCTCGGGTCCGTCAAAAACCGGTGGGGCAGCGTGAAAGGTCATCAGGCTAATTCGCCCCTGCGGGGTTTCGATCGGAAGCACCCAATGCACGGTCGAGGACAGGCGCTGAATGTCGTGCGCAGCTTCAGACGGGAAGGGGAGCCCATCCCTGAATGGCAAATCAGCCCCAGGCAGGTCTTTCCACCGCAGATTGGTGTAATCCTGAACGTCTTCGGTCATGATTTCGAAACGGGACAACACCGCCACCCCTCCGTGGCCGGTGAACTTCCCCCAGCCCTGCGCGTCGCCGGGGCCTTGCGTTTGGCCATCTCCGTCCAGATCCAGCGGCGTTTCCAACCCAGCATTTGGTTGGGCGGAAAAGTGATAGGGGAAATCCAGGCCCGCCTCGCGCAGTTTCTCGGACAGGGCGCTCAGGGCCGCGCCGTCCAGATCCCAGTCGATGCCTTGCAGGGCAATGACATCAGGTCGCGCCGCAGCAATGACCTCGACAACGGCTTCAACCTGCGCATCATCCCGCTGGATGTCGCGCAGCAGCAGGCCGGGGCCGTTTCTGCTGAGTTCAGTGTTGTAGGTGGCGATGCGATAAACCTCTGCCTGTGCCGAGAAAGGCAACAGCAGCAGAGCAAGGGCACGGATCATGCGGCTTGCGTTGTCTCGTTTGTCGAATAGGCGCGGCGCTTTTCCACGATCAGACCCGCGATGCGAAGCGTCGCCATGCCGCGCATGATCATGCTGGCGGGCAGGAAGGCCCAGGCGCACATGGTCCAGATCAATGTTTGCGGATTGCTCAGCGAGATCGGGGCAACGACGCTGCTCATGAGCTTGATGACAGCCGGAATGAGGAAGGGGAGCAGAACGCCAATGCAGATATTCAGGCGACCATCACGTTGCAGGCGGGTGACAACATCGCCGCCCTTGGTGGGATCAAACAACGGCAGATTGGTCCATACGTTGAAGGCGCCATTGCCCGTGGGCCAGCCGCGCACTTTGACCGCATAGGCAAAGCTGGCGACGGTGACCAAGGCGGCCACATAGGCCACACTGGCTGCGATCCGAACCAATTCGATCAACGGCTGACCGGCATCCAAGGGTAGCATCAGCACGATCAACCGAACCGGAGAATAGGGAAAGTCCGCAACATTCGCGACGGCCAGACCTGCGGTGTAGGCGAACGCGGTCAGTTCAGTCGGCTCATAGGTGTTTTTGCAAACCAGCGTCAGAAAGGTGACCATCGACATCAGCCCGACAAACCGCAGACGGTTCACCGGCGGCGCATCGCGAAATTCAATAAAACTGGGAAAAGCAGAATTGTACTCGGCGAATGTCAGGATGAACGCGAGAATCGCGAGGAAGACCAGAATCTCGGTCCCGTTCGTCGATGATACAGGCAGGTACAACGCGGGTGTCAGCACCATCAGTGCCACAAGTATTCCGCGTATCGCCGCCCCTGTTGTGCGCGCAATCACTATCCGAACCCTTTTTCAAACCGGATAAGTCGATCTTCGCCGACTTACATTCCAACTTGTGCCCATCGTCTCGAGTTTTTGACGGATGCCTCTTTAGCGCCAACATGGACGATAAGCGGCATTTCGCTCAAGACAGGGTGCAGAAAACACGTGATTTCGGGCAAAATGATGGCGCAACTGGTGCGGGATTGCATCATTTTCGACGCAAATCCGACGTGTATCTCAATATGAGACCAAGATGTTGTGGTTTTGCGAAAATCAACCCCAAGAATGAGAACGGGGCCACATTGGCGACCCCGTTAGGTTGAGTGTTCAAAGAATCGCTTGGGCCTTACACCCAGGGGCGGGCCTGGCTGGCGTGTTCCTCAAACTTGTCGATGTGGTGATCTTTCTCCATCGTCAGGCCGATATCGTCCAGACCGTTCAGCAGGCAGTGTTTGCGATGCGGGTCAATATCAAACTCGATCACGACACCATCCGAAGTGGTGATCTGCTGATCTTCCAGATGTACCGTCATGCGGGCATTCTCGCCTTTATGCGCGTCTTCCATCAGGATCGCGTGATGCTCTTCTTCGACCACGATCGGCAGGATGCCGTTCTTGAAGCAGTTGTTGAAGAAGATGTCGGCAAAGCTGGTCGAGATCACAACCTTGATGCCGAAATCCTTGATCGCCCAGGGTGCGTGTTCGCGCGACGAGCCGCAGCCGAAATTGTCTCCGGCGACCAGAATTTCGGCCTCGCGATAGGCGGGTTTGTTCAGGACGAACTCTTCGTTCTCGCGCCCGTCATCATGATAACGCATTTCGTCAAACAGCACGACGCCGAGGCCGGACCGTTTGATGGTTTTCAAATGCACTTTGGGAATGATCATATCGGTGTCGATATTGATCAATGGCATCGGGGCGGCCACCCCGTGGACTTTTTCAAACTTATCCATGTTCACACTCCTGCGGGAGAGGGCCGCGCCCAGGCCCCGCGTTAAGCTTGTTTCGTTTCTTTTGGTGCGTCCTTGACGAAGAACGCCATGAAGACAAGGCCGAGCCCGTTAAAGATCATCTCGATCCCCAGCAGGATGCCCAGCAATTGCAGCAGCACCGAAGGGTCCATTGAGGCAAAGCGCCAGATCAGGATCGCCAGTACAATCGACATGATGCCCGAGACCAGCGTCGCCCAGAAATATTGCGTTCCGCGCATCTGGAACGACAGGATCACGCGGGCAATGCCGCCAGCCATGAACAGGATCAGGCAGACAGTTGCCAGTGTCAGCGTTCCTTGCAGTGGGTGATCCAGAAAGGACCAGCCCAGAAACAGCATCACGACACCCATGATAAGTGACAGTATCTTGTTGCCGGCCCCATCAACGGTGAAGCCGCCAACAACCTGTAACGCGCCTGAAATCAGCAGCAATACACCTGTGACCACCGTCACGGTGATTGATGCCACGACCGGTGCGCCCAGCACAAAGATGCCGAACACTATGGACAGAAGTCCAAGCAATAGCCATTTGACCCAGTCACTCATTTGTTCAATCCCTCAAATATCTAGATATGAGGGCACCTTACAACAATTCACGGACGTCTGTCAGCCGTCCCGTGATTGCCGCTGCGGCAGCCATTGCCGGGCTCAGCAGATGTGTGCGCCCGCCCCGGCCCTGACGGCCTTCGAAGTTGCGGTTCGAGGTTGCGGCACAGCGTTCGCCCGGTTGCAACTGGTCGGGGTTCATCGCCAGGCACATCGAACAGCCTGCCAGACGCCATTCGAACCCGGCCTCTTTGAAGATGTCGGCCAGGCCTTCTTCTTCGGCCTGAGCGCGGACCAGCCCCGAACCCGGCACCACCATGGCGCGCATCCCGTCCTTGATCTTCTTGCCTTTCAGGATCTCGGCCGCGGCACGCAGGTCTTCGATACGTCCGTTGGTGCAGGACCCGATAAAGACGGTGTCAATCTCGACATCGCTCAGCTTCTGACCGGCTTTGAGACCCATATACTCGATTGACCGGCGGGCCGCTTCGACCTTGCCGCCTTCGAAATCCTCGGGGTGCGGCACGGTTGCCGTGATCGGCAGAACATCCTCGGGGCTGGTGCCCCAGGTGACGACAGGCGCGATGTCTTCGCCACGAATCGTGACAACCTTGTCGAAATGCGCGCCTTCGTCGGTGTAGAGTGTTTTCCACCAATTCATCGCGGCTTCCCACTGCGCACCTTTCGGCGCATGCGGACGGCCTTTGACATATTCGAACGTGTTCTCATCCGGTGCAATCAGCCCTGCGCGTGCGCCACCTTCGATGGCCATGTTGCAGACGGTCATGCGGCCTTCCATCGACAGGTTGCGGATGGCTTCGCCGCAATACTCGATGACATAGCCGGTGCCGCCAGCAGTGCCGGTCTTGCCGATCACGGCCAGGGTGATGTCCTTGGCGGTCACGCCCGGCTGCAATTTGCCGGTGATTTCCACCTTCATGTTCTTGGATTTCTTCTGGATCAGTGTCTGCGTGGCCAGAACGTGTTCGACCTCGGACGTGCCGATGCCGTGGGCCAGCGCGCCGAAGGCGCCGTGGGTGGCGGTATGGCTGTCGCCGCAGACAACGGTCATGCCGGGCAGGGTCCAGCCTTGTTCGGGGCCGACGATGTGCACGATGCCCTGACGGACGTCATTCACCGGGTAATAGTGAATGCCGAAATCCCGGGCGTTCTTGTCCAGTGCTTCGACCTGAATGCGCGATTCGGGGTTTTCAATACCGTTCACCCGGTCCGGTGTGGTGGGTACGTTGTGGTCCGGTACGGCGATTGTCTTTTCCGGCGCGCGCACCTTGCGGCCCGCCATGCGCAGGCCTTCGAACGCCTGCGGGCTGGTGACCTCGTGGACCAGATGGCGGTCGATATACAGCAGGCAGGTGCCATCATCGGCTTCGTGCGCGACATGGGCATCCCAGATCTTGTCATAGAGTGTTTTGGGGGACATGTGTCCTCTCCCGTATGTAATGAGAAATAGCTGGCGAGTTGGCTCAGGCGACGGGTAGGCGCGCCAGGACCGTGCGGGCAGCCCCAAAGAACCGTTCGCGCAGACGCGCACGGTCTTCCAGATTCTGTTCTTGGGCCACATTGAGTCTCATGCGGTTCAGATATACCGCGCCTTTGCTGCAATCAAGGTTCAAAACCGGTGTCAGACTTGCATCGCCTGGCATTGCTGTCCAAGCTGCCGTCCAGGAGGCGCGTATGAACCAAGACCTGATCCCCAGCTCGCTGACAGACCTTTACAACAACATGGTCGCGGGGTTCTCTTCCGAGCTTCAAGAACTGGTCGAGTTGGTGGTTACGCCGGGCTGGCGGCAGTATCAGTTGGTCATCATCCTTTTCCTTTGGGCGCTGGCTTTCCTTCTGAAAGTTCTGACACAGCAACGATGGGATGCCTGGACACGCGCACGCACCGGATGGCCGAAATGGCGGCTTCGCACCATGGTACAGCTGATGCAGCGGCTGACACTGGTCTATTTCGTGCTGCTGTCCTGGCTCTTGTATCAGGTTATGCAGCATGCCACCTGGCCGTCGCGCAGTTATCTCATTGGGATCATTGCAACTCTGGCAACTGCGTGGCTGGCGATTGCACTGGTCGCGAGGCTTGTCCGCAACCGGACGCTGCGGCGGATATTCAAGTGGGCAATGTGGGTCTATGCAACGCTTGTTGCTTTGAATCTGACGGATGACGTGGCCAAATTCCTTGATGGGGTCGCGATTTCCGTCGGTGACCTGCATATTTCCTTGCTGGGCATTCTCAAGGCCATCCTGCTGATCGGGGTCCTGTTGACGCTGGCCCGCATCGGCACCCGCGCGGCCGAGCGTGGATTGCAGAGCAATGACGACATCACCCCATCCATGCAGGTGTTGTTGGCCAAGGGAATTCAGGTGCTGCTGTACGGCGCGGTCTTTCTGGCTGCGATCCGCACGCTGGGCTTCGATCTGACCGGCATTGCGCTGCTGTCGGGCGCAATCGGCGTCGGCATCGGGTTTGGCCTGCAAAAAGTGGTGTCAAACCTCATATCGGGGATCATCATCCTGATGGATCGGTCGATCAAGCCAGGCGATGTGATCTCGCTGGGCGATACGTTTGGTTGGATCAATGCGCTGGGCGCACGCTATGTCTCGGTTGTCACGCGGGACGGGCGGGAATACCTGATCCCGAACGAGGACCTGATTACCAACCAGGTGGTGAACTGGTCGCATTCCGACAAATTCGTGCGGTTGGATCTGGATTTCGGCACCAGCTATGAGGATGACCCCCACAAAGTGCGGGCAACGGCGATCCGGGCTGTAAAGGCAGTGACCCGCGTATTGAGTGGCGGAAAACATGAACCGGTATGCCATATCACCGGTTTTGGCGACAGCAGCGTGGATTACGTTCTGCGGTTCTGGATCAGCGATCCGACCAAAGGGCTGACCAATATCAGGGGAAATGTCTATCTTGCGCTGTGGGATGCGTTTCAGGACGAAGGCATCTCGATCCCCTTCCCGCAGCGCGAGGTTCGGCTTTTGTCGGAAAACGCAAACATGCAACAAATCGCAGAAGAGTGATCACCCCTGCGCGGGGCCGGACGCGCTTTCATTGAAATGTTGCATTCCCCTTGCTACCTTATTAGTACCCTGGCGCCGGGGTTTCACGGCGCGCAGCAAAGGAGGACTATGTCCTGTCTCTACATACACAGGCGGGTTTGCCCGCCGAAGACGGGTCCCGTGTAATGGCCCACTCTCAGTCAATCAGCGACAAGCTGCTTGAGCGTATCCTTTCCTCACTTTCCGATGACAAGGCCGAAGACGTCGTGCAGATCAACCTGCAAGGCAAGTCGTCGGTCGCGGATCACATGGTCATTGCTTCGGGTCGGTCGACCCGTCAGGTCTCGGCCATGGCGGAAAAGCTGACGGATCGCATCAAGCAGGAATTCGGTTTCACCTCGAAGGTCGAAGGCAAGGATGCCGGCGATTGGGTGCTGATCGATACGGGCGACGTGATCGTCCATATCTTCCGCCCCGAAGTGCGCGAATTCTACCAGCTGGAAAAGATGTGGCTGCCCCAGGGCGGCAGCGCCTCGGCGAACTGAGGCGCCATCCCGGCCTGTATTGAGGGGCCGGAGGCGAGAGAGATATGCGTATCAGCATAGTTGCGGTCGGGCGATTGCGCGCCGGACCGGAGAAGTCCCTGCTTGATGATTACCTGACCCGCTTTGACCGGACCGGTCGTGGCCTGGGCCTTGGTCCCGCGCGGGTGATCGAGGTCGAGGACAAGAAAAACGCAGGCATGGGGGCCGAAGCCGCGTTGCTGCGCAAGGCGCTGCCCAAGGGCGCGGTGATCTGTACGCTGGACGAACGTGGGCGCGTGATGTCCTCGCCCGATTTTGCCAAGAAACTGGGTAGTTGGCGCGATGCCGGGCGGCAGGATCTGGCGCTGATCATCGGCGGAGCGGACGGAATAGACCCTGCTTTGCGGGCGGAAGCCGACTTTTCCCTCTCGTTCGGGTCGATGGTCTGGCCTCATATGCTGGTCCGTGTGATGCTGGCCGAGCAACTGTATCGGGCCGCGACCATTCTGTCTGGTGGCCCCTATCACCGGGTCTGACATGGCGCAGCTTCTGATCGTTTACCATTCGCGCACAGGTGGTGCCCGGCAGATGGCCGAAGCGGCGGCTGAATCGGCGCGGGCTGAGACCGAGGTTGAACTTGTGCCTGCGGATCAAGCGGGGCCGGAGGATGTGCTGGCCGCCGATGGCTACATTTTCTGCGCGCCAGAGAATCTGGCGGCGATCTCGGGCTTGATGAAGGAGTTCTTCGATCGCTGCTATTATCCGGTTCTGGGACAGATCGAAGGTCGTCCATATGCGCAGATGATTTGCGCCGGATCAGACGGAGAGAATGCAGCCCGCCAGATCGCACGGATCGCCACTGGCTGGCGGTTGAAAAAGGTCCAGTCGCCGCTGATTGTCTGCACGCATGCGCAAACGCCCGAGGCCATTCTGGCCCGGAAAACCATTCCTGAAGATCAGCTGGATCGGTGTCGCGAGATCGGCGCCGCGCTGGGTGCGGGCCTGGCCATGGGGATTTTCTGAAGGTCAGTTCAGTTCGACCAATGTCGTGTCTTCGTTCCAGCCATCCACATTGCACCGGGCCTGAATCTGCACCTGTGACACGTTTTCCGGAATCACCACGCCACCAAGCGAGCGGGTAAAGGGTTGTTCTGTCTCGTGCGGGTGGTGCAGCACCCGCATTCCCAGTTCATTCCCGTCCATGTCCAGAACGCGCCAGCCGTCGGCGTAATGATCCCAGCCTGTATCGGGATGCCGAATCGTCACATCGAACCGCCATGTGTCACCGGTGGTGCTGGCGCGGACCTGTTCGATTGTCGGCGGGTCGGCGAGGGCAGGTGCAGCCAGAAGGGCGCTGAGAATCACATATCGCATGGTTCGAACCTAGGGTTTAATGTCGCGCTTGGGGATCACGTCTCTGTGTTCGACGTTTGGGCCATGAGGATCGCGCGGGAATGCGATGCAAATTCGCGGCGATACAGGACACCGAATGTGATCATTGTGCCCAACACCAATGCCATCGGCCCGAGAAACCACGCCAGCGAAGCAAGGGCGAAATATGTGGCGCGGAGACCGCGGTTGAAGCTTCGGGCAGCGGTCACGCAGATCTCGGCCGCCTGACCGGCCCGAGGATAGGCGTTTGGGTCTTCAGGATCGTTTGGAACCGAGGCCATCAAAACGGCGCAATACCCAAAAAGGCGATGTGCCCAGACGTATTTCAGAAAGGCATTGGCCAGCAGCAGGACAACCACAAGTATCTTGATTTCCCAGACCATCGCCGGTGCGCTGCCGATGGCAAGATCCGTCGCCACCCCGGCCAATCGCTCGGTATTGCCCAACAGGGCCAGACCGCCCCCGATGGCAATCATCGTGGTTGAGGCGAAAAAGGTGCTGCCTTGCCGCATGGCAGCCACGACCTGCGCATCGAACATCCGTGGCTGGCGCGTCACCATCTCGTGCATCCAGTCGCGGCGGTAGCCATCCATCACAAGGGCGACGGACGGCTTCTGTGGTGACGGGTGTTCGATCTTCCATCCGATCCATAGCCACGCACCCAGCAATATCACCATGGCAGCATAATCCAGAAGGGAAAACAGGGCGGCACGTTCGATCCAGGTCATGGCGCGACAGTAAGACCGGACATCGCAACTTGCCAGAGTGGTAAATTGGTAATATTATTTTACCAAAGAGAGGAAGGGGAGGGATGCCATGGAAATGCCAAAGCCAAGCCCGGACGTACTGAACCGGAAAAGCACGATCGTTTCGCGGCTGTCGCGCGTTCTGCCAGATACGGCAATTATCCATGATCCGGCTGAAACCCGAGCCTATGAGTGCGATGCCCTGACGGCTTACAAATGCCCGCCGATGCTGGCCGTGCTGCCGTCGAGCACGCAGGAAGTCTCGGATGTTTTGCGCATTTGCCATGAAGAAGGCGTGCCGGTCGTGCCGCGCGGTGCGGGTACGTCGCTGGCCGGCGGGGCATTGCCAACGGCTGATTGCGTCATTCTGGGCGTTGCGCGGATGAATGAGGTGCTGGAGGTTGACTATGAAAACCGTTTCATCAGGGTGCAGACGGGCCGCACCAATCTGAGCGTGACCGGCGCGGTCGAGGAAGAAGACTTCTTTTATGCGCCTGATCCTTCCTCGCAACTGGCCTGTGCCATTGCCGGCAATATCGCGATGAATTCAGGTGGCGCCCATTGCCTGAAATATGGCGTGACAACGAACAACCTTCTGGGCGTGACCATGGTGATGATGGATGGCAGTGTCGTCGAGATCGGCGGCGCGCATCTGGATGCACCCGGTCTGGACCTGTTGGGCGTCATTTGCGGCTCGGAAGGTCAGCTGGGCGTGGTGACCGAAGCAACACTGCGCATTCTGCGCAAACCCGAAGGCGCGCGGCCGGTTCTGATGGGGTTCGACGACAACGAAGTCGCGGGTCAGTGTGTTTCTGACATTATCAAATCGGGCATTCTGCCGGTCGCGATCGAGTTCATGGACACGCTGTGCATAAAAGCCTGCGAAAACTTTGCGCACGCTGGATACCCCGATTGCCATGCGCTGTTGATTGTCGAAGTGGAAGGGTCTGAAGCCGAAATTGACCATCAATTGGCGAAAATCATCGAGATCGCCAAACGACACAACCCGGTCGAACTGCGAGAAAGCCAGTCAGCCGAAGAAAGTGCAAAAATATGGCTTGGTCGGAAATCCGCATTCGGCGCCATGGGGCAGTTGAACGACTATATGTGCCTTGACGGTACGATCCCGGTGTCGGCCCTGCCGACGGTGCTGCGCCGTATCGGTGAGTTGAGTGAAGAATTCGGTCTGCCTGTTGGCAACGTATTTCACGCAGGGGATGGGAACATGCATCCGCTGATCCTTTTCGATGCCAACAAACCGGGTGATCTGGAAAAATGCGAGGCATTCGGGGCCGAAATTCTGAAATTATGCGTGGACGAAGGCGGTTGTCTGACCGGTGAGCACGGCGTGGGTATCGAGAAGAGGGATCTCATGTCGCATCAATATGCGCCTGCCGATCTTGAGGCGCAGATGGCGGTCAAGGACGTTTTTGACCCCAAATGGCTGCTGAACCCTGCCAAGGTGTTTCCACTGAACGTTTCGGAAACCCGTCGCCACGCGCAGATTGCTGCCGAGTAACAGGCTCTAATAACGGATTTTGCCATGAAACCTGAATCAGAATCTGAACTGGCCGACATGGTGGCCGGATTGAAAGACCCTGTTTGCATCATCGGTGGCGGCACGCGCGCGATCACCGGCCCCGAAGCGAATATCGAAACCGGGGCTCTGCGTGGCATTTCGCTTTACGAACCCGGAGCACTTACTCTTGTGGCCAAGGCCGGGACACCATTGGCAGAGATCCAGGCCGTGCTGGAGGCGGAAGGTCAGCAGCTGGCGTTTGAGCCGATGGATCACCGAAGTTTGCTTGAAACTCAAGGTGAACCAACGATCGGCGGTGTCGTCGCGGCCAATATCTCGGGCCCGCGGCGGATTCAGGTCGGTGCCTGCCGGGATTTCCTGCTAGGTGTGCGTTTCGTCGACGGGCGCGGACAGGTGGTCAAGAACGGTGGGCGAGTTATGAAAAACGTCACCGGTTATGATCTCGTTAAATTGATGGGTGGGTCTTGGGGAACACTGGGAATTTTGACCGAAGTGTCGTTGAAGGTACTGCCCAAGCCGGAAAAAGCGGCGACTTTGTCCGTCGCCGTTCGGGATGCCGGCAGAGCGGTGAAAGTTCTTTCCGCTGCGTTGAAATCACCTTTTGAAGTGACGGGTGCCGCCTATGACCCGGCGGGTGGCAATGCCCTGCTTAGGGTCGAGGGGTTTGCAGAATCGGTGACGTACAGGATCGGTCGTTTGACCGCCTTACTGGCAGATTTTGGTGAGGTGACAGACGAGGGAGACGCCGCAGCGCCTTGGACCGGGATCCGCGACGTTCACCCATTTCAGGGAAAGGACGGGGACGTCTGGCGGCTTTCGGTAAAACCGGGTGACGCGGCAGAGATTTCGGCGCGCGCCGAAGCGGATCAAGCGCTGTTTGACTGGGGCGGCGGTCTTGTCTGGCTGCTGGTCCCGGCTGGCACGGATGTGCGTGCCCGGCTTGGCGCGTTTTCAGGTCATGCCACTTTGGTACGATCTGACCACGACTCGATCAGAAAACTGGGGCGATTTCATCCGGAGCCCACATCAATATCGGCACTGACAAAGGGCTTGCGTGCGAAATTTGATCCTCGGGGTTTGTTCAACCCGGGGCTGATGGGATAGGGCGATGCAGACAACATTCACTGATGAGCAATTGCAAGACCCGGCCATCCAGCGCTCGAACGAGATTCTGCGAAACTGCGTCCATTGCGGATTTTGCACGGCCACGTGCCCGACATATCAGGTGCTGGGAGACGAGCTGGACAGTCCGCGTGGGCGCATCTACTTGATCAAGGACATGCTGGAAAACGAGCGCGTGCCCGACGAAAAGACGGTCAAGCACATCGACCGCTGCCTGTCCTGTCTGGCCTGCATGACCACCTGCCCGTCAGGTGTGCATTATATGCATCTGGTCGATCATGCGCGCGAATATATCGAGGCCAACTACAAGCGCCCGCTGACGGATCGCGTGTTGCGCTGGGTTTTGGCGCAGATCCTGCCTTATCCGATGCGGTTCCGTTGGGCCCTGATCGGGGCCAGGCTGGGCCGTCCTTTCCGGTTCCTGATGCCTGATGCCCGGCTGCGCGCGATGTTGGAGATGGCGCCCAAGCATATCCCGTCTGTCAGCCGCAACGATGATCCGCAGAGTTTTGCGCCCGGCGGTGAACGAAAAATGCGGGTGGCGCTGATGACGGGCTGCGCACAAAAGGCGCTGAACACCGATATCAATGACGCCACGATCCGCCTGCTGACACGGTTGGGGTGCGAGGTCGTGATCGCTGACGGTGCCGGGTGTTGCGGAGCTTTGACCCATCACATGGGCAAAGTGCAAGACAGTCATATGGCGGCAACCGCCAATATTAGAGCCTGGAAACGGGAAATGGACGGTGATGGGTTGGACGCCATCGTCATCAACACCTCTGGCTGTGGCACAACCGTGAAAGACTATGGGCATATGTTTCGCAATGACCCGCTTGCCGAAGATGCGGCGCGTGTGTCTGCAATCGCCATGGATGTCAGTGAACTTCTGATCCAGCTAGACCTGTCGGCGGGGGAAAACAAAAACCTGACCGTCGCCTATCATGCAGCCTGTTCATTGCAGCATGGGCAGAAGATCAAATCCTATCCCAAAGACTTGCTGAAACACGCGGGTTTCACGGTTGTCGAACCCGCCGACAGTCATTTGTGCTGCGGCAGCGCGGGAACGTACAACCTGATGCAGCCGGAAATATCAGGCCAGTTGAAACAGCGAAAAGTCAGAACACTTGAGGCGAAACAGCCCGATATCATTGCTGCCGGCAATATCGGGTGCATGATTCAAATCGGTTCTGGTACGCAACTGCCGATCGTTCACACGGTAGAGTTGCTGGACTGGGCGACGGGCGGGCCAAAGCCACCGACCTTGCAGAGAACAGCGGATCCGGTTCCCGTCTTGCGGTAAATCATGCTGATGCGAGCGCGCATCATTTTCCAGGGAAATACCTTTGGTGCATGACCGCCCTATTTTTGCCCAACGCGGCACGTAGGACAAAAGCTTCAAAGTGAGTCTCGGAGAACCGCGTGCGTAACTGGATCAAGGCGATCGTGCTCTGTGTCTTGCCATTGGCGGCCACGGCGCAGGACACCAGGCTGGAAAGCCTGGATACGTCGGATTCCGGGCGCGAGTGGATGGCTGTCGGGCGGTTGGATATCGCCGGCGCAGGGTTTTGCACCGGAACGCTGGTGTCGCCGACGCTTGTACTGACAGCGGCGCATTGCCTGTTCGACAAAAGATCAGGACAACGGATCAACCCTGCGGATATCGAGTTTCTGGCTGGGTGGCGTTTGGGGCGTGCGTTGGCCTATCGGACCGCGCGCCAGGCTGTGATCCATCCGGACTACCAATATGGCGTCGATTCTACGGCCGACCGGGTAAGCGCGGACGTGGCTTTGATCGAGCTGTGGCAGCCGATCCGTAATACCGCCGTCATTCCATTTGAGTCGGGCGATCAGCCCAAACGTGGCGCTGAAGTGGGCGTTGTGTCTTATGCGCATGACCGGTCAGAAGCTCCGTCGCTGCAACAGGTCTGCTCGGTCATGAACCGGCAGGCCGGGGTTATGGTCATGTCCTGCGATGTTGATTTCGGGTCTTCGGGGGCACCCGTTTTTTCTTTCTCGGGCGCGCGCCCTGAGATCGTATCGGTGGTTGCGGCCAAGGCCAGTATGGACGGCCAGAGTGTTGCAATTGGAACCGCGGTTGAGCATTCGCTGCAATTGCTGCGTGACGAACTTTCTGCGGGGCGGGGATTTGGGCTTTCCTCGTCCGGATCGGGAACGAACAAGAACATAGGCGCAAGGTTCATTCGACCATGATGAGAGTCTTCTGGAGCTTGTTATTGGGCCTGAGCGTCTTGGCAACAGCGCCGCAAGCGCAATCCAACAAGCGCAAGCTGACCGACCGGGATGACCTTTATGGTTGGGAGGCTATCGGTCGACTGGATGTCCGCGATGCCTCGTATTGCACCGGCACGTTGATCGCGCAGGACATGGTACTGACCGCAGCCCATTGTGCGGTGGATCGTCGAACCGGGAAGACATATGTGCCCGAAGACATCACGTTTCGTGCAGGCCTCAGTAACGGCAACGCTTTGGCCGAACGTCAGGTCACACAAATCGCCCTTCATCCCAGCTATGGGGCGCAGAACCCGCTTTCGCACGAAGGCGTCCAGTTGGACGTGGCCCTGATGCGGCTGAATGAGCCTATTCCGTATTCGGTCGCCGACCCTTTTGCGCTGCACAGCGGCCATGTTCCGGGCAACGAGATCAGCATTGCCTCATATGGGCGGGGACGGTCCGAGGCGATCACCCGAGAACGGTCGTGCCGTATCATCGACCGCAGGCAGGGTCTGATCACCTTTGATTGCGACATTACTTTCGGGTCTTCCGGGTCTGCAATTCTGGCGAAAAACGGTGCGCGCTGGCAGATCCTGTCCGTGGTATCGGCGGTAGGCACGAACGGCCGTAGAAAGGTGGGGTTTGGCATGGAGCTTGACGGGATCGTCGCCGAGCTCAAGGCCATCATGCGGCGCGATGCACCTCAGCCCAAGGCTTCGATCCGCCGATTGCAGGTCGGGTCCGGTAAGTCAGGATCTGGTGCGAAATTCATCAGTTCTGGCGGGGGTTGAACTCGGCGAAATCGCTACCCATGTGATGTGTATCGGACCGCCACAACGGGGTCCGGTACCTGAAATCGCCCGTCCAGTCGGAGGGCGCTTATCGCAAATCGCTCAAGAATGAGGATATGACACATGCGTACGTTTGATTTTGCACCGCTGCACCGCGCCACCATTGGCTTTGACCAGATTGCCGACATGATGGATCGCGTTCTGACCAATGATGGGGCCCAGCCCAGCTATCCACCCTACAACATCGAAAAAACTGATGTCGACACCTACCGGATTTCGGTGGCCGTTGCCGGTTTTTCGGAAAACGACCTGACCGTGGAAGTGAAAGAGAATTCACTTGTCGTGGCAGGTAAAAAAGCCGCCGAAGACAAAGAGCGCACCTATCTGCACCGTGGCATCGCCACCCGCGCGTTCGAGCGTCGGTTTGCCCTGGCGGATCATGTCCGCGTCACCGGTGCGAGCCACGAAAACGGTATGCTGAACATCGAACTGAAGCGCGAGGTTCCTGAGGCCCTGAAACCGCGCCGGATCGAGATCACCTCGGCCAAAGCCATCGAGAAGGATGTGATGGACGCCAAAGCCGTGAACTGAGGCTTCTGAATATCCCGCGGCAGTTCACTCCTCCCGGACTGCCGCAACACACGCCCCGCGTTCCTCCAGATGCGGGGCGTTGTGTTTTGGGCGTTTGCGAAAACTGGTTCCCAGCAAATTATCCGCCTGATAGTCTTCGGTATTATGGAAAGCCGACCAAAACGTCGACTAGCAGCTATCCTGGCAGCCGACATCGCCGGCTACTCAAGATTGGTTGGTCTGGACGAAGAAGGTACCATCGCAAGGCTTCGCCTGATCCGCAGCGAAGTGATAGAGCCGGCGATCGCCCGGCATTCAGGGCGCATCGCGAACACTGCGGGAGACAGCTTTGTGATCGAATTTCGCAGCGCCGTTGATGCGGTTCACGCTGCCGTGGAAATTCAGGCCGACCTTGCAAAGAGAAACGCGGGCACCGATCAAGATAGCGTCTTCACGTTTCGGGTTGGCCTGAATGTCGGCGATGTGGTTTCGAACGGGGATGACATCCTTGGCGACGGGGTGAACGTTGCCGCGCGGCTTGAGGCACTGGCAGATCCAGGTGGTATCATTGTTTCACAATCCATAGTCGATTATGCGCGCAACAAAGTGCCCTATGGTTTTGCCCCGATCGGGCCACAGAACGTCAAGAACATCGCAGACCTGGTTCAGGCCTTCCGCGTAGAAGCGGAAATTTTGCCTTCCCCGCGAAAAAGCCGCACGCAGAGGACATCCCGCTGGCTGCCACTGGCGGCTCTGCTGGTGATGTTGGCAGCTGTTGGGCTTTTTCTGACGAAACCGTGGAAGACGGGCCAATTGCGCGCCTCAGAGGCGCAGATGGTTTACCCTTTACCGGATCTGCCTTCCATCGCCGTGTTGCCGATTGCGAATTACACCGATGACGCATCCAAGGAGATGCTGATCAACGGTATCTCTGAGGATTTGATCACGGACCTGTCCCGAATATCCGGATTGTTCGTCATCGCCGGGAATTCATCCTTCGCATACCGCGACAGAAACATAAATATCGCACGTTTCGCCGAAGAACTTGGGGTTCGCTACGTCGTTGACGGCAGCGTGCGACGTGCGGATGAAGATTTCCGGATCAACATTCGCCTGACCGACACATTGAGCGGGCGATTGATCTGGGCGAACAGGTTTGATGGCGCGATTGATGACGTCTTTGAAGTGCAGAAAACCATTGTTCTCGCAATTGCGCAGGAGCTGGATCTTCCGCTCGACCCTCAAAGCCGGCAAGCCATCGAAAGCGTGGAAACCCAGACCATTGCGGCACGCGAAGCCTTCCAACGCGGGTGGGAGTTGTATTCGCAGTTCAACGAACAGGACAACCTTGCGGCAATTCCCCATTTTGAAAAGGCCGTGGAACTGGACCCGGATTATGGGCGTGCCTGGGCGACGCTTGCCCTGGCGCATTTGCGGCCGCACATCTTTCATCATTGGAATGGGTTTGCAGAGTCAGGCGCGCAAATGCATATCGGCCTGTTTTACAGATATTACCGGGATGTGATGGAGCAGGATACCGCCCTGGTGCACGTTATCCGGGCTATTGTCAGTCTCAACCTTCCGGATTGGGACAGTAACCTACGGGTAGGTCGGGGGACGGAAGAAGCCAGACGAGAAGCAGCGAAAGCCATCGCGCTGCAACCCAGCGACCCCGAGGCGCATCTGACGATGGGATGGGCGCTGATTGCAGCCGGTGAGCCCGAGGAAGGATTGGCCTTTGTACAGGCTGCGACCCGGCTGGATCCCAATTATCCCAGCCACTACGCGCTGTTTGAAGCGGCGGCTCTTTACGCATTGAATGACCTGACGGGCGCGGCAGATGTGATCGAGAAAGAGTTGAACAGAAATCCGCAGGCAACCGAGCTGATGCCATTTGCAGCCTCGGTTCTGGCCCTGAATGGAGATCGCCGTGCGGGCAGGGCCATCATCGACCGATGGCAAAAGGGCAAGCATGCCGGTGTCATACAGGACGCTGTTCAGAATTACTTTTTCATCATTCGCTGGGTCGGTGAGAACCAGCATTTGAACGCCCGGCTGAACGACGGGCTGCGTCTGGCGGCGTTGCCTCCGGAAAAAACCATAGCAAGTCTGAGGGCGGACCTGTCACGGGGGGATGCTAAAGATCAGAGGACGGCAGCCCAATCGCTGGCCCTGTTTGGTCCCGAGGCAGAGCCAGCGGTGCCGGAATTGATCGCGCTTCTTGAAAGCCCGTCGGTGTTTGTCCGCAAAGAGGCAGCCATTGCATTGGGGAAAATAGGTGGCGCGGCGTCCTCTGCATTGCCCGCGCTGGAAGCCATGGTGGACGGTTCGTTGCAGGGAAAGTTCGCGACCCGTGCAATCGAACAAATCCGCGACAAATCCGCAGAATAGCCGTGTCAGCGTCGACTGGGCCGCCGCCATGAACAGTCAAAAGACGACGCGATTGCGTTTCCGGACGCGGGGTCTCTGCCCACCGCAATGGGACAGAGACCGTATTGGATCAGACCGACATGCAGACGTATTTCATCTCCAGATAGTCTTCCATGCCGTGATGGCTGCCTTCGCGGCCCAGACCGGATTGCTTGACGCCGCCGAACGGGCCCAGCTCGGTCGAGATGATGCCGGTGTTCACGCCGACGATACCGTATTCCAGCGCTTCGGCCACCTTGTAGACGCGGCTCAGGTCCTTGGCATAGAAATACGAGGCCAGACCAAAAATCGTGTCATTGGCCATGGCGATCACGTCGTCTTCGTCCTCGAACTTGAACAGCGGGGCCAGCGGGCCGAAGGTTTCGTCCTGCGCCACCAGCATGTCCTGAGTCACGCCGGTCACGATGGTTGGCTGGAAGAACGTGCCGCCCAGATCATGGGGCAGGCCGCCTGTCAGAACCGCGCCGCCCTTGTCGGTCACGTCCTTGATATGTTCTTCGACCTTGGCGACCGCGTCGGCATTGATCAGCGGGCCGGTGGTGGTGCCTTCGGTCAAACCGTCGCCGATTTTCAGCGCTTCCACTGCCGCTTTCAGTTTGGCCGCGAACGCGTCATAGACACCGACCTGCACATAGATACGGTTCGCACAGACGCAGGTCTGGCCGTTGTTGCGGAACTTGCACAGCATCGCGCCTTCGACGGCGGCATCCAGATCGGCATCGTCGAACACGATGAACGGCGCGTTGCCGCCCAGCTCCATCGAACACTTCATGACCTGATCTGCCGCCTGCCGCAGCAGAATGCGCCCCACTTCGGTCGATCCGGTAAAGGTCAGCTTGCGCACTCCGGGGTTCTCGCAGAACTCCTTGCCAATCTCACTGGCCTGTGACGAGGGCACCACGTTGAACACGCCCGCGGGTACGCCGGCCTGTTCCGCCAGCAGCGCCAGTACCAGCGCCGACAGGGGCGTTTCAGTGGCCGGACGCGCCACAAAGGCGCAGCCGGCGGCCAAAGCCGGGCCTGCCTTGCGGGTGATCATCGCGTTGGGGAAATTCCAGGGCGTGATCGAGGCCGCAACGCCGATCGGCTGCTTCATCACCATGATCCGCTTGTCGCGCTGATGGCCGGGAATAGTCTCGCCATAGACGCGCTTGGCCTCTTCGCCGAAGAACTCGATGAAAGACGCGCCATAGCCGATCTCGCCGATGGCTTCGGCCAGGGGTTTGCCTTGTTCAGCGGTCAGGATCTTGCCCAGATCCTCGGCGTTTTCCATCATCAGATCGAACCAGCGCCGCAGGATGGCTGCACGTTCCTTGCCGGTCAGCTTGGCCCATTCTTTCTGCGCGGCTTCGGCCTGTGCGATTGCTCCGGCGACCTGAGCGCGGCTGACGTCTGCCACCTCGGCGACCACATCGCCCCGAGCGGGGTTTGTGACTTTGAACGTGCCATTGTCACCGTCCACCCACTGACCGCCGATATAGGCTTTGGTTACAAGCAATTCGGGGTTCTTCAGGATTGACTTCAGATCGGTCGTTGCGTCCAGCATGATAAGCCTCCGGCGTGAATTGGGTTGTGCGCACCCAAACAGGTGATGTCTCAATTGTCTATGGCCACTCTGGATGTGGAATCAATCCAGATTTGATCAAAAAATTACTTAACAAGTTAATTTAATCGAGTCACCCGAAATCTGCGCGTTTCATTGTCCGGTCTCGCCTTTCTTTTTGCCAAGGAGTTTGCCAAAGTCTGGGTGTATTTTGAGACCCAGGGGATGTAAATCAGTGTAACATTTCCTATCTTATTGGGTAATAGAAGAAAAAAGGGATAGAAGCGATGTCGAACCAGCAATTCGAAGCGTTGATAGAAGAGACTCAAGCCAAAGTGCGCGAAAGCCAGTCTCAGATCGAAGGGCTGACCTCGCGCATTGAAGCGGCCCGCTCCAAGATCGGCACTGCCGAGGCCGATATCGACATCGAAAACGCCACGCTCGAAGATGTGCATGCCCATACCGAGGTGATGAATGCCAATATCGCCGAGCTGATCATGGGGCTGGACGACGTCACCAGCGCGTTTTCCAAGGATTTTGACGAGATGCGCTCGAAAACCGGGTGGGAGTCGTTTGTCGGCATCTTCTCGAAAGGTAAATCCGAGTCGATGCGGCAGGAGCGGATGCGCACCGCCAATATCGATGACAAGCTGCAAGACCTGATCGCCAAATCCGACGTGATCGTCAAACTGCTGCAAGGGCAGTTGGCCGTGCTGGAGGAACAGCGCGTCAAGGTCGAGGACAACCTGACCGTCACGCTGGACGATCGCGAGGCGACCGTGGCGGAACTCGAGGCGCTGCGCGCCGAGATTCAGGGTATGGATCCGACGATCATCACGCTGGAAAACAAGATCAGCGTCGAACAGGACGCCGCCGCGCGGACCCAGTTAGAGACTGAATTGGCAGAGCTGAACAAGCAATACAACGCCAAGGTTCAGGAAGAGCAGGTCAAGCTGGCCAAATCCCAAACGCTGGAGCGCTATATCGAAAAGGGCAAGACCTGGGTCGATTCACTCCAGAACCAGGCGGCGACGCAGATGGTGCTGATCAACAAGCTGCAGACAGACACTCAGCAGCGCGTGGTGCTGTATGACGCCCTGACCAAATCACTAAAAACCGCGCAGCAGCAGGACGTGGCCCACCGTATTAACGAGATCGGCGTGCAGACCGACCAAGAGGCGCAGACGGCCATGGCCGCCATCGGCACCGCGACCAACCAGAAAATGGCCGACATGCTGGAAGCGCATGAGGACCACATGGTCTTTGCCCGCGACGTGCTTGAGAAAAAGGCCAAGGCGGATGAGCGGTTCGCGCGCCGGTTTGCCTCGATTGTCGAGAAGCATGATAAGAATTTGTATGGGGGTTGAGGTTGGAACTTCTGGAATTGCTTACTTTTCTAGTGGCTCCAGATAACTGGTTTTGGTGCGTCGTTCTCGGCGGTTTCTGGCTCGTGTTCTCAGTGATGTACGCAGTTCTAGGGGGGCCGTTTGGATGGATTGCCATTTGCATTGTAGCCGCTAGCCTGGCTCATTCTGCTCACCGATTGTGGAACGAAACCGTTGACTAACCCCACCCAAGACCATGTCGGCCTGACCGACACCTTCGCCTCGCGCCGCTATTTCCGCAAATTCGAGGTAATCACCGTCCACCTCCTGCGCGTGGCCGCGACGATGGAGGCCGAAGGCGCGATCTCAAAGCAAGAGGTGCGGATCGTGTCGCGCTACCTTTCGGGGCTGCTCTACACCTTCCGCGCGCTGTCCATGAAATACCTGCTGGTCGGGCGCGATACGGGGCGGTTCTTTGGCAGCCTCGCCATGGACAAGCGCGACAGCGGGTTTCCGGTGGCGGCCGAGTTGTTGACCATGGCCAATGACGCGCAGCAGGCGCAGGTGCATCTGGCGAACATGCCATCGGAAGAGGATCTGAAAACCGACATGGTCCGGACCATCATTAGCGATCAGGACATCCCCACCAAGCTGCAATTCGCGCTGTCCCAAAGGCTCTATTACGAGGAATTGCTGAAAGGTCAGCTGTTCTGGGCCCGCAACGATCCCGAATGTCACTGGATCGGGAATGAGGGCGAGCGGCGCAAGTTCCTGATCCATTGGGCGGTCTATGACAGCCAGATCAACCTGCCGGTCATTTACCTGATGCAGTTGGAGGACAGCGGCAAAACTGCCCTGCCCAAGGACCAACGCCGCTGGCCCGAGGTGCAGGCGCATCTGATGGCGCAAAGCTTAGGCGGTCTGAAACTGGTGACCATTGCCAAAGGCTTCGATCAGGATTTCGACGACCTCCATCCCAAACATTTGCGCCGCATCCATGTGGGCCCGATGTATTCCTCGGCCTATACCCATCAATCCGGCCCCCTGCGGCAGGTGTTGGAGGACGCACAGGCGCCCGAAGGTCAGGATTGGGCGCTGGCCTGGACCACCGAGGAGCTGGAAAGCGAAGAGGTGATCGAAGAACGCGCCGGTTGGTTTTCAACCGTCGAGCGCGAGGTTTTTGCGCTGGACCCGTTCGGCGGGCAGGGGGCCGAAACCGGGGCTACGCGCACCCAGCGGTCGATCATCCTGCCACAGCGGCCGTTTCAGGTGCTGGCCGAGCGCAACCCGCCAGGCTTTGCCGATGTGCGCAAATTCGTCGTCAGCAAGTCGGGGCAGGTGTTGCGGTATTAAAGCGGGTGGCGGGCTAAAGCCCGCCCTACGCGACAAAAGTAGGCCGGGCTTCAGCCCGGCATTGCGAGGAAGAAAATGAATTTGACGTCAGATCAGATGGAATTGCGCGAGGCGGATATTCGCAAGCACTATCCGGCAGCGACCGCCTTGCTGAACGGGTTCGAGCACGCGCCACGGATTGCCAAACCGGTTGAAGCTGCGGTTGAACGTTCGCCCGGCGTGTCAACGGGGCGACGGTTTCGGTCCACCACGCCCGGGCTGGTCACGCGCCGGGTGGCGCGGGCAGATGGCGTACATCTGGTCGACCGGATTGAGGCCGCAGATGATGGCGATACGCTGGTCTCTCCGCCGCAAGCAACCACGCAGCAGGCGATCCGACGCGCCATTGCCATCGCTCTGGCCGTGGCCGAGGCCTATGCGGAACAGACCCCGCTGGCGGATCTGAAACGGGCCAATCTGGCCGGGGATCTGCCCGCCGCCCGCAAGACGGAATTCTCGGAATTGCTGACGGCTGAGGCCCTGATTACATCGCACGTGTTCGGCAATGCGCTGGCTTACCTGATGTCCTCGCATCTGGGCGAAACCACCGTCGATATTGGTGAGGTCGAAGAGGTCCTGACCGACAATGGCCAACTCGCCCTGCATGGTGCTTTGTGGGAGCTGGACCAGACGCTGGCCAAACACGCCCCCGACGATGCCCACCTGATCGCTGCCACCAGTGCCTATGCCGAGCAGTTGATGGACAAGGCCGCCCTGCGTGCCCAATCCGCAGGTCATCTGGCCCCGTTCCGGAACGCCGCCTGGCATATCGAGGCTGATGACCTGACGATCCGGGGGTTTGAACCGGCCTCAAAGGCCAAATCCACCACCCTGACCATGACGTTCAAGAAACCGAACGAGGTGGTCGGCAACCATATCGCCAAATATCAGGCCATGAAGCTGGCCAAGATGGTGATGGCTTACGACTTTGACCGCCGCCTGAACCCGTTCGCGGAACTCGGAGGATTCATCTTCACCTTCATGGGTGACGGCAAACCGGGCACCGGCAAGACGACCCTGATCCAGATGATGGCGGGGCTGATCAACGACTATTGCCAGAACGCGGGCTATCCGTTCCGCTATCAGAACCTGAGCACCGACAATATCGACAGCTATCAGGGCAAATCGGGCCAGAACGCCAAGGCGTTCATCAACACGATCATCGACCCTTCGGTTATTGGGTTCGGCACCATCGACGATATCGACCAGCTGGCGGGCAAACGCGGCGACCGGCAATCGTCAGCCGGGCAGTTGGAAATCACCGCCGTGCTGATGGAGAGCTTTGCGGGCGCCAACACCGTTGTGCGCGGCAATTGCACCTTTGGCATGTTCTCGAACTACCCCGAGAATGTGGACGACGCCCTGCGTCAACGGGCGGGTGCGCGGTTTCTGGTGGACGGGCCACAGACGCGCGAGGATTACATCGACATCCTACACCTGCTGATGGGCCGCAACCATGACATCCCGCTGGGTGAGCACGAGGCCTATGCCGCGCAGGAAATCAAAAAGGCTGTCGCCGCCAGTTTCGAAAGCCACTCCCGCCCGCATGAGGACGCGCTGTTGCAGGTCTATGACCGGGTTTCCGGCGATATCGGCCAGATGGACACGATTGCCAAGCTGGGCACCTACCTCAAGGCGATCCAGCAGGCGGATGAACGCTTTACCGGCCGCGCGATCAAGAACATCACCGACGCGGTCAAAGTCCGCGCGATGGATTTCGAACTGCCCGACGAGTGGATGGAAAACCCCGACCTGTTCCTGTTCCGCGACTACGACACCAAGAAAGCGATGATCGAGGACCTGCGCCAGCCGATCACCGTTGAGATGGTGATACAAGAGATCAACCGCTACGCCGACAGCGAGTTCCGCTATGCCGACAAGAGCGACGAGGTCGCCATCGAGAACGCGGTGCGCGAGATGGGCCGGATGGAAGAGGCCAAGCGGCGGTATCTGGAGGGGAAGGGGTGAATTATTTGATCGCCATAGGTCTGCCTCTACTGCTGAGCACTGTGGTTGCTGTTCCAATAGGGTTCCGAGCCTATCGAACGTCTCGCGCGGCTAAAGAAAGCGGAAAGGAATGGTTGCTTCTATTCTTAGCATATGGCGCGGCTTGCACTGTTCTGACAATTCTTGCCAGCTACACTTTGATGGATTTTTTTGTCGACCGATTTGCCGTGGACGTTGGTAACGCAAATCCCGCAGATGTTATGGTCTATTTTCAGCTACAGTTCTGGTTGATTGCAATACCCCTTGGTTTCGCGATCATTTTTGCATTTGCAAAAGGACTGAGAGCATGAGTTTCGAATTCATGGAGTACAGGTTTCTTTTTGAGAGTGATATCGCGGCGCAGCCGCGACGCGCCCGACCCGCCCCCCAGGGCGGGCGCGTTCAGCACCCACCCTCAGGCCGGGCGCATCGCTACCGTTGCGCGGGAAGGCAATTGTTATGATCCGCCTCATCGAAAAAGGCCTGATGTTCGGCAATCTCGTCCACATCTCCAGCCCGGCTCTGGTCGAGCGGTATAACCGCGCGTTGCAGCATCTGGCGGGCAAGACCACGGGGCTGACGGATTTCCATGTCGATATCTCGGGCTATTCGCCAGAGGTGGGGATTGAGCTGGAGGATGAGCTCTACCTCAACCCCAACGGGGTCAACCGGCAGTTCATCCTGCTGACGACCGAGCAGAAACGCGCGCCGCTGCTGAACGTCAAATTCTCGACCTCGCGCGATATCCTGCGCGAATTCATCGAGATGAACGAGGCGCAGTTGTTTGCCCTGACCGCCACCGATGCGGTGGCCGGAGAGTTGGTGAACTCGGTCATCAAACTCAGCACGCCGCGCGATCTTCTGAACCTGCGCAAGATCGAGATCGAGGCAGACACCGCAGGCGGCACCCTGCGCAAGGCACAGCAACTGGCGGGCATGGTTGAACGGTTTAAAACCGAAGAGGACGCCTGGTTCGATGATGTGCTGATCGCGAAAATGATCGAGACGGCCAAGGAAACCGGCGACGTCACCCGCAACCCGGTGCGCCTGCGCCACACGGATTTTGAGCAGCGCAATTTCTGGACGGCACATTTCGGCGGGCTGTACCTGTTTCCCGATCTGGACCACCCGGCCGCGATTTGCATGGGTGAAAAGCCTGACGACCTGCCGATCAAGTACACGTTTGACCCGTCACAGCGGAACCAGATTGCCAAGTTTCTGGATTACAACGATCTGGTTGAGCCCATCGTCAAGGCGCGCGGCGTGGATGCGGCCGCGATCCTGCAACAAAAGATGGATTTCCTGACCGTGGACGCGGCGGCGGATGCCGATGTCAACCTCACCGGGTTGGATCGCAGCGACATGCGGCGGCTGGCGCGAAACCACTCGGATCGCCTGCCGCAAGCATATCACGGGCTTGCTCAACTGCTGCGCTGGGCAAGTGACGGCGGGCCGTGGCCGCGCATCACCTCGGACCACCCGGCCTATTTCTACACGCTTCGCGCCGCCGATACGCCGAACCGCGATCTGGTCAACATGCTGTTGTCCGAATTGGCCCCGCTGGACCCGCGCCAGATGTTCATCTGCCACAAAGAATTGTTCTACCGAACATATTCGGGCTGGCCCGAGAGCAAGAAGGCCTATGTGGCCGACTTCCTTGCGCGCGAATATCAGGTGGACAAGCAAGGCGCCCGCGCCGCCCTGTTCGGACATGAGCCGGATATGAGCGGCGACGATCGCGTCAGCGATGACATAATTGCCCGGGTCGGTCCGTGGGGTTCGGTGAGGAAAGGTTGAAATGATTGGATTATTGCGCCTTCTGCTGATCTTGCTGGTGATCCAGACGATTGCCTATGTCGGGCTGTCTTTCTATTCGCGCGGCATACGCCGGCGCAAACTGGAGAACTGGTGGGACGAAAAGGGCAAGACGGGCAACAAAGAAGCCTTTGTCGAACGCGGATTGCATGTGTATGACAACTCGTTTCGGCGTAAACTGATCCTGGGTGTCTATATCGTGCCGTGGGTGGCGATTGGCGCGCTGATCTACATCGTGAATTACATGTGAGGGTTTAGGCATGGCCTATGTGAAATGGGCGTTCATTATCATTTTCTGGGGTACGATTGCCGTGATCCTGCAATATTCTCTGCCCCAGCATGACATTGTGCGCATCGTCAACACCTATGAAGAACGGCAGGATCTGAACGACTGGACCCGGATCTTTTGGTCAGAGCCGGAAGATCAATCCACCAGCCTGTCGAACCGGGATGTGCAGTTCATTCAGGCGGTGCGGGCCAACGGAAAACCCATCGTGTACCGAAATGAGGATACCGGCTGGGGATGGCCCCCGTATTTCAAGTTCGACACGGCGAACCTGTATACCGAGGCCAATGATGCGAAATCCACCAAAGAAAACCCGAAATGGGTGGTCGTAACCCATTACGGGTGGCGCAACGAATTCATGTCGATCTTTCCCAACGCCATTTTCATCAAAGACGTTGAAGGGCCGGATGTTCGGATCATTCCCTGGTTCAATATCATCTTCCTGACGATCTTTGCGGCGTTCGTCTGGGCGATATGGGTGCGTTGGCGCAGGTTCCGGCAAGCACGGATTGATCCGATGATCGAAAACGTGGAAGACGGCCTATATGCGGCTGGTGACGCCATAGAAGAGCGACACAACAGATTTCGACGCTGGCTGGACAGCTGGAAATCGAAATAGATACAAGCTTTGGCGGGCGTGCCAGCAGCACGCCCATCCAGTTGGCGGTGCCCTTCACCTGACGATGAATTCCGCATGCAGCGCGCCTGCTGCCTTGATCGTTTTCAGAATGTCGATCATGTCCTGAGGCGAGACCCCAAGCGCGTTCAGACCTGCGACAACCTCGGACAACGTGGTGGCCTCGGGGATTTCGGCGAGGCCGGTTCCCTCTTCTTCCTCGATCCCTGCGATTGTACGTGGCACGACCACTGTTTCACCTCTGGCGAACGGGTTGGGCTGCACCGCAATCGGTGCTTCCTGAACCGTCAGAGTCAGGTTGCCTTGAGACACCGCAACACGCGAAATTCGGACCTCCTGCCCCATGACAATGGTGCCAGAGCGCTGATCAACAACAACGCGCGCTTTCGATTCAGGTTCGACCAGAATGTTTTCGATACGCCCTATGGCGTGGGCTGTAGAAACCGCCTGCGTCGCCGCGACGTTGATCTCAACCGTGCCGGAATCTCGCATGATTGCCACGGCTTTGTTGAACTCGGTGTTTATCGCGGTTTCGATGCGCGCGGCTGTTGTGAAATCGGGCTCTCTGAGTGCAAGGCGCATCTGAGTGAGAGTTGACAAGTCGAAGTCAATTTCACGCTCGACCCTGGCACCGGATGGGATCACGCCCGAAGTTGGCACCCCACGCACGACCGAGGCTGCCTCTCCTTCAGCCGAAACGCCACCTGCAAGGATTGTGCCCTGCGCGACCGCATAGATTTGGCCATCGGCTGCGTTAAGCGGGGTCATGATCAATGTTCCACCCAAAAGGCTGCTTGAATCGCCTATGGCTGAAACCGTTACATCGATTTGACCACCCACCCGTGCAAAGGGCGGCAGGCTGGCCGTGACCAATACCGCTGCCACGTTTTTGGGCCGGAAATCCTCACCTGTGACGTTGACGCCAAGGCGTTCGAGGATATTGGACATGATTTCTTCGGTGAAAGGCGCGTTGCGTAACCCATCGCCAGTTCCGTTCAAGCCGACCACCAGGCCGTAACCCACCAGATCGTTGCCCCGTACACCGTCAAAATCCACGAGGTCCTTGAGACGGATTGTCCCTGCCCAAGCCATGCCGGGAAGGAGAAGCAGGAGAAATATCAGCGCCCTCATCTCAGAAAGTTCACCAGCGACAGGTTCGCATTGCGAACGGTTACGGAATACAGGCTTTCCAACTGAAATTGCACCGTTTGCAGTTTCGCTGCCGTCTCATAAGGATCGGCCGCGATCAGTTCGTTCCGGCTGAATTCCAGGCTGGTTCGGGCCGAGGAATTGCGTGTTGCCGCCTCTTCGATGCGGGCTTCGGCCGCCCCGACCTTTGCCCGGAGCTTGACGGTGGCATCCTGTGAGTTGGCCAGATCGACCCCTAACTGCGTGAACAAAGCGGTGCGTTGATCGGGCGAAAGTGCCAATGCGCTGTCGGTGGCCAGCGCCGCAACGGCGACATCCTTAAGTGCGGCCTTGAACGCCGGATCCGTTGCCGTGATCGGCAGCGTGACGCTTTCGTTTTCCGAAATCTGCATCGGAGACAGGGTGCCGTTTGACCCCTGATAAATCACGGCGTCGAAACCGGCTGGGTCATTGAACCAGTTTTCTGCCGCCAGCCTGATATCAGCGACCGTCGCAAGCCCAGTCAACTGCGATTTCAGCGCCGTCAAAAGATCGTTCGAAGATTGCAGGGGCGACACATCGGTGGCGGTACCGGAAAACAGGCTGCGCCCTCCTACGCGCGTGTTCAGTGCCGAGATCATCGTGTCCAGCTCATTCTTCGCATGTTGGGACGCTTGTTCATGATTGACGGGCTGATTGGCGGTTCCGTAAGCCAGCAAAGACGCGGTCATGTCTCCGACCGAATCTCCGAAGGTTCTCAGGCTCAGTTGCATGGTATCGGTGAACAGGGCCGCTTCGGACGTTGCGATGCCAAAGGCGTCGAGTCTGGCGAGGCTGCGGTCGAGATCCAGAATTTGCGAATAATCCCCGCCAATCCGCCCCGAGACGTCCTGTACCCGCCCGGTGGACATTTCATAAGACAGGGTTTCGATCTGGGTTTTGATATCTGTTGCGCGGGTTCGTAAGGTCATTCCTCGCGCCAAATCGCCGATAGAAGTGATATTCATGGTCACAACCTCAGAAGAGTTTCCATAAGCTCGTCAACAACTGAGATGACACGAGCGTTTGCGGCATAAGTCTGTTCGACCTGCATGAGCCGCTGTAGTTCCTGATCGGTATCCACGCCCTGCGCGGCCTCGATCTGCGCCATTTGCTGCTGGAAGCTGTTTGCAAAAGTCTTGCGTTGATCTGCGGCATGGGCGTGTGCGCCCGCTTTCGACAACAGGGCCTCGGTCAACTCGGCAGCTCGCATGTTTCCCGTGCCGAACAGCCCGCCAGGTACCGGACGTGCGTCGTTCAATATGTGCCCGAACGCGCGCAATTGAGCAGCCTGCCCAGGGTCACCCGGAGTTGCGGCGCCCAGACCCGCGCGCAGTTTCCAACTGTCCCCGCCATTGTCAGGGTCCACGGTTGAATTGAATGAGATCCGTGATGCAAGTCCGACAACAGATGCAGGATCAAATCGGTTGCCATCGTCGGTGAACAAACCGGGATCTGTCACAAGAGCCGACGAATCCAAACCGGGCGTTTCAAATCGTTCAATCAGGTCCCTTGCAACCGTGTCGAGCTGAACCTGCGCCTCGACTGCCAAGTCGTCGCGGATGGTGAACTGCGCCATCAGTGCCCCGCCGCGGATTTGAGCGTTATCTCCGCTTGTCCGTACCGGGTTTCCGTTCATCTCCAGACTGGACAACAGACCATTTGCCACAGTCATATGAGGCTTTGTTTCGCCCGTCGTGGAAAAAGTGAACTCCGAGGCCGTGCCTTCCAACAGGATCAGCCCGCCCTCCGAGTACAGGGATACCTGATCATTGGCGCGAGGCACGACATTGACCGGGATCAGGGTATTGACTTGGTCGATCAGGACGTGCCGCTGATCCAGCAGGGCACCGATGTCACCGCCAGAGTTTTGAATGGCGGGAATCTTGGCGTTCAGGTCTTCGATATCTTTCAGAGTCTGATTCAGGGTATCGATCTGGGCGCCAATTTTTCGATCAGCATCCGAGCGTGCCTGGCGTACGCCTTCGGACGCCGCGTTCAGCTCGTTGGTCAGATCGCGGGCCGAGCGCGCAACCTGATCCAGCCGTTCGATCGAGTCAGGCAGACTGGCCGCCGTGATAAAGGCGTTTTCCAACGAGGACAGACGGGTAGACAGCGAAGGGCCGTCATCAGGAGACCCCACCAGTTGTTCGAACCGCGCGTGAAAATCTGAAACGTCCGACCGAAAGGCGAGTTCGGCATCAGACGAACGTCTGTTGGCGGTCAAAACCGGATCCTGATGCCGGATCACGCCAACGGTGCGTACGCCATTTCCGGATATAGGACTTGTCGCAAGTTCCAGGGACCGGCGCGCATAGCCGGGGGTTAGCGCATTCGCGATGTTCCCGGACACCACAGCGGCCCCGCGACTGGCCGCAGTCAGCCCGCCCAATGCGTTATTGAGTGCTGTCGACATGTTCATGAGGCCGTTCCTTTCTTTGGGTCAGAGCTGGATTAACGTTTCAGGTTTGTCGTTTCCTGCAACATCTCGTCCACTGTCTGGATCACCGTGGCGCTGGACGAGTAAGCACGTTGCGTCTGAATCAATGAGGTCAGCTCAGTCGCCACATCCGTGGTGGATTCCTCACGCGCGAAAGAAACAAGATCCCCTGTCGGGCCTTCGCCGGCATTCCAAAGAAAGAACGTACCGCTTTCTCGTGACGGCTCGTAGGTTTGGCTGTCCAGCGCGGTCAGGCCGTTAGGATTGGGAACGTCAGCAAGCGGGATTTGGAACATGCGGCGGTTGACACCTGTATCATAGCGCGCGTAGACATAGCCGTTTTCGTCCACCTGAACGCTGGTCATGGTTCCCACGGCAGAGCCATCGCGTGTGATTGAAACCGGCGCAAAGGTGTCGGATAGCTGGGTTATGCCGTCGGTATCCCCGATCTGGCCGATATTGATCTCCATCGGTCCACCGGCGACGTTGACCATGACACTGCCCGTTGCTGGATCATAAGCACCACCTGAAATAGGTGTCACGCTTGCGAGGGTTCCCCCGGCCGTTCGGTTGTCGGTGAATGTCAGCCTGTATTCCCCCACGACGGCCCCGCCAGAGGCTGAATCGCGCAATACCATCCGCCATTCATTGCTGCTGCCGGTTGCGGGAACGGTCGGAATCAACTGGATATCGACGCTTTCAGACTTGCCGAGATTGTCGAAATACTTGACCGACAAAGGCTGAATGTCGCCCGGCGCGCCCGCATCTGTTGCCGTGGCCGGAAGGTTCATACGCAGTTTCATTTCCGTGGTTGGAGAACCCGACAGCTGATTCACGCTGAGCTGAATGGGTACAAGCGCGGAGGGTGTGTCGCGCGAAACCGGTGGAATAGTGCCATCAGATGCCGCGGGCCACCCCAGAAGAACGAGGCCGGATTCGGTAACCAAATACCCTTCTTCGTTGGTGCGGAACGACCCGGTTGTTGTCAGCAGCATCTCGTTCGAATTATTCCCGATCTGCGAACTGGGGCGCACAGGCAACATGCCGCGCCCGCGAACTGCCAGATCGGTTGAGTTGCTGGTTGTGACCAAGGGCCCGCGTTGGTCAATCATGCGCTGGCTTGTCGTCCGCACGCCGCCTGCCGAATAGCTGCCACCCTGGCCCGACGTGACCATTGAATGAAAATCCGTCTCGACCCGTTTATATCCATAGGTTGAAGAGTTCGCGATGTTGTCGGAAATCGTCGCCAACCTGTTGGCATTGGCTTTCAGCGCCGCCACACCGGCATTGAGCGAAGAGGAAATGGTCATGGGTGCGCCCTTCTGTTGCGTCCGTCTTTGATGCAACAGGTAACGCGCTGCCCCTTAACAGCGCGCTAACATGTAAAATACGCTCTATCATTTAGGGCTGGCGCAGAAAGATCACTTCGATCCTGTTGTTTCGCGCAGCCATGGGATTGTCGGCGAACAATTCTCGGTCTGCATGGCCCGTAACACGATCCATTCTTTGTGCCGCAACGCCCTTGTCCTGTAGCAACTGACGCAATTTTTGGGCCCTTGCCGTGGACAGTTCCCAGGCTGTGTTGCGCGCCTGCACAACCGGAGACGCGCTGACATGCCCTTCGACAGCGATCGAATTGACGACAAGATCCGATGCTCGGGCGATGATCAGGGCCAGGGACCGCAGAAAGCTGGTTGGCTTGTCAGAGCCCGATTCGAACAATGCCTGATCGTCGGTGTCAAACAGTTCCACCACCAGTCCCTCATCCGTGACTCGTGTGACGATATGCTTGAGCAGTTTGTCCGAGATCTCGCTTTCACCCGTGCGCCCCAGCAGTTGCGCCTCCAACGTAGAGAAATCTTCCTTGTTTCCTTTGCCGCCGCCCTCGGCATTCACTCCGATCGAGCCACGGGCCTGATGCGATTCAGTCGGGTGAGTGGTCGTGGCACCCTGACCGTCCCGCAGCAGCACTTCTTCAGACAGCATGCTGTCGCCGCCAAACGCCCCGTCCCCGCCGCCGGATTCCGGGCTTAGCGGGATTGTCGGTGCGAAATAATCCGCCAACCCTTTTCGTTGCTGTTCCGTTGTTGCGTTCAGCAGCCACATCAACATGAAGAAGGCCATCATGGCCGTCACAAAGTCGGCATACGCGACTTTCCACGCGCCACCGTGATGGCCATCGCCACCCGATACACGCTTCTTCTTGATGATGATTGGCGCCGCATTGGTTTGCGCACCCATCTCCACCACCTTTTTATCACCCGACTATCGAGATAGCAGCGTACGTCTTAAGGCGGCCTTAATACTTAAAACTGTTCCGAGTTCACTAACGCGGCAGGCCGGCCGAGGCACGGCGCAGAATCAGGGACAAGCGGTTGAAGCTGTTTTCAATCCCTTCGGAATCGGGTTTGCCGAAAAACGCGTCCAACTCCTCATGAACGCGCACGGCTTGATCCAAGAGCGGATCTGATCCTTCTGAATACAGCCCGGCCTTTATCATGACTTCGGATTGCTCGTAGCTGCCAACAAGTTTGCGGGTTTCGTTGATCATCTGGTTCTCGGCCTCTGACGCGGCCTCTGGAAGGCTGCGGGATACGGATTTGCTGAGGTCGATAGCCGGGAAGCGCCCGCGTTCGGCAATCTCGCGGCTGAGTACGATATGCCCGTCCAACACACCACGCAGAATGTCGGCGATGGGTTCATCCATGTCGGACCCCGCAACCAGGACGCTGAACACGGCGGTGATATCACCCTGCTCCTGCGTGCCGGGGCCTGCGCGTTCACACAGGTTGGCAATAAGGGGGGTGACAGAGGGCGGATAGCCTCGGAGTGACGGGGCTTCGCCCATGGCAACGGCGATTTCACGGTGCGCTTCCGCGAAACGGGTTACCGAATCGGCCAGAAACAGGACGTTCAGCCCCAGATCCCGCAGGAACTCTGCCGCCGACATGGCCGACCACGCGCACCGTCTGCGCGCCAATGCAGACTGGTCGGACGTCGCGGCGACCACGATCGTGCGCCTCATGGCTTCCGGACCTATGGCGCGGGCAACAAACTCGTTCACTTCACGCCCACGTTCGCCGACAAGAGCCACCACAACCACGTCAGCCTGCATGAAGCGCGCCAGCGTCGACAGCAGCGTCGATTTCCCTACACCTGATCCCGCAAACAACCCAACGCGTTGACCGCGTACAATCGGCAGCATGGTGTTGAGAACAGATAGTCCGGTGGCCATCCGCTTTCCCAATGGCTTGCGCGCCACCGCAGGCGGCGGCGCTTGCATGATGTCGCGATCCTGTGGCCCGTTCAGCAGAGGTTTTCCGTCCAGCGGTTTGCCAAACGGATCAATGACGCGTCCAAGCCAGTGCAATGCGGGCCCGAAACCCGGCGAGGGATCAAGGTACACACGATCCCCGAGGCTGACACCGTCAGGGGCGGAACCCGGTATCATGTGGATATGGTCTGCACCGACATGCAGCACTTCACCGGCCAGATCGGGCCCTGCGCGCCGCCGCAATGTAAGCAAGTCCCCGATTCGCGCATGTTCGTTCAGGCCACTGATCTCGATCAACCCTTGCGCGACGCCGCTGACCAGGCCCACGTGGCGGATTGAAGTCATCCGATCGAATTCATGTTTCAGAAGCATCGGGTCGAGATCAGACATCTTGGGTTCTCCAATTGGGTTCTGAAAACGGTTTCTAAAGGAATCGGGGTTAAGCCTTGATTGAAATTGATCGAGGGAGAAGCCCCGATGTTCTATGACTTGAACGTCCTTAAGACCGCGTACGCAATGGCAACCCATGCCGGGCAACGGCAGGCGGTGATTGCGCGCAACATGGCCAATGCGGATACGCCGGGCTACCAGCCGCGCGATATCGAGCCCTTCCATACAGCACTTGAAACCTCGGGACGCGAAGTGACCATGATGGCCACGCGGCAGGGTCATCTGCACGGCGGTACAGGTGCGCAGCCCTGGGCAGAGCACCAGGCCGCTTCGTCGGGTGATCCAAATGGCAACGGCGTATCGCTTGAAGAAGAAATGCTGAAATCGGTCGATGTCAAACGACAGCACGACCGCGCGTTGGCGATCTACAAATCCTCGATGAACATCCTTCGCACCAGTCTGGGGCGTGGATAAGGAGGCCGGGGATGAGCGATTTTTCCCACTCACTTGCTGCATCCGCCAGCGCCCTGCGTGCGCAGGCAGCCCGTCTGCGTCACGTGTCCGAAAACATATCGAATGCGGATACACCCGGGTACCGGCGCAAGACGGTGCCGTTTGAGACCATGGAAAAAGAGGGTCAGAACGTGGTGAAAGCTGGCCGCGTAAAGCTTGATCGACGCGACTTGACACGAATTTTCGACCCCGGTCACCCGTTGGCAGATGCCAGTGGTCACTATCTGGGATCGAATGTCGATCTGATGATCGAAATAGCCGACGCGCGTGAGGCGCAGCGGAGCTACGAAGCCAACCTCAAGATGTTCGATCAAACACGGCAAATGTCGTCGTCATTGATGGAACTGCTTAGAAAATAAAGGACAGCCAGAATGGACATCCGATCCTTGACCGCCGCGCAGAATTATGCCGGCGCCCGTCCTGCAACCCAGGCCGACCCAGATCACTCGGGCATGGTGCAGGGGCTGAAGGCAAGTTTTCAGGACTTTGCATCCACGTTGAAACACAGCGAGCAGATGTCGCAGACCGCGATGGTAGGGCAGGCCGACCCGCACGCGCTGGTGCAGGCGCTGGCACAGACCGAACTGGCCGTCGAGACAGCAGTGATCGTGCGCAACAAGGTGGTCGAGGCCTATCAGGAAATCCTTCGGATGCCGGTCTGATACCATGCTGAGCGAAGGTCTTTTCTATGACATCGTGCGTCAGGCTCTCTGGATCGCCGTCATCACATCGGTCCCGATTCTGGCAGTTGCTCTGGTGTCAGGCCTGATCGTTGGTCTGTTTCAGGCCCTGACGTCGATACAGGAAATGACACTGACCTTTGTTCCCAAACTGATCGCCATCGTCGTCGTGTTCTGGATCTCGATGGGGTTCATGACTCAGACCCTTGTTACGTTTTTTACCGGTACGCTTGTTCCATTGATCGCAGGAGGTCGCTGATGGACACCGCCTATGTCACCCTGTCCCGCCAGTCCGGGCTGATGAATGAAATGCGCCTGGTGGCGAATAACATCGCAAATGCCAACACGACTGGCTACCGCCAGCAGGGGCTGGTGTTCTCGGAATACATTCGAGATATGCCGAACAGCCCCTCCCTTTCCATGAGCCGGGCCGAGGCGCGAAATTCGTCAATGCAACAGGGTGTGCTGACGCAAACCGGCGGGCAATTTGATTTTGCCATCGAGGGCGACGGGTTCTTCATGGTCGAAACCGAGAACGGCAACCGGCTGACGCGGGCTGGTAGTTTTTCTCCCAATGCCGATGGCGATCTGGTTTCAATGGATGGTGCGCGCGTGCTCGATGCCAATGGCGCGCCTGTGTTCATCCCGCCTGATGCCGCGTCAATCGATGTCGGCAGCGACGGAACGCTGAGTGTCGATGGTCAACTTCTGGGTCAGCTGGGCGTTTTCAACGTCGCCGACACGAACGAACTTGTACGCGAAGGAAACACTCGTTTCCGCACCGACGGTGCAATCGAGCCGGTCGACGAGCCGGTGGTTTTGCATCGCTTTCTCGAAGGGTCAAACGTGAACGCGATTCAGCAAGTGACCCGTTTGGTGGAAATCCAGCGCGCCTATGAGCTGGGGCAAAGCTTTCTTGAGAGTGAAGATGAGCGCGTGCGTGGAGCACTCAAGGCGCTGATGCGCTGATTTGGATGAGGAGAGTTAGACATGCGGGCCCTTAAAATTGCCGCCACCGGGATGACAGCGCAACAGATGCGGGTCGAGACGATCTCGAACAACCTCGCGAATATGAACACCACCGGCTACAACGCCCGACGGGCCGAATTCGCCGACCTGCATTATCAGCAGATGGCGCGGGCCGGCACCGTGAACGCGTCGGACGGAACGGTTCTGCCCACGGGTATTCAACTGGGTCTGGGTGTGCGACCGGCAGCGGTAACAGTGCAATTGGAACAAGGCGCCTTGTCAGCCACCGGGAGCGATCTGGATGTTGCAATCGAAGGTCGCGGATATCTGGAGGTGACCTTGCCCAGCGGTCAGGCCGCTTATACGCGCGACGGCAGTTTGAAGCGGTCGGCAGAAGGTCTGATCGTCACCTCTGACGGGTTTGCGGTTTCGCCGGAAATCACCATCCCCGACGATGCGCGTTCTGTTTCGATCAATGCGTCGGGCGAGGTCTATGCATATTTTGACGATTCCCCCGAAGGTCAGTTGCTTGGGGAGTTTACGCTGGCCAGTTTTTCGAACGCAAAGGGCCTGGAAGCCGTCGGAAGCAATCTGTTCAAGGAAACCGAAGCTTCCGGCGCTCCGGTACTAGGTACGCCGGGCGAAGACGGTCTGGGAACTTTGCGGCAGGGTTATCTGGAAGACAGTTCGGTTGACGCCGTTCGCGAAGTTACCGAGCTGATCGAAGCGCAACGCGGCTATGAGATGAATGCCAAAGTCATCACGGCGGTGGACCAGATGATGAGCGCGACAACGCAGGTACGGTGATGCGACATCTGGTTCTTTCTCTGGTGCTGCTGGCGCCAATTGCCGCACAGGCTGACATTGTGGTGCCGACACGCACGATACGGGCCAAGGAAGTCATTTCTGCGGCCGATCTCGAGTTAAAGCCAACAGATGTTGCCGATGCAATTTCAGACCCTGATCTTCTGATCGGACAAGAGGCCCGGGTGGCGCTCTACCCCGGTCGGCCAATTCGCGGCTCTGATGTCGGGCCACCTGCCATCGTGGATCGAAACGATCTGGTCGTGCTGGTGTTCAGTAGCCAACCCTTGTCGATCACCACAGAGGGCCGGGCCTTGGGGCGCGGCGCGGCGGGGGATCGCATTCGGGTCATGAACCTTTCATCCCGAACAACCGTAACAGGCCGAATCCGTCTGGACGGTCAAATCGAGGTACAGTGATGCACGGATTGCCAAAAACCCTTATCCTGACGGCTTTTGCCTTGTCCGCATGTGGTCGAATGGACCATTTGGGCAAACCGCCAAGTTTCACACCCAACGAGGATTCCCCGGAACAGGTTGCAATGTTGTGGCCGGGTTTGCCATTGCACATCCAACCCCAGCGAAACGTCGACCGATCCTCTTTATGGAGCGGCGGGCAGCATTCGTTGCTGGGCGACCAGCGGGCGATCAAGAAAGGCGACATCCTGACCGTTGTCATCGAACTGGACGAGAAGGCAGAAATTTCGAACAACACCAGACGATCCAGATCTGGTTCCGAGAATCTCGAAGTACCCAGCCTCTTCGGCCTGCCTCAGCGCGTGCAAAAGAACCTGCCCCAGGGCGCGTCACTGGATGAAGCCGTTTCGATTGAGGCGGATTCCTCGAGCTCTGGCCGGGGATCCGTCAGGAGAAACGAAAAACTGACTCTGCGTGTTGCCGCAACAGTGCTGGATGTGTTGCCGAACGGAGTTCTTTCAATATCGGGATCCCAAGAGTTGCGGGTCAACTTCGAACTGCGAGAGCTTCTTGTGACGGGATATGTCCGCCCGCAGGACATCTCGCGGCAAAACGAAATAACCTATGACAAAATCGCGTCAGCGCGCGTGTCATATGGCGGCAGAGGGCAGATAACGGATGTCCAGCAACCCCGCTATGGTCAGCAAGTTCTTGATTCCCTTTTGCCGTTCTGAGGTGAGATCGTGGTCGCGAAATTGATTCCCGTGATTTTTCTGATTGTTGGACTCGGTGCGGGTATTGGCGCGAGTCTGGTTCTTGCACCTGCAAAGAAACCTGAAACTGCCGTTGCCGAAAAAGAAGCAGTCAAAGAGGACAAGGCGGCCGGCAAAAAAACAGGGAAATCAAAGGAAAAAGGCGAGGGGGAGAGCTTTGGTTATCTGAAAATGACCAAACAATTTGTCGTCCCCGTTGTAAAAGATGACCAGATCGAAGCCATGGTAACGCTGTCGCTGAGCCTTGAGGCGAACCCGGCCATTACAGAAACCTATTATGCAATCGAACCTAAACTCAGGGATGGCTTTCTTCAGGTTCTTTTTGACCATGCAAACACGGGTGGTTTTGACGGGGCTTTTACAGAATCCGGGAACCTGGATGTATTGCGGAATTCCTTGTTGGAAGTGGCGCGCAAAGAATTTGGCGACGACGTGTCCAAAGTGCTGATCCTGAGTGTAAACCGACAAGATAGCTGACACTAATCGGCCCGATACTCCGGGTCGGTCAAGCTATGGCCCGAAGTGTTTTCTGGTTTTTGCTTTTCGGTTTGCCTGCTGAACTTTCTTCCGCAATGTTTCCACCGCTTGTTTTCGCCCAAAGGCAGCACGTAAAGCTTCCATTCCGGCCAGTTTCTGCGAGCGCGTTCGTGCCAGTTGCAGGTTCAATTGTCTCCGGGTCGCGGACTCCCAACTATTCCAGAGAACGTCGGTCCCTGAAACCTGATAGCCTTCGACCTTGGTGCTGTCTTGGCGCGCCTGACGGAGTTGACCGTCCAATCTGGCAAGTTGCTGCTTGATCCGTGCCTCGGCCTTCAGGATCGGTCGCAGCGCTTGAAATTGCTTCTGAAACGCTGCGTTGGTCACTTTTTCCAGATCGGGCAATTGCGTATGAGTCATCGAACTTGCTCCTTCGCGCGTTTTCGCATCGCTTCGGCAAACCGGATCGCGGCGGCAACAGGACGATAGTGCTCTTCGGCGATCTCCTGACCTATGTCCACGGTCGCGTGAAGGGCGCGAGCTGTGGGAGGGTCTGAATGGATCGGAATGCCTGCTTCTCCTGCGGCGGATCGGATGGTGGCGGCGATTTCGTCCACCCCTTTGGCAACGCAAACCGGGGCGCTGCCGGCAACCCGTGTCCATTTAAGCGCCACAGCATAATGGGTGGGGTTTACGATCACGACATCCGCGCCTGGAACACCTGCCAACATTTGGTTGGTTGCGATTTCCTGTGCACGCTGGCGCCGGTGTTGTTTGACATGAGGGTCGCCCTCGGCATCCTTGGTTTCATCCATGATCTCCTTGCGCGACATACGGTTCTTGCGCATGTGTTCGGCATATTGCCAAAGGAAATCGACAACCCCGATGGCCAGTGCGATAGCGATCACGATGAACAGAAAGCGAAACAGCAGGTTCATCATCAGCAGAATGGATGACTTTGCCGGCGCCGCGCTGGCAGACAAAATTTCGGTTAGATTGGCTTTCAGAAAAAGCGCAAGGCAGGTGCTGTAGATCAACAGTTTGGTGGTGCTTTTGGCAAACTCGAACAGGCCGCCCCGCCCGAACTTGTTCTTAGCGTTCGAAATCAGAGAGATACGCGAAAGTTTTGGTTTCAATTTGCTTGGGGCAAAGATCAGCGCGCGCTGGGCGATCAAGTTCAGCAGAACAGCCGCGGCAGGAAGGCAGAACAGCAAAGCAACAGGCAGCAGGGCACTTTTCAAAACCCCTGCAACCGGAGCATGCGATGGCCCATCCGTCAGAAGCCGTGCAAAAGCGTCGGACTGATCGATCAGAACCATGAACCCGGTGCCCATATGCTCGACGCTGTATTGACCGACTGTAAGCAGGGCGATCAGAAACCAGGTATATGCCGCCACGACCGACAAGTCGTTGGATTTTGGAACCTCACCCTTCTCGCGCGCCTTCAGCAGCTTTTGCGGTGTCGGCTCGTATGACTTGTCGCTGTCGTCATCACCTGCGCTCATCTTTGCGCTCCCATCGGGTTGGTGAAGAAGGCGACCAGCGCGTCCGCCCACACGGACAGGATCAGCGGTGTGCCGGCGAACAGCAGAAACAGCCCGGCGAAGGTAATTGCAGGAGCACCCACGAAGGCCACCATCAGCTGGGGCATTGCCCGGTTGATGACCCCAAGTGCCAGGTTGTAAATCAGAGAGGCAATGACGAACGGCGTTGCCAGTGCAAAAGCCAGCCCAAAGCTGTTGGCGACCTGATGCAATCCCCAGCGCGACGAATCCGCGGCATCAGGTGCCAGCCCTATTGGGAACAGGCCATAACTCTGGATCAGGAACTGCGCGGCCCGGATGTGCAGGTCCATGATTACGGCAAGTGTCAGCCCTGCCAGGGTCAGCAGGTATCCCATGGCGGGGACCGGATCGGCCGCCGCGCCACCCAACAGTTGCGACAATGACGTGGACTGAGCCGCAATAGACCCCGCGGTTTGCAGCGCGAGAACGAACAGGCGCAGGCCTATCCCCAGGACAAGCCCGATCAGGACTTCGGTGCCGACCAGTCGCACGGTCGCCCAAAGGCTGGGATCAATTCTGACGGGGGGCGCAGCGGGCAGTATGATCAGCGTGAAAGCAACGGAAGCACCAAGCTTTACCCGTGTCGGAATACTGCGCTCACCGAAAGCTGGAAGCAGCGAAACAAGAGCGGAGGCGCGCAGAAACACGACAAAGGCCTGCCAGATTGCTTCGGCCAGCTGCGACAGCATTTCTGGCGGCAGGGCAATCACGCTGCAACAGTTCCGACCAAGGCAGGTTTGGCTTCCAGCCCGATTTCTTCGAAGGACAACACCGGGTTGGACACGCCGCGTGCCTGCATGACTGTGCGCAGCAACCGACGGCGCCGGGTCGAGGTCACGACGGCCGGAAACAGACCGTTGTCAGCGGAATTGGCGATGGTGCTCACAACTCCGTCGGCCAGTTTGTTGAACACGTTTGGGGGCAGCGCGACATCCATGCCGGTATTTGGGGCGTCGATCTGGTAAGAGGCGAATGTGTCCTCCCATTCCGGGGCCAACTGTATCAGAGGGATCGAACCATCCTCGCGCTTCATGTCCGCGACCAGCTGAAAGCCAAGACGCTGACGCACAAGTTCACAGATGCCTTCGGGCTGGGTTGTGGTCAGCCGCGCCTCGGCGACACTTTCAAGGATCAGCGCCATGTTGCGGATCGACACACGTTCGTCGAGCAACAGGCGCAGAACAGCGTGCAACGTGTCGATCGGCACTTTGTCGGGGATCAGTTCATCCAGCAGCTTGCGGTTGGCTTCGGCGCGTACCGGGTCGCTCAGGCGGGTCATTTCCGACAGCAGGCGCCGGAGGGATTTCAGTGTCAGCAGGCGCGAGAAGTTCTGTTTGATGATCTCCAGCAGATGGGTGGCAAGAATCTCAGGCGGTGAGACTATGGTGGCGCCGCTCAGCGCGGCGTCCTCCTGATCTTTCGGCAGGATCCAGCGCGCCGGAGCACCATAGACAGGCTCGGTCACGTCATTGCCCTCCGGCAGCAGGTCAAACCCGTCCTGCACGAGCGCCAGGACCAGATCGGGATGCAAGACACCGCGTGCCTGTTCGACGCCCTGAACCTTGATCACATACGTTCCGGTCGGCAGGTCGGCGCGGTCGGTCAGGCGGATCTCGGGCAGAATCAGGCCAAAGGTCGACGCCACATAGGTCCGCATATTGGCAATACGGGCGTCCAGCCCCGTGCCAGGGTTCAGCACCATGCTGACCAGATCCGGCGCGAACTTCAGATGGACATCATCCAGGTCCAGGATGTCGCCGATAGCTTGGGATGACGGCGCTTCGGTTTCGGTCGAGGGCAGGTTTGCCGATACCGCCGCATCTTGCTGCTTTCGGTGAACATTGTAAGCCGCATATCCCAGAATGGCCGCGCCAAGGATGAACGGCAGAAAAGGGAGACCGGGCACCAGAGCGAACAGGACCATGAGCACCGCGACAGTCGACAATGCTGCGGGGTGGCGGCCAAGTTGAGAAAAGATGGCGTTGTCTGTGGCCCCTTGCGTGCCGCCCCGTGCCAGCAGAAGGGCAGACGCTATGGAAATGATGACGGCGGGAATTTGGGACACCAACCCGTCGCCGACGGTCAGAATCGCATAGGTTTCGAACGCCGAGGCCACGGGCATTCCATGTACGACGACGCCCATGACCAGGCCCATGACAAGGTTCAGCAACGTGATCAGAAGCCCGGCGACAGCGTCACCTTTCACGAATTTCGACGCGCCGTCGAGCGAACCGAAGAATGTCGTCTCCTGCTGTTCCAGCTCTCGCCGTTCCTTGGCCTGCTGATGATCGATTGCCCCGGCGGACATGTCGCTGTCGATCGCAAGTTGTTTGCCGGGCATCCCGTCCAACGCAAAGCGCGCGCCGACTTCGGCCATGCGGGCGGCGCCTTTGGTGATGACCATGAAATTCACGATCAGCAGCACGCCGAACACCACCAGGCCAAGAAAAATACTGCCGCCCATGACGAAACTGGCAAAACCTTCGATCACGTCTCCTGCCGCATTCGGGCCGGTGTGCCCCTGCCCGATGATCAGTTTCGTCGACGACACATTCAGCGACAGGCGCAACATCAAAGACGCCAGCAGAATCGTCGGGAAGGACGAAAAGTCCAGCGGGCGTTCAATGAACAGGGTCAGGGTGAAGATCAGGATGGCCAGGGCAAAGGAGGCCGCCAACCCCACGTCCAGAACCCAGGCTGGCATGGGCAGGATCATCATGACGATGACTGTCATCAGCGCAATCGCCAGCAGGACAGTAGGCGAAAACAGCGACTGGATGTTTACCTTGGGCACGCGAAACTCCTAGTTGAAGGCGATAAACGCGGTTGCGGCGCCTGCGGCCGGCACCAGAGACCCAAGCGCGCCGGTGCGGGGCGAGGCCGTCGGAATGGGGATCAAGGGGAGTCCGGCTCCGGTGAACGGATCCCGAGACGTGCCCGCAACCCGGGTTCGGGGGGCCCCTTCAAGCTGTGCCAGCACCTTTTGAAACCGCTCTTTGTAAGCTTCGGCAAGGGGTGTCGTGCGGGAATGATAAGCCCCCGCGGCTGCGGGCCACGATCCAAGCTCGGCATGGAGTTCATTCAGGAACCGGGCGGCGTAGGTCGCGTTCTCATCCGGATCGAACATCGCGTCGATCGAACGGAAGGCTCTGCCGTGCCAGCGATAATTGATCTGAAAACAGCCGACATCAAAGCTGCGGGCGCCCGATTTGAAGATTTTGAACGCATAGGCCTTGGCTTCGACCTCGGACTTGAACCAGTATCCCTGACCGCCGACGTTGATCGTCCAGGGCCAAGGCTGCAACCGGCCGTCCAGCCTGCGCCCGGTTTCAACGCGCGAGATGGCGCGCAGCACGTCCAGGGGCACGCCTTCGGACAAAGCGGCGCGGCGCGCGGCATGATCGCAGAGGTCACCGGTTTTGGCATCTGGCATGGCAAACCCTGCCTGCGCCAAAAGCACATGCACCAATATGAGTAACAGCGGGAACTTCTGATTTGGCATTCTGCCGGTCCGGGATTCTGATCTCTCCCGGCCAAGCTAGCCAACGATCGGTTTACAGAGAGTTATCGCCGTTTCAGTTTCGATCTATCCTGCGCCCGAAAACAACGCTGGTATTGGTGCGCAAGACACCGGGAATTTTCGCCAGGTCATCGACCAGAATGTCCAGATCCTCCAGCCTTGGGGCCTCTGCCGACAGCATAAGGTCGAATTCTCCGTTGATCGACAGGCACAGTTTGACTTCGGGGTAGGTTTCGAGCCGCTTGATGATCCGGCTGGTTTCCTTTTGCTGCACTTCGAGCATGACGATGACCTGCACTTTCGGCGTGTCATCGGTGGACCCGAGGCGCACGGAATATCCTTCGATCAGGCCGCGCTGTTCCATCCGGTTAATTCGCTCGTGCACGGTTGTCCGGGCCACACCCAGCGTGGTCGCAATCTGCGTGGTCGAGGCGCGTGCGTTGGCTTGCAGGGCGGCGATGATGCGACGGTCAAGCTGGTCCATTGGGGCTCTGATTCATGGTCATTCCGGGTTGAGATCAGGTCGAAGCGCCCGCTCAGGGTTCGCGCGGGATGCGCGGGTGCAGATCGTCGATGATGATCGGATGCGCGTGCGGGCCTGACCCAGCCAGATGCGGATGATCGGGCGGCAGGTCGGGGTGATCATGGGTGATCGGTTCCTGGTCGAGGCGCGGCCACAGGCCGATTGCACCGACGACGCCCGCCACGGACAGCGTCGCCATGCTGCTGAGTGTGACGGTCGGGCCGAACACGGTCATCAACCACCCCGCCAGCGGGTAAAGAACCAGCCAGCAACCATGCGACAGGGTAAACTGTGCGGCGAAGACGGCGGGGCGATCCTCGGGATGGGCCGACCGGGTCAAAAGGCGGCCCGAAGGTGTCAGGGTGGTGGAATATCCGAAACCGGTGAATGCCCACAACGCGGTCAGCAACCCGAGCGACAGAGGAGCAATTGCGGCCAACATCGCAGCGACGGCCATGGAGCCAGTGGCGAATACGGCGCCCGCGACCATGACCCGACGGTCCTCGATCCGATCCAGAAGGCGGGGCAAGGTAAAGGCTGCAAGCATCGACCCGCCCCCGAACCCGGCCAGGGCAATGGCCACCGCGCTTTCCGACAGGCCCAGATTGGCGCGCACGATGACCACGGTGTTCACGATTACCATCGAGCTCAGGGCTGCTGCGCTCCAGCTGAGCGCAAGCAGTCCGCGCAACCTGGGTGTTTTCAAATAGATACGAATGCCGCGCGTGGTGCGGTCATAGATGCCGCGGGGGCGGCTTGGCTTGGGTGACGGAAGCACGACCGAGACAACCAGCATTGCCGATGCGACAAAACCCAACGCGGTACCCCAGAACAGGCTGTTGAAGCTGACCAGCAGCAGCAATGCGGCGGCGAACATGGGACTCAGCAGGCTTTCCATATCGTAGGCCAGGCGTGACAGCGACAAGGCACGCGTGTATTCAGCTTCGTCTGGCAGAACGTCCGGGATCGTGGCCTGAAAGGCGGGCGTAAAGCCCGCCGACGCCGATTGGAGCACGAAGATCAGCACGTAGATTTGCCAGATTTCGGTCACGAAAGGCAGGCACACTGCAACCGCAGCGCGGATCAGGTCCAGCACGACCAACATCTTGCGACGATCCAGACGCTCGGCAAAAGCAGCGGCGAGCGGTGCAACAGTGACGTAAGCCACCATCTTGATCGTCAGTGCCGTGCCTAGGACAAGGCCCGCAGCATTCCCGGCCAGATCAAAGGCGAGCAGCCCAAGGGCGACCGTGGCCAGCCCGGTTCCGGTCAGGGCGACGATCTGGGCGGCGAACAGGTGGCGGTAGGTGCGGTGTTTCAGAATTCTCAGCATGGCTCAGAGGTACTTTGTAATCGCTTTGAAGTCTTCGATCCCGCCGCCATCGTCGTCAGCGGACAGGCAGTGTTCGATATGATCATGAATCAATGCGCGTTTGGCATTGGTGACGGCCTTCTCTACTGCAAACAACTGTTGGGCGATGTCGGAACAGGGGGCGTGCTCCTCGAGCATGGCAATGACCTTGGCGAGGTGCCCATGGGCCCGCTTCAGTCGGGCCGTGATCTGTGGATGTGACTGGTGGGCGTTGTCTGACATGACTTATCCATATCCCCCCGATGGGGATATGGTCAAGGATTCGGCATCGAACGGCCCGCGACTTTCGGACGGCGTTGAGTTTGGGGACCAAACCGCCTATCTCGGAGGCGATATCGCACAAAGGAATAGTCGGGTGGCGAACCATTTGTACAAAAACGATCTGCCGGATGGGCTGGATCTGGGCCCGGTTGTGGCCATTGACTGTGAAACCATGGGGCTGAACCCGCATCGCGATCGCCTGTGCGTGATCCAAATGTCAGGCGGCGACGGTAACAGCCATATCATCCAGGTGGACAAGGGCCAGACCGTAGCCCCGAACCTGAGTGCCATGCTGGAAAACCCCGATGTCCTGAAGCTGTTCCATTTCGGGCGGTTCGACATCGCCGCGATGTATCACACCTTTGGTGCCCTGGCCGCGCCGGTTTACTGCACCAAGATCGCCAGCCGGCTGGTGCGCACCTACACCGACCGTCACGGGCTGAAGAACCTGTGCCAGGAACTGATCGGCGTGGATATCTCGAAACAACAGCAGATGAGCGACTGGGGCGCTGAAACCCTGACCGATGCTCAGCTGGACTATGCGGCTTCGGACGTTCTTTATCTGCACCGCCTGCGCGACGAGTTGAACAAGCGGCTGGCGCGCGAGGGCCGGACCGAGATGGCGCAGGCCTGTTTTGATTTCCTGCCGATGCGTGCGAAGCTGGACCTCGCCGGTTGGCCCGAAACGGATATCTTTGCACACTCATGACCGACACCGAAGCATTCCTGAGAACCGCCCGCCAGGTCGTCACTGACGAGGCCCGCGCGCTGGATGTGCTGGCCGACAGCCTTGACGAGCATTTTGCCGAGGCCGTGCATCTGATCCTGAAAGCCACCGGGCGCATCATCATCAGTGGCATTGGAAAATCGGGCCATATCGGCCACAAGATTGCCGCCACTCTGGCCAGTACCGGAACGCCCGCCTATTTTGTGCACCCGGCCGAGGCCAGCCATGGCGATCTGGGCATGGTTTCCAAAGGCGATGTGGTGCTGGCGATTTCGAATTCGGGCGAAGCGCCTGAGCTGGCCAACCTGCTTGCCTTTACGCGCCGCTTTGGCATTCCGCTGATCGGGCTATCCAGCAAGCCAGAAAGCACGTTGATGAAACAGGCTGATGTGCATCTGCTGATACCGTCGATGGGCGAGGCCTGCGGTTTCGGCATGGTGCCTTCGATCTCGACGACGCTGACCCTTGCAATGGGCGATGCGCTGGCCATTGCGCTGATGAAGTATCGCGACTTCCGCCCCGAGGATTTTCGCGCCTTCCACCCCGGCGGAAAGCTGGGTGCGCGGCTGAGTACGGTGCGCGACCTGATGCATACAGGCGACGCCCTGCCTCTGGTCGCGGCGAACACCGCGATGAGCGACGCGCTGATCGAAATTAGCCAAAAGGGTTTCGGCGTGGCCGGTGTAACGGATGCGCAGGGGCATTTGTCGGGCATCATTACGGACGGTGACTTGCGGCGGCACATGGACGGTCTGCTGGACAAAACGACCGAGCAGGTCATGACCGCCAATCCGACCACCATAACACCGGACGCATTGGCCGAAGAGGCGGTGGCGATCATGAATGATCGTAAGATCACTTCGCTGTTTGTGGTCGACGAGGCTGCATCCGGACAGGCGCTGGGCCTTCTGCATATCCACGACTGCTTGCGCGTCGGTCTGGGCTGAGGGAGGTCGAATTGGACAGGTATTCCCGCATGGTACAGTTCCTGAAGGTTCTGTTGCCACTTGCGGCCATTCTGATGCTGTCCACAGTGTTCCTGCTGTCTCGCAGCATCGAAACCAACGTATCGGTGCCATTCGCCGAAAAAGACATTGACGAGCGATTGGCGCAACAGGTGGTCACACAGCCGAAATATCGAGGGACAACCCGCAAAGGCGAAGATGTCCAGATCGAAGCCATCCAGGCCAAGCAGGGCGGCGAAGACGAAACCCCGACCGCGTCCGAATTTCGGGGCCGTCTGGGGCTTCTCAGCGGTGGAACGATATTTCTGGATTCCAATTCAGGTTTGATCCGCCCCGATGAGGGCACGGCAACTTTTGTCGGCGACGTCGTGATTACCACTGCCGACGGACTTCAGGTCACGACTGACCTGCTCAACACGTCGCTGGACGAAATCCGGGGCGACACGCCGGGGCGGGTGAACGGAACCGGGCCGATCGGCAATTTTTCCGCCGGACGCATGACCTTTGGCACTGAAAAAAAGGACGGACCGGTCCATATTGTTTTTACAGACGGCGTGAAGCTGGTATACGAGCCTGAAAAAGCAGAAAGATAACCTGTGTTCGATTTTCGTTTTGTTCTTTTGTGCCTTGCTCTGTTTGCAGGTGCCGTAACCGCGACAGCGCAGGAGGCGCAGGTGGCTTTTGGTTCTGCAAATGCCGACCCGAGTCTTCCGGTCGAGGTCACGTCCGAAACATTGAACGTCAACCAGGAGGACGGTTCTGCCGAATTCCTCGGAAATGTCGTCGTCATTCAGGGCGAAATGCGGCTGACTGCTGAACGGGTTCTCGTGATCTATAACGAGGAACGCTCGGCGATTGAACGGATGGAAGCCACCGAGAATGTTGTTCTGGTCAGCCCGCCCGATGCGGCAGAGGGCGATTGGGCGGAATACACGATCGATTCCGGTGTGATCGTGATGAAAGGCAATGTCCTGCTGACGCAAGGCCCCAGCATCATCAGCGGCGACCAGATGAACGCCAATCTGACAACGGGCACAGCGACCATGACCGGGCGCGTCAAGACGATCCTTCAGCAGGGAAACAACTGATGGCGCGACCCGACCTGTCAGTGGCCGAAGGCAATTCCGGGCTGCGCATCGAGAAGCTGCGGAAATCCTACCGTAAGAAAACGGTGATCCGCGATGTCTCGATGACACTGGATCGGTCCGAAGTCGTTGCCCTGTTGGGACCCAACGGGTCGGGTAAGACCACGACCTTTTATTCCGTGGCGGGGCTTGTTTTCCCAGAGGCCGGCAAAGTCACGATTGACGGCCAGAATGTTACGACTTTGCCGATGTACCGGCGTGCGCGAATGGGCATCGGTTACCTGCCGCAGGAGATGTCGATCTTTCGCGGCATGAGCGTCGAGGACAATATCGCCGCGGTACTGGATATCACGGTTCCTCATGCTCACAGGCGGAAAGAACGGCTGGAAGAGCTGTTGTCGGATTTCTCGATCGAACATCTGCGTCGCGCGCCTGCTCTTGCCCTTTCCGGCGGTGAGCGCCGCCGCGTTGAGATAGCGCGATGTTTGGCCGCAGACCCGAAATATCTTTTGCTGGACGAACCATTTGCGGGTGTTGATCCGATCAGCGTCGGCGATATCCGGCATCTGGTTGCCGACCTTAAAAAACGGGGGATCGGTGTTCTGATCACCGACCATAACGTGCGGGAAACGCTGGAAATTGTTGACCGCGCCTATATCCTGCATGACGGGCAGGTTCTGATGTCCGGCACACCTGACGAAGTCGTCGAGAACGAGAATGTCCGCCGTGTCTATCTTGGCGAAAACTTCCGTATTTCATAGGCTTGTTATGGTCTGCGTCGGATGCATGGCGGAAATCGCGTATATACACACCTGTTTTGATTGACTCTTCCGTCGTCTCTTGCCTCAATTGTCCCATGGCATTTACCCGGTTCCAGTCTGGAGATCGTTGTCCCTTCGTTGAAGGGCTGGAGTTAAGACAACCGCGGAAAGTGTCTCGACCCCCCACCCGATAAAAACAAGTTCGTCGCGTAACGTGACGTCAGAATGGGTGTGAATTGTGAAGGAGATCACATGCGTTACCAAATCAGCGGAAAACAGATCGACATCGGTGCGGCGCTTCAGACTCACGTGCAGACCGAATTGGGCGAGGTTGTGGGCAAATATGCCCAGCGGCCTACCGACGCCAACGTCGTCTTTTCCCGTTCAGCGCATGAATATGTATGCGAAACAACAGTGCACCTGTCCACCGGGCTGACCGCTCAGGCCAAGGCGCATGCAACCGAAATTTATGCGGCGTTCGAGGCATGCTGCGACAAAATGGAAACACAACTGCGGCGCTACAAACGTCGTTTGAAGGACCACCACAAGGATCGGTCCGAGCCGGTTGAACTCTTTGGGGCGTCCTCTTATATCCTCGCCTCTGACGAATCGGACACGGCCGATGAACCCGAATCGCTACAGCCCATGATTGTGGCTGAGATGGAAACTAAAATCCCATCTTTGAGCGTTGGTGAAGCCGTGATGCAAATGGAACTTGCCGGTGCCCCGGTGCTGGTGTTCAGAAATGAGAACAAGGATGGATTGAACGTCGTGTATCGTCGCGAAGACGGTAATATCGGCTGGATTGATCCTTAACAGGCAAGGATACGGGGCGGCACCCGCCGAGGCGGGTGCGGTGCCCATGGAGCGTGATCATGGAGCTTTCGAGCATACTAAAGCCCGAAGCAGTACGTGTACTATCCGCCGCTTCCAGCAAGAAGCGGTTGTTTCAGGAAATAGGCGATGTAGCAGCCGCCAATCTGGGGCTCGACTCGCAGGCCGTCGTCGACTGTCTGCTCGAACGGGAAAGCCTGGGCCCGACCGGCGTGGGGCATGGCGTTGCGCTTCCGCACGCGCGTTTGCCCGAGCTGGATTCGGTTTCGGGCGTATTCGTCATGCTGGAAAAGCCCATCGACTTTGGATCGGTTGATCGTCAACCCGTGGACATCGCCTTTGCACTTTTTGCGCCGGAAGAGGCCGGCGTCGATCATCTCAAGGCGCTGGCCCTTGTGTCCCGCACGCTGAGGGACACCTCGGTGTGCACCAAACTTCGGGCGAACCCTGATCCGGTCAAGCTTTATGCTATCCTGACCGAAGCGCAGTCCATGCAGGCAGCGTAATCACAAAAAAAGCCCCCGGATTTCGGGGGCCTTTTTGTGTGTACGGTGATCGGGGTCAGCCGCCGGTTCCCATTTCCAGCGTCCACCAGATTTTCCCGCCTTTTTCCTGATGCCAGGCGAACCCCATCTGCGTGGCCTTGGGGTCCATGATTACGGCGCGCGGTCCGGGTTCCTGCATCCAGGCGGCAAGGGTTTCGGTTTCGGTTTCGTATGTCTCGGAAATGGCTTCACCGAGGAACGTGCCGAAATATCCGACCCGTGCAGCCCGATCGATCGGCGAGGAACCGTCGGACCCAAAGTGCCAGGGCCGGTTCTGTCTGGCCATGTCCTTGGAATGGGTCGCCGCTGCTGCGTTCAGCTGCGCGTTCAGCTGGACAGGCTGCAATCCCTGGGCCTGGCGCAGGGCATTGACCGAATCAACCATACGGAACTGCAACTTTTCCGGGTTGCCGCGAATTTTGTAGACCGTGGGCAGCGGGCGACCGTCTGCACCAATGGTCGTGGTGCCGGTGTCTGTACATGCCGCCAGCGCGACAAAGCAAATCAAGAGTAAAGAAACGATACGCGTCATGATCGACCTGGTTATTGTGTCTTTACAGGGCATAGCGCGCCTGAAGGCTCTGAGCAAACGCGCAATGGCCCTAACTTGCATGATTCTGCCGGTTTGATTTGCGACTGAAGCATTCTGGCAATAGAATGTCATAGATTTCAGACCTCATCTAAACACAGGACCCGTTGTCATGGTCAAAAAGCGTATTCATTCGCCCACACGCAGGGGATTTCTGGCAGGGGCCACTGCGACGCTGGCAACCCCAGCACTGGCGCAATATATCCCGGGCGACCCGCTGCGCCCTGCACCCGAGACTGAACCGGCGGTTCGCCGCAACGTATCCGGGTTCCGGGCATTGGATTGGCAACCGTATTTCTCGAACACCAGAAATGGCGCCATTCTGGTCGATACCGTCTCAAGAGCGCTGCATTATTGGTCGGATGATCAAGCGGTGTACAAATTGTACCCGTCGTCGGTTCCGCTGACCGAAGAACTCACCCGGCGCGGGCGTACCAGCGTAATCCGCAAGGTCGAAGGGCCCAGCTGGTCTCCGACGCCGTCGATGAAAAAACGAAATCCGGAATGGCCGGACTATATTCCTCCGGGGCCAGATAACCCGCTGGGAACACACGCTTTATACCTAAGCTGGAAGTATTACCGCATTCACGGCACGCACGATACGCGAAAAATCGGACGTCGGTCGTCGAATGGCTGTATCGGTCTGTTCAACGAAGACATTGCCGAGCTGTTCTCGATGGCGAAGGTCGGCACGCAAGTGTTGCTAATTTGACGACATTTTCGTGTGGGAACCCGCTTAGCGGTCAAGTTGCAATTGCATTCCAGCGTCAATGCTGATTAGAAAAAACCACGAGGTAAGTCTTAGATGTGTGGTTCCGGGCATTGGAACTGCGCAAATTCTGGAGGTTAATATGAAGAAACTCGTTCTCGCTGCTGCACTGACTGCTGCCGCTTCGACCGCTTATGCTGGTAACCTGGAAGAGCCGGTTGTTGAAGCACCTGTTGTTGTAGAAGAAACTCAGGGTTCGTCGCAGGGCATCCTGCTGCCGCTGATCCTGCTGGTCGTTGTTGCTGCTGCTGTTGCTGCAAGCTAATCCGACACGGAATTCATGAAAAAGGCGGTGGAGCAATCCACCGCCTTTTTTGTTTTCACAAGGCTGTGCCGGTCAGTCCAGCCAGCCGCGCAAGTTTTCTTCGATCACCGTGCCCAATGCAGCAATGTGCGCCGCATCGTCATTGAGGCATGGAATATAGGTGAAGGTTTCGCCGCCTGCTTCTTCGAAGCTTTCCTTGATCTCTTCGTTGATCTCTTCCAGCGTTTCGATGCAGTCGGCCGAGAATGCCGGTGCGATGACTGCTATGTTCTTTTTGCCCTGCCTGGCCAAATCCGCCACATGATCCACTGTATAGGGTTTCAGCCATTCCTCGGGGCCGAATCGCGACTGGAACGTCGAAACCAGTTGATCGTCTGACCATCCCAGCCGTTCCTTCAGCAGCCGTGTCGTCTTGGCGCACTGGCAATGATAGGGGTCACCCTGTTGCAGATACCGTTCCGGCATCCCGTGATACGAGCAGACCAGAATATCGGGTTTTGTCTCCGCCGCTGCATAGGCACGTTCAACGGATTGCGCCAGGGCGTCGATATAGGCCGGTTGGTCGAAATAGGCCGGTACGGTTCGCGAGGCGGGCTGCCAGGCCTCATCCATCAGTGCACGAAAGAACTGGTCATTGGCGGTGGCTGTGGTTGCGCCCGCGTATTGTGGGTAAAGCGGGAAGAACAGAATACGGTCACAGCCCGCGGCAACCATCTCGCGCACTTTGGACTTTGTTGAGGGGTTGCCGTAGCGCATACAGAAATCGACCATCACCTGATCCCCGTACCGATCCTGCATTGCGCCGCGCAGCTTGGCAGTCTGGTCCTTGGTGATCGTCATCAGCGGGCTTTCGCCCTTCTCGTGATTCCAGATCGATTTGTAGGCTTCTCCCGAACTGAATGGCCGTTTGCTGAGGATGATCGCCTGAAGAATCGGTTGCCATTTCCATTTCGGATAGTCGATGACCCGTTGATCCGACAGAAACTCGTTCAGATAGCGACGCATCGGCCAATAGGTGTAATCGTCCGGGGTGCCCAGATTGGTCAGCAAAATGCCAACACGGCCCATCTTGACCTTAGGATGGTCGGCAGGAGCATGAGCGGGACGAGTGGCATCAAACATTTGAGCATTCCTGAGTTTTCGTGTTCCGACCTGAGATAAAGGGATTTGGTTGCGCGTCAATCCGGCAGTTTGCCCTCTTTCGTGCGCAGGGCATCTGCCAGGCGCATTTGGGCTGACCCCGGGCGCAGCGGCTTTGGTTGGCTGTCATCGGGGGACCAGCCGGTCAGGCAAATCAGTTCGAAGGTTGCGGCAAGGCGGCCTGTTTCCGTCGAAAAGTGATCCGAATAGACGCGCTGTGCGGCTTCGAACACTCTGCGTCGGGTTGGGCATTTCAACCGGGCAGCCAAAGCGTTGGTCTCACCCATGTCCCTCAGATCGTGCATCAGGTGCCAGATATCGCGGTATTCTGCCGTCAGCGGTACGGCATCGGCCACTGGCAATGCCAGACCGGCCCGCTGCAACAATCCACCGAGGTCGCGCAGTTCGGCCATGGGGGCGATTCGGGGGCTGAGCCCGCCCGTGACTTTGATTTCGGCCTGACCCAGCGCGGCGCGCAATTCGTGAAGGGTCTCACCCCCAAGGCATAGAACAAGAACCAGTCCATCCGGTTTCAAAGCCCTTTTGCATTGGATCAACTGGCCGACCGGGTCATTGGCGCAATGCAGCGCCATCGCATGAATTACCAGATCATGCGCACCGGGTTGAAGCGACAGCACATCGTCATCCGCGACAATGGCGGCATCCGGAAAAACGTCTGCCCAAAGCTGTGGAAAAGGGGTCACAACCGCAGGTGCGGTAAAGGTTCTGTTAACCATGGAGAGCCGATCCTGAACCTCATCAATGGCGGCGCGGTGCAAGAACAAGGCGTCGTCCTTCGCGCGGGCGCGATGATGCAGAATGGCGTTACGGTCGAAAAGAGAGGGTGCGGTGGGCTCGGGCAGTTTCATAGGTCGCAAGTATCGCATTGCGCAGCGGATTCAAACTGCCCTTGCTCTGATCTACCCGCCGCGCTGCATAGGCTGCGGAGAGCTGACGGAATCCGATTTCGGCCTGTGTGGGGCGTGTTGGCGGGATACGCCGTTCATCGGTGGCACGGTTTGCGAAAGCTGTGGTGTGCCCGTGATCGGAAGCGCAGACAGGTTCCGGACCGAGTGCGACGATTGTCTGAAAACCCCTCCGCCCTGGAACGCGGGCCGCGCTGCGCTGATGTATGATGGGAAGGCGCGGTCACTTGTTCTGGCTTTGAAACATGGTGACCGTACCGAACTGGCCCGCCCCGCTGCGCGTTGGATGGCGCAGGCCGGGCGCGAGCTGTTGCGTCCCGGTATGGTGATTGCTCCGGTGCCGTTGCATTGGTCACGCCTGCTGAAACGGCGGTACAATCAGTCTGCGCTGTTGGCACGCAACCTTGGGCGAGAAACCGGGTTGGACTGCGTGCCGGATCTGCTAGTGCGCAAACGGCGGACCCCGGCGCTGGACGGAAAGACCGCGCGGGAAAGGGACGAAGCCTTGGCAGGCGCAATTGACATCCACCCAAGGCGGGCACTGCATTTGAAGGGGCGCGATGTCCTGCTGGTGGATGACGTGATGACATCCGGCGCGACGTTGGCGGCGTGCACGCGTGCGTGTCAGGCCGCTGGGGCAAATCATATTTTCGTGTTGGCACTGGCGCGCGTTGCCAAGGATGCCTAATTCGCCCAAGATCGCACGAAACCCAAAGGGACCGGAACATGAAGCCCGTAGAAATCTATACCTCGCCGCTCTGTGGTTTTTGCCACGCGGCCAAACGTCTGCTGAAGCAGAAAGGCGTTGAGTTCAAGGAAGTTGACATTCTGATGCACCCCAAACGCAAGCCCGAGATGATCCAGCGCGCAGGCGGCAAACGCACCGTGCCTCAGATTTTCATCGGGACACAGCATGTGGGCGGCTGCGACGACCTTTACGAGCTGGAGCGGCAAGGCAAGCTTGACCGTCTGCTTGCGGCCTGATGAAGACCGCGCTGCTGCAAATCACCTCGTCGGATGATCCGGTCGAAAACCTGGACATGGTGCGCGCCATGGCGGCCGACGCGGCAGGGCAGGGTGCGCGGTTTATCCTGACGCCAGAGGTCACGAATTGCGTGTCAAACAGTACGACGCGGCAAAACGAGGTTCTTCAGCACGAAGAAGACGACATCACCTTGGCCGGCCTGCGGGAACAGGCCGCCCGCCTGGGCGTGTGGGTGTTGATCGGGTCACTGGGGATCAAGACTCATGACGCTGACGGGCGGTTTGCCAACCGGTCTTTCATGATCGATCCGCAAGGTCAGATCGTGGCGCGTTACGACAAGATTCATATGTTCGACGTGCAAGTCACCGAGACCGAGACGTTTCGCGAATCAAAGAACTACCGCCCCGGCGAAAAGGCGGTCCTAGCCGAAACCGATTTTGGCAAGGTGGGTTTGACCATCTGTTATGACATCCGGTTTCCGTACCTGCATGCGGCTTTGGCGCAGGCAGGCGCGCGAATCCTGACCGTTCCGGCAGCGTTTTCACCTGTTACGGGCGCCGCGCATTGGGAATCGCTGTTGCGGGCCCGGGCGATCGAGACAGGCTGTTGGGTCTTGGCCCCCGCGCAAACGGGGGAACACCCATCAACGCGCGGAAAGACGCGTTTTACCCATGGGCACAGCATGGTTGTCGCCCCTTGGGGAGAGGTGCTGATCGACGCAGGTACCGATCCGGGCATTCACATTTTCGATTTGGATGATAGTTCTGTGTCAGAGGCACGCCGCCGCGTGCCGTCGTTGACACATATCCGGTCTTTCACTGGACCCTGACAGAACTGAACAATGACGGAAGACACCAACGCCCTTGCGGTCACGCTGTTCAGCGAGATCCTGACCGCGGATCAGTTGTTGCGCAACCGGCTCAGCCGGGTGCTGCCCAAGGGTATGGAAATTTCGCATTTCTCTGTGCTGAATCATCTGGTTTTCGTCGGGGACGAGCGTAGCCCGGCGCAACTGGCCAACACATTCCACGTGACCCGAGGAGCGATGACCAACACCTTGGCCAAGCTGGAATGGGCCGGATACATCCACATCCGCCCCGACTGGGACGACGCCCGCCGCAAGATGGTCGCGATCAGCCCCGCCGGTCGCCGTGCGCGGGATCAGGCGATTTCGTCGATCGCGCCGCTGATCAACCGTGTCGTCGGAGAGCTGGGGCTGGAACGGGTGCGCAGCACGTTACCCGTGCTGCGGGATTTGCGGTTGCAGTTGGAGGGGGAGTAGGGATCAGCGAACCGTTGTCCCAAGGTGGATCCAGGACTGGTGTGGTCGGGCGCTGGCAGGCTTGATGCTCATGCAATGTGCCGCGGACTAAACGGCCACTTCATTCTAAGAGCATTCTATCCAGAAGCTGCCGTAAATCACGGGGATCCAAAGCTGGAAAATCACCCAACCAAATTCCGGCCGAAGCCGCCGCCGCGAAAAGAAGACAAGATTCAATTCCTTCTTTGCCCTCATATTGCCCACCATGAACAAGCCATACCAAATACTCTCCTTTTTCTTCTTCATTCGTGGAGAATATTCTCCCTACATTGCATCCTTCGTCAGAGAGTTCGTGTTTGGAAAATGGTTCTGTCGTCTCCTCCGTCAGTTCTATTTCCACTGGTTTCACAAACTTGCCATCCGAAACTATCTCGGGGTCAATAAAGACGAAAAAATACAACGCCCTTACCAGATCATAGTTGTTCGAGTTCGAACCCAAGTAACGATCTGCTATTTCCTGAGTCGCCTCAGAAACCTTAGGATCGCTTACATAGCCATACAGCGGAACGCCTTCATGTTCGTACACGAACACGCCCGCATTCTCTTCTGCTGTGGCTAGTGTGTTATCGAACAAGGTAGCAGCGGAAATTGCCGCACCAAAAAATACCGCGCGCCACGGCGCGTAACTTAAAGATCGAATCAAAAAACCTACCTCACCCCGGCTTCACACTCGCCGTCACGTAATTCACGCTCAAGTCCCGGTCCGAGATCGACCAGCTCCACAGGATCGGGTTGAACACAAAACCCTTCCGGTCCACCGGTTCCAACCCGGCTTGGCGCAGCAGGTCGAACAGCTCATCGGGGGTGATGAACTTGTTCCATTCATGGGTGCCGCGCGGCAGCCAGCGCATGACGACCTCGGCCCCGAAAATCGCCATCGCATAGGATTTCGGGTTGCGGTTGATGGTGGAGCAGATCAGCAAGCCACCCGGTTTCAGCAAGTCTTGCGATGCGGTCAGAAAGCCAAGGGGATCGGCCACATGTTCGACCACCTCCATGTTCAGCACCACGTCGAATTGTTCGCCTGCTGCAGCCATGTCCTCGGCGGTTGTGTGGCGATAATCGATTTGCAGCCCCGATTGCTCGGCATGGATGCGGGCCACGGGCAGGTTGCCCTCGGCGGCGTCGGCACCCACAACTTCAGCACCGAGCCGCGCCATGGGTTCGCTCAGCAGCCCGCCGCCGCAGCCGATATCCAGCAGGCGCAGGCCTTCGAACGGCACAGGCGACTTTAGGTCGCGATCGAATTCTCCGGCGATCTGCTGCGTTATATAGTCCAGCCGGCACGGGTTAAGCATGTGCAATGGTTTGAATTTCCCGTGCGGGTCCCACCATTCGGCGGCCATCGCCTCGAATTTTGCGATCTCGGACGGGTCCACCGTGTTCGGATGCGCTTGCATTCCTGTCTCCGTGTGCTCTTTTACGCTTAAGGACTATATAGGGCCATAATGGACAAGTACCCGGACCAAAAGCGCGCAGTTCAATATCTGTACCCGCCGATCGACCCTTTCGACCAGCGGATGGTCGATATGGGCGATGGGCACCGTATTTATGTGGAACAATGCGGAAATCCTGACGGCATACCCGTCGTGATCCTGCACGGGGGGCCGGGTGGGGGGTGCAGCCCGGCCATGAGGCGATACTTCGATCCTCAGGCCTACAGGGTGATTCTGTTTGACCAGCGCGGATGTGGCCGGTCGCGCCCCACCGCCTCGGTCGAGGACAACACGACGTGGCATCTGGTGGCCGACATAGAGCGGCTGCGCAAACTCTTCGAGATCGAAGAATGGATCGCTTTTGGCGGAAGCTGGGGGGCGACTCTGGCGTTGATCTATGCCCAGACCCATCCCGATCGCGTCAGTCGACTGGTGTTGCGCGGGGTGTTCCTTGCGACTCAGGCCGAGCTTGACTGGTTTTACGGCGGTGGCGCCGGGCGGTTTTGGCCCGAGCAATGGCAGAAATTCACCTCGCTGCTGCCCGAGGTTGAACTGAACGACACCATTGCCGCCTATAACAAACGCCTGTTTTCGGGCGACCGCGCGACAGAGATACTGTATGCGCGGGCCTGGTCGCATTGGGAAAACGCGCTGGCCTCGATCCACACCAACGGATCGGTTGGCGAAAGCCCCGGCGAATACGCGCGCACCTTTGCGCGGCTCGAGAATCACTATTTCACCAACAAGGCGTTTCTGGAAACGGACGGGCAGATTCTGGATCAGATGGACCGGATCGCGCATATCCCCGGCCATATCGTGCAGGGGCGCTATGACATGATCTGCCCGCCGCAGGCCGCCTGGTCGCTGGCGGAACGCTGGCCGAATGCCGAACTGAAAATGGTTCGTCAGGCGGGGCACGCCCTGTCCGAGCCGGGCATCAGCGCGGAACTGGTGCGAATCATGGACCGTGTGGCGGAGGGTGTCGCATGACCCGCATCGATCGCCGTGCTCTCTTTGCCTCTGGTGCCGCTGCCGCATTGCTGGCGGCGACAGGAGCATCCCTTGCCGGTACGCCCAAGAAAGGCGGGACATTGCGTCTGGCTGTTCCGCGCGATGACAGCCTCGAGCAAGTGGCGCGTGGGGCCGTTTTCGACACAATGACCGAAATCGCCCCGGATGGTACGTTGCGCGGTGAGCTTGCGACCGGCTGGCAAACCGACGCCGACGCACGGGTCTGGAACTTTGATCTGCGTGATGACGCGGTCTTTCACGATGGCGAACCGTTGCAGATTGCCGATGTCCTGGCCGTTCTGGCCGAAATCGGAAGGCCCGAGGCCCTTGCCCCCAACCGCCTGCGGCTTGAACTTGCCGAGGCAAATCCCGGATTGCCTTTCCTGTTGGCCGACAGCCGCTTTGTTGTTGCGCGCGCCGGTGAAACCGTATCCCCGTTGCGCAAGGCCAATGGCACCGGCTGCTATCGTGTCGAACGGGCAGAAGATGGCCGCCATTTTCTGGGCCGCCGTGTCGAGGGGCATTACAAAGATGGTCAGGCCGGATGGGCTGACGCGGTTGAAGTCATTGTAATCCCGGACCCAGCCGTGCGCGCCGAGGCGCTGCAGGACGGGTATGTCGATATCGCGGCGCTTCCGGATCGGGCCGGAATGCGAGGCACGCGCGGTGTCCGGTTCCACCCGTCCGAGGCCGACATGGCCCTTGCCGTATCGGATGCTGTCGGGATGCCGCGGCAGATTGCCGGGAACGGTGCGCTGGACGATGGCCGCATCGCCGAACGGTGGTGGATGGTGTAAATCCGAATGCGAATCCCTCAGGGGGTTGCAGACTCGGGCCATCCTGCGTATATGCAGTTTCAACAGCGGCGCGTTGGACTTCTGGTCCAAGGCTCCACCGGAAAATTCGACGGGCCGCGCGCCCGTTTTTTTGTGCCCGACTGACAGGGTAGAGTACCAGATGACAAACGACCTGATAGCAAAAGCTGCCATTGACCGGCGACTGGCCGAGATCATCACGCCCGTGATCGAAGATCTGGGGTATGAGCTGGTCCGTATCCGCCTGATGAGCGGCAAGCAGACTACGCTTCAGATCATGGCCGACAAGCCCGATGGCGGTATCGAAGTGGATGATTGCGCCGAGATTTCCAACGCGGTCAGCGCCACGCTGGATGTCGAGGACCCAATCCTTGATGCCTATACGCTTGAGGTGTCCAGCCCCGGTATCGACCGCCCTCTGACCCGTCTGAAGGATTTCGAGACCTTCGAAGGCTATGAGGCCAAGATCGAGACCGCCGAACTGATTGACGGCCGCCGACGCTTCAAGGGCGAATTGGCGGGGATCGAAGGGGACGAGGTTCTGATCAACATCCCCGAGGGGGATGAAACCATCACCATCGGTCTGCAATTCGACTGGCTGAGCGACGCCAAGCTGGTCCTGACCGATGACCTGATCAAGGAAATGCTGCGCCAGCGCAAAGACGCCGGTGCCCTGAACGAAAACGCTTTCGACGAGATTGAGACCGAAGGGTCCGAAGAGGAGACGAACTGATGGCAATCACCTCAGCCAACCAGCTGGAGCTGCTGCAGACCGCCGAGGCCGTGGCCCGCGAAAAGATGATCGACCCCGGTCTGGTTGTCGAAGCGATGGAGGAATCGCTCGCCCGTGCCGCCAAGAGCCGCTACGGCGCCGAGATGGACATCCGCGTGTCGATCGACCGCAAGACCGGCAAGGCGACCTTTACCCGCGTCCGTACCGTGGTCGAAGATGAGGAGCTTGAGAACTATCAGGCCGAAATGACCGTCGAGCAGGCCAAGCAGTATATGGAAGCGCCCGAGGTTGGTGACGTCTTCGTCGAAGAGGTCCCGCCGGTTGAGATGGGCCGGATCGCGGCTCAGTCCGCCAAGCAGGTGATTTTGCAGAAGGTGCGCGAAGCCGAGCGTGACCGTCAGTACGAAGAATTCAAGGATCGCGCCGGTACCATCATCAACGGTGCGGTCAAGCGCGAAGAGTTTGGCAATGTCATCGTCGATCTGGGCGGTGCCGAGGCGGTTCTGCGCCGCAACGACAAGATCGGCCGCGAAAGCTATCGCCCGAATGACCGGGTGCGCGCCTATATCAAAGAGGTTCGCCGCGAAGTGCGTGGCCATCAGATCTTCCTGTCGCGCACAGCGCCGGAATTCATGGCCGAGCTGTTCAAGATGGAAGTGCCGGAAATCTATGACGGCATCATCGAGGTCAAGGCCGTGGCCCGTGACCCCGGTTCGCGCGCCAAGATCGCCGTGATTTCCTATGATGGTTCGATCGACCCCGTGGGTGCCTGCGTTGGTATGCGCGGCAGCCGTGTGCAGGCGGTTGTGAACGAGCTGCAGGGTGAAAAGATCGACATCATCCCGTGGAACGAAGACCAGCCTACCTTCCTGGTGAACGCGTTGCAGCCTGCCGAGGTTTCCAAGGTGGTTCTGGACGAAGAAGCCGGCAAGATCGAGGTTGTCGTGCCAGAAGAACAACTGTCGCTGGCCATCGGTCGCCGCGGTCAGAACGTGCGTCTGGCCAGCCAGCTGACCGGCCTGGACATCGACATCATGACCGAGGCCGAAGAATCGGCCCGCCGCCAGAAGGAATTCGAAGCCCGTACCAAACTGTTCATGGACAGCCTGGATCTGGACGAATTCTTTGCTCAGCTGCTGGTCTCGGAAGGCTTCACCAACCTCGAAGAGGTTGCCTATGTCGAGATTGAGGAACTGCTGGTCATCGACGGCGTTGACGAAGGTACAGCGCAGGAACTGCAAACCCGCGCCCGCGAATTCCTGGAAGCACAGGCCAAGGCGGCACTGGATGCGGCGCGTGAATTGGGGGCCGAGGACAGTCTCATTGAATTCGAAGGTCTGACACCCCAGATGGTAGAGGCGCTGGCCAGGGACGACGTGAAGACTCTGGAAGACTTTGCAACTTGCGCCGACTGGGAACTGGCCGGTGGCTGGACGACCGTCGATGGTGAGCGTGTCAAGGATGACGGTGTATTGGAGCCTTTCGGCGTAACGCTGGAAGAGGCGCAAGATATGGTCATGACGGCGCGTATCCTGCTGGGTTGGGTTGATCCGGCCGAGCTGGAACAGGCGGAAGAAGACGTCGACGGCGACGCAGCAGACGAGGAGGTCGAGGCCTGATCTCGGGCTTCGGGTGGCGTGTATGAGTCGCGGTGGCGCCCATAAGGATCGGTCCGACGGACCCGAGCGCAAGTGCATCGCCACAGGCGAGGTGCAGCCCAAAAACGGGCTGATCCGCTTTGTGGCGGGGCCGGACGGTCAGGTTTTTCCGGATGTCGCGGCGAAACTGCCCGGGCGGGGGGTCTATGTGGCGGCAGATCGTGCCGCCTTGGACAAGGCCGTTGGCAAGAAACTGTTTGCGCGGGGGTTCAAGGCGCAGGTGTCTGTGCCCAAGGACCTGGCGGAAAAGGTTGAACAGCAGATCGCGCGCCGCGTTGTCGAGCTGCTCAGCCTGGCGCGCAAGTCCGGCGACGCGGTCGCGGGGTATGAAAAGGTCAAGACGTGGCTGGACCGGGAAGAGGCGCAGGTGCTGATTCAGGCCGCCGATGGATCGGGGCGCGGCAAGTCCAAACTGAGCACGCCGCACTTCGGGAAATACATAGGTTGGCTGACGGCAGACGAATTAGGACAGGCATTTGGGCGCCAAACGGTGATTCATGCGGCCTTGGCCTCTGGCGGACTCGCCAAACGTGTTGTAGAGGAAGCGCAGCGCCTGCGTGGCTTGCGCGAAACGGATGACGGCGGCAGGGGCCGCGCGGAAGGGTAAAGAGCTTTATGAGCGATAATGACGGCAAAAAGACATTGGGTCTTCGTGGCGGGGCACGCCCCGGAAATGTGAAACAGAGTTTCAGCCACGGACGCACCAAGAATGTCGTGGTGGAAACCAAACGCAAACGCGTGGTGGTTCCCAAGCCGGGCGCAGCAAAGCCGGGTGGCGGTGCTGCACCTTCGGGTGATCCGTCGCGTCGTCCTGCGGGCATTTCCGATGCGGAAATGGCGCGCCGCATGAAGGCGTTGCAAGCGGCCAAAGCGCGTGAGGCCGAAGAGGCCGCGGCGCGCGAGGCTGCTGAAAAGGCGCGCGAAGAAGAGCGCGCACGCCGCCGTGCGGAACAGGAAGCCAAAGAACGCGAACAGCGCGAAGCCGAAGAGCGTGCGCGTCAGAAGGCTGAGGAAGAAGAGCGCAAGCGCAAAGAGGCGGAAGAAGCCGCCAAACGCGCCGCTGCCGCGCCCGCACCTGAAGAGCCCAAAGCGGCTCGCGCCCCGGCCAGCAAACCTGCGCCGGCAGCCACGCCGCGCAAACAGGATCGCGAACGTGAGCAGCGTGGTCGTGGCAAAGGACGCGACGACAACCGCCGTTCGGGCAAGCTGACTCTGGGTCAGGCGACCGGTGGCGAGGGCAACCGTCAGCGCTCGATGGCCGCGATGAAGCGCAAGCAGGAGCGTGCGCGTCAGAAAGCCATGGGCGGTGCCGTTGAACGGGAAAAGGTGATCCGCGACGTACAGCTGCCCGAGGCGATCATGGTCTCGGAACTGGCCAATCGTATGGCCGAGCGTGTGGCTGACGTGGTCAAATCGCTGATGCAGATGGGCATGATGGTCACGCAGAACCAGACCATCGACGCAGACACCGCGGAACTGATCATCGAAGAATTTGGCCACAAGGTCACTCGCGTATCCGATTCGGATGTTGAAGACGTCATCAAAGAGGTCGAAGACAGCGAAGACGATCTGCAGCCGCGTCCGCCGGTCATCACCATCATGGGTCACGTCGACCACGGCAAGACCTCGCTGTTGGACGCAATCCGCGACGCGCGCGTTGTGGCGGGTGAGGCCGGTGGCATCACCCAACATATCGGCGCGTATCAGGTGAAAACCGATGGCGGCACCACGCTGACCTTCCTGGATACTCCGGGCCACGCGGCGTTTACGTCGATGCGCTCGCGCGGTGCTCAGGTCACGGATATCGTGGTTCTGGTCGTCGCGGCTGACGACGCGGTGATGCCGCAGACGATCGAAGCGATCAACCACGCAAAAGCGGCCGAAGTACCGATGATCGTGGCGATCAACAAGGTCGACAAGCCGGATGCAAACCCGGACAAGGTCCGCACCGATCTGCTGCAACACGAAGTGATCGTCGAGAAAATGTCCGGTGAAGTCCAGGATGTCGAAGTGTCCGCAATCACGGGTCAGGGTCTGGACGAATTGCTGGAAGCCATCGCGCTTCAGGCCGAGATTCTGGAACTGAAGGCAAACCCGAACCGCGCCGCCCAAGGTGCCGTGATCGAGGCGCAGCTGGACGTGGGTCGTGGCCCGGTCGCCACGGTTCTTGTTCAGAACGGCACACTGCGTCAGGGCGATATCTTCGTTGTGGGTGAGCAGTACGGTAAGGTCCGCGCGCTGATCAACGACAAGGGTGAACGCGTCAAGGAAGCTGGCCCCTCGGTTCCGGTCGAGGTTCTGGGCCTGAACGGTACGCCTGAGGCCGGTGACGTTCTGAACGTGACCGAGACCGAAGCGCAGGCCCGCGAAATCGCCGCTTATCGCGAACAAGCCGCCAAGGACAAACGTGCCGCCGCTGGTGCCGCGACCACCCTTGAGCAGCTGATGCAGAAGGCAAAAGAAGACGAGAACGTGGCCGAGTTGCCGATCCTCGTCAAAGCCGATGTGCAGGGTTCTGCCGAAGCCATCGTTCAGGCGATGGAAAAGATCGGCAACGAAGAAGTGCGCGTGCGCGTTCTGCACTCGGGTGTGGGCGCGATCACCGAAACGGATGTCGGTCTGGCGGAGGCTTCCGGCGCGCCGGTCTTTGGCTTCAACGTCCGTGCCAACGCATCGGCGCGGAACACGGCGAACCAAAAGGGTGTCGAGATCCGCTACTACTCGGTGATCTATGACCTGGTCGACGACGTGAAAGCGGCCGCATCCGGCCTGCTGAGCGCCGAGATACGAGAAAAGTTCATCGGCTATGCCGAAATCCGCGAAGTCTTCAAGGTTACCGGTGTCGGCAAGGTTGCCGGCTGTCTGGTTACCGAAGGTGTTGCCCGCCGTTCCGCAGGCGTTCGCCTGCTGCGCGACAACGTGGTGATCCACGAAGGCACGCTGAAGACCCTGAAGCGCTTCAAAGACGAAGTGGCCGAGGTCCAGTCGGGTCAGGAATGTGGTATGGCGTTCGAGAACTACGACGATATCCGCCAGGGCGACGTGATCGAGATATTCGAGCGCGAAGAAGTTACCCGTACCCTGGATTGATCCCAAGCGGGATGGACACAAAAAAACAGCGGCACCGGTCGGGCCGCTGTTTTTGTTTGAAAAATGCCTCATTACGTGTCGGGCAGGAAGGTTCCGGAATGCAGGATGATGTCGAAATGGTGCATTCCGTGTTTCAAGGCAAAGCTGACCGAGTGCCCGGCCTTGCGCAGCCGTTCCGCATAGTCGCGGCTTTGACGAATGAATTCGCCGGTGTCCCGTTCCCCCACTGAAACATGATAGCGGGGGCCCGGTGGGGGCAGGTTGCGGATCGGGGACAGATCGTTCACTTCGACTGGGGTCAGGTGCAGCGGGTCATTCACGGATGTCAAACTGACGGGTTCCAGATCGTAGACGCCGCTGATCAGAAGCACGTCACGCACACGCAGCCCGGCGCAGGCCAATGCGCCGGCCGAGGTCGCCATGACCATGCTTGCCAGATGGGCGCCGGCACTGTGTCCTGACAAGGTGATCCGCGTCGGGTCAAAACCCAGTGCCCCGGCCTGTGACGCAAGCCACAGAAGGGCGTCGCGACATTCGTCGACCATTTGATCCAGCCGCGCATCCGGGGCGAGCGTGTAGTTCAAGGTGGCAAAGGATTGCTCGGCTTCGATCAGCGCAGGGGCCATCATGGCCGATTCGCGCTGGCTGAGATCCTGCCAATACCCACCGTGAATAAAGACATGCAACGGGGCGCCGGCCCCCTTCGCAGGAAAGAAATCCAGCACCTGGGCCGGGGTGTCGCCAAAGGCCAGGTTGGCCTGAACGGGCAGCTCGGCACGGGCTTGCGCACTCAGCGTTTGATAGCTGGCCAGATAAGGGGTCAGGTCGCCACCGATCATCGAACTGGGAGAGTATTCCCGCTCCAGTTCGGCTTGTGAAAATCCGCGATACAGCATGGCTCAGCCCTGCCCGCTGTACATGAGTTCCGTCCGCACATCATAGAGGTCATGGAAGAATCGCAACTCAAGTGCTTTTCGCAAGAAAGCCACGCCGCTGGAACCTCCGGTACCGGGTTGCATTCCGATCACACGTTCAACCGCCGTGGCGTGGTTAAAGCGCCAGCGTTGAAACAGGCTTTCCACATCCATGAGCTTTTCTGCCAGCGCATACAGATCCCAATATTTGTCCGTGTTGCGGAACACGTCGACCCAGATCTGAACCACGCGCGGATCACCGGAATAGGGTTCGGAGTAGTCCCGCTCGATCAAGTCCTTTGGAACGTCGAACCCCTGTCGGGCCAGCATGTGCAACACTTCGTCATACAGGGACGGTTTGGTCAGGGCGGCGTTCAGCATCTCCATCACCTCGGGGTCATGCTCGTGCACTTTCAGAGTCGAGGCATCCTTATTGCCCAGAATGAACTCGATCTGCCTGTACCCATAGCTTTGAAACCCGGAAGAGTTGCCGAGGGCCTGCCGAAACGTCATATAGTCGGCCGGCGTCATGGTCAGCAGGGTTTCCCAGGCCGCAATCAATTGCCGTTGAATGGCCTTGATACGGTCGAGGTTTTTCATGGCGGGCCCGAATTCGTCTTGTTGCAGGAACCGGCGGACCTCGACCAGTTGGTGATGCATCAGTTTCAGCCACAGCTCACTGACCTGATGAATGATGATGAACAGCATCTCGTCAGGTTGTGCGGGGTCCTGAAAGGTTTTTTGCAGGTTCAGCAGCGTCTTCAGTTGCAGGAAGTCGCCATAGCTTTTGCGGTGCGTTTCGGCGAAATCAGTGACCAGGGTGTCTTCGACCCCCCGTTGCAACAGACGATCGTCTTTGTTCTCGCCCATCTCATGCCTCCCTTGTGCAAGTTCTGCACCTGTCTAGGGGCTGAACTTGCAACTTTCCAGCGCGTTAGGTCCAGTCCAGAACAACCTTGCCGGACAGGCCTGATTTCATCGCGGAAAACCCTTTGGCGAAATCATCAACCGCAAAGCGATGCGTGATCACGCGGGACACATCCAGACCGTTTTGCAGCATGGCGATCATCTTGTACCACGTTTCGAACATCTCACGCCCATAGACCCCCTTGATCGTGATCGCCTTGAACACGATGCGCGACCAGTCGACCGGAGATTTGCCCGGTGGAATCCCCAGCAACGCGATCTTTCCACCCATCACCAACGCTTCGACCATCTGGTCCAGGGCGGCTTGCGAGCCGGACATTTCAAGCCCGACATCGAACCCTTCCTTCATCCCAAGCTCGGCGATGACGTCCCGCAAGTCCTCGGTGGAGACATCGACGGTCCGCACCGAAGGAACCACATGTTCGGCCAGTTTCAATCGGTCTGCGTTGATGTCGGTGATGACCACGTTGCGTGCACCCGCGTGACGAGCGACGGCAGCGGCCATGATACCGATGGGGCCCGCACCCGTGATCAGAACGTCCTCTCCCAGCAAATCAAAGCTGAGGGCAGTATGCACCGCATTGCCCAGCGGATCGAGGATGGCTCCGATCTCATCCGGTATGTCGTCGGGCAAGGGAACCACGTTGAAGGCAGGCAGTTTCAGGTATTCGGCAAATGCGCCCTGTTCGTTCACTCCAATGCCCCGGGTTCCCGGATCCAGGTGAAACTTTCCGGCGCGGCTCTGGCGGCTGTCGGTGGTGATCAGATGGCCCTCGCCCGAGCATCGCTGGCCGATTTCAAGCCCGGTCACGTTGCGCCCGATCTCGACGATCTCTCCGGCAAACTCATGGCCAGTGATCATCGGAACCGGCACGGTATGAGACGCCCACTCGTCCCAGTTCCAGATATGGATGTCGGTGCCGCAGATACCCGTCTTGTTGATACGGATCAGCACATCATCGGGGCCAATTTCGGGGATCGGGGCCTGCACCATCCACAACCCTTCTTCGGGTTTGGATTTTTCCAGAGCTTTCATTGTGTTGGGTCGCATATGTTTACTCCCACAAATCGGTCGACAGGTATTTCAGGCCGCTGTCACACATGACGATGGCGACACAGCCGCCTTCTTCGGGGCCGCGCAGCAGTTCAATCGCCGCGGCAAGATTCGCGCCTGCCGAATAGCCGGCGAATATCCCCTCGGTCCGGGCCAGAAGTCGGGCACAATCCCGCGCGGCCTTCCCCGAAACAGCAAGATGTCCGGCCAATCGGCTATCCTTCAAATGCACCAGATCACCCATGGCGTAACCGCCTCCCTGAATGGGATGGTCCGGGGTCGAAACCGGCTCACCGGCCAAAGCGCGCGCGCCCGCAGGTTCCACGACATAGCACCGCACGCCGTGCCGGTTCAGATACTCTGCCGCTCCGGCAAGCGTTCCGCCCGATCCTGCAAAGTCGCAGAATGCCGTGACGGTGCCTTCGGATTGCGCCCAGATCTCGGGCCCGGTCCCGGTTTCGTGGGCCTTGGGGTTTCCCGAATGGCCAAACTGATCCGCACGAAACGCGTTGCGTGCGGCCGTGATGCGTTTCGCCTCGACATCGACCAGTTCAAGATCGGCCCCAGAGACTTCGCCGGGTTTGCTGCCGGGGGCCTGGGGCACGATGACAACTTCGGCCCCCAGGGCCCGCATCATACGCGCGCGTTCGATCGAGTTTCCGGCGCTCATGACAGCCACGAAAGGATGGCCCAGAATACCGCATACAATGGCCAGCCCGGTGCCCATATTGCCCGAGGTCAGCTCGACCACCGTTTGCCCCGGTGACAAAGTCCCGTCTGCGCGCGCCGTTTCGATGATGGACTTCGCCGCGCGGTCCTTTTTCGAAAACCCCGGCAGCAAGTAATCAAGCTTGGCGATGATACGCCCGTTCAGCTTCTGCTGGGCACACACGCGCGACAGTTCAACCATGGGGGTGTCGCCGATCACGTCGATGACCGATGGAAGGATCATTCGATGACCCCCAGTTCTTTGCCGACCTTGCCAAATGCGGAAAGGGCGCGGTCCAGTTCATCCCTGGTCAGAGCCGCATTCATCTGCGTTCTGATCCGCGCTTGCCCGCGTGGGACGACCGGAAAGAAGAAGCCCGAAACATAGACACCTTCGTCGAACAGCCGTGACGCCATGTCCTGTGCCAGCTGAGCCTCACCCAGCATCACCGGGATGATCGGGTGTTCCCCAGGCAGCAGGTCAAAGCCAAGCTTTTCCAGCCCGGCGCGCCAATATTTGGCGTTGCCGAAGAGTTGCGCGCGCAGCATGTCGCCTTCTTCGACCAGGCGGATCGCTTCCAACCCGGCGGCGACGATCGAGGGCGGCAGCGAGTTTGAGAACAGATAGGGCCGCGCCCGCTGCCGCAGCAGGTCGATCACTGGCTGCGGCCCGGCGATATAGCCGCCGATTGCCCCCCCAAGTGCCTTGCCCAAGGTTCCCGTCAGAATATCCACATCGACGCCGAAATGATCGGGTGTGCCGGCCCCGTTCGGCCCCATGAAACCGGTCGCATGGCAATCGTCCACCATGACAATTGCATCGTATTTATCGGCCAGTTCCCGGATTTTTGGCAGGTTGGCCAGATAGCCGTCCATCGAGAACACGCCATCGGTGGCGATCATGATATGCCGCGCCCCGTCTTCGCGCGCCTGTTTCAGCCAGGCTTCGAGGTCATTCATGTCGTTGTTCAGATAGCGATAGCGTTTGGCCTTGCACAGCCGCACGCCGTCGATGATCGAGGCGTGGTTCAGGCTGTCCGAAATGATGGCGTCTTCCGGTCCCAGCAGAGGTTCAAACAGCCCGCCATTGGCGTCGAAACAAGCGGCAAAGAGGATGGAGTCGTCCTTGTTCAGGAAATTGGCAAGACGTTGTTCCAGTTCGCGGTGAATGTCTTGCGTGCCACAGATGAACCGAACCGACGCCATGCCGAATCCTTTGGGCCCCATCGCTTGTGTCGCGGCCTCGATCAGCGCCGGGTGATCCGCCAGACCCAGATAGTTGTTGGCACAGAGGTTGATCACCTGCTTGCCGCCCACAGTGATCTCACCGCCCTGAGGTGAGGTGATCATTCGTTCGCGTTTGTAAAGACCCTCAGATTCGATCTGCGCAAGTGTGTCCGTGATATGGGACAGGAATACATCTGCCATGGCGACCTCCGTTCAACTGAGTCGCACATCTAACATAGCGGATGAAATTCCCAAATAGGGGAAATTCAATATGAAGGAAAAATATCCGTGAAGGCGGAATTTCGCGGATGTCAGGCGTTTTTTACGATCAGGAATACTCGGGCTGGCCCTTGGGCACAGATGGAATGCGCAATGTCGGCGGCATATCGGGCTGTATCCCCCTGGTTCAACTCGGTCACCGCATTGCCTGAAGTGACTTTGACCGCGCCTTCCAGCACGGTGAGCTGTTCACGGGCACCGCGGGCGTGGGGTTGGCTGTTCAGGGCCCCGTCCTTGTCAAATTCGATATCATAGACTTCATGACCCCCGGCCTCTTCCGGCGGTGACAGGATGCGAATTCGGCAGTTCTGCCCCATATTGTCGATGCTGGGCACTTCGGAGTTTCTGAGCACCTCGATCTGGTCCGTGGTCTTTGTGCCCTCCAAGAGACCGGCGAAATCCACCTGCAAGGCGCGTGTCAGGTTCCACAAGGTCGAGATCGTCGGGCTGCTTTCGCCGCGTTCGATCTGACTGACCATGGACCGGGACACACCGCTGAGATTGGCGACCGCTTCCAGGGACAGGCCTTTGGCCCGGCGTGCCTCTTTCAGGCGGGCGGGCAGGAGGTTCAGGATATCGTCTGTGTCTTCCGTCATGACGGAATCCATGGGGGCTGCGCAACGCAATGTCAATTCCCGCCGTGACGGGACGTCTGGGGCGACAGTGCCATTCTGCGCATGCATAATGCAGCGAGATTCAGGAGGAGTAGCTCATGAGCGATATCGTTATTCTCGACGGTGCCCGCACCGCAATTGGCACCTTTGGTGGTGCGCTGGCTTCAACCGCGCCGATTGATCTGGCCACTGTCGCGACCGAAGCGGCGCTTGAGCGATCGGGGGTTGAGGGGGCACAGATCGGGCATGTGGTGTTCGGTCATGTGATCAACACTGAACCGCGTGACATGTATCTGTCGCGCGTCGCCGCCATGCAGGCGGGCATTCCCAATGGTACGCCGGCCATGAACGTGAACCGCCTGTGCGGATCGGGCGCGCAGGCGATCGTGTCAGCCATGCAGTCCCTGATGCTGGGCGATGCTGACTTTGCGGTGGCAGGCGGAGCAGAAAGCATGTCCCGAAGCCCCTATATCGTTCCGCAGGCGCGCTGGGGCGCAAAGATGGGCGACGTCACCGCGCTGGACATGATGCTGGGCGCGTTGAACTGCCCCTTTGGCACCGGACATATGGGGGTGACGGCCGAAAACGTGGCGGATGAGCATCAAATCAGCCGCGAACAGATGGATGCGTTCGCATTGGACAGCCAGACACGTGCGGCGGCGGCGATCGAGGCCGGTTACTTCGACAGCCAGATCACTCCGGTACAGGTCAAGGTCAAGCGGGACATGGTCGATTTCAAAGTCGACGAGCATCCAAAGGCGACGACCGCCGAAGCGTTGGCCGGTCTGCGCCCGGTGTTCAAGAAGGACGGGCGTGTGACAGCCGGGAATGCCTCAGGCATCAATGACGGCGCGGCGGCGATGGTGCTGGCGACAGCGGATGCGGCCGAAAGGGCAGGTTTGAAACCGAAGGCGCGTGTGATTGGTTATGCGCATGCAGGCGTGCGGCCGGAAGTCATGGGCATCGGTCCGGTTCCGGCAGTGCAAAACCTGTTTGCGAAGACGGGTCTGTCAGCGGAAGATTTCGACGTGATCGAAAGCAATGAAGCCTTCGCCGCGCAGGCACTGGCTGTGAATCAGGAGCTTGGATTGGATGCGAGCAAGGTGAACCCCAACGGGGGTGCGATTGCGCTGGGGCATCCGGTGGGGGCCACGGGTGCGATCATCACGCTGAAAGCACTGTACGAGCTGGAACGTTCCGGCGGATCCAAAGGGTTGATCACCATGTGCATCGGGGGCGGTCAGGGGATTGCCATCGCCATCGAGCGGCTCTGACCCGGAAGGGGTGCGGGGGGCTGTCTGCCCCCCATCGCGCCAGGGCGCGATTCCCCCCGAGGATATTTGTGGCCAGATGAAGCAGGCGGATTGGTTCAGCTGAGCGCGTTGATCAGCAAGACCAGCGCCGCACCTGCTGCGGCGCCGATCGTGGCGGGCAGAGCAAAGGACCAAAAGGTGGGCGTCTGCGGTTCGTCCTTCTGTGTCTGCGCAATCAGTGCGTTTTCGACCAGGGCCGGCAGACGCGGGCCGAAGCGGGCCAGCACCATTGCGGTTTTCCCAAAATCACGCAGGGCCGCCCGAGGGCCGATGGATTGTTTGATGTAGTCTTCGACCACGGGGCGGGCGACTTCCCAGATGTTCATATGAGGGTCGAGTGAGCGCGCAACGCCTTCGACGACAACCATGGTGCGTTGCAGCAGGATCAGCTCGGTTCGGGTTTCCATCCCGAACCGTTCGGTCACTTCGAACAGATAGCTCAGCAACCGCCCCATGGAAATATGCGTGGCATCCATGCCGAAGATCGGCTCGCCCACGGCACGCAGGGCGCGGGCGAACTCGTCCACGTCCTGGTTGGCGGGAACATAGCCGGCTTCGAAATGCACCTCGGCCACACGTTTGTAGTCGCGGCGGATGAAGCCAAACAGGATTTCGGCATAGACCCGGCGCGTGTATTCATCGATATGCCCCATGATGCCATAGTCATAGGCAATGATGTCTCCGTTCGCGGCGACCTTGAGGTTGCCCTGGTGCATGTCGGCGTGGAAAAAGCCGTCGCGCAGCGCATGGAGGAGGAATAGGCGCAGGACACGTTCGGCCAGATCATTGCGGTTGTGACCTGCGGCATCCAGAGCATCATTGTCACCCAGCGCGATCCCGTCCGCCCAGCTGAGCGTCATGACGCGCCGCGCGGACAGTGACCACACAACGGGCGGCAGCCAGAAGCCGGTGTCGTCCTTGGTGTTGGCGGCATATTCGGAGGCCGCCGCGCTTTCCAGACGCAGATCCAGTTCGCCGCGCACGACACCGTCGAAATGCTCGATCACCTCCACCGGTCGCAGACGGCGCGCGCCGGGGGCGAAGAGCTGGACAATTCCGGCGGCGAAATAGAACGCATCGACATCTTTGCGGAACGCGCGTTCGATCCCCGGGCGCAGGACTTTCACTGCGACATCCTCACCCGTGCTGGTCAGCTTGGCCTTGTGAACCTGCGCAATCGAGGCTGCGGCAATCGGTTCGCTGAATTCGCTGAACATGTCCGAGATCGGCTGACCCAGTTCTTTCTCGACTTCGGCCATCGCGTCGGCTTTGGAGAAAGGGGGCAGCTTGTCTTGCAGAACGCGCAGTTGCTCGGCCAGTTCATTTCCAACGACGTCAGGGCGGGTCGAAAGCACTTGCCCGAATTTGATATAGGCGGGGCCAAGCGCCGTCAGGGCGCGCGTTGCCGGTGGCATACCGGGGTCGCCTTTGTAGCCAAGCCATTGAAAGGGTTTGCCCAATGCGTGGGCCAGGATGCGTACGGCGCGCGGGGCTTCGAACGCATCCAGTACCACGTTCATGGCGCCTGTGCGCTCGAGCGTGGCGCCTGTGCGGATCAGGCGGATGATGTTATGGGGACCACGCATGTGTCAGATCTTCCAGCCGGAATGCAGCGCGGCGATACCCATGCTCAGGTTCCGGTATTTGGCGTTTTCGAAACCTGCGGTGCGAACCATGTTCAGGAACGTTTCCTGATCGGGAAATTTTCGGATCGATTCGACCAGGTACTGATAGCTGTCATAGTCATTGGCGATTAGTTTTCCCATGCGCGGGATGACGTTGAAGCTGTAAAGGTCGTAGAGCTTTTGCAGCCCCTCATTGGGCAGCTGGCTGAATTCCAGCACCATCAGGCGGCCGCCGGGTTTCAGCACGCGGTAAGCCTCGTTCAAAGCTTCTTGCGGGCGGGTGACGTTCCGAATGCCGAACGAGATCGTGTAAACATCGAATGTATTGTCTTCGAAGGGCAGGGCCATGGCATCGCCCACGACCCAGTTCAGGCTGCCCGACATCTGATCTGCCTCGGCACGTTGGCGCCCTTCGATCAGCATCGGCTCGGTCAGGTCCAGGACCGTGGCGTGGCCGTGACCCGCGCGCTTGAGGAACCTGAACGAGATGTCGCCCGTGCCACCGGCCACGTCCAGCAGCCGCTGGCCGGGGCGTGGCGCCAGCCAGTCCATCATCGCGTCCTTCCAGACCCGGTGGATGCCCATCGACATGACGTCGTTCATCACGTCATATTTCGAGGCAACCGAGTTGAACACGCCCTGTACGCGCCCTGCCTTTTCGGCCTCGGGGACGGTTTCGAAACCGAAATGAGTGGTCTTGTCGATGTTGTCGGACATTTGCCTTGCCGTTTGTCGATTTTCGCCTCTGTTATAGGGCCAAGAGAGGCGGGCACAATGCGGCCCTTTGAATTAGGAGCCCTGTAATGCCCGAATTACCTGAGGTCGAGACAGTAAGACGCGGCCTGAGTCCTGCCATGGAAGGGGTCGTGATCGAACGGGCTGATGTGAACCGCCCCGATCTGCGCTGGCCGTTCCCCGAACGTATGGCCGAACGGCTGACCGGGCAGCGGGTAGAGCGGTTGCGGCGGCGGTCGAAATACATTCTGGCGGATCTCAGCAGCGGTGAGACGTTGCTGATCCACCTGGGTATGTCGGGGCGGATGACGGTGTCGGGTGACCCGTTGGGGCAATTCGTCCATGACCATCCCGCCGTGCAAAAACATGACCATGTGGTCTTTCATATGGCCAACGGCGCGCGCATCACCTTCAACGATCCCCGCCGGTTTGGCGCGATGGACCTGATGCAAACGGCCAACGCCGAAGATCACAAGTTGCTGTCGGTTCTGGGGCCTGAACCCTTGGGCAACGATTTTCACGACCAACACCTGATCAAGGCGTTCAAAGGCAAGAACACCCCTGTCAAATCCGCCCTGCTGGATCAGGGAATCGTTGCCGGTCTGGGCAATATCTATGTTTGCGAAGCTCTTTATCGCGGCCGAGTGTCGCCACGTCGCAAAGCCGGACAGATTTCCGCACCCCGCGTGGCGGCGCTTGTTCCGATCATCCGGCAGGTGTTGCAGGACGCCATCAAAGCCGGTGGGTCTTCGCTGCGGGATTTCCGCCAAGCCGATGGAGAACTTGGATATTTTCAGCACAAGTTTGATGTTTATGGCCGCGAGGGCGAGGCCTGCCGGACCGAAGGGTGCGGAGCGCCGATCAAGAGAATCACCCAGTCCGGTCGCTCATCCTTCTATTGTGCGCAATGCCAAAGATAGCTTGATCCAAGTTTTTCGCGTGGTAAGGAATCGTACCTGAACGGAACAACCGGAAGCTTTCTCCTCATGGCTTTTGAGACGATCATCGTCGAAATCGAAGACCACGTCGCACTTATCAAACTCAACCGACCGGATGCGTTGAACGCGTTGAACACCCAGTTGCTGGGTGAGCTCTGCACCGCGCTGGAAGATGCGGACAGCAACGACAAGGTGCGCTGCATCGTGATAACCGGATCGGACAAGGCCTTCGCCGCCGGCGCGGACATCAAGGAAATGTCCGAGATGAGTTTTGTCGACGTCTACAACATCAACCTTTTTGCCGATGCGAATGATCGTGTGACCGCGATTCGCAAGCCGATCATCGCGGCCGTTGCGGGCTATGCGCTGGGCGGTGGCTGTGAACTTGCCATGCTGTGCGATTTCATCATCGCGGCGGACACCGCGAAATTCGGCCAGCCCGAGATCAATCTGGGCGTCATTGCCGGTCTGGGTGGAAGTCAGCGTCTGACGCGGTTCGTGGGTAAATCCAAATCGATGGACATGAACCTGACCGGGCGTTTCATGGATGCCGACGAAGCCGAGCGCGCGGGTCTCGTCAGCCGGGTGGTGCCGGCCAAGAAGCTGATCGAAGAGGCCGTGAGCGCAGCGCAGAAGATTGCCGAGAAATCGCAATTGACTGCAATGGCCGCGAAAGAAGCGGTGAACCGCAGCTACGAGCTTCCGCTGAGTGAAGGTATGTTGTTCGAGCGTCGTGTCTTCCATTCGATGTTCGCTACCGAAGATCAGAAGGAAGGCATGGCCGCGTTCCTGGAAAAGCGCACGGCGCAATTCCGCGACAAGTAAAGCGCGGGACCTCTGAGGCGGGTGTTTCAAGCCCGCCCCATATTCTTGGCCCTTGTTCCAAGAATCAACTTGGCAATCTCTCGAAACTTGGCTAAAGACCCCCGCTATACATGCGCGTGCGGCCCGCTTGGCCCGACTCACACTCGTGATTTCTGATCCGGTGCGGATATGTCCGTGGCGCGCAACCCAAGATTAACGTACCGAACGAAGGTCAGATTCACATGGCAAACTCGCCTCAGGCAAAAAAACGCGCGCGTCAGAACGAAAAGCGCTTTGCAATCAACAAAGCGCGTCGTTCGCGCATCCGCACCTATCTGCGTAAAGTCGAAGAAGCGATCGCATCCGGCGACAAGGACGCGGCGACTGCTGCTCTGCGTGCGGCTCAGCCCGAGCTGATGCGCGGCGTTACCAAGGGTGTTTTCCACAAGAACACCGCCGCCCGCAAAATGTCGCGCCTGTCCGCGCGCGTCAAAGCACTGGGCTAAGCTTTTGGGTGACCCAAGGTCACGTCAGAAAGGCTGAACCATTCTGAAAAGGCGTCGTGCATCACGGCGCCTTTTGTCGTGTTGCCAGAAAACCGCGCCTTCACAAAACCGAGAGATTCTTTCGCCCAAAGACCCGAGTCAATATCAGAGTTTCGTTGCCGCGCCCCTCTCGGAATTGCTACGACTGATGTCAGCGATTCACTCGCTTGGGGGGACAGGCTGTTTTCCCGATCGAACTGACGGGCATCAGAGCGATCTGGGGACAATTGTCGACGACTGGCTTGAGCCAGGCTGCCGATCTGCCATGGAAGCCGGAATAAACCCGGTGATCTTGGCCCTGTCTAAAAATTGAGATTGCGACGTGCAACCCGATTTTCGGGACGTTCCGTTATTGCTGAGCGTCAGAATTGGGGGTTGCCGGGCTATTCGGGATGGTCCCGCCAAGCCGACTGGTTTGGCGATTGGATACCTATTGCGTGTGAATACAACACCGGGAAACCGGCTTCGTATGAATAAGGCTGACAGGCCAATAAGAATGGGATGCGTGAGGCGCTTAATGACACAAGAAAAATGGGGACTACTGCGTAACAAGTTGCTGAAGGCCATCGGTCGGAACAATTATACGACCTGGATCGAGCCTTTGGAATTCAAGGAGCTTCAGGACGGCGTGGCGGTTTTCTCGGTGCCGACCAATTTCATGGGCAATTACGTCAGCCAGAATTTTGCCGACCTCATTTTATACGAGCTGAACACCGCAGGTGAAACTGTGCAGCGTCTGGATTTCCGCGTCGCTGCAAACTCGCCTGCACGGCCTAAGCCAGCTGTCGATACGCCGCCGGTGGCAAAGCCTGAACCTGTCGCCGCGCCGAGCGAGGACCCGGCGCAGGATACATTGGAATCGCTTCAGGCTGCCCCGTTGGATTCCCGCTTTACCTTTGACAGTTTTGTCGTCGGCAAGCCCAATGAACTGGCCCATGCGGCCGCGCGTCGGGTATCCGAGGGCGGGCCGGTAACCTTCAATCCGCTGGTTCTGTACGGCGGCGTGGGGCTGGGTAAGACCCACTTGATGCACGCCATTGCATGGGAGCTGAAAACCAAACATCCGGAACTCAACGTTCTGTACCTGTCAGCGGAACAGTTCATGTACCGGTTCGTGCAGGCCCTGCGCGAGCGTCGGATGATGGATTTCAAACACCTGTTCCGTTCGGTTGACGTTTTGATGGTTGACGACGTGCAGTTCATCGCCGGCAAGGATTCCACTCAGGAAGAGTTTTTCCACACGTTCAACGCGCTGGTGGATCAGAATAAACAGATCATCATCTCGGCCGACCGCGCCCCGGGTGAGATCAAGGATCTGGAAGACCGGGTGAAATCCCGCCTGCAATGTGGTCTGGTGGTTGATCTGCACCCGACCGATTATGAACTGCGTCTGGGCATTTTGCAGAACAAGGTGCAGCAATACAGCTCATCCTATCCGGACCTGGCGATTGCCGATGGCGTTCTGGAATTCCTGGCGCATCGCATCTCGACCAATGTTCGGGTGCTGGAAGGTGCCCTGACCCGTCTGTTCGCTTTTGCCTCGCTGGTTGGCCGCGAGATCGACATGGAACTGACGCAGGATTGTCTGGCGGATGTGCTGCGCGCCTCGGAACGCAAGATCACCGTTGAAGAGATCCAGCGGAAGGTGTCCGAGTATTACAACATCCGGCTTTCTGACATCATCGGCCCGAAGCGCCTGCGCTCTTACGCGCGTCCGCGTCAGGTGGCGATGTATCTGTGCAAGCAGTTAACCAGCCGGTCGCTGCCCGAGATTGGCCGCCGTTTTGGCGGGCGCGATCACACGACGGTCATGCATGGCGTCAAGCGCATTGAAGAGTTGAAGCTGACCGACGGTCAGATCGCTGAAGACGTGGAAATGCTGCGCCGGTCGCTTGAAGCCTGATCCGCGCCTTTAATGCAGGAAACCGCCCCGGTTCCTTGGGTCCGGGGCGTTTCTTGTGCGCATTAGTCCACGGTTGGATCAGAACTGGTGCCTGTCAGGCACGCTGCCCTTGACGCTGGACGCAATCCAACCCAGAAATCCGTAAAAAATCCTTGTGCCTCAGGGTGGAACCGCTAACGTGCCAGTCCCGCCCATGTCGGTACGCAAGTCAGAGGAATTGAGGGTATGAAGATCAGCATCGAACGCGGCACCCTTCTCAAGGCCGTTTCGCAGGCCCAATCCGTAGTGGAACGCCGCAATACCATTCCCATACTTGCGAATGTCCTGATTGAGGCGGAAGGCGATCAGGCGCTGTTTCGCGCGACAGATCTGGATATCGAAGTGGTCGACAAAGCCCCGGCGCAGGTCGAGAAAGCCGGTGCCACCACCGTGGCCGCGACCACCTTGCACGAGATCGTGCGCAAACTGCCCGACGGAGCGTTGGTCACGCTGACCGCGGACAGCGCGGCAGGGCGTCTGACGGTTGAGGCGGGTCGGTCGAATTTCTCGCTGGCGACGCTGCCGAAAGAGGATTTCCCGGTCATGGCGTCGTCGGAGTATCAATCAAATTTCACGGCTTCGGCTGCCCTGCTGCGACGGTTGTTCGACAAGTCGAAATTCGCAATCTCAACAGAAGAGACCCGGTATTATCTGAACGGTGTCTATATGCATGTGGCCGACGGATCCGATGGCGGCAAGGTGCTGCGCTGCGTGGCCACCGACGGCCACCGGCTTGCTCGGATCGATGCCGATTTGCCGGATGGTGCAGAGGGCATGCCGGGCGTTATCGTCCCGCGTAAAACCGTAGGCGAACTGCGCAAGCTGCTGGACGATGATGAAATGGATATCGCGGTTTCGGTCAGCGAAACCAAGGTGCGTTTCGCCACGCCTGATATCACGCTGACCTCGAAGGTCATTGACGGAACCTTTCCCGACTACACGCGCGTTATCCCGCAAGGAAATACGCGCAAGCTGGAAGTGGATGCTGCCGAGTTCGCACAGGCCGTGGACCGGGTGGCAACGGTGTCTTCCGAGCGTTCGCGTGCGGTGAAGCTGCAACTGGATGGCGACAAGCTGGTCCTGTCGGTGAACGCACCAGACAGTGGCGCGGCCGAGGAAGAACTGGCGGTCGCCTATGGTGATGAGCGTCTGGAGATCGGGTTCAATGCCAAATATCTGCTGGAGATCGCGTCTCAGGTGGATCGAGAGAATGCGGTGTTCATGTTCAATTCAGCTGGCGACCCGACCCTGATGCGCGAAGGCAATGACCAGAGCGCAGTTTACGTCGTCATGCCAATGCGCGTCTGATCGCGCGGACGTGCGATGCCTCCGGCGGGAGTATTTTTGAAAAAATGAAGGGAGGGGTCATGGGATTGGCCCTGACCGAGCTTACGGTCTCGCATTTTCGGTCTCACAAGCTGGCGCGGTTGTCTCTGGACGGGCGGCCGGTGGCTATTCACGGGTCGAACGGGGCGGGCAAGACCAATATTCTGGAAGCGGTATCCTTGTTTTCACCCGGTCGCGGAATGCGGCGGGCAAGCGCGGCCGAGATGACGCGGCGGCCCGAGGCGCTGGGCTGGAAACTGTCGGGACTGTTGCAATCGCAGGGTCAGAATTTCGAAATCGAAACCTGGTCTGAGGGTGGTGCGGCACGGCAGGTGAGGATTGATGGAAAATCCGCCACCCAGATTGATCTGGGTAAACTTGCGCGGGTGGTCTGGCTGGTTCCATCCATGGACCGCCTGTGGATTGAAGGGGCCGAAGGCCGGCGCCGGTTTCTTGATCGCATTGCGCTCAGTTTTGATCCGTCTCATGCAGAGGCCTCGCTGGCTTACGAAAAAGCGATGCGCGAACGGAACCGTTTGCTGAAAGAGCAGGTTCGGGACGCGCATTGGTATGCTGCGCTTGAGGGTCAGTTGGCCGAGATGGGGCATCGTATCCACACAGCGCGATTGGCGGCGTTGAGCCATCTGAGGGTAGCGCAGGATCAGGCGGAAACCGCGTTTCCGTCTGCCGAGTTGGAATTGGTGCAAACCGAAGGCGCGATGCCCGAAACGGCAGAGGATCTGCGCGAGGCTTTGAATGAAAGCCGGTTCAGGGACTTGGCTGCGGGTCGGACTTTGGTTGGGCCGCATCGGTCAGACTTGTATGGCGTCTTTGCTGCCAAGGGTGTTCCCGCCAAGGATTGTTCGACCGGTGAGCAGAAGGCGCTGCTGGTTTCATTGATCCTGTCCAATGCCCGAGCTTTGGCTGCAATGGTGGGTGCGCCACCGATCGTTTTGCTGGATGAGGTGGCCGCTCATCTGGACGCGGGCCGGCGCGCTTCACTTTATGACGAGATTTGTGCGTTGGGTGCTCAGGCCTGGATGACGGGCACCGGGCCTGAACTGTTTGAGGAGTTGAGTGACCGGGCCCAGACGCTGATCGTGACCGAAGGCGATGAGGGGTCGGTCGTAGCGGCTTAGGCCGGTTCGTTGACTTTGCGCTCCCACAGGAAACCGCGCATGACTTCATCGACCGGTGTTTTGGCCATGTGGTTGACGTAGTTTGACATGGTTTTTTGTGCAAGGCCCAGCACCACGTCCAGAACCGCACGATGGGAATAGCCCGCGTCGAAGAACGCCTGAAGCTGTTCCTCGGTCGGGTTGCCACGGGTTTCCATCACTTGCAGGGTGAAGCTGCGCAGCGCTTCGAGTTTGGGCGAAGGCAGCGGGGTTTCATTGCGCAGAGCCTGGGAGATTTCGTCTGATACCTTCATCATCTTTGCGATGCCGGTGTGCGCGGGCACGCAGTAATGGCATTCGTTTTCCACATTGATGGTCTGCCAGACGACGGTTTTCTCATCGTTGTCAAAATCGGTCTGCAAGAACAGGCTGTGCAGAACTTGATAGCCTTCAAGGTGCTGTGGGCTTTCTGCCATCACCTTGTGCAGGCCCGGCAAACGGCCAAAAGCGGCCTGGGACTTTTCCAACAGTGGTTTGGATGCTTCGGGTGCGGATTCTGTGTCATGAGACGGGAAAGTGGCCATGTCGGAACTCCTGTTTCTGGCGCGATGGGTGGTATTTAGGGTTTCTTGAGTGATCACTCAAGTATATATTTGAGCGAACGTTCAAGAATTGGTGATGCCGATGCCCCGCAAACCCGCATATGATCGCGACGCGTTGATCGAGAAGGCCCGTGACATCTTTTGGCGTCAGGGTTGGGCTGGTACGTCGCTGAAGGACCTTGAACGGGAATTGAAGCTGAAACCCGGCAGTTTCTACGCGGCTTTCGGGTCGAAGGACGCGCTCTATGCGTTGACGCTGGAAAGCTACACGCAAGAAGGTGTGGCGCGCCTGAAAGCCCTTGCTGAAAGACTGGGGCCGAAGGAGGCGCTCAAGGCGCAACCACGTCTGGTCATCGAAGCGGTCGAGAACCCGGCAAAGGCCTGCATGCTGGCAAAGACATATGCCGAGTTGCAGGCGAAGGATCATGCGCTTGCGGATCAGGCCGCGCGTCACATGGCGGAAATGAAGGCGTGTTTCGCCGACCTGTTCCGCAGCGCCCAGGCCGCCGGTGAAATCCGGCCTGAACATGACCCGGATCGGCTGGCGGCCCGGTATCAGTCGGACATTCTGGGGCTTCGGTTATCGGCCGAACGCAAGGATGTCGATGCGCTGGAAATCGCGGCGGATATCGCTTCTGACATCGACCGGTTATGAGGTGGATTCAGATGGGCAGAAAACGACTTGAGCACACACAAAATATTGGGGGATCGCGTGACAATCCCCACCAGAAAACGTATAAGGTACCAAAATAATATAGGTACTGACTGAATGTCCGAAGACGCACAGGCTCCTCAAGAATACGGCGCAGATTCCATCAAAGTTCTCAAGGGCTTAGAAGCCGTTCGCAAACGCCCCGGGATGTATATCGGGGACACGGATGATGGATCGGGCCTGCACCACATGGTGTATGAGGTTGTCGACAACGGAATTGACGAAGCGCTGGCGGGTCACGCCGACCATGTGACCGTGAAAATTCACGCGGATTCCAGCGTTTCGGTCAGCGACAACGGCCGCGGAATTCCGGTTGATATCCACCCGGAAGAAGGCGTTTCAGCGGCAGAGGTCATCATGACCCAGCTGCACGCGGGCGGCAAGTTCGACAGCAACTCTTACAAGGTGTCGGGCGGCCTGCATGGCGTGGGTGTTTCGGTAGTAAACGCCCTGTCGGACTGGCTGGAGCTGCGCATTTGGCGCGCGGGCAAAGAGCACGTGGCGCGATTTGAGGGCGGTGAAACAGCAGAGCATCTGAAGGTTGTCGGCGAATGCGGCGATCGTACGGGAACCGAAGTGCGGTTTCTGGCGTCGACCGACACGTTCTCGAATCTCGAATACTCGTTCGAGACGTTGGAAAAACGGCTGCGCGAACTGGCATTCCTGAACTCGGGCGTGCGGATCATCCTGATCGACGAACGCCCTGCCGAGCGGCTGGAGACCGAGCTGTTCTACGAAGGCGGCGTAAAGGAGTTCGTCAAATACCTTGACCGATCCAAAACGCCGGCCATGCCCGAGCCGATCTATATCAAGGGTGAGCGCGACGATATCGGTGTCGAGATCGCCATGTGGTGGAATGACAGCTACCACGAAACGGTACTGCCATTCACCAACAACATTCCGCAGCGCGACGGCGGGACCCATGTGGCTGGGTTCCGGGGGGCTTTGACCCGGACGATCAACAACTATGCGCAGTCCAGCGGGATCGCGAAAAAGGAAAAGGTCAGCTTCACCGGCGATGATGCGCGCGAAGGTTTGACCTGCGTATTGTCGGTGAAAGTGCCCGACCCGAAATTCTCGTCCCAGACCAAGGACAAGCTGGTTTCCTCCGAGGTCCGCCCGGCTGTCGAAGGTCTGATGAACGAAAAACTGGCCGAGTGGTTCGAAGAAAACCCCAACGAGGCCAAGAATATCGTCGGCAAGATCATCGAGGCTGCGTTGGCCCGGGAAGCTGCGCGGAAGGCACGCGAGCTGACCCGACGCAAGACGGCGATGGATGTGAACTATCTGGCGGGCAAGCTGAAGGATTGTTCCGAGAAGGATCCATCGAAAACCGAAGTCTTCCTGGTCGAGGGTGACTCGGCTGGTGGTTCCGCCCAGACCGGCCGGGACCGTCTGACGCAGGCGGTTCTGCCCCTGCGGGGGAAAATCCTGAACGTCGAACGCGCCCGGTTCGACCGGATGCTATCGTCTCAGGAAATTGGCAACCTCGTCATGGCGCTGGGCACTGGCATTGGCCGCGATGAGTTCAACATCGAAAAGCTGCGCTACCACAAGATCGTCATCATGACCGATGCGGATGTGGACGGCGCGCATATCCGGACCCTGTTGCTGACCTTCTTCTATCGGCAGATGCCTGAGCTGATCGAGGGCGGGTACCTCTATATCGCGCAACCGCCGCTGTACAAGGTTTCCCGCGGAAAGTCAGAGGTTTACCTGAAGGATCAGGCCGCTCTGGATGACTATCTGATCAATCAGGGCGTCGAAGGCGCGGTTCTGAAACTCGGCTCGGGTGAGGAAATCATCGGCCAGGACCTGACCCGCGTGGTGGATGAGGCGCGTCAGCTGAAACGTGTGCTGGACGCGTTTCCAACGCATTACCCGCGTCATATTCTGGAACAGGCCGCCGTTGCAGGAGCCTTTGTGCCTGGCGCTGTTGATGCTGACCTGCAAGGTGTGGCTGACAAAGTCGCCGCACGGCTGGATCTGATCGCGTTGGAGTACGAACGCGGTTGGCAGGGTCGTATCACACAGGATCACGGGATCCGGCTGGCCCGTATCCTGCGCGGTGTCGAAGAGGTTCGCACGCTGGACGGCCCGATGCTGCGCTCGGGCGAGGCGCGCAAGACCGGCAGCTTTACGCAGAGCCTGCAAGAGATCTACAACTCTCCGGCCACTTTGAACCGCCGTGATCGCAGCCAGATGATCCACGGTCCGCTGGACTTGTTGCGCGCCATTCTGGAAGAGGGTGAAAAGGGCTTGTCCTTGCAGCGCTATAAAGGCTTGGGTGAGATGAACCCTGACCAGCTGTGGGAAACGACACTGGACCCGGATGCGCGGACGCTGCTGCAAGTGCGCGTGGATGACATGGTCGAGGCGGATGATCTGTTCACCAAGTTGATGGGTGACGTTGTGGAACCTCGTCGGGAGTTCATCCAGAAAAACGCCTTGAGTGTTGAGAATCTGGATTTCTGATCATGTGTAGGGAGCCCCATAGCACTGCGGATACCCCATAAGTTTGCATAGTTTGCCCATAGTTTTGCGCTGCGCGATTGTCTGCCTTAGCGATGAATTCAATCAGTTTTTGGCTTAGTCGTTGCGGTTATGGTCCTTTGCGTTGCTCGATCACGCAAAGGGCCTTCCTAAGGAACCTTGGGTTCCATGCGGCCTTTTTGCTTGGATTCTCGCGAACGTCTGCGACGCGCAGAAAGCAGACTTTGCAAAGTTTCGCGGACGGCCCTTTTCAAGTTTTATGAAGTCTACTTTGATGCCGCACTGGGGCGATTCGAAGCTGCCGTTCGTTGCATGCGCAAATACTAGTGCCTGAATTTTCTGCCTCCACGGCACTATGCACTATAAGTCTATCTCCATCTGTCAGGACGACTGAACGCCAGCAACGAAAAAACACCGCACTGCGCAATCGGGAACAAAGTCGCGGCAGAGCTGATGAAATTGCCAGACGCGTTCAGCCCGTTTGTGTGATCAAAGGGCGGAAAATCTAGGCGCGAGTGTGGACACTCCCGATAGCACAGCACAAACCCATGGACTTTCTTTGTGAACGAGCTGACCTGGGCGAGAGGCCACCAAAACTCAGAAAATAGGATGCAATCCTACGGACGCAACCAACGCGACATAGCAATCACTATATCCTTAGTTGCCAGAAAGATTGGAGATTTCCGATTTGCGGTTAAACTGAATTATGAAAGCGATCACAGGGAAGCAAATGAGAACTTGGCTGTTTAGGATAATTGGACTCGTTGCGCTACTCGCTTTTGCAGCAATCGCTATTGTTTGGTTGCTACTTGCTGCGCCGTTGTTCTCAGATATGCGACGCAACCTTGTGGAAAAGGCTCTTTCGGAACAAATTGGGCAGCCGCTTCTGGTCAACGACGATGTGAGCGTCGCACTAGGTCGCATTACCCACATCTATGTCGGCGGCGTGGTCATCCCGAGCGAGACACTGCCAGAGACCTCTCTTGCAGAATTGAAACTGCTTGAACTGGAACTGGACGTTGCCGCCTTGGCCAACGGACGTCTGCACTTTGACAACCTTTTGGTGGACGGTCTTCAGGCTAACTTTCTTACAGCCACGGATGGGACAACAAGCTGGCGAAAAAGCCGACCAATGCCAACGCCTCAAACCAACGGGTCGCTTGCAGAGGACAATCAGGATGCTGAGGCCGAACTCGAAACGTCCGAAGTTGGTGGCAAAGAAAACAGTGGGATTCTTACTTTTCTCAGCGACAAGAACGTCAATTTCACATCAATCGGGTTAAACATCGACGACAAGGTCTCGGGCTTCTCATTTGTGTTTGACCTTCAGTCGCTTGCGCTTGAACAAGTAGATAACGGAAAAAGAACAAAGGTCTCTGGTTCCGGCTCGGTCAACGGTCAAGGTTTTGAAATCAAGGGCGACTATCCCCATGACGCGCCGTTTACGACGAGAGCCAACTTTGGAGAAATGACTGTCCGCTACGATGGCGAGCCATTCGCGGAAGACGAAGGTGGCGGTTATCGGGCTGTCCTGGAGATGGATACTGGCGAATTCGGTGACTTTCTCGATGTCATGGGATTGGAACGCGTTCTGGAAGGTAATGGCCAGTTGCAAGCTGAGCTTGTGTCTCAGGACGCCCTAAAGATCGAAGCATTTACTACAACCGTAAGCCTTGAAGATGGGCAAAAACTCGAAGCTGAAGGTTCGATAGATGACCTCTATACAGCTAAAGGCGTCGATCTGCTTTTCAATGCGCGCCTTCACCCAGAGGGGCAGCCGCCTCAAGCAGCAAAGAGTATCCAAGATCTGAAGTTCACTGGCTTTGAAATGCATATGGTTGGATCCCTCGCCTCCTTCGAATTCGAGAAATTACTGTTCGAAACCAACGCCTTTGACCAAGGGCTGGACGTGATCGGTCCAGCCTCTATCGAAACTATTCGCCGCATGCCGGATGGCCGCCTCGCGATGTTGGGCATTACCTTGCAAGCTGGCCCAATTGAGGAGCCGGTGCTAAAAGCCCAAGGCGAAATACTCGACCTGCTTCAGCTTCAGGACGTGAGCTTCGATGGCATGCTGAATGGGCCTGCCAAGTTGATTTTGCCCGATCTCGACGAAGGTTTTGTCGACCAGTTTGGCGGTATTAAGGCGGACTTCAGCATATCCAATGCGGGAGGCCCGGTATCACTAAATAGGTTCAACGCGACCAGCTATGACACCGATCTTTGGGCGCTCGACCTTGCGTTGTCGGTCAATGAGCTCAAAGGGCTGGCCGGGCTTGATTTCGACGTGAACCTGGATGTGGGCGATGGTGCTCAATTTCTGAACGCGCTCAACCTGCAACCTATCGAAATTGGCGCACTCGGCATTGATGCTGAAACCTCAAAGCAGGGCGAGGACTTTAATGCTGCAATCGAGTTCGAAGCTGGCTCCTCGCAGCTTCTAGCGGCTTTCGATGCTAAATTTCCGGATGGCTCTTCTGTTGTTCGCGGCAACGTTACCAGCGAGAGGCTCGATCTCAACGACCTGAAGAACCTGACTGCCGTGCTGGACCAATTGAAAAGCCTGGTAGGGGAAACCCCAAAAGAACCTGAAGCCGAAGTTCAGCCTTTGGTTTTGTCGAAGGAGACAAACGTCCAGCCCTTGGTGTTGCCAAAGGAAAAAGGGAAGCCTGCCGATCTTCTGGATGTGCAACGCGTGCTGCGAGAAGCTGACGTCGAGGTACAGATCGAATTCAAAGAGATTGTAGGCCAGCAAGGCGTAACATCTGTTTCCAGCCAATTGTCTGCAAAAGACGGAACCGTGGATTTCGGACCTCTTCAGATGGCTTATGGCGGCGGAACCTTCAGCCTGCGGGCGGTCATGGATCTGATTGACTCACCTGATTGGCTTTCATTGTCGGGGTCGACCTCAGGGTGGGAGTTCGGTGAGATCCTTGATGAGTTAGGGATTGGAATTGATGCCTACGGGCGTTTGAGTGGTGAATTCAACGTTTCGGGTAGTACCGCCTCGGGCAAGGCCTTCATCAACTCCATGCGCGGCAAAGCGTCTTTGTCGATGTCGCAAGGTTACATTAGTACCAGTCTTCTTGAGTTGGCCGGGCTAGGTATTTTCCCTTGGCTGTTTTCAGAAGAGTTCAGACAAGGCTACACCGACATCACTTGCGTGGTTGCTCCGGTTGATATTCAGGCCGGGCGGGTCAGTTCAAACTCCATCGTCATTGAAACAGCATCTGTTCAGTTGGTGGCCAGGGGACAAGTGGACTGGCTGAACGATACGATTGCAATACGAGCGGAGCCACGGCGCGTGGGCAAACCCCTTTCCCGCAGCGCTTGGCCGTTTGATGTGACAGGTCAGCTTTCATCACCGAAGTTCAAGCTGGATGTGGGTGGGTCTAGGAACAAGGCTCCAGAGGGCGCTGATGCAATGCCAGTAAACAGGCAACCTTGCGTGCCAGACATCAACCAATTGCAGTAATCGGTCGCGACCTAATTCTTCAGCGGATCTGGCTGCTCCGCCTGACACGCCAGAACGGCCTCAATGGCTTTTGCGGATCCGCTTAAATCGAGTTCGACTTCGGCTCCGCTTTCGCCAATGATCGTAACGCTTTGGCGTTTTCCAAACTCGGTTACAAATGCCGGATTGTCGAAAAATGCGTAGCCACCGGGCACGCCATTCTTGTAGACACCTACGGCCTCACCTTCGAACTGCGCATCACCAAAATCAAATCTTACTATGCCTGTCGCACCGTCCTCGACTTCAACCCAGGCCGGATTGTAGGCGGCAAAAAAGCCGCCAGCCTGATTTGGTGCAGCGCCAATTTCTACTGTCATATCGTCTTCAAAGGCTCTCCATGCGAGACAACCGTTGCCTTTTTCTGGATCGATGAGAATTGCCCAGTCGCCGGACTCACCCCACTGTTCCATCCCGGCTGCGTGAACAAACCCAGGCAGAAGCACTACAGTTGCGGAAAGTACCCACTTGATCATCCGGAGCCTCGCTGAGTTCTGAAGATTTCTTGTTTGATTCTAATCATTGCTCAATATCAATCAATCCAATCCGACGACGGCGGTGTTGCGTTTTTGAAGTTTCATAGATGACCCTGACGAGTTGTTAGTCAGATATGTGAGCAAGCTCACACTCAATCAGCTGAAGGTATTTTGGGTTCCGGTGGGTCAGCGATGTAAGACGGAGTCATTATTTGAGTTTCGTTTTCATTAAAAACATCGACAATGTTCTCGCGAAGATCCGACAAAATTTTGGTAAACTCGATCCACGAGAAGTGTACGCGTTGATTTCATAGTTGATCGCGTAATCTGCCAACTGGGTCCAAAGCACAAATGGCTCTGGGCTCTTTCTCAACCCTTGCGTTCGGTGTGCCGCCTCAATCAGCATCGCTTTGATTTTCTTGGGAGGCTCCTCGTAGCCAATCCCCACCGTCGTGTGCACCATTAGCCCCCGGCCATCCACTTTTCGTGAGTAGTTCACAACTTCGGAATTGAGCAGCTGGGCATTTGGAATACATATCATCTCGTTTTTGATCGATTTGATGAGTGTTTCCTTCAGTTTGATCTCTGTTACGTCGCCGATCTTGTCACCGACCTTAAGCCACAGGAGCTGGTTTGTTCGATGGGTTCTCTGTGGCACGCAAACTTATGGGCAAATCGTGCAAAGTTATGCATAAACAAAGCGCAGAGTTATGGGCAATCTTCCAAGATTTTCTTCAATGAAATCAATGTTGGGAATGCAGCGTAATGAGCGGACCTACACATGCGTAGGTGCGCGCATAGCACTGCGGATACCCCATAGTTTTGCGGTATCCGCCCATAGTTCTGCGGGTTAGTTGGTTGGTTTTGAACGGGTGGCTCGGCGTTGGCGTGTCTTCATCGAATCGGCCATACTGCCATGCAGGCGGGCCTGCTCAAATCGAAAAGTGGCTACAGGGAAGCCACCCGATATCTACCTGATGGTACATCGCCCGCCGTTCTTCATGGGAAGCAAGCTCGGTGTGAAGCTGGAATGGCGCTTGAGGAAAACAAAGAACTCGCCCAAGGGCGAGGCACTGGCCAGGCATCTTCTGGCAGAGTGGGATCTGGAACTTGGTCGGTTGATCGTCTTGATGAAAGCCGGGTTCCATTGGATCGTGGGCTCTACTTCTCCTGCCGCCCCGGCGATCAAGACAGGGTCACGGTGAGAATTTTCATGAAATGGCTCAAATCGTTTTAAGCTCTGGTTCCGGCCCAAGCCTCGGGAATGCCGTTATTGGTCAATGCCTTGCGAAGGCCCGTCTGGTTTGCATATCGGAAATTGCAAGCCTGCTTGCGGGGCCTCTATGGGCTGCAATCGGTCACTGTGTCAAAACAGGCAGCTTAATCCTTTGGATCTTTCCAGATGGACCCTTTGGCAAGTCTTGCAACAAGTGCACCTTATCAGGTGATTTGAAGGCACCCAGCCGTTGGACGCATATCGCGATGAGTTGGTCGGATGAAACGCTTGACCCGGTTCGCAATTTGACGGCGGCCTCAACGCGTTCACCGTAGGTTTTGCAAGGGCGTGCAAATGCGGCAGCCTCGATCACGTCAGGGTGCGAATATAGAGCTTCGTCGATTTCACGAGGGGCGATGTTTTCTCCGCCCTTTATGATCAGCTCTTTCAAACGGCCGGTCACGAAGAAGTACCCGTCTTCGTCCATATGCCCTAGGTCTCCGGTGCGCAGCCAGCCATCGGGCGTGAATGTCGCGCGCGTGGCATCCGGGTTCTTCAGATATTCTCTCATCAAATTGGGGCCGCGTACGGCGATTTCGCCCTTGGTGTTTGGCGGCAGGGGGGTCAGATCTGCCGACAGGATACATGCCTCGTTGCCGTAAGCTTTGCCCGGCGACCCAATCTTGCGGACGCCCGGCGGCAGCGGGTTGGACAAAATCTGTGCGGCTGTTTCCGTCAGGCCCATTGTTTCGACGATGGGGACTTCAAAACGGGTTTCGAACGCGGTTTGTACATCTGGTGCAAGCGGCGAGGATGCCGAGCGGCCGAAACGAAGGCGTGCTCTGGTTTCCTGCGCGGGTGTCAATTCGGAATGCAGCAAGTGCGAAATGATGGTCGGCACCACCGAAAACCACGTGGTTTTGGCGCTCTGGCACTGGTCCCAGAATTTGCGCGTTGAAAACTTTTCGGCCACGGCCAGGGAACCGCCGGAAACAAGCGCGCTCAGCACGGTCACGCAGAGCCCGTTGATGTGATAGATCGGAAGCACGCAAAGACCACGATCCGCCGGTGTCAGCTTGTGCGCAACGGTAGGGGTCCATCCGCCTGCCAGCAGGCTGAAGTGACTGTGCACGACCCCCTTCGGGCGACCGGTTGTCCCTGAGGTATACATGAGCAGCGCGTCGTCATCGGGACCAAGCGCATGGAGATCAGGGGCCTTATCGAAACGAGAGGCTGAATACCGCGTCATCTCTTTGGGGCGAACTCTGTCGAACAGATCGGCCTGCGCGTCGCCGACAAACGCAATTCGTGCGTCGCAATGGCCCAGCGCATATCCAATGGCCTCGTCCCCGGCGACAAGGTTGATGACCGTTGCGCGGAACCCGCCATAGAGCACGCCGTAAAGGCACTCGATCGCCTCGCGCCCATTTGGTTGAAGGATGGCAACGCTGGCCCCCTTGTCCAATCCCTGCGCGGTCAGATTTTCGGCCAGTTTTCGTGCCCGATCCCTCAGGGATGACCAGGTTAGCGCAGCTTCTCCGTCGAAAAACAGATAAGCATCACGATCACCGATGGTGCTTGCGCGTTCGTCCAGCCAGCTGCGGATTGTCCCGCCTGGGGGCGTCTGATCGTCCATACTCATGTCCCCGCATCAGCCCAATAATCCGCGAAGATATCTTCGACGGAAGGTTCGATTGCCGGGATTTCACGGATGACTTTGGTGCTTTGGACAAAGTGTTTCCAATGCAGGTTCTCATCAATCGCATTGCCACCCCAGCTGCCACACCCCATCGAAAGCGAGAAAGGCATGCCGTTGTTGAATGACCCTCCGGTCGCAAAGGTGTGAGCCTGATTGACGATTACGCGGCAGGTGGGCATCGAGGCACCCAACGCCACCGCACGGGCATCATCGGCGGTGTGTATCCCGATGGAATGCCCCGCGCCCTGATACCGCAAGATTTGAGCGGCTATGGCTTGGGCGTCCTCGAAATCGTTTGCACGGTAGAGCGCAGCCACGCGGCTTAGTTTCTCACCCGAAAGCGGATGATCCGGACCGATCCCCTTGGTTTCAACTGCAAGGAACCTTGTGTTTTCAGGCACCTGACCAACCATGCCCAGTGCCTTGATCATCTTGTCGGCGTCCTGTGCGATCACTTCGCGGCTCAGATGCCCATCCGGCCAAAGCTTTGAGACGATCTGGTTTTCGTCCTTCACCAATGCGCCTCCTTCATCGGCAAGGGCTGCGACGAAATCATCATAGATTGCGTCGACGGCGATGATTGCGTTCTCGGACGAACAGGAGGTCGCATTGTCGAAAGTCTTGGAGGCCGTGATCTTCCGGGCAGCGGCCTTCAGGTCAGCTGTCTCATCGACGATCACGGTGACATTGCCCGCACCGACGGCCACCGCAGGGGTGCCGCATGTCTGTGCGCGGTGCACATTGTTTTGACTGCCGGTGCAGATCACCCGGTCGCAGAGCTCCATCATCGCCTGAGTCTTGGCCTTGGAACCCGGCGGGGGAATCATCTGGACCAGATCGTGATCCAGCCCCAGTTTGTCGAACTCGGCATGAATGTAACGCAAAAGCAGCTCGCAGCTTGCAACGCCTTTGGGTGACGGGGCGACAACAACCGAGTTGCCGCATTTCAACGCGTTGATGATGTTGTTGGCGGGTGTGGCTGCCGGGTTCGTCGACGGCACCACGGCGCCAATCACCCCGATTGGGCGCGCAATCTCGGTGATGCCGGTACTTGCATCCTCATGGATGATCCCATGGGTTCTGACGTCTTTTATGTCGCGCATCAGGCCAAGGGTCTTGCGATGGTTCTTGATCACCTTGTCCGGCACGTTGCCCAGTCCTGTCGTCTTGACCGCAAGTTCGGCCAAAGCCCTGTTGCGTGAAGGCTCCATGATCGCCCAGGCGGCGGCAGCTGCTGCGCGGTCATAGCGCGTCTGGGTGGCGCCGGTTTCGTATTCTTTCTGAGCGGTGCGCGCACGGGTCATGATCAAACTGACTTGGGCGATGTCATCATGTGCATTCATCATTGAATTCCTATTGGTGGGGACAGGGCGGAAACCGCCCCATCCTGTGCCACTGCTCAAATCGTTACAGACCCGCCAGAAGCTCTTGCAGGGTTTCCTGACGTGCGGCCCACATCTGTTGAACCTCTTCGCGGGTCATGACGTGCATGGGCGATCCACCGGCTTTCATTTTTCCTGCCACCCGCGCGTTTTTGAACATTTCCGGGACTGTAGCGGCCAGTTTGTCGATGACCTCTGGTGGGGTGCCCTTGGGGACCATGACACCGCGGAAATTCACGCTGGCATTGTCGATGTCAAAGCCTTGCTCTTTCAGTGTGGGGACGTCCGGCAGGAACGCGCTGCGTTCCAGATCGAACACGCCAAGGATTTTGACATTTCCGGCTTCCTGTGCGCGGAACGCATCGGACAGGTTGTTCACGCCGCCCATGACGTCGCCTGCAATCACGGCTTTCATGGCCGCCGCACCGCCGCCCTTGGTCGGGATGTACGCCATTTTGACCCCGGCTTCCTTCTCAAGCTGCAAAGCGGCGATGTGGTGCCCGACGAACAGGCCCGCACCCGAAAAGGTCAGCTTCCCCGGGTTTTCCTTGGCATAGTTCACCACCTCCTGCATGGAATTGAAGGGGCTGTCCTTGGCCACGACGAATACCGCAGGATCCGCCCCCCAGTTGGCGATGGGCTCAAAGCTGTCTGCCGAGTATTCAACGCCGCCCTTGATCGACTGGGCGATGAAATGCGGGATGTTGTAAGCCGCCAGCGTATAGCCATCAGCTTCGGCCTGTGTCGCAAACCAGTTCCAGCCGACACGGCCACCGGCCCCCGGCTTGTTGATGATCGCGATGGGCATTCCAAGCGCGTCTTCATTGCCCGCAGTCATGGTGACGATACGCGCCTGAAAGTCGGTGGCGCCACCCGCACCATAACTGACCATCATCATGATCGGGCGTTCGGGGTAGTCCTGCGCGACGGCCGCGCCACCGGTCAGGGACATCAGCGCCAGTGCAGCGCCTGCCAGTAGATGTTTCATTTCAGATCCTCCCTTGGATTTGCGTAAGCCGCTTTTCGCGCGGTCTTTTTCAGAAAAATACTTCTCGTGGCGTGTAAACTTTGAGGAGCATGGCGAAGAGCCCATACATTACGGCCAAATACCCGATCGTGATGATCACACGCCTAGTCCAGGTTTTGATTTCGCCATGCGGTGCAGGGTCATAGAAGCTGAGCAGCAAGAAGAATGTGATCGTTCCGGCGGTGTAAAACCCAAGCGCCTTGGCGGCCCAAAAGATGTAGATGAGCGCGATAATCAGTCCTGGCAGAAGCCAAATGAAATCCTTGCGCGAGACGCCGTTGCCCACCTTGGTCCAGCCCAGAAGCGCCTTGGCAAACGTCCACAGGGCCAGAACGACAAACACAGTCGAAATCAGGCGTGGGAACAAGAAAGCTTCGGCCGGTTGCTGGGTATAGCTGACCCATGCCACCCAGATCCCGACGGCAGCAATGACGCCGGACGCCACAATATGTTGCGCGCGTGGAAGACTGACGGAACTCATGCCATGATCTCCTCTTTTGATGTGTAGCGACGATTGCGAAGCTCCATCCAGACCGAATAGGCGATCGAAGCGATGACGATTGCGATCAGAACGATATTCAGCGTTCCGGTCAGGAAATAGCTGGCCATCCCTTCGCTGGCCCCTGCAATCATCGAACCTTGAATGAAGTTCGCCTCGGCAATCGGGCCAAGGATCAGGCCAAGCACCAGTGGCGCAGCTGAAAAGCCAAAACGCTCAAGAAAGTACATCATGACGCCAAGTGCCGCCATGACATAGACGTCGCCCATGCTGGACTGTACCGAATAGCTTCCGAAGACAGCCAGGCCCAGAACAACTGCGGCCATGACGCTCTGCGGTACCTGCGCCACCCGGGCGGCAAGGCCCGCGACATAAAGACCGAAGATGCACATCAACACCTGCCCGATCAGCATCGAATTTATGAAGGTCCAGGCAACATCCGGGTGGTTGTCGAAAAGGTCCGTGCCGGGAAAAATCCCGTGGATCAACAGGCCGCCCAGCAGCACCGCCGCAGTCGGCGACCCCGGGATCGAGAGCGTCAAAAGCGGAACAAGGCTGGGGCCGACCATGGCGTTGTTCGCGCTTTCCGCTGCGATCACGCCTTCGCTGTGGCCCTTTCCGAATTTCTCGCGCTCGGGACTGAACTTCTTGGTCTGGTCATAGGCGACCAAACCCGCGATCTGTCCACCGACGCCCGGGATCAGCCCGATGACCGAGCCGGTAATGGTGCCGATGCTCAGCGCCCTCGGGCGGCGCAGAAGCTCACGCACCGCATCCATGATCGAGTGCTTTTCGACTTCGATCACTTCGGCATTTGCCGTGTTGCGGCCCTTGGCGAACATGGTCAGGACCTGAGGAATTGCAAAAAGCCCGATGAGCGCGGCGATGATGTTGATGCCGCCACCAAGCGCCGGGTGGAAGATGAACCGTTGCGCGCCCATGATGTCATCGAACCCAATGGTCGCAAGCCAAAGACCGATGCATCCCGACAGCAACCCTTTGACAACGGATGCACTATCCAGCGATCCAATGACGGTTACGCCCAGGATGGCGAGCCAGAACAGGTGGCTTGGTCCAAAGGCCAACGCCCATTGCGCAAGAACCGGTGTCAGGAAGATGAGCAGAAGCACTCCGATCACCCCCCCAACGGCAGACGCCAGAAAGCTCAGCTGCAACGCCTGTGCGCCCTTGCCCTGCTTGGCCATCGTATGCCCATCCAACGTCGTGGCGATGTTTGCGGGCGCTCCGGGAATTTTCAGAAGGATGGCGCTGACCGCGCCGCCGGCGACCGTCGAGGTATAGGCCGCGCCAAGAAGGATCAGCCCCTGAACGGGTGCCAGATGAAACGTGAATGGGATCAGCAGGGCCACGGCCATGGTGGGTGACAGTCCGGGGGTTGCCCCCAAAATCAGCCCGCCAATCGTTCCCAAGAGCAACAGCCCGAACGAGACCGGTGTGAAGACATCTCCGAAGTAATACAGAAATTCCACGTTGCATCCCTGTGTTTGTTTGCGCGTTGACATTTTAGGCTAAGAGATGAAAATAGTTTTGCAAATGTTTTCATAAATAGCCTCGATCGAATGAAAGTTGTGAATAAAAAACATATGGATAAGCCGGATATTGTCGCTGTCGCAAAGGCTGCCGGTGTTTCCATCTCGACGGTTTCGAGAAGCTTCAATCACCCGGAATTGCTCAAGCCGGCGACTCGGAAAAAGATTGACCGGGCGGTGCAGAAGCTTGGTTATATTCGCAACCGAGCCGCGCAAGTCATGCACGGCCGACGCAGCGGAACTGTCGGGCTGGTGGTTCCGACAATCGACAACGCCATCTTCGCTGAACTGATCCAATCCTTTTCGGATGGGCTGGACCAGCATGGTTTCACGATGTTGATTGCTTCGCACGGGTTCGATCTGGAGCGCGAATACAAGATGCTGCGCAAACTGATGGAGCATCGCGTTGACGGGCTTGCGCTTATCGGGCTTGAACACTCGGAATCGACGTATCAATTGATCGAACAACAGGGTGTTCCGACGATTGCAATCTGGAACTATGACGATGAAGCGCGATTGTCTTGCGTGGGTGTTCAGAATTCTGAAGCTGGCCGTTTGTCCGCACGCCACTTGCTGGATTTGGGACACCGCGACATAGGTTTGATCTTTCCCGACCCTGCCGGGAATGATCGCGCATATGACCGGTTGCACGGCGCCTTGGAAGAATTGGGATTGGAACGGATCGAGGTTCCCGAACAATGGCGCCTGGAAGCCCCCTATAGCATTTTGGAAGCCAAACGCGCCTGCATAAGCTTGTTGGATCATTCACCACGTCCTACCGCTATTTTATGCGGCAATGACATTATCGCTCAGGGCGTGCTGTACGCGGCAAAACACTGCGGTGTGCGTGTTCCTGAAGACCTGTCCGTCATGGGAATCGGAGATTTCAAAGGCTCAAGCGAAATCGAACCGTCCCTCTCGACCATTCGCATCCCAGCCAAGCGCATTGGCGCCCTGTCCGCAGAATTGATCACAAGCATTGTCGCAGAGCATTCCGAAAAGATCACGACGACCAAGTGCGACCTGAAAGTGCTGACCAGGGCATCGACGTCCACCCCATCAGGAGCGCCGTCCAGATAAATCTCGGGACTTCCTTAACCGAAACAAGTTCCGAGACCTGTATTTTGGACCGGGCGGTGTCGAAACATCAGCGCCGAAAGTCTGTTCTTCTGGTTTGTTGCCAATCAAATACCGATTTTGAGAAGGTCGGTATTCCGCGTCGACCGTGTTTTGCGCTTGTCGAAATACGCTCAAAGAAGTCCCTTGACCGAACATCTGGATCGCAGCATCGCCCATGACTCTTGAACGTTCGGCGCGGGGCTGTTCCGAGGCCACTTGATCTTTCTGAAGCGGCCAATCCATCAATCTTCGATCAGTGAAGAATCGTGGCCGTCGTTCGATGTTCTTTCGCGGCTTCCTGCCTTTCTGGATCGCCGTGGGCTCTTGGGAACATGGTCGTCGTTCAACGCTTTTTCGACCAGCCAAGTCGCGTGGTGATCCGGGAAACCATATGGGTTTCAATGCGCCCTTTCTGGATATGAAAAACCGTTGGCCGTCGTCCCACTTCTGACAAAAGTCTTCTTGGTCGTTGATCAGATATGATGGGGCTGACCCAAAGGCTGACAAAGCTCGGATTACTTTGGCGTCGAACTTGAGATCAAGAAGAGTTTCGGCCGAAATCTCATAGTCGACAATCAAACTGTTGGTGACGACAAGCAGCTTACCGTTGATCAGATGAACCCATTCCTCGACGGGACTCCCTTTTCGCTTCACAAAAAGGGAGCAAGAAGCTGAGGCCCTTGATCAAATCCGACGGCAAGGGAAACCTCTCTTCTCCCAGTCAAATCGACTGGACAGGCTGAGAGTACGGAATCGTGTTTTCCCACCTACTGAGCAAAGATGCCCCCTGTACGGCGGAACGCTAAAGCCCTGATGTAGCGGGATTTTGGCGCACCCTGGAAATTTTTCACTGAGTCGCCGGCACGTTTAAACGACGGGGCAACGAAACCGCGAACGTTAGAAAAACGTTTGAAAATTCGAAACGCACATCGCCGGCGATGCGAAATTATTTGTTCATTTTCAATGATTTCAAGTGGTGCCCCCACACGGACTCGAACCGCGGACCTACTGATTACAAATCAGTTGCTCTACCAGCTGAGCTATAGGGGCACTGGCTGTCGATTACTTCCTCTGGCAGTGGACTGCAAGCCTGAATTTTAGCCCAAACTTAGACATTGCCCGATTTCCTGAGAACGTGCAAAAAACGCTGAATTCATCCGTTGCAAATATCTCGCGTGTGGTAACGGACGCGGCTATGCAGAAAAGCCAAGGGGTAAAGGAAAAAATGCAGGTTGCCATCCACGCCGGTGTTGCCTTTTCGGATGAAGGGCTGGTGATGTCCTCGCTTGGTGCGAACAGGAGCGTACTGGCCAAGTACCAAACTGCGGTTCTGGGGCCGCGTCGGTCCCGGCTATTCGTCAAAGTGATGTCTGAATCGATTCTGCAGGATGTATCTGATGCAGACGCACGGAACAGATTGTCCGAGCTTGTTGCCGGAAACCAGAATCTGGACCGCGTGGTTGTGTCGAGCGACAAGTTCTTTGGCCCCAGGCGCACCGCGCTGCAAGACGGCCAGATCTATCCGTTTGCGGGGAATAGAACGGCCCATGCGGACACTCTGCTGGACGGCGTGCAGGTTCAAGTGTTTGCAGGGCTGGTGAACCCCGGGGTTTTTATTCCAAAGATTCTGGCCTCGATCCATGAGGACCATCGGCGGGACATTCTGGCCAGCACCGATTTAAGCTGCCTCAGCTGGCTTGGCATGATCGAAGACCTGCGGGATCTTGCGCCTCAGGTTCAGCTCACCTTGTGGGAACACGAGAATTCGCCGCTTATCTGGGGCGATATCGTCCGCGCCATAGCGGGATTGCCTGATGAGGCTGTGCTTCATGAAGAGTTTGCATTCCTGTCCTCCCTTTTGACAGAAGCCGGACAACGTCATGTATTGGACATCGTGAGAAAAGGGGACGCCATCGATCCCGGCCGCCGACGTGAAGAGATGGCAAATATTCTGGACGAATACGCCCGACCGGAGCAGATCGAGGAAGAGCTCGACTTGCCGGGCTGGAATTCCGATATAGTTGAAGCGTTCACAGAGCTTTACGAGCAAGATCTGGCCACGATCCGGTCCATGCCGGACGTCCGTGTTTTGCAAATCTGATCGATTTGCGCAGTGCCGTTGGATTGGGTGCACAACTGCGCGAAGGAAACTTTTTCGACGATTCAAGCGTGAGGGCAGGAACGCATGCCAATTTGGGGCCCTGCCGAATATCAGGCCAGGAACTGGTGGTCTTGCGGCGACGCGTTGATATGTAAAATCCGGCCGATCAACGGATTAATCTGACGGACCATGGCGTTCGACCAAATCGATCATCCGGTTTGCCGCGGAATGGCAACATCTGACCGGTTCAATTGTTTGGCGCAATTCATCAGGCAGCAAAGTAGTCTCGCAATATCCCGTTGAACAGCTCGGCTTTTTCCAGATGCGCCGCATGTGCAGAGTTTGGTATCACCGCGAGGTTTGCATTCGGGATGGATTGCCACAACTGTTCCGTCTGACTCCATGGGTAGGTGCGATCACGATCCCCCCAGATAATCAGCGTCTTGGTCTTGATTGCCGGCAGGTTTTCAGCGCCGCTCCAGAAGTGCATCGCATCCAATCCAGCGAGCATGGCCTTCAGGTTGCTTTTCTGGGCTATCGTGGCGCAAAGTTCATATTCCAAAGCATTTTCGCGTTCGAGAAACCAGGTTGCCGCAATCCGCCGCGCCGTCACTTTCGGCCCGTCTGCACAGGCACGGGTTTTCGAGGTGTCGATGGTCTCAAACCGCCCGGGCAGCACACCGACGGAGCCGGTGCCATAAAGAACCAAACGGTCAATACGCTCGGGCGCACGGGCAACCATTTCCTGCGCGACCATTCCACCCATCGAGTGACCAACCAGGTGGAATGTCTCGATGTCGCGCATCGTCAGCTCATTCAGAGCCCAGTCCGCGAATCCCGAGATGCTGCAAAACGCGTCACGTTGCGCATTTTCGCCAAAACCCGGCAGATCCAGCGTGATGACATCGTAACCTTTCAGGGCCTCGACCTGCCGCTGCCATTGCCGACTGCCGCCCAGGAACCCATGAATAAACACGATGGGTGTCATTTCCGGCCGCCCTGTACAATCCGATCGAGGATCATGGCACAGAACAGGATTGAGAACCCCGCAAGAATACCCTGGCCCACATTCGCGTATTGCAACGCTTCAAGAACATCCTCGCCCAGCCCTTTGGCACCGATCAGAGACGCAACAACAACCATTGCCAGTGACAACATGATTGTCTGATTGATCCCCGCCCGGATCGACGGGCTTGCCAGCGGCAAGTCGACTTTGGTGAGCAGGTACCATTTGTTGGCGCCGAAACTGATCGCCGCCTCGCGCACGCTTTCGGGCACGCCACGCAAGCCGAGAACGGTCAGGCGCACCACGGGCGTACCACCGAAAATCATCGTGACCACAACCGCCGCCGGCTTGCCGACACCAAAAAACGCGATCACGGGGACCATGAAAACAAAGGCGGGCATGGTTTGCATGAAATCCATGATCGGCTGGATGAAAGCGTAGAACCGAGGGCGACGCGCCGCGAACATGCCCAGTGGAATTCCGATGACAATCGACAGGCATGCCGCTGTCCCCAACAAGGCCAGCGTGGTCATTGCGCCCTCCCAAAAGCCCAACAGCCCCATATAGGCCAGAAACGCGCCCGAATAGATTGCCGTGCTGACACCCGCAGTCAGCCATGTCAGCAGAATGATGAGACTGGCGATCACGATCCAAGGCGTCTGCACCAAGATGACCTCAAGCGCGTCCAGCAGGGTACGGATGCCGAATGTCAGCCCGTCAAAGAACGCTTCGCTGTTGCGCACGCACCAGGCGATGAAATCTTCCACCCAGGTGATGCTGGTCAGGCGGATATTGGGGTCTGTCGGGAAATGGCTGAGCAACGAGAAACGCCCCGGAAAGCTGTAATGCATCATCGCCGCAGCAACGATCAGCGCCATGAAGATCGCGCTGAACACGATCTGCGATACCGGCATTGCAGATCGGATTGAACGATCTGACAGCCATTCCGAGAAACGCGACTCGAGCGCCCAATTTGCCACCTGAGACTGAACAAGCTTGACGATGATCAGAATGATCAGGCCGGTCAGAACGATGTAAGGCCCTTCAGCGGCCATTGCTTCGGCTTCGGCGCGGATGCCGCCTATGTTTTCCTCGAGCGAGTCCACCGTCCGCTGGTAGACGTCGATCTTGTCCGAGTTGTTTTCGATGGCAGCGGCCAACTGCTGACGGCGCAGCTCAAGCGTCCCTTCAATTGACGCGATGCGTTCCATTGCCTCGGCCGCCAGGTCGCCGAACAACCCGCGCGCGATCTGCACATAGGCTATTGTTTCCAGGATCAGAAATGGCAACGCCCATGACCACAAGCCCCGCGCACCGAACCAGACCGGGCCAAACAACCCGGCCATCAGATTGAAAGTCGGCGTAAATCGGGACGACGCGCCGATCTTGTCGAAGTTGCGGATGTAATAGTCGGGGCTGGTGCGAACAAAGGCCCGGATGTTTTCGCGCCGCTCTTCGGCATATGCCTGGGCTGCTTCGCTCTCGGTATCTTCCAGCGGGTTCACATCTGAAGACCTCATGACACTTCGGTTCCTTCGATCACGGTGCGCAACAGATCGGCACGGGTTATGACGCCAACATCCTCGCCGCCGTCCTCCACAAGGATCGCGCTGTCGGTGTCGATTGCCAGATTGATCAGCGTGCTCAGGTTTTCGCCTTCATTCACACGCGGGGCATCCGAGGGCAGAGGACCGTGGGTCGCGACATGTTCCGGTATGGGCCGCATGACGGCGTGGGCACGCACCACCTTGAGCCTTGAGATACCCGCCACGAAATCGGCGACATAGTCGTCGGCGGGGTTCATGACGATGTCTTCGGCCGTCCCGATCTGCACCACCTTTCCGTCGCGCATGATTGCGATCCGGTTCCCGATACGGACGGCTTCATCCAAATCATGGGTGATGAAGATCGTCGTCTTTTTCAGGATTTTACTCAGTCGAATGAACTCATCCTGCAATTGCCGCCGGATCAACGGGTCCAACGCCGAGAACGGTTCGTCCATCAACAACACATCCGGGTTCGCTGCCAGTGCCCGGGCAAGGCCCACACGTTGCTGCATACCCCCGGACAGCTCGTGTGCGAATTTCGATCCCCAGGCTCCGAGTTCGACGATATCCAGAATAGCCGCGGCCTGACGCATGCGTTCATTTTTGCTGACCTGCCGGATCTCCAGCGGCATTGCGACATTGTCCAGCACAGACCGATGCGGCATCAGCGCAAAGTTCTGAAACACCATGCCAATCTTGTTGTTGCGAAACTGCTGAAGCTCTTTCGGGCCCAGGGCCATCACGTCAGTGCCTTCGATTTCGATCTTGCCTGCGGTGGGTTCCAACAGCCGGTTGAAATGGCGAACCAGAGTGGACTTCCCGCTGCCTGACAGGCCCATGATGCAGAATATCTCGCCCCGGTTGACCGAAAGACTGACATCCGCGACGCCGACAACGCAGTTGTATTCCGCCAGCACCTGGGCCTTGTCCAATCCACGGTCGCGGATTGCCTGCAGCGCGACCTCGGGCCTGCCCCCGAAAATCTTCCAGACATTCGAGATTTCAATAACGGTATCGTCGCTCATAAGTCCCCCAGAGGTGCGCATTTGGGTGGCGCCGTCCATTGCCGCCACCCTGTTTTGGGACGAAAGATCAGAGACCCAGCCAGGCGTCGACACGATCCGGGTTCGCTTCGACCCATTCACGGGCAACGTCCGCCGGGTCGCGGCCCTTGCCGCTGATCTCATAGGCGAACCCGCTGACATCATCCGCCGTCAATGCGAAATTCGCCAAGAAATCGGCAATCGCCGGAGAACGCTCTGGCAGCGTGTTGGACCACGCAATCTGCACGTTCTTGAGCGCGTCCTTGGTCGCAACATTGGATTTGTTGTACCAGTCCGGGTCATCAGACGGTTGGACCATCACGTATTTTGCCGGGTCGAATTGTGGCTCGGTCAACATCTGGACGTCGAACATGTACCAGACAGCATGCGGCTTGTAGCAATAAAAGGCGTAGCCTTCGCCCTTGGCGATGCTGTCCTTGATCCGCGCGGTTTTCACGCTTTCCTCGGCGCGTATCGGCTCAATGAAATCAAGCAGGCCGTAATCGCGGGTTTTGACTTCGTTCACGTTGGCCGAAGCCCAACCTGGCGCGCCAATCCACATTTCACCTTTGCCATTGCCGTCACTGTCCATCAATGCGGCCACATCCGGGCGGCCCAGATCGGCGATGTCGGTGATGTTGTTGGCTTCACCAAAGTCTTTGCTGACGCAGAAACCCTGATTACCCTCGTAGGGGTTCGATGACAGAGTGACGGTGCCCGCTTCGTCCACATATTTCTTGGTGAAGCTTTCCTGGTTGGGCAGCCAAACGTCGGGATGTACGTCGATATCGCCCTTGCCCTGATCCATCGCCTGAAAGATTGTGGCGTTGTTGCCGGGCACATATTCCACTTTGCCCCCGATGCGCATTTCCACGACCGCGCCCAGCACATGGGCAATCGCTTGTGCACCGGTCCAGGATGGCACGCCGATTTTCACCTCTTCGGCTGCGAATGCCGGTACAGCGCAGACGCTGACCACAGCAGCCATCCCCAGCTTTTTCAGATTGGTTCTCATGGTCTTCTCCTCTGTTGAAATGCGCCGTGGTTCGGCGTCGTTCTTTCCGTCGTTCGATTTTCCCGTCGCGCAATAGGGGGGCGCCAACATGCCTTTGGCGACACATTCGGACGGAAGGCTGAAACAAGACCAACCGCCAGACCCTGCCCGGAAGTCTAGAACAGGAGCTTTTCTGAGAGCCAATTCGAACATTTCATCAAACTATTCTTTTTCTGCATAATTTTCTGTATCCTTGCTGAAGATGCTCTTTCACAAGCGGGGATACGCATTGGATCTGAATTGGTTACGCGATTTTGAATGCCTCGCCCGGACCTTGAACTTCACCCGTGCGTCTGATGAACGTAACATCACGCAATCCGCATTCAGTCGCAGAATCAAAGCGTTGGAAAGCTGGGTGGGGCTGCCTTTGGTCAATCGGGCAACCTATCCGGTGCAATTGACCGAGGCCGGCAAACAATTCCTGCCTGTTGCCCAGGCGGCAATTTCACAGCTGTCTGAATCCCGCCAATCCCTGCGGGACGCCGACCGGGGCGACAGTCGGTTCATCCGGTTTTCGGTTCTGCACACCATTGCGGTTAATTTTTTGGCGACCCGCATAGAAGAGTTGCAGAAGCAGATCCCGGAATTGCGCACGCGCGTCCTGTCCGATTCTCTGAGCACCTGCTGTGATCTTTTGGTCGAAGGCGCGGTGGATATCCTGCTGTGCTACTATCACCATACTGTCTCGCCCATGATCGACGAAACCGCGTTCGAGCGTAAGGATCTGTTGAAGGACCGTCTGATACCGGTGGCTGCCGCACAGCCGGTTCGGACACTGGGTTGGGATTTGTCCCGGCAGGATGGCCCGCCGATCCCTTATCTGGCCTATGACCGATCGTCCTTCTTGGGCATGGTCGTTGAAAACACCGTTGACCGGAAACCCCAGAATACCGAAACGATATATGTCGATAGCCTCGTCGAAACGATCAAGCGAAGATTGATGACCGGCAGCGGATTTGCCTGGATGCCCGAAACGTCGATCTCGGCGGAGCTGGATCAGGGGTTGCTGGTGCCGATCGGTGACGATGCATGGTGTGCAACGTTGACGATTTCAGCCTTTTCCAATCCGGCCAGCTTGGATCAGATCGCGCACCAGCTTTGGCAGCGTTTGTGACCGGACGGATTCGTTTTGGCGCACCGACCGGCCGTTGAACGGAAAATGCGCCTTTACCTCGTATGCCGGCCCGTCTGAGAAAAATTGACGATCGCGCGGACCAGCAGATCGATCGTATCCACTGCATTGGCGTCATCCGCGACGCTGTCGGCAATGAGGGAGAATTCAGAGCAAGCGACAAACTGCAAGCCCGCCCCCGCCTTGACCAAGGCTCTTGAGGATGCTCGCAGCGTTTCGCGCGCCTTGTCGTTTTGGCCGTTGACCTTGATCGCGCGGATCGCCGCCAACATCGCGTTGTCATCCGTTGGCCAAACGGTTGACAGCCCGCGCGCGTGCAGGGCTGTTTCGAAAAGACAAGTACGGCGCACCGCCGGAGAAGCGAGCACACCAACGCGCCCACCCTTCCCGAGTGTCCCGACGGCGTGATCCGCGGCCAGTTCAACCATGTTCAACAGCGGAACGGTCACGGCTTCGGTGATCGCCTTGACATAGTGATGCGCCGTGTTGCAGGGCATTGCCAGCGCCACGGCGCCGGCATCCTGAAGACGTCGCGCCATCGCCGCCAGTGTCGGCCCCGGATCTTCGCCCGCCCCTTCGATCAAATGCGCGATCCGTGACGGGACCTGAGTGTTCATGTCGATCAAAAGCGGAATGTGGTCCCGGTCGTCGCTCACCGGCACAGCCTCGACCAGCTTGCGCTGGAGGAGGATCGTTGCCTCAGGGCCCATGCCGCCAAGAATGCCGATGGGGCGCAGTGTCATTGCTCAGATATTCACCCAGCGGTATTTGTGATCGAAGGCAAAGTCATACCCCGCCAAGGCCGCCGCGCCACCCGTGTGAAGGAAAACGACCCGCTGGTCTTTGAATTCGCCTTTGCGCGCCAGATCGATCAGGCCCGCCGCACCCTTGGCCGAGTAGCAGGGATCCAGAAGGATACCTTCCAATTCGGCAAACATCTGGATCGCTTCGATGCCGCTTTCAGTGGGCAGGCCATAGCCTTCGCCGACATAGTCGGTATTGGCCATGACATCTTCACGCTTTACCACGCCCGCGCACCCCAGCTTTTCGGCGGTCTTGCAGGCGAGGTCGTACACCATCTGTTCCTGCTTTGGCCGAGGTGCCCTTGTCCCGATGCCAAGCACCGGCACCTGCGCATTCATGGCGCACATTCCCGTCACCAAACCTGCCTGCGTACCGGACGACCCGGTTGCATGTACCAGCCGGTCAATCCGCAATCCGCTGTCATTGGCCTGACCCAACAGTTCAAAGGCCGCGTTTACATAGCCCAGCGCCCCAGTCGGGTTCGAGCCGCCGCCAGGAATGACATAGACATTGCGGCCTTTTGCCCGTTTCTTCGCGGCAGCCTTTTCCATTTCGCCCGGCATATCGTGACCCCCGGGAAACTTCTGGGTGGTCGCGCCGTGCAAGTGGTCCAGCAGGACATTGCCATTTGTATTGTAGTTGCCATCTTGATAGCCGGTGCGATCTTCCAGAAGAATATGGCAATCAAGGCCCAGCTTGGCGGCAAACGCTGCGGTTTGTCGACCGTGGTTGGTTTGAGTGGCACCTTGCGTCATCACCATGTCGGCGCCCTGCGCTTCCGCTTCGGCCATCAGAAATTCCAGCTTGCGGGTCTTGTTGCCGCCGGTTGACATGCCGGTGCAATCGTCGCGCTTGATCCAGATTTCCACCCCCAGTTCTTTGGAAAGCCGCTTCATCGGTTCAAGCGGTGTCGGAAGATGGGCGAGGTGAAGGCGGGGAAAGCGCGCAAGATGCATGTCACAATTCCTAATATTGATTTTCGTCAATTTACGCTGTGTGTTGCCGCTCTTCTAATTCGAAATTCAGTGATTATGTTGCAAAAATTGCATATTAGTGAGGTCTGGGCTATCTGATTCACATGCGTTTGGAATGGATCGATGACATATTGGCCGTGCTGGACAGCGGATCGCTGACGCGCGCCGCGGAAAAACGACTGCTGACCCAATCTGCCTTTACCCGTCGGGTGCGGCTCATCGAAGGCAGTATCGGAGCGACCCTGTTTGATCGTCGCCGCAAACCCGTATCCCTAATGCCGGGCGTTCAGGCGTTGGAACCTGAACTGCGCGAGCTGAGCGCGCGTCTGCACAAACTGCGTCACAATTTGAAAACAGAAAGCGATCAGGCCAGCCAGTCTTTGTCGCTCGTGTGCCAGCATGCGTTGACGACAACCGTCTCGCCGAAAGTGGTCCGGATGTTGACCGAAAACAGCGATATCTCGGTTCAGGTGCGATCGGGGAACCAGGACGAATGCCTGTTGCAACTGATCTCGAAAGAAGTCGATTTCGCGATCATGTACGCGGCATCGGACGGTGGGGTGCAGAACCTCGAAAGTGCGTTCGAGGCGAGGACGCTTGGTGCCGACACATTGATCCCGGTATGCGCACCGGCAATGCGCGGGGAATTGGATGGCAAGACCATTCCTGCGATTGTCTACCCGCCTGATGTTTTTCTTGGGCAAGTGTTTTCCCGATTGATTGCACCGCGTTTGCCCGACGAAACCAGACTCGTGGCCAAGGCCGAGACGGCCCTGACGCTGGCGATGCTGCAATATGCCGTGAATGAAATCGGCGTTGCATGGCTACCCCACTCTTTGGTCGCCACGCTGCTTGCTCAGGGGCAGCTTGTAAGCGTTGAAGAGGCCCTGCCTGCACAGGCGCTGACAATAAGAATGGTTCGTTTGGCCGAAGCGAAGCCAGAGTTCAGTGAACAGATTTGGCAACGTCTTGCCGGGCAATCGCAAAGCTTTTGGTTGTCGTCGGATCAAAGCGACGAGGCGACTTGAGCAGTTCACCGAGAAAGGCGCCGAGTTTGCGATCAGCATCGGAAGAATACGCAACGGAATAGTGGCAAAACCGAGCTGGATGTATCTAACCTGTGCTGAAAAGACAGCAAAAGGGCAGGTCAGCGGATGTTCAGTAAGGTATTGAAAACGGGTCTAGGTGTCGTGGTTCTGGGCATCGTGGGGCTGCTTGGTTATCTGCTGATCGCCCCGCCCGATTTGTTGAAAGTGGGCACGAATTACTCGGCCAAGATTGTCTGTTCAAACGTTTTCATTGCCGGACGTGATCCGGAAGAGGTCCTTGCGGTGGATGTGCAGGCCCCGGGGCATCCGCTGCTCAAACATGTTTCGATTGAGGTCGATCGAGAGGCGCAGACTGTTCATGCGCGACTCTTTCGGTTCTTCGCGCCCGCCAGGTCGCAGTTCCGGCAAGGGCTTGGCTGCACCAACGTGCATGCTACATCCCTGAGTGCGCAAGGGCTTGAGGCCGCCAAGCCCGCGCCGACAGGGCTTTGGCCAAGCGGAAACGACGTTGCGCAGTCTCATGATTCCAAATTTCAGGCCGTCTTGTCGGATGATACGCTGCTTGGCGAAGGATACCGCGCCGTAGTGGTGGTTCAAGGCGGGCGTATCGTGGCCGAACGCTATGCGGAAGGGTTTGACGCCGACACACCGTTGCTGGGCTGGTCCATGACCAAGACGGTGACGGCCGGGCTGATCGGAACGTTGATCAAAGCGGGTCAGATGAATGTATCGGACACCCTCGTCGACAGTTTTCCCGAATGGGCAGAAGACGCAAGGCGAGACATTACTGTTGCGGACATGCTGGCAATGACAAGCGGTCTGCAATGGAATGAAGAATACGGAGACGTGTCAGACGTGACCAGGATGCTGTATCTCAGCGATGACATGGCCGGTTTCGCTGCCGACCGTGCACTGGAAGCCGGCATTGGAACCGACTTCAACTATTCCTCCGGCACGTCCACCGTGTTGTCCCGGGTGTGGCAGGACAAGCTGCCCGATGGCGGTTTGAGCTATCCTCGGGATGCGCTTTTTGAACCGCTTGGCATGGCTTCGGCGATCATCGAGACAGATGTCGCCGATACATTCATCGGATCCAGCTATATGTACGCCACGGCCCGAGACTGGGCGAGGTATGGCCAGTTTCTGCTGCAAAAAGGGGTTTGGGACGGCGCACAGATTTTGCCCACAGGTTTTGTGGACTGGATGTTCGGACCCGTTGCGGCGTCTGGGGGTGAATATGCCAAGGGTCATCTCTGGTTGAAATCGCCGGGCGACCTGCCACCGTTTGAAGACGCGGTTTGGTTGCAAGGGCATGACGGTCAGTCCATCGGAATTTTCCCGTCGCGTGACATGGTCGTCGTGCGGATGGGGCTTACACCTTCACGGGTGGGCTATTCTTCTTTGCCATTGGCGAAAGCGCTTATTGCGGCTTTCGGGGGGTAGGGGATCGAACATTCCTATCGACGCATCGCCCGACATTGCGGCGGGCATCGCCCGTAGGGCAGGACACTGGGTCGCAGATCTGTATCTTGCACGTCGGTACGCTTTGGTATACCGCCGCATACAAATTCAAGGTGCCGGGCTTTCACGTGGCCCGGTGCATCAGCTAAATGGTCGGAACCGTCATGAGCCTTTACACAGAATACCTGAACGAAATCGAGACGCGCAAAGAACAGGGTCTGCACCCCAAACCCATCGAAGACGGTGCCCTTTTGCAGGAAATCATCGGGCAGATCAAAGATACGGGTCACGCTCATCGCGCCGATTCACTGAACTACTTCATCTACAACACGCTTCCGGGCACAACCAGCGCCGCAGGTGAAAAGGCGCGCTTTCTGAAAGAGATCATCCTGGGTGAAGCGACGGTTGAAGAAATCTCGCAGGATTTCGCGTTTGAATTGCTGTCGCATATGAAGGGCGGCCCATCGGTAGAGGTTCTGCTTGATCTGGCGCTGGGCGATGACGCAGAGATTGCGCAGAAAGCGGCGGCAGTTCTGAAAACCCAGGTGTTCCTGTACGAAGCAGATACCAACCGTCTGAAAACAGCCTTTGAGGCCGGATGCGCCGTTGCAAGTGACATTCTGGAAAGCTATGCCAAGGCCGAGTTCTTTACCCGGCTTCCCGACATCGAAGAAGAAATCAAGGTTGTGACCTATGTGGCGGCCGAAGGGGATATTTCGACCGATCTTCTGTCGCCCGGCAATCAGGCGCATTCGCGGTCAGACCGTGAATTGCACGGCAAGTGCATGATCTCACCCGAAGCACAGGCCGAGATTCAGGACTTGCAAAAACAGCACCCGGACAAGCGCGTCATGCTGGTTGCTGAAAAAGGGACGATGGGTGTTGGATCGTCGCGCATGTCCGGTGTCAACAACGTTGCATTGTGGACAGGAAAGCAAGCCAGCCCCTATGTTCCATTCGTGAACATCGCGCCGGTTGTTGCCGGTACAAACGGGATTTCACCGATCTTTCTGACCACCGTCGGCGTCACCGGCGGGATCGGCATCGATCTCAAGAACTGGGTCAAGAAAGTGGATGCCGACGGCAATCCTATCCTGAACAATGACGGCAATCCTATCCTCGAGCAGAAATATTCCGTCGAGACCGGAACGGTACTGACCATCAACACCAAGGACAAAAAGCTGTACAATGACGCAGGCGACAAAGAGCTGGTCGATCTGTCATCATCCTTCACGCCGCAAAAGACCGAGTTCATAAAGGCCGGAGGATCTTATGCCATTGTCTTTGGCAAAAAGCTTCAGACATTCGCGGCCGAGACGCTCGGTCTCGAGGTGAAATCCGCTTTCGCGCCGTCCAAGGAGATTTCGCATGAAGGGCAGGGCCTGACGGCGGTTGAAAAGATATTCAACAAAAACGCGGTTGGCGTGGCCGAAAGCAAAGTTCTGCATGCGGGCTCGGACGTTCGGGTGAAGGTCAACATCGTCGGTTCGCAGGACACCACCGGCCTGATGACGGCGCAGGAACTGGAAGCCATGGCGGCGACAGTGATATCGCCCACCGTTGACGGTGCCTATCAGTCTGGCTGTCATACTGCTTCGGTTTGGGATTCCAAGGCGCAGGCAAATATCCCAAAACTGATGAAATTCATGAACAACTTTGGCCTGATAACCGCGCGTGACCCCAAAGGTGTTTATCACTCGATGACAGACGTCATCCACAAGGTTCTGAACGACATCACCGTGGATGACTGGGCGATCATCATCGGTGGCGACTCGCATACACGTATGTCCAAAGGCGTCGCGTTTGGTGCTGACTCGGGTACTGTTGCACTGGCGCTGGCCACTGGCGAAGCTACCATGCCGATCCCGGAATCCGTCAAGGTGACGTTCAAGGGCCAGATGGCGGATCACATGGATTTCCGCGATGTGGTTCACGCCACCCAGGCGCAGATGCTGAAGAAATTCGGCGACAACGTGTTCCAGGGGCGGATCATCGAAGTTCACATCGGCACATTGCTGGCGGATCAGGCATTCACCTTTACTGACTGGACGGCCGAGATGAAGGCCAAGGCGTCGATCTGCATCTCAGCGGATGACACGTTGATCGAATCTCTGGAAATCGCGAAAAGCCGTATTCAGATCATGATCGACAAGGGAATGGATAACGAGGCCCGGACACTGCAAGGTCTGATCGACAAGGCCAACGCTCGGATCGCGGAAATCAAGTCGGGTGAAAAGCCGGCCCTGAAACCGGATGAAAACGCCAAGTATTTTGTCGAGTTGGTGGTTGACCTGGATGAAATCAGCGAACCCATGATCGCCGACCCGGATGTCAATAACGCCGATGTATCAAAACGTTACACCCATGATACGATCCGGCCGGTTTCCCACTACAAAGGGGAAAAAAAGGTCGATCTGGGATTTGTTGGATCGTGCATGGTGCACAAGGGCGATCTGGTCATCGTCTCGCAGATGCTGAAAAACATCGAGCAGGAGAAGGGCACAGTAGAATTCAAGGCCCCGCTGGTCGTTGCTGCGCCCACCTACAACATCATCGATGAGCTGAAAGAAGAAGGCGAGTGGAGCATTCTTCAGAAGTATTCAGGCTTTGAATTCGACGATCTGTTCCCAAAAAGCAAAGCACGGACGGAATACGAGAACATCCTGTATCTGGAGCGTCCGGGATGTAACCTCTGCATGGGCAACCAGGAGAAAGCGGCAAAGGGTGACACTGTGCTGGCCACGTCCACACGACTGTTCCAAGGCCGTGTTGTTGAGGACGCGGCGGACAAGAAAGGCGAATCCCTGCTTGCATCGACCCCGGTGGTCGTGCTGTCGGCTGTTTTGGGCCGAATGCCGACCGCCGAGGAATACAAGTCGGCCGTGAAAGGTATCGACCTGACCAAATTTGCGCCTCCGATGGAAAAGCCCGCAGGCACGAAGTCAGCGCATTTCTAAACGCAAGGCACAAAGTTGATTGCCCGGGCATCCCTTCAGGTGGCCGGGCGATTGAGTTCCGCTGTGTTCAGGCCTGGTTGCAGCGCACGCCGCGAAAAAGCGCGGCATGGGAATGCCCCGGACCTTTCGCACGACTTCGCGTGGACTACTGGGGAAAATCCATGATCCACGGTCATACGGTCGCTGTTTGGCGTCAGGCTGACAGCTCTTTATACATGTAAGTCGTGGGTTCCAGTCTGGTTTCGAACGGGTTCCGGCAATAGTTCGGAATTTCCCCGGCGATCTGAAACCCCAGGTCCAGATAAAGCAATCGAGAAGGATCGGTGCTGCGGGTATCAAGAACCAGCATCGTGCGCTCCAACTCTGTCGCTCGTTGAAAGAGGGCTTCCATCAAGGCGCGGCCAAAACCGCGCCGTCTGGCGTTCGGGTGCACCAGAAGTTTCGCGACATCAGCGCGGTGCGGTTGATTGGGCATGGTCGCGGGGATCAGTTGCACCGTGCCCTGAATGCGCCCGTTGTCGTGGAGGGCAAACAGCTCCAACGCACCGGATTTCAGCCCGGGACGAACATTTTGCAGCCAGTAATTTCGTGCGTCACTCTCGGTAAACGGAAGGACAAAGCCGATGCTGGCCCCGTCATGCACACAGGCGTGGAGGATTTCCGCCAGATCATCCACTGCCGCGCTGAAATCGAGATCGGTCAGACGCGAGATCATATCAGCACCAAGAGATAACGCGCACCGCGAGATTCCCCGGTTTCGAACCGGGTTGGGCCCGACAGGTGATAGCGCAGGCAATCTCCGGCGCTCAGCGCATGGGGGGTTCCGTCAACTGTCAGTGTCAGTGCGCCGTCGATCAGGATCAGATGGTGTTCCTGCCCGGATTTGGGCGGCGCCTCGTAAGTGATGACCGTATCGCGCGGCAGGTGGCATTCCACGACCTCGGCGTTCAAGCCGTTTGCAGGCGGTGAAACTGCACGGCGGGTAAAGCCGGTTTCGGGATCACGCCATTCGGTCTGGCGTTCAAACGCCACCTTGGGGTCAAAGCTGTCTTCGACCATCATCAAAAGCCGGGACATCGGCAGGTCATAAGCGGCACAGAGGCGGCCAAGATTCTCAGCGGTGGGGCTGACCTCTCCTTTCTCCATGCGGGACAGCGTGGCGCGGCTGATTCCGCTGTGGGCGGCCAGTTGATCCAGGGACCACCCGCGCCCGTGGCGGAGATCGTTCAAACGGACGGCAAGGCGGTTTGAGAGGTTGTCGAGCATGGGTCACAAATGAGAAAAATTTTCAATTTCGGGAAAAGTTAAATACAAAATTCGATTTTGTAAATGAAAAAGGCGCAGAAACTCCGCGCCCTTCGCAAGCTCTTGATGAGGTGGTGGATTATTTCCAGCCGACTTCGTTAAAGATTTTCTGTGCTTCCGGGATGTTCTTTGCGACCTCCGACAGGTTCACGTCGTCAGCTTTGAACTCACCCAGGGCCTTTACCGATTCCGCCAGCTCAACACTCTGTACTGCCGGGAATTCGTCATTGCCCGCCGAGAAGTACTTCTGCGCCTGATCGCTTGCCAGATACTCGAGGAACAGGATTGCGTTTTCCTTGTTCGGCGCGTGTGCCGCGACGCCACCGCCCGACAGGTTCATATGCGCACCATAGCTGTCCTGATTGGGGAAGACCCAGCCGATCTTGTCGAGGTCAGAGGACAGGCCTTTGACGTCTTTGCGGATAGCCCGTGCATAGTAATAGGTGTTCGATACAGCGATGTCGCATTCACCCGAAACGATGCCACGCAGCTGGTCGGTGTCACCTCCCTGCGGGTCTCGGGCCATGTTGGCGACAACGCCTTCCGCCCAGGATTTTGCAGCTTCGGTACCTTCATGTGTGATGATCGAGGCGAGCAGGGTCTGGTTGTAGGTGTTGGTCGAGGACCGGATGCAGATCAGGCCCTTGTATTCCGGCTTGGCGAGGTCTGCGTAAGTGGCCGGCGGATTGGCAACGTTTTCTTTGTTGTAAAAGATGATCCGACCGCGCTGTGAGAAGCCGAACCACTGGTTGTCTTCGTCCTGAAGGTTGGCGGGGATGCGCTCCTCCAGGGTTTCGCTGTCGATGGCTTGCAGAATGCCCGCATCTTTGGCACGCGCCAGGCGAGACGTGTCGACCGTCAGCATGATATCCGCCGGAGAGTTCGCGCCTTCGGCTTCCATGCGCGCGATCAATTCATCCGCCTTGCCTTCGATCCGGTTGATCTTGATGCCGGTCGCTTCTTCGAAGTCCGTGTAAAGACGTTCGTCAGTGTCATAGTGGCGCGAGGAATAAAGGTTCAGCTCGCCTTCAGCTGCGGCTGATGTTGCGATCAATGCCGACAGAGCGGCGGCCAGGCAGGTTGTGGATTTCAGCATAGTTTGCCCCAACAATTGAATTTCGCGTCGGTTGATAACCCGACTGATTTGCTCAATTATACGATTCTCAGCGAGATGCAAGAAAATCCGACAGATTTACTTGGTCAAATGAGCGCAGGCACCCTTGCGAGGCTTGTTGGGGGCGGGCGCGAGTTGTGTTGAACGGAAAGAGCCGCGTCACACGGCAGTGTCTGGATCACTCACGATCAAGTACCTCAACTGCAAGGATCGTGGGCAAATGGCGGGCGACTTCCGTCCATGTGTCCCCTTCATCAACACTGGCAAAAACCGAGCCGCTGTTGGTCCCGAAATAGATACCGGCGGGGTCTCGGCGGTCTCCGGCCATGGCCTGTCGCAGAACAGTGAAAAAACAGCTTTCTTGCGGCAAGCCACGTCGCTGGTCTTGCCATGTTGCGCCTCCGTTTGTGGATTTCCAAACTGCCGCGGCGGCATCCGGTGGATAGCGCCCGATGCTGTCTCCGTTCAAAGGCAATGTCCAGATCGTGTCCGGATCACGTGGGTGCACATGAATCGGAAATCCAAAGGTGGATGGCAGGCCTTCGGTGATGTCATCCCAACTGCGCCCTCCGTCGGCCGAGCGCCAAACACCGTGATGGTTTTGCTGGTACAGCAAATCCGCGGTTCCCGGAGCTTGAACCATGTTGTGGACGCAATGACCGGTTTCACCATCCCTGGGGGCAGCGGGATGATCATGATGCGTGCAAGATTCGGCGTTGGACAATCTGTTGCGCCGCTCCCAGCTTGCGCCACCATCCTCGGTTGCAAACACACCCGCAGCGGAAATGCCGACCCAGAGCTTTTTCGAATCATTTGGGTCAGTCACGATTGTATGCAGGACCAGCCCCGCACCGCCGGGATTCCAATCGGGTGCCGAGGGGTGGTTTGTCAGGCCCTCAAGCGTGTCCCATGTCCGACCATTGTCGTGGCTGGCTAGCAGGCGGGCCGGTTTTGTGCCTGCGTACAACGTTCCATGTTGATAACGCAAAGACCAGACCTGCGAAAACTCATCGGCGAATGGTGCGGGTTCTCCGGTCCAGCCGATCATCTGGGCAAAATCCTGGTCGTTGGCGGCCCACTCGTCCATTTGGCCCTTGGTGAGTTTTGCGACCTGCCAAGTCACACCGCCGTCTTCGGAACACCAGACTCCGGCGCCATGCCAGTCACCACCGCCCCCGGCCCAAATCGTGCCCGTTTCCTTGTCGCCGATGACGTGGTTGATCGGCCATCCTTCACAATGCGGGCCCGTCACTTTCCAATCTGACCTGTTCTGATCACCAGAGATAATGAACGTTCCCTTGGTCGTTCCCACCAGTACGTCGATGCCGTGTTCGCGCATGGGTTTCACACTCCGCAATGTCGAAGCAAGGGTAGCACGTCAGGCCCACAGGTGCAGAAAACAAAAAAACCGCGCTCAAGGGCGCGGTTTTCTAAAACGGTGTTTTGCTGTTCTCAGCCCTGGCGAGCTTTGAACTTGCGCTGCGTCTTGTTGATAACGTAGACGCGGCCTTTGCGACGCACAACACGGCAGTCGCGGTGCCGATTCTTGAGCGAGCGGAGCGAGTTCTTGACCTTCATGGTCTGTCTCCAATCTGCGGCGCCTTCATCAAGGACGTGGCCAGCGCCTGGGTTACTCGGGTGTCCCGGATCTCCGGAACAGTGAAATCATGGTGGGCGGTACAAGGATCGAACTTGTGACCCCTTCGATGTCAACGAAGTGCTCTACCGCTGAGCTAACCGCCCACTTTCCCTTTGCGTGCCCAGCCCCATAACGAAATGGGGCGCGGAACCCCGCGCCGGTAGCGGGGTCTATAAAAGGAGTCGCAAAGGGGTTCAAGGGGTTTGGTAGAACTATTTTCCGGTCTATGTTGATTGCGAACATGGAGGGATCATGCAAAACGCAGCCTTTGTATTGGATATGCCGGAAAACCGCAGTTCATGCGTGGTTTTTTCATCTCCTCATAGCGGGCGGAATTATCCCGAAGCGTTTTTGAAGCGGTCCGTTCTGAATCAAAGCGTGATTCGATCCTCGGAAGACGCCTTCGTGGATCAATTGTTTGCCGCTGCAGCCGAGAATGGCGCGCCTTTGATCAAAGCGACCATGCCACGCGCCTATCTGGACCTGAATCGCAGTCTGGACGAACTGGACCCGGCGCTGATCAGCGGTGCCCGCAGGCATGGGCACAACCCCAGGGTCGCATCAGGGTTGGGTGTGATACCCCGCGTTGTGGCCAATGGACGGGCAATCTACAGCGGCAAGCTGACCATGGACGAGGCGCGGCTGCGCATCGACACCTATTGGCGCCCCTATCATGCACGTTTGAAATCCCTGCTGGCCGAATCACACGAGAAATTCGGCCAGGCCATACTGGTGGATTGCCACTCCATGCCGCATGAGGCGGTAGCCATGGCCGGTACAACCCGAAACAATCGGCCCGAGATCGTGCTGGGTGATCGGTTCGGTGCGTCGGCCTCGTCCGAAATCGTGGACCTCATCGAATCGGCGTTTGCTGCGGCAGGTCTGAATGTGGTGCGCAACGCCCCGTTTGCCGGGGCCTATGTGACACAGACTTACGGCCGCCCCACCCGCCAGCAACACGCGATCCAGATTGAAATCGACCGGGCCTTGTATATGGACGAAGAAAAGATTGCGCCGAACGCCAATTTCATGACGTTTTCGAAACTCCTTCGGCAGGTGGTGCGCGACATATCCAGAATCGGTTCAAAACCTCTCCGTCTGGCGGCGGAATGAAACTAGCGCAAAGCGCGGCCCTTCACGATTGCTTCCGGGCCGAACCTCTGGCGGATCTGGTCGGTGGCCCGCTCGGCCTGTGATCTGCGGACGGCGCCGGGATCAAGCAGGTCGCCGGAGATGTCAGCCTGATCCGCCGGGCACAGGTCAGACAGGCCACACCCCAACAGGCGGTATGGCCCCTGATCCCCCACCTGATCGAAAAGCCCTTTTGCGGTGCGATAGATTTTGTCCGCGATCTGCGTTGCGTCCCGCAATGACACGCGCCGTGTCAGAATCTTGTGATTGGCTTTCTTCAGCTTCAGCGTAACGACCCGGCCAGCCAGATCCTTGGCCTTGGCCCGGTCCGAGACCTTCAGGGCCATGCGCCACAAATGTCCGTCCAGAATATCAATATTGGCGGTGTCCTCGAAAAACGTGGTCTCATTGCTGATGGATTTCATCGGTTCATGGGCTGAAACGCGTCGTTTGTCCTGACCCCGTGCCAAATGCCACAGGCGATACCCCATCGAGCCGAAACGCACAGTCAAAGCCTCCTGATCCCAACGCAGCAGGTCGTTGAAGGTTCGAATCCCTGCCCGGTCCAGTGATTCCTGCGCAGCGGGGCCAATACCCCAGATCAATCGTACGGGTTTGTCATTCAGAAACTCAGCCGTCTCGGCCTTGCCGATCACCGAAAACCCACGGGGCTTGTCGAGGTCCGAGGCAACCTTGGCCAGAAACTTATTGTGACTCAGCCCGATGGATCCTGTCACACCCAGTTCATCCTTCATGCGTTTGACCAGGCGCGCCAGCATGACGGCCGGGGGGGCTCCGTGCAGGCGTTCGGTGCCGGACAGGTCCATGAAAGCTTCGTCCAGGGACAGGGGTTCGACCACTGGTGTCAGTTCGTCCATCATGGCGCGGATGTCCCGTGACACCTGGGCATACACGGACATGCGTGGTTTGATCACGACGGCATCGGGGCACAGTTGCAGCGCTTTGAACATGGGCATGGCGGATCGCACACCGCGAATTCGGGCCACGTAGCATGCCGTGGATACAACACCGCGTTTGCCGCCGCCGATGATGACAGGCTTGTCTGCCAGTTCCGGATTGTCCCGCTTTTCCACCGAAGCATAGAAGGCATCGCAATCCATATGTGCGATGGACAGATCAAACAGTTCGGGATGAGACTTTACCCTGGGGCTGCCGCAGGCCGTGCAGCGCCGTTCGTTCGTCAAAGGGGTCAGGCAATCTCGGCAAAGACCGGGCATCTGCGTCCTCATGTGTTCCGCAGTTGTCTTGGGGGTCCCTTATATCATCCAGTGATATCGATCAAAGATCATTCAGAGAAAAGAAACCCCCCGCGCTTCGCGGGGGGAAGTAACGAACCTCAGGAAGAGTAGGTTCGTTGGGGAGTAAATCCCCTTGAGAATCGCTAAGATTTTCCGGTTGAGATAGGGTTTGGCGCGCTTTTCAGAAACTCGCTTTTTGAATGTGTGTTTTCTGGCACAGGGACGATTTGGCGCGGATTCGCGAAAAACTGACGTAAGGTCAACCTGTTGCGGCGGTTTTTTCAGCGTGAATCCCTGTTGAAACGATGATCCTGCTCATCACGTTTTCAGAGAATTTAACTCGGTCAAAACGGCCGCGGCCGCGGATTTTGGATCTTCGGCCTGATAAATGGGGCGGCCAACTACGATATGATCCGCCCCGTCCTGGATGGCGCTGGCAGGTGTGGCCACACGTTTTTGATCGCCCAGTGCCGCGCCTGCCGGACGCACGCCGGGGGTTACGATCAGCCGGCCCTTCGCCTGGGGCAGGGCGCGGATCAGGGCGGCCTCCTGCGGGCTGGCGATCACGCCGTCGGCCCCGGCCTCGAAGGCGTGGGCGGCGCGTTCCACCACCATGTCCTGAACGTCGCCGGCCTTCATCATGCCGGCATCCAGGTCGTCGCGGTTCAGCGAGGTCAGGATGGTCACCGCCAGGATTTTCAGATCCTTGCCCGCCGCGCCTTCCTTGGCGGCGCGCACCACATGCGGGTCGCCATGCACGGTCAGGAAATCCAGATCGAACTGCGCCAGCCCCCGCACCGCGTTTTCCACCGTGTTGCCGATGTCGAACAGCTTCATGTCCAGGAAGATGCGCTTGCCGTGTTCCTGCTTGAGCTCATTGGCCAGTGCCAGCCCGCCGCCTGTCAGCATGCCCAGGCCGATCTTGTAGAACGAAACGGCGTCGCCTAGCGTCTCGGCCAGCTTCAGCCCTTCCAGCGCGCTGGGGACGTCGAGGGCGACGATCAGGCGGTCATCGGCGGTTTGGAGCATTGTATCGACCTTTCAAGCTTGACGGGATCGGCGCTTCTGTAGAGCGTGTGACGCATTGAGACAAGAAAAGACGCAGGAAAATACGGGATGATACGGTTGGGTGTGGTGGCCTCGGCGGCTGTTCTGGTCGGGGCGGGCGCGGTCTGGGCCGATGAAACGGATTGCGGCGAGGCCCGACTGGTCTGGGCGGACGTCAAGGACAGCGGGTCGGCGACGGCGATCGAGAGTTTTTCACGGATCTACGCCGATTGCCCGATCTATTCGCAGCTGGCGCGCGATCTGCTGGTCGGGCTGACCGGCGAGGCCTCTGCGCCGGCAAAGGCCGACGACCCCAAGGAACCGCAACGGCGCCTGCGGGTTTCCGACCTGCGCCCCCGGCCGGAACCCAACCCCGACGATCCACCGCAGGACCCCGACTATTCGGACGGAGAGTATGACTGCCTGATGGCCGCTGCCGCTCCGGGGCAGTCGCCCTATTTCGACGGGGTGAAATGGGCCGACATGGACGCCGAGAATGCGATGGCGATCTGCGCCGATCTGCTGTTGAAAGATCAGGATGTCGATGCCGAGGTCGTGGCCGCCTTTGGCCGGGCGCTCATGAAGGGCGGCAAGCTGGAAATGGCGCTCGAGTTTTCGGAACTGGCCGCGATGGAGGGCCGCGGGCTGGCGATGAACACGCTCGCTTCGCTCTATAGTGATGGCGAGATCGTTCCCGAGGACCACGAGACCGCGTTTGCCTGGTACATGGCGGCTGCTGAAAGCGCTCTGCCGATGGGCATGCACAACGTCGCGTATGGCTTCGAGAACGGGAAAGGTGTTGCGCCCGACATCGACAAGGCGCTGTACTATTATGAAAGGGCTGCGTTCTTCGGATATGAGCCGTCTCAGCTGCACCTCGGCGTAATCTATCGCGAAGGAACGCATGTCCCGCGCGATATGCAGCGCGCGGTCGACTATCTGAAGATGGCGGCCCGAAACGGCAGCGCCGATGCCGCGGCGCGATTGGGCTACATCTACGAGATCGGCGAGAACGGCTACTCCAAAGACATCGAACAGGCGCTGGATTATTATTTCCAGGCCGCCAAGCAGGACAATGTCGTGGCGCTGCACAATCTCGGGTCTTTGACCTATCACGGGCGGGACGGTGTGCCTCAGGACACGGAAGCGCCCCTGTTGTTCTGGGGCAGGGCCGCAAAGCTTGGCGATGTGAAATCGCAGCGCAAATTCGGCCGGTTGCTCTATGAAATCGGCGATGTCGAAGAGGCGCTGAGGTTTCTTCGCCTCGCGGCCGAGCAGGGCGATGACGAGGCGCAAAAGCTGATCCGGCAGATCGAAGGCGGTTGACGCCCACAGCTGACAAAGGAGCCAGCGGTGTCCTCGCTTTGTCCCAACTGTGCTATGGTGCTGCCACTCTGAAACGAAAATTGCATCAAAGGGACAGACCATGAAGCACCTTGTTCCGCTGGCCGTCGTCGCCACGCTGGCCGCCTGCGACGACACGCCGCCACAGACCGAAACCGGCGCCGCGCCGCCCCCGACCAATGATGATTTGTATCTTGTTCGGGGCTATCGGTCCGAAGATGACTGGTGCCAGTTGACCGGAGAAACCACCTTTACCGGCAATTTCCTCGACCACACCGCCGATCTTGTATCCTGCCCCACGGGCAGCGCCGCCGCGCAGTCGCTGGTCGAGACGAACGATGCCCAGCAGGTGGCCGAAACCGGGGGCTACACTGTCTATACGATTCCGCGTGGTTGAGGCGTTTTTTCACTCTCTAGCCTCTTGAACCGGCAAAGGTATTTCCCAGATTGAATGTGAGGCTTCGACCGACGCGTGCCGCCAGGCGGGCGCATCAAAACGGGGCGCTTGGAAAAGGAGAATATCATGGACTTGAACAAGTTCACTGAACGGGCACGGGGGTTCGTGCAGGCGGCGCAGACCATTGCGCTGCGCGAGGGGCACCAGAGGCTGGAGCCCACACATATACTCAAAGCATTGATGGATGACGATCAGGGGCTGGCAAGCAATCTGATCACACGCGCGGGCGGCGCGCCGAACCGCGTGGTCGAGGCGCTTGACGCTGCCATGGGCAAGATCCCGAAAGTCAGCGGTGATGCCGGCCAGATTTACATGGACGGCCAGACGGCCAAGGTTTTGGACGAGGCCGAAAAGATCGCCACCAAGGCGGGCGACAGCTTTGTGCCCGTTGAACGCGTTTTGATGGCGCTGTGCATGGTGAAATCCAAAGCCAAGGAGGCTTTGGAGGCCGGTGCGGTATCTGCCCAGAAGCTGAATGAAGCGATCAATGACATCCGCAAGGGTCGCACTGCTGACACAGCGTCGGCGGAAGAGGGCTATGACGCGCTCAAGAAATATGCGCGGGATCTGACTGAAGCTGCGGCTGAAGGCAAGATTGACCCGATCATTGGGCGGGATGAGGAAATCCGCCGCTCAATGCAGGTTCTGTCGCGCCGCACCAAGAACAACCCGGTTCTGATAGGGGAACCTGGCGTCGGTAAAACCGCGATTGCCGAGGGCATGGCGTTGCGCATCGTCAACGGCGACGTACCGGAATCGCTGAGGGACAAGAAGCTGCTTGCGCTCGACATGGGTGCGCTGATTGCCGGTGCGAAATACCGTGGTGAATTCGAAGAACGCCTCAAGGCTGTTCTGACCGAGGTGACCGAGGCCGCGGGTGAGATCATCCTGTTCATCGACGAGATGCACACGCTGGTTGGCGCGGGCAAATCGGATGGTGCGATGGATGCCGCCAACCTGATCAAGCCCGCGCTCGCCCGGGGTGAGCTGCATTGTATCGGTGCGACCACACTGGACGAGTATCGCAAATACGTCGAAAAAGACGCGGCCCTTGCGCGCCGGTTCCAGCCGGTGATGGTTCAGGAACCGACGGTCGAAGACACGATCAGCATTCTGCGCGGCATCAAGGAAAAGTACGAGCTGCACCACGGCGTGCGCATCTCGGATTCGGCGTTGGTGTCGGCGGCGACCCTGTCGCATCGCTATATCACCGACCGGTTCCTGCCCGACAAAGCCATCGACTTGGTCGATGAAGCCGCGTCGCGGTTGCGGATGGAGGTGGATTCCAAGCCTGAGGAACTCGATCAGCTGGATCGCCAGATTCTGCAAATGCAGATCGAGGAAGAGGCGCTGAAGCTGGAAGACGATGCGGCATCGAAGGATCGCCTGGAAACCTTGCAGAAGGATCTAGCAGAACTTCAGGAAAAATCCGCCGAGATGACTGCGCAGTGGCAGGCCGAACGCGACAAGCTGGCTGGCGCGCGGGATTTGAAGGAACAGCTCGACAAGGCGCGGGCCGATCTGGAAATCGCCAAGCGCGAAGGCAACCTCGCCAAGGCGGGTGAGCTGTCCTATGGCATCATCCCCGAGCTTGAGAAAAAGCTGTCCGAGGCCGAGAATGCCGAAAGCAACGCCATGATGGCCGAGGAAACGGTGCGTCCGGAACAGATAGCCAGCGTTGTCGAACGCTGGACGGGCATCCCGACCGCCAAAATGCTGGAAGGCGAACGCGAGAAACTGCTGCGGATGGAAGAAGAACTGCATTCGCGCGTGATCGGTCAGGATGCGGCTGTCACCGCTGTAGCCAATGCAGTACGCCGTGCTCGTGCGGGTCTGAATGACGAAAACCGCCCGCTGGGCTCGTTCCTGTTCCTTGGGCCGACTGGCGTGGGTAAGACCGAGCTGACCAAGGCCGTGGCGAATTTCCTGTTCGATGACGACAACGCGATGGTGCGCATCGACATGTCCGAGTTCATGGAGAAACACGCGGTCGCCCGTCTGATCGGTGCCCCTCCGGGCTATGTCGGTTATGACGAAGGCGGTGTGCTGACCGAAGCCGTGCGGCGCAGGCCCTATCAGGTCGTGCTGTTCGACGAGGTCGAAAAGGCGCACCCGGATGTTTTCAACGTGCTGTTGCAGGTTCTGGACGATGGCGTTCTGACCGATGGTCAGGGCCGCACCGTGGACTTCAAACAGACGCTGATCATCCTGACGTCGAACCTTGGGTCTCAGGCGCTCAGCCAGCTGCCCGAAGGTGCGGACAGTTCACAGGCCAAGCGCGACGTGATGGATGCAGTCCGGGCACATTTCCGGCCCGAGTTCCTGAACCGTTTGGACGAAACGATCATCTTTGACCGCCTCAAGCGTGCCGATATGGATGGCATCGTCGATATTCAGATGGCACGTCTGCAAAAACGTCTGGCCGCCCGCAAGATCGAGCTGGCCCTGGATGACAGCGCCAAGGTATGGCTGGCCAATGAAGGCTATGACCCGGTCTTCGGTGCCCGCCCGCTGAAACGCGTCATCCAGCGCGCGTTGCAGAACCCGTTGGCCGAAGCTCTGCTGGCCGGGGAAATCAAGGATGGTGACATCGTTCCGGTCACCGCCGGGCAAGATGGTTTGATCATCGGTGATCGTTTGGGAACTTCCGAGCGACCGCGCCCGGACGATGCCGTGGTGCATTGATCTGACACCGTGAACTGAAAGGCCCGCTTTTTTGGCGGGCCTTTTTCATGTCGGCTTTCCATAGCCTTTGTTCAGATAATCACTGAGGACCTTCATCCAGACCTGCGCTTTCTCCATTGGAAACTGGGCCGTGAACCTCAGCTTCACAATACAATTGTCCACGACGCCGACTGCCAGAAGTTCGGACAGGCCATCTGATGCTTTGGCCTCGGCCCGATACGGCAACACCTGCGACGGATCACGCAACTGATAGGCGTTGATTTCACCAAGCTCGGCACCGCGCCGCGCAGCTATTGCAGCGATATCGCGTGCAGCTTGTTTAAAGCTTTCAAGGGCCATTTCAGATGAGACGTCCCTTTGTTGATGGTCATAGAAGAAAACCGTGATCTTGGAAGATGGGTCTGCAAAAGTGGCGGAATAGCCGAGGCCCGGATGGCTGTCTTCATAAACTTCAGACCCGATCTGATTCAGATCGCTCAGGACCTGCGGCGCGCGCTCAAACAGCTTTTTGCACGATTGCACATCAGCCAATGCCGATCCGCACAGCAAAGACAAAAAAACAACAAGGGGTCTAAGCAACATGAAGGCTGGTGTCCCGAACAGATCAAGAACGCACGACGTCTTGGTCTGCAACTGTGGCAGAAGTTTGGCCCTACCGGAAAGATGGCCGGGCGGGCGCTGGTCGGCCGCCCGGGCATTTGTCAGATCAATGCAAAGATCCGCGCCGGCCCGCCGGTGCCGCCTTGGTGCTTGGGTGCGCCGATCACCAGCGTTGCACCCGACGCAGGCACGCGATCCAGCCCAGCCAGACATTCGATCCCGAACCGGCCTGACGGCAACCACGCGTAATGTGTCGCGAAATCTGCGGACATGCCGTGATCCAAGGACAGGGTATCAACGGCAATTGATCGTGCTCCGGTCTCCTCCATCAGCATCTCCGCGGCTTCAACGTGGAAGCCCGGGTAATGCTGCGCTTCGCCGTCGAAATTGCGGAACTCATCCGTGGCGGTTTTGCCTGCCCATCCGGAATGCATCGCCACGCAGGCACCATCAGGAATATCACCATTGGCCGCAATCCAGGCTTTCAGATCGTCCGGGGTGACGCGCGTGTCAGCGTCCTCGGCCGCTCGGGCGGCGATGTCCACGACGCATAAGGGGGCGACCAGATCCGTGACGGGGATTTCATCAACCGACGTCCCATCCGCCGAAAAGTGAAGCGGCGCATCGATATGCGTGCCCGTATGTTCGTTGATTGACAGGTTGAACAGATTGAAGCCGTGATCAGCAAAGTTGAAAGCCTGCTCGGCCGAAATGCCGGGTTCGCCGCCCCATGTCGGGAAATCCGGGCTCAGCGTATGGGTCATATCTTCGACACCGCCATGCCCGGCCGCCAGTGCTTGCGGCGCGACGGCTCCGGTTGCGGCTGCTGCAACACCCGAAGCTGCGGCAGCTTTGAAGAACCCGCGACGAGACAGCATCTTGTCTTTGACGGCATTCATTACGCAGATATCACACATTTTTCTTCCTCCCATTGCGGCCAAAAGGCTGCACTCGCAGCCTTGCCTCGCGTTCGGCTTGGCGTGGCGCCCACCTGACAGAGTGCAGCCTTGCGCCCGCAGTTGTAAAGTTTTGTGCCCGTGTTCTGACGGTAATCCACGAAAACCGCAGTTTTCCGCCGGGCTCCAAAAGTTCTCGAGTCTATGGTTTTCGGTGCTGAAAACGTTACTCGAATGCCCTGTTACAATGGAACGTTACAATCACTTCGCTCAATCGTTACGCCTGTTTCCATGGCTCTGTGCTATCAGCACACTACGTCAATAGCGACCACTGAAGATGACGGAGACCCATATGGCGCATCGCTGGACCAATACTTTGACACATGCAGACGTCACCCCCCGGGCGGCGTTCCTCAACCGGCGGCAGGTTATGGCCGGGCTAGCTGGTGTCAGCCTGACTGCGATGGCCAAACCGGCGGCAGCACAAGATGGGTTGGAGCCGAACACGTGGGAAGAGATCACCACCTACAACAACTACTATGAGTTCGGGACCGGGAAAGATGACCCGGCGAAATATGCTCATACGCTGGTGACCGAACCCTGGAGCGTCACGATTGATGGTCTGGTCGACCACCCCGGCGACTATGATTTTCAGGCCATCCTGTCCGAGATGACGATAGAGGAGCGGATCTACCGCTTTCGCTGTGTGGAAGCCTGGTCGATGGTAATTCCATGGAACGGATTTGAGCTGGCCGACCTTCTCAATATGGCGGGCGTGCAAGACGGCGCGAAATATGTGGCTTTTGAGACGGCCTATCGCCCGGATGAAATGCCGGGAACGCGGTTTCCCGTTCTCGATTGGCCGTACCGAGAGGGATTGCGCCTGGATGAGGCGATGCACCCCCTGACAATCATGGCAACCGGAATTTACGACCGCCCAATTCCCAACCAGAACGGTGCGCCCTTGCGTCTGGTCGTTCCTTGGAAATACGGCTTCAAATCGATCAAGTCGATTGTTCGGATCACGCTCACAAAGGATGAACCGCCCACCAGCTGGAACATGTCCAATCCACGCGAATACGGGTTCTACAGCAATGTGAACCCCAACGTGGACCATCCACGCTGGTCTCAGGCTTCAGAGCGCGAGATCGGGGGCGGGCTTTTCGCGTCACGTAAGCCGACCCTGATGTTCAACGGCTATGAACAAGAGGTCGCCAGCCTTTATGAAGGCATGGATCTGGCCAAGAATTATTAAAACCATGTCGGCGATGAACCAGACACTCCGCCGTATTCCGGTATGGGCCGTTTATCTGCTGGGGGCGTTGCCCGCCCCCTGGCTGTTTTATCTTGGCTTGACCGGTGGTTTGGGGGTCGAACCGATTGAGGCGTTGGAGCACAGATATGGGGAACTGGCCCTTCAGTTGCTGATTGCCGGTCTGGCGGTCACACCCCTGCGCCGGCATGTCGGCCTCAACCTGATGAAGTTTCGGCGCGCGATCGGGGTGCTCACGTTTGTATACGTCGCGTTGCATCTTCTTGTGTGGCTGGTTCTGGATGTGCAGCTTCCCAGCCAGATCTGGGCGGATATCCTCAAACGCCCGTACATAACAGTCGGCATGGCGGGGTTTCTTCTTCTGCTTCCGCTGGCGTTGACCTCCAACAACTGGTCTGTGCGCCGACTGGGACCGCGCTGGCGCAAGCTGCACCACCTCGTTTACGCGGCCGCATTGTTGGGGGCGATGCATTACCTCTTGCTGGCAAAAGGATTTCAGATCGAGCCGCTTGCTTACCTGGCTGCCATTATCGCCCTGCTTGTCCTGCGCCTGCCGATTCCCAACCTGTCTTTCCGGTCCAACAGGGCCGATTCCGCCTGACTCGGACGTGAGGCTGTGGGTAATCATGTGCATAACGCGCTGAACCGGGAATTCTGACCTGCCTTTACATAGTTATCGGCGGCAGTGCGCTTGATTGATCCGGTTTAAGTATCTGTAATTGCTTGATAAATGAACTTTTCAAGAATTTCTTCTGTTTTTGTGTATTTTCCGCTTGCGGGATTTGTTTGTTATACTTAGAACCCCCTTCACCGGCGCTGCTGAGGCGCTGGGACGCGGCGGAAGCGGCGGTTACGCT
>NZ_JAEDOT010000004.1:0-319860 GCF_017872595.1 Ruegeria sp. HKCCSP346
GCGCGTGTTCTTCATATCCCAACTCGGCAACGCGGCTTTGGTTGGGCAGTTCGATGGAATAGTCGACGGGTGGCATCCGTTCGATGATACCGGTGAAATCGATCCAGCCTTCGCCGGGGTACAGCCTTGCATCACGGGCCAGCTGGATCATGCCTTCGCGCGTATCAGCGATTCCGGGCAGGCAATCTGAGATATGCAGGAAGTGAAAGAGGTCCGAGGGGACGTGCAACAGCTCTCCAAGATCCACTCGGCTGAGGTGCAGATAGAGCGTGTCGACCAGGATACCGCCGTTGGGCTGATCGGAAGCGCGGACAATATCCAGCGCCTCATCCAGTGTGCGCAGGCGGGAAAAACTTGGGAACTCCAGGTCCACCGTTAACCCGTAGGGTGCTGCCAGTTCGCAGGTCTCAGAATAGACGTCGATCAGAAAGTCACGATCATCGCGGGTGTTGGTCCACGCGCTCATGATCATGCGTTTGGCGCCGAGTTCCCCGCCGATTTCCAACGAGCGCTCAAAGCCGCGCGGGTCCACGTCTTCGGTGATGCGCGCAATCTCAACATCAAGGACTTTTAGGCCGGTTGTCGAAAGAGCCGTCTTGGTGGCCTGCACCTGCGCCTTGTCGATCGGGGATTGGGTGAATTCACCGGGCACATGCATCGGAATGAACCGGGGACTGACGGCATCGTAACCGGCCCGCGCGGCGATATAGACCAGCTCGGGCGGCGTACAGCCAATCAGCGTCAGATGCGCCAAGGAATAGAGAGAGGGGCCTGCGCCAGCCTCTTCGGGTTTCACCATGAACGACAGCTCCAAGTGTCTGCGAATCTAAAATTCATCACACGTAGTAAAAAATATCTGATATTTTTTAAAATATCAACTTTTAATACCGAGCAGGAAATGAAAATGCCCGGGCCCTAGCCCGGGCGTGCTTAACCTTCGTATTGGCAAAGCTTTAGATAGTGACCCAGTCGCCTCCGGACTGGTGAGAGCGCACAGAGGCATCAATGAATCGAACACCGTCTGCGCCTTGATCGACACTGGGATAAGAGAGCCAATCGGCCGGAACGGTAACGCGATCCCGACGCGCGGCGACGGCCATAGCAAATTCCGTATAGAGGTTGGCCCAGGCTTCGATAATCCCTTCTGGGAAGCCGCGCGCGGTCCGGATTAGACGTTCTGCGCCGGGGCCGATGCCATGCCCGTGACCTCGGCTGATGATACGATCCGGCTCACCGAACCGATTGAACTTCAGCTGTTCCGAATTCTCCAGGTCCCACTCGAGGCCTCCTTCGCTGCCGAATACCCGCAACCGCAACCCACCCCGATTTCCGGGGGCAAGGCGCGTCGCCATCAGGGTTCCTGGAACCTCGTTTTGATAGCGGGTGAACATGAAAACCGTGTCTTCCAAAGGCTTTGGCGCACCGCAGACATGAAACTCGGCCCGTAGGTCGGTCAAGGGCAGGCCCGAGACAAAACTGGCGAGATGAGCTGCATGGGTACCGATATCGCCGACACAGCTGGTCGGACCAGAAATCTTGGGGTCCAGCCGCCACTTTACATGAGGCGCATCAGCCACATCTTCGGGCGTCATCCAGTCTTGCATGAACTCAACATGGATTTGGTTGATTTTACCGATGCCGCCTTCCGCCACGATTTGTTTGGCCTGACGGATTACTGGAAAACATGACATCGTATATCCGACAGCAAGGATGTTTCCCGTGCGCGCGGCGATCTCCTCAAGCCCCTCGGCTTCGGCAACTTCGTTGGTCAGGGGCTTGTCGCACAGCACGTCAATGCCCGCCTCAAGAAACGCTTTGGCAGCTTCGAAATGAACGTGGTTCGGGGTCGTGATCATGACGGCATCTACGCCATCCGGGCGCGCCGCCTCGGCCTGCGCCATCTCGTCGAACGACGCATAGCACCTGTCTGCCGGCAGGAACCACTCGGCCCCGCGCGCCTTGCTTCGCGCGGCGTCAGAACTGAGCGCGCCTGCGGTGACCTCCCACCGGTCGGTCATCCGCGCGGCCGTTGCCTGCGTGACAGAGATCCGTCCGCCGCCAACAACGCCCAGCCGCAAACGGCGAGACAACCGGGGGAAAGGTCCGTCAAAGTTCAGGTCTTTGGGTAAAAGTCTCTCAGCCATTCTGAACCTCTATTTCCGGGGCCCGTACGCCTTCTGGCAGTATTTCCACCGCCATGAAGATGCTGGGGGTAATCGTCTCGTATTGATGCCAGGGATAGTTGCCTTCAGCGTCATACATCGGTTTGTGCGTCGTGCCGGGGGCCATGAATTCTTCGAGGTAAAGGGTTTCAACATCCCGCTCACGGCATTGCTGCATTTTGCCAAAGCCTACGATTTGTGTATGCACTTCGCGAAACCCCGGTACCGGGCAGAACGGATGATCCTTGTGCAATCCGACATTCAATGGGACCGAACCGGAATGGTACATGGTCAGTCCAACGTTACCCACGAGAACCTTTGGCGACATGTAGTGGCTGACACCGCGCAAACGCTCCTCTTGGCGAACATCAAAAGCAGATGGCCATGTATCTTTCACCCATGCGAACAACTCGTTGTCATCCGCATGGGCGTCGAAATCGTGGACAATGACTGCACGTTCCACGCCGCTAAGCGTGCTGTCTTGCACGATCACAGACGAAAGCGGTGCAATGGTCTGATCCTCGACAGAGAGATTTCGCCCCCCAAGGTTAAGGACGATGGCGCGACCCTCTATGGAAATTCTGCGCTCGTCAGTTATGTGCTGGACGCGAAAGAATGGCTGAGCAAAGTCGAGTGTCTCAATCGGCATGGACCAACTCCTTCCTCTCATCGTTCAGGAAATCGACCGGCAAAGGTTCCGGAGCCTCGCAACGGCTTTCTATCGTCTGATAGGCACCAAATTTCGGCGCCCGTTCAATCGCGTCCATGACCTCGAATACATGGTAGGCGAGCGCTCCACTTGCACGGGGTTGGCGTCCTTCTTGCGCCGCCAGGGCCAGATCCAAAAGGCCGAGCCCGCGGCTGTCTTCATTGAACCCATGTTTGTTTTCGACCACCTGCCAGTCTTCGCGACCGGTTGGACGAGGCTGATGAGACCAGCGCGAGGTCTCCCGCGTTTTCAGCCAGACATCCCCTTGAAAGATATTGGCACCATGAACCGGGTCTGGGTCTGGGATGCTGATGGTGCCGTTTTCACCGTAGATCTCGAACCGTGGAGTTTCGCTGTCCCAGACGTCGAAGCTCATGGTCATCGACCCTATAGCTCCGGAAGAGAACTGCAGCAGGCTTAGGGAGTGCGTGTCGACCTCGACATCTATCCATTCGCCGTTGCGAGGGCCGTTTTCGATCATCCTATTGTCGAACGTGCGCCGAGCCATTCCGGCAACCCGGTCAACGGGACCAAGGCAGCAGATCATGGCGGTCAGGTAGTACGGCCCAAGGTCCAGCAATGGCCCACCACCCGCCTTATAGTAGAAATCCGGGTTGGGATGGTGGCGCTCCGTCCCGTGGGTCCCGACATGGGCAAAAGCCCCTGTCGGTTTGCCAATGGCACCCTCGTCGATCAAGCGCCGAACGGTCTGCCAGCGACCGCCCAGAAATGTGTCGGGTGCGCAACCGACCAGTAACCCCTTTTCAGAGGCCATGTGCAGGATCGCCTTACCATCCGTTCGGTTCATGACCAGTGGCTTTTCGGAATAGACGTGTTTCCCCGCCTCCAACGCGCGCAAACTGATTTCCGCATGCGCCGCCGGGATTGTCAGATTCAGAACACAGTCAATCGTCGGATCGTCAAACACCTCATCTGGCGCACAGGCCTTGGCGACACCGTATTGATCCGCTTTGGCGCGGCTTTCAGAAGGGTCAAGGCTTGCGCAAGCCACGACCTCAACGTTTGAGAATTTGGATAGTGTTTTTAGATAAATATCGCTGATACGACCACAGCCGATAAGGCCGACCCGGAAGGATTTCGATGTCTCACCTGTCATCATTCCTGTCTTCGTAGAGGGGTAAGTAATTTGGGGGCATAGGCCCTTTGTTCCGACCGCCCTGGCTCGTCTGCTCCCATGCGTGGGCAAGTATTCCGACCGAGCGGGACAGGCAGAACAGCCCCCGCGACAAGGGCGCAGGAAAGCCAAGTTCGCAGAAGATCACAGCTGTCGCGCCGTCGATATTCATGGCAATTGGCCGACCGCCGCGTTGACGACCGAGTTCGGCTTGAACCTCTTCTCCGATATCGGCAAACCGGCCAGATACTGTGCCTACTGCCGCCGCATCACGAACAAGTTGCATCAATCGTGGTGCGCGTGGGTCGACAGGCTTGTGAAACCTGTGACCAAAGCCCGATACGATCTTGCCATAGGTCTCGCGCCAGCTGTCCAGACCGTCCTTCACTGCGTCATTCAACGATGCTCCGCAATCCATGCGAGCTGCGATGTCATAGTACAGCTCTGCACACTGCTCTCCTGCCCCGCCGTGCACGTCGCCCAGCATGTTCACCGCAGTCGCCATCGCATTATTGAGACCTACCCCGCAGGTGGCGGCCATACGCGCAGCCGCGATTGAGGGAGCCTGTGGGCCGTGATCCACGCCTGCGACCAAGGCGGCTTCGAACAGGCGCGCTTGCGCGTCGCTGGGTAGATCGCCCCGCACCATAAGCCAGATCATCTGCGGGAAAGATACGTTTCCGATCAGGTCCTCTATGGCGTTTCCACGAAAAGAGATCTGTCCGGGTTTCATGTCGATGATGGAGGTACGCCACCATTGGCGAACGGCGCGCTCATCGTCTTTCATCTGCGCGGTCATTGCGTCTGCACCTCTTTCACCGGCTGGGTTTTGCTTTGCGCAGCAAGGCGAATGGGTGCATTGCGCGCGCCATAACCGGCATAGCCCATACGGCGTTCAACAATTTCGAAGAAGAAGCCGTTAAAGATGGGGCGGCTGTAAATCTGAAAATACTCAGCACCCGCCGCCCGATCGTAGAGAATGTTCCCCCTGCGCAATTGGGCGACCAAATCGTCATCCAATCCGAATGTCGCTTGCAGATCAGCGTAGTAGTTCTCCGGGATGGACAGGCTGGGAAAGCCGGACTTGAGCAACTGGGCTGAAGTTTCAAAAATATCGTCCGATTGGAAGGCAATGTGCTGAACACCGGCGCCAAAGCCATCTTCAAGGAATGACGCCGCCAGAGTTCGGCGCCCAACGGCCCCGTTCAGGTTCAGGCGCACTTCGCCTTCTGGACTTTCGATAGCCTGGCTTTGCACGACGCCGGACGGATCGGCGACGTTCACAATAGGAGACTTTGCCATCTCAAAAGTCGAAATGTAGTAGAGCAGCCAGCTCTGCATCTCATCGTGACGCATCGTCTGTGCCAGATGGTCGATGCGGCGCAGACCGGCGGGCTGGGTCGCTTTGGTCTTGGCGACTGGCTCAAACTCGATGTCCCAAACCCGATGGAGATCGGATTTCTCATCGATGAAATGAACGACGTTGCCACCAACACCCCGAATGGCCGGGATATCCAGTTCCCCTGTTCCCACCGGCTGTGAGAAATTCGGCGCGCCCAACGCGGTCGCCCGCTGAACCGTCTGATCCGCATCTTTGACACGCAACCCCATGTCACAAACGGAGGGGCCGTGACCCAGGAACGCCGAATGGGCAAAACCTTCCTTTTCGGTATTCACAACGATGTTTATGGCACCCTGCCGCCACAGCTCGACGGACTTGGTGACGTGTTTTCGCTCCATTCGAAAGCACATTGCTGACAGCATCTCTGCAAGCTGCGCGCCGCTTAATTCATCAGCTGTAAATTCGACGAACTCAAAGCCTGATACATAGACGCGTTCCGGCAGGTCCGGGATACCGAAATCGGTTCCCGGTTCGGTCCGAGATACCTCATCCAGGAGGTTCACCAGCGACCTGTAGCTGTCTCGGGCCAGTGTCAGGCCACCGGGTTGAGGAGCTGCTTCATTGACACGCGCAATAGACCAAGGCCCCTTGTACCCAGCGCGGGACAACACCCGCACAAAGCCCGCAAGGTTCAGCGACCCAAGCCCCGGCAGAAGCCCAAAGTGCCGTTTGAGCCTGCGAATATCCATCTCAAGTCGGGGTGCATCGGATAGCTGCACATGGAACAGCCGATCTCCGGGAATGTCCCGAAGGCGGGCTGGTTTGGACCCGTCGGCAAGCGAGAAGAAGGAATTCAAGGCCAACCCCAAATAAGGGCTGTCGATAGCTTCAACGACGCCTAACGCCTGTTCATCCGAGTGAATAAGATCCGACCATGGCAAGCCCATATAGGCCAGACGCAACCCCATTGCCTTTGCTATTTCGGCCGCCTCGCCAAGATCTGCGATTACCTGTTCTTCGGTCGCAGCGGCATCGACCTCGAATGCGGACCCAATTAGCAGCAGATCCGTACCCAACTCGCTCATCAGGTCGAGTTTGCGCTTCAGTCGATCAAAGGCGCGCTCCCGTCCGCCGCCAGACTGACCTTCAAGGTTATGGAAAGGTTGCAGCAGGCAAATCTTCAGGCCGAGATCTGATGCAATGTTCCGAATTTGCGATGGCGGCCCGTCAAAAGCGGTCAAGTCCGGTTCGTGTAATTCGACACCCCCGAATCCCGCGTCAGCGATAGTACTCAGCTTTTCAGCCAGATCACCGGGGATCGACGTTGTCGAAACCGAAAGGCACATTATCCCTGATATCCAAACATACGCGGCAACCACAGGACCAGATCCGGCATCAGCATCATGATCACCAAGGCGAAGATGAGAACCGCCAGGAAGGCCCAGATTTCCGAGATGATTTCACGCAGCGGAATGTCCGTCACGGCGTTGATTACAAAGAGTAGAATGCCATAGGGAGGCGTGATCAGGCCGATCATCGAGTTCACGACGACCAGCACTCCGAAATGCACCAGATCAATTCCAAGCGCTTCGCAGGTTGGAATGAACAGGGGCACGATCACAAGAATGATCGTTGTCGCGTCCAACACGCAACCCAGCGCGAGGATCAGCAGGTTAACCAGGATCAGGAAAACAATCGGACTAACATCTGAACCCTCCAGCAGTACCGAGATCGACTGTGGAATCTGTTCCTGAATGACGATGAAGTTCAGAATGAACGCGCCCCCAATGACCACCCCGACGGCGGCGGAAGAGCGCGCGCTGTCGACGAACACTTGATACAGGCCACGGAAAGTCAAGGCACGATAGAACAGGGCGGCGAGAAGCAGCGCATAGAAAGCAGCCACTGCTGCAGCCTCGGTCGGAGTGGTGACGCCGCCGTAGATTCCGTACAGCAGGATTGCAGGCATCAGCAGCGCCGGAAACGCGTTGGCGGTTTTTGCGGGCAACTCGCGCAGCGGAACAGGTTCTTCCAAAGCAAAGTTCCGCTTTCCTGCCAGATAGTAGTTCATCGCCATCAGAACGACGCCCATGATCAGACCCGGCAGAATACCGGCCAGGAACAGCGACCCAATAGAGGCCTTGGAAACGAGCGCGTACAAAACCATCGGGATCGAGGGTGGAATAATAGGGCCGATCGTTGCCGACGCCGCCGTGATTGCAGCTGCGTAGCCTCGGCTGTAGCGGCCATCTTTGGTCATCATTTCAATGATTATCTTGCCGATCCCCGCGGCATCCGCGACAGCCGAGCCGGACATACCGGAAAAGATCAGAGACGCTACCACATTGACGTGCCCGAGGCCGCCCTTGAAACGACCGACAGCGGCTACGCAGAAGTTCAGCAGACGGTCCGTGATCGACCCAGCATTCATGATATTCGCGGCGACGATGAACAAAGGCACGGCAAGCAGGATCGTGCTTTTGTAGAAGCCTTGCAGGATTTTCTCGCCCGCGAGGGCGACGTCCAATACGGCCGTGCCCAGATACACCAATGAGGCCAAAAGGATGGAATAGCCGATAGGTGTCCCGATGCCTGCCAGAAGAAAGAGAGCGAGCAGGCAGGAAAGAAGTTCAAAACTCATTTCTTAACTTCCTCGCCCTCTTCGACGTCGACACGCGGATGGTCGTCAACGACGTTGTACCCAACGACCAGTTCCAACTCTGTCTTTGGTGGGCCATTGCGCATGACGTCGAAGAATAGCCACGCGTACCGCGCTGCGACGACCAGCATGAATACCGCGTAAATCGAGAATACTGTGCGCAATGGTATCTTCTCGCCAGAAAACGGATTGCGGACAGTCGATGTCTTGCGGATTTTCATCCAATCGATGTAGTCCCACGTCGGAAGGAAGCTGTAGAGCATACCGACCACGATCGCTGCGGCCGCCAGCATCGCAAAGACCTGCCGCACGCGCATCGGTACGGAAAGGTAGATAATGTCGAACTTCACGTGATCCCGTTCTCGCACTATGAAAGCGCAACTGAAGAAGATCACCCAGACCCACAGAATGCCGATGAGTTCAAGCGTCCATCCGGCGGGGGTAAAGAAGTAGCGCAAGAGTATTTGCAATAGGAAGATCAGGAAGATTGCCGCCAGCATCCCGCCGGCAATCGCTTCGGTCAGTCGGGAGAACCCCTTCATAAAGGCTTTCATTATGGTTCTCCCTCCCTTCTTCAGACGACTTTAGTTGCCCAGAGCGTTGATCTGCTCAAGCACACCGTCCGGCCATGATCCGGCGAATTCACTTTCCAGGTACATAGACTGTACCTGATCGCGGAACGCAGCGAGATCGGGTTCGTAAATCTCCATGCCCTGCTCTTTCAGGAAGCTGACAAGATCCTCTTCTTTCTGAAGCTGTTTCTGGCGGCCTGATTCAGCTGCTGCGTCCGCAGCTTCCTGAACCTTGGCTTGCTGTTCCGGTGTAAGCCCGTCCCAAACCTCTTTGCCGATGGCGATATAGTTCAAGTCGACCAGATGCGATGTCAGGACGATCTGATTGGTCACTTCATAGAACTTGGCGTCGACGACGGTCGGCAACGGATTATCCTGCCCGTCAACGGCACCGGTCGACAGCGCGGTATAGACTTCGGAGAAGGCCATCGGTGTCGGCGCGGCACCCAGCGCTTTGCCAAGGAACTGCCATGCGTCGGTGCCCGGCATCCGCAGATTCACGCCTTCCAAGTCTGCTGGCGTCGTGACTGTCAGCTCATCCTTGGGTTGGCGCAGGTTCACCTGACGACGGCCCAGATACATGACCGACAGCAGTTTGACGCCTAGTTCTTCTTCAGCCTTCTGCTTAAAGGCATCCATCAAGGGATCGTTGAAGACAGCCACCTGATGCGCAGCGTCCTGGTGGACATAGCCTGCGGTAAAGATCGAAAACTCGGGGAAGAACTGGGCCAGTTCCTGCGCCGAGGTGATCGACATTTCCAGGTTACCCCGGCTGATGGCGTCCAACTCGGTGCCTTGGGCGAAGATGGTTCCATTATAGCTGGGCTCGTAGCTTGCGAAATCAGCGACCATGGGCGCGAAAACCTCGGCCATAGCGACCGAGCGCTGATCGGTCTCCGATCCTGATGTTGCGAGGCGAAGTTGCACTTTGTCTTCCGCCAGCACACCACTTGTTGCGCTAAACAGAACACCGGTTGCGACCAGGGCTGACACAGCAGCCCGGCGGGTAAGTTTGGTAATCACTTTGCTCCTCCCTGAGACATCATGATGCATTTTTCCGATTCTGAGTTTTGACCTATTTTGGACTTTTTGCAAGATTTTTTGCAAAATATCAGATATTATTCATTACCTGTATTCTCTGTTGCTGCGTTTCCTGAAGGTTGCTTATCCTGACTGTTTCACCTGTTCTGCAGGAATTCTGAATAGCTTCAATAACTTGAAGTGTTCTGAAACCTTCCCATCCAGACACAATCGGTTCTGCTTCGTGCCGAGCTACTTCAACAAAGTGCCTAAGCTGATTGACCAGGGGGTCAGACGCACCCTTCTTCAGCGCGGTTGATGAGATTGGCGTCCACCAGTCCCTTTGCTCACCCTGGTAACTCCACAATCGAAGATCAGGAACGGACAACGAACCATGAGAGCCACCTATCATGTAGCTACTCTCAGCGGTCGACGGATAGATTGGATATTCCTGAGACGTCATCTCCCAGCTCCATGGAGCAACGATGCTGTCGGACACACTTATGGTCCCTATCGCCCCGCTTTCGAACGTCAACAGAGCACCGGCAACATCTTCGTTGTCGTAGCCCCGCTGCGATGCAGCCGACTGAGCCTGTACGGTCACGACTTCTCCGGCCAAATACCGCAGAAGATCGACGTCGTGGACCAGATTGACTGAGATGGGCCCTGCACCGGGTTTCTTTCTCCAAGGCGCAGCATCAAAATACTCGTCTGGCTTATAGAACCAGCAGTTCGCATGGACAGCGCGCACATCTCCAATCTTCCCATCGACAATGGCTTCCTTAGCCGACCGGATCAGAGGATTGTACCGACGATGATGTCCGACCATCAGTGGCACATTGGCCTTCTCCGCTGCTTGAACAAGCTCAAGTGCAGCGGTGGCTTCTACGGCGATCGGTTTTTCGACAAGAACGGGACAACCATGTCGCACACACGTGAGGCCTTGTTCAACATGAAGCGTGGTTGGGGTCGCAAGAACAGCTCCGTCCGGCGTCTGATTCGCAAACATTTCCTCGAGTGTCTCGTAACATGCGACCCCGTGCTCAACGGCGTACGCACGACCTTCATCGCTGGGGTCGACCACCGCGACGAGATCAACATGGCGTAACGCTCGGATAGCGTCTGCGTGGCGGCGTCCAACAAGACCAATGCCAACAATGGCAATGCGAAAGTTCTTAGACACTTTGCTTCCTTCCGGAGGGTCTGGAAAATCCCGAAACCGATGATTGCGGTCGGGCAGCTTTTGCCCAACTTGGCCACGACCGTATTGGGGTTTTCGCGATTCCGCAATAATATATGATATTTTTATTTTTACCATACATCAGTTTGGATTGCTGATGTCTCTGAAAAATGCTAATTGAACGAGGAAACTGATAATATCGGGTGAAACGCATGGCGAAACAGCCGTCTACGATAGGTGCAAGCACCTATCAGCGCATCAAGCGGGATATCATCTTCGGAGAGTTGCAACCCGGCTCCAAACTGAAGCTGGACGCATTGAAAGAGCGCTACTCAGCAAGCCTTTCAACACTTCGTGAAACCCTGAACAGGCTTGCCAGCGACGGTTTTGTCGAAGCTCCCGAACAAAGAGGCTTCCTGGTTACGCCGGTCTCTCGCGAAGACCTGACCGAGATATCAGAGTTGCGTGTCCTGCTGGAATGCCACGCGTTGGAGTTGTCCATTGCGAATGGCGACACGGACTGGGAAGGCAACCTCGTTGCCGCGCACCACAAACTGCACCTGATGGAACAGCAGCTTCTCAAGGGCGACGAGTCCGAGAAAGAAACCTGGAAACGATATGATTGGGAGTTTCACCAAGCGATGATCGCGGCCTGCAACTCCAAAAACCTTCTGTCTCTGCACTCCATCATCTACGACAAATACTTGCGGTATCAGATGCTCGTGCTGACCTATCGCGGCGAAGAGGCAGTCAAGGAGCATAAGGGCATGTTCGATGCCGCATTGGCCAGAGACGCGGGCACCGCTAAGAAGCTGTTAGAAGATCACATCCGAAACGGTCTTTCACATACGCTGGAGGCTATGTAGCTCGCTGTTGTTGCCGCCTATCTCCATCACCTGAATCAACGGCACGGGACCTGAAAGGCAAGTTTAATTACTGTGCTTACCAGACGAATTCCGTAAGTTTATGATTCGACATCCGAACCCGCTACATCAGGCAGCCGTTTAAACAGGGATGAGAACGCTAAGCTTCCGCAACCAAGGGTTGCTTTGCACCACCACAACAAACCGCGAACATCCTTGAAACGGTTTTATGTGAAGCGATCACTGGTTGAGAGGTGGCCCTTCAGTGGAACGAGTACATAAGGCAGCCTCGCGGGACAAAGCAGGCTTTGAAAGTGATTGTATGAATGGCTGGTTCGCGTATTTCATAGCCGACAGCTCTATCCGCTTGACCCTGCAAAAGCTGCCGACCCTGTACGTGGACAAGCGGCCTTGCAGGAATTGCCGTCAAACTGTCTTCCTTACGAAGGTGAGCCATTGAAAGGGCTAGTACGAATTCACGATATCCCTGCGCAGCGTGGATTCGGTGAAGAAGCGGCAGGCGAGGAAGACGACGACGCTCCCGCAGGATCTCCTGGTAGCAAGCTTTCGGATCAACTCCGCAGCTACTATTCAAAACACCTCGATCCGGCGAAAGGACCTGATGCAAATGATTTAGGCGCGCTTCAAGCCATTGAAGCGGCGCAAGACGCGTTTGATCAAAAGCTAACCGAAAGCTTCGCAGCTGCATTTAGTGAAGTTGAAGAAATGAGTTACCCAGGCGTAACAGACCCGAAACCAAAGGTTTCTACGAGATTAAAGGCAATCGACGGGTTAAATCACTCTTCGGCTGTAACATTTGTCGTTGATGTGGCCCCTACGGAAAGCGAAGATATGGTGCCGCTGCTGCGACTTCCAGAAAACAACAATGGGCTCGGATACCAAAACCTAATTTCGATGATTTTCAGGTTGATGAGCTTTCGCGACTCTTGGATGCGCGTCGGCAAGGCTGCCAATGCTAACGATGACGTTCAATACGAACCACTACATCTGGTGCTGGTTGAAGAACCGCAACCCTATTAGACAACACCGTGTCCTCGGCTGAGCCTGCGGGCCGCACCACTACTGTCGAATAGCATTGCCTCGCCCCCATCCGCGTTCGCCACGTGGCAGATCAGCAGGAACAGGTGCCTTCGGCGTCTGATCTGCAAATCAGCCCTGATTTCCCAATAGGGAAGTCAGGATCATTGAAATCGGTCTAGGTGCTGGATGAAGGACGTGAGGCGAAAATGGCAAGGTTCTGTCGCTGGTGGCAGAACTATGTGTCGCCTGACAAGGAAATGTGGAACGTCACTGATATTTGACTCAATCGACAGACAAAACCTCAATAAATCGGCCAATCACGTCATTCATTTCTGACCCAATCGTCAAGCATTTCTGACCCAACACAAAAACCGCCCTCTAATCGTGGCCACGGCCCTTGTCTAAGAATAGCCCAACTCTGCCACTTTGAACTTATGTTGCCCACGCACGCGGCATTAGATTTGCTGCCAGATGCGCTTTTGGTGAACATCGTGACCAAATGGTGGGCACCTATGCTTGCCTTAGACCAACCAAATCGGAGTAAGAACGCTCACCGCGAGTGATTTGACGTTTGAGGGTGTTCGTTGCTGCTTTTACTTTACCCTCGTCCAATAGCGATGTGATCGCTTGATGTTCCTTGAAAGATTTATTCGTTCGATTGGAACGTTTGGACAGGTGTGTCCGCATAGTTTGGACGATATCACTGACTTTTTGATATCCATCCCGCAGGTAACTGTTTCCGCAGGACCTGAAAAACGCGTCGTGAAATTCGGCGTCAAGTTCCAAGTACTGTTCGAATTCATCCGCTTCCTGCGCTTCCGACATCTTCGAAACAATTGTAGACAGCTCATTGATCAGAACCGAAGGGTTCTTTTCAAGCGCCTGCTCCAAAGCTGCAGATTCCAGGATTAGCCGATACTGGCAAAGCTGCACCACGTCCTCTTGAGAAAGAGAGAATACAAAGGCTCCTCGATGAGGAAAGATCTGAACGAGGCCCTGAAGATTCAAAGCTGATAGAGCTTCGCGAATCGGAGTTTTGCTGATGCCCATGGCATTTGACAACTTCACTTCCGGCAACGATTCACCCAATTGAAACGTGCCATTGATTATGCCTTTTCGGATATGCTCTTCAGCAGTTTTACTCAACGAATCCGGGCGCTTAATCGGCAAAATCTCAGTCATTTTCACTTCGTCCTATTTCGTCTCTCTAACACAATAGCACATGTAAGCTTGATTTCTATATTATATCTGATATCTCAGATAATAGATCGAAAAAACTAAATCCGTGGGAGGATACCTTGTTCAAGAAATCAACATTGGCGCTTGGCGTCGTCATGTCAGCCGGGCTTGCTTTTGCAGCATCCGCTGAAACAGTCATTAAGGTTGGGCATGGCGCAGCAGAAGCGTTTCATATGCATCGCGCGCTACTGAAATTTGAAGAACTGGTCGAAGCTGGCTCGAATGGTGAGATCGACGTACAGATATTCCCTTCGTCGCAGATGGGCCCTGATCGCGAAATGATCGAAGGTGTTCAAACCGGCGTTCTGGAAATGGCCATTCCTCCTTCCTCTTTCTTCGCGGGCTGGGATCCGGCTTTTGCAGTAATTGAACTGCCCTACATGTATTCCTCCAAGGACATCGCCTTTGATGTTCTTGATGGTGATGCTGGTGATGGCATGCTTGCACGGGTCGAAAACCAGGGATTGGTAGGTCTTGGCTGGCTTGAATTGGGTGTACGCAATGTGACCAACAATGTCCGCCCGGTTGCAACCCCCGCAGATCTCGAGGGTGTCAAGCTACGTACCATGAAGGTTCCGGCGCATGTGGCGACATTCGAAACGCTCGGGGCCAACCCGACGCCAATGAACTTTGGTGAGGTCTATTCTGCTCTCCAGCAAGGCGTGATCGACGGCCAGGAAAACCCACTAGCGATCATTACCTCACAGCGTTTCTACGAGGTTCAGAAATACCTTTCGACCACGGGCCATGTCTTTGCGGTCTATATGCCCGTCATCTCCAAACCGTTCTTTGACTCGCTGTCCGCAGAGCATCAGCAACTGGTCCGGGACTCGATGGCCGCCGCACGTGAATATCAGGCTGAACTGGTCGCGAGCGAAGACGCGGAACAACTGGAACAGATTCGTGCTGCTGGTGTCGAGGTTCTGGAACTGACTGCAGAGCAGCGACAGGCCTTTGCCAACAAAACTGAAAGCGTCCGCCTGCAGTATCGCGACGAGGTTGGCGCTGAAGCCTATGACGACTGGGTAGCAGCGGTTTCCGCAGCGAGCGGAAGCTGACCCTCGGACTACTCAGCCAATACGGGCACCCGCGCCATGAAAGTTCGGGTGCCCCTTTCGTTCAAGGGGAGGTGAACGGTGTCGGTTATCAAATGGATCGATATGAATGCCGAAAAGGTCTTAGCCAGTGCACTTTTGGCCGCGATTGTCTTGTTGATCTTTGGAAATGTGTTCATGCGCTACATTCTGAATGCCTCTCTTTCATGGGGCGAAGAGCTAACGCTTTGGCTGTTTGTATGGTTTGTCTGGCTAGGCGTCAGCTATGCGTTTCACACAGGCGATCATGTGCGTATCACGGTCCTGCGTGATGTCCTAAGCGAGCGCGCAAGGCTTTACGCGGATGTTGTGACCGCGCTTCTTGTCCTTGGATTTCTGATCATTCTGACAATTGAATGCATCAAGCTTATCCGACAGCCTTTTGTGGCCAGCCAGACGTCGGTCGTTTTGGGACTACCGATACCGATCCTTTATGCTTCGGCGCCGATTGGCGCAGGCCTGTCCGCGATCCGCGTCACTCAACATCTGATCCGAAGCCTGCGCCTGATCGCAGGAACCAAAGCGTGAGGAGTCCGGCATGCTTGCAACAACGCTTTTCTTGACGCTCTTTGCCCTGTTGCTCTTCAGCGTGCCAATTGGCATCTGTTTAGGCCTAGCCACCATGATTGTGATGGTCTTTGTGGATGGCACGCCACCCATGGTTCTTCTGGCACGGTCGGTGGTAACAGGCGCGGACTCGTTTCCTCTAATTGCCGTCCCTCTGTTCATTTTGGCAGGCGACCTGATGCAGCACGGCGGAATGTCTCGTAGACTGGTTGGGTTCGCCAATGCACTGATCGGGCATATCCGGGGTGGGCTTGCTTACGTGAACGTACTCGCCTGCGTGTTCTTTGCCGCCATATCCGGTTCGTCTCCTGCGACCGTAGCCGCCATCGGGTCGAACATGATCCCAGAGATGGAAAAGGTCGGCTATACGCGCAAATTCAGCGGCGCATTGACGGCATCCTCAGGAATGATCGGCGTTATGATACCGCCAAGTATTCCCTTCATCATCTATGGTGTTACTGCCGAGGTTTCGATCGGCAAACTGTTTCTTGCAGGTGTTGTTCCTGGCATCCTTTTTGCCCTCATGTTCATGTTGGTCGCTCGTGTTCTGCTGCGAAAGGACGAGGTTGTTCAGCAATCGACAACCACGTTCTCAGGCCCTGGCGTCTGGCAGAGTTTCCGGTCTTCCATCTGGGCGCTTCTCGTGCCCGTGATTATTCTTGGGGGTATCTATAGCGGCATCTTTACCCCAACCGAAGCCGGTGCCGTGGCCGTAGTCTATGCCGCTTTCATCGGCATATTCGTCTATGGCGACATCACCCTCAAGGACCTGCCAGAGGTTTTGGCGGGCAGTGCAAAGACCAGCGGGACCATTCTGATATTGGTGATCATGGCGACCGCCTTTGGCAGGTTGATCACGCTCGCAAGAATCCCGACAGAGCTCGCAACAACGATTACCAGCCTGTCCGACAACCCCATCATCATCCTGTTGCTGATCAATCTGCTGTTGTTGGTGATCGGAATGTTCATGGAGACGATTTCGTCGATCATCATCATGACACCGATCCTGCTGCCGGTTGCAACCGCGCTGGGTGTCGATCCGATCGTTTTTGGTGTCATCTTGACGGTCAACCTGGCGATTGGGTTCTGCACACCGCCATTGGGTGTGAACCTGTTCGTGGCCAGCAGCATTTCCAAGGTTTCCATCGAAAGCCTGAGCCGGGCGATCCTGCCATTCTTTGTCGGCATGCTGATCTTGTTGATGTTCATCACCTATGTGCCCGCAATTTCCTTGGCCTTGCCATCCCTTTGGTGACCGACTGAGGAGCTTCAAACGTTAGACAACGAACAGAGGACCCGGATGGATCTGGATCTTTCCCACCCGTCGATAGAAGACCTTCGAAAAACCGCACAAAAGCGCATTCCGAAGTTTGCCTTCGAATACCTCGACAGCGCGACCGGCCGGGAGCTGGGGTTGAAGGTCAACCGGGACGCACTTGATGCCATCGGATTCATGCCGCGTGTACTATGCGGCCGAACACAGACCGACCTGCAGACTACATTGATGGGTCAAACTTACGATCTGCCATTCGGGATTGCACCGGTCGGCATGTCCGGCCTGATGTGGGCAGGAGCAGAGCGGATGCTTGCCAAGGCAGCAGTTGCTCACAACATTCCGTTTTCGTTGTCCAGCGTGGCGGTTGCTTCACCGGAAGATGTGGCACCTTATATTGGCAATAACGGATGGTTTCAGCATTACCCGGTGAACTCCGGCGATCTGCGCCGCGCGATGCTGCCGAGGATTAAGGCAGCGGGATTTCAGACGCTGATTATCACGGTGGACGTTCCAGAAGAGAGCCGGCGCGAACGACAGCGCCGCGCCAATCTGACGGTGCCTCCAAAAGCTGACCTGCGCACGCTGACAGAAATGGCGTCACGACCCGCCTGGTGCCTTGCACATCTTCGCGAGGGCATCATGCCACGTATGCGGTTCTTTGACGATTACGTCCCGACCCGCGGACGAGAAAGTTTTACCCATGCAGGCGCTCTGATCCGTGGGATTCCAGATTGGGACTACCTGCGCGAACTACGGCAGGAATGGGAGGGTCACCTGATCGTCAAGGGTGTTCTGCGGCCGGAGGACGCACAAAAAATGGTGGCCGAGGGCGTGGATTGCATCTGGGTCTCAAACCACTCCGGGCGTCAATTCGAAGCCGGGCCCGCCGTGATTGACCAACTCCCGAACATCCGCGAGGCGGTCGGAATAGATGTGCCACTGATCTACGACTCTGGCGTTGCCTGGGGATTGGACATCATGCGTGCCCTGGCGAAAGGTGCAGATTTCGTCATGGTCGGGCGCGCCTTTCAATATGCTGTTGCAGCGTTCGGAGCACGAGGGATCGACCATCTCGTTCACATCCTGAAAGCTGACTTAGAGGCCAACATGAGCCAGCTTGGCAGCGAAAACCTCGGCAGTCTGGCAGAGCACCTTCTGAGAACCAGCTGATCGGCAATTCCGACGTGCGGCGTATCAGACAGGCGTGTTGTCATCCCCGTCAATCAGCCCCTTGACGATCAGATCCGCAGTTGAGCGTGAACATGCCATTGGCAGATCATATACCGTGGCGAGACGGGTCAGAGCCTTAACGTCGACGTCGTGTGGCATGGGCGACAGAGGGTCGACAAAGAAAACCAGTGCATCCAGTTTCTCTTCGCAGATCATGGCGCCGATCTGTTGGTCGCCTCCGAGTGGTCCGCTTTTCAAGCAGGTAACATCCAGTTCTGGATAGGATTGCTTAATGCGACTGCCGGTGGTCCCTGTCGAAAAGATTTGTACTCTGGACAGGCGGGCCAATTGCAGACCCACCCATTCAACGATTTCGTCCTTTCGCGCATCATGAGCCACGAGCGCGAAACGGGGCGCATCACCTGATGAATTGTTCAACGTAATCTTCTCCAAGACCGACTTCCGCGAAGTGTTTTCGGCACAGATCAATCTTGGTAAAGACATCTTCGTAGCCAGTGACCTTGCCCCAAGGATCAACATAGCACATCACGCCATTGACCTGGAAATATGTGACCATCTCTTCGACATCGTCGGGAACGACCAAAGTATGAGTCTCACCCGGCGGCTCAAAGACATATCCCCCTTCTTCCGCAACCCAATCATGTTCCAGATAATGCCAGCGCCCTTTCAGGACAAAACCGTGGACTGGCTGTGGATGGCGGTGCCGCGAAAGAACACCAGCTTTGCGTACTTTGAGGAGGTTCATCCAATAACCTTGCGAGCGGTTCAGGCAGAGCGGTCGGAACCAGACGTTCTCTGCCTGCGGAACCCACAGTCTATCGTCCTCGCTCATGGCATTCGGGATCACGATCTCGTCTTGCGCATCCTTGGGGAATGGCAACTGATACGGCATTCGGGCGGTTTCATCGTCATTCATTGGTTTTCCTCACATAGCGAGATAGCCGCCATCAACCGGATAGATCGATCCGGTCACAAAGCTGGCGTTTTCACTCAAAAGCCATTGTACAAGCGCGCCGACCTCTTCGGGTTTTCCCCAGCGTTTCATCGGCGTGCGCGCCATGATCCCAGCCGTTCGTTCAGGGTCTTCCCGAAGGCCGTGGGTCATCTCTGTCTCGATCCAGCCCGGCGCGATGGCATTGACCCGGATACCGTCTTCGGCCCAGCGACCTGCCAGCGCCTTCGTCAACTGTGCCACGCCACCCTTGGAAGCTGAATAGGCCGGCACCAAAGGTCCACCAAAAGTGCTGAGCATAGAGGCTGTATTGACGATAGCCCCATCTGTTTCCGCTAAGAAAGGATGCGCGGCGAGACAGCACCGCATTGTACCAGTCAGGTTCACATCAAGCACCTTAGCGAAAACGTCGATGTCATATTCTTCGCCACGCAGAAGAATACCTGCGCAATTCACCAAGGCATTGAGACCCGTGAGTTTGCCGAATACATCATTGATGGATGTCTGGTCGGTGACATCCAAGAGCCGCACCTTTATCCCGTCCTGAGGTTCGAATGCATCCAACTCGGATTGGGAGGCGGATGCGGCGATGACGGACCAGCCTGCGTCAGCCAATGACCGTGCAACACCCGCGCCGATCCCTCGCGTACCGCCTGTAACAAGGGCCTGCTTCATCCAAGTTCCTCCAATACACTGGTGAAGGCGCGCGCGCGCCTGTCGATATCATCCAATGTATAGCTCGGTTTGAATAGCGCGGAGCCCAGCCCATATCCATCTGCACCCGCGGCATGATACGACGCTATCGTATCCGGCGTTATGCCCCCTACTGCAGCGACGACTGCGTCTGCAGGCAATACGGCGCGCATGGCAGCAATGGCAGCTGGCGGCACCATTTCCGCCGGAAAGAATTTGAGGACCGATGCACCGATATCCAACGCGGTAAAGGCCTCAGATGGGGTCATGACTCCTGGACACCAATAAAGATCCCGAGCGACAGCCGCGCGCCCGACGTCCGGGTTCATATTGGGCGACACGATGATCCGCCCGCCTGCATCAGCAACCGCCGCGACCTGATCCACAGTCAACACTGTGCCAGCGCCGACTATGGCTTGAGCGCCATGTTTCGCAACGATCTGCGTAATCGATTCCAGCGGGTTCGGTGAGTTGAGCGGCACTTCGATTATCCGAAACCCGGTATCGAAGAGTACATCAGACACCGGGCGCGCATATTCTGGTGCCAGTCCCCGCAAAATCGCAATCAGCGGGTTCTCAGCAAGAGCTGCGGTGAGGTCAATCATCCGACCAACCCCGCAGCGCGAGCAATCAGAAAATGCCCTTTCGCAACGATATCATCTGGCGCGCGACGGCTGTCGAAACCAGCAGTTCGAAGCGCGATTTCGTATCGGACGGACAAATCGCTGCGTCCCACAACAGTGATCGTGCCGACGTCTTTTACTTCGTCGGTCGCAGCGGCAACCTCGGTCCCGATCAACAAGCCCGACAAGTAGTCGGCCGTAGCAACCTTCGGGATTTTGCCCATGAGAGGAAGCGTCCGAACATGAAACAGGCTGTGCAGCAAGTTCGACTCACCACTGAGGCCTGCCTTGACGCCCATCACGAATGCGTCTTCGCTGAAGGCGTCCTCCTTCATCAAGGTGCCAAGGATTGTGTGTTCTTTCAGCGCCGAAAAGATCTCACCTGTCATGTAGGTCGAGAAATCCACGATCTTCCCATCCGCAACCTGAACCCATTTGCTGTGCGTTCCCGGCATCACGAACATACCTTCGCTCAAGCCTAGTGAAGATGCCCCGATAATCTGGGTCTCCTCGCCGCGCATTACGTCCGGTCCTCCAGCATGTTCTGTCGAGGCACCTGTCACAAAATGAATACGCGCTCCGTTGGCCGCTTCGTGCGGGACCAACGCTCGCGCAAGACCGCCAGCACCTAGGGGCATTTCGGCATACTGCGTTTCTACCCAGCCATTGCGGCTGGTGATCATGCCAGATGCCAGGATCGGCAGGTCAGCCTTGGCGACCCAAGGACCGATGAGACGATCAAGAACCGCCTCAAAGGTTTGCCCCGCAACCTGCATGATACCTTCAGGCGACGAGACCCCATCGATCACCTCGCCCTCCGCACCAATTAGAAATGCACGGAACGATGAAGTACCCCAATCTACGCCGATCAGCGCTGGTTCAGATGCGACCGAATTCATTCAGCAGATCCTCAACGGTTTTGCCTTGGGCCACCCACTTACGAGTTTCCTCCTCACGGTCAGCTTGCTCTTGAGCAAGGCGCACGGTTTCTTCGGCAATTTCCTGTGGAACCACAACGACGCCCATAAGATCAGCTACAATGAAATCTCCGGGGTTTACCACGACGCCCCCACAGGCGATTGGCACATTGATCGAAAGTTCTTCTTTACGTTCCGAGAACATCGTGTGCGTTCCGCGCGGCGTGATCGCGCGCGTCCAGATTGGCCAGTTGATGTCCTCCAACTCATCTGTGTCGCGCCCGGTGCCATCGACGATCATACCGCGAATGCCACGGTTCTTGGCCAGACCACCCATCAAACCGCCGCAGACCGACGTTTGACGATCTCCACCCGCGTCCACAACGATCACGTCCCCGGGTTGTCCCATTTCAAGCGCTCGCAACGGGTCGACCAGATCGCCTTTTGAAAGCTGAACCGTCACGGCCTGGCCTGTAACCTTGGCACGGAAAGCGGGCTTGATGGCGCTGTCCATCACGCCTGTTCGGTACTGCACATCCGCAAAAATGGCAGCAGCAGAGTACGCCTCCAACACCTTGTCGAATTTTTTGAGAAGTTCCGGGTTTCTTTCAAAATCATTGAAAACCCTAAGGTCTGTGCTGACGTCTGGCATTCTTGTCTCCTGTTATGCGGTAGATACGGCCAATGCGTCGGCATTGACTGTGTAGTCGGGTTTTTGTCCTGTCAGGACCTTGGCCACTTGCGTAGCCGCGGTAACCCGCGCTGCGTGTATTGATTCCTCGGAATAGTAGGCGGCATGTGGTGTTACGAGGACGTTGGGCAGTGTGAACAACGGGTTGTCATCAGGCGTCCAGTTGGCGCGCTTAGCCGGCTCTTCTTCGGGGTCGTCGAGCCCTGCTGCAGCCAGATGGCCTTCGGTCAGCGCCCGGAACAGGGCCTTGTTGTCCACCGTTGGTCCGCGTCCAGTGTTCACGAGTATCGCACCGGGTTTCATGACCGAGAATTCGGCATCCGACAGAAAGTGGTGCGTATTCGGCGTCATCGGCGCCTGCATCAGGATATAGTCGGACCTTGCCAGCAATTCAGGCTTGCTCACCAGCTCGACCCCAATATTCGCGGCGACTTCCCTTGGCAAATACGGGTCGTAAGCGATGACTCTAACTCCGAAAGATTGCGCCCGCGCAACGATGGCTTGCCCTATTTTTCCCAGCGAGACGACACCCATCGTCCGCCCGCGCAACCGATAGACCGGCTGCCCGCTTTGCCACTGCCAGACCCCTGCATGAGTGGCTCGATCATAGTCGGGCAACTTGCGCGCCAGGGTCAGCCAAAGGGCAATCGCGTGGTCGGCGACTTCCTCGGTGCAATAGTTTTGCACATTGGTGACGAGAATGCCCTTTTCCGTCGCCGTGCCGACATCCACGATATCTACGCCTACGCCATAACGCGCGATGACCTCGCAGTTCCGCATCCGCGCAATCGTTTCCTTCCCGATCCGGGCATATTGGTTCATCATCGCTGCGCAATGCGGCGCGACATCGAACAGGTCTTCCTGGCGCTTGGCCTGAAGCGCAATCACCTCGGCTCCTGCGGCTTCCAGGATTTCCGTCTCAACGGCAACATCACCAAAGTCGTAATCGGTTATCACGACCTTGGGTTTGTCCGTTCTGGGGGAAAAGTCGGCGCGATCAGTCATAAGCACCCGCCGAATAGGTCAATTCGTACGAGTGGCTGTAGAGCTCGAAGATATTGCCAAACGGGTCTTCCATATAGACCATGCGATAGGGCTTTTCACCTGGGTAATATTTGCGCACTTGGCTCATGCGCTGGCGCCCGCCCAGGCCTTCGATAATCTTGATGCGGCCTTCCAGATCCTCGTCCTGTACGCAGAAATGAAACAAGCCACGCCGCCAATATTCAAACGGGCGTTCTTCTTCGACGGTCTTCGGGAACTCAAACAATTCGATGCCAACACCGTCACCCATCGACAAGTGCGCAATACGGAAGCTTCCCCAACCTTCCCCAAACACATCGTCGCACATCTGACCGATGGCGCTTTCGTCATGTAGGATTTCAGTTGGCTCCATCAGCACGTAAAGGCCAAATGCCTTGGAATAGAACTTCACGGCTTTTTCCAGGTCGGGAACTGTGATGCCGATGTGAGAGAAAGTGAGAGCGGCCATGTAGGGCTCCTCCAGTTAGAAGTTAAAGAATGTTGCGAACGATGCCGCCTTCGATCCGGTGCGCAGAACCATTGGAGGCCGTGCTTGCTGAGATCGTGACGATCATGCGGGCGACTTCGTCTGGTTGGACAAAGCGTTGTATGAGCGATGTGGGCTCATCTGATTTGAAGTAATTGTCGACGATCGTGTCGAGCGGCTCACCCTTTTGATCGGCGAGGCCGTCAAAATAGGCCTCGACACCTTCGGTCCAGGTTGGACCAGGCAGGATCGAGTTAACCCGGACTTTTGTCCCCTTTGTCAATTCTGCCATGCCACGTGTCAGACCTAACATGGCAGTTTTAGTGACAGAATAATGCACCATCTGAGGTAGTGGTTTCACTGCCGCTTCGCTGGCCATGTTGATGATGGATCCCTTATCCCGGCCGAGCATGTCAGGCAGGAAAATCCGGCTCATCCGAACGGCGGACAGGACATTGATGTTGAAGTAATGCATCCAGTCGTCATCCGTGAGATCTTCGAACGGTTTGACCGAAAAGATGCCAACATTATTCACAAGAACGTCCACCGCACCGCGCGCACGAGCAAACTCTGCCAGAGTTTCCGCATCAGTGGTTTTGGTTAAGTCGGCCGCAATGCCTTCGACCTTGCCCAGAGATGACAGGTCGTCGACGCAGTCGGACACTTCCGCCTCGGTCAGGCCATGCACGATGACCCGCGCGCCTTCTTCCAGGTAGACCCGGGCAGTGGCTTTGCCGATGCCGGAACCTGAGCCAGTCACCAGGACCAGTTTATTCTTGAGCCCCAGATCCATCTCAGGCCTCCTTCTTGACGTTAGATGACTGCTGCGATGAAGGGCGGCCGAACATTCGACCCATCAAGCCCGAAATTTCCGCGCGCCACATGTCTATGCCGACGGCCAACAGAATGATCAGGCCCAGCACGATATTCTGAACCGAAGATGGCGCAGCGTTTAGGTTCAAACCATTCTGGACGATAACGATTGTCATCGCCCCCATCAGCGTGGCGAGGATGTTGCCGCGTCCGCCTGCAAGGCTGGCTCCGCCGACAACAGCAGCGGCAATGGCCTGCAGTTCCAGCGTCTGGCCATAGTTGGGCGAACCAGAGTTGAGGCGCGCTGACATCAGGATCGCACCAACCGCAGTCATAAAACCCGCGATGACAAATGTCGTCGTCTGAACTTTACGTACGTTAATACCCGTCAGAACGGCAGCGGCTGGGTTACCACCCACGGCATAGATCTCACGGCCGAGTTTCGTGAAGTTCATAGTGAACGCGGCAAGGACGTAGAAGAACACGAGGTAGAAGAAAGGCATCGGAACGCCGAACAGCTTGCCGTAAAATATTGGCTCCAGCGCCGGATCCAGCGAAAAGATCGGCGATCCATTGTTGAAGGTCAGGGCAAGGCCCCTGAAGGCAATCAACGCCGCCAGTGTTGTGATGAAAGAAGGGATACGCCCATAGGCTGTTATCAGCCCAATGAACAGACCAAGCAATCCGCCCATGAAGAGAATGAGTGGCAACGCCAGAACCAGTGGAATGCCGACAAATTTCAACATCTGCGCAAGGATCATGGTCAGCAAAGCCACCATAGACCCGGAGCTCAGATCGATGCCCGCAGCGAAGATCACGATAGTAGACCCGATTGCGATCAAGGCCACGATGCTTACCTGAAGGGACAGGTTTGAAAGGTTACCCGGGTTCAGGAAGCGTTCCGTCGTAAGTGCCACGATCAGTGCGACGATCACCATTGCTGCAAATGGTCCGATCAACTGGGTGTCAAAGATCCGCTTCATGCGAAAGCCTCCTTAGGCTTGGATTGAGGAGTGTCGGCGGACGCGCGCACAAGGTCGTCATGAGTAAGGTCGGATGCATCGACCGTGCGCACGATCGTTCCGTGCTGCACGACGGCAATTCGATCGCTCATCGCAAGCAACTCATCATGGTCTGAACTGATCAGAATGATCGATTTTCCCGCCCGCGTGAGCCTGTTAATCAGCTTGTAAACAGCGATTTTCGCGCCGATATCGATCCCCTGCGTCGGCTCATCAAGGATCAGAATGTCCGAGGCTGAGAACAGCCAACGCGCAATAACAATCTTCTGTTGATTGCCACCAGACAAAAAGTTGACCGTCTTTTCCTCAGCCTGGGTTGAGATTTCCAGATCGCGGATCAGGTCATGGGTAGCTTGTTCTTCCGCCTTAAGATTCAACACGCCGAACCGGCTTAGCCCGCCAAGGGACGCTGCGGTGACGTTCCCACTTGCGCGGAAATTGAAGAACAACCCGTCAAACTTTCGATTCTCTGGGACAAGAGCCAAACCCGCACGGATCGCATCAATTTCCCGACGAAAGCGAACCGGTTTGCCATTTAGTGTTATCTGTCCGCCTGTTAGCTCGTCTGTTCCGAACAGGGCACGAGCGATCTCCGTGCGGCCACTGCCCAATACGCCACCCAAGCCAAGAACTTCACCCTGGTGTAACGAAAACGATACATTTTTCACGCCCGAATTGGTGCCCAGACCTGCCGCTTCCAGCACAACATCCTTGGTCGCGTTCTGCTCCTTAGGATAGTGCTCACCAATGTCCTCACCGACCATTGCGCTGACAATCTCAGAGACGTTGATCTTGGTCTCGCCACTCGCTCGCACAACACAGCCGTTGCGCAAGATCGTCACTTCATCAACGATCCGTTCAACCTCATCCAGCCTGTGCGACACATAGAGAATAGCGGTTCCGCGTTCACGCATATTGCGCAGTAACTGGTGCAGGCGCTCAATTTCATCTTCACCCAATGCCGCTGTCGGCTCATCCAGGATGATCATGCGGGCATCCATCGCGACGGCTTTCGCGATCTCGACCAGTTGTTGCTCGCCTACCGATAGCGAGCCGGTGATGGTTTCGGGTGAAACATCGACATCCATTTCCGCCAACACGCGCGCGGCTTCGTCGTGGACCTTGGCCCAGTCGATCACACCAAAGCGGGACCGAGGCATATTGCCAAGGAAGATGTTTTCGCCAACCGACAAGGTGGGCACGATAGAGAATTCCTGAAAAACTGTTGCGACGCCCAGTTCACGTGCCGCCTGCGGGTCGCTGATCGTGACCGGCTTGCCATTGTGCAGGATTCGACCGCTATCGGGTTGCTGTACGCCGGACAGAGTCTTGATCATGGTCGACTTGCCACAGCCATTTTCACCCAGCAGCCCATGAATGGAACCGGGCATAAGCCGGATGCAAACCTTGTCATTCGCCAAAACCCCGGGATAGGCCTTGGTGATATCGACAAACTCCCAAAGTGGCGTTGCGGGTGTCATTACGATTGCCTCGATAAAAGCGAAACTCGGTTGAGTTGCGACCCGGCAGCACGCGCACGCGCCACCGGGAAGCGGGGAGAAAGCTCAGTACTCTTTGGACGGCTGCGGGAAGAGCTTTTCTGGCTCTTGCAGCACGCTGATCGCACCATCTTTGTCTTCAATTGATGTGGGCGTTTCGATCCAGCCGCCGGGATAGGACCCGTTGAGCGCATCAATGGTTGCGTGCATGGCCGCTTTACCCATTAAGAATGGCGAGGTGTTGACGGTTGCCGTGATGTTGCCAGCCGCGATTTCTTCAAGGCCGGACGTGTCGCCATCATTGCCCAAAAGGACGATGTCATTGCGACCGAGTGCCTTAGCCGCGAAGGACGCTCCAATGATCATGTAGTCGTTCGCCGCAAAGATCATGTCCAGATCAGGGTTCGACTGCAGGATATCCATGCCAGCAGTGTTGCCGCCCTCAACGTTCCATTTTCCGTCAATAGACACCACAACGTCAAAGTTTTCGTTGCCCTCGATACCGTCGAGGAAGCCACCCACACGCTCGGTTGAGTGATAGCCAGGCTGCCCTTCGATAATGCCGACCTTCAACGGTTTATCGCCATAAGTCTCAATTGCCCAGTCAGCGATAGCATGCGTGCCGTTGCGCTGAGAGTACCCGACAACGCCATGAATGGGTGTCGGGAAGTTCGGAATGTCCGAGTTGATCATCAGAACTGCCATGCCCTTGTCGACGGCCTGCTTCAGCAGTGGTGCCGCAGCAAATTCATCGTGTGTTCCAAAAATTATCGCATCCACATCCTGCGTCAGCACATCCTGGATCATGCCCATTTGGCCGTTGATGTCCGCACCGGACTGGGGCGCAAGCATGAACACTTCGACCCCGGCCTCAGCAGCAACCGCTTTGATGCCTTCACCGATGGCGATGTAGTAGTTGAACTCGGTCGCCGGCGGCATATACGCGATCCGGAACGTATCGTTTTTGGGTTCTATTGCATCGATTGGCGCTTGTGCCCCGTCCTCAAGTGGAACCGGTGCTGGATAATTTTCCGCCATAGCGACCGTTGCTAGCGTGGCGAACCCCGCGGCAAGCGTAGTGGTCATAAGCGTTTTCAACATAGTTTTCTCCTCCAGAATTTCGTTGGTTATCCTTTGAATGGCGCGTCGATCACGCCACGAACGCCGGGTTTCACAGCAAAGAGGCCGCCGGATTCCGGTTCTATTGTTAAAGCTGCTTCGTCACTCATCAGCCTTGAGCTCGTGATGAACAGCGTGTCGAGATCAGGCCCACCGAAAGCGCAACAGGTAGGCTTCCAGACCGGCACCTCGATCACTCGATCTATCGTGCCGTCAGGTGCGACGCGAACAACGCGATGGCCTTCCCATTCGGCGTTCCAAACGCCCCCTTCGGCATCGACACAGGACCCATCAGGCAAGCCAGGTTCATCATTGAAGGAAGCGTGCTGCCGACGGTTCGAAACGGTTCCACTGCGGGTGTCGTAGTCAAACGCGACGATTTCCCGATCCGGGGTATCGGCGAAGAACATCGTCTCACCGTCGGACGTAAAGCAAGTCGAATTGGCGCAAGACACTGCTTCGATAATCGTCCGTACACTCAAATCCTTATCAACGCAGAGGACCGATGAATCGGCGTTGCCAGACACTTCGTTCATGCCTCCAACAATCAATCGCCCCTGGCGATCGGTTCGCCCGTCGTTCAGCCGTGTTTCTGGGTTGTTCGGCTCGAATCGTGCCACGAGGGTTTGCTCGCTATTGGGCGAATCGAACAAGACAACTCGATCCGCATAGGCAACGATCAGACCGCCAGACGCGCGCGGCGCGAAGCAACACACGCGCTCCGGCATCTCATGAGAGGCAGTTTCTGACGTTGCAGGATCAAATGACCAAAGCGCACAGCCTTCAATGTCGGTCCACCAGACAAGACCATCGGCGGGATTCCAGAAAATCCCTTCCCCGTGCTGGTTCTTACAATCGACGACCAACTCTGCGCGCACTTTTTGATCTCCCAAGTACATTCTGATATCTGATATACCAGCTTGCCTAATCTGGTGTATCAGATATCTTGCATCTGGCAACACCTTTTTTTGGAGATATCCTCAGATGGCGCTTGAGAGACCCAAGTCTTTGCGTGAACTCGCACTGGAACATTTGCGGAATAGTATTATCGATGGCTCCCTGAAAATGGGTCAGGTTTTGTCGGAGCGAAAAATCTCCGAAGAGCTGGGCGTATCAAAATCGCCAGTACGCGAAGCACTCGCTCAATTACGTGACGAAGGGTTGGTCAGTATCGAGCCTCAAAAAGGCGCACGCGTTTTTTCGCTGTCTGAGCCGGAAGTGACTCAGATCTGCGATTTCAGACAGGCTATCGAAACTGCCGCCTTTGAACTTGCGTTGTTGCGGAACCCGGAAGGTCTTGCCAGCGACATGCAGCGTGTCGTGAAGGACATGGAGAAGGAACGCAGGCGAGGTAATGAAAAGGGCTACCTTTCACTGGATACCACATTTCATCAGTTGATTTTTGAACATGCAGGTAACGACTACCTGACGGCCAGCTATACACGCTACATCGGTAAGATTGCCGCATTGCGAACCCATTTGGCGAAGCTGCCACAGCATACTGAGCTCTCCTTCGACGAGCATTCGAAAATCGCTATTGCCGTTCGCGAAGGCGACATGGCCAAAATCAAATCTCTTCTCACTGCGCATATTGACCGCACCAGACAAGCCTACAAAAGCGCCGCCATCGTCCTCGAAGGAGCGACCGCATCCTAGCAAAAACGTAGCTTCGTTGTGACGGGGGCGGGCCAGAACGGCGCCGCCCCTTTCTTTTGGGCACCTCACCGTCTTTTCTTTTTCAGTTGACATCTGAGATATCAGATGCCAATCAAAAAAGCGGGAGGAAGCTTATATGACGCCAGCAATGAAACCTGACTCACTGGGGCTACAGCCACTGATCCAACTGGATCGGGTTGGCAAAAGCTTCGGCACGAACATTGTTTTGGATGGCGTCAACTTTGAATTGAGACCCGGCGAAGTTCACGCGCTATGCGGGGAAAACGGCGCCGGAAAATCCACCTGTCTCGGCCTGTTTTATGGACTTCACCAACCTTCTGCTGGGCGTATCCTGTGCGACGGCAAGGAACAGCGGGTCGAAAGCCCGTCGCATGCGCAATCCCTGGGCATCGGCTGTGTTTTCCAAGAGCTCAGCCTCGCTGGCGCGCTCTCTGTTGCGGAAAACATCTACGCGGGCCGCGTGCCCACCCGGTTTGGCGTAGTTGACTGGCCTGAACTGCGCCGCCGTGCGGAGGCGTTGCTGGCGGAATTCGGTCTGGATATCGACGTCTCAACACCCGTGGAAAACTTGCCAATTAGCTCCCGCCAGATTGTTGAAATTGCCAAGGCGCTGTCGTTGAATTCCCGCGTCCTTTTGCTGGATGAACCGACATCGGCATTGGCACCCGACGAAGTAGACACACTATTCGAAGTCCTAAAGTCCCTGACAAAGAAAGGGATTGGCATCGTCTATGTCAGCCACCATATGGCCGAGATTTTCCAGATATCGGATCGCATTACCGTTTTGCGAGATGGGCGCCACATCAGCACTTTACCGGTTTCGGAAACTTCTCAGGAACAAGTCGTTGCCGAGATGATCGGCGGCGCTCACCCCGGTGATGTCACGCGGTCAGGTAAGGTTAACGGTGAAGAGGTTTTGCATGTCCGAGAATTAACCCATCCAGATGAATTCGAAGACATTTCTTTCTCCATTAAAGCCGGAGAGATTGTAGGGATGGCAGGGTTGATGGGCGCTCGCCGCAGCGAGATTGTTCGATCGATTGTCGGGTTGATGCATGGCGCGACCGGGGAGATCAGACTGCACGGCAAGCCTGTTAACTTTGCGTCCTTGCGGCAGGCGATGCGTGCTGGGGTCGGGTTTGTTCCCGAGGAACGCAAGACTGAAGGCCTCTTTCTGGAACAATCACTCAGCGACAACCTGATCGCGGCCAGTCTTTCCGATCATGCGTCTGCTGGGTTCATGCGTTCGGGCTCGATCAAAGAAGCCAGCCAAACAGCCATTGACGCATTCAGTGTCAAAACCAGCGGGATTAACGAACTTGTTGGTGATCTCTCAGGGGGCAATCAGCAAAAGATAATGTTGGCCAAGTGGCTCAAACGCGCGCCAGCTCTTCTGATCATTGAGGAGCCCACAAAAGGGGTCGATGTCGGAGCCAAATTCCAAATCCACACGGAACTTTTGCGTCGAGCAGCCGAGGGAATGGCCATCCTCGTCGTGTCATCCGATTTTCCCGAACTGGTCTCTCTCTCGACCCGCATCCTTGTCGTCCACGACGGTCGCCTCATGGGAGACATCGCAGCCGCTGAGGCAACCGAAACCACGCTTCTTCAAATGGCCGCTGGAAATTCCGCCCCAATTGTTGATGCGCCCCAATCCAATCAATCAGGAGTCGCGACGTGACCATGACCGCTCAAGCCAACTTGCCCATGAAGCGTCCGCTGCTGCGCCGTGTTTTACAAGCTTTTGTCGATATTCGTGAACTGACGCTGATCGTTCTGATCGCCGCCATCATCATCGTGATGTCCAACGTTAATCCCTACTTCCTTAGCTTCTCGAACTTTCGAGCCGTGGCCGTGGGCATGGCCCCGACCGCGATCATCGTGATCGGTATGGCGATCTTGCTTGCCTCTGGCGGGTTCGATCTTTCCGTCGGGTCGGTAATGGCCTTGTCTTCTACCGTCGTAGCCATGCTGCTTTTGACCGGCATGCCAATTCCGCTCGCTGTGGTATGCGGATTGGTGCTGGGTGGAATTGTCGGCGTAGTGAACGGTTTGCTGGTGACCGGCCTCGGGATCAATCCGCTTATCGCAACCCTCGGCACGATGTCGATTGCGCGAGGCATCGCTCTTGTCCTGACGGAAGGTTTCTCTGTCTCAAGCCTGCCGGCATCATTTGCCTGGATCGGTAAAGCTGACATAGGCGGCTTTCCGGTAATCGTCTTGTTCACCATTCTGCTCGTCGTCCTGTTTGACCTGGCCGTCCGCCATACACGCTTTTTCCGTCAGGTCTATTTCATCGGCGCCAATGAAAAGGCCGCGATGTTGTCAGGCATCCATGTCACACGCGTGCGTATCATTCTGTACGCGCTGACCGGTATTCTGGCTGCATTGGCGGGTGTATTGCTGGCCTCCCGCCTGATGAGCGGTACGCCCACGGCAGGGAACGGTATCGAACTTCAGGTTCTGGCGGCTGCGGTCATCGGTGGCGCATCCCTACGCGGCGGCGAAGGTACTATTCTCGGTGCTTTCCTCGGCGTCGTTTTTGTCGCGTTGATCAACAACACCATGACGATGCTGGCCGTATCGATCTACTGGCAGATGATCGTCATCGGCGGTGTGCTCGTTACAGCGGTGGCCTTGGACATGCTGATCCGAAGCAAACGGGGCTAATCCATAAGCTTTCCAAAACCCAACAACAACCAAAGATCCAAAACAGGGAGACTACGATGACTGAATTGAATGTGAATCGGCGCAGGCTGCTGACAGCGGGTACCACCGCTGGATTGGCCGCAGCGTTCGGACTGCCCATGCTGTCCAAAGAAGCCATGGCACAAGCGGCCGGCAAAGAGTATGTGTTCCTGTCCATCGTAACGCAGGTGCCGTTCTGGGTGGACTATCGCAATGCGATGGAAGACCTTGAAGAGTTAATGGGCATCAAGGCCACATTCACCGGCCCGTTGGATTTCGACACGGCCGCACAAGCACGCCAATTGGATGAACTGATCGCAAGACGTCCCGCAGGCATCCTTATCTTCCCCGGTGATCCGGCCACTCTGGCTCCCGGCGTCGAACGTGCGGTCGAGGCGGGCATTCCGGTCACATGTTGTATTGGCGATATTCCCGACAGTCCCCGGTCCACATTCCTTGGTATCAACGGCGTTCAGGCAGGACGTGTCGGCGGTGAAATGCTCGCGCAAGCGATTGGCGGGAAAGGCAAGGTTATCCTCGGCACTTTCCCTGCCCCCTCCACATTGGAGCGGGTCGAGGGGTACAAACAAATCTTTGCTGAGAAATACCCAGATATCGAGGTCGTCGACGTCGTCAACGATAAGGCCGACCCGTCCTATGCGCCGACAGCCTACCTTCAGGCAATTCAGGCGAACCCGGATATTGTTGGCATTGGCGGCACGGACGGCGACAGCGGCAAAGGCGCGGCAATTGCCGTCAATGAGGCAGGACGCAAAGACATCAAGATCGTCGCGATGGACCGAAATGATGATATGCTTCCCTATATCGAAGACGGCACAATTCACGGCGCTGTGGCTCAGAAATCCTATCTGGAGATCTTTCTCGCCTTCCACATGATGCATTGGCAGAACACTGATGCGCTGAAGGTCTTGCCCGATTGGAAGGCGGCTGGCATCAATCCTCTACCCGAGCGCGTTGAAACCGGGGTTATGCCGATTACTGCCGAGAACGTCGTCCAGTTCAAGCACACCTAAGGGATTGTCCCGGCGCATTCGATCGCGCCGGGAAACCGATAGGAGGGGGTACATGTCGGACAGATGGAGCGTTCTTCACCTGCAGCAAAACGATCTGCAGCTGACACTCCTACCCGGCATCGGGGGCCGCCTATGGGATATAAACTTCCAAGGTCGCTCCCTCCTATTTCAGAACGCAGATCTCGACGGTTTGGATGTCGATGACACACGGCTTACTAATCTGCCCACACGTTCTCCACAATTTGGTTTTCCGCTCTGGGGCGGAGAGAAGACGTGGATCGCCCCAGATGCATCCTGGGTAAACGGCGCTCCGTTTCCCGTGTTGGACAGCGGCTCTTACCAGATCACTTCAAGAAGCAGCACTCGTATCGACATGACCAGCGCAGTATGCCCGACCTCGCACTTGTCAGTGTCGCGCCGCATCACGCTAACCTCGGCGGAAAGCTGGGAAATAGAACACATCGTGGTCAACCATGGGACCTCCTCGCGCCTGACCGGCATTTGGTCAGTCATGATGCTTAACACCCCCACCAAGGTCGGTGTCGAATTGCAAGACCCTGCATTTTATCCTGTTTTTGGCTCTGCCGAAGGGATGATAGCGACGCACGGCAAAAGCATTGTCGTGGATTGCAACAGACAGCAGGAATTCAAGGTCGGGCTACCGAACCCCAACGGTCGTACATTGATACGGTGCGGCGCTGATGCCCCGTTGCTAATGTGCTCGGTACCAGAACCTCAAAAGGGCGATCAATTTGCACACGACTATCCGTTTGAGGTCTTTAATTCAGCCGATTACGCCTATTGCGAAGCGGAGTGGCACTCCCCGGCACGCAAGCTTGCACCAAATGAAACGCTGAGTTTTCGGCAGACGTTCTGCGTCTTGACGGATGAAGATGCAACCCAAATGCCATTGGGGCTCACAAACAACAAGGAGTTCCTGTCATGCATGTCTTGATTACAGGCGCAGGCGGGCATCTCGGCCGCAAACTTTTTGACGCGCTAGAAAGCGACCCCGACTACACCGTTTCTGGCATCGACATTCGCCCCGTTGACCATCCCGACATTCACACCGCAGACCTGTCCGACGACAGCAGTTGGGTCAGTTTGCTTAAGGGAGTGGACGTTATCGTGCATCTTGCCGGAGACCGAGAGCCCTCCGCCACTTGGGCCTCCGCGATCAAACACAATATGGATGCAACGCTTTCTCTCTATCACCATGCGGCAGCCATGGGCGTCAGCCGCGTGGTTCTTGCCAGCTCCAACTGGGTTCACGGCGACAAAATGTTCACGCATGAGGTGCTCAACAGCACGACATCACCAGGGCCAGTAAACGCCTATGGCATGTCAAAACTATTCTGTGAACGGACAGGGGCCTATTTCGCCGAGCATCACGGACTGTCGGTCATCTGCTTGCGCATCGGCTGGACGCAATGGACTCACGGCAACCAACCCGGCACACACATGGCGATGGGCCGGTGGGGTCAGGAAATGTGGTTGAGTGATCGGGACTTTCTAGGCGGAATGCGCGCCGCAATAGATGCCAAGGATATTTCCTTCGCAGCCCTGAACCTAATGTCAGATAACCCAGGTATGCGCTGGGACATCACCGAAACACGACAAGCGATTGGCTATTCTCCAAAGGATGGAAGCCCCGCAAAAATAACAGTGGGCATTTCCTTGAGATCCATGCTGCAGCGGCTGTTTACAGTCCGACTCCCCAGCTTTTTCGCGACACGTTTCCCGGATTGGTAGAGTACAAGATCCGAGCATTGTTGTTGCGTTGCGCAACCAGTTTACGAAACCTCGCATCGAAGTAAGCGCTGAAAAGGTCAGCTTTGTCTGCTTCGCGGTAGACGGAGAGCGACATAACGAGCGCCAGATTTGGCAACCATTGATGTTTGATACTTCGATAACAAACCGCAAACGTCGCTGAACGGGTGTTATCTGAAGCGATCTCTGGTTGAGTGCGAGCCTTATCTGCGGACCGAACGAACCATCATTTCAACCCCTCAGATAGCAGTCATTGATCCTGCGCGCGGAGAACGTCTATTTCGAGCCCACTTTGACCGATACTGCAATCAGCAACAACTGGAAGAAAGGGCGGGAAGCAGAAGTTCGCTGCGAGTGCAAAGATTATCTCATCGGGAGCCAAGAGCAGACCTTTGTCTGTCCATCACACACCCATTCGGTATCGATGAACTTTGTTTTGATCTCGTCTGGAGGTTCGTCCACTTCACAACCAACGCACCTCCTCCTTGGAAGCGCATGCCTCTGAACGAATTATTACAAACCCTATAGAAAATCGTCAGGGCTTGGCGGGTCCTGACCAACCTGCAGCTATCATTGCACTGATCAGCTCTTGAACTGGCTGTGGGTCTACAAACACCCGAGCCTTTAGTTTTTCGAGGGGGAAGCTTGGCCAAGTGTCCGAAAATACTCTTGCAAGCCGCTGTGCCTCAGCTTGTTCTCCGTTCCTCCAGTGGGCTGCCATAAGGTAAGCTGCGGAAATTGGTCCGAACGGCCCACCGCGAGATATTGTTTTATCAAACGTTCGGATTGCGGCAGCATAGTCTCCCGTGTGGAACTGAGCCGCACCCAATGCGTTGTCAAAAACTAGCCCTCCACCGTTTTGGGCCAGTGCTCTATATCTCACTGATTGCGACAGAACCCGATCAAAATCGGACGTGTAAAGGGAGATCAGGGCGTCGAATTCAGCAACATGTGAATCATCGGGTGCCAAGTCTACGGCCCTTTGGGATAATCCAACCGCGCTTTCATAATTGCCCACCCCAAATTCAAACCAGGCTCGCGCTGAAAGCGGCCAAGGTGCATTCGGAGCCATTTCCAAAGCGTAAGCACTATTCTTGTCCGCTGCGTGCAAAAACTCGTCTGAACCGGGCTTGCCCGATTGCATAATGGCGAGCATTGTTTCGACCTGAGAAGCACCAGCATATCCCCCGTAATATAACGGGTCTCGTTCAATCGCTGTTTTAAAAATCAACAACGCGGGCTGAAGCCGGGCCAGATCCGTAACAGGGAAAATCAGATCCCGGCCTGCGTCGCTTAGGTTCATTGCCTCGACACGGGCAGGTGACACGTCGTAGATTGCAGTTTTGCCGGTTTTGGGTGCTACAGATTGCGAATTGCGGCCAATCAGGACACCAAAAAGAATGCTGACTATTAATAGTGAAAGCGAGATAACGACTGCGGTAGCCCGTCGCCTTCCGCGTAAGCTTCGTCTGCTTCGACTGGAGCCCGGCAAAAATTCGGGTGCGTAACCCCCGACGGGCAGTGAGATAACCAATTCGTCAGCAATCCCTTTACCGTCATAATAAGATTGCAGCTTTCGCCGAACACGCCCGGCATCCACACGCACGACGCCCTCGCGTTTCAATAACTCATCCGCGTCGTATCCATAAACATCCATCGCAATGGTCTTGGCACGTATTTCGTCGGAACGACCCTCCAGCGTTTCCGTCACCACGTAAGATAGGAATGTTCGCATGCGGGCGGATCCTTTGAATTCATCCGACCTCAGAACCTTGTCCAACGCGGCACGCAACTGCTCGCCCGAGAACGATTGAGTACCAGTCTGGCCCTGATTGCCCACGCTGACGTTCAAAAACTATCCTTTCACAATAAGGGTTTGACGTCACGTTGCTACCGTAGCATGCGGCTTGAAACGTGCAATACATATTCTTTTGGATGCATGCTTAGAGGGAGAATGCCTAAAAAGCGCTGCCAATGACGGATGATGAATTCTTTGAATCTCAATTTCCCAAAGCGGGTCGTCTGCTACGGAACCTGCGGGAAAAAGACCAAGAGTTCGATCAAATTTGTCGCGACTACAAAGAGGTCTTCGCAGAAATGGCGATGCCGCCAAAGTCGCATTCAGTTCTACAGATGCGCTATCTCGCGGATCTGGCAGAAAGCCTCTCGGACCTGCGCAGCAGTATTGACGGACACCTGCGGGCTCAGGGCGCGCGTGCGGAATCGGTACGGAACAAAGATTTGGAGGTTTGACATGAAACTTAGATATATCTTGCCTACGTTGTTGATTGGTGCTGGCTCCGTGCTTGCTCAGGAAACCCCAATTGTTCATGACGGCGAGTTTGAATTCCTCCGCGCGCAGTTTGGTGAGGCATGGGATGCACAAGACGTTGAAGTCGACGCCAAGCTGGCCGAAATTCGTGCGGCCAATGGCGATAAGCCCCCTAACCTCCTCTACATCCTGATTGATGACGTCAGCTTTGGTCAGATGGGTGACCGCAAGATGAATTACGTCATGGGGATCGAGACACCCAGCATCAATCAATTGGCCACCGAAGGTTTGTCGCTGATGCGCATGTATACCGAACCCTCCTGCACTCCGACCCGCACAGCCATGTTGACAGGGCGCCACCCAATTCGCGCAGGTGTGGAAGAGGTCAAGGTGGCTTTGGTTGGCGAGGGCCTTCCGGCCAGTGAAGTGACACTGCCGGAGATTCTGAAACAGGTCGGCTATAATACGGCGCATGTCGGCAAATGGCACCAAGGCGACATCGAACAATCGTACCCCCACAATCAGGGGTTTGATTGGGCCGCATTTCCACTCCACCAGCAAGTACAGCTGAGCCTCATGACCCCCGAGGCAATGCGGTCCAACACCATGCTCGGCTATGTGCCCGAGGGGCAGAACAATCAGTTCCTGCTGGATGAACGGTTCAAGCCATACGGCCTTGTCACCGGTGTCGAGGCCGAAGCCGGTGGACCCGCCCAGGAAGTAGAAATGTCAGCCGGTGAAGTGTGGACGCAGACCAAATATGAAGAGATGAACGAACGATATCAACGGCAGGCGTTGGAGCAACTTGAACGCGTCGCTTCCGAGGATGCGCCATTCTTCTTACAATACTGGCCGCTTTACCCGTTGAACTTCGTCTACCCGGATCAGGCAATTTCACGAAATGGCGGTTTTCATGCCGACAAGCTGCAACTGCTTGATGGTTGGATCGGAGATCTTTTGGCCAAGCTTGAAGAATCTGGCAAAGCGGACAACACAATTGTTGTTTTGATGGCGGATAATGGCCTGATGTATCACTACGAAGGCTCATCCGGTCTGAACCAGCTGATCTATCGCGGTGGCAAAACCCAGCATCTTGAAGGCGGCGTAAGAACCGATGCGTTCATTCGCTGGCCCGGTGTGATCGAAGCCAACAGCGCAGCCGGTGACATCTTTCACGTCTCAGATATCTTCACCACGATGGCGCGAATTGCCGGAGCCACAGACTTTATCCCAAGGGACCGCGTAATAGACGGCATCGACCAGACGGCCTTGCTGTTGAACGGCGAGGGAAATGGGCGGCGCGACTATGTCTATATCTACGAAGGACCTGTCTTGCGCTCGGTCGTCAAGCAGGAGTTCAAGATGCATCTTCCTGCCCCCGGTCAACCCGGCGCGGCTGCTCCGACTTATAATATTTATAGGGACCCCCGAGAGGAACACCCTTTGGTGGGCTACTCGCTTTGGGCCGGGGCATCTTTTCAAGATATGATCAAGCGTCACCAGAAGATGATCGCCAAGTATCCGCATTCAGAGATTGGCAAAGGTACACCTTATGAAGGCATTGAAAACCTGCGCCCGGAATCCGAACTGACCCGCGACGTATTCACGAGTTGGCAGTGAGATCACAAATTTAGTAATTATTCGAATATAACGATGTTACTGATGGTAATCACATCGAAGTCAAAAACCGAAGCTCGGCTTCGAACCCTGGGGGAGATGGAATGAAACTACAATGGCTTATGGTTTTGTGTGCAGGCATTGCCGCCCCACCTTTGCAGGCTCAGGACGACCCTATTCAACACGATGCTGAGTTTTATATTCTGCAAGCCCAACGCGCGGAACAATGGGTGCAGGATGACGCTGCCGTTGATCAGGCTTTGGCCGCTTTTCGTGACGGCAACAATGGGCAACCCCCAAATATCGTCAGCGTTCTGATTGACGATATGGGCTTTGGCGATATGGGTATACCCGAGCTCAACGCTGTCCGTGGGTACGACACTCCGAACATCAACGACTTTTCGGACGAAGCGTTGCGTATGGTTCGGATGTATACTGAACCGTCCTGCACCCCGACTCGCGTGGCACAAATGACCGGCCGCTTGCCCGTGCGTATGGGAATGGGTGATACGACCGTCGATATCGCTGGCTTTGGATTGCCCGATAATGAAGTGACGCTGGCCGAAGTCTTGAAACAGGCAGGATATGCAACCAGCCACGTCGGCAAGTGGCATATGGGCGATATTGCCGAAAGCTGGGCGATGAATCAGGGTTTTGACTATGCCCAGCACGCCATCCACCAGCAGGGCCAGCTGACAATCTTTAATGATGATGCGATCAAAGAACAGGTCTCGGTCGCGATCCGGGACTATGAGGATAAATACACACTGGACGGCTGGTTCCGACCGGATGCCTCGGCGATGATGACCGTCATCGAGGGCGAGACCGGCGGCGCCATTCGCGAAATCCGCATGGAAGCCGGAGAACGCTGGAACGCCGAAAAATACGACGAAATGAACCAGGCGTTTCAGGATAAAACACTTCAGGAACTGGAACGCCTTGCAACTGGGGACGCGCCCTTCTTCCTGCAATATTGGCCGATGATCCCGCTGGACAATACCCGCGCCGGCCGTGACGGGCCGGAAAGCGCGAATGGCGGCTTGTATGTCGACAAGATGCAGCTACTGGATCAGTGGCTGGGTGATCTGTTCGCGCGCATGGATGATCTAGGGCTCAGCGAAAACACCATCGTTGTGGTTATGGGCGACAATGGGCATTTTACCAAATACGCGCCGCAATCCGGGTTTACCCCACTGATTTACGCGGGCGGTAAAGGCGACACGACTGAAGGTGGCGTGCGCGTGGACGCCTTCATCCGCTGGCCGGGCATGATTGAAGCTGACGGGTTGTTAAACAGCATCATTCATGTTTCGGACCTCTATACCACGATCTCGCGCTTTGCCGGGGCGGATGGATTCATCCCAAGGGATCGTCTGGTCGATGGTGTCGATCAGTCGGCGGCGCTACTGTTCGCGGATGAATCGAAAGCGCGACGCGATCACGTGATCATCTATTCGGTCGCGAAACCCGAGGCGATCGTTAAGGATCAGCTTAAGCTCAAACTGCCGGGACCCGGCGAGAGCGCAATTTTAGCAAAATTCTTCGATCTTTACCGCGACACCCGCGAAGAATACTCGGTCTCAACCGAAGTCGGGTCTTGGGGTGGGCAGGAATTCGTACGTATACTGGGCCGCCACAAGGCGCGGAAAGAGAAATACCCCGATACTCCGCCCGCCTACGGCATGCCTTATGAGGGGATTGAGAACATTCGTCCCGAGACACAGCAAGCCGTTGAAGCTTTCATGATCAAGCGCGCGTCGCCCCAGAAGTAGGCCTGTTCTTTCGTAATGAACCGCGAAGGACTGTAATCACCAAAATCGAGGATCTCAGCATGGTTGGTAGCATAATTTTCGCACTGGGATTGATCGTGTCTCTCGGAATCGGGTTTGTCTATTTCCGCGACCTTGGCGATGTCTCGCAAATGCTGCTGAAAGTAAAGCGCGAGAATATGGTGCGCTTTATCCGGCATGAATACCGCCTGATTGGCATTGGCCTGGGCGGATTTGTAGTGGCAACCCTTGCACATTTCCTTTTGGGGGGCGGCCCTTTCTGGCTTTGGCTCGTAACGGCTGCGCTGACCTTGCTTCTTTATGGGTTTCCCTATGTGTGGGTGCATTTGGGCCTGAGAAACCAGCTCAACGACGCCCAGTATTTTTCTATCGAGGAAGCGCGAAAATATGTCGGTCCAACAGCGCCAGTCATCGTCATCGAACACAATGGTCACGCGCGCGCGCACCCGGATGCGCAGATCATGCGCCCTCATTTGGCGGGCGATGTAGATGGGCTGGGGGGCGAGGATGTGGTAATGACTTACTGCGCGATGGCCAATCTGGGTCAGGGGTACACACCGCGAATAGAAGGACGGCGCCTGAACCTTGAGGTTCTGGCCCAGCATGGCAACAACTTGATACTGCGTGACAACGACACGGGCGATCCGATCCAGCATATCTACGGTTTTCGCGAGGCGGATCGCGACCCCAACTCCGAGGGTCCTGCTTGCCCTCTCCGGCCCGAAGCGCAAATGAGGCCTTGGCCCACCTTTCGAATGACATTCCGCGGGTTTCAGAAAGCCTATCCAGAAGGTGAGGTGTTTCTGAACAAACCATCCACGAACCCTTTGCTGCGTCTGCTGGACATGATGACCGAGATCACCTTTGGCTGGGGCATCGGACGCCAACATCAGGAAGACGCTCCTGTGATGGACAACATGGATCGTTCAGACCACCGGTTGCCGAACAAAACCTACGTCTGGGGAATTACGATTGGTCAAGATGTCGCTTGCTGGACCGACGATTTCATCATCGAGAACAACTGGATCGTGACCGCCAAAGTCGGAGGACGGGATGTCGTGGTCAGCCTAGATCCGAAATATGAAAGCCTGGGCGTTTGGTATAACGACTCGGGTCAACCGGTGGCCAAATGCGATTTCTGGGGTCACTCGGATCAGGGTCAGCTAAAACGTGTAGAAACCCTGCGCGCAGGCGTATTCTGGCACGTTTGGTCCGAGTTTTTCCCGAACACAGATATCAATCGCGTCGGCAACAGTTCGATGGCGACGGAAGAAGCTGCGGAATGAAAATCAGGACCACACAATTTCAAACCAACGACAATTTATTGAAACTTGTATGTTTGTCGGGAGGAACAGAATGTTTTCGTCACTATGGGTGAAAAGTTGCTTATGCGCGGCAACGCTATCGGCATCGGCAGCCACAACGGCTGCGGCACAACAATCCGATTGGTCCTACGAGGCCACGATTTATCTGTTCATGCCGGAAACAGAAACATCCTTAAGCACCCCCATGGGGACACTGGACGGTACACTCAGTTTTTCTGATGCATTGGAAAACCTAGATTTCGCCTTTATGGGAGCGTTCTCGGCCACCGACGGACGATGGCTTATACTTGCAGATTACAACTACACAGATTTGTCGTTCAGCAACAGCACTCCCGGCCCCGCCAGTTCGGGCCTCGAGACATCATTTACCACGCAATACCTAAGCGGTTATGTCGGCTACCGAGTGTATGAAGCACCAACTATCCGGTGGATGTCGCCGGAGGGTTCCGGTGGTTCAGCACTGATACAGAGTTCACCCTTCTCCCTGGCGCGACACCGGGGAGGACAACAACCGCCGACGACAGCTGGACCGACCCTGTCATCGCCGCCAGAGCACGCGTCCGGTTCTCGGACAAATGGTCCGGCACCGGTTTCGTCGACTACGGAGGTTTCCGCAGCGGCAGTGAAACATGGCAGGTTCTGTTGACCGCCGAATATGCCATCAACAACAGATGGCTGATCCGCGGCGGCTATCGCTATATCTCGTTTGACCATGAGATCGACGGTAGCGATTTTACATTTGATCAGTCAGGGCCAGTGTTAGGCGCGACTTATCGTTTCTAGAATTCTTTATTGGTGAACTCGAGACTGGGTTGTGATGTTACGAACATCGTTTGATTGGCGCGAGTAGACTGCAGAAAGTTCTAGAGAATCATATTCGCTGTGTCCTCAGATTTGTCTTCGTGTCTGGCACCAGTTCTTGAACCCCAGCATCGATAGCTGGTTGGAGTTTGTTCTCACTCTAGAAATCAAGCGATGAATGAAGCAAGTCTAAGTCGCGATGCCACTTTCAACCGCAGAGTGAGAATTCACCTCGGCTGGCTTTCGCAACTACAGCGAATGGCGGCTACGCGGGCTGCGACCGCAGCATCTTGACCCGTTCGCTAACGGCAGGAACGGGCCGGTTTTCGATTTTCAAGGTCGAAGCAGTACAAGTTTTCTAATACAACATTCACGCAAACGCTGCATCGTTTGATACTTTGTTTCAAAAGCTGGTCATGCTCTGATGTAATCATGAAAATGAATAGAACCGCGCTAGCCTATGGGGCATTGTTGCTCGCAATGCTGATCAGCGCTGGGAACTTCTTGTTCGGCAATCTGGCAGTTAGTGAAGTGCACCCGGTTGTACTGACATTTTGGCGCTGCTTGATTGCGGCAATGTTTGTTTTTCCTCTTGTTATGAGAGGGCGGAGCAAACCGCTCCAACACTTCAAAAGAAGTTGGCTCCGCTTTACAATCCTTGCTTGCATTGGTGTGGTGGCGACGCCTTGGTTTGTATATTCAGCGCTCCGATCCAATGACCTAATAGATCTTGGCGCGGGGTACACCAGTGTGCCTTTGTTGACGATCTTGTTTTCTGCATTCCTGCTTAACGAACGCTTGCGTTCTGTCCAGTATTTGGGCGTAATAATTGCACTCATTGGGGCGCTGGTTTTTGCGTTTCGTGGTGATCTAGAAAACCTATTCAATTTCAACCCGCATCTCGCCTTCCTGTTGATGATAACGTCCAATGCTTGCCGCGGGCTATATTTGGTTCTTCTCAAAAAATGGAACATGCACCCCAGGCCTGACGAAGGCTTGTTCGTGATTTTCATTGTTGGAATTGTCGTTCTGCTGCCGTTTGTCGTGATTCACGAAGCTGGCACGGTTCAACCGTTAGACTATTCCTGGCAGGTCTGGGGCTCGATCTTGTTCATTGGAGTTGGCATGGGTGCTATCTATCTCCATTTGCTCAATTTCGGGACAAACGAAGTTGGCGCATCAACTGCTTCCCTATTTGCATATCTCGTACCGATACTCGTTGCGGTCGAAGCCGTTGCTCTAAAGGGTATGGACTTTCAGATTTATCAAGGCGTCGGCGGTGTGCTGATTATCGGTGGTGTTCTAATCGCAACCCGATTGCACAGTCGACCAGCTGCTACGGACCATCCGCCTCATTGATAGGTGCGCTGCCAGTGGAACGGTATCTGGCATCGTTTTTGGGTGCCGCGATTTGAATGGAATATTTTACCGCACTGCCCAGCCAACAAGGCGCGAAGCTCAATCCGGTAAACCAGCTTTCATGAGGTCACCGACAAATTTGTCAAGATCGCGTTGTTGAAGGTTTTCGAACGCCAGACGGACGCGCGAACAAGACATGTCGGGGCGTTTTTCCTGGCTCTGGCGAATTATTCGTCTCGCCTCGTCTGTGGCTTTTCCCCGTATCAATATTGCCGCCAACACATAGCGGCCGAATGGATCAACCGATTTCCCCTCTAATGCTGTTCTCGCACAAGCCTCGGCCTGGTCAAATCTGTCGAGAAAATAAAGACAAAATGCTTTAGCCAACAACTTGATCTTGAAATATGGACCGGATGGGCCAAATCGGGTTGCGGTCTCAAAATGCGGTAACGCAAGCGTCGCCTGCCCATTTGCGAGATGCGCATATCCAAGGACCAAATGTGCGTTTGCTGCGCTTGGGTTGAGGCTGACTGCGAGTTCTGCCTCTGCTATCGCGGTGTCGTGTCTGTCAAACTGGGTGTATGCACGGGCGAGGCTGGCATGCGCGAAACTACTTTGTTCATCCAGTGCCACAGCGCGCTCTGCGTGATAGAGTGCACGTTCCTTCGCCCCTTCCCGATCATCGACCTGGTCAAAGAACAGTTTCCGAAGCTCGGCATTTGCCATCACTGCATGCGCAAGCGAATAGTCCGGCGTCATGTCGATGGTTCTGGCTAATATATCCTTTGCCTTTTGAGTATCTTCATCTGTGAATTTGAATAGATGCCACAGTGCTTTTTGAACTTTGTCCCAAACGTTGACCTCACCACGTTTTAGTCGGGCTTGTTCACGCAAGTCGAACCGCAACTCCCAATCTATATGCCCAACAACGGCCGAAGCGATTTCCTCCTGCAGGGAAAAAACATCATCCGTTTTGTGGTCCAGGCGATCGGCCCAAAGATCATGCCCATTCGATGTATCTACCAGATGGGCCGTTACGCGAACGCGTTGATCGTCATAGCGCACGCTGCCTTCCACCAAATAATGCGCCCCGAGACGTTGCGCGATTTCCTCGCCGGCTAGTGAAGCATCCTTGAGGAGCTTGGTGGAAGTGGGTGAGACCACCGACAGCCAATCCACCTTTGCAAGTTCGGTCACAAGTTCATGGTTGATGCCCGCCACAAATCCATTGTCGTCACTTTGCCCACTGATACAGTCGAATGGCAACACTGCGATTACCGGCTTTTGCGGCGTTGGAAGCTGAGTGACCATCTGATCTAACAGACGGTCTTTTTCGGCTGGAGGCTCGGTCATTGGTGCAAGGGTTTCGGCCTCAGGTTGAGAGCCTGACAAAGGTTCCAGTGTTGTCGGAAATCGAAACACAGGTCCGTGCCTGGGCCATTCGACATTGTTGAGTGTCATGTAGTCTTTGAGATTGTGAGCTGCGTACAAGAATGCGTGGCTGCGTGCACCGACGCTGAGGTTCTTGTGCGCGAAATTCAGGCCCACTGCTACACGGGCCAGCAAGTATTGGCTTTCCATAAAGCTGAGCCGATGGCTTTCGTGGCGCTCAACCCAACTCATAGCCCCTCGTCGGAGAGTTCTGACGAACTCGACGATGCCGACGTCATCTTGCCAAAGCCCCAATGTGTGGTGTTTTGAATGAAAGAGGCCAAGGTCATCAAGGATGGCATCCCATTGAGCAGGACTACAGTTTCCGCGTCGTGCCAGCAGGTATGCCAACTCAAAATACGCATGATCGTAAAACAAAAACTGGTTGTCTTCGTATAGCGCCAAATCGATCAGAAAATAATCAGGATCGCGGCTTTGGTGCGCTCGAACCAGTACATTGTACCCATGGAGATCCCCATGCACGCGACCTTGCGCCGCTCTGAGGCTCAATCGGCCTGGCAGTTTCTCGTCGCAGGCAAAAGCCAACGGATTCGGGTACCAATGACCTTCAAACATTAGGCAACGTTCGTTCGGATCATGACCGCAAACATCCGAAAGGAACTGGTGTAGACGACCTAGATCGGGATCCAGTCTGTAGCCGAGCCATCCGGAAAGAAGATCCCGGGGCGAGTGCAATCCGGGTGCCATTTCATAATCGACGTTCCAGTCGTCAAGGAGACTTCTCGACAGCCGCTGAAGAACGTTCAAGGCGAGCTCGTAGCCACAATCGTTCCAGGGAAGCGAATACTCAAGTCCTTGCGCCACGACCGTGGAAAGGATCGCGATCTTACGGTCGTGTTCCAAAGAATGGACGATGCGTGCCAGATGCTTTGATCCAAACGCAGGAACCGCCTCGAACGCCTCCAGATGCCTTTGGTTTTCGGCTTTTTCTTTCCATTCCGGATCGGGAAGGGCGTCAAATTTGAGAATGGCCTGACCACTGAATCCATCGCATGTAATGTCGACAATATAGACAAGGGCACCGGACTTACCGGCGCTTACCTGACGGTGAAAGTAAACTTCATTCTCTACTGACCACTTGTCAGTTATCAGTGGCAGAAGCTCGAAATATGCTTCAGGCCATGAGAGATCATCGATGGCGGGCATTAACGTCACTCCGCAGAAGTGCGGCCAAGGAAGGTGTATATCTGTAAGGCGGCACCGTTTCCCGACATGATACACAAGCAATAGTGTGAACCAAGGCGTTTAAATCGACCGGTCAGAGCTTTCTACGCGACGGCTGGATCTGCCCTATAGAGCCCGAAGGGCTGCAACATGCGTGAAAGTCCGCTTTGAACGAGAAAAATACCGATGAGCAATTGAACGCGATCAATGATTGCATTCGGCCGCTCCTAACAAGTTGCGGAAAGAAATCTCGGTATCCCCAGAGCTTTCAACGTCGACGTGTAGATTGAACCAAGTTGGCTAAGCCAATTCGCCGACCATCGATTTCAGGTGGCGCATGTCCGTACCGCAGCACCCTCCAAATACTTGAATCGACGGATTCTGCCGGGCAATCGAGGCAATCTGTTTGCCAAGTTCAATTGGATCGCCTTCGTCCAGCTCATCCGCTTCGTCAAGTTCCGCATGCGAGCAACTCGAAGCGTTAGCCACCAGGCCTCTAAGTCGGGGGTGGTTGCCAAGCGCTCTGCCGAAATGGGTCGGATGAGCGCAGTTGACCATGAAAAACAGCGCCGCGGAGTCGGTTGCCCCGTCGATCTGATCAATTACGTCCACAAGTTTGGTTCCGTCTGCCAGGCGCCCGTCTGTCTCAACAACCAGAGACATTATGATTGGCAGATCAGCGTCTCGGGCGGCGAGGATGCATCCCGCTGCCTCGCTGAGACGGTTGAATGTATAAGCGGTGACCAGATCGACGCTTGTGTCTTTCAGGCTTTGCATTTGAGCGGCGTGGTATTGACGTGCATCTTCGACGGATACCGGCGGGATGTCGGCGTAAGGATCATAACGTGGACCGATGCAGGCCGACACCAGTACATCATTGCGTGCGGAAGCTTGGCGCAGTTCTTCCATTAGACTGACCGCATCTTTGTTTACTTCGGCGAGCCGTTCTGCATCGTACCCCAAGGGCGCTGCCCGGTCGGCGTTCGCCATCCATGTGGGCGCATCAAGGATGCATCCGACATTCATTTCACGGGCGAGATCGACAAGTGCCTGCATTTGACCGGCCAGTATTGCCCTAGTGCTAGGTTCTTCCAGCAATGGAAACGACGCGAAACCGGGTAACTCAACTCCATGATTGAATATCAGGTCGGTGCCAGTGCCGGCGTAAACCAGAAAGGTCTTATCACCTTCGAGTGAGAGCTGTCGGGCCATTCTGATCTACGCCTATTGCCGTTATGCTTTCACAAGAAACCTACATTGTCTTGGGCCTCCTGTGAACCTTAGGGCGGCGACAGGGTGTCTGCCGTGAGAATGACCTCATCTTCCCGGGCAACTCGCAACCGCAGCGAACGCCCCCTTCGGCGGGCTGAACCGCGGATACATCAAGCCATTGCCAATGGCCGATTTGGGCCACCTCGTCGGGCAGATTTACCCGTCAGCTTAACTTTCTGTGTCCGATCTAACGACCGTGAAGGCCCAATCTCGAGATTGTATTAGCGCTTTCCCCACACACTATAAGTGGACGGTCATCAGCATTTTTGCTGATTGTAAATGCTTTGAAGGCCCTTAAGATGAGTGACATTTTTTAGAGAGCCAAATGAGAATCTTATGGATCATCCAGCTTTTGGCGATACTCGGTGTTCCCGCCAGTGCTGACGAGCAACGTATCGAGATCAACAATGTCTACCCTCTGAACCAAGAGAACTTTGATCTTGGTGATCACATTTTTCACCTGACGGACAACACGGGTGGTTTCGAAGTAATTGAAGGTCCAATGGATGACGGGCCCGCCAGATGTTTGGGTTCGGGATTTGGGTTCGAAGACGGCACCAACTCGATCAATGGTACATGCGTATTCGGTGAAGGTGATGATACTTTTATCATGCGATGGAAGGCCGGGGAAAAAGGCGAGGCAAACACTTGGGAAATCGTCTCCGGGACAGGGCGCTACGAAGGAATGACTGGCAGCGGTATCGCGACAACAGACATCGCCTCAGCATACCAAGCGCTGCCCCTGAGGCGAACTCACATTGTCGGAACAGTGGAAATCCCTGACTAAGACGGCTGCGCTTCAGTATCTGCACAGTTTCGATTGGTCTCGAACTTTGTCGGTCTTAAGTGGCTATCGCGGCTTGGTCTAAATCCTTTCGGGATCACTTGCATTATTGCGGCGTACGTCCGCTTGGTCCCCGCGAAATGTGAGTTCGTGTTTCGCCCTCCGGCAACTCAAACCATCATCCTGAAGGATCAAAAGCCGTTGAAGCACTAACAATCAACTTGAACCAGTCAGGTGAGGCTGCTCCGCAAACTTGAATTCTGCACCAACGCCGTCTCGAAAGAATCCTTTTCGTAATATGGTACGGTCAGACATTAGGTGAGGACCAGATATGCTCGAAAAAGTAACAACTGCATTGTCCATGTTTCTGATTTCGGGACAGGCCATTGCGCTTGATTGCGGCGAAGTAACCAAACCCTGCAGAATAGACACTGGTGAGTACCATATCACCCTTCCAGATGAATGGCGGGGCGGGCCAGTCGTGATACATTTGCATGGCTATGGCGGGTCCGGAGCAAAGGTGCTCAAAAACAAGCAGTTCGTCGAAGCATTCACCGCGCGGGGCTATGCGTTTGTGGCGCCGACCGCACTGCCATGGCAGGAAAGCAAACCCGCTGACTGGTCGGTTCGGGATGGGTGGATCACCTATCCCCGCTCTGATGTCAGGTTTCTCCGTGACGTGCTGGCGGATGTCGCGACCCGCGCAAAAGTGAATCCGAACCAGGTGTTGCTTACAGGGTTCTCACGAGGTGGTTCCATGGTGTGGGAAGTTGCGTGCCTCGCACCAGATCTGGCGCGTGGCTATGCCCCTGCTTCCGGTGGCTTCTGGCTCCCAATGACGCAAGAGTGCCTCGGGCCAGTTCACATGCTTCACACACACGGTTTCACTGACAAAGTTGTGCCGCTTGAGGGCAGATCAATACACAATGAAGAATTCGATGTCACCATTACCCAGGCCGATATCTGGGAAGGTCTTGCGTTGTGGCGCCAAACTAACGAATGCCAACACAACGCGGCGGAAAACGAAGTGAGAGCCAATCTCTGGCGCAAACGGTGGGAATGCGAACACGGTAGTCTTGAACTCTTTTTGCACGACGGCGGACACGGCTACCCAAAAGATTGGGGCACGATGGCGCTCGACTGGTTCGAAGGTTTGGAAAACTGACGAACCACGAAATCACAGCGGTCGTGTCAGCTTAGCCAAAACTAGTCCGGTTGCTCTGAGGCACACCGTGCCGGTTAAACCTTTCTAATACTTAAAGAAAATTTCCCAGATAGCAGCAATGATGACACTGATGCCAGCGGCGAATACCAATGCGATTGCGCTGAAGAACAAACGCGGCTGGCTGGAGCGGCGGATAATCGAAAAATGAACTCTTATCTGGCCTCTAAGCAAACCAACTGCTGCCATCGATATTGCAAAAAAGTCGAGTGCCAGCGCACTGGACCCGCCCTATAGCCGTTTCCATTACTCACTCTCAGCCACTGACAGCAGTAACCCGGTTAGGACAAATAGCGCTGCGAAGAGCCACATCAAATACATAAAAATCATCGACCCGATGACCGCACGCCTTGGTCAATCCAGTAATTGACCAAGGCTGCATCCGCAAGCTCACCGAGAGCAGGATGGTCGCTGAAATGATACAGAAACCTCAACACGGCCTCGTTCTGTGCAGGCGTTAACTGGTTGAACTTGGACTTCCTGAACTCGTGCAGCATTTCATTCGATGTGCCTAGGTTGAGTGCCAGCAGAATGCTTTCACCGGCATATTCCGGGCTGTCTGAGTTTTGTGGATTCCAAATCAGATACGCGGGCAAGTAGTACTGAAAGCCGTGGGGGCAGCGTAACCGTGTACGATCATTTGATCGGTCAACTCATGCCATTTGACCCCGCCATAGAATGCAAGAATATCCACGTCATCCAATCATTCGGGGTGAAGAAGTTCATCATCAGCAGGTGGCTCAAGGCCATCAAACGCAGCAATGATCTGTGTTGCAAGAGCTTCCGTTGTTGTCGTTACCTTTGGCATGGTGACATATTAATCTGGCTGAAACCCCGAAATCGAGTGATTGCGATGGACACCGGACAGAGGCTTTTTCAGGACATTGTTCGAAGTTCAGCAGCGGAGACGAAGAAGCTACTTTGGGGCAGCACAATTGGGATGTATGTGTAGAAGTGTATTGAGGAAGCCGGGTGTCCCTAGTGTGTTACAAAGAGCGCCCTTGACCGATTTGGGAAGAAGATGATGAGTGGCGATTCTGAAACCTACCAAGGAATCTGCTATTGTGGCGCATGTAGTGTTTCTGCTGCCGGTAAGCCGATGGTCATGGCATATTGTCATTGCCACTCTTGCAGAAAATGGCATTCGGCGCCTGTCAATGCTTGGTGCCTCTGGTCGGCAGACAATGTCTCATTGTCAGGACCGACGGTTCAATCGGACAAGAATGATGAAAGCCATCGTGTTTCCTGCGGCAAATGCGGGGGGGCGTTGGTAAATATCAAACCCGGAAAGGACATCGTCGCGGTCTACGCAATGTCGCTGGATGAATCTGGGATGAGCTTCGAGCCGGCCTTTCACATCTTCTACGGCGAGCGTGTTTTCGACATGGCCGATGGCCTGCCAAAGTGGAAGACGGTTCCGACATCGTTCGGAGGGGATGGTGTCGCTATGCCCGAACCGGACAAAACCGGTTGGATTTCCTTGAACAGGCGAGCCCAAGGGTGAAGCGCAAACTTACCTCGATCTTGGCTGCCGACATTGTCGGCTTCTCGCGGCTTGTGGAAGCTGCCGAGGAAGCCACGCTGGCGCGTCAGAAAGAACTGCGCCTGTCCGTGTTCGACCCCGGCATCGAGCAGGCTGGGGGTAAGATCATCAAGTCGACAGGCGATGGATTTCTGGCCGAATTTTCAAGCGTTGTGGAAGCGGTTCGCTTCGCGATATCTGCACAAGAAGCCGTTCGCGCAGAGGAAGAGTCCGTGCCTCAAGATCGGCAGATCAGTTACCGCATGGGCCTTCACATGGGCGATGTGGTTGTTGATGATGGTGATATCTATGGCGATGGTGTGAATCTTGCGGCTCGGTTAGAAGGCGCAGCCCCGACGGGCGGGATCTGCATCTCTGCTGCTGTCCGTGACCAGATTGTTGGCGTAATGGACGAGCTGTTCGCTGATGTCGGTGAGTTGACACTGAAAAACATCTCGCGCCCGATCCGCGCCTTTGTCTGGCCTCCCGACCAACGTGGTGCACTGAACAGTGCCACCACACCGTCCATCGGGGTTACGTCCAAAAAACCAACGATAGCCCTCGCTGCGTTCGAAGCTCTCGGCAGCAATGACGATGCAAAGATGCTGGCCGAAGCCTGCAATCATACTGTGGAGGCGGCGCTTGCCAATCTGACGGGATTGGATCTGATCGCCCCCGACGCGGACCCGGATCATATCGCCACGGCGGTGTTTCAGGCCTCCGGCAACCAGGTCCGCGCAACACTTAAGCTGCGTGAGACGAGCACGTCAGCAACCTACCTGACCCAGCGGATGAACGGTGATCTTTCCGACCCTTTCGCGGCAGAAGATCTGTTGTCTGGGGAAATCGCAACAACGATCCGATACGGAATTCTGCAGCGAATTGCTGAGCGCGCAGCGGAAACGGAGACAAACGACCCCGAGGCAATGCTGAACCTTGCGGGGCATTACATGATGGGATCGCAGCCCGAAGAATGGGAGGCGGCCGGCCATCTGTTGGACAGGATCCTGACGGTCCAGCCACGCAATTTCATGGCCGTTGGGATGAAGGCGAACACGTTGATTGGCGAATTGGTTTGGGGCTACCGTCCGATAAGCCCGGAGGATATCGAAGCCGCTGACGCCGGGCTGAGCAAGGCGGTGTCGTTGAATGATCAAAGCGACTACGTGCACCTGATCCGGGGGATTTTTCACTACGGTATCACCGGCGATTTGGATGCGGCGGTGCGGTGTGTTGAACGCGGGTTCGAAATCAGTCCGCAGTTCGCCCAGGGGCATATGGTACTGGGCTGGATCCAGAACTTGATGGGCCAACCAGAGCTGGCGCTGAAGTCCATCAAAAAGGGCTCGTTTTCTCTGGCCAAGAACCGGATTTATCACCGCGTCCCACAAGCGTTGGCCCAGACTTATCTGGTTATGGGCGACTTCGAGAAAGCTATCGCCAACGCCAACCGAGCGCTGCAAAATTCGCCGGGACTACCGGTCGCACAATTGTATCTTGCCAGCGCGGCTGGTCAGGCTGGTCTACCTGATCAAGGAGAAAGGGCGCGGGATGCCCTAATTGCGTCAGATCCGGACTTCCGAGTTAGCGGCGTGCGCAGGTTCCATTTTCAGGACCCAACACGTTGGGACGCTATCCTGGATGGGCTTCGCTCGTTGGGGCTGCCCGAATAGAAGCTCGCCCGAGTTTGTGCCACAAGCATTTCAAACTGGATGCGAAGATCGTCTTCCAACTCCACGAGATGCGCGAATGATCATAAACCTAGTTTTGGATTAGCGGGCAGCGAAAGCGCTCAATTCGGAATATCGGCAATTGCTCCGATCAGATTCAGCACTTCATGCGTCTCTCGATTAACCTCATAAACGTAGTCTCCGGTTAGAACGCAAACTCAACTGGCGCGTAGTTCATGCTTGCTTGAAAGCGCCATGGTTGGCACTTTCTCTGGGGAAGCCATTTGTATCTGCGGATCCGTTGACCAAAATGTTTTGGCATGTCGCTCATAGGCGCGGGAATGGAAAAAACACTCGAGATCGAGCACATACTGACATTCGACAGACCAGTTGATGAGGTCTGGACCTTGTTGTCCGACTCACAGCGTATGCACGCCATCAGCAGCGCCGGGTTCTCTCCATATGAAGCTGAAGATGTGGTTACGGCAGATGGATCAATCGAACGCGCAGCGTACAAGAAAATTGGTCTGATTAAGCTTAGATGGCGAGAGAGAATGGGGGAATGGGCTGTCCAAAAGTATTTCAGCCAAACCCGCCTGTTTGAAACTGGTCCCTTTAATGAGCTGACGGTCCATGTCCATTTCGATGAAAACGATGGGAAAACCACCGTCAAAGGTATTTTTCTTGCGCGATGGAGTAGTTTGCTCGGGACCGCTCTTATTCGCCTCGGTGTCCTTCACTGGATGACGCAGCAGCCGGTTAAAGCCATGCGCCAGACCATGGCCGAGTACGAGAACCTGCGTCTGCCGGTCCCGCGGGGCGAGTTGCATAAAGTATCCGGACGGGCCAAGCAACGTTTGGCGGAGGCGATGGAGGAGATCGACCAAGGCCCGTTTGGTCACGGATTGACCGGTGCGCTAAGCAACTTCCTGTTGAAAGCTGATCCGCATTCTTTGCGCCGCATTCGTCCATTGAAACTGGCAAGTGCCTGGGGCGTGCCAGAACAACAAATTATCGAAACTTGCATTGCTGCCCATAAGGCAGGCGTCCTCAGCATGCGGTGGGTCATCCTTTGCCCGCGTTGCCGCGATGGAAAAGCCGATGCAGAAAACCTCGCCGATGTTCCGGACGCGGCGCACTGTTCGTCGTGCAATGTCGATTTTGACCGGGATTTCGTGAACAATGTCGAATTGGTGTTTAGCCCGTCTGCATGGCTCCGGACATTGCCACGCGGAAGCTTTTGCATGATGGCCCCTGCCAATGTGCCACACATCAAGTGGCAGGAAGCAGTTGCGTCGAACCAGGCCCTTGAAAAAGAACTGGCTGTGCCAGCGGGGCAATACCGCATTCGGACGGTTGAGGCAGGTGGTGAAATTGTTGCGGATTACGATGGTACGTCCTGGGTTGGTGTGACGCTAACGGGCGATACTGTTCAAAGTGATCCGACACGGTCTGGTCGCACAATTTCAGTTCGCAATGATGGGTCAGAGCTACGGACAATCGTGGTGGAAAACGCCAAGTTCAGCAAGAACAGGCTGACGATCGGCAGGCTTGCCACTTTGCCAGCTTTCCGCGATTTCTGTCCCGATCAATTACTCGGGGCTAAACAGACGGCGGGGATTGGTCAGGTTGCTATCCTGTTTTCTGATCTTGAGAAGTCTACTGCGCTTTATGAATCCATTGGCGATGCGTCAGCATATGCGCTTGTGGTTTCGCATTTCGAGGTCATGGAAAAGTGCGTGCGAAAACACGGTGGCATCGTGGTGAAAACTATCGGTGATGCAGTTATGGCCGCGTTCTCTGACGGTGAAGCAGCGCTTCAGGCTGCAATTGACGTCCAGCGCGAGATCTCCGAGTTCAATGCACTGAATAACCACCCTGATCTGAAACTCAAGATTGGCATCCACGAGGGGACTTGTGTCGCCATGCGCTCAGACCAGGGACTGGATTTCTTTGGAAGCACAGTAAATCTGGCCGCGCGTCTTCAATCGAAAGCGGAAGGTGGAGAGGTAGTTTTGTCACAGGAATTGGCACAAACAGAATTGCTGGATTCGGTCCGGCAGCGCGAGTTGATATGGGACGAAGCAAGCTTGTCTGGGTTTGACACACCAGTGAAGTTTGTACGGGTGTCGTGTTGAGATATGGCATATCGGTCTGCTAATGCTCCGATTTGCTAGGAGATCTGGTCTTCTGGATATTCAAAGGTCCCTATCCAATCTTGGTAATTTCCGTGACGGTTGCGTCGCCCTAACCGACATTTTCCGCAACGCTTCTCAGAAGTTCGCTTTCGGAAAGTCGCGTCGTAGAAAAATCGGCCCCAAATACAGCAGCTAAGGGCCATTCGTGTCGGGATGAGCGACCTGTCGGGCGAACATGCTGCGAACGATAAAATGGCGACAAGGAGCCCAAAGCGGTTGCGCTTTCCTGATAGGACCTCCTTGCTCTGATTATCTGGCTGACAGTGCTCTCTTTGCAGGCTAGCTTCCAACAAGCGGGGAGAGAACTATGGAAAAGAGGCTTGCTGCGGTGCTAGCGGCTGATGTTGCCGGATACTCGGCGTTGATGGATCAGGATAGGGACGGAACACTCAAAGCGCTCAAGGCTTTCCGAGAGGATCATCTAATACCCGCTTTGGCAGCCCATGATGGGCGACTGATCAAAAGCATGGGCGACGGATGGATTGTTGAGTTTCGCTCTGCATCAGCCGCAACAGAATGCGCGATTGCTGTTCAGATCGCTGACCGACCACAGGAAATCCAAATCCGCATCGGCATACATACCGGCGAAGTCGTTTCGGAAGGTGATGACATATTCGGTGACGGTATCAACATAGCTGCCCGTCTCGAGGCAATAGCGGAACCGGGGCAGATATTGCTTTCTGATACAGCACATAACAGCCTGGACAGGAACGCCGCCGCCTCGTTCTCTGGCGGCCAGCAGACTGAGTTGAAGAACATTGCACGCCCAGTTGGTGTGTGGCATTGGCCTATCGGTTCGGCGGTTACAAGTCCAACTGTCAATTCTGAGAAACCCGGTATTGCTGTGCTGCCGTTTGACAATATGTCGGGCGACCCGGAGCAAGAGTTTTTCGCTGACGGAATAACCGAGGACATCATAACAGAGTTGTCTCGGTTTCGTTGGTTGATGGTCGTGGCGCGAAACTCATCTTTTACGTTTAAAGGTAAGAGCACCGACATTCGCGAAGTCGGGCAGGCGCTCGGCGTGAGATATGTGCTGGAGGGGTCGGTGAGGCGCGCAGGCCAGCGTCTTCGGATAACAGGACAGTTAATTGATGCCGAGAATGGCAGTCATCTTTGGGCCGATCGTTTCGATGGGTTGCTGGACGATGTTTTTGACCTTCAAGATCAGGTCACACAGGAAGTTGTCGCGGCGATCGAACCGTCCGTTCGCCATGCCGAGACGGTCCGCGCTCGGGAAAAACCGACAGAAAACCTCGATGCGTATGAACTTTATCTCCAGGCCCAGTCACATTTTCACCTGTTGACGGACGAAGACAACCGTGAGGCCATTCGCCTTACACGTTTGGCGTTGGAGCGCGATCCTGATTATTCGTCGGCAGCTGGATTGCTTGCGTGGTTGCATATCCAAAGGATGGTGCAGGGGCTGAAACCGATTGACGAAGGGCCAAAGGCTGCCGTCGCCGCAGCGGAATGTGTATTGTTAAGTGATCGCGCGGATGGAATTGCGTTGGCTTACGCCGCACACTCGATCTCGATGCTTGCACAAGACCTGCCGCGCGCGCGCGCAGTTTTCAAACAAGCACTAGCTGAAAATCCGAACGCTGCGATCGTTCACATGCTTGCTGGCATCAATCTGAATTTTCTCGACAGACCCGAAGAAGCTCTGGAACACGCGACACACTCGATCAATCTCAGTCCGAAAGATCCATTACGACACGCAGCATATGTCGGGCAAGCCTCCTCATTTTTCCAACTTGGCCGCTATGGTGAAGCCGTACAAGCCAACCGAAACGCCTTGGCCATTAGGGCGAAATTCGTGATTACGCATCTCATGCTCATCGCATCCTTGGCTCAAAACGGAGACCTGGAGTCAGCAAGGGCTGCGGTAGCTGAACTGAAGGAACTTCGTCCGGATCTCGACATCAAGGAGCAAACGAGACTCCCCATATTCAGCGTTCCCGCATGCTCGGGGCAGTGGCGGGATGGATGGCTGAAAGCAGGCCTCCCAATCTGAGAAAGCAAAACCTGGCATGCGATCTAATCCGGCGGCTTCGTCCGCTTTGCAGTCGTCGGCCCCGCGAAAATGCTGCGAGATCGGTCAATGACCGCTTCGGAGAAGCTGCATTGCGGCGTCGCCTGATCTGACGAATAGCTGGTAAGGGCCGATAGCCAACAATGTAAGCCCACCACCAGCTTTACTGGTGACAGGTGGTATTCTTGCTCCAATTGGATCAGAGCTTGATCCGGAAGGCTGCGAAGCCGTCGGTGCCTTCTCCGGCGTCCTCGATTGTGACACCTTTGACGTCGCCCATATAGTCCCGCGCTTTTGGGCCGGTCTCGAACAATACCGTCGTGTCCCCAAGCGGCGCAAAAGACCAGTTGGCATCTGCCTTTGGATCGATCGTACCCTGCTCGACAATATAGCGCACGATGACGTCGCGGTTGGTATCCGGGGCTTCGAATACGATTGTATCACCCAACGCTCCGGGGAATGATCCACCGCCTGATGCGCGATAGTTGTTGGTGGCGATGATGAATTCCATTTCATCAGCAACGGGTTCGCCATTGTAAGTCAGGTTTACAATCCGCGCTGCATCAGGGTTAATCTCTTCGCCTTTGGGTCCGAAGCGCGAGGGTTGGGACAGGTCTATCTGATAGGTCACACCATCCATCACGTCGAAATTGTAGGATGGGAACTCCGGGTTCAGCAGGATCGCATCTATTGAACCCGATTCAACTTGATTAAACATTCCGGCCGACCGTTCCAACCAACCCCTGACCTGCGCACCATTCACGCGGACCGCTCGCACTGTGTTCGGATAGAGATACAGATCGGCTACGTTTTTTATGGCAACGTCACCAACTGGAACATCCGTGTAGTATTCTGGACCACCGCGGCCACCAGCCTTGAAAGGTGCTGCCGCAGACAGGATTGGCAGGCCTTCGTGTTCAGTGCCTTTCAGCATGTCTTCGACATACCACTTCTGCGCGATTGATACGATTTGGACTGATGGGTCATCTGCAACCAGTGCGAAATAACTGTGCAGAGGAGCTGAGGTCTTGCCAACAGCGCGGCGAACATAGACCAGCGTTTCGTCGTGATCTGTCGCAACCGAGTCGAGGACTCGCTGATCATCTCCGACCAGTGCTGTGATTGATCGGTCCTCGTTCCTTCTGGAAATAGGTCGTGCCTCGGATGTGGTGGTTACCACCCGCCATTCGTTCCCATCTCGTTCCAACAGCAGATCAAGCAGACCAAGATGTGACCCCCAGAAACCGCCCATAACGGCGGGTTTGCCCATCAGAGTACCTTTATCAACATCGATGCCGGGACGGTCCGCAAATGTTGGCGACGGAAAGACCAAGTGGTTGTGACCCGTGACCAACGCGTCGATTCCGTCGACACCAGCAAGCACAACCGATGCGTTTTCCATACCATCCGCGTGATTGGCATCGCCAATCCCCGAATGCGACAAAGCGATGATCAGTTCGCAGCCCCGTTCCTGCATCTCAGGCACATAGGCCTTGGCCGTCTCAACGATATCCCGCGCTTCGACATTGCCTTCGAGATGCTTGCGGTCCCAGTTCATGATCTGCGGAGGCGTAAAACCGATTACACCAATTTTGAGCGGGTGCTTTGTGCCGTCACCCATTTCAATTTCGCGGTCGAGAATGGTGTAAGGTTGGATGAGCGTCTTGTCATCGCGCGGGCTCGCGCCTTTCTCCTTTGCTACGTTGGCAAGAATCACTGGGAAATCTGCACCTGCCAAAGAGGTCTCAAGAAAGTTCAGCCCATAGTTGAACTCGTGATTGCCCAGTGTGGCTGCATCATAACCAACTGTGTTGAACGCGGTGATGATTGGGTGGCTATCCCCCTCCTTCATACCGCGTTCATAGGCGATGTAGTCGCCCATCGGATTGCCTTGCAGAAAGTCCCCGTTATCAACCAAAAGCGAATTCGTCGCCTCAGAACGGATTTCATTTATGATCGAGGTGGTCCGGGACAGGCCGACTGTATCCCGGGGTTTGTCTGCATAGTAGTCGTAGGGGAACACATGGACGTGGATATCGGTTGTTTCCATGATCCGAAGATGCGCCTGATTGTTGGCCGCAGCAGCCGAGAAGGGGTGAAGTGTAATCGTAGCGGCACTTGCAGCTGTTGTGGAAAGAAACTGGCGACGGGAAAAAATTTTTCGGTTAGAGAAAGACATTGGGCACCTCTCAAGTTGGTTAGTTAACATGTTTTTTGCAGGCTTCCCGCGACATCCGTATGACATGGGTTGCGAGAACATCTTTCGCGCTGTTCACGGTTGGTGGTATTCAGCACCATACCCAAACATCATAGGTTTGCTAATGTACCGCAAGTGGTGAGCCTGAGCTTCTAGCTGCATAGGCAATTAGGCGCAGAAACTTTCGGTCATTCGAGCCTGAACAAAGCAAAACACCAAGCCGAAAGAGGGCAGCTTTGCTAACTGCGGTCGAAGTATACTTGATTTTGCTAAAGGCCCACTTTGTATTCAGGCTCTGAGTTTGGTCGTCACCAAATTTTGCTACTGCAGCGAATGTCTCCTCCGACGGACTGCACCGCAGCGATGATACCCACCGATCAACGGCAGGTGTGGGCCGCCCCATGTAGGCGGCCCAACTTCACTAGATTTCAATGGCTTCAGCGATGGCTAGGGCATCCTCGAGTTCGACGCCCAGATATCTGACCGTACTGTCCATTTTGGTGTGGCCCAAAAGGAGCTGAACCGCACGAAGGTTTCCGGTCTTCTTGTAGATCTGAGTGACCTTGGTTCTTCGCATCGAATGCGTGCCATAGGCGCTTGCTTCTAGACCGATCGACGTGACCCAGTCGCGGACGATCCGCGCATATTGACGGGTCGAGATGTGCAGCCGCTCATGGAAGCGACCCGGCCAAAGGTACTCGGAGCCGACCATGAGCTCGTCTTCCATCCACTTCTCGACCGAGGCGCGTGTGCCTTCGGATATCTCAAATCGCACAGGCTTCTGTGTTTTGCTCTGTAGGACCGATGCCCGCTCCTTGATCTGACCGGACGCCATGACATCAACGACTTTCATCTTCACCAGATCGCAACCGCGGAGCTTGCTATCGATCGCCATGTTGAACAGCGCCAGATCGCGATGATTCTCGGCGAGTTCGAGCCTGACGCGGATCGCCCAGACATGTTTTGGCTTTAGTGGTCGCTTTTGACCAACGATGCGGCCTTTGTTCCAGGCTGGGCGCAAAGCGCGAATGGCAGGTAGGTTTGGTGTGTCCATGACTTATCCTCCGATCCGCCATGCCCTCCCAGAACGACAACCCGACGTTGACCGATGCAACATATCACAGGATGCTGCGCCGAATTTGAGGTCTGGAACGAGCCCATTTTTCCGGATACTGCACGATGTTCCAATGACTGTTTTGGGCAGAAATCGGGCTTTGCAAAGCTCCGTGAATCGGCCCGTACTGGACCCTTGATGATGCTCCACCAAGCTTCAATTCGGCTCCAAGAAACGGAACTTGTTTGATAGTGCAGAGATTAGCGATTTTGTTTAAGGATTGCACCGTTTCGCATAATCAACGAAAGCTCTGACACGGGGCGGCATATTGCGCTTGGATAGATAGTTCAGGGAGAACCGGGGCAAATCAGCGGTCTGGCCTTCCAGAACCTGAACCAACCTGCCGTCTTCCAGCAAGCTCTCGACAGAGCTTGCAAAGATATAGGCCAGCCCAAGCCCCGCCTTTGCGCCTTCAAGGATGGAGGTCACGTCGTTGGTGACGATCTTGGGACGCGGCATGACCGAATAGGGGCCGTCTGTGCCTGCAAATACCCACGGGGCCAGCTTGTCAGCACCTGTAATAGCAAAACAGACCCCGCTATGTGCCGCCACATCGGCCGGTTTCTCTAGGGGCGGGCAATTGGCTAGATATTCGGGGGACGCGACAATCGTCATCTTCAGTGTAGGGCCAATTGCGATGGCATATGTATCAGGATCAAGCAGGGTCTCAGCACGGATAGCAGCATCAACCCCGCTGGTTACGAGATCGACTTTTGTTTCGTCATAAATTAGTTCAATCGCCACCGCCGGATGTTCTTTTGCAAATCCTGTGATTAGGGCATCCAGAAACAATTGGCCCGCGGCGGTCGGGGCCGTTAGCCGAAGCGTGCCCGACAGATCTTCGTTTAGGTCGTGAATACTTTTCAGTGCTGTTTCCAGATCATTGATTGCTGGCAGGCTACGGCGAAAAAGAAGTTCGCCCGCTTTGGTCAGGGCGATGGCCCGGGTCGATCTTTCGATCAGGCGCACGCCAAGGCGATCTTCGAACCTCTGGACAGCTTCACTTACCGAACCCGCTCCAAGTTTCAGTTTTTCAGCCGCCGCGCGGAAACCGTTCTCTTGAGCAACCGCCACGAATATCGACACGTCGTTCAACTCATTTCGCCTCATTGTTAGATATTCCTTACATAGCGATCTAAAAATGGCTGTTTATCTAACAAATATCCCTGACTATCTTGCTTGGCAATGGAAACCACACGCTTCGCCACACGCAAAACCGGAGCGAGAAAGTCAAAAGGACAAAGCTGATGAGCACGATGAAAATCTGGGACCTACACATGACATATGACGGCCCCATGACCGAAGAATTTGCCGAGGGCACTAAGCGGTTGGCTGAAAGCATTGCGCAGGAAGCTGGTGTGATCTGGAAAATCTGGACCGTTGATGAAAGCAGTGGTGATTTCGGTTCGACCTATTTGTTCCGGGATCTCGCCGCCCTGGAAACCTACAAGGCGATGCACGTGAAGCGTCTGGCGGCAATCGGTGTCACCGTAACGTCGGACCATGTGTTTGATATCATGGAAGACCTCAGCTCAATCACCAACGCCCCCTTGCGCGAGGTAGTCTGATCAGGATCCCTCTTAAACTTGCGCACATACAAGGAGCTTTCAAATGAGCAATCGAACATTCCTGACCCTTCACAGCACAATCTATGCGTTGTTTGCCTTTGCGCTGTTTTTTCTGCCTGGTTTTCTGTGGCCAAACTACGGATTGGAGCTGAATGACCGCTACGCCTGGTTCCTGTCGCAGCACAACAGCATTTTTCTTGGAGGGATTGCCATTATTGGCTTTCTTCTTAGGGATGTGACCGACGGTGCAACCGCCCGGAAGCTGCTGACCGGGCTGATGGCAACCAACGCACTTGGTTTTGTCGTAACGCTATATGCGGCGCTGACAGGTATCTTCACTGGCTTTGGTTGGTCGGATCCCGCATTCTTTGCGTTTCTTGCGGTGATGAGCTTCCTGCAACTCAAGAAACTTAGTCAGTCCTGATGGTAGGGAACGCGGCTCGGAGCTTTCCGCTCCGAGCTTTCTGCCAATAAGAAGTGGATTTATGTTAAGATCTAGAGCGGAGCTTTCAACAAAGCCACGTGTTTGCCCCCGCAATTAAGGTTCGCTACCTTTCCTGCATGTGAGAATGTAATGTCTGTATTGGGCGCATAGCTGTCTTTGGAGCGATCACATCAAAAGTCCGCTTCGTCCGCTCTGCGGTCGCTTGATCCAACCTGGATCGTGCTCTCGCAGCGAAAGTCGGGTCTGACGGGCCGCACTGCAGCGATCAGGACTTGTGCTCAATGTCCGGAACGGGCCGCTATAGATCTGGTGTTGTAAACAAGGTGGGCCCGTGTACGTGATTTTGCCAGGGAGAAACCCAGGCTATTTTCTCAGCTAATCATTACCGATGAACTAGAAATCCACCTTTCAATCAGTGTCTGAAGCCCAATTGGATACCTGCACAGGGTTTTTTGGTATTGCCTCGTGTTGGCTGTAACTCAGTGAATTCGGTAGCCGGCCTCGTTTTTAACCATCGAGCATCGCGAGAACGGCGTCGCGATCGGATAGCACTAGCAGCAAGGCAATATCACCCGGCTCCACCCTCTCAAGTATCACTGAAGCGGCCTGTGAGGGCGACGTAGCTCTGAGTATTTGTTTCGCTTCATACCCATGTTCCAAAGCTGTTCGTTCGATCAGATCAGAAATTTCTCCTAATTCGCGACCTCTTAAGTACCCATCCAACTCCGTTGCGACGACCACATCAGGTCGGAAGTTCAGGGCTGTCGCTGTTACGTCACAGATATCTTGATCTGATCGATCCCCTGCATGGCTAAGCATGATGAAACGCCGTTTTGCCGGCAAGCTCGACAACGCATCGCAAACTGCCGAAATTGAATGCGGATTGTGGGCAAAATCCACGAAAACCTGGGCTCCGTTATGCCGAAACTCGTTGCAACGTCCTGGGTTATCTTTGGCGTCTGGCTTGAACCCGGCCAGCCCGTCGCGCAACGCCTGTTGCGGCAGACCCAGTGCCAGAGCAAGGCACAGGGCCGCCAGCGCGTTCTGGATGTTGTACTTTGCGGCCCCGCCCATTGTCAGGGGAACGTCGGCGACGGGGATCACCATTTGCTCGGTCGTGCCGTCGAAAAAGACAATTTTCCCGTGTTGAACATATGCACAGCAAGTGCCGGTTTCCCGCGCCTGACGGATCAGATCATTCTGTGCATCCAGAGAAAACCACCAGATGTTCGCCGACGTGTTTTCTGCCTCGGCGCGGACATACGCATCATCGGCGTTCAGCGCCAGCACGCCACCCTCCGCCAAGGTCCGGTGGACGGCGAACTTTGCCTGCGCCAGTTCTGGCACGGTGTTGACTCCATATTGCCCCAGATGATCATTCGCCACATTGGTCACTGCCGCCGCCGTCGCCGCGCGGGTCGGCAGGCCCCGGCGCAGGATCCCGCCCCGGGCCACTTCGAGGCAGGCAACCTCGAGCCGTTTGTCGCGCAGCAGCATCCGCCCGCCCCCGGGGCCGGAATAATCGCCGCGGTCCAGAATATCGTCACCCACCCGCACAAATTCGGTCGAGGTCAGCCCCGCCACTTTGCCCGAGGCGCGTGCAATCGCTTCGAGCAGCCGGGTTGTCGTGGTCTTGCCGTTGGTTCCGGTGATGAAGGCAACGGGGATGTTGTGAAGGCCGGACCAGTCCACATCATCGGGGGCGGGCAGCGCATCGACCGACCAGACCTGACTGCCGGTGCCGTGCCCGATCGAGATCTCATCATCGTCGCACAGGATATCCACGCCATGCGCCTCGGCCGCCTCGATCAGGGCGATCAGGGCGGGGTTGGCTTCGCTGGCCATGACACCTTTGACATCACCCACCATCTGATCAAAGTCGCCGGAGGGTGCGGCCAACAGCTCGGCGGCGCAGAAGTGCCAGGCAGTCTGCGCCGCGAAGATCGCGGAATAAAGCTGATCCATCGGGGCCGAGATGGCCAGATTGACGCCGCCGGTGAAGGTACGGTGGGTCACGCTCTGATCCTGCCAGCCAAGCGCATCCATCACCCGGCGCGCATGAGTTTCCCACAATGTCGTGACCTGCGCGGCGTCGATCCCGTTGAAGAACACATCCATCACCGCGCCGGGCTTGTTCCACAGTAGGCCGGGCCCGGTCAGGCGTCTGGCATCATCCACCCGGATATGATCGGCGGTCGCGCTTTCGATGGTCAGCGCGGTTTCAAGCTGTTCGATCCGATCCATTGCGATGCCCCCGATCAGTCCGCGTCTTCGCTGATGTCGCGGGCCAGACGCACGCCGCGCGCGTCCCGGATCAGGTTCTGGTCGCTTTCGAACATATCCTCAATCGAGGTGTCGACAGGTCGAGCCTTGGGTACAGCTTCGACTTCGGGGGCTTCGCCGTCGGAGTTAAAATATATAATCTGCTTCCAGCACCGCGTGGTGTCGTCGCCGAAGATCACCAGCAGATCGCCCGGCGCGGCCTGATCCAACCCGGCCGTCACCGCCTCGACCTCATCAGGGATGATTGTGATCGCAGCGGCGTCTACCCCGTTGTCGATCAGGGCCTTTCGCATCATCTGGGGCACCTCGTCATGGCCACGGCCCCGGCGGCGGTCGTCGGCCTTGCAGATGAATTGGTCAAAATGTCCGGCCAGCGCGGCGGCACCGTCGATGATATCCTCATCGCGCCTGTCGCCGGGCATGGCAACCACACACAGTCTTCGCCCCGTGATCTCAAGCTGGTCGGCCAACGCTGCCATCGCCTTGAGCGCAGCAGGGTTGTGGCCATAGTCCAGGATCACCTTGAAGGGATGTTCGTCATAGACATTCATCCGTCCCGGTGCCTGGAAATAGCTGGTGTCAAAGGTCCGCAGCCCGTGGCGGATATTGTCCAGATCCACACCGAAACTATATGCCATCGCAGCAGCGAACATCGCGTTCTGCACATTGAAGATCGCCTTGCCCTCAAGCGTGGCGGGGATCAGATGCGACCACAGAACCGGGATATGAAGCCCGTTGTCATAGATGGTCAGCATGTCGCCATTCATGCCTTTTTCCAGCACGATGGCCCTACCGCCCGCCTTGATATGTTCCTTGACCAGACTGTGACCCGGGTTTGTCGTTACATAGAAAATCTGACCCGCTTCTGCGTAATCGGCCATTTTCAGACAGTTGATGTCATCGGCATTCAGCACCGCCGTATTGGTGGCGCTTTCAACCACGACGCGTTTGACCACGGCCAGTTCCTCGACGGTATTGATGCCGCCAAGACCCAGATGATCCGCCGAGACGTTCAGGCAGGCCGCCACATCCGAGCGCTGATAGCCCAGGCCCGACCGCACCAGCCCGCCGCGCGCGGTTTCCATCACGGCGAAATCGACCGCCGGATCACGCAGGACGATTTGAGCAGATTTGGGTCCCGTCATGTCGCCCTTGACGCTCAACTTACCGTCTACATAGACACCGTCAGTGGAGGTCATGCCAACGGTCTTGCCGCTGGTTTTCATGATATGGCCCAGCATCCGCGAGGTCGTGGTCTTGCCGTTGGTGCCGGTGACTGCCGCAATCGGGATGCGGGTCTGTTCATTAGCCGGGAACAGCATGTCGATCACTTTGCCCGCTACGTCGCGCGGCTGACCTTCGGACGGGGCGACATGCATCCGGAAACCGGGGGCGGCGTTCACCTCGACAATCGCGCCACCGATATCCTTGTAGGACTTGGTGATGTCATCAATCAGGAAATCGACGCCGCCCACGTCCAGCCCCACCGCCATGATGGCACGTTCGGCCATGTCGCGGTTGTCTGGATGCACCACATCGGTCAGGTCAATGGCTGTACCGCCCGTCGACAGGTTTGCCGTGGAACGCAAATAGAAAACTTCGCCATCCGGCAGCACCGTCTCTTCGGTTACGCCCGCGTTTTCCATCAAACGTTTGGCCTGATTGTCAATCTCCAGCATGGTCAGTACTTTTTCATGCCCAATGCCCCGGCGCGGGTCTTCGTTCACGATGTGGACCAATTCCGCAATCGTGTGCTTGCCGTCGCCGACCACATGGCCTGGCACCCGCTTGGCCACCGCGACCAGCTTGTTGTTCACCACCAGCATCCGGTGATCGAACCCGGTGATGAAGCTTTCCACAAGAATGGCGCGGCTGCGCGAATGTTCCTTGGCCTCAGCAAAACCTGCCTCAACTTCAGCGTCCGAGTTCAGATTGATTGAAACCCCGCGCCCGTGATTGGCGTCCAGCGGTTTGACAACCACCGGATGTCCGATCCGTCCGGCGGCGCGCACTGCCTCGCGCGCTGAATAGACCATGCGCTGCTGCGGCACCGGAAGGCCCAGATCGTTCAGCAGGTTATGAGTGTCTTCCTTGTCGCAGGAAATCTCGACCGAGATATGTTTGGTCTCGGATGTGATGGTCGCCTGAATGCGTTTCTGATACTTGCCGTGTCCGAATTGCACCAGCGAGCCCGAGTTCAGCCTGATCCAAGGGATATCCCGCTCCTGCGCTGCCTTGACAAGCGAGCCGGTCGAAGGGCCGAATTCCTTACGCTGCGCCCGCAGGACGAAGCTCCGCAATTCGTCATCCCAGTTGAAATCAGGGTCGAAATCATAATCCACCTGATCCTTGAGGGATTGCGGCAGCAGGTGCATCAGCAACCGCAATGCCAGCTTGCCCGCGTCCAGACCGACATCGCGCTGGCGGTATTCATAGACCATGTTGTACTTGCCCGGCTCGCCCGTGCCACGGGTCCGGCCAAAGGTCACATCGGTGCCCGCCACATTCTGCACTTCGATGGAGCAATGTTCCAGTACATGACCCAACCAAGTGCCTTCATCCTCACGCAGGCGGCGGATGAAACCACCGGGTTCGCGGTAGGAACAGCCATGTTCCGCAAGACCGGGAAGTGCCTCAACCAGAGCGTCGATGAACTCTGAACCAATTTTTGCCGAGGGCCAATCTTCCAGAATACCCAGATCGATGACATGGCGGATGACCGGAAAACTTGCCCAGACATTCGGGCCGACAAAGACATTGGTCGAGATTATTTTCATGAGGCTCCCCGTTTGTTAGCTTTTTGTTTCCCCCCCGCTGGCGGCCTCATCCTCGGACAGGTCCGGCAATGTGCAGAACGCCAGATGCTCATCCGGCGGAAAAGCCTGGCGAGCCGTCAGATCATAACGGCACCCTTCGCCCAGAACGTCAAGGCGAAGTCCCAGAAGGCTCAGCGCCTCACCCGCGCGCGCGTCCCACATGGACGAATGGGTCAGGTGGCTGGCGTCCACCACCGTGACTGTTCCGCTGCCAACCACTTCCAGAACGTTGTCGGGCCCGATGAAGGCCGCCGTGTCTTCATCAATGCCCAATCCAATCAAAAAAGGGTTGAAAGATGAAGCCGTTAGCAGACGCCCGAGCCGGTTACGCTGAGTAAAGTGCTGATCTATGACGACGGCGTTGGTCAAGCCCATGCCCGGGGCCAGCGTTATATTGCCTTCTGCCGGGGCGGAATTGCTGCTGCCACCGGCAATCATATGCTCGGACATGATCGAGGCCCCGGCCGAGGTTCCGGCAACCGGCACGCCCGCCGCGTTGCGACGGCGGATTTTCTGTGCAACCAGCGTGCCTCCCAGAATCGCCGACAGGCGCAACTGGTTGCCGCCGGTCATGAATATGCCGGTTGCGCGGTCCAGAATCTCGACATAGTCGGGATTGTCGCAATCGGCCCGGCGCGAGATCGGCAGAAACTCGACTTGCCCTGAGCCAAGCTCGGAGAAGATGCGGTGATAATCCGGCCCTGTCTCCTCCAACATCGAGGCGGTCGGGATCACCACGATATCGGCGTCCGCGCCGCCCGACATCTCGACAAACTTGCGGTGGATCTGCATTTCCTTGACGCGGTCTTCGCCGCCGCCAACTGGAATGATGAACCCGCGCGGGGTTTCTGCATCAACGGGTGCAGGGCACATATCTTAACTACCTTCCGGTGCTGAAGCGGGCAGCCACCGGGGGCCGCGCGGGCGCTTACATCTGTTCATACATGCCCCGCTGGGCTATCTGGCCACCGCCGACATGCCATTCCCCCCAGGCCATCACATGCCGCACGGTAAGGTTTTCGTCAAGAACCACCGGCTCCGCGTCCATTCCCACCTTCAGACGCCCATTGCGGCGCAGTTTCAGCAGATCGGCCACATTAGAGGTGAACGGGGCCAACGCGTCGGACAGCCGCGTAGGCAAAAGGCGGGTCTGTCCTCGTTCCGTGAATTCGATCTACTCCGGGATATTGCGGTCGCGGCGAATGGCGGCTACGCGGGCTGCGACCGCAGCATCTTGACCCGTTCGCTAACGGCAGGAACGGGCCGACCCGGGAAATCGATTGTGGACGCCGATGCCGAGTGATCTTGCGGCCAATCAAATCAAGGTTCGTTCGTTCTTCGGTATCTTTCAGGGGTGGTTCGTGTCCATTCCCTGAATGCACGATTGAACGAGCTGGGGTCGGCATAGCCAAGGAGGAATGAGATTTCGGAGAGCGGGAGCTCTGTGTTCCGAAGATAGGTCTTGGCTAGCTCGGATCTTGTGGAATTGACGAGCGCTTTGAAACTGGTCCCTTCCTGTTGAAGTCGACGTTGCAAGGTGCGCGCGGTCATCGAGAGCGCGCTTGCGACATGCTCGGCACTGGCCTGGTCGGCGGGAATGGCGCGGTGAAGGGCGACGCGGACCCGTTCCGAGACCGACGCGCTGTTTTGAAGTTCGGACAGTTGGTCCTTAAGCGCAGGTTCAAACGCGCTCCAAATTGCATCGTTTCCGCTGATGAATGGATGCTCTGCATCACGATTGGCAAAAGTGATCGACACGGCCTCGTCCCGCCTAATCGGAGCGCCAATATAGTCGAGATATGCGGGGGTGGATTGCGGCAACACTGGTGTCGAGATTTCGAGCGGATTGATGGCCATGCGCGTGCATTTCCGGGCGAGAAACACCCAGAACAACACTTCACTCATCAAAAGCGGATAGGGCGGCTGAAGGTGCGGCGGCCAATTCCACGTCAGCTTCAATCTGGACGCTCCATCATCGACATCTATCGTGATCGGCCCGGTCAAAGCCTTGAACTTTGCGACGCGATGCGTCGCCTGCCGCAGGTTGTGAGAACACACTGCCGCGTAGAGTGGAGGCGAAAACACTTCGACATCAAGCGCGTTGGCAAGCGCCAGCGGGACATCCTTGTTTCCACTATATGCCTCCATCGCGTCCCAAAACCGGAAGTAATTTTCCGCGTCTAACATGACGGGCAGTTCATCAAAGAGTTTCGGGGAAAGTCCGGCTGCCCTGAGCGTGTCGGCAACCGGCAGGCCCATCTCGGCAAATAGAATGCGCCAGCCGGGGTTGAGCACGAATGTTTCTGGTCTTTGCACAGGCATGGATGGACCATAACTCTACGTTCTTTGGGGTGACAGCTGGGAAAAGCGGCCCGCATTGCGCAGGCCGCCCATATGCTTGGTGCTACATGCCCATCTGGCTACGGATCAGTGCCAGGTATTCTGGGTCGTCCATGGCCTTGCGTGCCGCGATGATCTGTTCGGCGTCCTGGCCCGAGACATAGCGCAGCTGATCCGTTCCATCCGTCGCCGCTTGCCAGATCGTCTCGGCTACCTGGATCGGATCGCCAGCCCCGTCGCCGCCTTCGGCCATCGCAGTGGTAACACCGGCTACAAAGTCGGCGTATTCGGTCAGCGCCGGATCAAGGTTCATGTCGAAGGATGAACCGCCAAAGTTCGTGCGCATCATGCCCGGCTCTACCAGCTTCACCCTCACGCCGATGGCGGACAACTCGAAGGACAGGGCTTCGGTCATGCCTTCGACGGCAAACTTTGACCCATGGTAGAGTGTCCCAAGCGGGAAGGTAATTTTTCCGCCCATGGACGAGATGTTGATGATCGTGCCCGCGCCGCGCTCCCGGAAGTGTGGGATTATCGACTGCATCACCAGCATCGTGCCGATGACGTTCACGTCGTATTGCATCCGCATTTTGTGCTCTGGCGTGGCTTCCAGGAGACCGTAGGAGCCGTAGCCCGCGTTGTTGAGAATAACGTCGATCTTGCCGAACCGCTCGATCCCAGCGGCAATGGAGGCATCAATGGTGTCTTTCTTGGTCACATCGAGTGCCGTTACCAGAACGTTTTCGAGCGCGTTTAGCTCCGCATCGGCGTCAGGTTTCGAGCGCACTGTGGCGATCACGTTCCAGCCGCGCTCCTGGAAGTACTGGGCGGTCAGACGTCCGATGCCGCTGCTGCAGCCGGTGATGAGGATGGTTTCATTGCTCATGGGATCTCTCCTAGTCTTGTTCGTGCCAACAATCCGTCAGCCAGTAATCTTCAGAAGTCTTTCTTGCGGAAACTGTCGACGATGCCGTCGCCGACGAGACAGGCGAGATTGCCCCAGGTCGGCTCAACAGCGAAACGCGACATGTTCTCAGCCATGTTGTCGAACGCCTTGCGGTTGGTGTTCATCATGTGACCTGCTGACATGAAGTTCGCCTCGATGATCGACTTCTCGACGTTCTCGTAGTTCAGCAAGTTACCGAAGTTCCCGACGCCCGAGACGAACTCTTTGCCCTCTTCGTTGCCACCCCAGGTCAGATAGGGGCTGAGGAAGATGAAGGGCGGCATGGTGTTGATGGCGATGCCGCCATACTCCATGTCGGTGACGGCCTGATCGAGGACCGCGCGATGCGCTTTCGCCGTGTCATCGTCGATGATGATCGCACTGCCGAGGGTGCCGAGCAGCTCATTGTTGCAGAACTCAACAGCCTTCGGCAGGAAATCCGCCGCGTTGGCGAGCACGTCGAGCGGCACCTCGTCGATGACTAGCGTGAAGGCTTCATGCGTGCAGGCGTACCCACCCGGCTCAACACCTGTGATCAGTATCACTTCGCTGTTGGGGTGCTTTCCGCCCTCGGGCCTAAGTACTTTGGCGTCTGGGTAGGCGTCGCGAAATCCCTCGATCACCTTGTCCGAACCGGGGTAGTAGATACCCGTCGCCGGTGTCTGATCCTCCAACGCCCTTGCCAAGGCATCGAGAAATGCTTGCCGTTGTGGCCAGTGTTTCGATGTCACGAGTGTCTGGATACGTCCGCAAACCGCGCCGCCGTTCAGCTTTGACATAGTCGCGATCTGCACCGCCTGATGTTCGATCTCCTTATCGGTCCAGGGTCGGTCGCCAGGCACGATGATGCAGGGATTGTTGCCACCGCATTCGGAGATGAGCGGCGTGTCGGTGGCGGACATGATCGCTTGTGCGGTGCCGGTTCCGCCTGTGAAATAGATCTTCGACAACCGTGGATCGACCGTCAGATCACGGCCTTGATCCGAGGCGCAAAAACTCAGCACCCCATGATCAATCAGAGGCTGCATGATCTTGGCCCAGACCGCGTCGGTTTCTTCATTCAGGTGATGCGGCTTGTGCACGACGGCGCAGTTTTCAAAGAACATCGCCTTCATCATCTCAAGTGAGGACGAGTAGTTGCCTGCTCCCAACACAGCGATGATGCCTGCAGGCTTGTCCATCGGGTTGACCTGCTTCGGTTCCCCTTTGACCCGGATGCGATCCTTGCGGTCTGCATACATCAACTTGTCTTTCCGGGCTTGCGGGAAGACGTAGATGTCATAGAGATCATCCCCGACCTTCTCGACCTTGATCGGCTGAAGCATCTTGCCTTCGACTATCGCCTCATAGAGGTCGATGGCCGCTGTCACGGTGTTGGCCATGGGCACAACCGTGCCGACCTTCGACACCGGGTCGGAGTAGAGCGCCACTCCAAGAATATCGTTCTTCATCTTGCTATCGGCGGCGGCGAGATCATTGCCGTAGCGCTTCATGTTCTCGCGCACTTGCTCGAGCAGATGAAGGCGCTCTGCAGGCGGCGTGTCCGCCCATTTCTGCGGATCAAGTTGGTCTATGGCGTCTTTGGCTTTCATGAGAGCTTCTCCCGGTATCTATCTGTCGATCCCGACCTTGGCCTGGACCGCGATGGTCGGGATACCAGTGAGATAGACGCTTGGGAGGTGCACATCATTCGCCGGACGCGCCAATCGATTGACATAACGCGCCACTCTACCTTGCAGTAATTCGAAGCCGCTGGGATGATCTTCAGTTTCAATAAGACACATCTTCAGGATGTGCCTGAATTTCCCACGAGGCAGGTGCTCTCCCCAATAATGCCGAAACGCCCACAGCAAATGGCGACTTGCAGAAAACGATACTGGAATTGATTTCTTCATCATTTCATGATTTCATGAAATGATGAAAAATAATATTACTCAGGTTCTTTCTGCAATTGCCCATGATGGGCGTTTGTCGCTTATGCAAGAACTCCTAAACCGTGGTGAGCGCGGTGAGATCGCTGGCGGTCTAGCGCAAGCACTTGCCATCAATGCGACGACCGCATCGGTACAGCTTCAAACACTTGCTCAGGCGGGGTTGGTTACGTCGCGCCGTGTTGGAAGAAACGTCATCTATAAAGCGAATACGGAAACCATGAGACGACTTGTATACCATCTCAACGCACTCTGTTGCCGCCCTGACGCCTGCTGCAAATGCTGCGAAAAAAGGACGTCTCGGAACGGCTCGGATAAGTGACACTGCTTTCCACTTCAACTGCAGTTGTTCTTGGCGCTCTTGCGCTCTTGCATGTCCTATGGGGTGCACGGATTTGGTGGCCGATCAGGAACGAGAAAGCCCTCGCGCGGGCAGTCACGGGGTTCCCGAAAGTCTCGACCATGCCACCTACTGTCGCTTGCCTTCCCGTTGCAATCGCTTTGCTACTTGCGGCATGGCTAGCGATTGCTTTGAATGGGGAGGGTCCTGCGGCTCAAAGTCAGATACTGACGGTCCTTGGCGTTATGGCAGCGACGGTGTTTCTTTTACGGGGTTTGTTCGGCTATTTGCCATTTTGGGCACGGCTTACCTCTGAACAGCCCTTCCGCGCGCTGGATGTGGTGCTTTACTCACCTCTGTGTCTTGCGCTCGGGAGTTCGTTTCTGGTCCTGGCATAAAGTCTACCTTGCGGGATGCTATGGTGCCCCTTGGTGGAAGTCTCCTTCGTCCCGAGAACTGCGCGCCCAATCTCATGCAGTTCTTGCGGTTGCGGCGATCGTCAGCCCTTGGAGACCTCAAGTCCGCGCACAGTCGATGCATATGTTCTGCTGACAGGGAGTTCTCGCCCATCCATGAGCTTTGCAAAGAGTTTGCCCTTGCGCCTGACAAGGCCACGGTAGGCGTCCGTTGCGATCCAGTGTGAGCGGTGTATGCGCACCCCGCCATAGCTGCCGGCTTCTTCCATCGCGTCACCAAGCGACATCAAGATCATCGTCGTGCCTTTTGTCGTGGTCACTTCGACGTAGTGATCCTGCATCGAAAACGAGACTAACTCCTTACCCAGTTCAAACGGCAGCCGATCCAGAAAAGGTGCTGGCGACCGGTCGGTTTGCGGCATTTTGCCGATACGCTGATTTATTCGGAAATACATCGTGGTCACGATCAGACCGCAAACCACGACAATATTCAGGGCAAAGTGAACAATCGGGATTGGGTCACGCTCGGGACGAAGCCACTCTTCAACCGCTTGCACACCCCACGCGATCGGAGCTGTTGCAATGGCGACGGCCAGTGCCGCCCTTGCCGCACCGGGCCAGTCATCCAGATCGGGATGTCGCAGAACCAGTGTCATGGACGCAATTATTGCCACCCAGCCAACGGCGAGTGCGAGGCTCCAATACAAGATGCGGTCAGGGGTTTGCAGCGAGAATGTCCCAAATGGGCCAAGCGTCGTAAGAACGGCAACCGCAATCAGGTACGCGAGGCATTGCTCTCGCCACTTCCAGATCTTGAGCTCCCAAACTGTTCTTCTGAGAAAGGTGTAGTTCACGAAGAAATCCCTGCATTTGACGCATCCGGTGTTGATCAGCGACCGGATGTAGCAGTTGTTCGCGAAAACCAGCGAAAATTCAACGGAGCGCAACGATGGACGGCATCAACTGGGTCTTGATGATCTTGATCGGCGGTGTGGCGGGACTGCTTGCCAGCCGCATCACAAACACCACACACAGTGTCGCAGGAAACGTGGTTCTGGGTATCCTGGGAGCGGTCGGCATGAACGCGCTTCTTCAATCCGCGTTTGGTGTCCATCTTGGTGGGTTCATCGGCCAGTTTGTGACAGCGATGCTTGGCGCCGCCGGGATCATTCTTGTGTTTCAGTTCATCCGCAACAACCGCACATAGCATTTCAGTCTTTGGAGCCAAGATGAAAGCCTACATCGTCGCACATGTATTTTTGCTGCCGTTTCTCGTTTTCACCATTCTCGCACCTTTCGGTTATCCGTTGCTCGGCGCGGTACTTGGCGTCGTGATTGGTGTGGTTGCTTGCGCAATGCGCTACGGGGCGACGATCCCGCCAGCGTTCATGGCGGCTCAAGTTCTGGGCGTGTTCACAGTCCTCGTCATCTTGCTGCTGGTGCCTGATCTGAAGGAAATCAATGGGCTGGCGATTGTGTTCGCATTCCTTGCAGGTGGTGCCTTGATCAGTGTTGTTCAGCGCAAGCCGTGGACAGCCGAGTTGTCTGCTGCCGACGTCGGAGATTTTGCAACGCATCCCGCGTTCATCAAATCGAACATTCTGTTCTCTGCCATGTGGATGGTGATCTTTGGGTGGTTTGCTTTTGCGAACTGGCAAGAGCTTTCGCCATGGTTTCGGTGGGTTCCGATGATCGTCGGGGGCATAATCACTGTTGTTGGCCCAAAGGTTCTCATGAACATCGGGATCACGCGTGGAATCGTGCCGCCGCGACAATAAAGGGTCTACCCAATGCAGTCGTGGGCGCAGTTGCAGCGAAAGTCTCAAATGTCCCGCAGACTGTGAGTCTGGCTACCTTTGGATTTCGCTATCACGGCGAATGACCTCAAAGCGGGTTGCGACCGCAGCATCTGACTTGGCTGTTGGATGACCGCAATATCTGCAAACCGCGAGTTAAACGAAGCCCAGAGTTCGCGTGCGCAGCGAATGACCGCAAAGCGGGCTGCGTCTGCAGCATTCTAAGACCGTGCTCAAGGTCGGCTTAGGGCCGCGAGTAACAGCTAACCAACACCCAAGAAGTTGGAACTAATTTCTAGCTCCAGCAACTGATCAGCAGCTCAAGCACTGTTTTCGTTTCCAATAGGAGAATTTTTTGGGGTGCCTTCCAGTGTCGAACGTCCACCTTGTTTCTGGTCCAACTGTGACGGTTGGGTCAGGTTCGTGTGACGTTCAACAGCAGAAAAGTGGCGGACCGAGGAGGATTCGAACCCCCGACCCCTTGATTCGTAGTCAAGTACTCTATCCAGCTGAGCTATCGGTCCGCGTTGGTGAGGCGGTGTTTAGACCTGCTGCCCGAGACGTGCAAGCCGATTCTTCAAAAAAAAATCAAAAAGTCATATCCCCGCGCGGAAGGCTGATTTCAAAGACTGTTCCCTCGGGTCCGGTCTCTTTCAAAACCAGGTCCCCGCCATGGCCGCGCACCAGCTCCTGCGAGATTGCCAGCCCCAGACCCGAGCCACCCTTTCGGACCCCACCCTGAAAAGGTGTAAACAGGTTTTCGCGCGCCTTGGGGGGAAGACCCGGCCCCGTGTCGCGGATTTCGATGCACCAAGCATCGTCGTATTCACACCCCGCAATCGTAATCCGGCCAGGTTTTCCCGAGGTAACCAGAGCCTGTCTTGCGTTGCGCACGAGGTTCATGATGACGCGGTACAATTGTTCGGGGTCGGCGCGGGCCACAAGCGCGTCCGGCACTTCGTTCACGATTTCGACGCAGGCATCGGCGACGGCGAGTTGTTCGCTGGCCGCGACATCCGCCGCGATTGCGCGGATCGGAACCATAGTCAGAGTGGGCGCGGGTTCTTCCGCGCGGCCAAAGGCCAATGTGCTTTCACAAAGGGACACGGCCCGGGTGATGGAATTCACCAGTTTCGGCGCCATCCGCCGCACCAGCGGATCATCGCTGGCCTCGATCCGGTCGGTAAACAGCTGCGCCGACGTCAGGATATTGCGCAGGTCATGGCTGACTTTGGCGACGGCCCCCCCAAGCTGCGCCAGCCTTTCCCGCTGTTTGAGCGCCTGGGTCAGGTCCGTTTGCAGCATCTTCAGTGCCTCCTCGGCCTCTCGCAACTCCGTCACCTTCGAGTTCGGCGAGATTATGCCACGCGCGTCCTCTGGCGCACTGGCATAGCGTTGCATGTAGCCGACGACGCTTTTGATGGGCCGCACAAGTACGACTCGCACGGCGAGAAACAGAAAAAACGCTGTGATGATGGAGATCACAAAGGACAAACCGAGAATACGCAACCCGTAGTCAATCATCGCCGTTCGCAACGGCATGCTATCCATGGTGACTTCGATCAGAAGGCCCGCCCCCTTGACCGGTTCTCCGATGACCCGGATGACTTCGTTTTCGGGTTTGAGAAAGCGGCTAATCGCATCCCGGATCAGAATCCAGGGGCTTGCATCCCGCAAATCGAACGTGTCGGCGATTGGATCGGGAATCGGCGACGACAGCATCAGTTGCCGAACCTCATCCCGTCGCAATACGACATTGTAGACGCCTGCGTTTTCCAGCAGTTCTGCCTCAAGATCTTCGGCCAGCATGTCGTCCGCCAGCAAAGCCAGCGAGGCGATCTGCGCGCGTTCGAGCCTGTTCAGCAGAAAGTCCTCGCGGAACCGGGCGATCGACGGCACAAAGATCAGAACCTCGGCCAACATGACGAAGACCGTCGTCAGGATCAGAAATCGGCCCGACAGCGAGTTCAATTTGCGCCCCTCCTCAGGTCAGGGAATCCAGCGCTGGACGAATCTGACCACTCGTTTAACTGTCTGATTCTCAAACAGCCTTGGCGAGAAATAAGCACCCGCCACACGTTTGTTAAGCTCTCCGATCGTCGGATAGGGTGAAACCATGGCGGCGATCTGCCCCATCTTCAGGTTATTGGCCAAAGCCAACGACCACAAGTTGATCAACTCACCCGCCTGATGCCCGACGATTGTGGCGCCGACGGGTCGGCCTTTCACGACCATGACCTTGACGAAGCCTTTGGTTTTGCGCTCGGCAGTCGCCCGGTCATTGTGGAGATAGTCAAAGCGGGCGATTTCGAGCTTTTCTCCATGCGCCTCGCGGGCCTGAGCTTCGGTCAGTCCGACCTGGGCCAGCTCTGGATCCGTATAGGTGGCCCAAGGGATATGTGCCGTTTTCGCCTTGGACGGCAGACCGAACAGGGCCGAACGAATGATGACACCTGCATGATACCCTGCAACATGGGTGAATTGCAGGCCACCCGTTACATCTCCGATCGAATAGACGCAGCGATTGGCCGTGCGCAACGCGTCATCCGTTCTGATGCCGGTTTTTGTGCGTTCAATTCCGGCTGCTTCCAGGTTCAGACGCTCGATATTGGCTTTGCGACCGGCAGCGATCAAAAGATGAGAGCCCCGGTGAATTTCACCGTTTTCGGCAACGACCTCCACAGCGCCCTCTGTTCCGTGCACCTGAGCGATCATGGCGTTTTCCCGGATGTCCACGCCTTCACTGCGCAGGGTATCCAGCACCACGGAGGCAGCCTCGGGATCGTCTTTGCCCAAGGCTTTGAACCCTTCGACGACCGTCACCTTGCTGCCGAGGCGTATATGGGCCTGCGCCATCTCCATCCCGATCGGGCCGCCCCCGATGATCAGCAGGTGATCTGGCCGCTCTCTCAAGTCAAAGATGGTTTCGTTCGTATAATAGGGCACCGTGTCCAACCCCGGAATCGGCGGCACCAGCGGTGATGAACCGGTCGCGATGACGATGCGACGTGCACAGATGACATGATCCCCGGCCTGCACCTTTTCAGGGGATATGAACGTGCCATATTCGCGAATGACCTTCACGCCGAAGCCTTCGAACCGCTGCTGGCTGTCCATCGGTTCGATCTGCGCGATCACATCATGAACATGATCCTTTACTGCGGCGTAATCGACCTGAGGGATTGTATCAGCGATGCCAAAACGAACGGAATGCGCCTGAGCATGGGCCGCTTTGCCGCTTGCGATCAGCGCCTTCGACGGGACACAGCCGAAATTCAGGCAATCCCCACCCATCTTGTGCCCTTCCAGCAGGACAACATCCGCGCCCATCTGGCTGGCACCCGCGGCGACGGACAATCCTCCGGACCCGGCGCCAATGACCAGGAGGTCGGTTTTCAACTCTTTCATGGTTCAGGTGCCTCTTTTCGCGCGCAGTGCTTTGAAAACGATGGGCAAGGCGGCCAATATACACAACCCGATAATCGGCCCGATCACGAACGGTTCCCACAGCAACGAAACATCAGGCGTTTCCCCACGGTCGAATACACCGCCCAAACCGACCCCGATCCAAGTGTACACGATACCTCCGGGAATGATGCCCAGCGCGGTCGTCAAAAGAAAATTGCGGAACTTCACACCGACCAAAGCCGGCACGAGATTGGCAACAAAGAACGGCACCACCGGCACCAGACGCAGCAGAAACAACACCGAGATTTCGTTTTCCCGCAGACCGTCCTTCAGTTTTCTGACCGTGCCTTCTGATGATTCCAGGCGCGACGTCAGGGCTTCGCCCAAGCCCCAGCGCGCCGCCAGAAAGATCGCCGACGCACCGATGGTGGCGGACACGACATTGAAAACAGTTCCCGCAAAAAGACCGAAAAGAAAACCGCCCGTCATCGAAGCCACCGCGGCACCGGGCAGTGAAAAGGCCACTATGACGATGTATATGGCGACAAAAGCGGCTGCCATGATCCAATAGTGACCGTCCCGCCACGCCAGAAGCGCCTCGCGATTGTCCCGCAAGGTCTCGAAAGTCAGGTAATCCCCAAGCGTGAAAAAGCCGACAACGGCTACGCTCAGGATTACAAGCAGCGGAATGTGGCGTGCGAAACCGTTGCGCGGCGCCTGGCTTGTGTCGGACATCAGATTTTCCGGTTCTTTGTGCTTCATCTTGTGCCCAAGATGCGCTGACTGACGGGCCAGCAATAGGGGGATCACGGGGCCTTGATCTTTGTGGCACCGAATGTGAGGAATTTCGGCGATAAACGGGTATTTTGAAACCTTTTGCCGTTGCCGGTTACAGAATTGTTGCAAAAGCTGCGAAAACCTGGCCGTTGGGGTTTGACTTACCCCCCGCTTGGCAGTAGAGGACGGGCTTCGAACACCACGGGCAGGCGAATCCGCGCCGCACCCGACCGCATAGATTGGAGACGGAGCGATGAAACGCACCTATCAGCCTTCGAACCTGGTTCGCAAACGCCGCCACGGTTTCCGCGCGCGCATGGCCACTAAGGCCGGCCGCAAGATCCTGAATGCACGCCGCGCACGCGGCCGCAAATCGCTGAGCGCGTAAACCGCTCACCGATCAGGTTATGAACATGACGCCGCCGGAGGCCCCTGAGGTTGGTAGGAACCACCCCGGGAACAAGCCCCCGGCGGCGTCCGTTTGTGCATCTGCACCCCTGACCGTTCTCAAGAAACGGTCCGACTTTCTGAAAGCGGCGCGTGCCCGCCGACAAGGCACGTCTTCGATGATGGTGCAGGCCCGCAAGCGTGGCCTCGGCGAGGGCATCGGGATTCGCGTGGGGTTCACCTGCTCGAAAAAAGTGGGCAATGCCGTGGCCCGCAACCGCGCCAAGCGCCGTCTGCGCGAAGCCGCGCGGGCCGTGTTGCCCGAAGCTGGCCGCGACGGGTGGGATTACGTTCTGATCGGCCGTGCCGAAGTTACCGCCAACCGCCCCTATGACGCATTGTTGGACGACCTGCGCTATGCGCTCCGCAAGGTGCATGCGGCTGAAAAATGACCTTCCTGTCCCATATCGTCGCCCTGCCTGTTCGGGCGTATCGGCTGATCTTCAGCCCATGGGTCGGTTTCAACTGTCGCTACCAACCCACCTGTTCCGCCTATGCGCTTGAGGCGCTGGAGAAACACGGGGCGGTCAAAGGATCCTACTTGGCCGCTCACCGGATCTGCCGTTGCCACCCTTGGGGCGGCGACGGATATGATCCGGTACCTGACGACAAGCATAACGACCCTTCGTCCTGACCCCTCGTCAGACTTGACCGGCAAGTGCCGCGCCTGAACAGTTGGACCTGCACAACCCGAGGTCCCTATGAAATCCCCAGCGCGCGACACCCTGCCAACCCACGATGTCCTGAACCAACCGCCCACGCGCGGCGGCACCGATCTTTGGCTGTCCGATCCGGTCCTGCAAGACGCAGCAAAGACAGCGGGCGCGCGCGCTTTGGAGCTGGCGGCATATGGCAAAACACTCGGAACCGAAGAAACGCGGGAACTGGGTCGGGAAGCCAACCGGCATTTGCCAGAGCTGCGGCTGTTCGATCCCGGCGGCAGGCGCTTGGACGAGGTGCGGTTTCACCCGGCCTATCATCAGATGATGCAGATCAGCCAATCGGCGGGCTATGCCGCACTGGCCTGGGATGGACAACCCGGAGGGCATGCGACCCATGCGGCGATGGTCTATTTGGCCGGACAGGTCGAACCCGGGCATTGCTGCCCGATGACCATGACCTATGCAGCAATCCCTGCACTGGCCGCCAATGAACACATTGCCTCGCTCTGGCAGCCAAAACTCATGGCCCGCCACTATGATCCTTCGAAGGAACCGATCGGTCAAAAGACCAGCGCGACGCTGGGGATGGCGATGACCGAAAAACAGGGCGGTTCGGACATACGCGCCAATACGACCATTGCGGCACGCGACGGGGATCATTGGCGCTTGCGCGGGCACAAGTGGTTCTGTTCCGCGCCAATGTCGGATGGGTTCCTGACACTGGCGCAGGCGCCCGGCGGGTTGACCTGTTTTCTGGTGCCCCGCTGGCTCGAAGGCGAACGCAATGCGATCCACCTGATGCGCCTGAAAGACAAGCTGGGCAACAAATCCAACGCATCCTCGGAAATCGAGTATCATGACGCGCTGGCCTATCAGTTGGGCGAAGAAGGCGCGGGCGTGCGCACCATACTGGAAATGGTGCACCACACGCGGCTTGATACAGCCATGGCACCGGCCGGGCTGATGCGTGCCGCGCTCAGCGCAGCGCATCATTGGGTGGAACACCGCAGCGCATTTCAGCGCCAATTGATTGATCAACCGCTGATGCGTGCGGTCCTGTCCGACCTTGTTCTGGACTGGGAAGGCGCTGTGACCTTGGGAATGCGTGTGGCGCAGGCATTTGACGGCCAGACACCCGAAGACAAGGCCTTTGCCCGGATCGGCGTCGCATTGGCCAAATTCCTGAACAACAAGCGTTGCCCGGTCGTCGTCGTCGAAGCGATGGAAGTGCTGGGCGGCATGGGGTACGTCGAAGACACGCCCTTGCCCCTGATCTATCGTGAAGCGCCCCTGAACAGCATCTGGGAGGGGTCAGGCAATGTGATCTGCCTCGATATCCTGCGCACCCTGACGCGTGAGGCGCTGGCCGCCGAGGTTCTGGGGGCCGAGTTGGATGCGGTAAGAGGCACGGACGGAAGGTATGACGCAGCTCTGACCGCGCATCGCAACCGCTGGCCCGGTCTTCCGCCCGAGGCCGAAGCGCGCTGGTACGCTGAACGTACGGCACTGCTGCTGACGGCCTCGCAATTGCTGCGCCATGCGCCCAGCGCTGTGGCTGACGGCTTTGTTGCCACACGTCTTTCCGATGACAGCGGCCGCATTCCCGGAGCAGTAGCCGGGTTGGATACCGGCGCCCTGCTGGCGCGGCTTGGCTGACCCGCCACTTGCCCGGTTGCGCCATCTGCTGTAGGGGCTGCGCATGTTTGATGATGCAGACGATATCCACCCGCTCTTTGCCGGCGCGCCCTCGACCACCGAGTTCAAGAAACTGCGCAAACGCATCGTGCGCCAAACCCGCGAAGCGATCGAGCAATACGGGATGGTGGACCCGTCCGCCCATGACAAGGACGGCACACCGCCGCGTTGGCTTGTCTGCCTGTCGGGCGGCAAGGACAGTTATACGCTGCTGGCTGTCCTCTACGAACTCAAATGGCGCGGATTGTTGCCCGTCGATCTTCTGGCTTGCAATCTGGATCAGGGACAACCCGGATTTCCGGCAACGGTCCTGCCCGAGTTTCTGGACCGCATGGGTGTGCCACACAGAATCGAGTATCAGGACACATACTCTGTTGTGATGGACAAGGTCCCGCAGGGCCGAACATATTGCGCCCTGTGCTCGCGACTGCGCCGCGGCAACCTGTATCGCATTGCCCGGGAAGAAGGCTGTTCCGCCGTCGTGCTGGGACACCACCGCGACGATATTCTCGAGACGTTTTTCATGAACCTCTTCCACGGAGGCCGACTGGCCACCATGCCACCGAAACTGGTGAATGAAGAGGGCGATCTTTATGTCTTTCGCCCGCTTGCCCACGTCGCCGAAGCCGATTGCGAGAAATTCGCCAAGGCCATGCAGTATCCGATCATCCCCTGCGATTTGTGCGGCAGTCAGGACGGGCTGCAACGGCAGCAGGTCAAACAGATTCTCGATCAATGGGAAAAGAACAGCCCGGGTCGGCGTCAGGTTATGTTCCGCGCGTTAACAAACGCGCGCCCGTCGCACCTGTTGGATGCGAAACTCTTTGATTTTGTTAATCTTTCCGTAAACTCTGACGAAAAATCGGAAAATTTGGAAGAAATACCGCTGCTGCGTTAACGACTGACTCAGACTGGTTTCCTAGGCTCGGCATACCATTCATGCCCAAGGTCAGGACCCGATGCGGAATCATCCTTTCGTCGACCGTATTATTGAAGCTTTTGGAAACGTGGCATACGGCCCAGCCTTTCTGGCCTTTGTTCCGGCAACAAGCCTGGGGGCGTTCTGGCTTGGCGGTGAACGCGCTTTGATCGCGGTCGCGCTGGGCTTGCCCCTGATGATTGCCGGCATAGGGGCAATGGCCCCCAACCCGGCAAACAGGAAACGGCAACAGGGTGGCCTGCTGCCGAATGACCAGTTCGAAACCGTTCTGTCTGAGGTGCTCTGGGATAGTCGCCGCAAAGGTGAAACGTCGGCCTGTTTCGCTGTGATCCTGGACGACTATATGCAAATGCTCGATCTGCATGGCCAAGCAGCAGCGAACCATGTGGCGCAGCAATTCTGTTTGCGCATCATGTCCATGATCCGCGCCATTGACTCCGCAACCCGGATCGATGGAAACAAGATGATGGTTGTTCTGCACCCGACGCAACAGCTTGATCTGGAAACCTGCATTCAGATGTCGGGACGAATGCAATCTTCTGTCGAAGACCCAATCATGCTGAACGGAACCGGAGTTTACATGTCCTGCTCCATCGGTTTCTGCCTCAGCAGCAATGTCCCCGACGGCACCGCGACAGACTGGTGCAACGCTGCTAACAACGCGCTGCAAGAAGCACAGCAAAACGGGCCGTCAACGATTCGTGCCTTTTCGTCCGAAACACGTCGCCGAGCTCAGGTCAGAACCAATCTGCGCAAGGAATTTGAGGCGGCGCTGGAAAGCGGTGAAATTCGACCATGGTTTCAACCGCAGATCTCGACGGATACCGGGCGTGTGTCCGGGTTCGAGGCTCTGGCCCGCTGGGAACACCCGGCAAAGGGAGTGCTGGGCCCCAATATCTTTCTGCCCTTTGCCGAACAGGCAGAGTTGATGGGCAAACTGGGACAGGCGATGCGGCATCACGCCTTTTGCGCAATGCGCGAATGGGATCGCGCCGGTCTGACCGTACCACGCATCGGCATCAACTTCTCGTCGGACGAATTGCGCGACCCGGGGCTGATCGACCGCCTGAAATGGGAATTGGATCAATGCGATCTGACCCCGGACAGATTGGCGGTCGAAGTATTGGAGACCGTGTTTTCCAGAGGACCGGATGACGTAATCACCCGCAATGTCACGGGCTTGGCCGCGATGGGGTGCTGTATCGATCTGGACGATTTCGGCACAGGGCATGCCTCGATCGCTTCAATCAAGCGGTTCAACGTGTCCCGGATCAAAATCGACCGTTCTTTCGTGACAAAGGCGGACCAGGACCCAAGCCAGCAGCAGTTGGCCAGCGCAATTCTGACCATGGCAGAACGGCTGAATCTGGAAACCCTTGCTGAAGGCGTCGAGACGCCCGGAGAACACGCCTTGATGGCGCAATTGGGATGTGACCATGTTCAGGGGTTTGGCATCGGCAAGCCCATGCCTTTCGAAAAAACCGAGGACTGGATCACGTCTCATCGCGACAAGATCGACGGAATGCCCAAAATCGGGCGGCAAACGGGCTGAAGAACCGGAAACTGCGCCACAGAAGACCAATCCGTGACGAAATAACGAGCGATTCCGCTTGACCTTTGGGCCTGCACTCTGTTGAACCCTGCGGGTGTCTTTCACTGCTCAAGGTGGCTGTCCCAGATGGACGATCAGAACAAGAATCTCATCCTCGCAACCGCGCTCAGCTTTCTCGTGATCCTGGTCTGGTTCGTGCTGTTCCCTCCGCCGGAACAGACGCCAACCACGGAACAGGCTGAAATCGCCAGCATCGAAGGGAATGAGGTTCAGACGCCCAGCGCCGCTGATACCGGAACGGTCGGCGAAGCAACTGCAAGCGCCACTGAAGCCGAAGCCGAGGCGCCCCGCGTGAGCATCGACACGCCCCGCCTGACGGGCAGCCTGTCGCTTGCCGGTGGCCGAATTGATGAGCTGTCGCTGAAGGATTACAAGGTTTCACTGGCCGAGGATTCTCCGATCGTCGAACTTCTGTCCCCGGTTGGAAGTGACTCTGCCTATTATGCGCTTTATGGCTGGGCCCCCGGCGCGGGCCTGTCGGTCACGGACGTTCCCGGCCCGAACACTCTTTGGACGCTTGAGCAGGGCGAAACTCTGGGTGTTGACACTCCGATCACGCTGGCTTGGGACAATGGTAACGGCCTCACCTTCCGCCGCACCATTGCCGTGGATGAAGACTATATGTTCTCGGTCACCCAGTCGGTCGAGAACGCCACGGACGCCGAGGTCGGCATGGCCCCCTACGGCATTCTGGCACGCCACGGCATGGGCGAAGACGGTGACCTGCCGGGCCTGAAGAACTTCTTTATTCTTCACGAAGGCGTCATGGTCATGGCTGACGGCGTTCTGGATGAGATCGACTATGGCGATGTGCGCGATTTCGATATCGACCCCAATGAACGCGCACAGGCCGAGGTCTATCAGGTCAAAGAAGGCGGCTGGATCGGGTTCACGGATCACTACTGGATGACCACCCTGATCCCGGCCGAGGGTGCAGCGTTCAAGGCCGCTGCCAAATACGATTCACGTCGCAAAATTTATCAAACGGAAACGGTGCTGCCGACACTGACAGTCGCGCCCGGTACAACGGAAGAGGTCACGACCAGACTGTTCGCCGGTGCCAAGGAGTGGGAAACCATCCGGGAGTATCAGGCGGAAGGTGTTCAGAAGTTCATCGACAGCATCGACTGGGGTTGGTTCTACTTCCTGACCAAGCCGATCTTCTGGCTGCTGCACAACATCAATGCCCTGATTGGAAACATGGGCTGGTCAATCATCGGCCTGACGCTGATCATAAAGGCCATCTTGTTCCCGCTTGCCTTCAAGTCCTACGTCTCGATGGCAAAGATGAAGGAATTGCAGCCGCAAATGGAGGCCCTAAAAGAAGCCGCAGGCGATGATCGCCAGAAAATGCAGCAGGGCATGATGGAGCTGTACAAAAAGGAAAAGGTGAACCCTGCCGCAGGCTGCTTGCCAATTCTGTTGCAAATTCCGATCTTCTTCTCGCTGTACAAGGTGATTTTCGTGACGATCGAACTGCGTCAGGCCCCATGGTTCGGCCCGTTCCAGGACCTGAGCGCACCTGATCCAACCTCGATCTTCAACTTCTTTGGCTGGCTGCCATGGGCCGGGCCGCAACCTGACAGCCTGATGGCGCTGATCTTCATCGGTATTCTGCCGCTGCTGCTGGGTATTTCGATGTGGTTGCAGCAGAAACTGAACCCGGCGCCAACCGATCCGACGCAGGCCATGATCTTTGCCTGGATGCCTTGGGTCTTCATGTTCATGCTGGGTGGTTTCGCCAGTGGTCTGGTCGTGTACTGGATCGCGAACAACACGATCACGTTCACACAGCAATATCTGATCATGCGCAGCCAGGGCTATAAGCCGGATGTATTCGGAAACATAAAGTCCGGTTTCAAGCGGACGCCAAAAACGGACAACAAATGAGCGGAACGGTCTCAAGCCTTTGGCGCCACCCGATCAAAAGCCATGGGCGAGAAGCCCTGAGCCAAGTCACACTCATCCCCGGGCAGACCATGCCCGGGGATCGCGTTTGGGCGGTCGCTCATGAGGCCGCCAAAACCGATGGTTCGGAATGGGCACCCTGTTTCAATTTCAGCCGCGGTTCAAAAGCGCCTCAGTTGATGGCCATTTCGGCCGAATTGCAGGGCGACCGGGTTACATTGCGCCACCCGCAGCGACCGGATCTCAGCGTTGCGCCGGACACCGAACAAGAAGCTTTTCTGGACTGGGTAAAGCCACTTATGCCGGCGGACCGCGCTGCATCTGCCCGGATCGTTCGGGTTCCGGGGCGCGGTATGACGGACAGCGACTTTCCATCGATCAGCCTGTGCAACATGGCATCGCATCGCGCAGTCGAACAGAAGCTGGGCCAGACTCTGTCCATTGTTCGGTGGCGCGGCAATATCTGGTTCGAAGGTCTGCCGTTGTGGGATGAGTTTGACTGGCTGGGCCGGGACCTGCGCATTGGCGAGGCCGTGCTTCGCGTCCGCGAGCGGATCACGCGATGTATGGCCACCACCGCCAATCCCGAAACCGGTGAGAGGGACGCAGACACCCTGCGCGCCCTGAACAGCTGGGACCATCAGGATTTCGGCGTTTACGCCGAGGTCGTTCAGGGCGGCGAAATCCGCGTCAACGATGAGGTGCAGGTGCTATGACCACGCTTCCCTTCCCCCTGGCCGAAGACCCGGATGAATTCGCCCTGGAGCGAGGCCGCAAGCTGTTTGCAGGCCCGTCCGAGTTCGTCAAAGGCGTTGTCGCCATGAATGGCCTGCCCGCACCTGACCGGTTGGAAGTCTGTTTTGCGGGGCGTTCGAACGTGGGCAAATCCAGCCTGATCAATGCCTTGACCGGCACGAAGGGTCTGGCCCGCGCATCCAACACGCCCGGCCGCACGCAAGAGATCAATTTTTTCACCCAAGGCCCTGAACTCTATCTCGTGGACCTGCCGGGCTATGGCTATGCAAACGCCCCGGTGAAAGTGGTCGAGAAGTGGCAGAAGCTGCTGAAACAATATCTCAGCGGGCGCCAGACACTGCGCCGCGCCTTTGTCCTGATCGACTCGCGCCACGGCGTGAAACCGGTCGATGACGAAATTATGAAGTTGCTGGACACCAGCGCCGTGACATTTCAATGCGTTCTGACCAAGGCAGACAAGGTCAAAGCCAAGGATCGTGAAAAGGTTCTGGAACAAACCCGGGCCGCGTTGTCCAAACATCCCGCGGCATTTCCGGAAATCGTGCTTACCTCTTCCGAAAAGGGTGACGGCATCGCGACCCTGCGGTCCATCATTGCGCATCTGGAATAGCTTCACCCTTGGCAGCGTGGGGCAAAGGTCCTAACACGGTTTTCCAGAAGGACTTTAGCAATGAAGACACGAGATATGAACCGGGACTGGATCGCCACCGCAGCCACACTCAACAGCGCCCTGCCCTATCTGCAGCGCTATGACGGAGCCATCGTCGTCATCAAACTTGGCGGACACGCCATGGGCAGCGACGAGGCGATGGAGAGCTTTGCCCGGGACGTGGTTCTGATGCGCCAGGTGGGTGTGAACCCGGTGGTCGTCCACGGCGGTGGTCCGATGATCAATGCAATGCTGGGCAAGTTGGACATTCAATCCGAATTCGTGAACGGCAAGCGAGTGACCGACAAGGCCACGGTTGAAGTGGTCGAAATGGTTCTGTCCGGGCTCGTGAACAAGCGCATCGTACAGGCGATCAATGATCAGGGCGGATCAGCCGTAGGCCTGTCTGGCAAGGACGCAGGCCTGATGGTCTGCGATCAGACGGATGCGTCGCTGGGCTTTGTCGGCACTCCTGCCGAGATGAATCCGAAGATCCTGCATGATCTGTTTTCACATGACGTAATCCCGGTCATCGCCCCGCTTGGTGCAGGCCGCGACGGTGAAACATTCAACGTCAATGGCGACACGGCAGCCGGAGCAATCGCTTCTTCGCTCAAGGCAGACCGTCTGTTGCTGCTGACGGATGTTTCCGGTGTCAAGAACGCGGCGGGCGATGTCGTGACCGAACTCAAGGCCGGTCAGATAAGGGAAATGACCCGCGAAGGCACCATTGCAGGCGGTATGATACCCAAGACAGAAACCGCACTGGACGCCCTGCACAGCGGCGTTCGGGCTGTCGTCATACTTGATGGGCGCGCACCCAATGCCGTGCTGCTGGAGCTGTTCACCGAACATGGGGCCGGGTCGCTGATACGCCCGGACTGACCCCGCAAGAGAGGAGGAGGAGACATGACACATCTTGCACAGCCTTCCTCTGATCCTGACGCGACGCCCTATGAACAGGTTGAAAACGCCGCCCTTGATACTGGTTTGTTGGTCATGGGCGCACTGCATCCTCGCCACGTTGCAGCCAAAGACCTCGAAACCGGCACGCTGATCCTGTTGGGGGCCGGGCCGGAATTCTGGCCCGTACTGAAAGCCTCACCGGAATGGCACCGGGCCGACCCCGTTGACCGATGGTCGAAAAGGGTCGTCGGTCAGATGGCCGAAAGGCTCGGCGCACAGGCGTATTTCCCGTTCGGCGGCCCTCCGTACACGCCATTCATTGACTGGGCACTCAAGTCTGGGCGAACGTTCAGCAGCCCGGTCGGGGCATTGGTGCATGATACCGTTGGGATGATGATTTCCTATCGGGGCGCACTGCATTTTGCCAAAGAGTTCGCCATCCCAACACCTTCCGGCGTGTCGCCTTGCGAAACCTGCGCCGCGCCTTGCACGACGACCTGTCCGGTCAGTGCGCTGAACGCGCAGGAGTTCTATGACGTCGCTGCATGCCACGACCATCTGGGCACTGCTGAAGGTCAGACCTGTATGGCGGGCGGGTGTCTGGCCCGCCTTGCCTGCCCTCTGAGCGCGGGCGCAGGACGCGACCCGGAACAATCGGCCCATCACATGAAAGCCTTTCATCCGTCATGACCCGAATTCTGATCCTGACACGTCATGCGAAATCCAGCTGGGATAGCCCGGGTCTTGGCGATCATGACCGCCCGCTGAACAAACGTGGACGAAAGTCAGCCCCGGCCATCGCTGCTTGGTTGCGTCACCACGGCTGGTTGCCGGATGAAGTCCTAAGCTCTACATCAACCCGCACCCGCGAGACATGGGATCGCATGGGTTTGCAGGCCGATAAAGTCAGCTTTCACAGCGCGCTCTACCACGCTGATTCAAAGGTCATGCTGCGGGAACTTTCAGGTGCTACGGAACCGGCTGTTTTGATGATGGGCCACAATCCCGGGATCGCCGATTTTGCCAACCGTCTGGTGCGGCAACCGCCAAATCATACACGCTTTTTCGATTATCCAACCTGTGCAACAACCGTCATGTCGTTCGAAATAAACAGCTGGGCCGAGGTCCGATGGCAAACCGGGACAGTGCTGGGGTTCACCATCCCGCGTGAGTTGATCGAATAGAAAAAGGCGGGGCAATACCCCGCCTTCATTTATTCAGCCTTTGTGCAGGTCAGTGACCCAGAATCTGGCTCAGGAACAGTTTGGTCCGCTCGCTTTGCGGGTTGTTGAAGAACTCTTCGGGTTCATTCTGTTCCACGATCTGACCGGCATCCATGAAGATCACGCGGTTGGCGACCTGACGGGCAAAGCCCATCTCGTGCGTCACGCACAGCATGGTCATACCTTCTTCGGCCAGTTCGATCATGGTGTCGAGCACCTCTTTGATCATCTCGGGGTCCAGCGCCGATGTCGGTTCATCGAACAACATGATCCGTGGCATCATGCACAGTGAGCGGGCAATCGCGACACGCTGCTGCTGACCACCTGAAAGCTGACCGGGATACTTGTCGGCCTGTTCAGGGATTTTGACCTTTTCCAGGAAATGCATCGCCCTCTCTTCAGCCTCTTTCTTGGGCGTCTTGCGCACCCAGATCGGGGCCAGCGTACAGTTTTCCAGAATGGTCAGATGCGGGAACAGGTTGAAGTGCTGGAACACCATTCCAACCTCGGACCGGATCTTGTCGATGTTCTTCAGGTCATTCGACAGCTCGATCCCGTCCACCACGATCTTGCCTTGCTGGTGTTCTTCCAGTGCGTTCAGGCAGCGGATCAGGGTGGACTTGCCCGACCCTGACGGGCCCGCGATCACGATCCGCTCGCCCTGATTGACGGTCAGATTGATGTCGCGCAGCACGTGGAAGGACCCGTACCACTTGTTCATGTTGTTGATTTCGATGGCGACCTCGTCGCTCACCTGCATCTTGGAGCGGTCGATTTCGCGGTCAATTGCAAGTTCAGACATGTGTTGAACTCCTTAACGATGATCTGTGGCAAGGCGACGCTCGAGCCACTGAGAATATTGAGAGATGCCGTAACAGACGACGAAGAACAGAAGCGCGGCAAAGCCCAGAAGCTCCCAGTAGACGCCGTTCCATTCAGTCGACGCCAGGATGGGTCCCCGGATCATACCCACCAGATCGAACATCGAAATGACCGAAACCAGTGTCGTATCCTTGAACAGGCCCACGGCCACGTTCACGATCCCGGGGATCGAGATCTTCAGCGCCTGCGGCAGGATGATAAGCCGCATCGCCTGCGGATAATCCAACCCAAGACTGTCTGCGGCCTCGTACTGCCCGCGCGGAAGCGCTGCCAGACCGCCGCGGATCACCTCGGCGATATAGGCGGACGAGAACATGGTGATCATGATCACAACGCGCAGGAACAGGTCGACCGTGCTGTCAGGCGGGAAGAAATAGGCCAGCATCACCGAAGCCACGAACAGCAGCGTGATCAGAGGCACGCCGCGGATGAACTCGATGAAGATGACGCAGACCCACTTGATCAGCGGCATGTTCGACTGTCGCCCCAAGGCCAGTGCGATCCCAAGTGGTACCGACAGCGACACACAGGTCACGCCCAGCATCATGTTCAGCATGAAACCGCCCAAATCACGGCTGGGAACGGCCGTCAGCCACGCGTTTTCTGATGCGCCTTCCGGGATCAGGGCCCCTCCGACGTTCCAGATGACCAGTGCCGTCACAATCGCTCCGAAGAACCCGGCGGCAAAGTTGTTGTTGCCCAGCTTCTGGAAGACACCACCGGCGGCTATGCAGCCAACAAGCGCAACCAGAGGCACGAGGATCGTGCCACCCCAGATCAGCCAGAAAGCCAGGAAAGGATAGACCGCAGTGAACAACAGCATCTTGCGAGGCAAGTCAAAGAACAGCACCGGCGCAATCGCCACCAGCATCAGCACAAAGGCCAGGTTCGGCCGCCAATAGGCATCGACGGGGTACTTGAACCCATAGATCAGCTGCGGCCAGCGTTCCGTCAGAACTGCGAAACAGGCTCCGGTCTTGTCCCCCAGAATCTCGCGGCATTCCGCGAGCGAGTTGGCATTCCACACTCCGTTCAGAATCCATGGCAAGGTATTCTTGAGAAGAATGTAGATCAGGATCAGCGACAGAACTGTCAGGATCGAGTTGACGACCCCTGAAAACAGATTCTCGCGCAGCCATTTGATGACGCCCGTCTCATTTGCCGGCGGCGGTGAGGGCGGGATGGTGCCTTCGGCCACGAAGGCGATCGGGTTTGTTGCTTGATCACTCATGGCTCAGCGCTCCTTCAGCTTGACGGAAGCGTTGTAGATGTTCATCCCCGTCGAAATCAGCAGCGAGGCCGTGAGGTAGAACAACATCAGCAGAAGAACGCATTCAATCGCCCGGCCGGTCTGGTTCAGAGTAATACCACCCAGTGTTGCGGTGATATCCGCATAGCCAACGGCAATCGCGAGAGACGAGTTCTTGGTGATATTCAGATACTGCGAGATCAGCGGCGGGATGATGACCCGCAATGCCTGGGGCAGGATGACCAGTTTCATGATCCGTCCCTGACGCAGGCCCAGCGCGGCGGCAGCCTCGGTCTGACCTTTGCTGATCGCCTGAATACCCGCACGCACGTTTTCCGCGATAAAGGCACCGGTATAGATCGACAGGGCAAACCACAGCGCAATCAGGGGGCCGCCGGCATTCATTCCACCGCTGAAGTTAAAGCGCTTCAGTTCGGGGACATCCCAGGTCAGGCCCATGATGATCATCAACAGCACAAAAGGCACCAGCCAGATTGCCAGTTTCGGCAACAATGTCGCGGGGCGCTCGCCGGTTTCTTCCTGCTTCTTGGTTGCGCGTTTTTCAACTTCGCCACTGACGAACCACGATCCGATCAGGACGGCGATGACCAGCAACCAGTTCAGGGCTGTCGATGCAAACAGGCCATTGGCGAATTCGGGACGCGGAAAATAGATGCCCCGATTGGTAAAGGCAAAGGACCCAAACAGCATTGAAGACGTCGGGTTTTCCCCCCGGAACGCGCTTGGCGCCGGCAGCACGGCCGTCATGATCGTGAAGATGATGATGATCCAGATCAGAACCGGGATGTTCCGGAAGATCTCGACATACACGGCCATCAGCTTCGACACGAGCCAGTTGTTCGACAGTCTCAGAACACCCGCGATCACACCGAAAACAGTTGCAGTGATACAGGCCAGAAAGGCCACAAGCAGTGTGTTCAGCAAACCGACTAGTGCCGCGCGTGCATGCGATGACTGACTGTCATATTCAACAAGACGCTGGTTGATGTCGTACCCGGCTGAATCGCCGAGGAAAGCATAGGAAATATTGAGCCCTGCGGCCCTGAGGTTCTGGATCAGGTTGTTGCCCAGATACCAGATGGAAAGCGCAATGACGATGGCCGCAATCACCTGAAATGTAAGAGAGCGATAGCGGGTATCGTTTATGAGCATAGACAACCGAAAATCAGCTTTCGGTGGGTCAGTCATAGTCGACATATTTTGGGATCCCCGTGGCTTGCGAGCTGTTTCATTTCGGCGAGGTTTTCCCCGCTCTGCATCTGCCCGCAGCAATTTATTGTAGAAAAGGGCGCAGGTTGCCCCGCGCCCTCTTCCATTGATGCCTTAACGGAACGGCGGCGAGTACAGCAGGCCGCCTTCGGTCCACTGTGCGTTCAGGCCCCGCGCCAGACCGATCGGAGTTTCCTCACCGATGTTCTTGGCAAACACTTCACCATAGTTGCCGCCAGCTTTGATCGCTTTGGCCGCCCAGTCAGCATCCAGACCCAGCATTTCACCCAGAGTGCCTTCTGTACCCAGCAGGCGGTTGATTTCCGGGTTGTCGGTGCCGGCGCTCAGTTCGTCGATATTTGCCGAGGTCACGCCCAGCTCTTCAGCCGAAATCAGTGCGTTCAGCGTCCAGCGGACAACGTCGCCCCACTCGTGATCGCCATGACGGACCAGCGGGCCCAGCGGCTCTTTCGAGATGATCTCGGGCAGCAGGATGTGCTCGTCCGGCGCTTCGAAGGTGGCGCGGGTTGCGGCCAGGCCCGAAGCATCAGTGGTGTAAACGTCACATGCACCGGCCAGGTACTGCTGCTGCGCTTCGGCGTTGGTTTCGATCGGAACCGGCTCGTAGCTGATGTTGTTGGCACGGAAGAAATCGGCCAGGTTCAGCTCGGTGGTGGTACCGGTCTGGATGCAGACACGGGCGCCGTCCAGTTCCTTGGCCGAGCTGACGCCCAGCGCCTTGGGAACCATGAAGCCCTGACCGTCATAGTAGTTCACACCAGTGAATTCGAACTTCAGGTCGACGTCGCGGCTGAAGGTCCAGGTGGTGTTTCTTGCCAGCATGTCGATCTCGCCCGAGGCCAGAGCGGTAAAACGTGTCTTACCAGTGGTCGGAACGAATTCAACGGCGTTGGCGTCGCCCAGAACAGCAGCAGCAACGGCGCGGCACAGCGATACGTCAAAGCCCTGCCATTCGCCATTGGCGTCGGGCGCAGCAAAACCAACCAGACCGGTGGTCACACCACAATTCAGCTTGCCGCGTGCTTTAACGTCGTCAACGGTCCCTGCCATGGCTGCGCCAGCAGCAAGACCGGCAATCGTTGCCGCGCCCAAGATTACGGATTTTTTCATTTTTACCTCTTCCTGATTTTCCGCCCCGTCCGAGACGGCTCTGCCCGGCAAGTGGATGCCGGATAGGTTACCCCAAAGGTGTCTCCCCTTTAGTGGCACTGAGTTTGGGCGTATTCATAAACAAACGTCAAGGGCCGGATCATCGAAAACGATGGATCAGGCCCCAAGCTGTTTACAGATTTGCTCAAAAAACCGGAATTTAGGATCAAACCGATATGTCAAAGAAGCGTTTGGCATGCATAAAGGCCGCTTTCTTGGCCTCGGCAACCTGATGGGCTTCTTCGTCATGGCCCCATTGTTCGATCTGCCAGGTTTCATCCAATCTTGAAATGCGCCATATCTCGTCCGGTTTGCGCCAATTCATGGCGGCCGCAAAGCCAAGAATCAATGACCCCGACAAGCTGACAAGATCGTGAAAAGCGGCCAGTTGGAACGCATCCAGCCCGTGCACCCGAGAACGCAATGTCGCCAGGGCGGATTCCGGCTGCGGTTGATGCAGGACGCCCGCAACCGGAACCAGACGGGCAGACAGCGCGGTCTCGGCCCAATCCAAGGCGGGATCCCATTCGGAGCACTGACGATCCTGCAACTCCTGCGGGTGGGTTGCGCGATAACACAACAAATCGGAATCGCCGTAATCTGCCAGCATGTCGGCCACTTCCCCGTGCTGGATGCGGACTTTGTCAATCGCTGCATTTGCAGAACGGGTGAACGGCATCACGGCAGGATCAACCTCTTTTTCCTGCGCGTCCCATTCCCCTGCCACCGCTTCGGCCATGGGGCGGGTTGGCAGGATCAGGTCTGCCTTGGCGGGTGTTTTGACCCTGCGGCCATCCAGTTCGACGGTGAACCCGCCATCAACCGCGACAACGGTGCTGTCCTTCCAGAAGCGTTTCGGTTTCCAGTCACTCATCTTTCAATCCCACATCTCAGCCAGAGCATTGGGCAACTGGTCAAAGGTTTCGACAATGCAAGAAGCTGCGGTCAAAGCCGATCGGTCATGATAGCCCCAAGTGACGCCGATGCCGCGAACACCGGCAGCCGCGGCCATATCCATGTCAAAGCTCGTGTCGCCGATCATCACTGCACAACCCGGATCGACCCCGGTTTCCGCCAATGCGGTCTGCACCATGGACGGATGCGGCTTTGACGGGTGGTGATCCGCGACCTGCCGGGTCACGAAATACGGTTCCAGCCCATGGGCTTCGATCAATGCGTCCAACCCGCGCTGCGACTTGCCGGTTGCCACGCCAAGAAGCACTTCGGGCACGGCATGCAACGCTTCAATCGCCTCGCGCGCACCGGGGTACAGCGGCGAACTTGCCGCGCCCAATTCAAGACGATGGGCGTGATAGGCCTCTTTATACCCGTCGACCAGATCGTTCTGGACCGAGAGGGGCTGTTCCGGCGCCAACCGGGCGATGGCATGCGGCAGCGACAAGCCGACAATGGACAGGATCGCCTTTCGCGTCGGAACCGGCACGGAGGCGGCCTGAAAGCTGGCGGTCATGGAATGAACGATACTGCCCTGACTGTCGACCAGAGTACCGTCGACGTCGAACAGGACCAGCCGCAAGGGTGCGCTCATTGCAGCGCCTCAAACGGGTCATCAGCAGCCAGATCCTCGCTCCATCCGAACGTGTCCCAGCTGTGCTTCATATGCTCGGGCAAGGGCGCCGTCACGGTCACTGGTTTCCGCGTCACCGGATGCAGGAAGGACAGCCGCCGTGCGTGCAGATGCAGCTTTTTGCTGATGATCCCACCCAGTTGCGCACCCCATCCGTCGCCAAGGTTTTCCTGACCCGAACCGCCGTATTTTCCGTCGCCGATAATCGGATGTCCGATTGCGGCCATATGCGCCCGCAACTGGTGCGTACGTCCGGTGATCGGCTCCATCGCGACCCAGGCGGCGCGGCCGGCAACTCGATAAAGGGTTGCGTAATGCGTATGCGCGCGTTTCGCGCCCGGAGTGCTGTCAATTTCGTTCATATGCACGGGGATCATCTTTTCGCCCTCGCCGTGCTTGCCATGACCAGGCGCCTTGACAAGGCCGGTCTTGATCTCACCCAGATACGGTGTCGGCACCCCGGCAACCAGCGCCCAGTAGATCTTGCGCGTATCGCGGTGGCGGAAAGCGGCCGTCAAACCCTTGGCGGCTTCGCGGGTGCGGGCCAGCAGCAGAACACCTGACGTGTCCTTGTCCAACCGATGGACCAGCCGAGGGTTCTCGTCATAGTCGAACCGCAGCGCTTCGGACAGGCTGTCAACATGCCTTGTCTGCCCGCTGCCGCCCTGCACCGGCAGACCATGCGGCTTGTTCAGCGCCAGAACGTGATCGTCACGGTAGATCACGCAGGATTGGATCATCTTGGCATCCGCATCCGAGATGTGATGCTTGGCCTCAGCCGGTTTGTGATCAGCGTCCGGCAAGGGCGGCACGCGAACAACCTGCCCGGCCTCCAGCCGGGTCGAGGCCTTGGCGCGGCTACCGTCAACACGCAATTCTCCCTTGCGGCACATCTTTTCAATGCGCCCCTGGCTGACATGCGGAAACAGGCGGCGCAGCCAGCGATCCACGCGTTGGTCCCCATCCCCTTCAGCGACTGTAATCATCTGCACGCCACTCATGCCATTACCCCTTGTTCCGCGCGGGTGATCCGCCCGGATTGCGTGTTTATCCGTGTCCCAGAAATCATGGGCGTCTGTCGCGCGCAACGCGGCAAGAGTCAAGGTATCTGGCTCTGGATCTCAGATGTTCGAGAAGTCGCCGTGCCGCCCTGCTCCGTCCCGGAAACGGGTCGCACCAGCGGTTCCTTCGCGGCGAATGACATCCAACCCGTTGGCCCATTCAACCTTAAGCGCGTCACAAACCGGCATTCCACGCGTTTCGATGATCGACCGGCATATCAAGTCCTCCGCTGCAAGCGTTGCCCCAGGGGAAGCGTCCAATTTCAATCCAGTCGGCCGCGGAACCTTTACGATTGACCCCGCGTAACTAGCTGTTCCGCTGTGTCCGCAGCTTGGCAAAATAATCGAGGCGTTTCTTTAGCTCACGCTCGAAACCGCGCTCGACCGGCTGATACAAAACCGGGCGTTTCATCGTCTCGGGGAAGTAGTTCTGACCGGAAAACCCGTCCTCGGCATCGTGGTCATAGGCATAGCCCGCGCCGTAACCCTGTTCCTTCATCAAAGAGGTCGGCGCGTTCAGGATATGCTTAGGCGGTGGCTCGCTGCCGGATTGCTTGGCCAGCCGCATTGCCGCCTTGTAGCCGACATAGGCGCCGTTGGATTTTGGCGCCAGGGCAAGATAGACCAGCGCCTGAGCAAGCGCCAACTCGCCCTCGGGTGAACCCAGACGTTCGTAGGTTTCCCACGATTGCAAACAAATGGCCTGCGCCTGCGGATCGGCCAGGCCTATGTCCTCGACCGCCATGCGTGTGATCCTGCGCGCAAGATACCGCGGGTCTTCGCCCCCGGTCAGCATGCGCGCGAACCAATACAAGGCCGCATCGGGATCAGATCCGCGCACCGATTTGTGCAGGGCCGAGATCAGGTTGTAATGCTCATCACCAGACTTGTCGTATTTTGCAGCCCGCCGCATCAAACGCGTAGACAGCGCATCGGGGCCCAGCGGCGCATCCACCTTCCACGCCGAAACCTGTTCGATCAGGTTCAGCAAAGCCCGACCGTCGCCATCGGCCATCTCTTGCAACGCATCGCGGGCGGCAGGCGTCAATGGCAACGCGTGGCCCAGCTCTTTCTCGGCCCGCTGGGTCAGACGCTCTAGATCGGCAAGGCTCAGCCGTTCCAGCACCAGCACCTGCGACCGGCTGAGCACAGCGGCATTCAGTTCGAATGACGGGTTCTCGGTGGTTGCGCCGACCAACAGGATTGTCCCGTCTTCCATATGGGGCAGAAACCCATCTTGCTGAGCCTTGTTGAAGCGGTGAATCTCGTCCACGAACAACAAGGTGCCCTGCCCGTTCTGGCGGCGTATTTTCGCGGCCTCGAAGACTTTCTTCAGATCCGGCACACCGGTAAAGATCGCACTGATCTGAACGAAATGCAGATCGGTTTCCTGTGCCAACAGCCGTGCAATCGTGGTCTTTCCAACTCCGGGTGGGCCCCAGAAGATCAGGCTGGACATACTGCCTGCCGCCAGCATGACACCCAGAGGGGCCTCGGGGCCCAGCACCTGCTCCTGCCCGATCACCTCGGCCAGGGATCGAGGCCGCAACCGGTCAGCCAGAGGCCGGTGAGGAGAAGCGGCGGGTTCTGCCGCCCCGGTATCGAACAGATCACTCACAGGTCACAGCCGGAACCGCAAAGAGACGGACCGCCCCCCGCGCACCAGACCTATCTGCACGTAACGGCCCGGATCGGTCAGCGCGGTCTCAACGTCCCGAGGGCGCTGGATCTCATCGGCATTGATGCTTTCAAGAATATCACCGGTTCGCAATCCCGCCCTTCCGCCATACGGGCCGGGATCCACCACGACGACACCCGTCAGCGACAGCGGCAATCCCATCCTGGTGATCACCGCGGGGTTGACCCGGGACACCACCAACCCCGGAAGAACGGTTCTGTCGTTCAACGTCGTTTCTTCGGCGGCCGGAACATCGGGGGCTTTGATAAGCGCCACCTCAACCTGGTCACTTTGGTCGCCGCGCAGACGGGTCAGAACCGAGGTTCCGCCCACTCCGGCGACCGACATCCGAAACTTCATCTCGGCGGGTGAATTGACCTCATCCCCGTCCACATGGGTTACCACGTCTCCAACTCTGAACCCTGCGTCGCGCAAAGGGCTGAGCTCATGCAGATCAGAGACCACAACGCCCAACGGGATGGCCAAACCAAGGGATTCCGCGATATCCGCACTCATATGTTGACCCGACATTCCTGCCCACGGGCTGACGAAGGTTTCGTTTCCCTGCTGCGCCTGCTTGAGGAATTGCGCCACCAGATTGGCGGGGATGGCAAAGCCTATTCCGTTTGACCCACCCGATCGGGTCAGAATCGAGGTATTGATCCCGATAAGCTGGCCATTCACATCGATCAGCGCCCCACCGGAGTTGCCAGGGTTGATTGCCGCATCCGTCTGGATGAAATATCCGCGGCCATTCCCGGTTGCCGTGCCCGTGCGCGCCAGCCCCGAGATGATGCCGGAAGATACCGTCTGCCCCACCCCGAACGGGTTTCCGATGGCCAGCGCCAGCTCTCCGACTTCGACCTGGTCGGAATCGCGAAGGGTCAGGTAGGGCAGATCTTCGGCCTCCTTCAAGCGCAGGATCGCGATATCGCTTTCCTCATGGCCCAGCACAACCTCGGCCGAAAACTCGCGCCGATCCGTGGTGACAACCCGGATCTCGGTCGCAGAGCCAACCACGTGATAGTTGGAAACAACATACCCATCGTCCGACAGGATAACCCCGGAACCCAACGAGTTTTGAACCCGCTGACGTGGTTCGCCAAATCCCCGGCCAAAGAAATCCTGAAAGAACGGGTCCGAGAAAAACGGGCTTGCCCGGCCCTGCCGGACGATCTTGGCATAGATGTTCACAACCGCCGGTGATGCCTGCTTCACGACCGGGGCAAATCCTAACGAAATCTCGGCCTGTGACTGCGGAACTTTCGTTTCGGCCATTCCTTGCGTCGCGCAGGTCAAGGCAACAAGGGTCAGCATTACGCGGATCATGGTGGCTCCGTTTTTTGCGATTGGCCCAGATATGCTGACACAAAATCCGAATTGCAAGTCGGCGGTCGGGTATGCCCCGCAACATGCCGGCATGCCATAACGAAAGAACCTCCGTCCGGTTTCCCGAACGGAGGTTCGACCGTGACCCTGGATCAGATCTTATTCTTCGTCTGCTGCCTCTTCGGCGGCAACGCGGGCTTTGTCGGCCGCGCCCTTGGCGTCGACGTCACGATCAACGAATTCGATGATCGCCATCGGGGCCATGTCGCCATAGCGGAAGCCAGCCTTCAGGATGCGGACATAACCGCCCTGACGCTCGGCGTAGCGGGGGCCCAGAACTTCGAACAGCTTGGCGACGTCTTTGTCTTCCTTCAGCTGTGCTGCGGCCTGACGGCGGGCGTGCAGGTCGCCGCGCTTGCCCAGAGTGATCAGTTTTTCAACGATCGGGCGCAGTTCTTTTGCCTTGGGCAGAGTCGTTTTGATTTGCTCATGCTCGATGAGCGAGCCAGCCATGTTCGCAAACAGCGCCTTGCGGTGCTCATGAGTACGGTTCAGGCGGCGGTAACCACGTGCGTGACGCATTTTCTAGTTCCTTCTTTCGCGTTTTGCTTTGTCTGGCCGGCGATGCGTGTCACCGGCTCTCCTTGGGGCGGAAATGCCCATATTGTCCCCGGATATTCCCACTTCGGGCCGGGCATTGGGGAAGACGCGCTTAGAACGCGTCTTCGAATTTCTTCGCCAGATCTTCGATGTTGTCGGGCGGCCAGTCCTCGACATCCATGCCCAGGTGCAGGCCCATGCCGGAAAGAACTTCCTTGATCTCGTTCAGCGACTTGCGACCGAAGTTCGGAGTGCGCAGCATCTCGGCTTCGGTCTTCTGGATCAGATCGCCGATATAGACGATGTTGTCGTTCTTCAGGCAGTTTGCCGAACGGACCGACAGTTCCAGCTCGTCCACCTTCTTCAGCAGCAGCGGGTTGAACTCCAGACCATCGTCCTCGTCCTGACGGCTTGCCGATTCCGGCTCGTCGAAGTTGACGAAGATCGACAGCTGATCCTGAAGGATACGAGCGGCAAAGGCCAGTGCGTCTTCCGGCGTGATCGAACCATCGGTTTCGATCTTCAGGGTCAGTTTGTCATAGTCCAGAACCTGACCTTCACGGGTCGGCTGAACGTCATAAGCGACCTTTTTAACCGGCGAATAGATCGCATCAATCGGGATCAGGCCGATAGGCGCGTCTTCAGGCTTGTTCTTCTCGGCCGAGACATAGCCCTTGCCGGTGTTGACGGTCAGTTCCATGAACAGGTCAGCGCCATCGTCGAGGTGGCAGATGACGTGGTCGCGGTTCAGAACCTCGATACCGGCGCTTTCGCTGATGTCACCCGCGGTGACGACTGCGGGGCCTTTGGCATTGATCGACAGGCGCTTGGGGCCTTCGACTTCCATGCGCAGGGCAACCTGCTTGAGGTTCAGGATGATGTCGGTGACGTCTTCGCGAACGCCTGCGACGCTCGAGAACTCGTGCAAAACGTTGTCGATCTGGACGCTGGTGATGGCCGCGCCTTGCAGCGAGCTCATCAGGACGCGGCGCAGGGCGTTGCCCAGGGTCAGACCAAAGCCACGCTCCAGCGGTTCGGCAACCAGGGTGGCCTGACGTGCAGGATCATTGCCCGGCTTGGCTTCCAGCTGGGTCGGCTTGATCAATTCTGCCCAATTCTTGTGGATCATGTAATCCCTCCATTCCTGTCCGCGCCCCATGACCAACAAGGTGCAGACGCCCGAGGTTCAAAATGACGTGCTGGGGCCGTGCAGAAACACAGCCCCAGCTCAATTCAAAATCGTTTAGACGCGACGACGCTTCGGCGGACGGCAGCCGTTGTGAGCAATCGGTGTCACGTCGCGGATCGACGTGATGTTGAAGCCCACTGCAGCCAGCGCGCGCAGTGCCGATTCACGGCCCGAACCGGGGCCCTGAACTTCGACTTCCAGCGTCTTAACGCCATGTTCCTGCGCCTTCTTGCCTGCGTCTTCGGCAGCCATCTGAGCGGCGTAGGGGGTCGATTTCCGCGATCCCTTGAAGCCCATGGTACCGGCAGACGACCACGAGATGGCGTTGCCCTGTACGTCCGAGATCAGGATCTTGGTGTTGTTGAAGGTCGAATTCACATGGGCAACGCCCGATGCGATGTTCTTGCGCTCTTTGCGCTTAACGCGAGTCTTGTCACGTGCCATCGGTCAGACCCTCCCTTATTTCTTCTTACCAGCGATGGCCTTTGCGGGGCCTTTGCGGGTACGAGCGTTGGTGTGGGTACGCTGACCGCGAACCGGCAGGTTGCGGCGGTGACGCAGACCGCGATAGCAGCCCAGGTCCATCAGACGTTTGACGTTCATCTGAACTTCGCGACGCAGGTCACCTTCAACGGTGAAATTTGCATCGATGTGCTCGCGGATGGCCAGAACTTCGGCGTCGGACAGTTCGTTGACGCGACGGTGCGCTTCAATGCCCACGGCTTCGCAGATCGCTTTGGCCGAAGTGTTTCCGATACCGGTGATATATGTGAGGGCGATAGGTACCCGCTTTGCAGTCGGGATGTTTACGCCGGCAATACGTGCCACGTGTCACTTTCCTTTTCGTTGCGGTTCCGTAACTCCAGAACCTTTTTTCACAACGCTTTACCGTGGCAGTGTGGCCAGAGGGTTCAGCATTATTCGAGGTGGTCGGGGCGGTTGGGACGAATCCCGCACGCGGTCTTGATTCCCTTTAGGGATGGGGGTCGATATGGGCTTTTGGCGGTGCCGTCAAGCCCATATTGAACTCAGCCGAGAATGGCTTCGATCGACGCCGTGACTTCCTTGATGTCCGCCAGCCCGTTCACCGGGCGCAGATCACCCTTGGCGTAGTAATAGCCAATCAGCGGCGACGTCTTCTTGTAGTATTCCATCAGACGCGTGCGAAGGCTTTCCTCGTTGTCGTCAGCGCGACGCACGAAGTCGTTTTCCTTGCCGCAATTGGTGCACTTTCCATCAGCCGGGATCGGCTTGGTCTTGTCGTTGTAGACCTCACCACATCCGCCGCAGGTTGACCGCGCGGTAATCCGTTCCACCAGCGCATCATCATCCACACGCATCTCGATCACGGTGTGCAGAGACTGACCCAGCTTGGTCAGCAGGGCCGACAGCGCGTCGGCCTGTGCCAGCGTGCGCGGGAAGCCGTCAAAGATGAAACCGGCGCCCTTTTCGGTGGTCAGTTTCTCTTCGATCAGGCCGATCACGATCTCATCGGTGACAAGCTTGCCCGCGTCCATGATCGCTGCAACCTTCTTGCCCATCTCTGTGCCGCTGGTCCGCGCCTCGCGCAGCATGTCACCCGTGCTCAGCTGGATCATACCGCGGGTTTCAACCAGGTGACGCGCCTGCGTTCCCTTGCCTGCCCCCGGGGGGCCCAGAAGAATGATGTTCATCGACGAGCAGCTCCCTTTCTGCCGCGTTTCTTGCCTTTGCCACGCAGTTGGGACTTTTCGATCAGCCCTTCATATTGATGCGCCAGCAGATGGCTCTGAACCTGCTGGATCGTGTCCATGGTCACAGAGACGATAATCAGAACCGAGGTGCCGCCGAAATAGAACGGAATGGCAAACTGGCCCCGCAGGATTTCAGGCAGCAGACACACGGCGGCCAGATAGGCCGAACCCAGAACCAGCACGCGATTGACCACGTATTCCAGATACTCGGCGGTTTTCTTGCCGGGGCGGATACCGGGCACGAACCCGTTCTGCTTTTTCAGGTTGTCCGCCACATCGTCCGGCTTGAACGACACGTTGAACGTGTAGAAATAGGCAAAGAACACGATCATCGACGCGAAGAACAGCAGATACAGCGGCTGTCCGGGGCCGAAATTGGCCAGCAGCCACGACATGACCGGCCCGTTGGCAGCACCGGACGAGAAGGTCGAGATCGTGACCGGCAGCAGCAGCAGCGAGCTGGCGAAGATCGCCGGAATGACACCCGCAGGGTTGACCTTGACTGGCAGGTGGCTTGAGCCGCCTTCGTAGATTTTCATACCTGCCTGACGACGCGGATACTGAATGTGGATCTTGCGCAGGGCGCGCTCCATGAACACCACGAAGGTGATGACCGCGATTACCATGACGATCACGCCAACGATCACGGCAGGGCTGATCGCTCCGCTGCGGCCGCTTGCAAAGAACTGCGCCAGAGCAGCCGGAACCTCGGCGATGATGCCGACGAAGATGATCAAAGAGATACCATTGCCGATCCCGCGCGCGGTGATCTGTTCACCCAGCCACATCAGGAACATGGTGCCGCCAACCAGCGTTATCATGGTCGACATGCGGAAATAGAGCCCCGGATCAGTCGCCAGATCGCCCGATTCCAGCGAAACGGCCAGACCGTAGGCCTGAACGGTGGCCAGAGCCACGGTGCCGAACCGGGTGTACTGGTTGATCTTCTTGCGCCCCTGCTCGCCCTCTTTCTTGAGCTGTTCGAGCGCGGGAACCATGGATGTCAGCAGTTGAACGATGATCGAGGCCGAGATGTAAGGCATGATGCCGAGGGCAAAGATACCCATCCGCCCCAGCGCCCCGCCGGTGAACATCGAAATCATGCCGCCGATGCCCTGCCCCGCCTGCTCCATGAATTCGCGCAAAGCTGCTCCGTCAATCCCCGGCACCGGAATAAAGGTGCCCAGACGATAGACGATCAGCAAACCCAGCGTGAACAGGATGCGGTTGCGCAGATCGGTGGCCTTGCCCAAAGCAGCCCAGCTTGTGTTGGCTGCCATTTGTTCTGCTGCTGATACCATAAATCGGTCTCTCTTATGCAAACGCCGCCCGGAACCGTTTTCCGGCTCGGACGGCGTCTTGGAAAACTCTGAGGTCTATGTAAGCGGGTCTTTGCCCGCTCACAAGCGATTACTCTGCCGCAGCAGCTTTTGTGACCTTCAGTGAACCGCCCGCTTTCTCAACTGCCTCGACGGCAGATTTCGAAGCACCGGTTACTTCAAGGTTCACCTTGGCGCTGATTTCGCCTTTGGCCAGAACGCGGATACCGTCCAGCTTGCGGCGCACCAGACCGGACGCAACCAGAGCGTCTTCGGTGATCGCAGCCGAAGCGTCCAGCTTGCCGGCGTCGACGAATTTCTGGATCAGACCCAGATTGATAACGGCGAATTCCTTGCGGTTCGGCTTGTTGAAGCCGCGCTTGGGCAGACGCTGGTACAGTGGCATCTGGCCGCCTTCGTAGCCATTGATGGCCACACCCGAACGGGATTTCTGGCCTTTGATACCACGGCCACCCATTTTACCTTTGCCGGAACCGGGACCACGGCCAACGCGGGTGCGTTTCGGTGCGGCGCCAGGATTGTCGCGCAGTTCGTTCAGTTTCATATCGCTTCTCCTAAGCCGGATGTGACCCCGAAGCGTGATGGGCCAAACACGGCATTTCTTGGTTTTGATTCTCGTGGCGGAAAGCCACCGCAGGCGTATAGGCCCGATGACCGCACTTGACAAGCCTGTAGATTGTCCTGCGCCGCGAAGTGTCGGCATGAGGTCTTGAGCCCAGTGTTACGCAAAGGGCACCTCTGCCGGCCTTTGACCGAAAAGTGACCGTGAAATGCAGCGACCTTTACAAAAACCGCTTGCTATGTCGGGGGGGTCGTCTATCCGGTGGCCTGCAAACACTTGACTGGCAGGCATATGACTGAACCCTCTCTCTCCCTCCGCGACAAGCCGGAGACCACCGCCGCACGTGACTGGGTAACAACGCTTGCCAAATATCGCGAACCGGACCAAATGCGCAGCTCTTTTGAACTGGGCGTAAGCATTGTCCCCTTTTTCGGGCTATGGGCTTTGTCCTGGATGTCACTGTCAGTCAGCTATTGGCTGGCCTTTGTGATTTCCGTCCTCAATGCTGCCTTTCTGTTGCGCTTGTTTGCCATCCAGCATGATTGCGGGCACGGCGCGTTTTTCAAAAACCGCGCCGTCAGCGACTGGATCGGGCGCGGCATCGGAGTTCTGACACTGACACCATATGATGTCTGGCGCCGCACGCATTCCACGCATCACAACAGTTCCGGCAACCTGGACAAGCGCGGGATGGGCGATATCCACACCCTGACCGTGGCGGAATATCGGGCCAAAACACCACTGAACAGGTTCTGGTACCGCTTGTACCGAAACCCGATCACCTTGTTCGTGCTTGGCCCTGGTTATCTGTTCCTGTTTCAAAACCGCCTTCCGCTGGGCCTGACAGACAGCGTCAGGTTCTGGGTCAGCGCCATGGCGACGAATCTTGCGATTCTGGTTGCCCTTGTGGCCATCTACTATTTTGGCGGGCTGATGCCGATGTTGCTGATCTTTCTGCCGTCGACTCTGATTGCCGCAACGGCCGGAGTTTGGCTGTTTTATGTACAACACCAGTTCGAGAACACGCATTGGGACGCCGATGCAGACTGGCAACTGCATGAAGCGGCGCTGCACGGAAGTTCGCACTATATCCTGCCCTCGGTGTTGCAGTGGTTCAGTGCCAATATCGGCATCCACCATGTACACCACCTCTACAGCCGCATTCCGTTCTACCGTCTGACCGAAGTGCTGCGCGATCATGAAGAACTGGCAAACAGCAACCGAATGACCATCCGGGAAAGCCTCGCCAATGCGCGGCTTCACCTGTGGGACGAGAAGAACCGTCGTCTTTTGTCCTTCGCCGAGGCCCGCGCACTTTATGGGTAACAGGCATGCCCGGCGCTTTCATTTCTGAAATCAAAGCGCATGCCTTGCGTCAACGGCAGGCGTGAGGCGCGGGACAATCTCCATCCATCGCGACGACTTTGTTGGGCGTTATGTTGACAGAGAATGCGCGCGTCACAAACCAGTATTCAGCCGAAGCAAACGCAGGCGAGATAAAGACATCTTCATCCGGATCGCGGCTGGTTTGGTCGCCGACGCCTGGACGGGACAGCGATCACGATTGACGCAAACCGCATCGCGCCCTGCATTGCTGCGAAAAGGTCGCGTGACCATCTGGTGACATGAACACCACTCTGCACGGCATTTGTGATGACCAAATGCGGCCGTTCAACCCGTTCGTCGACACTGGGCAAGGCGTGGGCACCGTAAAAGAATACTCGCCCCCCCGCGCATGTGGGCACGGCAGAAATCGGTCATGCCCTTGCACAAATCGAACGAAATCCCTTGTCACACCCCCGCCCCGATGCCATATGCAAAGAGCTTACGTTTTTCTATTCGACCTACTGTCTCCTTCATCGGCAGTCAGTCTATCGATACAGACCGACGACGCCAGGCTGCCGCAACTCCGTGGGCAGCACTCAAACAGGAGACACGGATATGCCAGCAGGCACCGTAAAATGGTTCAACACCACCAAAGGCTTCGGCTTCATCGCACCGGAAGAGGGCGGCAAAGATGTATTCGTACACATCTCGGCTGTCGAACGTTCGGGCCTGACCGGTCTGGCCGACAACCAGAAAGTCACGTACGAGCTGCGCGCCGGTCGTGACGGCCGCGAAAGCGCCGACAGCATCCAGCTGGCCTGAGCTTGATATCGGGTGAGGGGATCCCCCTCGCCCCTTTCTCGCCACAACCTCGGGTGGCAGACAGGACACATCACGTCCACGTGATGACTGCCCTAGAATTGACCAAATATCATATGATGATGAAATTGGTTTCAGTTTCATTGGTCATTCGACGAGGGTTTCGATGTTTACACGCCGTATTTTTCTGGCCGGAACAGCAGCAAGCATGTTGCCGGGCATCGCCCGCGCCAAAAAGGCGGTCGAGTATGATCCGACGCCGCAATTCGTGCGCATCAAGAAACAGTTCGTACCAGGACAGCTGCTGGTCGCGCCCCGGTCGTTCTACCTTTACTTCGTCACGGAACCTCGCAAGGCGATCCGCTATGGATGCGGCGTCGGCAAAGCGGGGTTGGAGTTTACCGGCACGGCCACCATCGATGTGAAAAAGGAATGGCCGACCTGGCGCCCGACGGATGAGATGATCGAACGTGATCCCGTCGCTTACGCCAAATTCAAGGACAATGACTATGTCCAACCCGGCGGCGGAGATAACCCGCTGGGCGCGCGCGCGCTGTACCTGTTCCAGAACGGTGTCGATACCTATTTCCGCATCCACGGCACGACGCAGCCGCAGACCATTGGCCGGGCAGTGTCCAACGGTTGCATACGAATGCTGAACGAGCATGTGATCGATTTGTACAACCGGGTCCCGATCGGAACAGTTGTCACGGTCGTCTAGGTGCCCATGGATGTGCGCCTATTCCGCTTGACCCGCCTGATCAACAAGCTTCAGAACGGACGGCCCCAGTGATTCAACGATCTTTGCCACCCCATCCGCGTTTGGATGTATTCCGTCCGGCTGCATGAACTGCGATACCGCACCGGGGTCGCCCTCTGCCGCAAGACCTTCAAAGAAACTGGCGGTGAAGAGGACGTCGAACTCTTTCGCCAGGTCTGGGTACATCCCGTCGAAAGCTTGCTTGTAATCGGCCCCGTAGTTGCCCGGCGCCTGCATACCGATTAGCAGAACCGGTACATTCACGCCCCGCGCCACGTCCAGGATCCTGCGCAGATTGGCCTTTGATACGGCAGGGTCGATCCCCCGCAGCAGGTCGTTGCCGCCAAGGGCAACGATCATGCCATCCACATCCGGTGTCAGGGTCCAGTCCACACGTGCGGCCCCGCCCGCCGTCGTGTCACCCGAAACGCCTGCGTTGATGACGCGGACATCCGCGCCCTGCGTCTGCAACCAGCGTTCAAGCTGCGGAACAAACCCGCTTTCCTCCACCAGCCCATAGCCCTGAGTCAGCGAGTCCCCCAATGCCGCAATCACCACTTGTTCGGCTGTGGCCGCAAAACCGCACCACGTGAAAAGGCCTGCTATCAAAGCCTTGCGCAATGCGGTGATCGCTCCATATCCCAAAAGACCGCTCCTTTTTCGGGTAGACCCATGACGACTGCTGTTCTCGCCCTCCAAGATGCCTCTTTGTCCCTGGATGGCAATGCCGGGCGGGTCGATATTCTGCATGACATTACGTTGACTGTGGACAAAGGCGAGACGCTGGGGCTTATCGGGCCTTCTGGCTCGGGCAAGTCTTCGCTGCTGATGTTGATGGCAGGGTTGGAACAGGCGACGCACGGTCAAATCATGGCGCTGGGTCAGGACCTGACCGACATGGATGAGGACGCTCTGGCCCGGTTTCGACGCGACAGTATGGGTGTGGTGTTTCAGAACTTCCACCTGATCCCGACAATGACCGCGCTGGAAAACGTGGCAACCCCACTTGAACTGGCAGGACACAAGGATGCGTTCGACCGGGCCAAGCAAGAGCTGGACGCCGTTGGCCTGTCGCACCGTCGCGATCATTACCCGGCGCAACTGTCGGGCGGAGAACAACAGCGTGTTGCCTTGGCACGAGCATCTGCGCCGCGTCCCAAAATCCTGTTGGCTGATGAACCGACCGGGAACCTGGACGAAACCAACGGGGCCGCAATTGTTGATTTGCTGTTTGGTCTGCGCCGGAAATACGATGCAACCCTGGTTCTGGTGACACACAGCCATTCATTGGCCGAAAGATGTGACCGGGTCGTTCGGTTGCGTGACGGCAGGATCGCCGAAGAGACCCGGCAGGAGGCCGCGGAATGAGCCTGCGGATGGCCGGGCGGCTCGCCCGCCGCGAGCTTCGCGGAGGCCTGAGTGGTTTTCGGATCTTTCTGGCCTGTTTGGCGTTGGGGGTCGCCGCCATCGCGGCCGTCGGGTCGGTGCGGCAAGCCATACTGGCTGGGCTTGCGCAAGAAGGGGCCTCGCTGCTGGGGGGCGATGCCGAACTTGAATTCACCTATCGATTTGCCGACCCGGCCGAGCGCGCCTGGATGCAACAGACATCCGTCCAGATGTCCGAGGTTGTTGATTTCCGCTCGATGGCCGTTGTGCCCGGCGCGACAGATCCGGAACGAGCACTGACTCAGGTCAAGTCGGTCGACAACGCGTACCCACTTGTCGGCTCGGTACGGCTGGAACCAGAGATCCCGCTGGAAGACGCCCTGAACGGCAGTTCCGGCTTGCCCGGGGCCGTGATGGAACCTGTGCTGATGGACCGGCTTGGGTTGTCCGTCGGTGATCGGTTTTCACTTGGGGCGCAAGAGTTCATCCTGACGGCAGCCCTGCTGGACGAGCCCGACAGCGCGGCGGATGGGTTTGGCCTTGGGCCGCGCACTCTGGTCCGAACCGAGGCATTGCAGGCGTCCGGTCTGCTGGAACCCGGAACACTGTTTTCAACAAAATACAGGATGATCCTGCCCCGGAACGCAGATCTTTCGGATGTATCCGCAAAGGCTGATGCGGCATTCGAAGGCACGGGGATGCGCTGGACGGATGCGCGCAACGGTGCCCCCGGGATATCCGAGTTCGTCAATCGCCTGAGCGCATTTCTTGTCCTTGTCGGGCTGTCCGGGCTTGCCGTCGGCGGCATCGGCGTTTCTGCCGCCGTGCGTGCTTATCTGGCGCAGAAGACGGAAACCGTTGCGACACTGCGCACCTTGGGGGCCGATCGCGCCACCATTTTTCAAACCTACATGATTCAAATTGGCGTTCTGTCCGTCTTCGGGATCGCGATCGGCCTGACGCTGGGTGGATTGGCGCCGCTTGTTCTGGCCCCACTGCTGGAAAGCCAATTGCCGGTTCCAGCAGTGTTTTCGCTGTATGCACAGCCGCTGGTCGAGGCGGCAATGTACGGTCTGCTCACAGCGTTCCTGTTCACACTCTGGCCTTTGGCCCGCACCGAAGATGTGCGCGCCGCGACGTTGTTTCGCGACGCGTTGAGCTCGGCCCGCCCCTTTCCACGTCTGATTTACGTCGTGGCAACGGGTGTCGGGCTGTTGTTGCTGATCGCCCTGGCATCATGGTTCAGCGGCTCGACGCGGCTTACCGTCTGGACCGGCGGCGGGCTTGTCGGTGCACTGGCGCTGTTGGCCCTCGCCGCTTATGCCATTCGCAAACTGGCCCGGGCTGGGACTTCGTTGGCCCGCGGGCGACCCACAGTCAGATGGGCGTTGTCGGCCATCTCGGACCCACGCGAAGGCGCAGGGTCTGTGGTTCTGTCACTGGGGCTGGGCCTGTCGGTGCTGGCTGCGGTCGGGCAGATCGACGGTACCCTGCGCAACGCCATTTCGGGCAACCTGCCGGATGTCGCGCCGTCGTACTTCTTCGTGGACATCCAGAAAGATCAAATGCCCGGCTTCACCGAACGCCTGCAAAGCGACCCCGCGGTCAGCCGCATTGAAAGCGCGCCGATGTTGCGCGGGATCATCACGCAGATCAACGGCCAGCCCGCTCGGGACGTGGCCGGAGATCACTGGGTGTTGGAAGGGGATCGCGGCGTGACCTATTCGGTTCAACCGCCACCGAAGGCACGCCTGACCGCAGGGGAATGGTGGGCCGAAGATTACGCAGGTGCGCCGCAGGTCAGCTTTGCCGCCGAAGAAGCCGAAGAGATGGGCCTGAACCTGGGCGACCAACTGACCGTCAATATCCTGGGGCGTGACATCACGGCAGAGCTGACGTCCCTGCGCGAGGTAGATTTCTCTACCGCGGGAATGGGCTTTGTCATGTCGATGAACCCCACTGCGCTGGCCGGTGCGCCGCACAGCTTTATCGCGACGGTCTATGCCGAAGAACAGGCCGAGGCGGCCATCCTGCGGGATCTTGCAGGCCAGTTCCCCAATATCACGGCCATCCGGGTGCGCGACGCCATTGATCGTGTCTCGGGCCTGCTGGCAGGCATCGCCGCAGCGACCTCGTACGGTGCAGGAGTATCGCTGCTGACCGGATTTCTGGTTCTGATCGGCGCAGCGGCGGCGGGCGAACCTGCCCGCAGATACGAAGCAGCAATCCTCAGGACATTGGGTGCAGATCGTGGCCGTATCCTGCGCAGCTTTGGCCTGCGATCCGTTCTGCTTGGGGCCGCTGCGGGATGCGTCGCGCTGTTCGTTGGCATTCTGGGCGGCTGGGCCGTTGCCACCTACATCTTCGACACAGAGTTCACGGTCATCTGGTCATCGGCCTTCGGCATCGTTCTGGCCGGGATAGGCGTCACGTTATGTGCTGGGCTGGCATTTGCCCTGCGTCCACTTTCGGTGCGTCCGGCGCGCATATTGCGCGCGAGCGATTGAAATCAGCGCACGCAGGCCACGGGCTGCAAGAGCCTCAGCAGCGGATCATTGTCACATACCAGCGCATCCAGGGTAACATCGTCCAGGGACGCATAGAACACCTCTGCCGCGTCCTGAAGCGCAAGCCTCAGCCGGCAGGCATCCGTAAGAGGGCACGTGTTGTCCGCGTCGGCGAAACATTCGGCAATGGGCAAAGCCCCTTCAACATGCCGGAACACCGCACCGATGCGTATCTGATCCGCGGGGCGCGCCAGTGACATGCCACCGTTACGACCGCGCTGCGTGCTCAGATAGTTCAGCTGGCTCAGCTGATTGATCACCTGCGCCAGATGGTTTTCCGAAATGTTGCACACTTCGGCGATTTCGGATTTCGTGACCAGCCTGTCCGGGTGAGCTGCGCAATACATCAACAGGCGCACAGCGATATTCGTCCTTTTGGTAATCCGCATGAGGGCCTCCCTAAATTCAAGATGCAACCTTATTGCATGTCCGGGAAAAAAGCGGTTTGACATACATCAATCGACCCAAAGGACACTTCTCGGATGGCCGACCCCTATTTCTTTGGCTATGGCAGCCTCGTGAACCTCGCGACGCATGATTTCCCCGGTCCGCGCCCCGCGCGACTGAAGGGTTGGCGGCGGGCCTGGCGGCATACCGATCTGCGACCCGTGGCGTTTCTGACTGCCGTGCCCGACCCGAAGTCAGAGATCGAAGGCATGATTGCGCATGTTCCCAATAATGACTGGGCCGCGCTGGATGAACGGGAATGGGCGTATGACCGGATTCCTGCAACGCAGTCGGTTTCACATCCCCTGACGCACGACGTCGAAATAGCTGTCTACGCCGTCCCGCAGGATCGGCACAGCCAGCCCAGCAATCACCACCCGTTGCTGCTCAGCTATATCGATGTTGTCGTGCAGGGTTACTTGCGGGCATTCGGCGAGGACGGCGCGGATCGATTCTTTGAGACGACAACAGGCTGGGACGCCCCGATCCTGAATGATCGCGCCGAACCGCGTTACCCACGCCACCAGCAACTCAAACCTGTCGAACGTGATTTTGTCGATGACCGCCTGACAAGTTTGTCGGTTCGGTTCGTACAGCCGGCGTAACAAAAAGGGCCACGCCGATGACGTGGCCCAGAAAATTGGTGTGCCACCACGTTAGCCGCGCGCGCGGATCACCTGTAGCAACGGCATCAGCGCAGCCATTTCCGGGCCGCGCTCCATGCCGGTCAACGCTTTGCGCAGTGGCATGAACAGGCCTTTGCCCTTGCGACCGGTTGCCTCTTTCACGGCTTTGGTCCAGGTGCCCCACGTGTCACCATCGAACGGGCCTTCGGGCAGCAAAGCCATCGCCTGGGTAATGAATTCCCGATCTTCATCGGCGATCAGGGGATCGGCCCCGTCACGGCACAGCTCCCACCAGCCCTTGAGATCGGCCAAAGTGGTGATGTTTTCACGGGCCATTGCCCAGAAAGGTTCTGCCAATTCATCGGGAACACCGGCATCCGCAACGGCACTGGCCACATCGGTCAGCGACAGCGATTGCAAATACCTTGCAGTCAGCGGGAACAGGTCCTGCACATCGAACTTGGTCGGCGCGGCGCCAAACCGGTTCACATCGAACCCTTCGATCAGTTCAGCCATTTCCGAGCGCAGCTCAACCGGGTCAGACGAGCCCAGACGTGCCATCAGGCTCAGCAGCGCCATAGGCTGCACACCCTGCTCGCGCAGATCGCGCAACGCCAGCGTGCCCAGACGTTTCGACAGCGCCTCACCCTGCGGGCCGGTCAGCAGCGAATGGTGGGCAAAGCGCGGGCAGGTGCCGCCCAGCGCCTTGATGATCTGTATTTGCGTCGCCGTGTTGGTCACATGGTCCGAGCCGCGCACTACATCCGTGACGCCCATCTCGGTGTCATCCACCACCGACGCGATCGTATAAAGAACCTGACCATCGCCACGGATCAGCACCGGGTCCGAAACGGACGCCGCATCGATCGAGATGTCACCCAAGATGCCATCGGTCCATTCGATCCGTTCATGATCCAGCTTGAAGCGCCAGACACCATTGCCGCGCTCAGTGCGCAGGGCCTCTTTCTCGGCATCCGACAGGTTCAGCGCGGCGCGATCATAGACCGGAGGCTTGCCCATATTCAGTTGCTTCTTGCGCTTCAGGTCCAGCTCGGTGGGCGTCTCGAACGCCTCATAAAACCGGCCCATCTCGCGCAGCTTGTCGGCGGCCTCGGCATAGCGGTCCAGACGCTCGGACTGACGTTCAATCCGGTCCCAATGCAGGCCCAGCCACTCCATATCCTGCTTGATGGCGTCGACATATTCTTCTTTCGACCGCTCAGGATCAGTGTCGTCGATACGCAAGATGAACGTGCCGCCGGCCTTGCGGGCGATCAGATAGTTCATCAGGGCGGTGCGCAGGTTGCCCACATGGATGTAACCGGTGGGCGACGGGGCGAAACGGGTGGTTGTCATGGGTGTCTCCTGTTGGCGCGGCTCTTGTCACAAAGGCGCGATTTTGTCCAGCCGCCGCTTGATCCATCAGGTGATTCAGAAAGGTTTCACCGGCCACACCCTGTCGAGGTCGTCCAGTCCGGCGCGAATGAGTTCGCGCAAAACACCCGTGTCGATATCCGCCAGTTTGTTGACGTAAAGACAGGACTTGCCCAGCTTGTGCTTTCCCAATCTGGCCATGAGATCCGCAAAATCTGCGTAACCCGGCATGGTGTAAATCACCAAAGCTGATTTGCGCGGCGAAAAACCGGTTGCCAGAAAGTCCCCTTCACGACCCGTTTTGTAGCGATAGTGGTAGCGGCCATACCCGACGATCGACGGGCCCCACATGACCGGTTTAAACCCGGTGGTGGCGCGAAACAACTTGTCAAGCTGGTGCGCGTCTTCAGCACGGCGCGCCGGTTGAACCGTTTTCAGGAAATTCTCGACGCTTTGATCTGTCGGAACTGTCTTATTGTCTGATCGCGCCATGAACAAAAATTAACACGTATTATTCATCCATGCACCCCATCTGAATGGCGTATAAACTGGCAAGAAACTCTCGACGCCCTAACTGCAACATTGATGTCCTGACAGGGAGAACGAAGATGACAATAAAACTTACACGCCGCGCCGCTTTGGGAAGTGCCGCTGCCTTGCCGTTTGCAGCTGCGGCCGCACCGGTTCTGGCCGCCAGCCCGGAAACCAAAGCAAACTCGACCATCGCAAGGTCATTTCATATTGGCGACTTCACGGTCACGACCCTGCTGGATGGCAGCTTTCCACGCGACGGAGCCAAAGAGATTTTTGGGGGCGGAGCGACGGACGATGAATTTGCCAAGGTTTCGGCTGAAAACTTCATTCCGGCAGACGTCGCACAGTTTTTCTTTACCCCCTCACTGGTCAACACGGGATCAGAGCTGGTTCTGTTTGATACCGGTCTGGGGCAAGGTGGCATACAGGCCGCGCTGGCAGATGCGGGTGTGACCCCGGATCAGATCGATGTGGTCGTGATAACGCATATGCACCCTGACCATATCGGTGGCATGACCACCGAAGGCGCGCCCACCTTCGCCAATGCGCGCTACGTGACGGCGTCTCCGGAGTATGATTTCTGGGCTGCGCAGGACGCAGGCAATCGCGTGGGCGATCTGGTCGCTGAAAAAGTCACACCGCTGGCCGAGAAAATGACCTTTGTCGAAGACGGAGGCGAGGTTGCCTCGGGCATTACCGCAGTGGCCGCTTATGGCCACACACCGGGCCACACGGTCTACCATCTGGAAAGTAACGGGCAACGTCTGGTGCTGACGGCGGATTTGGCCAACCACTATGTCTGGTCTTTCGCCCATCCCGAATGGGAAGTCCGGTTTGACATGGACAAGGCCGCAGCCACTGCCGCACGCCGCGATGTTCTTGGCATGCTGGCTGCCGACAAGGTACCTATGGTCGGCTATCACATGCCATTCCCCGGCGCCGGGTATGTTGAGACCCGTGGAGAAGGCTTTCGCTTTGTCCCGGTCAGCTACCAGATGATGGGCTGAGCGTTCAGTACCCCGGATCCGGCCGCACTTTTGAACCGTCACTGAACCGCGACAAGCGAAAGGCGGCCGGGTCCACGCAAGGCGTTGTTTCGGCAACCAGATCGGCCATCAGCCGCCCCGCCCCGGGCCCGATTCCGAAACCATGGCCCGAAAACCCCGTGGCAATGTACATTCCCGGCAGATCATCCACGCCCGAGATGACGGGAATGGCATCCGGCGTCACATCGATCATACCTGCCCAGCTTTGTACGATCTCGCCTGTTTGCACAGCGGGGTATCCCTTGCATGCACTGGCCCAGGCGCGTCGCAACGTTTTTTGAGACGGCTCAGGGTCAAGGATCCGGCACTGTTCGAATGGTGTCACATCGGTTGGCAGCCATCTTCGGTTCTGTTGTGCTTCGATCGTCCAGCGTTTGGACAGGCGAAAGCGCAGAGATTTCCACTCCTGCACAAAAGCCGGCAGGAACTGAATCGCCAATCGAAAACTGTCCGGCACGATGTCCACGGTATTCTCATGACCGGACGCAATAGTGTACCCGCCATCTGCCCGTTTTCGGATCGCAAAGTCATCCGACCACAACGCCGCCTCGGGCCCCTCTGCGATAGGGGATGTGCGCAGGACCGTATTCAGAACCTTCAACTGCGGCAGCTCGATCCCAGCATTTCCTGCAAACAGGCGCGACCACGCACCCCCGGCCAGAACGACGCGGCCGCTGGCAACTTTGCCGCGCTCGGTGAAAACACCGGCGATACGTCCAGCCTGAATGTCCAAACTGCGCACGGCGCAATTCGTCATGATCACCGCGCCTCGAGCCCGCGCAGCTTCGGCAATGGCGGGGGCTGTCCATTGAGGTTCGGCACGACCGTCCTGCGGCATGTACAAAGCGGTTTCAAAGCCCGATTGGTTGCCGTGCAAAAGGTCTGCCAACTCACCGCCCGAAACCATCCGCGCGCCGGTCTGCAATCCTTCGACATGGTGCAGCCAACGTTCCATGTTGCCGGCATCCCGCTTGCCGGATGCGCCAAAAAGGATACCGGATCGGGTGTAACCTGTCTTGCGGTCGAGCCGGTCATCGAGCGTCTGCCAGATGCGCGACGATTCCTGCATCAGGGGTATCTCTCTTGGGTCCCGCATCCCAAGACGGACCCAACCCCAATTGCGAGAACTTTGTTCGGCTGCAATCTGCCCTTTTTCGCACAAAAGAACCGAAGCGCCCCGCTCTGCCAGTTCCAATGCGGTTGAAACGCCGATGATTCCGCCGCCGATGACCACGACATCCACGGTTTTGGGCAGGGCAAGATCAGGTTCTACAGGAGTCGGTTTGGGCGCGGTCATCAATAAGCCTTACTCTGTCACTTGGACCGCTATGGAGACCAAAAGACAAAGCATGGGCAATACAAACTGCCACCGCAACATACGATTTTTGGCTTCTGTGACCCAGACGCCTGAGGTTAAAAGCGCGGGGCCAAAGGTTACGCTGCGCCGGACAGTTCCGCCCATTTCTGGCGCAAGATCGCGGACAACCGGTTTTCCTTCAGCGCCGCTTGCGCGGATACGTCTTCCTGTGGAAGCAATTGCGGAAACTCTGGCCGCAACATGGCCGCTTTCTGATCTTCCGACTGCCGCTGCTCATTCAACAGATCGGCAATTGCCGCATCCAGCTTTTCTTCATCGAAATCTTGCGGCAAAGATTCCATTGTACGCCATTTCAAAGGCGCATGAAGCGATCTTTCAACATTCTCGTACATTTCAACACCAAACCATTCACTCAGACATCCAACCCCGGATACGCCGCGATCACCACGTCAGGCCCTCGCCATCAACAACAATGCGTCGCATCCGCCCCACATTGGGCAACTTCCAAGCAAAAATGTGTCAGAAAAATGTCACCCAAGCAAGCCAGGGATGGCCTTTTTCGCCCCGTTGCACGGGCTTTGCTCCTCGATCATGGGACAATGCGCAGCGCGGAAACTTCACTGTTTCCGATCTGACGGGTTTGGCTTCGATTTCAGTGACGATCACGCCAGCGATTTACGATCGGGTACCGCCGGTCCAGCCAGAATGCCCGCTTGCTCAAGCGTGTGCCCGGAGCGGACTGGAACCGTTTGTACTCGCTGATATAGATCAGGTGCTCGACCTTTCGCGCGTCCGCCTCGTCAAATCCGGCGGCGACGCAATCCGCGATGGAGCCATCCTGATCGACCAGAATGTCAAGTATCGCGTCCAGTACGGGATAGTCCGGCAGACTGTCGCTGTCTTTCTGATCTTCGCGCAGTTCGGCGCTGGGGGGTTTGTCGATGACGGACGGGCGAATGACCTCTCCGTCAGGCCCCATCATCCAGTCTCGATGATTGGCGTTGCGCCAGCGGCAGGTTTCGAACACGCGGGTCTTGTACAGATCCTTGATCGGGTTGTAGCCGCCATTCATATCACCATAGATCGTGGCATAGCCCACCGCGACCTCGGACTTGTTGCCGGTGGTCAACAGCATTTCGCCGAATTTGTTCGAGATTGCCATCAGCAAAAGCCCGCGCAGGCGCGACTGAATGTTCTCCTCGGTCAAGCCTTCGTCCAACCCCGCAAATAGCGGAGCGAGCGTGTTGGTGACGGCAGCCCGGCTTTCCGAAATCGGCACATGGTCATAGTGCACACCCAGCGCCTTGGCGACGGCCTCGGCATCGTCCAATGACGCTTGGCTGGTATATTCCGACGGCAACATCACGCAGCGAACATTGTCGGCCCCGATGGCATCCACCGCGATGGTCGCCACCAACGCGGAATCGATCCCTCCGGACAGTCCCAGAACTGCTTTTTTGAAACCGGTCTTGCCCATATAGTCCCGCAGGGACTGCACCATCGCGCGATAATCCTGCTCCCACACATCCGGCTGGGGCACGATTTCTGTCGGCACAATGCGCCAGCCATCGTCGCCACGCTCAAGATCCACCTGCGCAACCACTTCGTCGAATACCGGCATCCGGAAGGCCAGCTCTCCGCCCGGGTTGAGACCGAAGCTGGCGCCGTCAAAGACCTGATCGTCCTGCCCGCCGACCATGTTCAGGTAGATCAGCGGCAGGCCCGTTTCGACCACGCGCGCGACCATATGGTTCAGACGTACATCGTATTTGTTCCGAAAATAGGGCGACCCATTGGGGATCAGCAGAAACTCGGCCCCGGTTTCCTCAAGCGTTTCGGCGACGTCAGTGTGCCAGCTATCCTCGCAGATGGGGCTGCCGATCCGGAAGTTGCCAACCGAATACGGACCGCCCAGAGGACCCGCATCATACAGGCGCACTTCGTCGAAAACAGTCTCATTCGGCAAGTGGTGCTTCAGAACCTTGCTGGTGATCCGCCCCCCCTTCAGGATCAGATAGGCATTGTACAACTTGCCATCATCGACCCACGGACCACCCAGGGCAATCGCGGGTCCATCGGCGCATTTTCCGGCCAGAGTCTCGACCGCATCCATGGCCGCGCGATGAAACACCGGCTTCAGCACCAGATCCTGCGTGTTGTATCCGGTGATGAACATCTCGGGGAACGCCACCAGATCGGCGCCCGCCGCTTTGCCCTGTTCCCACGCGGCAACGACCTTGGCCGCATTGCCGTCAATATCCCCTACGGTCGGGTTCAGTTGCGCCAGAGTGATGCGGAAACGGTCGGCCATGCTGCCCTCTTGCCTCGTCAGTCCTACTGCCATTTAGCAGATCACCGCGCGAGTAAAAGGCCAATGCGGCAAAACCCGTTGCCCTGCCCGCGACGGTACCCTAGTTTTGCGCCCAGGGATGCAACCAACGATGATCCGGCAGGCAGAACCAAAATGAATGTGATCCGAAACTCAATTGGGGCTGTGGCCATGAGCCTGGCAGCTGCGACCGCTGTTGCGCAGGACGGCACGATTATCGTCAAGGATGACGAAGTGGGCGGCGTCTACGAGGGCACTTATGAAAACGGCCTGCGCCACGGGACGGGTACGTATCGGCTGCCCAACGGGTTCGAATACACCGGCCAGTGGGTGGAAGGCGAAATTCAAGGCCAAGGCGTCACCAAGTACCCGGATGGATCGGTTTATGAAGGCGCGTTCGTCAAAGGTCAGCCGGACGGGCGCGGCAAGATCGTTTACGCCAATGGCAGCAGCTATGACGGTGAATGGTCCAACGGATCCATTAACGGCACGGGCATCGCTGAATTTGCCAATGGCTCGCGCTATGAGGGTGAGTTCAGGAACGCGCAACGGCACGGCAAGGGCAAACTGACCTTTCCCGACGGATATGTCTACGATGGCGACTGGGTGGACGGTCAGCGGCAAGGTAAGGCCACGATCACCTATGCCGATGGCAGCGTTTACGAAGGCGATGTCAACGCCGGCTTGCGCGATGGCACAGGCACCCAGACGATGCCTGACGGAATGGTGTACGAAGGCGAATGGACGCAGGACCAGATCACCGGAACTGGTCGCCTGACCTATGCCAATGGTGATGTGTATGAAGGCGAGCTTGTGCAGGGGCGCCGTCAGGGCAAAGGCAAAGTAACTCACGCGTCAGGGGACGTCTATGAGGGCGACTTTGTCGATGATCGCCGCCATGGCAAGGGCACGTTCACCGGAACCGATGGATTTGTGTACACCGGCGACTGGAACCAGGGTCAGATAGAAGGCCTGGGTGAGCTGACCTATCCCGACGGTTCGGTTTACGTGGGCGATTTCGTGGCCGATCTGGCGGAAGGAAACGGCCGCATTACCTATCCCGACGGCTCCACTTACGAGGGTGAGTGGATCGCTGGCGTTATCGAAGGTCAGGGTACAGCGACCTATGCCACCGGCATGATCTACAGGGGCCAGTTCAAAAACGCGCAAAGCCACGGCAAGGGTGTGATGACCCGCGCGGACGGTTCGATCTATGACGGAGACTGGGTCAACGGGGTCCGTCAGGGAAAAGGCAAGGCGACCTACTCTGACGGCACGGTCTACACCGGGGACTTCGTGAACGGAAAGCGTCACGGCAAAGGAGAAATCGTGACCCCTGCCGGGTTCAAGTATGTCGGCGACTGGTCCGAAGGCAAAATCAACGGTGAAGGCATAGCGACCTATTCGAACGGCGACGTCTATGAGGGCAACTTTGTCGACAACAAGAGGCAGGGCAGCGGAACCATGCGCTATGCCAACGGGCAAGAAGAAACTGGTATCTGGGAAAACGGTGTTTTGCCAAATCAAACCCCGGACCAGCAGGGCGGCGCAGACGCTCCGGCACAGCAGACAGACCCGGATTCAGAGGCGGCACAACCAGATCCGTCTGGCGAATGATCGCTCACCAAGGAACAGGTTTTCCGGCCCAGTCAAAGAACCCACCGGTATCCGCCGGGCGCAACCCGCCGATCACGGACATCAGGTTGCGCGCGGCTTCACCGGGTTCAACGGCAGGGTGCCGTCCCAGATATTTCCGAGTAAACTCTGTCTTGACCGTGCCGGGATGCAGCGCAACACATATCGCCTGTTTATGGGTCCGGGCCAATTCAATTGCCGAAGTATGGACGATTTGATTGACCGCGGCCTTGGCCGCGCGGTAGCTGATCCAGCCGCCCATCCGATTGTCGCCAATGGACCCGACCCGCGCGGACAATACAGCAAATACCGAACGCCGCTGTCGCGGCAACAACTGATGGGCCCGGCTTAGCACCAACGCCGGACCTACGGCATTCAGAGCAAACTGGTCCATCATTGCCCTTGCCGAAACAGATCGAATGGTCTTTTCGGGCGCATTGCCTGAAATTTCCAGCGCCCCGGAAGCGACAAGAACAAGATCGAACGGGCCCGATAAGCGATCAAGCATCCGGCTCGCTTGATCTGGCTCCATCAGATCGAACCCCTCGACAGAGCGCGAGAGGCACGTCACCGCAACGCCCTGTGCCTCCAATTGCTCGCGTACGGCCGCACCAATCCCGCCGGACGCACCAATGATCAAAGCAGTATCCATCTGTGACCAGCTAGCGGCATGGACGGATCAATCAAGGGACGGGAATTTCCAACCCCCTGCACCGCAACTTGTCGAAAATTGGTTCTTTTCATTCCCGGCGGCGTCTGTATAACCTCAGACCCATGATCAACTGCGCAGATATCCCTTTTGCCAAAGCCGCCCCTCGCGGCGCGGTTCTGCGTGGCCTACTGATCCTAATCCGCCTCTGAGCGTGCCATCCGGCGCGCCCGCTCAGAGGAGGACGCCAGCGCGCCAACAGGCTTTAGGACAGACAAGAAAGAGATTCCCATGACCAACGTGACCGACCAAGACCGCGTCTTGATCTTCGATACCACTTTGCGCGACGGCGAGCAGAGCCCCGGCGCGACCATGACCCATGACGAAAAGCTCGAGATTGCCGAACTGTTGGATGACATGGGCGTCGACATCATCGAAGCCGGTTTTCCGATCGCATCCGAAGGTGACTTCAAAGCGGTAACCGAGATCGCGCAACGATCCAAAAACAGCCGCATCTGCGGTCTGGCCCGCGCCAATTTCGCCGATATCGATCGCTGCTGGGAGGCGGTCAAACACGCGGAACAGAACCGCATTCACACCTTCATCGGCACCTCTCCACTGCACCGCGCCATTCCGAACCTGACTCAGGACGAGATGGCGGACAAAATTCACGAAACGGTCAGCCACGCGCGCAACCTGTGCGAAAACGTGCAGTGGTCGCCGATGGATGCAACCCGGACCGAATGGGATTACCTGTGCCGCGTCATCGAAATCGCGATCAAGGCCGGGGCAACCACCATCAACATCCCCGACACCGTGGGATATACTGCGCCTCTGGAATCCGCTGACCTGATCAAACGCCTGATCGAAACGGTTCCGGGCGCAGATGAGGTGATCTTTGCTACCCATTGTCATAACGACCTTGGCATGGCGACAGCGAACTCGCTGGCGGCCGTCATCGGTGGCGCACGCCAGATCGAATGCACCATCAACGGCCTGGGCGAACGCGCCGGTAACACTGCGCTGGAAGAGGTCGTGATGGCGATGCGCACGCGCAATGACATCATGCCCTTCCACACCGGGATCGACACGACCAAGATCATGCATATCTCGCGCCGGGTCGCCACGGTTTCGGGCTTCAACGTGCAGTTCAACAAGGCGATTGTCGGCAAGAACGCATTTGCCCACGAAAGCGGCATCCATCAGGACGGAATGCTCAAGAACCGCGACAATTTCGAGATCATGCGCCCCGAGGATATCGGCCTGTCGGGCACATCCCTGCCTCTGGGCAAGCACTCGGGCCGCGCGGCCCTGCGCGACAAACTTGAAACGCTGGGCTTTGAAGTTGGCGACAATCAACTCAAAGACATCTTTGTGCGGTTCAAGGATCTGGCGGATCGCAAGAAAGAAGTGTTCGACGACGATCTCATTGCGCTGATGACGTTGGACGAGGCGGACGACTATCTGCAATTGGTGTCGATGAAAGTCACCTGCGGCACCGGCGGCCAGGCGGAATCGACGGTCGAGCTGGAAGTCGACGGCAAGGACGTCATCGCAACTGAACACGGTGACGGGCCGGTAGACGCAACCTTCAAGGCGATCCGTGCGATTTACCCCAACACGGCCCGTTTGCAGCTGTATCAGGTTCATGCGGTGACCGAAGGCACCGATGCGCAGGCCACGGTTTCGGTCAGGCTGGAAGAAGATGGCATGATCGCCACGGGTCAGTCGGCGAACACGGATACTGTCGTGGCTTCGGCCAAAGCCTATATCCACGCGCTGAACCGCCTGATCGTGCGCCGGGAAAAGACCGGCCCGGGCGCGGATGCCCGCGAAATCAGCTACAAAGACCTGACCTGATCAAAATTGGCGCGGTTAGGGGCTCCCGCACCTGCGGGTGCCCGGCTGCGCCGAGCACCCTTGCAGCTTTGGGCCCGGCAGCGCGCCTGCGGCGCGCTGCCGGGCTCAACATGTTTGACGGCATCTCTGATGCAGGCAAACAGGGCGGGAGTATCAGTTGCATTTCTTTGGCTGGCCTCAGAGACCTGCAAATAGCTGCGACAGGCGTGTCGTCTCTTCCTCGATGCCGAATGGTGCGTTCAGAATGAACATCCCTGACCCCACCATCCGATGCCCCTCGCGCACCGGTGGGAATGTCACCTCATGGCAAATGGCCTTGGGGAAGTTTTGCGCTTTTAGCGTCGCGATCATCCGGGCGTGGCGTTTGTCCTTCAGAACCGGGTACCACAGCGCGATCACCCCGACATTCCATTTCCGGTGCAGTTTGGCAATCGCTGCGGGCAGTCGATCGTAGTCGGTCTTCACCTCATAGCTTGGGTCAATCAGCAATAGCCCCCGACGCGGCGTCGGAGGCAGCAGGGATTGCACCAGTTCAAACCCGTCCCGCCGATACACCTTCGCCCCGAACGGCGACATAGCCAAAGACAGCGCGGCATGTTCCTGGGGGTGCAGCTCGGCAAAATGCAGACTGTCCTGATCCCTCAACAGTTGTGCTGCAATCATCGGCGATCCCGGATAGGCCGCGTCGCCGTGCCGGGCCCGTGTGTTTTCCAGAACCCGCGCCATCGGATGTCCGGGGCCGAACCACCCTTCTCGTTTCGCGCGCTCGATTCCCGCCGCCGCCTCGCCCGTCCTCATGGATTCGTCCGCGTCCAACTGGTACAGCCCCCGCCCGGAATGCGTTTCGACATAGCTGAGCGGCTTGTCCTTCTGCGTCAAATAATTCAGCACCCAGGCCAGCAATGCGTGCTTTTGGACATCAGCCAGATTCCCGGCGTGGTAAATATGTTGATAAGAGAGCATTTTGCCTTCTAAAGTCCCATTCAATAAGGCGGAAAGGTGCTGATTGTCGCGGAATCAGCCCTTTTACCGGGCGTGATGGCACCCTATAAGTCATCCGTCCCGGAACCGTCGAGTCGCGGGCAGTAGAAAAACCGACATACAGGATCAGGGGAAACATGGGGATCTTTGGCAATCTGGGCGGCCTGTTCACAGCGGACATGGCCATCGACCTTGGAACGGCGAACACGCTGGTTTACGTCAAGGGGCGCGGTGTCATCCTGTCTGAGCCTTCGGTCGTAGCCTATCACGTCAAGGACGGCGTTAAGAAAGTTCTGGCCGTCGGCGAAGATGCCAAGCTGATGCTGGGACGAACGCCCGGTTCGATCGAAGCCATCCGCCCCATGCGTGAAGGCGTGATCGCCGACTTCGACACCGCCGAGGAAATGATCAAGCACTTCATTCGCAAGGTGCACAAACGTTCGACCTTTTCGAAACCCAAGATCATCGTCTGCGTACCTCACGGTGCGACCCCAGTCGAAAAACGCGCAATCCGTCAGTCGGTTTTGTCCGCAGGCGCGCGCCGCGCGGGCCTGATCGCGGAACCGATCGCCGCCGCCATCGGCGCGGGCATGCCGATCACCGACCCGACCGGCAACATGGTCGTCGACATCGGCGGTGGTACGACCGAAGTGGCCGTTCTGTCGCTGGGCGACATCGTCTATGCCCGCTCGGTCCGCGTAGGTGGCGACCGCATGGACGAAGCCATCATTTCGTACCTGCGCCGTCAGCAGAACCTGCTGGTCGGTGAATCCACTGCGGAACGCATCAAGACGACGATCGGCACGGCGCGGATGCCTGATGATGGCCGCGGCCAGTCGATGCATATCCGGGGTCGTGACCTGTTGAACGGCGTACCCAAGGAAATCGAGATCAGCCAGGCCCAGGTCGCCGAGGCGCTGTCGGAACCCGTCCAGCAGATCTGCGAAGCGGTGATGACCGCGCTGGAGACCACTCCGCCCGATCTGGCCGCCGATATCGTGGATCGCGGCGTCATGCTGACAGGCGGTGGTGCATTGCTGGGTGATCTGGATCTGGCCCTGCGCGAACAGACCGGCCTGGCCGTGTCCATCGCGGACGAAAGCCTGAATTGTGTGGCTTTGGGCACCGGCAAGGCGCTAGAATACGAAAAACAGCTGCGCCACGCGATTGACTACGAAAGCTGAGGCGCGCACCTTTTAGGGGCAGTCTGAATTCGGCACGAGCAGCACGGGAAGGTAACCTGTGGCAAAAGACCGATCACAGCGCGATGACTACACGACCCCTCTGCGCCGCTTGTTGTTGGGGATCGTCATCCTGTGCTTGCTGGGTATCTTTCTGGTTTGGCGGATCGACAGCCCGCGCGTCGAGCGGTTCCGCGCGCAGGTGGTGGACGCGGTCGTACCGTCGATGGATTGGGCCATGGTGCCCGTGACCGCCGCTGTGAACCTTGTGCGCGATTTCCAAAGCTACCAGCGTCTGAGCGAGCAGAACCGCGAGCTGCGCAGCGAACTGCGCCTGATGCGTGCCTGGAAAGAGGCCGCACTGCAATTGGAGCAGGAAAATGCGCGGCTGTTGGATCTGAACAATGTCCGCCTCGACCCGCGCCTGACATACATCACGGGTGTTGTGATGGCCGACAGCGGATCACCCTTTCGGCAGTCCGTCCTGTTGAATGTGGGGGAACGCGACGGGATCGTTGATGGCTGGGCCACGATGGATGGAATCGGGCTGGTTGGCCGAATTTCCGGCGTCGGGCCAGACACGGCTCGGGTGATCCTGGTGACGGATGCCACCAGTGCCATTCCGGCAACAATTCAGCCTTCTGGCCAGACCGCGTTGATCAAAGGAGACAATACTCCGGCCCCTGTGGTCGAGTTTCTGGAAAACCGAGAGCTGGTCCGCCCCGGTGATCGGGTGATCACATCCGGCGACGGTGGCGTTTTTCCGGCAGGCCTTTTGATCGGCCAGATCGCCGCAGATCCGGGCGGCCGCCTGCGCGTTCGCCTTTCAGCAGATTTTGAACGGCTCGAGTTTCTTCGTGTTCTGCGCTTCCATTCGCCCCCGCCGATTCAGGATCCGGGTGGGATCGTCGGGCCAACTCGGCCCGAAACTGCGCTTGTGCCGGATGAGGTCAGCGATGGATAGGCCCGCCTCATACAACTGGGCCATGCGCGGCCTTTACGTTGCGCTGGCCTTTGTCGTTCTGTTTCTGCATTTGCTGCCGCTTGATGCGCAACCGGATCGCTGGCCTTTTCCTGATGTATTGATTGCGCTGACCTTTGCCTGGGTATTGCGGCGCCCCGACTATGTGCCCACGCTGCTGGTCGCGTTTGTCATGCTGATGGCGGATCTGTTGCTGCAACGCCCGCCCGGCCTTCTGGCTGCGCTGGTGGTGTTTGGCACAGCCTATCTGCGCTCTGCCGCTCCGGGTATGAAGGACACTGGGTTTGTCGGAGAATGGATGTCTGTCGGTGTGGTGATTGCCATGGTCTTTTTGACGAACAGAGTCGTTTTGTCGATCTTGTCTGTGCAGCAGGCCGCTTTGTGGCCAGTCGTTATGCAACTTGTGCTGACAATCGCCTTCTACCCGTTCATCGTGCTGTTGAGCCAAAGCGTATTTGGCGTCCACCGCCTGTCTGCTGCGGATGCCGGAGCCGCAGGGGGCGGAGCATGAAACAACGCAAACCCAAGTCGCAGGGCCTTGCCTATAAACGCCTGCCACGCCGGGCGCTGTTGCTGGGCGGTTTGCAGGCGGCTTTTATCGGCGGGCTGGCCGCACGGATGCGTTTCATGCAGGTGGATCAGGCCGACGAATACCGCCTGCTGGCCGAAGAAAACCGCATCAACATTCGACTCATCCCGCCAACCCGTGGACGTATCTATGACCGCAATGGTCAAATCATCGGTCAGAACTCACCATCCTATCGCATCGTCATCGTGCGTGAAGACGCAGGTGACGTCGACAAGGTGATTGCCAAATTGTCGGAACTCATCCCGCTGAACGATGATGAGATCGAACGCGCCCGGACCGAAATGCGCCGATCAGCCCCGTTCCTGCCGGTCACTCTGGCGGATCAGGTCACTTGGGAAGACATCTCGAAAGTCGCAGTCAATGCCCCGGCCCTTCCGGGTGTGACGCCCGAAGTGGGCCTGACACGACAATACCCACGCTATGAGGATTTCGCCCATATCGTCGGCTATGTCGGCCCGGTCAGCGACTACGATCTCAGCAAGCTCGAAGACCCCGAGCCGGTTTTGCGAATTCCCAGGTTTCAGATTGGCAAGGTCGGGTTGGAAGCCAAGCAGGAAACAGCCCTGCGTGGCAAAGCCGGTGCAAAGCGTGTCGAAGTCAATGCCACAGGGCGGGTCATGCGCGAGCTGGACCGGCAGGAAGGTCAGCCGGGTGCGGACTTGCAATTGGCGATCGATGCCGACCTGCAACAATATGCGCAAGCGCGGCTGGCAGGAGAAAGCGCGGCGGCAATTGTTCTGGATTGCGAAACCGGGGACCTGCGCGCTGTCAGCTCTACACCCAGTTTTGATCCAAATCTGTTTGTGCGCGGTATCTCGGTCGCGGATTATCGGGCATTGACGGGGGACAAGTATCGCCCTCTGGCCAACAAGTCCGTGCAAGGCACTTATCCTCCGGGGTCGACGTTCAAGATGGTCACTGCATTGGCCGCGCTGGAGGCCGGCGTGATAGGCCCTGGAAACACAGTGTATTGCCCCGGGCACCTTAAGGTCGGCAGCCGCAGGTTCCACTGCTGGAAGCGCGGCGGGCATGGCACGGTCGATCTGAACCTGTCGCTGAAACGCAGCTGCGACGTCTATTACTACGACGTGGCTTTGCGGGTCGGGATCGACAAGATATCCGAAATGGCTCGTACTTTGGGCCTGGGCGTCAAACACGATATTCCGATGTCGGCGGTCGCCGCTGGACTTGCCCCCAATCAGGAATGGAAGCAGCGGACACACGGTCAGGATTGGCTGGTGGGCGACACGGCCAACGCGTCCATCGGGCAAGGGTTCATGCTGGCATCACCGCTTCAACTGGCCGTCATGACGGCTCGTATCGCCACCGGCCGATCGGTGACACCGCGCCTTGTACGTTCGATCGACGGTGTCGAACAGCCCTCGGGCGCAGGGGAACCGCTGGACATCAACGCCTACAATCTGGAACAGGTGCGCAAGGCCATGTACTCGGTCTCGAACGATCGGCGTGGGACGGCCTATCGCAGCCGCATCATCGCAGACGAGTTCCGCATGGCCGGCAAAACCGGCACCAGCCAGGTCCGCAACATCACCAAGGCCGAACGTGCCGCCGGCGTGATCCGCAACGAAGACCTGCCATGGGAGCGTCGCGACCACGCCTTGTTCGTCTGCTTCGCGCCCTATGACAATCCGAAATACGCGGTTGCCGTGGTCGTTGAACATGGCGGCGGCGGGTCCAAGGCGGCGGCACCGGTCGCCCGCGATATCATGCTTCAGGCGCTCTACAACGGTACCCCGCCGCTTGAGGCATATCCTGTTGCCGACCGCGAGCGGATCAAGGAACAGCAAAAACGGCTCGAGGGCGACCGTCGCCCCAAAGCGCGTCCCGACGGAAAGGACCGCGCATGAGCTATCTTGAATATGCCGTGAAATCCACGCCGTCGGGGTTTCGGAAATTCCTGTACATGAACTGGCCGCTAACCCTGTTGCTGATCAGCACGGCCAGCGCAGGGTTCCTGATGCTGTATTCGGTTGCAGGCGGGTCGTGGACACCCTGGGCAGAACCGCAGATGGAGCGGTTTGGGCTTGGCCTGATCGCGATGTTCATCATTGCTTTGGTTCCGATCTGGTTCTGGCGCAACATGTCCGTGCTGGCCTATCTCGGGTCGGTCGCGTTGCTGGTATTCGTGGAGTTGTTCGGCACCATCGGCATGGGCGCGCAGCGTTGGATCGACCTTGGGTTCATGCGCCTGCAACCCTCAGAAGTCATGAAGGTGGCCCTGGTCATGGTTCTGGCGGCGTATTACGACTGGCTGCCATCGCACAAGACGTCGCGCCCTCTTTGGGTCTTTGTTCCCGTGGCCCTGATTGTCCTGCCAACCCTGCTGGTTCTGAAACAGCCGGATCTCGGCACGTCGATCCTGCTGTTGGCTGCCGGTGGCGGGCTGATGTTTCTTGCGGGTGTCCACTGGGCCTACTTTGCAGCCGTCATTGCCGCCGTCGTGGGCCTGATCGCCGCCGTGTTCAACAGTCGCGGGACCGAATGGCAGTTGCTCAAGGATTATCAGTTCCGCCGGATCGACACGTTTCTTGACCCTTCTACCGATCCTTTGGGGGCCGGGTATCACATCACGCAATCCAAGATCGCCCTTGGTTCCGGCGGCTGGAACGGGCGCGGTTTCATGCAGGGTACGCAATCCCGGCTGAACTTCCTGCCCGAGAAACACACCGATTTCATCTTCACCACCCTCGCAGAGGAGTTCGGCTTTGTCGGGGGCATCACGCTCTTGGTTCTCTATGCCCTGATCCTTGTGTTCTGCATGGCGACCGCGCTGGCCACCAAGGATCGGTTCTCCTCTCTGGTTACTCTGGGCATCGCGCTGAACTTCTTCTTGTTCTTTGCCGTCAACATGTCGATGGTGATGGGCATGGCACCGGTCGTGGGCGTCCCACTGCCCATGGTCAGCTATGGCGGATCAGCCATGCTGGTGCTGATGGCCGCGTTCGGCATCGTCCAAAGCGCTCATATCCATCGCCCCCGCTGATCTGAAAGGCCCCCGATGCCCGTAAACGTTCTGTTTTCCGCGCGCCCTGCCCTGTGGCCCGTGTATGAACCGCTGCTCACTCGATACCTTGCAGAAGCTGGCGTAGAGGCGGAGATCAGTACGGAATTTGACCCGGATCAGGTTGATTACGTTGTCTACGCTCCGAATGGCGGGTTACTGGATTTTTCGCCCTTTTCGCGCCTGAAGGCGGTTCTGAGCCTTTGGGCCGGTGTCGAAAAGATCGCGGACAATGACACGCTGAGCGTCCCATTGGCACGGATGGTGGATCACGGGCTGACGCAGGGAATGACCGAGTGGGTGGTGGGCCACGTGCTGCGCTATCATCTGGGAATGGATCGCCACATCACCATCCAGGATGGCGTCTGGGCCCCGGATGCCCCACCTTTGGCGCAGCAGCGCAACCTGTGCATTCTGGGCCTCGGCGCGTTGGGTGAAGCCGCGGCCCGCGCCCTGGCCTCGCTGAATTTCACGGTCACTGGCTGGAGCCGCACCGCCAAGGATATCCCCGGCGTAACCAGTCTGCACGGTCCTGACGGGCTGCGTGATGCGCTTTCCCGAGCCGAGATACTGGTTCTGCTGCTGCCTGACACCGCTGCCACGGAAAACGCGTTGAATGCTGAAACGCTGGCCCTGCTGCCCAAAGGCGCGCGGATCATCAACCCGGGTCGCGGGCCCCTGATTGATGACGAAGCGCTGCTGGATGCCTTGAACTCGGGTCAGGTCGGTCACGCGACGCTGGATGTGTTCCGGGTCGAGCCCCTGCCCCCCGACCACCCGTATTGGTCACATCCGAACGTGACCGTGACCCCTCACATCGCGTCCGAGACCCGCCCGGTCACAGCCGCGCAGGTCATTTGCGAAAACATCCGGCGTGGCGAAGCCGGAGAGCCCTTCGTGCACCTGGTGGATCGCACATTGGGCTACTGATTTCAGGCCGCGATCAGACCGCGGCCTTTCAACAGGGCGTCAACCCCCGGCAATCTTCCCCGGAACGCCAGGTACAGGTCTTCTGCCTCGCGCGAACCGCCAGTGGACAGGATGTTGTCCTCAAGCGCCTTGGCGCGTTCGGGGTCAAAGGCACCACCCGCCTCTTCAAAGGCGGCAAAGGCGTCGGCATCCATCACTTCGGACCACATATAGCTGTAATACCCCGAGCTGTAGCCGTCGCCTGCGAAGACATGCGCGAAATGCGGAGTGGAGTGGCGCATTCCAATGGCCTTCGGCATCCCCAACCCGGCCAGAACTTCCGACTGTTTCGCCATCGGATCTGCCGGTGCCTCGCCATCGTGGAAGGCCAGATCGACAAGGGCCGAGGCGACATATTCCACCGTCTGGAATCCCTGATCGAAATTGGCCGCTTTCAGCACCTTTTGCAGCATTTCCTGCGGCATCGGCTCGCCCGTTTCCGCATGGGTCGCAAATTCGGCAAGGACCTCTGGCACTTCCAGCCAATGTTCGTAAAGCTGGCTGGGCAATTCCACGAAATCGCGCGCCACGGACGTGCCCGAGATGCTTTCATATGTCACGTTGGACAGCATCTGGTGCAGGGCATGGCCGAATTCATGAAACAGGGTCCGCGCGTCATCATAGGACAGCAAGGCGGGATCCCCCTTGGCGAAGTTGCAGACATTGATGACAACCGGTGTCTGCTTCTTTGGGAATTTGGCCTGTGCCCTCATCGCGCTGCACCAGGCACCTGACCGCTTGGACCCTCGTGCAAAGTAGTCTCCGATAAACACGGCAATATGCTGCCCGTCGCGGGTAACGTCCCAAGCCCGGCAATCCGGGTGATAGAGGGGTACGTCCAACGGTTTGAATTCCAGCCCGAAAAGCCGGTTGGCGCAGGCAAACGAAGCCTCGATCATGCGATCCAGTTGCAGATAGGGTTTCAACGCGGCCTCATCCAGATCGTGTTCCGCCTTGCGCCGCTTTTCAGCGTAGTACCGCCAATCCCAGGCTTCCAGCGGGCCGTTGATGCCGTCTTCCTGCATCATCTGCGTCAGAACTTCCGCGTCGGCGTCGGCGCGGGACTTGGCCGGTTCCCATACCTGCATCAACAGCTCACGCACCCGATCCGGCGTGCGCGCCATCTCGGTTTCCAGCTTGTAGTCGGCGAACGTGTCATAGCCCAGAAGCTTGGCGCGTTCTTCGCGCAAGGCCAGGATCTCGGCCGCGATGTCTCGGTTGTCGGTCTCGCCCCCATTGGCACCGCGCGCGGCCCAGGCACGATAGGCTTTTTCGCGCAGGTCCCGGCGGGGCGAAAACTGTAGGAATGGCACGATCAGCGACCGTGACAAGGTGACCACTGGTCCCTCGGCTTTCTTCTCCTGCCCCGCGGCACGTGCCGCGTCCACGACGAAATCCGGCAGGCCGTTCAGATCCTCTTCGGTCAGGTCCATGAACCAGTCCCGCTCATCCGCCAGCAAGTTCTGGGTAAACGACGTGCCCAGCGACGCGAGGCGCGACTTGATCTCTTGCATACGGGCGTCTTCGTCCCCCTCCAAGGCCGCGCCGGCACGCACAAAACCCCGGTGGGTCAACATCAGCACACGCGCCTGCTCCTCGGTCAGGTCAAGATCATCGCGCCGTGCCCATAGGTCGGCAACACGCTTGAACAGCGATTTGTTTGAAGAAATGCCCGAAAAATGCGCTGAAAGCCTGGGGGAAAACGCGCGTTGCAGTTCTTCCCGCTTGGGGTTGCTGTCCGCGCCCGCAATCGTGAAGAAGACCGACAGGACCTTGTCCAGTTGCCCACCCGCGGCCTCGAGCGCCTCGATCGTGTTGGCGAATGTGGGGGTATCCGGATTTGCAGCTATCGCATCAATCTCGGCGTTATGCTCTTTCATCGCCTGCTCCAGTGCGGGCGAGAAATCATCATCCGAGATATCGGAAAAAGGGGCGATTTCAAACGGTGTGGTCCAATTGGACAGGATCGGGTTGGTCATGCGGATCTCCTTTGATCCCATAGCTATGTCGCCATGGCCGGGTGTTCCAGAACACCCAACCCATGTGAAGAAAGGTTAATCGTTTCTCATGCCACACACGGGGCAATCGTCCCGGCGGGTCAGAACAATCTTGCGGCTTTCGCCATACAGCGCGTCATAGATCAGCATCTCGCCGCGCAGCGCCATGCCGGCGCCCGTTATTACCTTGATCGCCTCGACCGCCATCATCGACCCAACCACGCCCGGCAGCGGGCCGATCACTCCGGCCTCGGAACAGGAAGGGGCCAGACCGGGGGCCGGGGCCTCTGGGAAGATACACTGATAGCAGGGGCTGCCATTGGCCGGGTCAAACACACTCAGTTGACCTTCCCACTGTGACAAAGCCCCCGATATCAGCGGTTTGCCCAGCGCGACGGCGGTTCGGTTGGCCAGATACCGGGTCTCGAAATTGTCGGTCCCGTCAAGGATCAGATCGAAATCTGCAAACAGATCGGTGGCGATTTCCTCGCTCAAACGGCGGTGGTAGGGCAGAACAACGACGTTCGGGTTCTGCGCCTGCATCGCCTGCTGGGCCGAAAAGACCTTGGGCATTCCAATATCCGCGTCGCGGTGAATGACCTGCCGTTGCAGGTTGGCATTCTCGACGACGTCATCGTCGATGATCCCGATCGTGCCGACACCCGCAGCCGCCAGATATTGCAGCGCAGGTGCGCCCAGACCACCTGCGCCGATCACCAGCACGCGGGCTTTCTTAAGTTTTTTCTGACCGGGCCCACCCAGTTCGCGCAACACGATATGGCGGGCATAGCGGTCCAGCTCGGCCTCGGTAAATCGGTCCGAGGGCATGTCGGGCTCCGGTTCCGAAGTTGAAACTGCGCGGTTGCGTAAGGCTTTGAGTATTCTGCCATACAGCAAAGCCAGCGCCGCGAAACCCACGAGGATCAGCCAAAGCGCCGCAGACCCACCCGTTGCTTCGCGAAGAGGGTGCCCATCCGGCAAGATCAGATGGGACAGTATGACGCCGGCCAACAACACACTCACGGAAACCACCCGCGCTTTTTGGGACGTGCCGGCGAAATAACCGACGCCCCAAAGCCCCGCAGCCAGGATGAAAACCAACAGCATCAGCCGCGCCCGGTCGAGCCGAAACCGCCAGCCCCGCGATCGGTTTCGCCCAGCGCCTGAGCCAGTTCAAACCTGGCCTGCACCACCGGCGCGACCACAAGCTGCGCGATACGATCTCCGTGGGCGATCTCGAACCGTTCCTGGCCCGCATTCATCACGATCACGCCCAAGGGCCCACGATAGTCGCTGTCGATGGTGCCCGGCGTGTTGGGCAGTGTAATCCCATGTTTCAACGCAAGGCCCGAGCGGGGCCGAACCTGCACCTCATACCCTTGCGGGATTTCAATGCGCAGGCCGGTCGGCACCAGCGCCCGCTGACCGGGGTCCAGCGTAATCGGCGCGCCGTCGGGCAGATTGGCACGCACGTCCGCGCCGGCCGCCCCCGAGGTTTCGTAAGAGGGAAGCGCCACGGCGGGGTCTGCCCCGTCTTCGCGGATCACCCGGATTGCAACCATGCCCTTGCCTTTCCTTCAGCCTGCCAACGCGTCCGCGATTTTCGCCGCCAGACGCCGGGCAACTTCGTCTTTCCCCATACGGGGCCATTCCTCGGCCCCGTTGTCCGAAATCAGGATGACCGCATTCTCTGACCCGCCCATAATGCCTGTTGCAGGGCTGACATCGTTGGCGACGATCCAGTCACAGCCTTTGCGCAGACGCTTGGCCGTGGCGTGTTCAATCACATTGTCGGTCTCGGCCGCAAAACCGACAACCAACGGCGGACGGTTCGCTTCCATCCTGGAAACACGTTTCAGAATGTCCGGGTTTTCGGTGAATTCCAGTACCGGCAGGCCATCGCGGCTTTTCTTCAGCTTCTTGTCCGACGCGCTGGCGATACGCCAGTCCGCGACCGCAGCCGCGAATATTCCGGCATCGACGGGCAGAGCTGCATCAACCGCATCAGACATCTGTTGCGCGGTTTCGACAGGTACGACCCGCACACCCGCCGGGGGCGGCACGTCTGCCGGGCCAGTCACAAAGGTCACCTCGGCCCCCAATTCCGCCAGCGCCCGGGCTACGGCGGCACCTTGGGCCCCGGACGAGCGGTTGGCTATATACCGGACCGGATCTATCGGCTCATGCGTCGGGCCGGACGTCACCAGCACCCGCTTGCCCGTCAAAGGCCCCGCAGACAACCGAGCCTCAATCGCCGTGACAATTTCCAGCGGCTCGGACATGCGCCCCGGGCCGTATTCGCCACAGGCCATGTCGCCTTCGTTCGGGCCCACAAAGCGCACGCCATCCGCTTGCAGCTGCTTCAGGTTTCGCTGTGTTGCCGGGTGGGTCCACATCCGCACATTCATCGCGGGCGCACACAGAACGGGTGTGTCCGTGGCCATCAGAAGGGTCGAGGCCAGATCGTTGGCCAACCCTGCGGCCATCTTGCCCATCAGATCCGCCGTTGCGGGGGCCACGACGATCAGATCCGCAGAGCGGGACAGTTGAATATGCCCCATCTCGGCCTCATCGGTGAGATCAAACAGATCGCGATAGCCTTTTTCACCTGCCAGAACCGATACGGACAACGGCGTCACAAACTCTTCCGCAGCGCGCGTCAATACAGGGGTTACGTCCGCGCCACGCTCGCGCAACCTGCGGATCAGGTCCAGCGATTTGTAGGCCGCGATTCCGCCACCGATAATCAGCAGAATGCGTTTGGATGACAGCATGTTCAGCCCTTCCTGTCCCGGTCGGCCCCGACATTAGGCAAGGCCCGCAGGTAGTTCCAGCGATTAATTCTGAACCTGAAATGCCGCACAGGGGTCTTCGCGCTCGGCCGTGGGGCTATCAATCACGATATCGAATTCTCCGTCGATCGCTCCATCCTCGGATTGTCCGACGGCCACGACTTTCCAACCTGGTCTGAGGCGCGCTAGATAGGTCGGTATGCCCCGGTCCTTTCGCGCGTGACCATTTCCAGTAATCACGGCAACCGGACCCCCGGTTTCGTCCATCGCACGGACCACAGCACGGGCCAGCACAGCATCGCGCAATCGTTGGATCGCAACCATCTGGGGCAACATTTCAGCCGGAAGCGCATCGCAATGCGCCGCCAACTGGTCGGCTTCGCGCGCGGCCTGTTCTTCGGGCGATAGAGGCACCGTCAGGCCATAACGCGCCGCGTCTGCCCCCAACGCCGTGGCGGCACCGCGTTCCATAGCGGCACGCGCGGCAGCTCGCGGAACCATAGCCCCGTAAACCGGCGCGCCTGACGCCTCGAACACCGGATAATACATGCTGAGCGGCGGCCAGCCACTTTCAGCCCATTTCAGAATGCGGCTCAGTTCTTCCGGGTTTGACACAGCTTTCTGAGCGAGTCTCTGCGCGCCCTCTTCCGTGACCATTTCCCAGACGACGGCCGAAGGTGAAACAGCTTCAAGCGCCTCGGCCTGCACCAAATGATGCGTCGGGTTGTCGTGAACTTCCCCCAATATCAAGACATCGGCGTCCCGCATCGCGGACATGGCATCAGCGGGAACAAGTCTATCTGCCAGCCCCGGTCGCGCTGCCGCAACCGTAAGACCCAGAACAAACGCAAGAATCGCAAACTGTTTCATGCGATGAAGTGTTGCACCTCGCGCGACTGGGCTTCAAGGTTCTTGCGCATTTTCGCAAAGGCTGCGGCCTCAAGCTGTCGTACACGTTCTTTTGACAGACCCAGCTCGGTTCCCAGGCTTTCCAGGGTTCGCGCAGGGTCTCGCAGCTTGCGCTCGCGCACAATGAAACGCTCGCGATCATTCAAGGCATTCATCGCCGTCAACAGCCACTTGCGCAACTGTTCGGTATCATGGCTGTGTTCAACTGCTTCGGCTGCCTGCTCGCGGTCATCTTCCAGGGCATCGATCCACTCGCGCCCATCCTCATCAGCGGATTGCACCGCATTCAGCGAAAAATCAGAGCCGGACAGACGACCTTCCATCATCTCGACGTCGCGCAGCGGCACACCGATTTCCGTGGCGATCATCTGGTGTAACTGATGACGGTCCAGTTCCTGCCCTTCGGTGGCGGCTTCCCGTTCCAGCCGGGCCTGAACGCGACGCATGTTGAAAAACAGCGATTTTTGAGATGAGGTTGACCCGGTCCGAACCATGGACCAGTTCCGCATCACATAGTCCTGAATGCTTGCCTTGATCCACCATACGGCATAGGTCGAAAACCGCACGCCGCGATCTGGGTCGAACTTGTCTGCGGCCTTCATCAGGCCAAGGCCTGCTTCCTGAATGAGATCATTCATCGGCGCGCCATAGCGCTTGAACTTGGCCGCCATCGAAATCGCCAGACGCATATAGGCGGTGATCAGACGGTGCAACGCCTGTTCATCACGCTCATCACGCCATGCATAAGCCAGTTTCAGTTCGGTTTCCGCATCCAGCAGCTCGGCCTTCATTGCTTGCCGGGACATCGAAAAGTCCGTCGCATTATCCAGTGCCATAAACCTCTCCCCTGTTTGCAGGTACTGGTCAGACTTGCTTTGCCGACCTATGACCATTACGCAAAACAGCACCAAACGGATCAACTATAGGTAAGTACTGTGTCGCCGGATTTAACCTTGGTTCTGGGCGGGGCCGCGTCGGGCAAGTCGGTTTTCGCCGAAGAACTGGTTGTTTCTCAGGGGAAAAGCCGAGTTTACCTTGCGACATCACAAGTGTTTGATGACGAGATGCGCCAGAAGATTGAGCGCCATCTTGAACAACGCGGCGACGGGTGGACTACGGTTGAAGAACCTTTCGATCCGGGGCCGGTTCTGGCCACGTTGTCGCCCGATCAGATTTGCCTGATTGACTGCGCCACCATGTGGCTGAGCAACCACCTGCTGGCCGAAACCGATCTGGAAGCGGCACAAACCGCCCTGCTTGACGCCCTTCGTGCATGCCCTGCGCAAATCGTGATCGTCTCGAACGAAGTTGGCCACGGCATTGTCCCGGACAACGCCCTGGCCCGCCGGTTTCGCGAAGCACAGGGGCGGCTGAACATCGCGCTTGCAGCGCAGGCCGATCTGGTGGTGCAGATCACTGCCGGGTTGCCCTTGGTTCTGAAAGGGCAAATGCCGTGATGCGCCTTCACCTTGTTCGACACGGGCCGACACATGCGAAAACCATGGTCGGCTGGTCCGACCTGCCCGCTGACCTTAGCGATACAGCCGCACTGAAACGTCTGCACGACCATTTGCCGCCCGAGGCGCTTGTGATCTCGTCCGATCTGTCACGGGCGGTTGACACCGCCACGGCCATACAAGGTCAACGTCAACGCCTTCCCCATCATCCGGGCTTGCGGGAAATCCATTTTGGCGACTGGGAGTTGCGCGGATTTTCCGAAATCGAAGCCGAAGACCCGGAACTGGCCTTTTCATATTGGGACAACCCCGGCGATGTCCGCCCGCCGCAAGGTGAAAGCTGGAACGACGTCCGCAATCGGGTTGATGCGGCGATCGACACGCTTGTTTCAGTACATTCAGGCCGCGATCTGGTCATCGTCGCGCATTTCGGCGTTATCCTTACTCAGGTGCAGCGCGCCCTTGATCTGGACGGACAACAGACCTTTTCACACCGAATCGACAACCTGTCGGTAACGGATATCCTGATCGACGCAGGCAGGTGGTCCGTCGGTACGATCAATCACCTTCCGTGAACAGACCCCACACAAATCACTGTTTTACCGGGTTGCGAACCTGCGGCATCGTCTGCGTATGACATATGATTTGTATATCGGCGACCGCCTCTTCTCCAGCTGGTCAATGCGTGGCTGGTTGATGCTTGAGAAATTCAACCTTCCCTACAGAAGCCACATGATTGGCCTGTATTCGGGCACCATGGCACAGGATATGGAGCCCTTGGCCCCAGCGCGACTTGTGCCTGCCCTGCGCCTGCCGGAAGGAACTGTGGTGGGCGAAAGCCTGGCCATGGCTGAAACCCTGGCCGAGCGCCACCCTGATGCCGGCTTGTGGCCATCAGATCCCGCCGCCCGGGCAACCGCCCGCTGGCTATGCGCCGAGATGGTGGCAGGGTTTGGTGCCTTGCGGGATGAATGCCCGATGCAATTGCTGCACGTCTGGCAGGGTTTCGACCCCTCAGATGAAACACTGGCAGATCTGGCACGCATCGCAATACTCTGGGACCATGCACGCAAAGTGTCCGGTGCGGGACAAGGCCCGTTGTTCGGCGCGTATTCGCTGGCGGACGTGTTTTACACACCTGTCGCAGCGCGGATCATCGGATATGGGCTGCCAGTTTCCAAGGCGAACCGGACCTATTGCCTGGACCTGTTGTCAGACCCCGCCGTCAGACAATGGCGCGCAATGGGCCTGACTGTCAGATACGACCCTTTTCCCTATCGTCAGGATTTGCCGTCCAAGCCCTGGCCGATCGGAGGGGTTTCAACCGCCAAGCCGGTCTCCGGCCCGTCAATCAACCAAGTTTGCCCGTATTCCGGCAAACCCGTTGCGGAATTTCTGGAGTTGGATGGAAAATGCTGGGGCTTCTGCAATCCATTCTGCCGCGACAAAACAATTGCCGATCCCGACGCGTGGCCAAAATTCGCTGCATTGCGCGCAACCGTTAACGACTCTTAAACCACAATCATGGCAGCAACACCCTGTTAACCAAGAACAGGACTGCCATGGTCGCCCGCGCCCACACTGTTGCCTTTCACGGCGTCGAAGCCCGCCCGGTCGAGGTGCAATGTGCCGTATCGCCCGGCTTGCCAGCCTTTTCCATCGTTGGCCTTCCCGACAAAGCCGTGTCCGAAGCCCGCGACCGTGTCCGCAGCGCGCTGAGTGCGATGGCCATCGCTCTGCCGTCGAAACGAATTACGATCAACCTGTCTCCTGCGGATCTGCCCAAGGAAGGCAGCCATTTCGACCTGCCCATCGCAGTCGCGCTGTTATCGGCACTCGAGGTCATCCCAGCCGATGCCGCCGAAGGAACAGTTGCACTGGGGGAGTTGTCGCTTGATGGATCTCTGGTACCTGTCGTCGGCGCCCTGCCCGCGGCCATGACGGCCGCGTCAGAAGATCGCATGTTGCTGTGCCCCAAAGCCTCCAGCGCCGAGGCTGCATGGGTCGACGCCACTCAGGTTATCGGCGCGGGTTCCCTGGGCGATGTTGTCCGCCATTTCTCGGGACAGTGCCTTTTGCCGGCGGCACAACCCGGCGAGGTGAATCTGGCGCCCAGCGTGCGGGATCTGCGCGATGTAAAGGGGCAGGAACGCGCCAAGCGCGCCTTGGAAATCGCGGCAGCCGGGCGTCACCATCTGATCATGATCGGCACGCCGGGGTCGGGCAAATCCATGCTGGCCGCACGGCTTCCGGGCATCTTGCCACCGCTGACCGCAGTCGAAGCGTTGGAAACTTCGATGATCCAGTCCCTGTGCGGGTTGCTGGATGAAGGCGGCATCAACCGCACGCGTCCATTTCGGGAACCGCATCATACGGCCTCGATGGCAGCCATTGTCGGCGGGGGCAAAGGTGCCAAGCCCGGTGAGATCTCATTGGCGCATAACGGCGTGCTGTTCATGGATGAGTTCCCCGAATTTCCCCGTACGGTTCTGGAGACCCTGCGCCAGCCAATAGAATCCGGAGAAGTCATGGTGGCGCGTGCCAATGCCCACGTGAAATACCCCTGCCGTTTCATGCTGGTGGCCGCCGCGAACCCGTGCAAATGCGGCTACCTGACGGATCCATCGCGCGCCTGCTCTCGCGCACCCGGCTGCGGCGAGGATTATCTGAACCGTATCTCGGGGCCCCTGATGGACAGGTTCGACCTGCGGATCGAAGTTCCGCCTGTGGGCTTCACCGATCTTGATCTGCCCCCATCCGGCGACAGCTCGGCGACAGTTGCCGCGCGGGTTGAAAACGCCCGCGCCATACAGGCAGAGCGGTTTCGGGGAATGCCGGACCTGCGTCAGAATTCCGACGCCGAAGGCAAAGTTCTGGAACAGATCGCAACACCCGATGCAGAAGGAAAAGCCGTTTTGCTGAAGGCCGCAGATCGGTTCGGCCTATCGGCGCGTGCCTTTCATCGGATCCTGAGGGTGGCGCGGACGATCGCCGATCTGGACGGTTCAGCCGACATCCGCAGGCCACATGTTGCAGAGGCGCTGAGCTTTCGCATCAGCGCCCGGGTCATGGCCTAGATCTTGGCTTCAATCGCCTGCCAGATCTTCTCGGCGATGTTCACGCCGTCGAACCGTTCCAGCTCTTGAATGCCGGTGGGCGAGGTCACGTTGATTTCGGTGAGATAGTCGCCAATGATGTCGATCCCGACAAAAATCTGGCCTTTTTCTTTCAGTAGCGGTCCGATGGCTGCGCAGATCTCCAGATCACGCTCTGACAACCCGACCTTTTCCGGGCGTCCGCCCACATGCATGTTTGACCGCGTTTCGCCCGCGGCTGGCACCCGGTTGATTGCGCCAACCGGTTCACCGTCCACGAGGATCACCCGCTTGTCGCCATTGCTGACATCCGGCAGGAACTTTTGCACGATCAGAGGCTCGCGCGAGAACCCCGTGAACAGCTCGTGCAGAGAGGTCAGGTTGCGGTCATTGGCATCCAGTCGGAACACACCCGCACCGCCATTGCCATAAAGCGGCTTTAGGATGATGTCGCCGTGCTTTTCCTTGAACGCCTTGATCGTTTTTATGTCACGGGCAATCGTTGTCGGCGGCGTCAGGTCAGGGAAATCCAAAACCAGCAGTTTTTCAGGATAGTTCCGCACCCAGAACGGGTCGTTGACCACCAGCGTTTGCCCTTTCAGGCGGTCCAGCAGATGGGTGGACGTGATGTAATGCATGTCAAAGGGTGGATCCTGACGCAGCCAGACCATGTCGAAATCGGCCAGGTCAACTTCACGTTCGGAGCTCAGAATCGCCGGATCGCCGGCGACCCGCTGCACGGTCATGTCATGGCCGCGCGCCGTGATACGACCTTCCTGATAGGCCAGCTGATCCGGCCCATAGAAAAACAACGAATGACCGCGCGCCTGCGCCTCCTCCGCCAGACGGAATGAGCTGTCGGCGTTGATGTCCACGGCCCCGATCGGGTCCATTTGAAAGGCGATTTTCATGTCGTGTCCCTCAGTTTCACGCAAGATACATGGCCCAGCAGGCCTGAGGGTTCAATGGGGCTTAGGCGTGACCGAAGGCGTTTTCGATGATTTGAACCGCGCCAGTGCCATCTACCAGTGCCGCGTCAAATCGGACATTGGTCAATTGCCCACCCGGTTCGTTTTCCAAGTATTGCGCGGCCGAGGCACAGATTCGGTCAATTTGTCTTTGACTGATCCGGGCTGCAGCTTTTTCGAAACTGGAGCTTTTCTTGACCTCGATGAACACGAGCCCGTCGCCATCCCGCACAATCAGATCGATTTCACCACCGGCACCCCGCCACCGGCGATGCGCAATTGCAAAACCCCGGCGCTCATAGTCCGAGGCGACCCGAAGCTCGGCCGACTGCCCCGCCTGATAGGAAACCGAGCCCTGAATTGCACGCCGCCCCATGTCATCCCTTTCCCAGTTTCAGAGCTTTCTGGTAAATCGGACGGCGCGGCAGATCATACATTTCTGACACAAGATCCGCTGCGTCCCGAACCGAGTGGGTTTCCAAAGCTCGCTTCAAAGCCTCTTCTACGTCGGATTCGTTAACACTTTGCGAATGACTACGGTCCACCAGCAGAACGATCTCACCCTTGACCGGTTTTTCCTGAATTTCTGCCGCCAGATCGGCCAGTCTTCCACGGCGGATTTCTTCGAACTTTTTCGTCAGTTCACGGCACAAGGCCGCCTGACGGTCTGCCCCCAGGCAATCCGCAAGATCTGCAAGGCTGGCCGAGACGCGTTTGGGGGATTCGTAGAACACCAAGGTGCCTGGTATGTTTTTCAAAGCCTCAATCCGAGTCCGGCGTGCGCCCGATGCATTGGGCAAGAAACCTGCGAAGAAGAATGAATCCGTTGGCAGGCCCGCCAGGGTCAGCGCTGTTATGGCAGCGGATGCCCCGGGCGCACAGGTCACCATATGCCCGGCTTCGGCCGCCTGCTTGCCCAGATCATATCCCGGATCAGCGATCAGTGGCATACCCGCCTCGGATGCATAGGCGACAGATTGCCCCTGCGCCAGGGCATCCATGAGTCTGCCACGCGCCCCGGCGCCGCTGTGATCATGGTAGGCCTGGATATGCCGACCCTCCAGCGGGATGCCATGGATTTCCATCAACCGCCGCAGGCTCCGGGTGTCCTCCGCCGCTATCACATCCGCCGAGGCCAGAACATCCAGCGCCCTGAGCGTAATATCGCGCGCGGTTCCGATCGGAGTGGCAACAAAATACAGGCCCGCAGCCAATCTGATCTTTTGGAAATTCAAAGCTGGACCCTCACAGCGTGACGTTTATTATCGCGGCTCAACAGAACAGAAGCATTCACAGCCGCCGGATCAGGGAGTTTTCATTTAGATGTTTACCGTTTGCAAGCCCGTAAGCAAGCTGGCGAAAGCCGCCATTGCCCTGACGACCGCAGCGTTTCTGGCCGCTTGTGAGCCCGGCGGCGTTGGGGGTGGCCCTTCGATTGACACGTCGAATCCTGTTCCGGTTGCTTTGCTGGTTCCCCGCTCGGGCGACGCCGCGCTGGCGCAGAGCCTTGAGAATGCGGCCCGTATGGCAATGTCCGATCTGCCTAACGTCAAAATCGACCTGCGTGTTTACGATACGGCAGGAAATCCGACCACGGCGACAGCGGTGGCCCAGCAGGCCGTTGCCGAAGGCGCCAAGATCATTGTCGGCCCTGTTTACGCTCAGGCGGCAAACGCTGCCGGGCTGGCCGTACTGAACAATAACGTGAATGTCCTGTCGTTCTCGAACAACACCAGCATTGCGGGTGGCAATGTATTTGTACTTGGACCGACCTTTGAAAACACCGCCAACCGGCTGGTAAATTATGCGGGCAGGCAAGGCAAAACGAACACGGTTATCGTGCACAGCAATGATGCCGCGGGGCAAGTGGGGCAAGCTGCCATCGCCAATGCACTGGCAAACAGCCGGGTCAACAATGCGGGAACGGTCGGATACGACCGGTCGCAACAAGGTGTTATCAACTCGGTTCCCACCATCAAGGCCACCGTCGATTCGACAGGGGCGGACTCGATTTTCATGACGGCAACGACTGCGGGTGCCTTGCCACTTTTCTCGCAATTGCTGCCAGAGGCCGGCGTTTCTCCGGCGACGACACAATTCATCGGTCTGACCCGTTGGGATATCCCCCCGCAAACGCTGGAGCTGCCGGGCGTGCAAGGGGGATGGTTCGCCCTGCCCGACCCGTCAAAGGCCCAAGCCTATCGTCAACGCTATAACGCGACATATGGAGAAGCGCCTCATCCGATCAGCGGTCTGGCCTATGACGGAATAGCGGCGATTGGTGCTTTGGTCAGCCAGGGCAAATCCGATGCGCTGACCGGTGCTGCCCTGACGCAAAATGCCGGTTTCCAAGGTGTTGGCGGTATCTTCCGTCTCCGCCCGAACGGCACCAATGAACGCGGCCTTGCCGTAGCGACGATTCAGAATAAACAGGTGGTTGTGATTGACCCTGCCCCGCAAAGCTTCTCTGGTGCCGGTTTCTGAGCGATCGGGCGAGACCATGGCGCCGGATGGCGCGCTAATTTGCCCTGCCGAAAACATCTTTGACAGCGTCAGCGTCAATGATGCGCTGGCCGAGGTGTTCGAGACCAGCTCTGACAACAGCAAAATGCGCTCTGAAACAGTGCGCATTCTGCGCGACGCTCAGAAAGCGGGTCGCAAAGCCATTGCCGATGCCTTCAGCGAGCGTCCGTTCGACGCGCGCGCGCTGACCCGCTCCTATACCTACCTGACGGACCAGCTGGTCGGAACCGCGATGCTGGTCTCCAGCACGCGCCTGCATCCGCTTGCGACGCCAACACAAGGTGAAAAGATCGCCGTACTGGCCGTTGGCGGATACGGGCGCGGTGAAATGGCGCCCTCTTCGGATGTCGATCTGCTGTTTCTGACCCCCTATAAAATCACGGCCTGGGCCGAAAGCGTCATCGAATCGATGCTTTATATCCTTTGGGATCTCAGGCTTAAGGTCGGGCATTCCTCGCGCACGATCAAAGACTGCCTTCGGCTGGGCACCGAGGATTTCACGATCCGCACAGCAATGCTTGAACAACGTTATCTGGCGGGTGACAAGGCGCTGGCCGACGAGCTTGAACGGCGCCTGAAAACCGAGCTGTTCAAAGGAACCGAGCGGGAGTTCATCGAAGCCAAACTGAACGAACGAGATGAGCGGCACCTGAAACAGGGAGAACGCTACAAGGTCGAGCCCAACGTGAAAGAGGGCAAAGGGGGGTTGCGCGACCTCCAATCCCTCTACTGGATCGCAAAGTACATCTATGGCGTTCAGGACGTGGCCGAACTTGTGCCTTTGGGTCTGTTCACCCCGGAAGAGTTCAAGACCTTCGTTCAGGCCGAAGAATTTCTTTGGGCCGTTCGTTCGCATTTGCATCTGGTGACGGGTCGCGCCACCGAGCAACTGACCTTTGACATGCAGGTCGAGGTCGCCGCGCGCATGGGCTATGAGGATCACGCCGGTCGCCGGGCGGTCGAGGTGTTCATGCAACGCTATTTCCGCGAAGCCACGCGTGTGGGCGAGTTGACGCGGATTTTTCTGACGAAGCTTGAGGCGCTGCACGTGAAAGGCGCACCATTGCTGGAGCGCATTTTCCGCAGACGCCGGCGGATCAAAGCGGGATACCGGGTTGTTCACGGTCGTCTGGACGTAGCGGACCCTGACAAATTTCTGTCCGACAAGGTAAACCTTCTGCGCCTGTTCGAAGAAGGCTTGCGAACAGGAATGCTGATCCATCCGGATGCCATGCGTCTGGTGGCGGCAAATCTGCATCTGATCGACGACGAAATGCGCAATGACAAAGAGGCGCGGCGCATCTTTCTGGACCTGATGCTGAAACACGGCAACCCAGAGCGTGCCTTGCGGCGGATGAACGAACTGGGTGTGCTGTCAGCCTTCCTGCCCGAATTCGAGCCCATCGTGGCAATGATGCAGTTTAACATGTACCACAGCTATACGGTGGACGAGCATACCATCCAGTGCATCGTGAACTTGGCCCAGATCGAACGCGGAGAGTTGATTGAATCGCTGCCTCTTGCCTCTTCGATTCTGAAAGGTGGGGTCAACCGCAAGGTGCTGTATGTCGCCCTGTTGCTGCATGATATCGCGAAGGGGCGACCCGAGGATCACTCGATTCTTGGAGCACAGATCGCGCGCAAGGTGGCACCAAGACTGGGCCTGAACAAAGCAGATTCGGAAACGGTCGAATGGCTGGTGCGTTATCACCTGCTCATGTCCGACATGGCACAGAAACGTGACATTTCAGACCCCCGCACAGTGCGCGATTTCGCCAAGGCAGTTCAAACCGTCAAACGGCTGGATCTGTTGACCGTTCTGACCGTCTGCGACATTCGCGGCGTGGGACCGAACACCTGGAACAACTGGAAAGCCACGCTTTTGCGTGCCCTTCACGCCGAAACCAAGCGCGCGCTGGAGACCGGGATGGAGGACCTCAACCGCGCCAATCGCGGCGCCGAGGCAAAAAAGGCCCTGCGCACCGAACTGGCGGCCTGGTCCAAGGCCGATCTCAAATCCGAGACGGGGCGCCACTATGACCCGTATTGGCAGGGTCTCAATCTGGCCACACATGTCGAGTTTGCGAACATGCTGCGTGCGCTGGAACAAAGCGGCGACCCCGGCGCGATGGAGATCCGCCTGCAACCGGACGAGGATCGCGACGCAACCCGAGCCTGTTTTGCAATGGGCGACCACCCCGGTATCTTTGCCCGCATTGCCGGAGCGCTTGCCCTGGTCGGCGCGAATGTCGTGGATGCGCGCAGCTATACGACCAAAGACGGCTATGTCACCGATGCATTCTGGATTCAGGACGCCGAAGGGCACCCGTTTGAAGCCTCACGCCTGCCACGTCTTACGCAGATGATCCACAAGACGCTGCGCGGCGAAGTGGTTGCGAAGGAGGCGTTGAAATCACGCGACAAGATCAAGAAACGCGAGCGTGCCTTCAACGTTCCAACGCATATCACCTTCGACAATGACGGCTCTGAAATATACACGATCATCGAAGTGGACACCCGCGACCGTCCGGGTCTGCTGTTTGATCTGACCCGGACCCTCGCCGCAGCGAATGTTTACATCGCCAATGCCGTGATCGCGACCTATGGCGAACAGGTGGTCGATACGTTTTACGTCAAGGATATGTTCGGCTTGAAATATCATTCGGAAAACAAGCAACGTGGGCTTGAGGCCAAGCTGCGCAAGGCGATCACCGAAGGCGCCGAGCGTGCGGCCTCATGAAGCAAATCCGTTTGTTTTCAGGCCTGTTTACGGTCGGCTTCTGGACGCTGGCCAGTCGAATACTGGGGTTTCTGCGGGAAATTCTGCTGACCGCCTTCATCGGCCCCGGGCCGGTGATGGATGCTTTCGTCGCGGCCTTTCGCCTGCCGAACATGTTCCGCCGCTTTTTCGCCGAAGGCGCGTTTAACGCGGCTTTTGTGCCCATGTTCTCGAAACGGCTGGAGGCAGACGAGAACCCCCAGGGGTTCGCGCAGGATGCGTTCAATCTGTTGGCCGTGGCCGTTCTGGCGCTGGTCGGGCTGGCCATGGTTTTCATGCCGGGTCTGGTGTGGCTGACGGCCGAAGGGTTCCATGGGGATGAACGTTTCGGCCTGGCCGTGGACTATGGCTATGTCGTGTTCCCGTATATCCTTTTCATGTCCTTGGCGGCGTTATTTTCGGGGGTATTGAACGCCACCGGCAGGTTCGCAGCGGCCGCAGCGGCACCTGTTTTGCTGAACATCTTTGCCTGCACCGCGCTGATCGCCGGGGCCATCACTGGCGGTGAGGTGATACGATGGCTGATCTCGGTCATTCCGGTCGCCGGCGTCGCACAACTGGTGCTGGTCTGGGTGGCGACCGAGCGTGCGGGTATCCGTATCCGACCCGGCCTGCCCCACCTGACGCCCGAGATGCGCCGGATGGTCCGCATCGCGGTTCCCGCCGCCTTGGCCATGGGGGTTACGCAGGTCAATCTGGTGGTCGGACAACTGGTGGCATCAAAGACTGAAAAGGCCGTGAGTTGGCTGTTTGCCGCGGATCGCCTGTACCAGCTGCCTTTGGGCGTCGTCGGAATCGCCATTGGCATTGTCCTGCTGCCAGACCTGTCCCGCCGCCTGCGCGTCGACGACAAGGAAGGAGCCCGCAACGCGTTTTCCCGCGCCGGGGAATTTATGCTGCTGTTGACGCTGCCGTCGACCGTGGCGTTCCTGATCATCCCGAACCCGCTGGTTTCGGTGCTGTTCGAACGGGGACAGTTCAGTCCCGAGGATACCGCTGCGACAGCGCTGGCGGTCGCGATTTATGGCATCGGTCTGCCTGCATTCATGCTGCAAAAACTGCTGCAACCCCTTTTCTTCGCGCGCGAGGATACGCGTTCCCCGTTCCGTTATGCGGTGGTCGCAATGGTCGTGAACGCGGCCTTGGCGTTTGGCCTATTTCCGCTGGTGGGTTGGATCGCCCCTGCGATTGCCGCGTCAACTGCCGGCTGGGCCATGGTTGTTCTTCTGGCGATCGGGGCACGTCGCATGGGCGAAGAAGCGCGTTTCGATGACCGTTTCAGGGCACGTTCGGGACGGATCGTTCTGGCCTCGGTCGGCATGGGCGCGGTCTTGTTTGCGTTGATCCACTTCTTGGGTTGGACGCTGGACATTCCCGGCTGGCGCTATCTTGCGCTTTTGGTCCTGATCGTGGTCGCCGCCGTCTCGTATTTCTGTCTTGGTCATGTCCTGGGAGCGTTCAAATTGTCAGAGTTCAAACGCGCCTTGCGCCGGGCCTGATCAATCGCGGCGGATGCGCCCGACGATCCGGGCCCAGGCCCCCGGCGCCACCAGAAATGACATGCCAAAGCCGGTGGCAAACCCGCCCAGATCGGCGACCCATTCCGCGTTTCCGCCGAAGATCAGACCAAACAGGAACTGAATACCCATCAGAACGGCGATCAGCTGAAACGCCCTCGCCTGATTTGCCCCCACAAGCGACAGTTTGCGCCACAACAACCACGTGAATGCTCCGATCAGGCCATAAACAGGTGGAAACCCTCCGATCAGGGGATAGCGCGGGTCCAGCAAAACGGCATAACTCAACGCGCCGCCAATCCCCGAGACGACGAAGATCAGCAGCATGGGGACACCACCGAAAACCTCACCAACCATTTTTCCCATCGCCAGAACGAAGACACAGACAAAAATCGCCTGCGTAAAGTTGGCGGATACAAAGGGATAGGTCACGAACCGGACCAGATGTTCGAACGGCCAACGCCCGTTCAGCACCATCCAATCGAAAATATCCGCCGAGAAGGCATAGTGCTGTATCGCGTCCAGACGCCAACCCACGGCCGCCGGTCCTCCGATCAAACCGCGCGATCCCAGCGTGAAGGCCAGTTCGACGCCGATGATGAACAGAACCAGCGCCACCACAACGGGCGGCAACGGGTTAACGGCGGGTGTGTAATGCTCACTGCTCATTGGGATGGCCTTTCGCGGCTGTTGACGTCCCTTTGCCTCATGGGTAAGCGACGGAGGCTGATTTTTCCAGACAGGAGTTCCCTTTGATGACCGAGACCCAGTTCACGCCCCGCGTGTTTTCCGGCGCACAGCCTTCGGGTAACCTGCACCTCGGCAATTATCTCGGTGCGCTTCGGAACTGGGTGAGAATGCAAAGCGAGGAATTTGAAACCATCTATTGCATGGTCGATCTTCATGCAATCACGGTCTGGCAAGATCCAATCGAGTTACAGCATGCAACGCGGGAGCTTTGTGCCGGTTACATCGCTTCTGGACTAAACCCCGAAAAATCGATTTTGTTTAATCAAAGCCAAGTGCCGGAACACGCGCAACTGGCTTGGATATTTAACTGTGTTGCTCGTATGGGTTGGATGCAGCGCATGACCCAGTGGAAGGACAAGGCCGGCAAGAACCAGCAGAACGCTTCGCTTGGCTTGTTTGCCTATCCTGCTCTGATGGCTGCGGACATTCTAATCTACCACGCAACCCACGTACCGGTCGGCGAAGACCAGAAACAGCATCTTGAGCTGACCCGCGACATCGCCATCAAGTTCAACAACGATTTCGGCGTCGATTTCTTCCCCGTCACCGAGCCAGTGATCGAAGGTGCGGCCACACGTGTCATGAGCCTGAGGGACGGATCCAAGAAGATGTCGAAATCCGACCCTTCTGACATGAGCCGGATCAACCTGACGGATGACGCCGAAGCGATTGCCAAGAAAATCCGCAAAGCCAAGACCGACCCCGATGCTCTGCCGTCAGAAGCCGAAGGGCTCGAGGACCGCCCCGAGGCGCGTAACCTGGTCAATATTTACGCGGCCCTGAACGATCAAACCATCGAACAGGTTCTGTCCGAAGTAGGCGGCAAGCAGTTCGGTGAGTTCAAACCGATGCTGGCCGATCTGGCAGTGGCGAAACTGGCTCCGATCTCGACCGAAATGTCACGTCTGATGGGGGATCAGGCCGAGATTGACCGGATTCTCGCCCGCGGTGCCGAGCGCGCACGTGAAATCGCTGCTCCGATCCTGCAAAAGACCTACGAAATCGTTGGCATGGTCGGCGCCGCATCACGCTGATTGCACTGGACCTTCGCCTGACGCCCTCCTAGGGTTTGCCTGAATCAAAGGAGGGCGTCATGGCAACCGGCACGAACATCCGGACCTATTTTCAAGGCCAATGGCATGAGGGGGACGCACCCATCATGCGCGCGGCGGATCATGGCGCCTGGCTGGGATCTTCGGTCTTTGATGGCGCGCGGTATTTTGACGGGGTGGCCCCGGATCTGGAGGCCCATTGCGCACGGGTGAACCGGTCAGCCGAAGCCTTGATGCTGACGCCGACCATGACGACCGAACAGATGGTCGAGTTGGTACGCGAAGGGTTGCAGGCCTACAGCCCGGACACAGCCGTTTACATTCGTCCGATGTACTGGGGAATCGACGGTGACAGCACGGCAATAGTCCCGCAGGAAAACAGCACCGGTTTTGCCATCTGCCTGGAAGAAATCCCAATGGCCCCGGAAACCTCGTCGGCCACTCTGTCGACCACGCGCTTCCGCCGCCCGGTTCTGGAAAGCGCGGTCGTAAACGCCAAAGCGGGGTGCCTTTACCCCAACAACGCCCGCATGCTGCAAGAGGCACGCTCGAAAGGCTTTTCCAACGCTTTGGTGGCCGATGCGATGGGGCATGTAGCGGAAACGGCGACGGCCAACATCTTTATGGTGAAGGATGGCGAAGTCTTTACACCGATCCCGAACGGAACTTTCCTGGCCGGCATTACCCGGGCCCGGCATATCAAAAACCTGCGCGCGGATGGTGTGAAGGTCCACGAAACGGTTCTGAGCTTCGAGGATTTCCACGAGGCCGACGAGGTCTTCATGTCCGGAAACATGAGCAAGGTCACACCGGTAACTGCGCTGGAGGATACGCAATTTCAGGTGGGTCCTATTGCTCGCCGTGCCCGCGCGCTCTATTGGGATTGGGCTGCAAGCGAACGCTAGCGCAATGCCCCAGGCTTGCCCGAGTTGCCAGCGCGCGATCGGTCGGGCATGATCCCGGAAACCTAAAGAGGATACCCATGCGTAAGTTCCTAGTCGTTCTGGATGACAGCCGCGAATGCCTGAACGCGATGCGGTTTGCCGCAATGCGGGCTGCCCATACCGGAGGTGGTGTGACGGTCCTTTCCGTTATCCCGCCTGACGAGTTCAATCACTGGATCGGTGTGGCCGAAACCATGCGTGAAGAAGCCCGCGAACGTATCCACGCGCATTTCGAAGTGTTTGCCAAATGGATGCGGGACAAACAGAACGTGGAACCTGAACTGGCCATTCGCGAAGGCGATCCCGTGCCAGAGATCATCGAACATGTTCAGTCCGATCCCGAGATTGGTGTTCTTGTTCTTGGGGCGGGGACCGACAAGAAAGGTCCCGGTCCGTTGGTGACTCAACTGACAAAGAACTCGGGTAGCCTGCCGATTCCGATCACGATCGTTCCAGGTAATCTGAGCAAAGAGAAACTGGAAGAAATAACCTGAGGAGCGGCGATGGCGAAGACGATACAGTTCTGGTTCGAATTCGCCTCGACCTATTCCTACCTCAGCGCGATGCGGATCGAAGCGGCCGCGCAAGACAAAGGCGTCGCCATTGAATGGCACTCGTTCCTGTTGGGTCCGATTTTCGCGGAACAGGGATGGCGCACCTCACCTTTCAACCTGTATCCGGCCAAAGGCCGGTACATGTGGCGCGATATGGAACGTCTGTGCAAGGCGCGCGGGCTTCCTTTTGCAAAGCCCGATCCTTTTCCGCAGAATTCGCTCAGGGCAGCGCGTCTGGTTCTGGCCATCGAGGATCATCGGGAACGGGCGGCGTTTGTTCGGGCCGTCTTCAGCGCCGAATTCGGCGCCGGGCAGAATATCTCCGAGGACAGCGTTCTGGCCTCCTGCCTCGACGAAGCAGGGGTGCACAGCAGCGTGATGAACCGCGCAGGGGACACGGACATAAAACAGGCCCTGTTTGAACAATCTGCCCGCGCCAAGGCGCTTGGTCTGTTTGGTGCACCAAGTTTTCTGGCCGGGGAAGAGTTGTTCTGGGGCGATGACCGTCTGGATGACGCATTAGAATACTCTTCCGCAATTTAGAATCGTTCCAAATCTTGACTTCCCGTGCGCCTGCGCGCATATCAGAAGCACATCAGACGGAGCGCCCTCATGTTCATCCAGACCGAATCCACCCCCAATCCGGCCACGTTGAAATTCCTGCCCGGCCAAACGGTGCTGGAAGCTGGAACAGCGGATTTCCCAACTGCGGAAGCGGGCGAAAAATCGCCTCTGGCCAAACGCATATTTGCGGTCAACGGTGTGACTGGCGTGTTTTTTGGCAACGATTTTGTCACCGTTACCAAATCGGACGACGTACAGTGGGACCACATCAAACCGGCCATTCTTGCCGCGGTGATGGAGCATTATCAATCCGGCCAGCCTGTTATGGGCGCAGATTCCGCCGGGGCCTCGGGCCATGCCGAGCACTCTGGTGAGGACGCTGATATCGTCAACCAGATCAAGGACTTGCTGGACAGCCGTGTGCGTCCTGCCGTGGCTCAGGATGGGGGTGATATCACGTTCCACGGGTTTGATCGCGGCGTGGTCTATCTGCACATGCAGGGGGCCTGCGCGGGTTGCCCGTCTTCGACATTGACCCTGAAGATGGGTATCGAAAACCTTCTGCGCCATTACATTCCGGAAGTGACCGAGGTTCGCCCTGTTGCCGTCTAACCCGACGATTCTGGCGTTTGACACATCGGCCGCGCATTGCGCGGCCGCTTTGTTGCGTGATGGCGAAATCGTGACGTCTCGTGCCGAAGCAATGTCACGCGGACAAGCCGAACGATTGTTTCCGCTGTTGGAAGGCGTGCTGGCGGAAACCGGATGTGATTGGGCCGGTTTGGACGCGATCGGCGTTGGGATAGGGCCAGGTAACTTCACCGGCATCCGTATTTCGGTCTCGGCCGCGCGCGGTCTTGCACTTGGGCTTGAAATCCCTGCGGTCGGAGTTTCCGGCTTCGATGCCTTGGGTGAGCTGGCGGAAGACGGGCAGATACCGGCGATCCCTGCCCCGCGCGACCATGTTTATGTGAAAATGCCCGGTGCCGATCCGTGTCTCTTGCCTCGGGCCGAAGCGGAACTTGGCGGGCAGTTGTATTCCTGCTCTGACCCTGCCTTGCTGGCACAAGCCATCGCCCGGCTGGCCGCGCGGCGCTGGGATCGCACCTGCTTGCCGCCTGCACCTTTGTACGTAAGGCCCGCCGATGCGGCTCCGTCCCGCGATACACCCCCTGTCCTGCTGAACGAATGACACCGCACGAGATGGCATCGACCCATGCCGCAGCGTTTTCGCAATCGCGCGGCTGGACAGAAGACGAATTCGCCGCCCTTCTTAAAAACCGCTTTACTTATGCCGTCGGAGATTCCCGGTGCTTTGCACTGTTTCAGGTGATTGCGGGCGAAGCCGAGTTGCTGACAATTGCGACCCACCCTTCGTTTCAAAGGCAGGGCCTGGCACTTCGACTCATGCAGGAATGGCATGATCAGGCGATCGATTTGCTGGCAACCCGTGCCTTTCTGGATGTCGCGGCCGACAACATTGCGGCCATCTCCCTGTACAATCGATGCGGATATCGGCAGTGCGGGCTGCGCAAGGCGTACTATGCACGCGAAACGGGCCAAAAAATTGATGCACTTGTAATGGAATGCCGCCTGCCCCAACGGCAATCGCCCGTTTTTTAGACCATTTGGTCAGAATTCATTTGACCATGGTGGTTGCAAACCCCCTTAATACCCGCCATCACAACAGTTATGCTCGCTAAAAGTGGGTGAACGGGGCTAATCTGACCCTGTGCCAACAAAATAATATTGGGAGACTGAAATGACCCTGATGAAATCCTTGATGGGTGCTGCCGCTGCGGTCGCAATGTCAGCCGGAGCGGTTCTGGCCGAGCCGGCCGTGATCTTTGACTTGGGCGGCAAGTTCGACAAGTCCTTCAACGAAGCCGCCTATAACGGCGCGCAGCGCTGGGCGAATGAAACCGGCGGCAAGTATCTGGAAATCGAAATTCAGGCAGAACCGCAGCGCGAACAGGCCCTGCGCCGTTTTGCGGAATCCGGTGCAAATCCGATCATCACCATGGGGTTCGGAATCGCTGACGCCCTGGCCGCTGTTGCAAGTGACTACCCCGACACCAAATTCGTCGCTGTTGACGTGACTTGGCTGGACGCTCCAAACATCCGCCAGATTGGCTTTGCCGAGCACGAAGGGTCCTACCTCGTCGGCATGATGGCCGCCATGGCGTCGAAATCCGGCACCGTTGGTTTCATCGGAGGCATGGACATCCCGTTGATTCGCCATTTCGGATGCGGCTATGCCCAGGGCGCGAAGGCCGTGAACCCAGACATCAATGTTGTTGCCAACATGACAGGAACAACGCCTGCTGCCTGGAACGATCCGGTAAAAGGTTCGGAGCTTACAAAAGCACAGATCAGCCAGGGCGCTGATGTGATTTACGCTGCTGCCGGCGGAACCGGCGTAGGCGTTCTGCAAACTGCAGCTGACGAAGACATCCTGTCGATTGGTGTGGACAGCAACCAGAATCACCTGCACCCAGGCAAAGTGCTGACTTCGATGCTGAAGCGTGTGGACGTCGCTGTTTATGAAGCGATGAAAGCAGGCGAAAACGTCGAAACCGGCGTTTTCACCATGGGTCTGGCCGAAGATGGGGTTGGCGTTGCCATGGATGAAAACAACAAAGAGCTTGTTTCGGTTCGCATGAGCGACGCCGTCGACGAAGCCCGCAAGGCGATCATCAACGGCGACATCAATGTTGTAAGCTATTACGAGAACGACAGCTGCCCGGCACTGCAGTTCTGATTACGCGCGGGGCGGGAGAGTGCCTTCCGCCTCGCCACCCACTTCGCCATCCGAGCGGACAGCTGGATGGGTTTCTCGGCAGTTGAGGGCAAGACATGACCGTCCCAGCCATTGAGCTCAAAGGGATATCCAAGGCCTTTGGGCCAGTTCAGGCCAACAAAGACATCTCGATCAGCGTTGCACCCGGTACGATCCATGGGATCATCGGTGAAAACGGCGCGGGCAAATCCACGTTGATGAGCATTCTCTTCGGCTTTTACAAAGCCGACAAAGGTGAGATCTGGATCAATGGGACAAAGACCGACATCCCGGACAGCCAGGCGGCCATCGCCTCGGGCATCGGGATGGTGTTCCAGCATTTCAAGCTGGTGGAAAATTTCACAGTTCTGGAAAACATCGTTCTGGGCGCCGAGGATGGCGGGTTGCTGGCGCCATCACTGGCAAAAGCCCGCAAAGAGCTGAAAGAGCTCGAGGCAGAATACGAACTGTTCGTCGATCCCGACAAGCGCATCGACGAGATTGGCGTGGGGATGCAGCAGCGGGTCGAGATCCTGAAGGCACTGTACCGCAAGGCCGAAATTCTGATTCTGGACGAACCGACCGGCGTGTTGACCCCAGCCGAAGCCGATCAGCTGTTCCGCATTCTCGACCGACTGCGGTCCGAGGGCAAAACAGTCATCGTGATCACGCACAAACTGCGCGAGATTATGGAAAACACCGACACGGTGTCGGTTATGCGGCGCGGGCAAATGACGGCCACGGTCAAAACATCCGAGACCAGCCCCGAGGAGTTGGCCGAACTGATGGTCGGCCGCAAGGTTCTGCTGCAAGTCGACAAAGTGCCCGCGACGCCCGGCAAACCCATTCTCGAGATCGAAAATCTCAGCGTTTTTGATTCGGCGGGCGTTGAACGGGTCAAAAACATCGACCTGACCGTGCGCGCAGGTGAGATCGTCGGCATCGCCGGCGTGGCGGGCAATGGTCAATCCGAACTGCTGGAAGTTCTTGGTGGAATGCGCCCCGGACAGGGCACGATCAAGCTGAACGGCGAACCGCTGGCACTGAGTGGGGCCGGATCAGATGGTCAGGCCCGCCGCGCGCAACACATTGCCCACGTGCCCGAAGACCGGCAGCGCGAAGGCCTGATCATGGACTTCCACGCCTGGGAAAACGTGGCCTTCGGGTATCACCGCGACCCGGCCTATAAACGCGGTATATTCATGGACAACGCTGCATTGCGCGCCGATACCGAAGCCAAGATCGAGAAATTCGACGTCCGCCCGCCCAATCCCTGGTTGGCAGCCAAGAGTTTCTCGGGCGGCAACCAGCAGAAAATCGTTGTCGCCCGCGAGATTGAACGCAACCCCGACCTGTTGCTGGTCGGGCAACCCACGCGGGGCGTGGACATCGGCGCCATCGAGTTCATTCACAAACAGATTGTCGCGCTGCGTGATCAGGGCAAGGCAATCCTGCTGGTATCGGTCGAACTGGAAGAAATCTTCTCGCTCTCGGACCGGATCGCGGTGATGTTTGACGGACATATCATGGGAGAACGCCTGCCCCATGAGACAGATGAAAAAGAACTGGGCCTTCTGATGGCCGGTGTTGCGGGAGAGGCCGCGTAACATGGAAAAAATGCCTAAATGGGCCGATGTCGTTCTGATCCCGCTGATCAGTCTGATACTGGCCGCAATCCTTTCGGCGCTGGTCATCCTCGCCATTGGCGAAAACCCTGTCGAAGCCGTCAAACTGATGGTCACTGGTGCGCTGGGATCGACCTATGGTTGGGGCTATACGCTATATTACGCGACAAACTTCATGTTTACCGGTCTTGCGGTGGCCGTCGCCTTCCATGCCCGTATGTTCAACATCGGGGGCGAAGGTCAGGCGATGCTGGGCGGGCTGGGCGTGGCCATGGTCTGTCTTTATGTCGACTGGCCGCATTGGAGCATTGCCTTGCTTGCCGCCTGTGCGGCATCGATGCTGTTCGGCGCGCTCTGGGCAGCCATTCCGGCCTATCTTCAGGCAAAGCGCGGCAGCCATATCGTGATCACCACGATCATGTTCAACTTCATCGCCGCTGCTTTCCTGAATTACATGCTGGTCAATGTCATGCGCCCCCAAGGGTCGCAGGACCCGGCCACCGCGCGGTTCTCTGAAAGCGTGCATCTGCCCTCTTTCCAGGAAATGTTCTCGACCGCAGAGAACGTTGTTTTCCGCGGCGCCCCGGCGAACATCACCTTTTTCATCGCATTGCTTGCCTGCGTCGTTGTCTGGGCACTGATCTGGCGCACGCGTCTGGGTTATGAAATCCGGGCTTACGGCCATTCCGAGACTGGCGCTGTCTATGCCGGTATTTCACCTGTGCGCATCACGATTGTCGCGATGCTGATTTCCGGCGGACTGGCGGGGCTGATGGCCATCAATAACGTCATGGGCGAAGCCGAGCGACTTGTTATGAACTCGACCGAGGGCGCGGGCTTCATTGGCATCGCCGTGGCTCTGATGGGGCGTTCACATCCGTTCGGCGTGTTTCTGGCCGCGCTCTTGTTCGGATTTCTGTATCAGGGCGGCGCCGAGCTGGCGCTGTGGGCTTCGATTCCGCGGGAACTGATCGTGGTCATTCAGGCATTGGTCATCCTGTTCACCGGCGCATTGGACAACATGGTGCGCATGCCGCTTGAAAAGCTGTTCCTGGGTATGCGGAAGAGGGCTGAGTGATGGAATTTTTCGTAACCCTCATTCAGGTTCTGGATTCGACCATTCGCCTGTCCACGCCACTGCTGCTTGCCTGTCTGGCCGGTCTGTTTTCGGAACGGGCCGGGATTTTCGACATCGGTCTCGAAGGCAAAATGTTGATGTCAGCGTTCTTTTCGGCTGCAATCGCAGCTGTCACAGGGTCCGTGTGGCTGGGCCTGCTGGCCGGTATCGCATCCTCATTGTTGCTGTCGGGCCTGCACGGGCTGGCGTCGATAACATTTCGGGGCAACCAATTGATATCGGGCGTGGCCATCAACTTTCTGGCCTCGGGCCTGACTGTCCTGGTCGCGCAAAGCTGGTTTCAGCAAGGTGGGCGGACACCCTCCCTGTTTGGCGGGGGCCGGTTCGAACCGATCAACTTCCCATTCGCCGAGTCCCTCAGCGGTGTGCCGATTATTGGTCCCATCTATTCCGAATTGCTCTCGGGCCACTCGATCCTGGTTTATGTCGCGTTCCTGATGGTTCCGGCCACGTGGTGGATTCTGTATCGCACCCGGTTCGGTCTGCGCCTGCGGGCGGTGGGTGAGAACCCTGCCGCAGTGGACACCGCCGGTGTCTCGGTTGTTGGCCTGCGGTTCGCCGCTGTCGCCATCTGTGGTGTGCTGTGCGGTATTGCAGGCGCCTATCTGGCTACGGCCTTGCAGGCAGGATTTGTCAAGGAAATGACCGCCGGTCGTGGCTTTATCGCCTTGGCCGCGCTGATCTTTGCCAAGTGGCGCCCGTGGCATGCCATGTGGGCCTGCTTGCTGTTCGGTCTGCTGCAAGCGATCGCGCTGCGGTTCCAAAATATCGACCTGGGTGGCGTCGTGATTCCCGTGCAGGTGATGGACGCCCTGCCCTATATCCTGACGGTGGTGATTCTTGCCGGGTTTGTCGGCAAAGCCATCCCACCTCGGGCGGGCGGAGAACCCTACGTCAAAGAGCGCTGATAAGGCCAGTTCCAAATTGAGTTTCAGTCCTGTTCGCTGCGGAGCGGCATGCAGAGTTGATTTTGCATGCCGCAACCGTTCTAAGAGGGTATGCACGTATACCTTCCCATAGCAGAAGTTTCTGTCAGCCCATTCCTGCTTTTGGGGATCGGTGGGGCTGTCGGCATTCTGTCCGGCATGTTCGGGGTTGGAGGCGGGTTTTTGATCACCCCGTTGCTGTTCATTATCGGCATACCCCCGGCGATTGCTGTGGCCACATCAGCAAATCAGGTTGTTGCCTCGTCTATTTCGGGCTTGCTGGCCCATCTCAGACGCAAGACCGTGGACCTGAAAATGGGAAGCGTTCTGCTGGCCGGAGGGCTGCTTGGTGCGGCCCTTGGAATGGTGGTTTTCAATTTCCTGAAGCATCTCGGGCAGGTCGATCTGGCGGTACAGCTTTGCTATGTCGTGTTTTTGGGCGCCATCGGAACCCTGATGTTTATCGAAAGCCTTGCGGCCATCCGAAAGGCCAGCCAGTCAGGCAATGGTCCTGCCCCCAAGCGACGTCAGCGAACCTGGGTTCACGCCCTGCCGTTCAAGAAGCGGTTCCCGGCGTCTGGACTTTACATCTCTGTCATACCTCCGGCGCTGGTCGGTTTCGGCGTTGGTGTTCTGTCGGCGATCATGGGAGTCGGCGGTGGGTTCATCATGGTTCCCGCAATGATCTATGTCCTTGGCATCCCGACAAAGGTGGTTATCGGGACATCCCTGTTCCAGATCATTTTCGTTGCCGGGTTCACAACGATGATACATGCGTCGACCAACTACAGTGTCGATGTTGTCCTCGCCCTGTTCCTGTTGCTGGGCGGTGTTTTGGGTGCGCAATTGGGAACGCAGATTGGTGCACGTCTGAAAGCCGAACAATTGCGTATCCTTTTGGCGCTTCTTGTCATGGGCGTCGCCGGTAAAATCGGGTTTGACCTTTTTCTACCGCCAAAAGAGATCTTTTCTTTGGCGGAACCCGGGGGAGTTTGATGTTGTTTGACCCACGGCACACGACAATTACCACCCTTGAAATCTCAACCCATAACAGGCAAGCCACGGCCATACGCAAAGTAACGGTACCATGCACATTTACCTGCCCATCGCCGAAGTCTCAGTAAACGCTTTCCTCTTGTTGGGGTTGGGCGGTATGGTCGGCATCCTGTCCGGCATGTTCGGTGTCGGTGGCGGCTTTTTGATGACCCCGCTGCTGTTCTTCATCGGTATTCCGCCGGCGGTGGCTGTTGCTACCGAAGCCAATCAGATCGTCGCATCATCCTTTTCCGGAGTTCTGGCACATTTCCGACGAAAGACCGTGGACCTCAAGATGGGAACGGTATTGCTGGTTGGCGGGCTTGTTGGGGCCGCTCTGGGCGTGGTTGTCTTCAACTATCTCAAAAGCCTGGGTCAGGTCGATCTGCTGGTGACACTCTGTTACGTTGTTTTTCTTGGCGTCATCGGCAGCCTGATGTTTGTCGAAAGCCTGAGGGCCCTGCGTAAAGCCAAGAAAGGCGGCGCGGCCCCTGCCAAGCGTCGGCAGCGGGGCTGGGTCCATGCCATGCCCTTCAAAATGCGTTTCCGCACCTCGGGCCTGTATATCTCGGTCATCCCGCCAGCTTTGGTCGGTCTGTGCGTTGGGGTTTTGTCCGCGATCATGGGCGTTGGCGGCGGCTTCATCATGGTTCCTGCCATGATCTATTTGCTGGGTATGCCGACCAAGGTCGTTGTCGGCACGTCGCTGTTCCAGATCATCTTTGTGACAGCCTTCACCACGATGCTGCACGCCACCACCAACTATACGGTTGATGTTGTTCTGGCGGTCTTGTTGCTGGTGGGCGGCGTCATTGGCGCCCAGATCGGAACCGTGATCGGAGCCCGGATGCCGGCGGAACAATTGCGCGTGCTGCTTGCCGCTCTGGTACTGGCCGTATGTGGCAAGCTGGCACTTGATCTGCTTATTGAACCTGCCGAGCTCTACTCGCTTGGCAGCGGTGGAGGGCACTGAGGATGTTGCGTTCGTTTATTGCCGCCCTGTGCTTGTTCTGCATGCCCGCTTTGGCGGCGGAAGAGCAGGTTGTCCTTGGTCTCAGCCAGGACCGGGTTGCCATCACCGCGACATTCGACGGATCGGAACTTCTGATATTTGGGGCAATCAAGCGGGAAACCCCAATCCCTTCAGGCCCTCCGGTCGAAGTCATCGTCGCGGTTGCTGGTCCGTCCGAGCCTGTCACCGTGCGACGCAAGGAACGCAAGCTTGGGATCTGGGTGAACACCGACAGTGTTCTTGTCGATCTTGCACCCAGCTTTTACGCCGTCGCAACCAGCGGACCCTTTGACGACATCCTGTCCGACACCGAAGACCTGCGCTACCGGATTTCGATCGAACGCGCGATCCGCTCGGTCGGTGCCGCGATGCATATCCGGGGCGCACAGGATTTTGCAGACGCCGTAATAAGAATTCGAGAACACGAACACCTGTATTCGATCCGCGAAAATACCGTGGCAGTGGATGAACAGACCCTGTTCCGCACCTCGATCGATATGCCCGCCGACCTGACCGAAGGCGATTATACCGCCCGGATTTTCCTGACCCGTGGCGGAGAGGTCGTCTCGCAATATGAAACGATCATTGATGTTCGGAAAGTTGGCCTAGAGCGTTTTTTGTACAATATGTCCCGCCAGCAACCCGTCTGGTACGGTCTGATGTCGCTGGTTATAGCGATCGCGGCAGGCTGGGGCGCCTCGACAGCCTTCCGGCTGTTGCGAGAAAAGTAACCGTCATCCTCGGCCGATATAGGGCATGGTTGTGGCCATGACGGTCATGAACTGCACGTTGGCCTCAGGCGGCAGGCTTGCCATATGCAGAACCGAACGCGCGGCGTCTTCCACGGCCATCGTCGGGTCCGGTGTCTCGCCAGCGGCTTGCGCCGCGTTAACAAGGCCCTGAACCATCTGTGTACGCGCGTTTCCGATATCAATCTGCCCGCAGGCGATTCCAAAGCGACGCCCATCCAACGAAAGGCTGCGCGTCAGCCCTGTAATGGCGTGCTTTGTGGCCGAATAGTGTACCGAATTCGGGCGCGGAACATGTGCCGCTATCGAGCCGTTGTTTATGATCCGGCCGCCCTGTGGATTTTGGTGACGCATGATTTTGAAAGCTTCACGCGCGGAGAGGAACATGCCGTTCAGGTTCACGTTGACGCTTTGGTACCAATCGTCCAGAGCGATCTCGTCGATCGTGCCGCCCGGCGCAAAGATCCCGGCGTTGTTGAACAGAACATCCAGCCGCCCGGTGCGGTCTGTGAAAGACCGAAAAGCCCGTCCAACCGCATTCGGGTCGGTCACATCCGCAGGCAGGACGATGGCTGCCTGATGCTCTTTTGCCAGAGCATCCAGTTTGTCTTTGCTGCGCGCCAACAGCCCGACCGTCCACCCTTGAGACAAGAACAGCAGGGCCGTTGCCCGGCCAATACCTGAACTGGCACCCGTTACGATGATGGATTTCATGTCTCTTCCGCCTCCAATGTCAGCGACGCCGCCGGAATCGCCCTCAAGTCATCCACACGCAGGGGGTGCGTGGGCTTTGACAGGCGATTTCGCACCACCCAGATCAACCGCTCTTGCGCGCGCGTGATCGCGACATATGCCAGACGCTTCCACAATGGCTGTCCGGCCTCGGTCCGGCCCATACGAGCGGCGGCATAGAGGTCTGGAGCGAACACCTGAACCGTATCCCATTGTGACCCCTGCGCCTTGTGGATCGTCACGGCCGCTCCGTGCAAAAAGGTCGCCCCCATGCGGGCAGCGTAGGGAATAAAAGGCTCTTCCTCGTCCGGTTTTTCAATCTGAACGATCGAGGCGGCACTGACCTGAGGGTCTTCGGCCCCCACCACGTGAAGACGCGAGAACCCCGGCTTTCGTCCCGGCCCCAGATATACCACCTGAGCTCCTTTGATCAGCCCACGCGCCTCAAGGTCCAGCCGTTTCTTGCGATGTTTCAGGGGCAATTCGATCCCATCACAAATGAGCGGTTCACCTGCCAGCAATTCTGTATCCGGTGCGCCGTGAACTTGCCGGAAGGCCTGTATCAAACGAATGCGCGTGGCGTTGCGCCAGACGAGAACCGGGCTTCGGGCCATCAGATCGACCTCAACCCGCTGGCCCCAGACAACTCGGTCATCCCTACGGGCTGTTTCTTCGATCAGTCGCTCGAAATCCTCAAAGCCCATTGCCGGGTCAGCCAACGCATGCGCAAGATCCAGAATTGGATTGTCCGCATCCTGGCGGTGCACCCGCTGGAGTGTCAGCTTCCTGGGTTCGGGCAATGCCTCGAAAACTATGCTGCCGGACTGGTTTACCGGTGCCAGCTGAGCCGGATCCCCGAACAACAGAAGGGTCGGGAAAATCTCTTTGAGATCATCGAACTGACGGTCATCCAGCATCGACGCTTCATCGACAAACCCGATATCCAGTGGTTCGTCACGGCGCTTCCACCCTGTGATGAAATCCGACCCTCGCAAACCGGCGGCGGCCAGGGCCCCGGGGATCGATTTGTTATTTTGATAGAAAGCAGCCGCGCGATCCAAGGCTTCATCCGTCAAACCTTCGATATCGGGGCGTTCGTCATTGCCGGCCAGCCATTCCGCAATACGCTCGTATTCCGGATCATAAACCGGCGTGTACAATATTCGGTGAATCGTGGTCGCAGGCACGCCGCGCAATCGCAGAACGCTTGCAGCCTTGTTCGTCGGGGCCAGGATGGCAAGGCTGCGCTTGTCTTTCGATTTGCGGCTTTCATAATCGCCGGACACGATCTGAACACCCGTCTCTGCCAGTGCCTTGTACAGCTCGGCCAACAGCAGTGTTTTGCCCGAGCCGGCTTTGCCGATCACGGCCATCACACCGGATTTTCCTGCGCCCGGCAGTTTCAGAAGGGCATCATCTTCCAGATCAACACCTGCTGCCCGCAGCATCTCGGCGATGCTGTCATACGCGGCGGCCTGATCATCTGAGAACGTTACATTCGGCAAGGACATGGCGCGACCCTACAGGGCCGCGCCAGCCATCACCAGATGTGGATTGGCGTTTTCCGACACTTAAGCGGACAGGGCGAACCGGTGCTGTCTCTTCGGCCCGAATGCGGCCTTGAACCACATCCGAGACAGGTCGCGCGGGATGCCCGCACGCTCTGCCACACGGTTGCAGTCATCCGCGGAATAGGGCCACAATCCGACTGAAATCTGATCGCGCCCGCTGCCCTGGGTTCCCAGAACCTCGGGCGATGACCCGATCAGGCGATAGATTCTGATCATCCGGGCATCGAATACACCGGCAATATGCGTCAGGCCGAAACCTTCCATCATTTCACCGCCGCTCAACATGATGGCGCCGGCAGTATGCGGTCTGGCTGTTCGGGACAGGCAGAACCGGGTGACCTCCCAGATCAGGGGGCTGCAAATCGGCTTGCCGCCATTCAGATGACCAAAAACCTCATTGATCATCACCCGACCGGTCGTAGGCAATACACGCATCGACCCTCCGTGGCTGCCATCCGGCTCTTCCCAGATGACATAAAGCGGATTGAGATCATCGTATTCGTCCCGTTCTTCGCCCTTCTCGTTGACGTGGACATCCCACCCCAACCGGGTCTTGAACTGATCCGCACGATCTTTGAACATCCCCTCTGCCAGAGTCGGAAATCTGTGTAACTCATCGGCATATAGATAACGCAGCATGACTTGTTCCCCTTGTCGTCCTGTGCAGGAACGAAGGGAGTACAGAGTCGTGGTTAATTTTGCGTGTGGAGGCCGTTCGCCTCTTAAACCACTATTAATCCCCGGCTGAGTGCCGTGGCGATTGCGTGGGTTGTGTTATGTGCGCCCAGCTTTGAGCGCGCGCTTTCAATGTAAACGCGCAACGTATGCTCGGAAATCGTCAGGGAATGGGCCACTTGGGCGCGGCTGTATCCCAACGCCAATAGTGTGATCGCGTCGATTTCCCTTGGCGACAAGCTGCGCGGGCAGTCCGGCTGCCTGTCTTTTTCAAACTCCAGCGCCTTGCGATTTATGTAATGCGCAACAAGAATCAAATCTCGCCCGTAAGTCGAGATACAGTTTTTCCAGGTTTGATCATCACAACTGTGGTTGACCGTGAACAGGGCGAACTGACCATTTGGACCCCGAATTGGGATGGAATACCCCTGATTTCCAACGCCATGGTTTTGCGCATCCAGAAGGAAAGCCTTTGCCACCTTGCCGGACCAATCCAACGACTTCCAGTCAACCGGATGAAACCGCTGGAAACACCCCAAGATCACAGGGTCGATACGGTGATAGTTTTTTTCCCTGTAGCGCTCATCCCAGGCGTCTGAATAGGTGGTGTAGCCGTATTGATCTCCGGCACCGTCAACCCAGTGATACGTCAGGTGCTCGACCTTCAACGCGTCCCGCAAACGCTCAGCTACGGCGCTGAGTTCTTCAAGCGTGTTGGTGTTTTCCAAATCCTGAAGGATTTGACCCAAATCGACCTTCGTTGCCATTCGCGGGCGCTCGTGCCTCGTTCTTCAAGGACGCAATCTCGGCAGCCGCGATCAGTCTTGTGTCATCAAGCTGCTCTGCAAGCGCGGTCAAACCATTCGCAACGGCGAAAGCATTGAGGTCCGACAATACGTCCAATATCCACTCATTTTGCGCCATCAGGGTCTCTCTGAAACAGTTAACGAAGGGTTAACACAACCATAACATGTATGATCTTTTTTGGCCTATTCACCGGTTTCTACTCCCCAAAAATAGCGATGGGCAAAATTGCAAGCATTTGAAAGATTGTCAGAGGCCTGAAAAACACAAAAGACCCGCGAACCAGCAAAGTGATTCGCGGGCGTTTTTTGTCTACAACCCTGGCGCGTTATCAACCTGCGTCCAGGACTTCCTCGAGGGTACGCAGACCAGTACGCGGCGCCTGAACAAGAACGGACATATTGCCCGGCTTGTGCTCGTTCCGCAGCATTTTCATGTGGGCCTCGGGCAAGTCATTCCAGGTGAACACCTCGGACATGCAGGGGTCAAGGCGGCGCTCGACCATCAGCTTGTTCGCGGCTGCCGCCTGCTTCAGATGAGCAAAGTGCGAGCCCTGCAAACGCTTTTGGTGCATCCACATGTAGCGCACATCGAATGTACAGTTGAAACCCGATGTTCCGGCGCAAATCACGACCATACCGCCTTTTTTCACAACGAAGGTCGATACCGGGAAAGTGCTTTCACCCGGGTGTTCGAACACCATGTCAACATTGTTGCCTTTGCCGGTTATGTCCCAGATCGCCTTGCCGAATTTGCGGGCCTCTTTGAACCATTCGGCATATTCCGGTGTGTTGACCGTGGGCAATTGACCCCAGCAGTTGAAGTCGCGACGGTTCAGAACACCTTTGGCGCCCAGCCCCATAACGAAATCACGCTTGCTTTCGTCTGAAATCACACCGATTGCATTTGCGCCTGCGGTATTGATCAATTGGATTGCGTAGGACCCCAGACCCCCGGATGCGCCCCAGACCAGGACATTCTGACCCGGTTTGAGATCGTGTGGCTCGTGGCCAAACAGCATCCGGTATGCGGTTGCCAGCGTCAGGGTGTAGCACGCCGCTTCTTCCCATGTCAGATGCTTGGGGCGCGGCATAAGCTGTTGTGCCTGCACGCGGGTGAACTGGCTGAACGAGCCATCCGGCGTTTCATAGCCCCAGATCCGCTGGCTGGGCGAATACATCGGATCACCGCCGTTGCATTCCTCGTCATCGCCGTCGTCCTGGTTGCAGTGGATCACAACCTCATCGCCAACTTTCCAGCGCTTCACCTTGTCGCCAACGGCCCAAACGATGCCCGACGCATCCGAACCCGCGATATGGTAGGGTGCTTTGTGACCGTCAAACGGGCTGATCGGCTGCCCCAGAGCGGCCCAGACGCCGTTATAGTTGACCCCTGCGGCCATAACCAGAACCAACACTTCGTTGCTGTCCAAGGTTGGAACATCTACAACTTCCTGCCGCATGGCGGTGTTCGGCTCACCATGACGTTCTTTGCGAATGGCCCAAGCGTACATTTGCTTTGGGACATATCCCATGGGTGGGATTTCACCCATTTCATACAGATCTTTTTCAGGTGCCTCGTACGACGCGATACCACTTTCGGTGTCCAAAGCCATGCCGGCCTCCTCTGTTCAGTGCCTTTGCCGCGACGCAGAATCGCGCGCTTCACAGACTGGAATATTGGTCGATGAGTAATATTGCAACCGTTTTTGGTGCTATATTGTAATTTTATGACCCAGCGGTTGCAGAAAGCTATTTTGCGGCTGCAGAAACCTGGTAACTTGAATCCGTTGGGACGGATGCGGCGTAATAGTCCAGAAGATCGCCGCGCTGACCTGATACGGACAGCATATTCCCCTGTCGGTTCAGAATCCGGCGTTCAACCAGTTGATCCAGAGCATTTGATATGGCCTGCGAATTGTCCTTGGTCTGCGGATCATCGCGCTCCATCATCTGTCGGATTTGTGACAGCACGTCTTCTTCGGACATCGGGCCGTTGTCGCGCACCAGCAAACAGGCCGCTGGTGCCGGCACCAGCGGAATAGCATGCTGGATACGCTGCATCAGCGCCCGGGCCAAATCCGTCATCATGTCGTCACTGCCTTCAGCCCGGAATTCCCTGAGAGAGATCGGCCTGCCGTACCGGACGGACGCCAGACCGAACCGCTTGTATCGGCCGATCAAACGACGCCAGATCTGTTTCACTATCCAGCGCGTGATGACGCCGATCCGTGCGCGAAACCGTCGCTCTGTCCCAAGTGCTGCGCGGGTCAGGATGGTGTCTTCCAACACACGGTCGTAATTCAGGGCAACCGGGACAAACACCACATCGCGCCCCTGTGGCGACGTTCCATCCATAATATATTTGAGCAGTCCAAGCTTGGGGCGCGCAATAGCCCCGGTCAGGCTCAGCCCGCCTTCTGGAAACATGGCTTGAGTTACGCCGGCTTCGGTTGCGTGGCGCACATAGGTGGATAGAACCTGACGATAGAGTTCGCTGCCGGACTTGCGCCGGATAAAATACGCCCCCATCGCCCGGATCAATCGGCTGAGCGGCCAGACCCGGGCCCACTCTCCGACAGCATAAGACAGTGCAGAATGTCGGGCTGCAAGATACGTGACCAAAACGTAATCCATGTTGCTCCGGTGGTTCATGACAAAGACAACGGTAGCTTCGGGGTCAATGCTCCTGACGGATTCTTCGTCCTGATAGCTAAGCCGCACCTCGTAGAATGTGTTGCTCAGCAAGCGGGCCAACCGGATCGCAAAGCTGAAATAGGCGAAGGCGGAAAAGGACGGAACGATCTCTCGGGCATAACGACGTGCCTGCTCCGAGGCGACGGCCTCGGGCATGCCGGTTTCACGGGCATGTTGCTGAACCGCCTGGCCGACCTGCGGATCATAAATCAAGCGCTGGATCATGTCGTGCCGACGCGCCAGCTTGAAGGGCTGGATCGGGCGTTGAAGGCGCTGGTTCAGGCGCGCCACCGCGCGTTCCAGTCTGCGACGGAAAAACCAGCGGACGGATGGAAACAGGAAATGCGATGCGAAAGTGACCATGGCAAAGACCACGATCAGCACGAAAAGCCAAAGCGGAAGTTCCACGGTTTGCGTCATGGCGGCAGATTGCCACCAATCACAGCCGCCCACAATCTGAACAATTGCGACATGCCGCAACGCAGCGAATTGACATGTCCCGAAAATTGCGCTTTAGAACCTTAAGACGTAATTTTATTGCCCACTGAAACGCGAGGCCCCGCTATGACGCAGACGCAGAAAGATCGCCCCTGGCTCATCCGAACCTATGCCGGTCATTCCACGGCCAAAGCCTCGAACGCGCTTTATCGGGGGAATCTTGCGAAAGGCCAAACCGGCCTGTCCGTGGCCTTCGATCTGCCCACACAAACAGGCTATGACAGCGACCACACCTTGGCCCGCGGTGAAGTCGGCAAGGTCGGTGTGCCGGTCTGTCATCTGGGCGACATGCGGGTTCTGTTCGACCAGATCCCGCTGGAGCAGATGAACACCTCGATGACGATCAACGCCACTGCGCCATGGCTTTTGGCGCTTTATATCGCCGTCGCGGAAGAGCAAGGCGCGGATGTATCCAAACTACAGGGCACGGTTCAAAACGACCTGATCAAGGAATACCTGAGCCGCGGCACTTATGTTTGCCCGCCCAAGCCGTCGCTCAAGATGATCGCGGACGTGGCCGAGTATTGCTATACCAATGTTCCGAAATGGAACCCGATGAACGTGTGCTCGTATCACCTGCAAGAGGCAGGTGCGACCCCAGAGCAGGAACTGGCCTATGCCCTAGCCACTGCCATCGCCGTGCTGGACGAATTGCGCCCACGTGTACCTGCCGAGGATTTCCCGGCGCTCTGCGGCCGGATTTCCTTTTTTGTGAATGCTGGCATCCGCTTTGTCACCGAAATGTGCAAAATGCGTGCCTTCGTGGATCTTTGGGATGAGATCCTGCAACAACGCTATGGCGTTGAAAATCCGAAATTCCGTCGATTCCGCTATGGCGTGCAGGTGAACTCTCTGGGCCTGACCGAGCAGCAGCCCGAAAACAACGTCTATCGCATCCTGATCGAGATGCTGGCCGTTACCCTGTCGAAGAATGCCCGCGCCCGAGCGGTGCAGTTGCCCGCCTGGAACGAGGCGCTGGGTCTGCCGCGCCCGTGGGACCAGCAGTGGTCGATGCGGATGCAGCAGATCCTGGCCTACGAAACCGATCTCCTGGAATACGATGACCTGTTCGATGGCAACCCCGCTGTCGATGCCAAGGTGAAAGAGTTGAAAGAAGGCGCGCGGGCCGAACTGGCCAACCTGGATTCGATGGGCGGCGCGGTCGCTTCGATCGAATACATGAAGTCCCGACTGGTGGATTCCAACGCTGAACGCCTGAACCGGATCGAACGCAATGAAACCGTTGTTGTTGGTGTGAACAAATGGATCGAAGGCGAGGCATCACCCCTGCAAACCGAAGACGGTGGCATCATGGTTGTTGATCCTGCCGTGGAACAAGAACAGATCGACCGCCTGAACACGTGGCGCGCAGAACGGGACGAAGCGGCCGTAACCGCTGCCCTGGCCGCGCTGCGTGAAGCGGCACAGACCGGGGCAAACATCATGGAACCGTCCGTTGCCGCCGCAAAGGCCGGCGCGACAACGGGCGAATGGGCCGAAGAAATGCGCAAAGTCTATGGAACCTATCGCGGCCCAACTGGTGTTTCGGGGTCTGTTTCGAACAAGACCGAAGGGCTGGACGACCTGCGTGCCGCCGTTGATGCCGTCAGCGACAAGCTGGGCCGGCGTCTGAAGTTCCTTGTAGGCAAACCCGGGCTGGACGGCCATTCCAACGGTGCCGAACAGATCGCCTTCCGTGCCCGCGATTGCGGTATGGACATCAGCTATGAGGGCATTCGCCTGACACCCGAAGAAATCGTTGCGGCCGCCCGCGAAGATGACGCGCATGTCATTGGACTGTCGATCCTGTCCGGCAGCCACCTTCCACTGGTCAAAGACGTCATGGAACGTCTGCGGCAGGCAGGGTTATCTCATATCCCAGTAGTGGTGGGCGGCATTATTCCGGACGAAGATGCCGAAAAACTGAAAACCATGGGTGTGGCCAAGGTCTACACCCCGAAAAACTTCGAACTCAATTCGATAATGGGCGATATTGTTACTCTGGCGGATCCTCGGAACCTCGCCGCAGAGTAAATTAGCTGCAAGGCACTTTTTCTCCTGTTTCCGTCTCTGAAAAATTCGGGATGGAATACGCTGATAATTGGAATTACGGTGCGCGCTCATGTGCACCGTAGTTATTATCTGATGGAGAAGAATGATGGGGATCAATCTTGAGAATATGTCGCGCAAAGACCTTTTGGCTTTGCGCAATGACATTGAAAAAGCTTTGGTCAGGGCAGAAAAACGCGAACGTCAGGAGGCTTTGAAAGCTGCAGAAAAGGCTGCGGCAGAATTCGGCTTCTCTTTGTCTGAACTGTCCGAAGAAACGTCGCGCAGTGTTAAGCCAACAAAAACAAAGGCTAAATACCGTAATCCGGAGAATCCCGATCAAACCTGGACCGGTCGCGGCCGCAAACCTCAATGGGTGCATGACGCGCTGACGGCAGGCGCGGATATTTCTGATCTGGAAATCTAATCTGAGCGATTTGGAAAATGACAATTCATATTGGCGCCGAAGAAGGCGAAATAGCTGAAACCGTTCTATTGCCCGGTGATCCCTACCGGGCGAAATGGGCGGCCGAGACGTTTTTGGATGATGTCAAACAGGTCAATAACGTTCGGGGAATGCTTGGCTTTACCGGAAACTGGAAGGGAAACCCCGTAACAATTCAGGGAAGCGGCATGGGAATGCCGTCCCTTTCCATTTATGTAAACGAGTTGATCCGCGATTACGATGCGAAAACCCTGATCCGCATCGGATCCTGCGGGGGGATGCAGGACAGCGTCAAAATTCGTGACGTTATTCTGGCCATGACATCAACCACGCTGAGCACGCCGTCGCGCGGCATCATGAAAGAGCTCAACTTTGCGCCCTGCGCCGATTGGGGGCTTCTGCAAGCTGCCGCCACAGCGGCTGCCGCCAAGGGAACGCCGACCCATGTTGGTGGAATTTACTCGTCAGATGTCTTTTATGACGAACGTCCAGATCTCAATGAACAGATGGTGCGTCACGGCATTCTGGGGGTCGAGATGGAAGCGGCCGAACTCTATATCCTGGCGGCGCGCCACAAATGCCGCGCCTTGGCCGTTCTCACTGTTTCCGACCACCTGTTGACCGGAGAGGCCCTGCCATCGTCAGAACGTGAAAGCAGCTTTGGTGAAATGGTGGAAATCGCGCTTCAGGCTGCGTTCCCCAACAGCTGATGGTGGGCAGGCACGAGGAAACGGGTGCCTGCCTTTGCTAACGCCCGTGCGAGCGATCATAACCATTGCTCGCAGGGCTGTCCCACCCCTTCAAATCACCACTGGCAGGAGCGAATACCTCGACCAGCAAGGGGTGGCATGCAGCCGTGTCCGAGGAATGTTCCGAGGAACAATCCCCGCCCGGACAGGCGCTGAGGTTGCCCAGCAAATCAATCTCGGCAAAGAATTCCAGAAAATCCCCGGGCCGCACGGGTGAGGCTTTCATGAAGTACTGACCCGTGTCGCGGGTGAAACCGGTACACATGAAGACGTTCAGTACGTCGTGCACCGCTGGTTCGGCTTCGGTCAGCGGAATATTGAGGTGATCCGCAAGCGCGCGGGTCAGGTTGGAGTGGCAACAATGATGGTATTGCGTACCGGACAAAAGGTTGCCCGTATACGGATCGCATCGCGTGCCGATGACGTCATGAACCGACCCCCCATAGGAATCGATCCCGTACCACTCCAGCGTATCCGCAATAATCGTGGCCATCGGGCGCAGATGAGGAAAACTGGACCACATCCGCTCTCCGGTGGTCAGATGCGTGCCATGCAGCGCCCGGGTTTTTCCGGAATAGAAGCGTTCCGACAGGTCGTTTCGGTTCCAGAGGTTCAGATCGCCAACCTGCGGCCCCTCGACGGAAGTGATGCGAAAGAAATGGCCGGCAGGCACTTCAAAACAACGTGCATCACGTGGCGGCACCAGCACTTCGCCCGTTTTGCTTGCGCGTTCGCGAAGGGACTTCATCCAAGTCACATCCGGTCGCGGCAATGCCTCGTTCGGGTAACAGATGACAGGGGAAACCGCGCGACGGGCTTCGGAATCTTCAGGCGGGTGGAGAGTGTTTTCTGAAACGGTCATGCCGGGCAGAGTGGCGCATTATTCAACCCTCGGAAAGCCCTATCTTTCAGGGGTCACGCGCCTTCAAACACTGCAAAGGTTGGTCCAGTGCAGTGATTTCGGCACCGCAGAAGCTGCACCGCCAGATGCCGTGGCTCTTGTCCTGCCGCCACCTGCAATCACGTGTCAGCCCGGAATGGCGCGAGCGCCAGAGGAAATAGGCAAACACGCCGGCCGCCAGAAGAAGCAGAAGAACAGGCATCCCTCTGCTTTGCCGATAAACCGTCAGTTTGCAAGCCTTGCAGCCTGTATCAGGCTGCGTTTGCGTATTCGAAAAGCTCTGGTTCCTTGTCAGCCTTCGCAGGTTCGGGCGTGTAATAGGCCCATGCCTGTTCAAGCAGTTCCAGCGCGTCTTGGGCGTCGCTTTTCCGTTTGGATGTGTCTTTGCTCATTGGAGTGATCCTGACTAAAGCTCATCACTCCTCCCTGCCAAAAAAATAAGGCAATGCAGCCGGGGCTGCATCGCCTATTTTTGCAAGATGGACATGCGAAAATCGCAAATCGGGCCTGTGTTTAGACCGCGCGCTCGACCATCATCTTCTTGATCTCGGCAATCGCCTTGGCCGGGTTCAGACCTTTCGGACAGGTCTTGGCGCAGTTCATGATGGTGTGACAGCGGTAGAGCTTGAACGGATCTTCCAGTTCATCCAGACGCTCACCAGTGGCTTCATCCCGGCTGTCGATGATCCAGCGATAGGCATGCAGCAAGGCCGCGGGGCCAAGATAGCGATCACCATTCCACCAGTAGCTGGGGCATGAGGTCGAGCAGCTGGCGCACATCACGCATTCATAAAGACCATCCAGCTTCTTGCGATCTTCGATGGATTGTTTCCATTCCTTCGCAGGGCGATTGGTCTTGGTTTCCAGCCACGGCATGATGGACGCATGCTGGGCATAGAAATGAGTCAGATCAGGGATCAGGTCCTTGACCACCGGCATATGCGGCAGCGGATAGATTTTCACATCGCCCTTGATCTCATCCATGCCATAGATACAGGCCAGCGTGTTGATCCCGTCGATGTTCATCGCGCAAGATCCACAGATGCCTTCGCGGCAAGACCGGCGGAACGTCAACGTCGGATCGATCTCGTTTTTGATCTTGATCAGCGCGTCCAGTACCATCGGACCGCACGTATCCATATCAACGAAATAGGTGTCGACACGCGGGTTCTGCCCGTCATCGGGGTTCCAACGATAGATTTGGAACTTGCGCACGTTCGTGGCGCCGTCCGGCTTTGGCCAGGTCTTGCCGGTGGTAATCCGGGAATTCTTGGGCAGGGTCAGTTGAACCATGTCAATTCTCCATTCAGCACAAGGCCGCCTTTCAGCCTGTCCGGGCGCATTCAGACGCCCCTCGGTTATAATGCCCCCAATGGGCGATGTTCACGTCGAAATCCGGCGAAAGCCAATCCGCAAGGCTTTGCGGATCGTCCCGGTCGATATCAAAGCGCAGAAAGCGCGGGTTGTCGTCAAAGAAAGCTTCGACCTCGGAATGGTGCACGTCATACATATGCGCCCAGCCCCGTTTTACCTCGTCGGCCGTCTGTCCATTGGCCTTGCAGCATCGCTCTAGGTACCTACCGCCGGAATGGTTGGCACGTGATGCGATCCAGTCATCGCGATTGCGCGTGTTCAGCAAGAAAAAGGCGTCGGGGTAAGCCGCGTGCAGCTCTCGAAAGAACCGCGCGCCGTCCAGCATGAAGCGCGAATTGACAAAGGCGATATCGGTGAAGGCCCGGACGGCACCAAACCCATCCAGCGGTCTGCGCCCCATGGCAATATTGGTTACCATCCGATGTGCAAGGTTTAGACCCTGTTCATCTTCCCAATGCACCGAAGGAATCCCGCTGTTCTGAAACAGCTTGTGAAACGAGGTCGTCGCACAGCGGTTCAAGCCGATCAGGATGATCTTGGGATCGCTTTGCCCGGATTTGAGTTTCTCGACCGTCATTGCGGGCACCAGCAAAGCATACGCCTTGGCACGCCTGGGATTTCACCATGACTTGCGCTTTTTTGCACGCCCCTCCGGCATGTGACATGATCAAAAGCGGCTTGTTTGGCTTCCCGGGTTGATATGGTGCTTGCGCCAGTCACACGTTCAACTCCGCTCGAACACTTTGAACGCGGCAAAGCTGTTCTTTGAGGCATGCGCATGCCCTTTGACGGCAAACGGGTTCTCTTCTTCACAATAGAGCTGCCAGCCGGGCATGAATTCTTCAACCCACAGGGAATACGGGCGATGGCGCACATGCTGGTTGGAAGGGTTCTGGTCAAAATCAGACGAATAGATAACGACAAAACGCTTTGCCAGTCCGAACAACCGCCGCATGTAGTTTTCGAAAACGCTGTCTTCGGTCAGATGATAAATGACATCCAGCGAAAGAGAAACGTCATGCGGCTCAACCTCGGAATCGGCGTTTTTGAACACCCAATTGGGGCGGGATCGAAAAACTTCGTTGCAGCGCCGAACGCAGAGGTCCGAGACATCTAGACCGGTATAATTCGGGATATCAAACAATTGCGCCTGATTTCCGTCGCCCGATCCCAATTCTACAACCGAGTCCACGCCTTCCATCTCGACCATCGTGTTGATGAAATTCGCTTTGTAGACAGCAAGACGCCCGTAAGACCCCGCTCCCGAGGTCTTGCCGCGCTCATATCGGCGTTGCCAATAATCGGTCGAAGAAAACTCAGCCATCTCGCCCCTGTTCCTGACCAACCCTTAGAACGTCCGCGCTTTGGGCGCGATTTTCTGCAAGCTGATACCGCCTTGGTTCTCGGTCGTCAGCGGATCAACGATGACCGGACGATAGCTGAGCTCAACCTTGTTGCCCTCGACCCGGCTGACCGTGTGAACACGCCAGTTTTCGTCATCTCGCTCGCTGAAGTCCTCATGCGCGTGGGCCCCTCGGGATTCCTTGCGGGCCTCGGCGCCGACGATGGTGGCAAGCGCGTTTGGCATCAGGTTGGTCAGTTCAAGGGTTTCCATCAGATCGCTGTTCCAGACCAACGAACGGTCTGTGACCTTCAGGTCGTCCATCTTTGCGGCAATCGCCGTCATCTTCTCGACGCCTTCGGCCATGGTCTTGGCGGTTCGGAACACGGCCGCATCCGCCTGCATGGTCTTTTGCATCTCAAGCCGAAGATCGGCGGTTGGGATTGAACCGCTGGCGTTACGCACCGCATCAAAACGGTCAAACGCCTTGTCGACCGACGCCTGGTTCAGAACCGGGTTGGGGGATTCGGCGTCGACAACCTTGCCAGCCCGGATCGCCGCCGCCCGGCCAAAGACCACAAGGTCAATCAGCGAGTTCGACCCCAGTCGGTTCGCACCGTGGACCGAGGCACACCCGGCTTCGCCAACGGCCATCAAACCGGGAACGACCGCAGTCGGATCCTCGGCAGTTGGGTTCAGAACCTCACCCCAATAGTTCGTGGGGATACCGCCCATGTTGTAATGCACGGTGGGCAGAACCGGGATCGGTTCCTTCGTGACATCCACACCCGCAAAAATCTTGGCGCTTTCCGAGATACCGGGCAGGCGCTCCGCCAGAGCTTCGGCAGGCAAGTGGCTGAGGTTCAGGTGAATGTGATCCCCTTCGGCCCCTACGCCACGTCCCTCGCGGATTTCCATGGTCATCGAGCGCGAAACGTAATCGCGTGGTGCGAGGTCCTTGTACTGGGGCGCATAGCGCTCCATGAACCGTTCACCTTCCGAGTTTGTCAGGTACCCGCCTTCGCCGCGCGCGCCTTCGGTGATCAGACAGCCCGAACCGTAGATGCCGGTAGGGTGGAACTGAACGAATTCCATATCCTGCAAGGCCAGCCCGGCACGGGCCACCATGCCGCCGCCATCGCCGGTGCAGGTATGGGCCGAGGTGGCGCTGAAATAGGCACGGCCATAGCCGCCGGTCGCCAATACCACCATCTTGGCGTTGAAGACATGCATGGTGCCATCGTCCAGCTTCCAGCAGACGACACCCTGACATTGACCGTCTTCGGACATGACCAGGTCAATGGCGAAATATTCGATGTAGAACTCGGCGTTGTTCTTCAACGACTGCCCATACAGTGTATGCAGAATCGCGTGGCCGGTCCGGTCGGCGGCTGCACAGGTGCGTTGTACCGCAGGACCTTCTCCGAATTCAGTGGTGTGTCCACCGAAGGGGCGCTGATAGATCTTGCCCTCTTCCGTACGGCTGAACGGAACGCCATAGTGCTCCAGCTCGTAGACCGCCTTTGGCGCCTCGCGGGCAAGGTACTCCATCGCGTCGGTGTCGCCCAACCAGTCCGAGCCCTTGACGGTATCGTACATGTGCCATTGCCAATGATCGGGACCCATATTCGACAGCGACGCGGCGATACCGCCCTGAGCCGCCACAGTATGCGAACGGGTTGGGAAAACCTTGGTCACGCAGGCCGTGCGCAGGCCTTGTTCCGCCATACCCAATGTCGCCCGCAGACCGGCCCCACCGGCGCCGACAACGACCACGTCATATTCATGCGTTTCGTATTCGTATGCAGCCATTTCTTTCAGCTCCGGGAATTAGAGGGCAATGCGCGCGATGGCGAAGATGCCGGCCGCAGCCGCACCGTAGGAAAGGCAGGTCACCAGAATGATCAGGACCTTTTCAAGCGTGCCGTGAACATAGTCCTCAAGCATCACCTGCGCACCGTCTGCGAAGTGTTTGAAGCCAACCGCCAGCGTCAGTGCTGCCACGATGGCCGGGAAGGGCCGCGAATAATACTCGAGCACCACGTCAAACGGCTGACCCAGAACCGGGCCGAAGGTGAAGACAAACAAAGGCACAAGGATCAGCAGAGCCACCGAGCTGACTTTCATCGCCCAGAAATGGGCGGTGCCTGATTTCGCCGAGCCAAGGCCAGCGGCGCGTTTGCGGTCGGTCAGATAACGCATGTCAGGCCTCCAATCACGCGACGATGACAAGGGTCAGAAGGGTCAGCACGACCGATCCGATGACAACGGCCCAGCCCAGCTTTGTCGCTGTGGGAAGGTCCAGCCCAATCGCATTGTCCCAGATCAGGTGCCGTACACCGGCCAGCGTGTGATACCAAAGACCCCATACGGACAGAGCCATCACCAGATCGCCAAGCACCGAAGTAATCACTCCGTTCGCAACGGCGAAGGCCTCGGGCGACGTTGCTGCGGCCAGAAACCACCAGACGATCAGCAGCGCCGCCAGCAGTAGCGCGTTTCCGGTGATGCGTGTCAGAATGGATGTGACCGACGTCAGCTGTGGACGATAGATCGACAGGTGCGGCGAAAGTGGGCGGTTGCCCCGATTTACATCGGCCATGGCGGCTCCTTTTCGGTTGGCTACCGAACGTTTTACTGTTTTTTGCGACACTGTCACGTGCTGCGGGTGCAAAAGCCACTAAATTCGGCGCAATTTGACGGATTATTCAAGTATGTGATCACACAAAATATTGTCGTGATCACATTTAACATTCCCCTTCATCAATGTTAGCGATTTCAAGACCAAAGGCATGTGATCACGAATCTCCTGACTGTCATTTCAGGCCCGCTGTTTGCTGCGTCACTTCGCGCAGCAGTTTCTTGCGAATTCGCTCCGGGTAGTCCGCGAAGCCCGAGGCCGAAACGACAAAAGCGCCTTCGCCCACGATGACATTCTCAAAGAAATAGGCCGTCAGGTCCGGTTCACTTTCTTCGATGGCCAACGCATTGACGACAATGCCTCGGTCCCGCAAAGCCGCGTGAACTTGCGTCGGTTCGACGCCTTCATTGGATACGCCGTCCCCAGACAGATCGATCAGTCTCCGCTTGCAATCGGATACGGACTCAAACGCGTCCAGCGTCGTGTGCAGCGCCTCGCCAATCGCGGTCGAGAAGTTCCGCCAGATGCGTGGATCTTCGGCAACCTGATCGGCAAAACGATCCAGCGCCGCGAAACTGTCGACTCGAGCCCAGGGGATCGTGACCTGCTGGCGCGACGACCCGGTCCATTGCACCAGCATCAACTGAGCCTGACCACGAACCAATGCCTCGGACACGATCGGGTCGCGCAGACCAGCGGCCAACCCGTCCATCTGGATACGAAACTCGCTGGCGTCGACCGAGCCGGAAACATCAACCGCCAGGGCCAGCGCCAGATCGCAGGCCTGAGCCGCCGGCGCCAGACAAACGCTGGTCAATATCGCGCGCAGAATATGCATGGTGCAAGCCTAACACGGCTTGCACGCAAATGGCTCACATTACCGTCAGCAGGCCTATTGCGGCATGAGCGCCCAATAATCGAGATCCAGAAGCACATCCGGCAAATACCGGCCCTCGTCATTCTTCAACACGAACGGATCACCACCCTTTGTCGCCACCAGACGCAGGCGGATCGCACCCACGCCGGGAACACCGGTTTCCGCCTTATCCAGAACTTCGGACCAGGCCTTGATCGTGTCGCCCGCGAAGCATGGGTTGGCATGCGCGCCGCCATTCAGGCCGACAATCATCTGCGCGTTCGCAAGCCCATTGAACGACAATGTCCGCGCCATCGAGATCACGTGCCCGCCATAGATCAACCTGCCTTCCGGGCGGAACGTCAGGTCGAAATGCACCTTGGCGGTGTTCTGCCACAATCGCGTGGCCAGCATGTGTTCGGCCTCTTCCACGGTGACGCCGTCCACGTGGTCGATTTTCTCTCCGATTTCATAATCGCCCCAACGATGCGCTTCACCGGCCAAAGCGAAATCGTAATTCGAGAAATCCAGACCTTCGGGCACGATCAGATCCTGGGGCGTCAAGGCCTTCTTCAATTCGGGAACAACCGTTTCGGGCGCTGGTGCATTCACGTCTGCCTTGCGCACCATCACCCAACGGACATATTCGATGACGACTTCGTCCAATTGGTTCAATCCACGGGTGCGGACCCAGACGACACCTGTTTTCCCGTTGGAATTCTGTTTGACGCCAATCACCTCGGACACAGATCGCAGGGTATCACCGGCATAGACGGGTTTCAGCCAGCGGCCTTCACCATAGCCAAGATTGGCAACCGCGTTCAACGAGACATCCGGAACCGTTTTGCCGAACACCAGATGAAACGCCGCCAGATCATCAAGCGGACTTTCCGGCAAACCGCAATCCCGGGCAAATTCGTCCGAAGAATACAGCGCGTGACGCGCGGGATAAAGCGCGTGATACAAACCGCGTTCGCCCTCGGTCACTGTGCGCGGCACGGCGTGATGCAACACCTGCCCTACAGAATAATCCTCGAAGAATCGGCCCGGATTTGTTTTTACCATTACTGCTGTCCCAGTTTCATGTCGGGGGAATAGTCGGCGTCGACCTCTTTGGTCACAGCCTGCGCACACCGCATTACATTGTTAGCTGAGTCAAAGGCATAGGACGGGTCGCCGTACAGCTCCCATCCCTTCGCCAGCGCATCTGACACTTTGTGGCAGAAGGCTGACGTGTCTTCTTCGGTCAACAAACGATAGAGTTTCGCCATGGGGTCAGGTCCTCATGAGCCAAACGGAGACGGACCGACCAGGCCGTGGATATATCCGATAATCCCCAGCAGCACGATCGACGCCACAAAGAACATGGCATCCTTGCCATAGGTTCCCGGCTCACTGGGCGTCCAGTCGGGTTCGGTCTTGTTGATCACAACAACTTCGACCACGGCCCATGCCAGAAGACCGCCGAACAGGATGATCGAGGCCAGATCTCCGTTCACCAGCAAATGCGCAAAGGCCCACAGCTTGAAACCACCCAGCATCGGATGGCGAAACTTGTTCAGCACCCGGCCTTTGGTGCCCGCGGGGCTCATCATGAAGATCGCGATCAGAACCAACAGATTATTGACGTGAATCAGGAAGGTCGGCGGCGCCCAGACATAAATGAAGTCGGTCATGCGATAGCCGAACACCATCAGCAGGATCGACGCTACCAGCGCCAGGGCTACTGCACCCTTGCCCCCGTCGCCCATCGCGGCACGGCGTTCAGGCGCCACACGTTTGAACAGATGCGCGGCCCACCACAGTGCCACGCCCAAGATCAGAAGAACAAAGCCCATGCTGGCTTACCCCGCTTGCAAAGCTGAAATCGCCTCTGCTTTTGCCAGAATTTCACGGGCCGTTGCAACGTGCAGGTTTTCAACGATCTTGCCATCCACGACGGCAACACCCTGCCCTTGCGCTTCGGTCTCTTCGAATGCCGAAATTTGGCGGCGGGCCAGATCGATCTCGTCATCCGATGGTGCGAAGGCCGTGTTGGCCACATCGACCTGGGCCGGATGGATCAGTGTTTTGCCATCAAAGCCCATGTCGCGGCCCTGCGCACACTCGGCGGCCAGACCCTCGGCATCCTTGAAAGCGTTGTAAACGCCATCAATGATGATCAGCCCTTCGGCCTTGGCGGCCAACAGGCACAGACCCAGCGAAGTCATCATCGGCAGGCGATCGGGGCGAAAGCGGGTTTGCAGCTCTTTGGCCAGATCGTTTGTGCCCATCACGAATCCGGCCATCAGCGGATGCGCGGCGATCTCGGCAGCGTTCAGCATTCCGCGCGGCGTTTCCATCATGGCCCAAATCGGCAATTCTCCGGTGATCGCCGCCAGAGCATCCACGTCAGCCGCCGAATTCACCTTGGGCAACAGGACTACATCGGCATCCATGTCGCGCACCGCCTCGGCATCGGCACGCCCCCATTCGGTGTCCAGCCCATTGATCCGGACGATCTTGACCCGCGCACCATAGCCCCCAGCGGCCAAGGCCCCTTTCAGCGTTTCGCGAGCGTTTTCTTTTTCGTCCGCTGCAACTGCATCTTCCAGGTCGAAGATGATCGCATCCACAGGCAAAGATCGGGCCTTGTCCAGGGCCCGGTCCCTCGAACCAGGAATGTAGAGAACCGAACGATAGGGGCGCAGACGAGGATCCATGGACCACTCCCATTGAAATAAAGTTGCGCGGAATGGGACATTTTTTGCAGGAAAGTTCAAGCACAAAATCGCCGCACCGCAGCAAACCCGACGCAACGTGCGTTCCCTTAACCGGATTTCGTCCCTTGCCACGCACCCTGATCGGCAGTTGGAATCAAAAAGGGTGCGGCATGCAAAAGACGGTGTTCAAGATGACGATGGGGCTTGGGATCATGGTCCTGGCCGCGCAACATGTGCACGCTCAGGGTCAAAACTGTGCGCCCAGAGAGGCTGTGCTGGAACGGTTGCACGAGGCCTATGGCGAAACGCGCAGGGGTTTGGGACTGGCCCGGAAAGGCGCCGTCATGGAGCTTTTTGCCTCGGACGAAACCGGCAGTTGGACGATCACGGTGACTTTGCCAAACGGGATAACCTGCTTTGTGGCTTCGGGTCAGGCTTTTGAAGAGGTGGTCGAGGCGCTGCCACCCAATGCCTGATCAGGTAAGCGCGTCCCAGATCAGCTTGCTGCCGGTGAGCGTCAACAGCACATAGGCAAGCCCGAAGAACAGGCGTTCGGACAACATGAAATGTGCCCGGACGCCCAGCCATGCCCCCAGGATCGCAAAGGGTGTCAGCAGCAAATCCGCCCATAACGTCTGCCATGTGAACATACCCAGATACGCATAGGGTATGAATTTCGCGATATTGATCACCCAGAAAACCAGTACCGTACTGGCTTGAAATTCGGTTTTCGTCAGGCGTTGCGACAAAAGATAGACCGCTGCCGGAGGACCGCCGGCATGGCTGACGAAACTTGTGAAACCCGCGACCAGCCCGGCAAACAAACCGGAAGACGGCGGCAATCGCCTGGCAAACCCGCGCACCCACCCTTTCGACTGCGCGATGTGCCAGATTACGAACCCGACCGAGATGCCACCGATCAGCAGACGCAACAGATCATCATCCGTTGCACGGTAAAGCCACGCACCCACCGCCACACCGGGCAGCGCGCCAAGGATCAGCAGACGGGAATCCGGCCAGCTCCACCGCCTCCAATAGGGACCCAACGTGGCCACGTCGATCACCATCAAGATTGGCAGCATCAAGGCCAAAGCCTGCCCGGGCGTCAGGATCAAGGCCAGAATCGACGACGAGGCAAATGCCACGCCGGAACCGAAACCGCCCTTTGAAATACCGGCAAAGATCACGGCAGGGATCGCCACGGCAAAAAACATCAAGTTCAATTCGAACATGTGACAGTCCCGGTTTTGGCTTGTCTCAAAGGCCGTTTAGCGCAATCAAAGCGGGGCCTGCAAACAGTATGCGGTTGTATGCCACGTCGCAGAACTCTTGCCTATTGACGTTTTAACGACTAGCACGACCGCGATTTCAATACCGACCGGATATGGAGAAATTCCAAATGGCCAGACCCAAGATTGCGCTGATCGGCGCGGGGAACATCGGTGGCACGCTCGCACATCTCGCAGCTGTCAAAGAACTGGGTGACGTTGTCCTGTTTGACATCGCAGACGGGCTGCCTCAGGGCAAGGCGCTCGACATCGCTGAATCCGGCCCTTCGGAAGGGTTCGACGCCTCGATGAAAGGCACCAGCGACTATGCCGATATCGCTGGCGCGGATGTGTGCATCGTGACCGCAGGCGTGGCCCGCAAACCGGGCATGAGCCGCGATGATCTGCTGGGCATCAACCTGAAAGTCATGAAGTCGGTCGGTGAAGGCATCGCAGCCCACGCACCCGATGCGTTCGTGATCTGCATCACCAACCCGCTGGACGCGATGGTCTGGGCTTTGCGCGAATTCTCGGGCCTGCCGCACAACAAGGTCTGCGGCATGGCAGGGGTGCTTGACTCGGCGCGCTTTGCACATTTCCTGTCGGAAGAGTTCAACGTCTCGATGCGCGACGTCACCGCCTTCGTTTTGGGCGGCCACGGCGATACCATGGTGCCGTCGGTCCGTTACTCGACCGTTGCCGGTATTCCGCTGCCTGATCTGGTCGAGATGGGCTGGACCACGCAAGAGAAACTGGACGCCATCGTGCAGCGCACCCGTGACGGCGGCGCCGAAATCGTTGGCCTGCTGAAAACCGGTTCGGCCTACTACGCGCCTGCAACGTCGGCGATCGAAATGGCCGAAGCCTATCTGAAAGACCAGAAGCGCGTTCTGCCATGCGCGGCCTACTGCAACGGCGAACTGGGTGTAGACGGGCTCTATGTCGGTGTTCCGACCGTGATCGGCGCAGGCGGCGTCGAGCGTATCGTTGACATCAAGCTGAACGAAGACGAGCAGGCAGGGTTCGACAACTCGGTGAACGCCGTGAAGGGTCTGATCGACGCGTGCAAGGGCATCGACAGCTCGCTGGCGTAAAACAGCTCTGAAGTCCGAATAACAGACCGGCCCGTTTCAGGGCCGGTTTTCTTTTGGTCCGCGCATGTCCCGGTCGCAAATGTTGGCGCAAACGCCGCAAATCCCTTTTTTCGAATGTGATTTTCTGACGCGGCGCAGTTTTTTCGAATCGTTTTGCCGCATCAGAAATTTTGTGATCACACCCTAAAAACCCGTGATCACAAATGTTGAAAATCTTCGCTAAAAACCCATCGAGCATCAAAAAACCCTTTAAACTTGCCCGCTAGACACCCCTATAACGATTAAACGCAGTCAGACGGGACAGTTTCGATGAACATTCACGAATATCAGGCCAAAGCCCTCCTTCGCAGCTATGGCGCACCGGTGTCCGATGGTCGCGCCGTGTTGCGCGCCGAAGAAGCCAAAACCGCAGCAGGTGAGCTGGACGGCCCGCTTTGGGTTGTCAAAGCACAGATCCACGCAGGTGGTCGCGGCAAGGGTTCGTTCAAAGAGGCCGACGCCGGTGAAAAAGGCGGTGTTCGTCTGACCAAATCGGTTGAAGAAGCCGCTGAAGAAGCCAAAAAGATGCTGGGCCGTACACTGGTCACGCATCAGACCGGTCCGGCAGGCAAGCAGGTCAACCGCATCTATATCGAAGCAGGCTCGGGCATCGAGCGTGAACTGTACCTGGCCCTGCTGGTGGACCGCCAGACCAGCCGCATTTCCTTCGTCTGTTCGACCGAGGGCGGCATGGACATCGAAGAAGTGGCCGCAGCGACGCCCGAGAAAATCCTGTCCTTCTCGGTCGATCCGGCCACCGGTTACATGCCGTATCACGGTCGCCGCATCGCCTTCTCGCTGGGTCTGGAAGGCCCGCAAGTCAAGCAATGCGTCAAACTGATGGGTCAGCTCTATCAAGCCTTCGTCGAGAAGGACATGGAGATGCTGGAAATCAACCCGCTGATCGTTTCCGACAGCGGCGATCTCAAGGTGCTGGACGCCAAGGTCGGCTTTGACGGCAACGCGGTCTACCGCCACCCGGACATCGCCGAACTGCGCGACACGACCGAGGAAGACCCCAAGGAACTGGAAGCCTCCAAGTACGACCTGAACTACATCGCACTGGATGGTGAGATCGGCTGCATGGTCAACGGTGCCGGTCTGGCGATGGCGACGATGGACATCATCAAGCTGTACGGGGCTGAGCCTGCCAACTTCCTCGACGTGGGTGGCGGCGCCACCAAAGAGAAGGTCACCGAGGCGTTCAAGATCATCACCTCGGACCCGCAGGTCAAAGGCATTCTGGTCAACATCTTCGGCGGCATCATGCGCTGTGACGTGATCGCCGAGGGCGTTGTCGCCGCGGTGAAAGAGGTCGGCCTGAAGGTTCCCCTGGTTGTGCGTCTGGAAGGTACGAATGTCGAGAAGGGCAAAGAGATCATCAACACCTCTGGCCTGGACGTGATCGCGGCGGACAACCTGAAGGACGGCGCCGAAAAGATCGTGAAGGCGGTTAAGGGTTAAGCTTGTTCAAGTGGGGCTGGCCTCGGGCCCGCCCCATCGCGGTTAAAACCAAGCTGAAAAACATTGCCGCGCAAGGCTGAAAGAAGCAATCGATCTGATGACCATCCCAATCTTCCTCATAGGCTTGGAACGCGCCACAGGGCGGGCGCGTTTGATGGAGCAGGAGCTGCAAAAGGCAGGCCTGTCGGCGACGCGCGTCAACGCTGTTGACTGCGATGCCGCCACCCGTGAGGATTTCCTGCGCGAATGCAAGGCCGAGGGGCCGTGGGGCTATTTCCATACCAAGGACATGGCTTGCACCCTCAGCCATGCCAAAGCATGGGAGGCGCTGATCGCCTCGGGCGCGGAACAGGCCTTGATCCTCGAAGATGATGTGTTTCTGACACCGGAATTGGCCGACTGGTTGAATGATGCGTCATGGTGGCCCGCAGATGCCGATATCGTCCGGTTCGAACGCTGGCGCAGCACGAAGCTTTACGTGGCACTTGGACGCAAGCGGTTGTCCCATTTGGGGCGGGAACTGCGCCTGATGCGCTCGCGCCATCCCGGTGGTGCAGCTTATGCGCTGACACGCGAAGCGGCCCGGCACTTTCTGGCCCAGAAACCCTTTGACATCACGCTGGATGGTTTGTTGTTCAACCCGTCCGCCTCGCCGGCGGCGCGTCAGATCAACATCTATCAGGTGATCCCGGCCATGGTCGAACAGGGCAACGAAGCGCCCGGCGAATACAATATGGGTGCACCGCGCGCGCGGCCAACAGGCTGGCCTCTGATCCGGCAAAAAGTAAGGCGTGGCATCGCTGAAATCAGCAGCGGCCTGCGTACCACGGCCAACCTGGCCCTGGGACGTGCCACGCTCGAGAAAATTACCTATGCGCCGCAGGTTCTGCCGGCGACTGAACCCAATCAATCCAACACCGCCTAGAGAAAGGGACAAAATGGCAGTCCTCATCGACGAAAACACCAAAGTGATCTGTCAGGGCTTTACCGGCTCGCAGGGTACATTCCACAGCGAACAGGCCATTGCCTATGGCACCAAGATGGTCGGCGGCGTCACCCCCGGCAAAGGCGGGATGGAGCATCTGGGCCTGCCCGTGTTCAACTCGGTCCACGAGGCCAAGCACGTGACCGAAGCCAATGCCAGCGTGATCTATGTGCCGCCGCCGTTTGCTGCGGATTCGATCCTCGAAGCGATTGATGCCGAGATGGAGGTGATCGTCTGCATCACCGAAGGCATCCCGGTGCTGGACATGATGAAGGTGAAGCGCGCGCTGGAAGGCAGCAAATCCCGCCTGATCGGCCCGAACTGCCCCGGTGTCATCACGCCCGACGCCTGCAAGATCGGCATCATGCCCGGCCATATCCACAAGCGCGGCTCGGTCGGTGTTGTGTCGCGTTCCGGCACCCTGACCTATGAGGCCGTCAAGCAAACCACCGATGTGGGTCTGGGCCAGTCCACCTGTGTGGGCATCGGCGGCGACCCGATCAAAGGGACTGAGCATATCGACGTGCTGGAATGGTTCCTGGCCGATGACGAGACCGAGTCGATCATCATGATCGGTGAGATCGGTGGCTCGGCCGAAGAAGAAGCCGCGCAGTTCCTGGCGGATGAGGCCAAGAAGGGCCGCAAAAAGCCGACCGCCGGTTTCATCGCAGGCCGCACAGCCCCTCCGGGCCGCCGCATGGGCCACGCGGGCGCGATTGTCGCCGGTGGCAAAGGCGGCGCCGAGGACAAGATCGAAGCCATGCGCAGTGCCGGTATCGTCGTTGCCGAAAGCCCGGCGCAGCTGGGTGAGGCTGTGCTGGAAGCGATTGGGTAAGCTGTGAGACGAGGCCGTAAACTACTGTATGGCCTAGTGGCTGCCCTTGTGGCAGCCACGCCCGTCTGCGCAATTGCCAAAAACAAGGACGTCGCATCTGAAACCGTTGCCGCTTGCCAGTCGACGACCGACCTAGCTGCTTTGACCGATAGTTTAATCCAGATCGGCTGGACGCCTAACGTGCCTAAGGAGCTTGATGATCGTGCGATTCGATCATACGCAGCGACATATCTCGTCAACCATCTTGGTTTTAGCGACTATGCGGACGCCCGAATTGCCGCCACTTGGGAGTTGGCTCTCAAAAATGCAAGAGGTGCGCGAAATTTAAAGATTGTCGATGGTTCACAAAAAAAAGACCGTTGGTTCGTTCTAAAAAAAACCGGCAGCGTTTTGCGGATCGACAGCTTGGAGCATGAGACCTACGGCCAGATAAGCTGTGTTCTTGCATTCAAAGAGGAAGACTCTCCTGTTACTTTTGAACGGTTGCTCGGCGTGTCGGGTCAAGATCCTCATACGCTCCCTCCAGTTTACCATCTTCGTGGTCAATCTGCCGAACACAACGGATTCAAACGGATTCTGAACGGAGCAATCTTGAACAAAGAGCGCATTTCAGCTGTTTCAGAAACTGAAATTGATGTTTCCTCGGTTTATTCAACATTTACCTCAAAACAATCGGGGAATTCAGAATGACCTTCTCCGACGCTATCCGCACCTGTTTCTCCAAGTTCTTCACCTTTTCGGGGCGTGCCTCGCGGCCCGAGTACTGGTTCTTTTTCCTGTTCATCGTGATCTGGAACATCATCGCCGGGATCATCGACTGGCAGTTCTTCACTCAGGTCGCGATCACCGAAAGCGATGAGGTGAAATCTGTCACCGCAACGTCCTCGGCTCCGGTGCAGAGCATCGTCGGCCTGATCGTCTTCTTCCCGCATCTGGCCGTTGCGTGGAGGCGGATGCACGATACCGGGCGCAGTGGGCTGTACGCTCTGCTGCCGATCCTGCTGATCCTTGGGGCCTTTGCCGTCCTGATCTTTGGTATCGGGATCGCCTCGAGTTTTCAGCATGGCGGAACGCTCGACATTTTGTTTACCCGCGCAACATTGCTGATCGTCATCCCGACACTTATCGTTCTGGTGGTGTCGCCCCTCCTGGTGCTGTGGTGGCTGACCCGCCCCAGTCAACCAGGCACCAATCAATACGGTCCCAACCCACATGAGGTAGCCCAATGACCGAACACTCGCCCAATACTGCCTTTCATGCCTCAAGCTTCATGCAGGGGCATAATGCCGAATATCTGGAACAGCTTTATGCGCAGTACACCAAGAACCCCGGTGCGGTAGACGCTGCCTGGGTCGAGTTCTTCAAGGCCATGGGTGACGCCGCGCCTGATGTGCAGCGTGAGGCCGAAGGGCCTTCGTGGGCGCGCACGGACTGGCCGCCCATGCCAGCGGATGATCTGACCGGTGCGTTGACCGGCGAGTGGGCCGAGATTGACGCCAAGGCCGCAGGCAAGAAGATCAAGGAAAAGGCCGCCGACAAAGGTGTCGAAGTCAGCGATGACCAGATCAAACGCGCGGTGCTGGACAGTCTGCGGGCGCTTATGCTGATCCGGGCCTATCGGATCCGGGGCCATCTGGCCGCCAACCTTGACCCCCTTGGCATGCGCGCGGCCAGCAATCATCCGGAACTGGACCCCAAAACCTACGGCTTCACCGATGCCGATATGGATAGACCGATCTTTATCGACAACGTTCTGGGACTTCAGGTCGCCTCGATGCGGCAGATCGTCGAGATAGTGAAGCGAACCTATTGTGGTACTTTTGCGCTGCAATACATGCATATCTCGAACCCCGAAGAAGCCGCTTGGCTGAAAGAGCGGATCGAAGGGTATGGCAAGGAAATCGCGTTCACCAAGGAAGGCCGCAAGGCGATCCTGAACAAGATGGTCGAAGCCGAGGGTTTTGAGAAATTCCTGCACGTCAAATACATGGGCACCAAACGCTTTGGTCTGGACGGCGGTGAAGCGCTGATCCCTGCGATGGAGCAGATCATCAAGCGCGGTGGTGCGCTTGGCCTCAGCGACATCGTCATCGGGATGCCGCACCGGGGGCGCCTGAACATTCTGGCCAACGTGATGGGCAAACCGTACCGCGCCATTTTCAACGAATTCCAGGGCGGCAGTTTCAAACCCGAAGACGTGGATGGTTCGGGCGACGTGAAATACCACCTCGGTGCTTCAAGCGATCGCGAGTTCGACGGCAACAGCGTGCACCTGTCGCTGACGGCGAACCCGTCGCATCTTGAGGCGGTGAACCCTGTGGTTCTGGGCAAGGTCCGCGCCAAGCAGGATCAGTTGGGCGACACGGACCGCACCAAGGTCATGGCCATTCTGCTGCACGGCGATGCAGCCTTTGCCGGTCAGGGCGTCGTGGCCGAAGGCTTTGGCCTGAGCGGTCTGCGCGGGCATCGCACCGGTGGGACAATGCATATCGTGGTGAACAACCAGATCGGCTTTACCACCGCGCCGCATTTTTCACGCTCCAGCCCTTATCCGACGGATATCGCGCTGATGGTCGAGGCGCCGATCTTCCACGTTAACGGGGATGACCCCGAGGCAGTTGTTCATGCAGCCAAGGTGGCGACCGAGTTCCGCCAGAAGTTCCACAAGGACGTGGTTCTGGATATCTTCTGTTATCGCCGGTTTGGTCACAACGAGGGCGACGAGCCCATGTTCACCAACCCGATCATGTACAAGAAGATCAAGACGCATAAGACCACGCTGTCTTTGTACACGGAACGCCTGGTCAAGGATGGCCTGATCCCCGAGGGTGAGATCGAGGATATGAAGGCGGCCTTCCAGGCTCATCTGAACGACGAATTCGAGGCCGGTAAGGACTATAAACCCAACAAGGCCGATTGGCTGGATGGGCGCTGGTCGCATCTTGACAAGAACAAAGACGAATACATGCGCGGCGAGACGGCGATCACGCCGGAAACCATGGCCGAAATCGGCGATGCCCTTACCCGCGCACCAAGCGGATTTGCCATGCACAAGACGGTTGGTCGTCTGCTTGAGCACAAGAAACAGATGTTTGAAACCGGTAAAGGCTTTGACTGGGCCACTGGTGAGGCGCTGGCCTTCGGATCCCTGCTGACCGAGGGCTACCCGGTACGCCTTGCAGGGCAGGACGCCACGCGCGGCACCTTCAGCCAACGCCATTCCGGATTCGTTCATCAGGAAACCGAAGAACGGTATTACCCGCTGAACAACATTCGCGCAGGTCAGTCGCATTACGAAGTGATCGACTCGATGCTGTCCGAATATGCAGTGCTCGGCTTCGAATACGGATACTCGCTGGCCGAACCAAATGCGTTGGTCCTTTGGGAAGCCCAGTTCGGGGACTTCGCCAACGGCGCGCAGATCATGTTCGACCAATTCATCAGTTCGGGTGAATCGAAATGGCTGCGGATGTCCGGCCTGGTCTGTCTGCTGCCGCACGGGTTCGAAGGGCAAGGCCCCGAACATTCGTCGGCAAGGCTGGAGCGGTTCCTGCAAATGTGCGGTCAGGACAACTGGATCGTGGCGAACTGCACGACGCCTGCGAACTATTTCCACATCCTGCGCCGCCAACTGCACCGGACATTCCGCAAGCCGCTGATCCTGGTGACTCCGAAATCACTGCTGCGCCACAAGCTGGCAGTCAGCACCGCCGAGGATTTCACAACCGGATCCAGCTTCCACCGGGTATTGTGGGATGATGCCCAGAAGGGCAATTCCGACACCAAACTGGTGGCGGATGACAAGATCAAACGCGTGGTGATGTGTTCCGGTAAAGTCTATTTCGACCTGCTCGAGGAACGCGATGCTCGCGGCATCGACGACATTTATCTGATGCGGATCGAACAGTTCTATCCCTTCCCGGCGCATTCTCTGATCAACGAGCTTGAACGGTTCAAGAATGCCGAAATGGTCTGGTGTCAGGAAGAGCCGAAGAACCAAGGTGCGTGGACCTTTATTGAACCCAATATCGAATGGGTTCTTTCCCGGATCGGCGCGAAACATACCCGTCCGGCTTATGTCGGTCGCGCAACCTCGGCCTCGCCCGCGACGGGCTTGGCCAGCCAACACAAAGCCCAACAAGAAGCGCTGGTTAACGAAGCGCTGAGCCTCGAAGGAAAATAAGCGATGACGATTGAAGTTCGTGTTCCCACGCTTGGCGAGTCGGTCACCGAAGCCACTGTTGCAACATGGTTCAAAAAGCCCGGTGATGCGGTCGCCGTGGATGAGATGCTGTGTGAGCTGGAGACTGACAAGGTGACGGTCGAAGTGCCCTCTCCCTCAGCTGGCGTGATGGGTGAGATTGTGGCCGCCGAAGGCGACACGGTTGGTGTCGATGCTCTGCTGGCGACGATTGCTGCCGGTGAAGGTGCAGCCGCGCCTGCCCCGGCAACAGCCGCAGCACCCCCCGAGGCCGCACCCTCTGCATCGGGCGGGTCGGTTGACGTGATGGTGCCCACGCTTGGCGAATCTGTGACTGAGGCGACTGTTTCGACCTGGTTCAAGCAAGTCGGCGACAGCGTCGCGCAGGACGAGATGCTGTGTGAGTTGGAAACCGACAAAGTCTCGGTCGAGGTACCCGCCCCGGCTGCGGGTGTTCTGGCGGAAATCGTCGCGCCGGAAGGTGCAACCGTTGATGCAACCGCAAAGCTGGCAGTCATCTCGGGCGCGACCGCAGGCGCAGCCCCTGCACCGGCAGCTGCTGCTGCGGCTCCTGCAGCAGCAAGCACCGGCAAGGATGTTGCAAATGCGCCGTCTGCCGAAAAGGCGATGGCCGAAGCCGGGTTGTCAGCCGATCAGGTCACCGGCACCGGTCGCGATGGTCGCATCATGAAGGAAGATGTCGCCAAGGCGGTCGCAGCTGCTTCGGCCCCCGCACCTGCGGCGGCTGCGCCGGCGCCCGTTGCTCAGGTTCCGCGCGCACCGGTTGCTGCCGAAGATGAGGCTCGCGAAGAGCGTGTACGGATGACCCGTCTGCGTCAGACCATCGCCAAGCGCCTGAAGGATGCGCAGAACACCGCCGCGATCCTGACCACCTATAACGAGGTGGACATGACCGAAGTCATGGCCCTGCGCAATCAGTACAAAGACCAGTTCGAGAAGAAGCACGGTGTGCGCCTGGGCTTCATGTCCTTCTTCACCAAGGCCTGCTGCCATGCCCTGAAAGAAGTGCCCGAGGTCAATGCCGAGATCGATGGCACCGACATCGTCTACAAGAACTTCGTTCACATGGGCGTTGCGGCCGGCACGCCGCAGGGTCTGGTGGTTCCGGTCATTCGCGACGCGGACAGCATGTCCTTTGCAGCCATTGAAAAGGCCATTGCCGAAAAGGGCAAGCGCGCCCGCGATGGCAAGCTTTCGATGGCCGAGATGCAGGGCGGTACCTTCACAATCTCGAACGGTGGCGTCTACGGCTCGCTGATGTCCTCGCCGATCCTGAACCCCCCGCAGTCGGGCATTCTGGGCATGCACAAGATTCAGGAACGACCGATGGTCATCAATGGCGAGATCAAGATCCGTCCGATGATGTATCTGGCCCTGTCCTATGACCACCGCATTGTTGACGGCAAGGGCGCGGTAACCTTCCTGGTTCGCGTGAAAGAGGCGCTTGAAGATCCGCGCCGCCTGCTGATGGATCTGTAACCATGGCGACACATGTACTCTGGCAGGCCGATGTGGCCGATTTCGACGCCTGGCTGAAAGTGTTCCGCGAGGACAAGCCGATGCGCAAGGCCGCGGGTATCCGCGACCTGCATGTCTGGCGCGACCCCGATCAGAAGGACCATGCGATCGCGATGTTCGAGGTGATCAACCTGGACAAGGCCAAGGCATTTTTCGGATCCGAAGAATTGGCAATGCACCATGAACGAGGCGGCATTGCGCATATCTCGATCAAGCTGCTGGAACCTGTTTGACAATAGATATTCCCGACCCGCCAGATCGGGTCGGGAAAGCGCCGGATCGTCCGGTCGGTTTAGGAGAATGTAATGGCAAACTATGACGTCATCGTAATCGGCGCCGGACCCGGCGGCTATGTCTGCGCGATCCGCTGCGCTCAACTGGGCTTGAAAACCGCTGTGGTTGAAGGGCGCGAAACGCTGGGTGGCACTTGCCTGAACGTGGGCTGCATCCCGTCAAAAGCTCTGCTGCATGCCAGCCATCAGCTTCATGAAGCCGAACACAACTTTGCCAAGATGGGCCTGAAGGGCAAATCGCCTTCGGTCGATTGGAAACAGATGCAGGCCTACAAAGATGAGGTGATCGAGGGCAACACCAAGGGTATCGAGTTTCTGTTCAAGAAGAACAAGATCGACTGGCTGAAAGGCTGGGGCTCGATCCCTGCGGCCGGCAAGGTTCAGGTTGGCGATGAAATCCATGAAACCAAGAACATTATCATTGCGTCAGGCTCCGAACCGTCCTCGCTGCCCGGTGTCGAAGTCGATGAGAAGGTGGTTGTGACCTCAACCGGAGCGCTGTCTCTGGGCAAGATCCCGAAGAAAATGGTGGTGATCGGCGCGGGTGTGATCGGGCTTGAACTGGGTTCGGTGTACAGCCGCCTGGGCGCAGATGTAACGGTGATCGAATTCCTCAAGGAAATTACGCCGGGCATGGACCCTGAGGTGCAGAAGACATTCCAGCGTATCCTCAAGAAACAGGGGTTGAACTTCATCATGGGTGCAGCGGTACAGAAAACCGAAGCAACCAAGACCAAGGCCAAAGTGACATACAAGCTGCTCAAGGACGACAGCGAGCATGTGATCGACGCCGATACCGTGCTGGTGGCCACCGGGCGCAAGCCTTATTCCGATGGTCTGGGGCTGGACGCTCTGGGCGTCGAGATGACCCCGCGCGGCCAGATCAAGGTGGGTGCGGACTGGCAGACCAACGTACCGGGCATCTACGCCATCGGCGACGTGATCGAAGGCCCGATGCTGGCGCACAAGGCCGAAGATGAAGGTATGGCCGCGGCGGAACAGGTTGCGGGCAAGCATGGGCATGTGAACTATGGTGTCATTCCGGGTGTGATCTATACGTGGCCCGAGGTCGCCAATGTTGGTGAAACCGAGGCGACGCTCAAAGAACAAGGCCGTGCCTACAAGGTCGGCAAGTTCATGTTCATGGGCAACGGCCGCGCCAAAGCCAACTTTGCCTCTGACGGGTTCGTCAAGATCCTGGCCGACAAGGAAACCGACCGTATCCTGGGCTGCCACATCATCGGCCCCGGCGCAGGCGACCTGATCCATGAGGTCTGCGTGGCGATGGAATTCGGCGCATCCGCCGAAGATCTGGCCCTGACCTGCCACGCGCACCCGACCTATTCCGAGGCCGTGCGCGAGGCCGCACTGGCCTGCGGCGACGGTCCGATCCACAGCTGACAACCTTGCCCCCGGCAGCGATCAGCCTGTCGGGGTCAACCAGGCATCCAGATAGGTCTTCAACCTGTCGGTGAATGTCGCCGCGGAATGCAATGCGCAGAATCTTAGTGACATGGCCTGAATGGCAAAGGCCTGCACACCTTCGGCCAACAACTCGGGTGGCACATCCTTGCGCACCTCTGCATCTTCGAGCCACAGCATCACGATGCGGAAATATCGCTCAAAACAATAGGCCACCGGTCCTATTTCGGCGACAGCCGTCGCACCGGAATACCTGATCAACAGATCGAATACATATCGCTCGGACGTCATGAAACTGTGAACCGGGTCCAGCGACGCGACGATTTCTGCAACAGTATTGGGTGGTGCTCCGGCCTCGGCCTGATCCAGACACGCATTCAGCTTGTCCGCGATCAGAATTTCCATCAGCGCATCCTTGTCGTGGAAATGCGCAAAAAAGGTGCCCTTCGCGACCCCTGCGGCCTTCACGACCTCTTCCACCCGTAACGCTTCATATCCGCCATTGCGGACGACCTCTTCAGCGGCCGCAAGAAGCTTGGCGCGGGTCTTGATCGTGCGTTTCTGAATCGTCTTTTGCATATGGCTCAATCGCACAATTTCTGACCGTGGTCAAATTTTTATTGACCGTGGTCATTTTTTGATTCTATAAACTGACCACGGTCATTTTTCAGGAGATACCCGATGCAACCGAAAAAGATTCTCATTCTTGACGGACACCCCGCAGAAAGCAGCCTGTCACGCACATTTGCCGAAACATACAGAGACGCGGCCCGCAAAAACGGGCACGATGTACGGTTGGTTCATCTGAGCGATCTGCAATTCGATTTTGATTTCGGTCAGGGCAATTATCACGACTTCAAACCGCTTGAGCCGGTTCTGGAGCAAGTGTTGCAAGACTTTGAGTGGAGCGACCACCTGGTCCTGACCACCCCGATGTGGTGGGGCGGCCTTCCAGCAAAACTCAAAGGACTGATCGACCGAATGTTCATTCCGGGGCGAACGTTTGACACACGGAACACCACCAAGATCGGATTTCCGGCGCCCATGCTGACTGGGCGTACTGCACGCGTCATCCTGACGTCAGACACGCCGGGATGGTTCATGCGCCTGATATACAGGCAGGCGCTTATCCGTCAGGTACGGGACCAGATCCTTGGGTTCGTCGGCTTCAAGCCAACGCGGTTCACCTATTTTTCCGGTGCAAGCTATCCCAAGCCCGGCAGCGTCGATCGCTGGTTGGAAAAAGTATCAAGGATCGGAGCCGCTGCGGTTTGAACCACAACTGGCACCTACATCTACCACATCGTTTTTGCGGCGCGTGCAGGCCATTCCTCGTCATATTGCGCGCCGCCTTCCGCACCGTCTGATGCCTCGGACAGAAGCTGTCCTATCGTGGGAAGATTGCCGCTTCCATCACCGCTGGACCAGATACGCGCCCGGATCAGAGCACGAGCGCATTGGCTGTATATCTCAGCAATTTCAATCACGATAACAGTCGCCGGGCGTTTGCCGGCCTTCTCGAATTGATGCCGCAGGGTCTCATCCGCCGTTACCCGCGCCAACCCGTTCACCCGAACGACGTTATTGGACCCCGGGACGAAGAACATCAGCGAAACACGTGGGTCGCGCACGATATTGCGCAGACTGTCCAGACGGTTGTTGCCGCGCCAGTCCGGCAGAGCCAGCGTATTCGCATCCAGCTCTTTCACGACCGGGCCATCATCGCCCCGCGGGCTGCCATCCACACCTTCTGGGCCAACCGTGCTGAGCACACAGAGGCGCGATGCGAGGATCCACTTGCGATAGAGAGGCGTCAGCTGATGAACGACCTTTCGCAAGGACGGCGCGCCGGGCCGACCATACAACGCTTCAAGCGTTTCAATGTCACGAATGTGCTCCATCCGGATCAAACCCCACTTCCCGCATCAACTCGTTGGAACGTGTTTCTATCACATCTTCCAGCCGGGCAAGGAAGTCGTCCCGGCCAACACCCGGCTCGATTGGGTCGAGGAAATCGACGATCGCAAGGCCCGGTTTGCGCATGACACCCGTTCGGGGCCAGAAGACGCCGGCATTCGTCGCGACCGGAACGCAGGGAAAGCCGAGCCCTTCGTAAAGAACGGCTGTTCCAACCTTGTAAGGTTTCTTCGCACCGGGCGCCACACGTGTCCCTTGCGGGTAAATCACAAGCTGCCCGGGTTCCGAAAACTCTTTCGATACATCCTTGACCATCTTGGTCACGGCAGCACCGCGCTTGCCGCGATTGACCGGAATACAGCCAAGTCGCCGCGCATACATTCCAATGACGGGTGTAAACAAAAGCTCGCGCTTCATAATGAACTTGCCGTGCGGAATCGCATCAAAAATTATGATGATATCAAGAAACGACTGGTGTTTTGCGGCTATGACCACTTCATTCGTTGGGACCCTACCCCGCACTTCACACCGAATGCCAACCATCCACCGGGCCAGCCACATGGTGCTGCGCGCGTAGGTCTTGCACGCCCTCAGGGCGCCAGCCTTGGAAAACAGTGCATAGGGCAGAAAGACAATGCCAAGGATCAGCATCCAGGCGTAGATCACGATCATGAAGATCAATGATCTAACCCATTGAACAGCCATCAACATCAGGAAAGCTCCTTCAATTTGCGTCGGGCCGCAGCCCAAGTAGCAAAAAACGCGACCATGGCACCAAGGATCGGGATAAGAACCGGCAACGCCCAGTCTTTGCCCTGAAAGCCGACGCCGGCCAGAAACCCACCCGATTCCGAGGCTTCGGGCAGCATCAGAACACCGGTCATTCCCAGCAATGTACCGACCGAGGCTCCAAAAAATGCGCGATAAGTAAACCGCCTTACGAATGCGCCCGCTATGAACCCGTCGCGTGCACCGACCAGGCGCAGCACTTCGATGATCTGGGCATTTGCGGCAAGCGACGCATTGGCGGCAAGAGTAATCATGGCCGCGGTCGCACCACCGATCAGCAGGATCGAAATCCACCCCAGACGACGCAGGGACATCGCCGCATCAACCAAAGGCTCCCGCCACCGCGTATGATCATCCAGCACGGCGCCCGGCACCTCGGCCCCCAGTCGCAAACGCAACCCAGCCACGTCGATGCCCGGTTCGGTTTCAATGATCTCGATAAGCTGCGGCACGGGCAGCGTATCCAGCGGCAGATCCGGCCCGAACCAAGGGGCAAGCAACGCCGCCTGCTCTTCCTGCGTCAAAGCACGGGCCGAGGCCACGCCAGGCGTCTGGCTCAGAACGGTCAGCGCGGCCTCGGTCTGGGCCGCACGCTGTTCCGCTGGCGCGTTGATGCGCAGGGTTGCAGCTCCGGCCAGTTCCGAGGCCCAGCGATCCGCAATGCGCCCCGAAGCCAGAGACAGGGCCAGTGCGAATACTGCAAGAAACGCCATCGCACCCGCGACAAACAGGGTCAGGTGTGCCGTATATCCCGTTGGGGGAACAACCCGGTCTGCCCGTTTGTCACCGCGCAACAGATTTTTGAGATCAGGACTGATCATAGATCCGCCCCCGCCAGTTGCAGCTTGCGCTGCGAAATACGCAGGACACGAGCCTGTACCTGGCTTTTGGCCGCGCGGATCAGGCTCAGATCATGGGTGGCGATCAGGACGGTTTTGCCCATCCGGTTCAGTTCGATCAGAAGACGCAGCAGCCGTTGCGACATTTCCCAGTCAACATTGCCCGTCGGCTCATCCGCCAAAACCACGTCAGGCGACAATATGACGGCACGCGCCAGAGCGGCCCTTTGCCGCTCGCCGCCGGACAGTTCAGGCGGGAGCGCTTCGAGCCTGGCGCCAAGACCCACCCAGCTGAGCAGCTCGGTCAGGTTTTCCTGCTCGGATGTTTCCGAACGCCCGGACACCATCAGCGGCAACGCGACGTTTTCGGCAAGCGTCATGTGGTCAAGGAACTGGCAATCCTGATGCACGACACCAACGCGGCGACGCAATACGGCCAGCTGGTCGCGATCAAGGGTTGAAATATCCTGGTCAAACACGCTCAACCGCCCCGAGCTCGGCAGCAGGGCACCATAGCACAGCTTGAGCAACGTGGTCTTGCCCGCCCCGGAAGGCCCGGTCAGAAAGTGAAACGAACCCGGCTGCAATTGTACCGAGACATCACTCAGCAACTCGCCGCCACCGTAGGTGTAGCTGACATTTTCCAGCTCGATCACACGTGCCCCCGTTATTTTGCCGCTCTTCTTGCCCGAGCATGGTGATGGTTTCAATGGCTCTACCGGGTCCAATTGGTGACACTTGACCCGCGAAACCGAAAACGCTCTTTGCTGTTGGGTCTTAACCGAATATCATTCCTGAAAAAACTATTATCGGCCCTTCGCCCGGCCGAGGAGGCAGCATGCGTCTTACATGTCCGAATTGCAGCGCGCAGTACGAGGTTCCTGACGAGGTCATCCCCGAGGAAGGCCGCGACGTACAGTGTTCCAACTGTGATCAGACCTGGTTTCAAGCGAAGCACCCTGCCGAAGCCGCAGGCGCACCGGACGAAAAAGCGGAAACCCCCGAACAGGATGACACATCGCCCGACGTGGTCGACGCTCCGCAGGACGCCGAACCGGGTCCTGTTGAAGAAGCGGTATCCGAAGACAAGCCAGAAGTTGAAGAACCCGCTGCGCCTACAGGGAATGTCGATCCGTCCGTTGCCAGCATTCTGAAAGAGGAAGCTGCCCGCGAAGCGGAATTGCGGGCGCAGGAAGGCAGCAGCCTTGAAAGCCAGCCCGATCTGGGGCTGGATACGCCACCAGAACCCAAGGTGCGCCCCAAGCGGCCTTCGGCTTCGGAAACCGCTGTCGATGCCGGGCAGAAAGACGCGCTGCCGGATGTTGAAGCCATCAATTCGACAATGCGATCTGACGAGTCGGAAGAAGTCCCGCAGCCACCCCGCAAATCGGGCGGTTTCCTGCGCGGTTTTGCGTTGATGCTGATCATCGGCGTGGTTCTGTATCTGATCTATGGCAATGCCCAACAGATCAGCGAAGCGGTCCCTCAGGCCGACCCGTTGCTCAGCTCATACGTGTCGCTTGTGGATCAGGCGCGTATCTGGCTTGAAGCACAGGCTGGATCCGGTGCCCAGAACTGAGGTCTAGAACCTCTCCAACAAACGTTTCAGGTATTCCAGTTCGATCTGGGGGCGGTCCGATTCCCCGGTTCTGCGCCGGATTTCATCCAGCAGTTCCCGCGCCCGGCGATACACGTCTTCGCCTTGCAGCAAATTCTCATCTGTTGAAATCGAACCGGCGGCACCCGGATTTCGGCCCAGCGGATCGCGATTGTTGGCTTGCATGTCGCCATCCTGCGTTCCTTGCCCCGGTTGGTTCTGCTGGTTCTGCGCCATCGCCTCACCCAACGAACGCATCCCTTCGCGCAGGGCTTCCATCGCCTCGGATTGCCGGTCGATGGCTTCGGCCAGATCATCCCCACGCAGGGCCTGTTCCGCCTCGTCCATGGCGCGCCCGGCCCGGTCCAGCGCCTCGCGCGCGGAGTCACCTTCGGGCGTGCCGGCGCCGGGCAAACCCTGTTGCTGGCGGCTCAGCTCATCTCTTAGCGCTTGCTGCCGATCCGCAAGTGAGCCTTGACCCTGCTGGCCTTCGCCAGCCTGATCCGAGCCTTCCCCCTGACCGCCCTGACCTTCGTGGCTTTGCCCCCGGCCTTGCCCGCCATTGCGTCCCTCATTGCCCTGGCTTTCACCGGATTGAGCGCCCGGGTTGAACTGTTCCTGCAAATCACGGAAGGCCTGATCGCTCAGACCTTGTTGCTCGCGCAGGGTTTCCGCAAGACCTTCCATGGCCTGCTGACCTTCGGACTGCTGCCCTCCGCCCTGGCCCTGAGTCACACGCATGTTTTCCATCATCTGCTGGAACTCTTCCAGTGCCTGCTGGGCTTCGGCCATCCGGCCCTGTTCCATGAGCTCCTGAATGCGGTCCATCATGCGTTGCAGATCATCCTGCGTCATTTGCAGGGACTCGCCGTTCTGGCCCTGCTGACGCTCGCCATCTTCGCCGTTCGGCTGGGCCAACCGTTGCAGTTGTTGGAGGTAATCCTGCGTCGCTTCGCGCAATTCCTGCATCAGTTCCGCGATTTCCTCGTCGCTGGCGCCGTTCTTCATTGCTTCGGTCAGACGTTCCTGCGCGCGCCGCATCCGTTCCAGCGCATCCGCAAGCGTGCCGTCCTCGATCAACACGGCAAGATCCCAGAGCGCCTGGGCGATCTCTGCCTGCTGTTCGGGTTTCAGCCCGTATTGATCAAAGGTCTCAAGCCGCCGCAGCACGACCCTCAGACGCAAATAGGCAGTTTCCGAGCGAAACAAGTCCTCTGGCAGATGAGATACAGCCCGCAGCAGTTGCGCGATCCGAGGCGCATTGGACCGCGACCACAGCAGATCGCGCCGTTGTTCGATCACCGCAGCGGCCAGCGGATCAAAGAACCGACGGGCCGGAAGATCGGTCACATAAGGTTCGGAAGACGATTGCTGATCCGCCGCGTCCGTGGCCATCAAGGTGATCCGAACCGGCAAATGCGCCCATGGGTGTTGCGAGAAATCCTCGATCAGATCTTCTGCAAAATCCACCCGGTCGCCGGTGATCGGCATAGGCAATTCAACTGCGATCGCTTCGCGTGGTTCGGGCTCTGCCGCCAGACCATAGCGGCGATCAACGGCAGCCAGATCCAGTTCGATCAGGGCAGAGCCTGCAACCACACCATAGTCATCTCCTGCAACGAATGGCAGCTTCATCTGCCCGCCCGCCTCGGCCTCAGCCGATCCAGCCACGGCTATCTGTGGTGCCGTGTCGTCAATGATCTCAACGGCCCATTCCCGCCCCGCCGGCCCGTCGATGCGCAATTGGCCAGAGCGTTCTGCCACGAACTCCTGCTCGGGGTCGGTCGCCGCCTCGGCCCCCAGGGCCGAGCTGTTTTCCGTCAGGCTATGTGCGCCAACCTCACCATAAAGCCGCAAGGTAACGCGGCTACCCTTGGGAACGGCAAGCTCTGCATCCGTTTGGTCCGCAAGATACAGCGTTGGAAGGCCCGTATAGCGCGGGGGTTCGACCCATCCTTCCCAAGTCGGCCCCTGCCCGGCGGCGGCAGTGCCCGGGGCCATGTCCGCCACAGACCCCACGCGCCACAAAGAGCCGAAAACCAGCGCTACGACAAAAGCCAGCAACGCCGCGTAGCGCAGTGCATAAGGATCTCGCGATGCCAGCCGAAGGTCTGGTTTCACGGCCTCGGCCGTCGCGACCCGTTGCGCCATCCGGGCTTTGTGGGCTTGCCACAGCGCCACGGAATCCCGATCGGCCGCACCGATAGCCTGATCATCCATCAAGGCCTGAATTGGGCGTCCCGGCAAGGTCTCATCCAGCCGCATCAAAACCTCGGCGCGCGAAGGCAACTTGAGACCCCTCAGGCCAAGCACCGCAGCCGTCAAAAACGACCCCAAGGACAGCGCGCCGACCGCCCAGACAATTTCCACGGAAACAACATCTTGAAGCCCGAGCATCAAAGCCGCAAGCAGAACAAGTACAATCGAGAACGCCGGCCAGAACGCGCGCAACACCTGTTCTGCCACCATGCCGACATGAGTCAACCACACGGACAGGCGCGGAATGGGCAGGTTTGAACGGTCGGACAAGACGGGCCTCCGGGGTTAGGCCCGCGCGGTCATCGCGTCAAAGCCATGAAGGTATGGTATCGCGGTTTATGATTTCGTCAAAGCTTGGTCGTTCACGAATGACTGCAAATTGATCACCATTGACCAGAACCTCGGGGATCAGCGGGCGGGTATTGTACTCGCTGGCCATCACCGCGCCATAGGCACCCGCGCTGCGGAAGGCGATCAGGTCACCCGATTTCAGCGGCGGCATGTTGCGTTGTTTGGCAAAAGTGTCACCGGATTCGCAGACCGGGCCCACGATGTCATAAGGGCGCTGTTCCACACCGGCGACAGGTTCCTGCACCGCGACGATATCGTGGTAAGCTTCGTACATTGCCGGGCGGATCAGGTCATTCATCGCCCCATCAAGGATCAAAAAATCGCGACCTTCGCCTGATTTCACGTAGATGACCTTGCTAACCATGATCCCGGCGTTGCCCGCGATCAGGCGGCCCGGCTCGATCTCGATCTCACAGCCAAGATGGCCCAATGTTTTCTTGACCAGCGCACCATATTCAATCGGCAAGGGGGGTGCGTTGTTCGACCGGGTGTAAGGAATGCCCAGACCGCCACCCAGATCGAGACGCCGAATGTTGTGACCTTCAGAACGGAGGCGTTCGGTCAGCTCGGCTACTTTTGTGTAGGCCAGCTCATACGGTTCAAGTTCGGTCAGTTGCGAGCCGATATGGACGTCGATGCCGATCACCTCCAACCCCGGCAAGCTGGCAGCGTGGGCGTAAACTTCCGAGGCACGGGCAATCGGAATGCCAAACTTGTTCTCAGACTTGCCCGTGGCAATCTTGGCATGGGTCTTGGCATCGACATCCGGGTTCACCCTTACAGTAATCGGCGCAACCACACCCAATTCCAGTGCAACGGCGTTGATCACTTCCATCTCGGGCTCGGATTCGACGTTGAACTGACGGATGCCGCCGGTCAGTGCGGTACGAATCTCATCCGCCGTTTTACCCACTCCAGAGAACACGATTTTGTCGCCCGGAACGCCCGCCGCCTTGGCGCGCAGGTATTCCCCGCCCGAAACCACGTCCATCCCTGCGCCCGCCTTTGCCAGAGTTTTCAGGATCGCCTGATTGCTGGCCGCTTTCATCGCATAGCAGACAAGGTGGTCCGTGCCGTCAAGCGCATCGTCAAACAGCTGAAAATGCCGCAGCAAGGTTGCTGTGGAGTAGACGTAGAACGGCGTTCCGACCGCGGCAGCGATTTCGGAGACAGGGACATCCTCGGCGAATAGCGCGCCGTCGCGGTAGAGAAAATGATCCATGTCTGCGCGCTTAGACCAGAAGATAGCTTCGGATCAATGGATTCCGAACCCATCGACCAAGTTTAATTTCGGGTCGAAACTCCAACCCGGCCATAGCCCGAGATCGAAACTCCGGTGCCCGATTGTTTGGGCTCTGCCGCAGGTTCCGGGCGTCTTGCCGATGTAGGTTCGCAAGCCGTCAAAGCCGCAAATACCAGAAACAGTCCTAGTGTTCTCATTTCAGTATCTTTTCTTTGGATGACATGCGCACCGACATGCCACCTCACGTTGGTGGATATAAAACCGATGCGCAATATGAAAGTGGCTTAGAATCCCAGGTAGATCCCCAGCGGGCCACGGCTCAGACCTACGCCACCGCCTACATACGCTCCGCCAGAGCCGACACCGACGGTTGCACTGACAGTTGGCTGAGCGGGCGCTGGCTGAACGGGCTCACCATCGGCTCCGCATCCGGCCAGCATCAGGCCGGACCCTGCAATCAGAATCGCGCGCAGCACGGTCATCACACCATTGCCTTCCATCGTTCAACCTGAGCACGCACCTGATCAGGAGCTGTGCCACCATAGGACTGGCGTGAGTTTACAGAATTTTCGACTCCAAGGACAGAGTAGACGTCATTTGTGATCTCGGCATGGACCGATTGCATGTCGTCCAGCGTCAGATCGGGCAGGTCGCAGCCCTTCTTCTCGGCCATGGCCACCAGCGATCCGGTAACATGATGCGCGTCGCGGAAGGGCAGGCCCAGCACCCGAACCAGCCAGTCGGCCAGATCGGTCGCGGTGGAAAAGCCCGAGCCGGCGGCGGCGGCCAGGCTGTCGCGGTTGGCGGTCATGTCCTTGACCATGCCTTCCATCGCGGCCAGCGCCAGCATCCAGTTGTCGGCGGCGTCAAAGACCTGTTCCTTGTCTTCCTGCATGTCCTTGGAATAGGCCAGCGGCAGGCCCTTCATCACCATCATCAGCGCTGTGTTGGCGCCAAAGATCCGACCCACCTTGGCGCGGATCAGCTCTGCCGCATCGGGGTTTTTCTTCTGCGGCATGATCGACGATCCGGTTGAGAACCGATCCGACAGGGTAACGAAACGGAACTGCGCCGAAGACCAGATCACCAGTTCCTCGGCAAACCGCGACAGATGCACGGCGCAGATCGAGGCCACGGACAGGAACTCCAGCGCGAAGTCACGATCGCTGACGGCGTCCAGCGAGTTGGCGGCAGGCCGGTCAAAGCCCAGCGCCTCGGCCGTCATATGGCGGTCGATGGGAAAGGACGTTCCGGCCAGCGCCGCAGCCCCCAGTGGCGATTCGTTCATCCGGGCACGGGCGTCACGAACGCGGGACAGATCACGGCCAAACATCTCGACATAGGCCATCATGTGATGGCCCCATGTCACCGGCTGCGCCGTTTGCAGGTGGGTAAAGCCCGGCATGACCCAATCGGCGCCAGCCTCGGCCTGCGCCAAAAGCGCGCGGATCAGGGCCAGCAAGCCATTCTCAGCAGCGTCCAGCTGATCACGAACCCAGAGCTTGAAATCGGTTGCGACCTGGTCATTGCGTGACCGGCCTGTGTGCAAACGGCCTGCGGGCTCTCCGATGATCTCTTTCAGACGTGCCTCGACATTCATGTGAATGTCTTCCAGCGCGGTCGAGAACTGGAACTCTCCGTTCTGGATTTCTGACAAAACGGTGAGCAGCCCTTCCCGAATGACTTCGGCGTCACTATCACTTATGACGCCTGTGGCTGCCAGCATGGCCGCATGGGCGCGCGAGCCTGCGATGTCCTGGGCTGCCATCCGCTGATCGAACCCGATCGAGGCGTTGATTGCCTCCATGATCGCGTCTGGACCGGCGGCAAAGCGGCCGCCCCACATCTGGTTCGAGGATTGATCGGTCATGTAAGAAAACCCGGAGTTGATATGCGCCTATTTCGTCTGATCCCCCTTTATATGGCCCTTGCGCTGGGTGCAAATGCCGCCTTGGCGACCGATGCCGAGACGCTGGCCCCTCTGCGGGAAGAGAGCCTGAAACGTCTGATCCTGCACAAGGAACCGAAACCCGCCAAATCAATCGAATTCCAGCTGGAAGATGACGGCGGTGTCGGCACGCTTGCCGATTATGAGGGCAAGTATGTGCTGCTGAATTTCTGGGCCACCTGGTGTGCGCCCTGCCGCAAAGAGATGCCTCAGATCGCTGAACTTCAGGAAGAGTTCGGCGGCGACAAGTTTCAGGTTCTGACACTGGCCACGGGCCGCAACTCGCCTGCCGGCATCAAAAAGTTCTTTGCAGAGAACGGCATCGCCAACCTGCCCCGTCACCAGGACCCCAGTTCAGCCGCTGCCCGTGAGTTCGGCGTCATCGCCTTGCCGATCACGGTCATCCTGAACCCCGAAGGGCAGGAAATCGCCCGGCTGATCGGCGACGCCGAGTGGAACTCGGACAGTGCGAAGGCGATTATCTCGACGCTTGTGGAATCCAATAGCTGACGAATGGCGCAGCGTCCGCCTGTTTGTGATACACTCGAACCGGCCCAATTGGGCCGGTTTTCGTTTGTGACCTTATAGAAAGGAGGCGACGATGAAGCCGGTGGTTCTTTTGATCGGACGGTTGCCAAATGTGATCGGTGATGTGGCACGGCAACTGGATCATCTGCCGATTCAGTGGCTGGGCGCACATGACACGGACGAGGTCCGGAAACAGCTGGATGCCGAGCCCCGAATTGCCTGCGCCATCTTGGGCGCGGGGCTTGACGACACGATCCGTGGTGAAATGGTGGGCATAATTGCCGCCCGGCGCCCGGATATCTGCATCCATCTGAAGGATCGTACATCCGGCCCCGAGGGGCTGGTGCCCTTCGTCGAACGTGTGGTGCAACACGAGATACTGGAACGGCTGGAAAACAGCTGACGCAACGCCACCTTTGACAGAGTTTCAACTCCTTTGCACTCTGCGCTCAGGAGGATGGAATGCCACTTGAAATTCTACTGACGCTGGTCGTCGGCGGCATAGCTGGTGTCACCCTGTTATTGCATCTCACCGGCAAATCGCAGCAAGTGATGCTGACGCCCGACATTGCACGATCACAATGGGCACGTCACTTTCCGGACGATGATGTGGTCGACGTCACGGTTTCCCATGATGGCCACGCCGCGATGGTGCGCACCAGTTCAGGCAATGGGTTGCTTTGGTCCTTCGGGGCCGACACCGTGGCCCGGCATTTGCTGGACTATGATCTTCTGGATCATCCGGAAGGCTTTGAGATTCTGTTTCACGAATTCTCGGTGCCCAAAACACTTATCCGACTGGACGAATTCGAACGCCATCACTGGCGTGACCTGATGGAGCCCGCATGACAGACCAAATTAGTTTTCCCGATGCGGTGCAATGGGCCGTTCCCTTTTTCATCGCAGCGATTCTGGCCGAGTTTCTGTGGATCGCTGTCAAAGGCAAAGGCGGGCGTTATGAAACACGCGATGCGGTGACTTCTTTGATCATGGGGGCCGGAAACATCGCATCGGGCTTTTTGCTGGGCTTTATCGCCTATGCGTTTTTCATGTGGCTTTGGCAGATCACGCCGATGAACCTGGGTACGTCAATTCCGGTTATCATCCTGTGCTTTGTCCTGGACGATCTGCGTTACTACTGGGTCCACCGCTTTGGCCATCGCATCCGCTGGGTCTGGGCCAGCCACGTAAACCATCACAGCTCGCAGCACTACAACCTGACGACCGCGCTGCGGCAGACCTGGACTTATACGTTTACTTTCATGATGGTCGTACGCGCCCCACTGATCCTGCTTGGGTTCCATCCTGCGATGGTTTTGTTCGTCGGTGGCCTCAATCTTATCTATCAGTTCTGGATTCACACCGAGGCCATCGGCAAGATGCCCCGCTGGTTCGAGGCGGTAATGAACACCCCCAGTCACCACCGCGCCCATCACGGCCGCAACGCACGCTATCTGGATTGCAACTATGCCGGGGTGTTCATCATCTGGGACAAGCTGTTCGGCACCTTCGTCCCCGAGCAGGAGGACGACCGGGTGGACTATGGCCTGGTGCACAATATCGGCACTTTCAATCCCCTGCGGGTGGCCTTTCACGAATGGGTGGCCATCTGGCGCGACGCGACCCAGCCGGGTTTGACCCTGAAACAGCGGCTGGCCTACTGCTTTGCCCCACCTGGGTACAGCCATGACGGCAGCCGGGACAGTTCGGAACAGATCAAGGCCAAGCATCTGGCGCGCCACCCGGAAGACTGCGGAACGCCCGGTTTTGAGCATCTGGACAAAAAGCTGCCCAGCGGACAAGCAGAACAGGCTTGAAACAGCCGGCTGCACCCTGATTGTGCCTTGAATCTCGGCCATTGAGCGCCATATCAGACGACAGGCGCCGTGTGTGAGTGAGCGAGGGTCTGTATGAATCGTTTGACAACCATTTCAACCTTTTTCGGCCTGTTCGGCCTGTTGATGGCCATGCTCGCAGCCCTTGGGGGCGCCGTTGCAGCCCTGATCGCATTGGGTTTTGCAATGATGGCCCTAGGTGCGATGGGCGCGATACTTGGCGCGGCAGCTTCTTTGACACGCGCGTGGCAATCCACCCGCTGAGCCCGCGAGACGGAAATTTTTCCGAACCCTTAACCGCAGATTCATCTCTTTGCCCCGAGACTGTGACCGGACACCTGTCCCGGACACATGGGAATCCGCGCTTATGGGAAATAAAAAATTGGCACATCTGCCTGAGGGGTCGGAAAGTCCGTTGAATGCGGCCGTTTCGACGCGGGATCGTTCGGTTGTGCAGATGGCAACCGATGCAGTGAAGCATAAGCAGTGCAAACTGGCTTTTCAGCCGGTGATACAGGCGCACGCCCCGTACCGAGTCGCGTTCTACGAAGGGTTCATTCGGGTTCTGGACGAAACCGGCCGCGTCATCCCGGCGCGAGAATTCATGCCTCAGGTCGAAAACACTCCTATCGGCCGCGATCTGGACTGCGTCGCGTTGGAGCTTGGGTTGCGCACATTGGCGAGGAACCCGGAAATACGCCTGTCGATCAACATGTCTGCGCGCTCGATCGGTTATTCCAACTGGTCCAGAATACTGGACAGATTCCTGAAACGAGATGCCGAATTGGGCGAACGCTTGATCCTCGAAATCTCCGAAAGCTCGGCCATGCAGGTGCCTGAGCTGGTTGTCGACTTCATGGACCGCTTGCAGGATCGCGGCATCGCTTTTGCGCTGGATGACTTTGGCTCCAGCAATTTCAGCTTTCGCCATTTTCGCGAGTTTCTGTTCGACGCAGCCAAAATCGATGGCCAGTTCGTGCGGGGCATCAGCAACGATCCCGACAACCAGACTTTGGTGCGGGCCCTGATCGCGGTGGCCCGTGAATTCGAAATTCTGGTCACGGCCGAATCGGTTGAAACGCAGGAGGATGCCGCTTTCTTGGTGGCAAGTGGCGTGGATTGCCTGCAAGGATTCTTGTATGGCGCACCCAGTGTTGCGGAACCCTGGAAGCAGGAAAACAGATCAAAAACAGGCAGTTGATTGCCTGTTCATCGACATTTTCCTACCAATTCCGACACTGAGACAAGCTGCCCGTTGCTGCATGTGCAGCGTTACGCTATTGCAAGAGTACTTGAGCGGGGGATCACGGGGCGCTCTTGTTTCGAGAGGACATCTTTCGACCTGCGCCGTCAGAAATTCCGCTGTCCCATGACGGTAAAGGACTGATCATATGACCAACGTAGTAATCGCATCCGCCGCACGAACAGGTGTTGGCAGCTTCAGTGGTTCGTTTGCGAACACACCTGCCCATGATCTGGGCGCTGCCGTTCTGGAAGCAGTTGTCGAGCGCGCCGGAGTGGAAAAAGGCGAAGTCAGCGAAACCATCATGGGGCAGGTTCTGACAGCCGCCCAGGGGCAGAACCCCGCACGTCAGGCCCACATCAACGCCGGTCTGCCGCAGGAAAGCGCGGCCTGGGGAATCAACCAGGTTTGTGGCTCGGGCCTGCGCGCCGTTGCTTTGGGCGCCCAGCATATTCAGCTGGGAGACGCGGAAATCGTCGCTGCTGGTGGTCAGGAAAACATGACGCTGTCGCCCCACGCCGCCGCGCTGCGCGCCGGTCACAAGATGGGCGACATGAAGTATATCGACACAATGATCCGCGATGGCTTGTGGGATGCTTTCAACGGCTATCACATGGGTCAGACTGCCGAGAATGTTGCAGAGAAATGGCAGATCAGCCGCGAGATGCAGGATGAATTCGCCGTTGCTTCGCAGAACAAGGCCGAAGCAGCACAAAAGGCCGGCAAGTTCGCAGACGAAATCGTGCCCTTCACCATCAAGACCCGCAAGGGCGACATCGTGATGGACAAGGACGAATACATCCGTCATGGCGCAACCATGGAAGCCATGGCCAAACTGCGTCCAGCCTTCACCAAGGACGGTTCGGTCACAGCTGCCAACGCCTCGGGATTGAACGACGGTGCGGCCGCGACGCTGCTGATGTCAGCCGAAAACGCTGAAAAGCGGGGAATCGAACCTCTGGCGCGCATCGCGTCCTATGCGACCGCCGGTTTGGACCCGTCGATCATGGGCGTCGGCCCGATCTATGCATCGCGCAAGGCACTGGAAAAAGCAGGCTGGTCGGTAGACGATCTGGACCTGGTCGAGGCCAACGAAGCCTTTGCCGCGCAGGCTTGCGCGGTGAACAAGGATATGGGCTGGGATCCGTCGATCGTGAACGTAAACGGCGGCGCCATTGCCATCGGCCATCCGATCGGTGCTTCGGGGTGCCGTGTTTTGAACACCCTGCTATTCGAAATGAAGCGTCGCGATGCAAAAAAGGGTTTGGCGACCTTGTGCATCGGCGGCGGCATGGGCGTTGCCCTTTGTGTGGAGCGCGACTAAGCGCGTTGGCAATCAAATAGAATTAGGCGCCCGGTGGGCGCCTTTTTTTGTTACATTGAGGTTCCAACTGTTGGATGCGACGATATTGCCGCCCGGAAACCAAGATTCAAGACGAAACAATATTGCGCACAACCATCTCTCAGAGTAACAGCATTACTAAGACGACTAAAATTGAAGGAGTCATAAATGGCACGAACAGCACTCGTTACCGGCGGTTCCCGCGGCATTGGCGCAGCAATTTCCAAGGCGCTCAAAGCCGAAGGATACAACGTTGCGGCAACCTATGCGGGAAATGACGAAGCCGCCGCAAATTTCACTGAAGAAACCGGGATCAAGACCTACAAGTGGAACGTCGCCGATTATGACGAATCCAAAGCAGGTATTGAAAAGGTTGAGGCCGAGGTTGGCCCCATCGATGTGGTCGTCGCCAACGCCGGCATCACCCGCGATGCACCATTCCACAAAATGACACCTGATCAGTGGAAAGACGTGATCGACACCAACCTGACCGGCGTGTTCAACACGGTGCACCCTGTCTGGCCCGGCATGCGAGAGCGCAAGTTCGGTCGTGTCATCGTCATCAGCTCGATCAACGGTCAGAAAGGCCAGTTCGCTCAGGTGAACTATGCAGCGACCAAGGCAGGTGACCTGGGCATCGTAAAATCCCTGGCGCAGGAAGGCGCGCGGGCGGGGATCACTGCCAACGCGATCTGCCCCGGCTATATCGCAACCGAAATGGTCATGGCTGTGCCCGAGAAGGTGCGCGAGTCCATCATTGGCCAAATCCCGGCCGGCCGCCTGGGTGAGCCAGAGGAAATCGCGCGCTGCGTGGTCTTCCTGGCATCGGACGATTCGCAGTTCATCAACGGTTCGACGATCTCGGCCAACGGTGCGCAGTTCTTCGTCTGATCCAGAGTTGTGAACTAAAAACGGGCCGGTCCCTTTGGGCCGGCCCTTTCTGATCCCGTAAGAACGCGCGCGCTGCGATCAGCGGGAACCGAATATCCATCCCCAAAACTGCCAGATCACCCTGCTGCGCTCTTGGTGGGCACGCAGGATCGCCATCTGGGCGGCGGGATTTGTTGTCATCTCGATCATGACAGCCTCCTTTTCAAATCAGTTTTATTTGACCTGATGTGAATATGGAGGCTAAAAACAAACACGACAAACGAGCTTTCTTGAGACTTCAGATAAGTTTTTCTTCACTATGAGTGACTATCTGCCTCCGCTGACCGCGTTGCGTGCTTTTGACGCCGCAGCCCGGCACATGTCTTTTTCGAAGGCGGCGGAAGAGCTGCATGTGACGCCAGCCGCCCTGTCCTTTCAGATCAAGTCGCTTGAAGAACACCTGGGGCGGCCGCTGTTTCGTCGTCTGAACCGCGCCGTAGAACTGACCGAGGCGGGCCGTGCCCTTGCGCCTGGTGCGGCAGAAGGGTTTGCCACCTTGCAAGCCGCATGGCGTGCGGTGCGCAGACAGGAAGATGACACAAGCCTGACCGTCACCGCGGGCCCAGCTTTGACCGCCAAGTGGTTAGCGCCGCGGCTTTACGAATTTGCTCGGGCGCATCCCGAGATCGATCTGAAATTCTCGGCCACGCTGCGCAACATGGATCTGGAGCGGGACGACGTGGACGTCGCCATCCGGTTCGGGAATTCGGCCGATGACGGGCTGTATTCCGTTCCCGTCAGAAAGGAATGGCTGACCCCGGTCATGACACCGGAACTTGCAGAACAATTCACCACGCCAGACAGCCTGCGCGACGCCCCGCTGATCCATGACGATTCGATCAGCTTTCTGACCCCGCCTTGCGATTGGCCCGCTTGGTTCCGTGCCGTGGGGGTGGATTTTACTCCGACCCATGGCGCGCATTTTTCCAATGCCGATCACGCGATTGATGCCGCTGTTGCCGGTGTCGGCGTGGCACTGGGGCGACGCGCCATGATTCTCAAGGACCTGACCGAAGGCCGCCTGGTTGCACCGTTCAAGGTGGCCCTGGAAACACAAGGCCGGTTCCGGTTTCTGTGCCTGCCGGGGGCTGAAAAGAAACCTCAGATCGCGGCGTTTCGCGATTGGTTCCTGACCGAGATTGAAAAAACCGCGCATATATCGGATGAGTTCAAAATTGTACCGATTGAAGAGGTTTCCCGCCCATGACCAAAATGCGCGCAACGGCCATCGGCTTCGTGGCTGTCTTGCTATGGGCCTTGCTGGCGTTGTTCACTGTCGGGTCGGCGCCCACGCCGCCCCTGCTGCTGAACACGATCTGCTTTTCGATTGGTGGTGCGCTTGGGCTTGTCTGGGCAACGGCGACAGGTGGTTTGAGCGAACTAAAGCAAGTTCCCTGGACGACCTACCTGTTTGGCGCATTGGGCCTATTTGGCTATCACGCGCTGTATTTTTCGGCCCTGCGCATGGCGCCGGCTGCCGAGGCCGGGCTGATCGCTTATCTCTGGCCTCTGCTCATTGTGCTTCTGTCGGGCCTGCTTCCGGGTGAGCATCTGCGTATCGGCCACCTGATCGGGGCATGCCTTGGATTCGCAGGGGCCGCTGTAATCATTGCCGGGGGTGGCGGCGCGGGCTTTCAGGCCCAATACCTGCCCGGATACGCATTGGCCTTGCTGTGCGCACTGACATGGTCGGGCTATTCCGTTCTATCACGCAAACTGGAGGGCACGCCGACCAGTTCCGTCTCAATATTCTGCCTTGCGGCTGCACTGGCTTCGGGTCTGCTGCATCTGGCTGTGGAAGACACTGTACTGCCCGATACGGCACTGGGCTGGGCGTCGGTGCTGGCACTCGGCCTTGGGCCCGTCGGGCTGGCGTTCTACGTCTGGGACATTGGCGTCAAGCAAGGCGACATCCAAATCCTCGGAACCTCATCCTATGCGGCCCCGTTACTGTCGACCCTTGCTTTGGTAGTGGCCGGGATCGCGACCCCGTCCTGGGGGCTTGCGATCGCGGCCTTTCTGATCGCCGGCGGGGCCTTGATAGCGGCCCGCGCCAGCCTGAAAACTTAAGCGGACAGGCGTTCGATCTCTTCTTTCAGCTTGAGCTTCTGCTTTTTCAACTGAGCAATATGGAGATCATCGATACCTGGCGAGCGTTGGGCTTGTTCCACTTCTAGACCGAGAGATTCGTGCTTTTTCTTCAGTTCCGTCAGATGTGCGCTCACGCTCATTGCGATCCTCCTTGTTTATGTGTCTGTATGTCACGTAAGAATTTGACCACATCGTTTCCACCCTGTCACGCTGCAGACGCACAGAATCTGTAACAAATCCGACAAATTCGGCTGGTCATTGCCGATGGCACAAGTTCCGAGGCAACGGAGCGGCCTGTCGAAGCACGGCTGAGACCGCCTCGGTATAGCTTTCACCGTCTTTTTCGTGGCGCTCACCGGCGTGCAGAATCAACGGCGCATGGAGGCGAAATGCCGCGCGTCCCCCTTTGCGGGCGCTCAGGATGACCAGTTCGGTCTCGCGGCCCACCCGCGCGCTGAGCGGCAGCACCTCGATTGAACCCAGTTTCCCCTCACAAGCCGTCAGCATATCGGGAAGACGGTCGGCTTTCTGGATCACGTGCAGGAACCCCCGAGGGGCAAGGCGTTTGGCCGCAACGGTGATCCAGTCGATCAGAGGCGTATTTTCGCCCAGTGCAATGCTTCGCCCTGTGTCGCTGGCGGGGCTATGCGCCCCAGAACGGTAATAGGGCGGGTTCGCGATTACGTGATCAAAGTGCCGCTGTCGGAGCTCATCAGGCAAAGCGTTCAGGTCAGCCTCGATCACGTCCAGATCACAGCCGTTGATTTCCGAATTGCGGCGGGCCAAATCCGCATAGGCCGGTTGCAATTCGATCCCAACCATTTGCAGCCCCGCCACCCGCGCGGACAGGCATAAAATGGCAGCCCCCGCGCCACATCCCAGTTCAAGCACGGATTGCCCGGCCTTTGCAGGGACCGATGCGGCAAGCAGAACAGGGTCTACCCCGGCGCGGTAACCTGACGCAGGTTGCAGCAATCGCACCCGGCCACCAAGGAAATCGTTGCACGTCAATTCATTGTCGTCGAAGCGCATCATCGGCCCAGCGGGATCTCGTTGTCGCGCATCACACGCTCGGCCCGGGTCAGGTCTTCGGACCGAACCATCAGCCGACGAGGGAAAATCCCGATACCACCTTCGAGGATGCTCATATTTACGTCCATCTGAAAGCAGTCTATATCCTCGCCCTCAAGGAGAGCGGATGCAAAGGCCAGGATTGTCGGATCGGTACTGCGCAACAGTTCTTTCATGGGGATGGATGTAAGGGCAAGGCGAGGCGAAAGTCGAGCCTTGTATCAGGAGTGTGATGACCGTCGACATGATCTCAAAACCGCATGAGCGTCTCGCTGAAATTCTGGCGGGCGAGATGGAGGCCGTGAACGGGCTGATCCGCACGCGGATGGCATCGGACCATGCGCCACGCATCCCGGAAGTGACGCGGCATCTGGTCGAAGCAGGTGGAAAACGCCTGCGCCCGATGCTGACACTGGCCGCAGCACGCCTGTTTAGCTATTCCGGCGACCATCACGTGCGCCTTGCCGCGACGGTCGAGTTCATTCACACCGCCACCCTGCTGCATGACGACGTCGTGGATGAAAGCGCACAGCGACGGGGCCGCCCGACCGCCAATCTGCTTTGGGACAACAAATCCAGTGTTCTGGTTGGCGATTACCTGTTTTCACGCAGTTTCCAGCTGATGGTGGAAACGGGCTCGCTGCGCGTTCTGGATATTCTGGCCAATGCCTCTGCAACCATTGCCGAAGGCGAAGTGCTGCAAATGACGGCCGCAACCGATCTGAGTACGGATGAAAGCGTTTACCTTCAGGTCGTGCGCGGCAAGACGGCGGCATTGTTTTCAGCCGCGACCGAAGTGGGCGGCGTGATCGCAGGTGCCTCGGAAGAGCAGGTCAAAGCGCTTTTCGACTATGGTGATTCACTGGGCATCGCGTTCCAGATTGCCGATGACCTGCTGGATTATCAGGGCGACAGCAAGGCGACCGGGAAGAATGTTGGCGATGACTTCCGTGAACGGAAACTGACCCTGCCCGTCATCAAAGCCGTGGCGCAATCCACGCCGGAAGAACACGCCTTCTGGGAACGTACGATCGAAAAGGGCCGCCAACAGGACGGGGATCTGGATCAGGCGCTGGGTCTGATGAACAAATACGCCACGCTGGAAGAAACCCGGCAAGACGCTTTGGGTTGGGCAAACAAGGCCAAAGCCGCTTTGGATGTATTGCCTGACCACGATATTCGCAGTCTGCTGCGCGAATTGGCCGATTACGTGGTTTCACGTCTCAACTGAGCTGCGTGGCGCGGCACCACCAATCAGGATGGGCTGCGCCGATCTCATAGGCCGCAAAATGCGCGTCTTTCATCGTCGGATACAACGCAAAACAGGTTGATCCTGACCCTGACATGCGCACCATGAGCGCGCGATTGGTCATCTGCAACTCGTCCAACACCTGCTCGATCTCAGGTGCGATGTTCATGGCGGGCACCTGCAGATCGTTGCGGTGATTGCGCAGCCACTGGGCGCACTCATCAGCATTGTCAAACTCAGGCATGCTTTCAGGCATTAGCGGGTTGTCTCTGGACGCCAGCGCGTTGAAAACGGCACCGGTGGGCACCTGGACATTTGGGTTGACCAAAAGGGCGGGCAGGTGCGGAAGGTTCACCGCCGTCAAACGATCGCCAATGCCCTGCATTCTGATCGCCCGACCTTCCAGGCAGACGGGGACATCCGCCCCCAATGACAACGGCAGGCCCCGCGGAAGGTCGTGGCCCTGATCTGCCAGGGCCCCAAGCGTGGCCGCGGCATCAGACGACCCTCCGCCAATGCCCGCCCCATGGGGCAAGGACTTGGTCAGTTGAATATGACCGGTCCAACCGACAGCTTCTGCCGCCTTCCAGACCAGATTTCGGCTGTCCGTGGGGACTCCGCCGGCAAACTCGCCGCGCACGTCCATGGACAATTCGGGGCCGGGGGTGAATGTCAGCCGATCACCCAGATCGGCGAATACAACCAGCGAATCCAACAGGTGATAGCCGTCGTCTCGACGGCCGGTCACATGAAGGGTCAGGTTGATCTTGGCGGGCGCAAACGCCTTAATTTCCATTGGCGACTTTCAATGGCTCCGAACCTTCTTCGGCCAGAACGGCATCCAGCCCGACTTCGATCTTGCGCCGGATTCGATCCGGATCGGCTTCGCCGTCGGTGTCTTCCGGGTCGATGAAGGACAAGGCGCGGCTCCACTGGAACTCGGCCTCGCGCGCGCGCCCGACAGCCCAATAGACGTCACCCAGATGATCGTTGACCACCGGATCCACCGGCATCAGCTCAACCGCACGTTCCATGTGTTCGACGGCCTCGTCATAACGCCCCAGACGGAACAGTACCCAGCCCAGACTGTCCACGATATAGCCACTGTCCGGACGCGCAGCTACTGCGCGCTCGATCATATCCAATGCTTCATCCAGCTTTTCTTTGCGCTCAACCAGAGAATACCCAAGGTAATTCAGAACCTGAGGTTGATCCGGGTTTAGTTCCAGCGCCCGGCGGAAATCAGCTTCGGCCTGATCCCAGTGCTTCAGCCTTTCATGACTGATGCCACGTGCGTAATGCAGGAACCAATTCCCACCCGCCGCGCTATCCGTCAGCGCGATCGCAGTGTCATAAGAGGCCACGGCAGCGGCATAGTTTTCCTGTCGGCGCTGCAAATCTGCCAAAGCGACATGCACACCCGGAAAATCAGGGTCCTGCGCAGCCAGGTTCTGCAACACCTCGACGGCCGCATCGGTTTTTCCCGAACGGTCCAGAACTTCGGCGCGGCCCAATTCGGCCGCATGGTGATCGTTGCTGTCCGCCGGGACTTGGCGGTATGCCTCAACCGCCAGATCATATTGCTGCAAGTTGTCCAGCAGATCCGCGCTCAGCAAAATGGCATCCACATGATCGGGGCGCAGGAAACTGGCCAGGCGTACGTACAGCAGAACGTAGTCGGCTGATGCTTCGCTGTTCAATGCGGCACCGACGGTGAAAAAAATCTCGGCCATGCCGTCCTGAGCGGATCGGACATGGGTGAACGGCAATGTTTCACCCGCCGCCAACTGGCTCAAATACGACTCGATGGTCGGGTCACTGCCCGCCACAAACACATCGTCCAGAAACTGAACGGCGTCTTCGTTGCGATCCAGCTGCGACAGAATCTCGGTGCGGGCCAAAGCAGCACGACGAGAGAACCGGGCAACCGTTCCATCATTGTCGGCAAGTATCGCCTCGGCGCCTTCGAAATCACCGATAGACGCCAATGCCATCGCCTTGTGGTAAAGCGCGAACTCCCTGAGACCATCCTGTGTCGCGACAAAATCGAACTGTTCCATCGCCTTGGTCATCTCACCCTGCCCCAGATGGGCCCAGGCGATCATCAGGCCGTCAACAAGGGGGCCAACACCCTGTGTTTCAGGGTCACGGGCCAGCAGGTCGTCAAATTTCCCATCGGTGATCAGATTGGCCGAAATTACCATACGCGCAGCCTGGCTGGGCAGGTTTGCTTCCTCGATCTGCTGGGCGATCGGCAGCGCGCGCGCCACTTCCCCCAAGGCGATGCGTGCAACGACAACGCTTTCCTGCAACAGCGCATTTTGGGGATCAAACCTGAGAGCCTGAGCGTAGTATCTTTCAGCGGCAGAATAGTCGTTTTCGTAAATCGCCTGCCGCCCGGCCAGATAAGACCCGGCGCCCGTTTCCGAATAGGCCGGAACTGCGACCGACGACATGAACAGCACGGACAAAGCCGCGCGACGAACCAGGGAAAACACCGAAATCCTGCCTTGCTATCGTTGACTGAGGGGTAAGCTAGGGCTTCGGCAGGCAAGAGGCAATGGCAGAGCCTTCACAGCGCAGCCATTGCCCGTTTTTTGCTTACATGTTCGGATAGTTTGGACCGTCGCCGCCCTGCGGTGTGGTCCAGGTGATGTTCTGGCTGGGATCCTTGATGTCGCAGGTTTTGCAGTGAACGCAGTTCTGGAAGTTGATGACGAATCGCGGGCCGTTCTCATCCTCGACCACTTCATACACACCTGCCGGGCAATACCGCTGTGCCGGCTCATCGTATTTAGGCAGGTTGACCTTCACGGGGATCTCGGGATCGGCCAGACGCAGATGGCAGGGCTGGCTTTCCTCGTGGTTTGTCGCTGCGAACGAGACATTCGTCAGACGATCGAAGGACAGCGTTCCATCCGGCTTTGGATAATCGATTGGCTGGTGCTTGCTGGCATCCTCGGTCGATTCCGCGTCGTTCTTGCCATGGCCCAACGTGCCGAACAGCGAAAAGCCAAACGTGTTGGTCCACATGTCCAGACCACCCAACATCAGGCTGGCGGTAAGACCCCATTTCGACCACATCGGCTTGACATTGCGAACCTTTTTCAGGTCGGAACCAATCGCACCATTGCGAACTTCGGTCTCGTAAGCCATCAGCTCATCGCCCGAACGTTCGGCCTTGATCGCTTCGAAAGCAGCCTCGGCCGCAGCTTTGCCCGACAGCATCGCGTTGTGGTTGCCTTTGATGCGCGGCACGTTGACCATGCCCGCCGAACAGCCCAACAGCGCCACGCCCGGCGCGACCAGTTTCGGCATCGACTGATAGCCGCCTTCCGTAATCGCACGGGCGCCGTAAGCGACCCGCTTGCCGCCTTTCAGCAGATCGGCCACCATCGGATGGTGCTTGAAACGCTGGAACTCCATATAGGGGTACAGATGCGGGTTCTTGTAATTCAGGTGCACCACGAAGCCGACATAGACCTGATTATTTTCAAGATGATAGATGAAGGATCCGCCGCCTGCGTTGCTGCCCAAAGGCCAGCCCATCGTGTGCGTCACGCTGCCTTCCTTGTGCTTGGCAGGGTCGATCTCCCAGATCTCTTTCATGCCGACACCGTATTTCTGCGGCTCTTTGCCCGCAGACAGGTCGTATTTGGCGATCACTTCCTTGGACAGCGATCCGCGCACACCTTCTGACAGGAAGACATATTTGCCGTGCAGCTCCATCCCCGGTTCGGTGTTGGGGCCGTAGGAACCGTCTGCCTCCAGACCAAAAACACCTGCTACCACGCCTTTGACTTCGCCATTGTCGCCATAGACCATTTCCGAGCACGCCATGCCCGGAAAGATCTCGACACCCAGTTCTTCGGCCTGTTCCGCCATCCAGCGGCACACATTGCCCATCGAAACGATGTAGTTGCCGTGGTTGTGCATCAGCGGCGGCATCGGGAAGTTCGGGATGCGGACCTGGCCTGCTTCACCCAGCATGTAGAACTTGTCGTCCTTCACGGGCACATTCAGCGGCGCGCCTTTTTCCTTCCAATCCGGGATCAGCGCGTCCAGACCACAGGGATCAAGAACCGCGCCCGACAGGATATGCGCGCCAACCTCGGAACCCTTTTCCAGAACGACAACGTTCAGGTCGGCATCCAGCTGTTTCAGACGGATGGCCGCCGACAGGCCCGCAGGTCCTGCACCCACGATCACCACATCGTATTCCATCGCTTCGCGTTCAATCTCGGCCATCGCGGGCTCCCTAGCTAACTTTCCGAATTGGCGCTGTCACCGCATGATCTGCGCAATTTTGTTTCACGGCTGATTACATGGTCGGAAAGACATTGGTCAATCGAAACACGGCGTAACAAGGGCGCTATTCGACACATCACCCCTCTGGTGCATCCCCCATCAGGTACCTGGGACCGCTACCATGCGATTTTGCCCGGTCATCGGGGTTGTAGAGCGCGCATTTCGGCAGGCTCAGACACCCGCATCCGATGCAGCCATCCAGATTGTCGCGCAACCGCATCAGGGTGTCGATTCGCTGATCCAGATGGGCCCTCAGCTGTACACTGATTGCCTTCCAGTCCTGGGGCGTCGGCGTGCGGTTTCCTGGCAGGCCCGACAGCACCTGACGGATTTCAGGCAGGGTCAGACCGAACTGCTGCGCAATCATGACAAAGCTCAGTCGCCGAATATCGGCCCGTTGATAGCGTCGCTGTCCGCCCGCGTTGCGCCAGGGCGAAATCAGACCCTGCGCTTCGTAATACCGGATGGCCGACACGGCCAGACCTGTGCGCCGGGCCAATGCGCCAATCGCCAGCCCCTCTGATACCGCCATCAAACCCTCATGAAAAATTCCTTGACCTAAAGTTAGGTTTAGAAATTACTCTGAGTCGGGACAAGCCAAAAAACACAGGAGATCCCATGATGGCGACGCTTGAACACACCAACTTCACTGTCCGCGACCCGAAAGCCTCGGCCGATTGGATGCAAAAGGTCTTTGGCTGGAAGACCCGTTGGGAAGGCCCCGCAATTGCCGGCGGATACACCGTGCATGTCGGCTCGGCCCATACGTATCTGGCGCTTTACAAACCTGATGACCCGAAACAGTCGGATGAAAGCAGCTATGATGTGATCGGCGGGCTGAACCACGTGGGTGTTCTGGTCGAAGACATCGATGCCACCGAAGACAAGGTTCGCAAGGCAGGATTCGAGCCCCACAACCATGCCGATTACGAACCAGGGCGCCGGTTCTATTTTCGCGATGACAACGGGATCGAGTTCGAAGTGGTGCAATATGATTGAGATAATTTGGCTTTGCACCCCATCGCAGCGTTGGCGCAGGTCGCGGCATCCGGATCATCGGCACAGGCCCCACCCCAAATCAAAACGGCGCGAAGTCGCGAATTGACCGCTGCTGACGCTGTCACCTCTTGCAATTCACGTGGCATTTGGGTCAGGTAACTGCCAATCTAACATTCGCCCCGACGCTCCTGTGCGGCGGGGCGACTCAATTTATGCGTGGACGTAGAGAGTATGGAAAAGATCCCGATGACGCCTGCGGGCAATGCCGCGCTCGAGGCTGAGCTGAAGAACCTCAAATCCGTTGAACGCCCGGCGATCATCGAAGCCATCGCCTCGGCGCGCGAGCTGGGCGACCTGAAGGAAAACGCCGAATATCATTCAGCCCGCGAAAAACAGGGCTTCATCGAAGGTCGCATCAAGGAACTGGAAGGTATTCTGTCGCTGGCCGATGTCATCGATCCGGCAAAATTGTCGGGTGCGGTCAAGTTTGGCGCAAAAGTCACATTGGTCGACGAAGATACCGATGAAGAAAAGACCTGGCAGATCGTCGGTGAATACGAGGCCAATATCGAAAACGGCCTGCTGAACATCAAATCCCCCATCGCCCGCGCCCTGATCGGCAAAGATGAAGGGGACAGTGTCGAAGTGCGCACACCCGGCGGCGTGCGCTCTTACGAAATCCTGAGTATCGAGTACGCCTGACCGGAGCGCATGTAATGTCGGGGCCAAAACCTGACCCGGAAACCGAAAAGCCGACGTCGCTGGGCATCTATGATCGCCCGAAGACTCCGGCTGTCACCGAAATCGAGATTGCCGCACTGGTACTCAGCCTGATCTGGCTGGTGGTGTCGGTCGTCTTTCTCGTGCTGCCCGGTCAGGGGCAGAACGGCGGCTTTGTCGTCGCCTTTCTGGCCGTGTTCATGCCCGTGGCGATGATCTGGGTTGCGGCCACCGCGATGCGCGCCAGCCGGGTGATGCGAGAGGAAAGTGCGCGGTTGCAAACGGCAATCGACGCGATCCGGCAGGCCTATGTGGCGCAGCAGCAGCGCGCCTCCAGCACCTATGAACCTGCGGTGACAAAAAAGCTGGATGAAATCGCTGCGGCCACACGGAAAACCGAAGACGCCTTGGCAACGTTCTCGACCAAACGCACAGCGCGCTCTGCAACGGCCGCGCAGAGTTCCGCTCAGGGCGACCAGACCTCGTTGGAGCTGGGCACACCTGCGGAAGAGATCACACCGCCGCTGAGTACCGAGGTTTTCATCCGCGCCCTGAACTTCCCCGAAACGCAGGATGACACCGAGGGGTTCAATGCGCTGCGTGTTGCATTGAAGGACCGCAAGACGGCACAGCTTGTGCAAGCTTCGCAGGATGTTCTGACGCTGCTCAGCCAGGAAGGCATCTACATGGATGACCTGCGGCCCGACAAGGCCCGACCAGAAATCTGGCGCCAGTTCGCCCAGGGCACACGCGGGCGCGCCGTGGCGGCGCTGGGGGGGGTACGCGACAGATCCTCACTTGCGCTGACGGCAGCCCGGATGAAACAGGATCCGATTTTCCGCGACGCCGCGCACCATTTCCTGCGCCGGTTTGACAAGATGATGGCCGAGTTCGAACCCACGGCAAGCGATGCGGAACTGAGTGAACTGGGTGAAACCCGAACGGCCCGCGCATTCATGTTGCTGGGTCGCGTGGCGGGCACGTTTGATTAATCCGCCCCGACAATCCACGACATTTTGGTCGCGCTGCTGAAATTGAACAGATACTTCAGCGGTCCGGTTTTTTCTTGACCCACAGGCTGGAACCCCTCGCGCTCGTAAAGGCTGCGGGCGCGGGGGTTCGTGTCGATGACATCAAGCTGAACCTCTGACATGTTGTGATTGCGGGCCTCGGACTTGATGGCATTCAGCAATGCCGTGCCTACTCCTTTGCCGCGCGCCTCGGCAGCGACAAAAATACCATCCATCTGGAACACGCCCGGTTTCAGTTCGCGCTCCAGCACGCTCAGAACCAAGGCGCGCCAGGTCGCCCCGAACCAGCCATAGACCCGAGCCAGATCAGACATATTGCCCCCCGCAAAAGAGCCGTCGCGTGTCTTGAAACCTGCCAGCCCCAGCATCCGGCCCGCTTTATCCCGTGCAACCAGCGCGAAATCCGGGTTCAATGCGATTTCAAAGAAAGCCAGTCCTTTTTCGTCCGGCCCCATGACTTTGCCCAGCTTTGCCGCAAATGCCTGCCAGAACAGTACCGCCGCTTGCGCGCGTTCCTGATCGGCGAACCCTCTGGAAATCGTGACCGTCACAACCCGAAACTTCCATAAGGAAGGAACCGGACCATATCGCCCGGTTTGACATGGCGCGCACCGTCCTCGATTTCAACCAACCCTTCAGCCCAGCTGAGGCCACTGACCCGGCCTGATCCTTCCGAGTGGAAGACCTCGGCCCGCCCGTCCCGCATTCGGGCGCGCAGATATTCCCGGCGACCGGGCTTCTTGCGCTTTTCAAAGGCGGCAGGCACTTCGAAACCTTGCGGTTGAGCCCAGCCTTCGCCGGACATCAGCCCCAAGGCCGGACGCGCGAAGATCAACGTACAGACCATGGCGGCGACCGGATTTCCGGGCAGGCCAAACACCGGCACGCCAGACCACAAACCCAAAGCCAGCGGCCGCCCGGGCTTCAACGCAATGCGCCAGTGCTGCATCGCTCCGGCCTGACGCAAAAGGGCCGAAACATGGTCTTCGTCACCCGCTGACGCGCCGCCACTGGTCAAAATCACATCCGCCTGCTCTGCGGCCTGATCCAATCGATCCCGCAAGGCGTCCCGATCATCCGAAACACGCCCCATATCCACGGGTACGAACCCCATACGATCGATCAAGGACAGCAGCATCGGGCGATTGGCGTCGAAAATCTGACCCGGACCAGCGTTCTCTCCGGCTTCGACCAATTCATCGCCCGTAGAGACCACGGCCACGCGAAGCGGTTTGCGCACGTTGACTTCGGCAATCCCCACGGCAGATAGCAGCGCAAGATCGGCAGGGGTCAGCCTGCGCCCGGCAGGAAGGGCGATATCGCCTGCGGCCACATCTTCTCCCGCGCGCCGTGTGTTGGCGCCTTTTTTCAGCGGGCCGTAGAAGGCTATGTGGCCGTCCTTGACCGTGACATCCTCTTCCAGAATGACCGTGTCGACACCGGCGGGCAGCGCCGCCCCCGTCAGCACGCGCAAGGCCCGGCCTTCAGGCACGTCACCGTCGAACGGGATCCCTGCCGCCGCGCGCCCGTCAACCAATGGCATGATCTGTGGGCCATCAGGGGCGGGACCGGCAAACCCGTACCCATCCACGGCCGAATTCGGTTGCGGCGGATTCGAGCGTCGGGCGACCACATCCCCGGTCAGAACGCGCCCGCATGCCAGGGTCAGCGCCATCGTCTCAGACGCGGTAATCGGGTGCAGCCTGTCACGCAAACAGGCCAGCGCCTCATCCACCGGTGTCCAGTTGACCCCGGCGGGCAACGCGAAGCAATCGTTCCGCAACGGGGGCGGGGCTATGTTCGGCTTGTCCTGAGGTACACCCAATATCCAACCTTCCTCTGCCGCTGAGACGTTCAATTGCGCATCCAACTCCTGCTCTGTCAAACGCGACAGAGTCAAGGCGACCTGTTCAACCTGCCAGGCATCCTTGATCCGCCCATCCGGTGCAGCGCCAAGGGTCAAAGACGGCCAGATTTCCACAAAGGCAACAGGTTTATCCAGCGGCTCGAATGGCCAGACCGAGATTTGCCCGGCAAACCGGTGGCGAAGCCGGTTCAGAATCGGCAGCCCCATCATGACTTGGCCACCAACCGCGCCTGCCCCTGCCATCTGCCAGCAGGTGAAGCTTCCTTTTGCCAAAGTCTCAACGACACGACGGTTCGGGAACGGGTTGGAATAGTCCGATTTGGTACGCGGCAGGCCCTTAATATCTCGGCGCAATCCATTCATCCAGAACGGACCACGGCCGCCAAACTGAAGGTTGATCCGACCCGCCAGATCAAAGCGGTTGTTGGCCTTCGGAGAATCCTCGACTTGTTGGTCGAACCAATCCCACAACACCAGCGGATCGTCCGTTCCGGTCATCGCCCGTGCGAAGCCGCAAGGATATCCAAAAGGAAAATCGAACCCAAGAAGCAGACGGCGACCGGCCTTAAGCTCGGCCCGGATCAGAGCATCCAACCTCTGCTCGGCTATCCGCCTGTTGCGCAGGTATTCGGGGTCAAACGCTTTTCCGTTTCGTGAAATGCAGGCCCAGATCGCATCCTTGCGCGGGGTCGGCCCGGTGTCGTTTCCGCCAGACCAATCCACCATTGCAAAGGTCTGGAACAGGCTCACAAACCAACCTCTTTCAGGATGAAGTCAGCAATCCCGGCAGTATCGTCCAGATCATAGACCGGGCGGTCCAAATCCAGCGGAGTGTCGCTGGCCACGGCGCGGATGGTGCCATTTTCAGGTGCCATCAGCACATGGCCCGCCGCGGCGCGATACGCTTCGATCTTGGGGTGGACCTCGCGCTTGAACCCTTCGACCAACACCAGATCGATCGGCGAGAGCCGCGCCAACAGCTCGGCCAGCGGCGGTTCAGGCGCGCCCCGCAGTTCCTGCATCAAAGCAATGCGTTGCCCCGAGGCAAGCAGCACCTCGCTGGCCCCCGCAACGCGGTGCCGGTGACTGTCGGTGCCCGGCTGATCCACATCGACACTGTGATGCGCGTGCTTGACCGTAGAGACCGTAAAGCCCCGGCCTGTGATCTCGGCCACCAGCCGTTCCATCAGCCCGGTTTTGCCGGCATTCTTCCAGCCCGTGACGCCATAGACCCTCATGCCTGCTCCAACAGTGTTCGGGCACGATCCAGATCTTCAGGCGTGTTGACGTTGAAAAACGGATCAAACGGGTCGGCGCAAAACAAAGCCTCGCGCCCGTCATGTTTGTCAGCCCACAACACCACCTTGCGCAACCCGTCCATCAGCGCCGCCCGCAGATCATCGCGCAGCGCCACGGGCCAAAGCCCAAATGTCGGGTGTCGGTTGACTCGCTTGCCGCCACCGGATTTGTGCGCCTCGTCGCCCGAACGCGGCGTGGTAGCCAAAACCAACGGGTGTACCTGCCCTTCCGCAGCTTGCGTCAGTCGCGCCACCAGATCGCGCGGGAAAAACGGCGTATCCGCAGCAGCTGTCACGATGCTGTCCGCCCCCTGCTCTGCCGCCCAGTCGAGCCCGGCCAGCACACCGGCCAGAGGCCCGGCGAACCCTTCGATCGTGTCAGGCAGGACGGGCAGGCCCAGATCAGCGAAGCGCTCAGGGTCGCCATTCGCGTTCAAGGCCAGCCCACTTACCTGTGGGGACAAACGGTCAATCACATGGGATAGCAGGCTCTGCCCCCCGATCTGCAGCAAACCTTTGTCGCCACCACCCATACGTGTGGCCTGCCCGCCTGCAAGAATGACGCCAAGCGGTTTCGTCATGATGGGTCCTCGATCTCCGGCCATTTTTGGAATTTCTCCAGCGGTGAAAAAATCCAAACCCCACTACCCGCACCCAGCAAAATGAAACACAGGCTCACAGGAAGTCCGGAAAAGTCGGCCAAAACATGGCTCAAGCGAATGAAAGCGAAAAAGAGCACCAAAACCGCCACAGGCGCGAAAAACAACCAGAAAAAGCACCGATACCTGCGAAGTGATCGTCTGATTTCGTTTGGCAAAACGACTGAGTCTGGCAAACCTTGAAGAAGGGTACGTTGCAACACGGCGCTTTGTTTTTGCACCGCCAATCCCCAAGCTGCCCATCCCATCCGGAATGGGGCAAACAGGTCGAATGTGCCGATGTATTCTCTTGCCTCCCACCCCAATCGATCCAAAGTTTCTTCGTCCAACCGTGCCATGCCCTCTACGATTGCCCGTTTGCTGCGTGCGTAGTTTCGTGCAGCAAGAATGCTCAGCGGCAAGATACTGACTGCAACAACAAACAAGAAAAAAAGTCTAAGGGTTTCCAAAATCATCCTGCACTTTTCCGGCGGTGTTTCCTGTCTTCGACAGCAACGGTTGACGGGTCCACGTCGCGCAGCAGGCGATCCTCACCCGACAGGCACACAAAGCGCTGGCCGCGCATCCGCCCGATCAGCGTCAGCCCGACCTCGCGCGCGATCTCGACGCCCCAGGCGGTGAAGCCCGAGCGGGACGCCAGTACCGGAATCCCCATCATCGCCGATTTGATCACCATTTCGGATGTCAGGCGACCAGTGGTATAGAGGATCTTGTCCTCGGCACTTTCTCCTTCTGACAGCATCCAGCCTGCGATCTTGTCGACGGCGTTGTGGCGGCCCACGTCCTCCATATAGACCAGCGGGCGGTTTTCACGGCACAGGACCGTGCCGTGAATCGCTCCGGCTTCGAGGTACAGCGACGGAGTGCGGTTGATCTTCGAGGCCAGATCATACAGCCAGGAAGTTCGCACCTGAACCTGTGGCAGTTGTACGTCTTCCAGGCCCTCCATCATGTCGCCAAACACAGTACCCACGGCACACCCACTGGTGCGGGTCTTTTTCTTCAGTTTGTCTTCATAAGATGTTTCGCGCGCGGTTCGGACGATCACGGTTTCAAGGTCGTCGTCATATTCCACGCGCGTGATTTCATCATCCGACAGCAGCATCCCCTGATTGCGCAGAAAGCCCAGCGCAAGATATTCGGGATAATCGCCAATCGTCATCGCCGTCACGATTTCCTGCGAATTGAGAAAGATCGTAAGCGGGCGTTCCTCGACCACAGATATCTGGCTGATTTCACCGTTCTGATCCACACCCTCGACCGCTCGGGTCAGGCGCATCGCAGCCGGATCAGGGGCGATAAGATAGTCCGACAGATCGAATTCCGTGGCCAATTGCAACCCCTTCCCAAGACAGTTACTGCTGCATGAATCACCATAGGATTTAGCCATGGCCTCTGCCACATCCAAGTCATACTTCTGGAAAGGTTTTCGGGATGGGACGCCGTTTGTCTTCGTCGCCGTGCCCTTTGGCCTTCTGTTCGGTGTTTTTGCGACCGAAGCCGGGTTGACCCTTGTCCAGACGATGGCTTTTACATCGACCGTTTTTGCAGGTGCCGCGCAATTCGCGGCGTTGCAATTGTTGCAGGACAACACCCCGACCGTGATCATCATAGTCTCGGCGCTGGCTGTGAATCTGCGTATGGCGATGTATTCCGCATCACTGACACCTTACCTGGGTTCCGCGCCCATGTGGCAGCGTGCCTTTGCGGCATACCTGACCGTGGATCAATCTTATGCCTGCTCGATCGTGCGGTTCGAGAAAGAGCCCGACCTGTCAGTGCCGCAACGGATGGCTTATTTCGTGGGCTCTGTCACGCCGATCACACCGCTCTGGATTCTGGGCACTTATCTGGGCGCAGTGCTGGGTGCGCAAATACCGGAAAGCTGGGCACTGGATTTTGCCCTGCCGATCACCTTTCTGGCCATGATAGGGCCGATGATGCGGACCTTTGCACATGTGGTCGCGGCCCTTGTGGCCATTGCGGTATCTTTGCTGACCGTCGTAATCCCGTTCAATCTGGGCCTGCTGATCGCCGGATGCGCTGGAATGATTGCCGGAGCACAGGCGGAACTGATCCTCGAACGTAGAAAGACGCAGTTATGACTCAGCCCGATTCCGTCACCATCTGGGCCATTATCATCGGGCTTGCCATCGGCAGCTATGCGCTGCGCTTTGTCTTTATCGGTTTTGTGGGTGATCGCCCGATGCCGCCTTGGCTGCTGCGTCACCTGCGATATACAGCAGTGGCCATCCTTCCTGCATTGATCGCACCGCTGGTCGTTTGGCCCTCTGCCACCGAAGGGCAGCCTGATCTGCCACGTATGTCGGCGGCAGCCGTTGCCCTGGCGGTGGGAGTGATCAGCAAAAACGTGATAGCGGCCATCTTTTCCGGGGCCGCCACGCTCTATGGTCTGCTTTATCTACTGAGTTGAGACAGCGTCGAGCTGGTTGAGACGCGCATTGTTTGCCGCCAGCCCCTTTTGCAGATCCGCATCGTCATTTTCCCGATATTCTTCGGTCACGACGCCCGGAATCTGCGCGAACTGTTCCGACAGGTTCACCGGATAGAACGTCACATCAATCTGCTCGAACCCCGGTACCTGCTTCAACAGTTGGGAAGTCGAGTTGGTGCAGAACGCGCCAGCGACCGGACCGGATTGCTTTGCCAGTTGCAAGGCGATTTCAGCCTGTTGCGGGCTCACCTGAATGGTCTGTATGCGGGCATAATGTGTCTCGCGCGCGTGCGAGCTGCGATAAGCTCGTTCGACCGCCGGGGTAATGCCGTAAAGCACATCATCCTTCACCGGAACCACATCCGCCCGGAACGAACCGGCAGGGTCAAAGATCACCCGCTCGCTGCCCGAGATCATCAGCGACGTATGCGCGCCCGATCCGGTGCGTGTGTTGATCATTGTGTACAGCGTCAGGGTCGCTGGCCCCGGATCACGGTAGGACCGGGACACGATTTCGTTCCGATCCGCCTGTGGTCGGTTCGAATTGGCGCAGCCCGCCACTGTCGCTGCCAGCAAGCAAGCAATCAATATCCTGAGCAAGTCAGCCCCCGAAACAATTAGGAGGCGAAAACCGCCAGGAACAGGCAAAGGAAGGCAATGGCGACCACACACCACGTGGTGGCTTTGATGAAACCGTTGAATGTCTTGGTTTGGACCGTGATGTCCATTTCGCCGTGCTTGTGTTCAGCCATGAGTCTCAGATTCCCAATTCGCGTGTTTGATCTGTTGGATAATAGAAAACAGAACGCCTGTCACCACGTCATTCGCGCGCAGGACGCTGTTACTTGAGAACCGAACAACCGGGATACCCGAACCCCCACCGCCAGGGCAGGCCGCTGCACGGCCCGCCACCGAATCGCACCGCCCCGTACATTGCATCCGCAGTGATCGCGTGCACGCTGCGAATCTGTTCAGGCGACATGTCGTACTGGTCGGCATAGTCCTCGGCATGGTTGTCTCCGTGCTGCACCACACAGGCGTGCAAGGCGTCATCCGCTGCCAGACGTGCCTCATAGCTTTCGCTGGCTGTCTCTGCACCGCCAGCATTGTGATATGCCCGGTCGTGGATGACGCAGCAGTACTCCCACGGCGGGTGCTCTTGATATAGCGCGCCAACCTGTGGGAATTGCTTTGCCACCCAGCGCCAACTGGCTGACAACCCGCCTGAACAGCCATCGGTTTCAAACGGCGTCAGTTCGGCGTCCTTGCTTTGCTCGATCAGGGCGCGGTGGCCCGGCATCTCAAATCCGCGCATCAGATCCTGTGCCCATGCCGACAGTGGCAGCAGAGACAGAAACAGCGCCATGTTAAGGACTTTCATCGCGCATTGCCTCTGTATCGACCTGCAATCCAAAGGTGGTTGCCAGCCACAGCAACAGCCGCTCGCCCGGCCCCATTTCAGCGCGGACGCGCAAAACCTCATTGGCCATGGCCGGGCGGTCGGTAATCAAACCATCCACACCCATCGAGGCCATCCTGGACATCTGCAACGGATCATTCACCGTCCAGACATAGATATCCTTACCAGCGTCCTGCACTTTGCGGATCAGCCCAGGTGTAACCATGCCTGCATTGACGGCGACAAATTCACCTTCCAGCCCCGACAGATCCCCAATGGCCGTGGCCGCCAGCACACCAGAGCGCCAGTCGGGCCGCAACTTTTCCATCTTTTGCACGGCCGGGTATTTCAGCGACATGGTGGCAACGTCGTTCTGCATCCCTAGCTCTTCGACAAGGCCGATCACCCGATTTTCCAGATCGACGTCGTGACCATAATATTTCAGCTCGATAAGAACCTTCGACTTGCCCTTGGCCGCTTCCAGAACCTCTCGCAGGGTCGGGGTCCGCTCTGCGGCGTATTCCGGTCCGAACCAGCTTCCGATGTCGATATCAGCAACATCCTGCATCGTCGCATCCCAGACCTTCAGGTTGACGCCGGCCAACTTCATGAAATCGCTGTCATGGGCCACGACAACTACATCATCCGCCGTTTCCTGAACGTCAATCTCAACCCAGTCCGCACCATCCTCGATCGCTTTCAGGACCGAGGCCATTGTGTTTTCAGGTCGCAAAGCCGCAGCGCCCCGATGGCCGATGACCTCGGCTTGATCCGGCGCCTGCACGCGTTCCAGCAAGCTTTGCCCAAGCCAGAAGCCCACGCCCAATGCGGCCAAGGCCGTCGCGACAGTGACAAGAACCGGCACGCGAATCCTTCGGGGTTCGGGATGGGGAACGTCCTTGGTCTCAGCTTCAAAGAAGCCGTCCAGCAAGACCGCCAATGCGCCCAGCGCCGTCGCCGCCAGAACCAACCCCGCCAGGGACCAAAGCCCCGCAATGATCAGGCTGAGGATCAACGCCAGTCTGAGGCTGCCGCCTTCCTGCAAGGGCACAACTGCAAACAACAGACTGGCCACCGCCGCAATCAAAGCTGCAATCACAAGCCGCAGTCCCAGCCAAAGGGCAAGCTCGATCTTCAAACGCCCGCGCTTGCCTTCCATCTTTTGTTCGCTTTTCGCAAATGCTCCGCGTGGTGAGGCCCCCTCGAACAGGACCAGATGCAACGCCAGCGCCCATCCCGACAGACGGCGGATCAACACCCATGCCAACGCAAGAACGACAAGCCCGATCAGTACCACGGCCACCTGAAAGGCCGGAGGGTGGAATGTCAGGTAATAGTTGATGTCATATTCCGTCAGCGTCCACCATGCGATCAACCCCGCGACGGCCACAAACGGCAGGGCAAGCAGCAGGACGCGCAGGATGAACCGAACGGCAAATCCGAACAGCGCCGGAAAGCGGGACAGGTTCAGTGCCAGTGCCGCACTGCCTGCGCGCCAAGGGTCATTTTCTCCCATACGCAAGGACCCGGCCATGACCGCGAACACAATAACCTCAGCCAGCAAAAACAGACTGAGCACCGCAACACCCGCAATGAACCCTGCCGGAGACAGCAGGAACATCGCAATGTCCTGATCGGTCAGAGCGGTCTGATTTGACAGAGAGACCGCCAGATTGACAGCCACAGCCACACCCGGCGCGATCAGCGCCACCAGCAGCAAGCGCACAGCGACATAAATTGGCACAAAGACCCGGCGCCGTTCCCAGGCACCTGCATAGGCATGTGTTACTGCTTGAAAAAATCTTGTCACGTGGGCGCCTCCGGACTGATGCAGTCATTCAAAGGCGCGCAAGCGTGAATTGCAAGTCAGCTGTCTTCCAGATCCGCCGCCAGACGGAAACCGATGCGGTTGGCGGGTTTGTCCTCGACCGATTTGGGCAGGGCGCGCAGCATCACGTTCAACTGGCTGACATGCTGCACCAATTGCGTGCGGGCCCCGGTTCCGTCGGATCCGTAAAAGGTGATCATGTCGGGGTCGAAATACCCCATCCCTTCGATCCGCATGACGCCGGCATCGCCGCCGGTAAAGCCCATCGCGACTTCGTGATCGCCGTCCAGAGTCTTTTCAAAGTTCTGGATATACATGATCAGACGCTCGTAAGCCCATTGCGCCGGGCTTTTGTTGGCAACAGGCTTCTTCAACCCCTCGGGCAGGTCCTTGGCCCCGGATTCGGCATTGGGATCCGCGTGCACCTCGTGACACCGCGGCAAAGCGGCGGCTTCGGCAGCCTCGGCCGAGGTTTCGATCTGGTCCTGCATTCTTCTACCCTTTGCGCTGGTACAGCCATGCCCCGTCAGCGCGTTGCGTCCGGGTTACCGCACCAATGTGGTAGAGATGATTCACATGCGCAACCGCCTCGACCAGCGCAAGCCCATATTCGCCTTCGCGGATCGTGCGTTTGAACAGGGGCAGAAAACAATCTGCGGCCGCTCTGGGTTGATCCAGATGTTTCAACAGGCGGCCCAACGCGCCGTGGTGGTTGTCGATCAGCTGTTTCATCCTCAGCGGCAGGCCCGAAAACGGCAGCTTGTGCCCGCCCAGAACCAGATGATCGGGCCGGGCAAGCGCCTGCAACCGCTCGCAGGCTTCCAGCCACGCTGAAACCGGATCGGCCATCGGTTCCGTGGCATAGACGCCCAGATTGGGACTGATCGAGCTGAGAATCTGATCGCCGCTCAACACCAGATTGTCGTCACGGCTCCAGAAGGTGGCGTGTTCCGGCGCGTGGCCATTGCCCATATGCACATCCCAGTCGCGCCCTCCCATTCGGATCACGTCGCCCTGCTTGATCCGGGCAAAGCCCAGCGGCATGGGGTAAACCGTGTCGGCAAAGTTGAACGGACGATCCTTCATCCGCGCATTTAGAACCTCGGGTGCCATGCCGGCGCTGCGATAGAAATCAAGCGTTTCCTGCGGCCATGTCTCTTGCACATCCAGCGTCAGCATCCGCGCGAACAGCCATGAGGTGCGGCTTGTGACCAACTCAGCCCCGTGTTCCGACTGAAACCACCCGGCATTGCCGACATGGTCTGGATGATGATGCGTCACCACAACACGGGTGATCGGTTTGCCTTTCAAAGGCCCGCCCATCAGGGTTTCCCAGATACGCCGCGTCTTGTTTGACGACAGCCCAGTGTCAATCACCGTCCAACCTTCGCCATCGTCCAGCGCGTAGATATTGACGTGATCCAGCGCCATCGGAAGAGGCAGGCGCATCCACAGTACACCCTCGGCAACTTCGACGGCTTCGCCCGGCGCGGGCGGTTCAGCCCACGGATATCTGATCCCCGATACGCGATCCCCGTCCATCACGCCGCCAACTCATCCGGGCTGAGCGAAAAGAGGTCACCCGCACCGCTTTGCACCCGCGTCAGAAGCCCGGAATGCTCGGGCAACAAGGCGTTGATGTAGTAGCGCGCCAGTTTGGCCCGCGGTCCTTCCGGATCGGCCAGTGCCGCGGACAGGTGATAATGCCCGCCAAGAACCCGGGCAAACGCCTGAAGATAGGACGTTGCGCCTGCAAATCGGTCGTTCATGTCGTCTTGTGCCACCAACCATTCGGTTGCCTCGCGCAGGGTTTCTGTTGCTTCCCACACTGGACCGGCCAGATCGGGCATCGTCGCGCGCGCGCGCTCGGCCTGTTCTTCGATCTCGTCCAGAAGGTTCGACGCCGCCTCGCCCCCGTCCATCATTTTGCGTGCAACAAGGTCCATGGCCTGAATGCCGTCGGTTCCCTCGTAAATCGCGGTCACGCGAACGTCGCGGGAATATTGCGCCGCGCCTGTTTCTTCGACAAAGCCCATTCCGCCATGCACCTGTACGCCGGTTTCGGCCACGCGTATCCCGGTCCGGGCCCCAAAGTTCTTGCCGATTGGCGTCAACAACGCGGCCCGCGCGGCCCAATCGGCGTCGCCGGTGGCTTTCGCCATGTCAATCGCGGTCGCATTGGCCAGAAGAATAGCCCGAGCGGCAAAGATATCGGCGCGCATATCCATGATCATGCGACGCACATCCGCATGATCGATGATCGTACCAGAAGGCGTCCTGCCCTGCTTGCGTTCCAGCGCATAGGCCAAAGCGTGCTGATAGGCGCCTTCCGCAACGCCCACACCCTGGCCACCCACGCCCAGGCGGGCGTTGTTCATCATGGTGAACATGGCCGCCATACCGCCATGTTCCTTACCGACAAGCCATCCTTTGGCGCCGTCATATTGCATCACGCAGGTGGGTGAGCCATGCAGGCCCATCTTGTGTTCGACGGAAACAACCTTAAGGTCGTTGGCCAGGCCGGGATTGCCATCCGCATCGGGGATGTATTTCGGCACCAGAAACAAGGAAATGCCCTTGGTGCCGGGCACACCATCCGGCAGACGGGCCAGAACCAGATGGCAGACATTTTCAGCAAAGTCGTTGTCGCCCCAAGAGATGAAGATCTTCTGCCCGGTCACCGAGTATGTGCCATCACCATTTGGCTCGGCCTTCGAGGTCAGCGCACCCACATCCGATCCGGCCTGAGCTTCGGTCAGGTTCATGGTCGCAGACCACTCACCCGAAATCATTTTGGGCAGATACAGCGACTTCAATTCGTCGCTGGCGTGGTGTTCCAACGCCTCGATCTGGCCCTGCGCCATCAGCGGAGCAAGTTGCAGCGAAAGGCAAGCGGCGCTCATCATCTCGTTCACGGCAGTGGTGACAGCCATCGGCAGGCCCATTCCGCCGAATTGGGGATCAGCGCTGATCCCGATCCACCCGCCTTCGGCAATCGCCTTCCAGCCATCGGCATAACCCGGAGAGCTGCGCAGCACGCCATTCTCAAGCCGAGCCGGTTCCAGATCACCGGCACGCTGCAACGGGGCCAGAACCTCTTCGCTCATCTTGGCCGCTTCGGTCAGGATGGCCGTGACGACATCGGCGCTGGCATCTTCGAAAATCTCGGTGGCGGCGACCTGGTCGAACCCGACGACATGGTCCAGCAGAAATTGATAATCTGAGATTGGGGCGCGATATGGCATGATTTCTCTCGGGGTCTAACGGATCAGAATACATCGGCGGGCTTGGAATCAAATGCAAGCGCCGGTAAGCGTGTGGGCCTGAACCGATTACGTACCTTACCTCAAGTTCCAGGCAACCAAAACGCGGCGTCATCAGATATGATCTCATCCGGCACACAGGAATTGACGGCAGATCCCGGCGGCATCGCGCAGGCTGCCGATTTTTTGCGCCAGGGTCTTCTGGTCGCTTTTCCGACCGAAACGGTCTATGGCCTTGGCGGCGATGCCCGCAACGGACAGGCCGTCGCATCGATTTACGAGGCCAAGGGACGGCCCAGCTTCAACCCGCTGATCGCCCATGTCGCCTCGGTCGAAGCGGCCCAGCGCTTTGTGCAATGGTCGGATCTGGCCGAGCAGCTAGCGCAGGCCTTCTGGCCCGGTCCTCTGACCCTGGTTCTGCCGTTGCGCGAAGGGCACGGGGTTTCCTCGCTGGTGACCGCCGGGCTGGACACTCTGGCCGTGCGGGTGCCTGCGCATCCGACGGCGCGTGCGCTGCTGGCCGACTTTGACGGACCGGTCGCGGCCCCTTCGGCTAATCCCTCGGGTCAGATCAGCCCCACGACGGCGGCTCATGTGTGGTCCGGTCTTGGCGGAAGGATCGCGGCAGTTCTGGACGACGGCCCCTGTGCGGTGGGGCTGGAATCCACCATTGTCGGTCTGGCCGGAGAGCTCACATTGCTGCGTCCGGGCGGCGTTGCGTTGGACCGGATCGAAAGCGTGCTGAACATGCACCTGCACCTGCACCAATCCGGCGATCTGCTGACCGCTCCGGGACAGTTGCAGTCGCATTATGCGCCCGACGCCCCGGTCCGCCTGAACGCCACTGCGCGTCACGGGGATGAGGTTCTGCTGGGCTTTGGAGCGGTGGATTGCGACCTGAACCTGTCTGTCGAAGGACGTCTGACCGAGGCGGCCGCGAACCTCTTTGCAGCCCTTCACAGATTGAACGAGACCGGCCGACCAATTGCCGTATCTCCGATCCCGAACACCGGATTGGGGGCTGCAATCAACGACCGGCTGCGCCGCGCCGCTGCGCCACGCGACAGCTGATCAGGCCCGGCCTGCGCTGGCGGACAACGTCAGAGGGTCCACCCCGAGCGTCGCCAAGGCAGCTTCCCATTTTTCGTCATCAGGCACGTCGAAGACAAGTTTCGTCGTCGCTTCGGTGGTCAGCCAGCCGTTCATCGCGATTTCGTCCTCAAGCTGACCCGGGCCCCAGCCGGAATAGCCCAGCGTCAGCATCGAATTCAGTGGTCCGCTGCCAGAGGCCAGATCTTCAAGCACATCCAGCGTCGCCGTCATGCTGAAATCCGCGGAAATTTGCATCGAATGCAGATTGGCCTCGTAATCGGCGCTGTGCAGGACAAATCCGCGCGACATCTCGACCGGGCCACCGAAATGCACAAGGCGCTCTCCGATCACCGGGATACTGCAGGCAATGTTCAGTTGCCCCAGCAACGTCTTGATTCGCAGATCCGAAGGCTTGTTCACGATCAATCCCATGGCACCATCGTCGCCATGGCTGCACATATACACCACCGAATGGTCGAATCGCGGATCGCCCATTCCGGGCATCGCAATCAACAGTTTTCCGGTCAGGTCCATGGGCCTTCATCTCTTTGTCCGTTCACGTCAACAATGGCCCTGCCGCACCCCAGTTTGCAAGAGACCAACCCGTATTTCGACAGATTTCAGCGCGGTGACCGGATCGTGACTTGGAATCCGCGCCATCGACGCGCATTTATGGGGTATGAAGATGCCGATCAAACCCACCGCCGTCGCCGCGCTCGCGTGTCTGAGCCTGTCCGTTCCAGTTGCCGCGCAAGATTTGGACAACGTGGTTCGGCTGGATGTTCTGGATGGTGGTCGGACGGCCAATGGCACCTATATGTCCGCGTTGAAACTAACGCTCAAGGATGGCTGGAAAACCTACTGGCGCGCGCCAGGAGATTCCGGCATCCCGCCCGAGTTCGACTGGAAGCGATCCAGAAATGTCGGCCAGGTGGAAATCATCTGGCCCTCGCCCGAAATCTTTGATCAGAATGGCCTGCAATCGATTGGCTATGAAAATCAGCTGGTCTTGCCCATCAAGGTCACTCCGCGCAACCCGGCAAAACCGGTCCGTCTGAAAGGCAAGATGGATCTGGGGGTCTGCAAAGACGTTTGCATACCGGAACGCCTGGATTTCGACCACACGCTGGACGCCGAAGCTGATCGCAACCCGGCGATTGCCGCAGCGATGGCGCAAAGGCCCTATTCCGCGCGCGAAGCCCGTGTCACCAAGACCACCTGCAACCTGACGCCCACGAAAGATGGGATGCGGATCGAGGCGCGGATGACGATGCCGTCCGCGGGCGGTCGAGAAGTCGCCGTGATCGAACCCGGCAATCCTTCGCTTTGGGCCTCGCAACCCGTATCTCTAAGGCAGGGGGATACATTGGTGGCCGAAGCAGAAATCATACACGCATCAGGTGCACCTTTTGCGCTGGACCGGTCCGAGATCCGGATCACCGTTCTGGGGTCTGACCACGCGGTGGATATTCTGGGCTGTAGCGCGGGCTGAATGCATGAGCCAATCCCCCAAGATCGGTGCATTGGCGGTTGTTCTGCATCAGGACAAGGTTCTTCTGGTTCAGCGCAGCAAACAGCCGGACAAGGGGCTGTGGGGGTTCCCCGGCGGCCACGTAGAGTGGGGTGAAACCGTTCTGCAGGCGGCGCAGCGTGAGTTGCGGGAAGAAACCTCGGTGATTGCGGAACCGTCTCATTACCTGAGAAATCTGGATCTGCTGCGTCACGACAAGGCGGGGCAGGTTTTGTCCCATTACCTGTTGGTCGGCGTTGCCTGCCGCTATCAGTCCGGCACACCGCAGGCTGGTGATGACGCGCTGGATGCCCGCTGGTTTGCCATCGAGCAGATACGCCGGGGCGACCTGCCGATGAGCGCGCGGGTCATCGACCTTTTAGAACACGCGATCCGCGCGGATCAGGCATCGGCCGATCTTGTCAGCCGCCCATAAAGCAAACCTGACAGGATCACGCTCAGGACCACGATCAGAATTGCCCCGGCCAGGAATGCACCCAACCCCATTCGCAGCACCGCAATGCCATCTCCACCCGCATAGAGGCCTTGCAGCACGCCAAGCGGTGCGCCTGTAACCGCGGGCCAAATCATCGTCAGGCCGAACCAAACAGCCAATGCGGCCCCGGTTGCCGCCAGCGCCCCGCGAACCACCCGGTCGGGTGCCCGCGCGGCACGGCGCATGGCTGTCATCGGACGCGCCACGTCATTGAGGATCGCCAGCAGGGCAGGCACCAGAATCAGAACCAGCAACATCCCGAACCCAAGCCCGTAAACCAGCGTGATCACGGTCGGCTTGAGGAATTGCGCTTGTTGCGAACCTTCATAAAGCAACGGTGCAAGTCCAAGAACCGTGGTCAAAGTGGTCAGCATCACGGGACGCAACCTGTCTGCGGTACCTTCGACAATGGACGGAACCAGACCACGGTCTTTTTGATACGCATCTATCGTCGTCACCAGAACGATCGAGTCGTTGATGATAATCCCCGTCATGCCCAGCAACCCGACCACCGTGAACATGCTGAGCGGCACATCCCAGATGTAGTGGCCCCAGATCGCACCAACGAGGCCAAAGGGTATGATTGCCATGACAACCACTGGCCGTGTCCAGCTGGCGAACACCCAGGCCAGAACAAGGTAGATACCTGTCAGGCACAGGATCAAACCGGTGCGGGCTTCGGCAAGGAATTCATTTTCCTGTTCACTCAGGCCCGACATGCGCCACTCGACTTGCCTTTCGGCAGCGATATTCGGCAGGATTTCTTCCTGCATCGCCCGTTCGATTTCAGCCGCGCGGGCCGGATCATCCTCGGAGATGTCGCCATAGACCGAAACAACCCTCAGGCCGTTTTCGCGCCGAACCGTCGAGAAACCGGATTCACGCTCGACCGAAACGATGTCGGCCAGCGGTACGTAAACCCCGTCAGGAGACCGCATGAGTGTACGCTCGAGGAAATCTGCCGTCAGTTCGCCTTCAGGCAGTTCCACACGGATCTCGGCACTGCGCGGCCCGTCCGGGAAAGTTGCCGCTTCGATACCGTTCAGGCGATTGCGCAGGGCGCGACCAAGCGTTTCAATCCGGAATCCCAGCGCCTCTCCCTGTGCAGTCAGGTCCAGGATGAACTCTTCCTTGTCATAAGCCAGGTTGTCTTCCAGCGCCGAGACTTCGGGAAATTTCGACAGCTCGGCCTGCAAGTCTTCGGACGCGGCCTTGAGAACGCTCACGTCCGAGCCGAAAAACTGCACGTCGATGGCGTCGCCACCCGGTCCAGAGCGCCACCCCCGGAAGCTGATCACTTCGAGCTTGGGATGGCGCGGCGCGAATTCCTGCAACTCTCCGACGAATTCGAAACTCGAATAAGGGCGCAGATCGGCATCGATGAGTTCGATCGAGATACCCCCCAACAAACTGCCATCCTTGCCATCCGCAGCAGCCAGCTGTCGGCCTGCATTGCCGCCAACCTCGGCCAGGACATAGTCAATCGGATTGCGCCCATGACGCTCTTCATAGATCTGGCCCAGGTCATTGACCGCCTTTTGCAGAAGGCGCATCATTTCCAGCGTATCCGATCGCGTCGAACCTTCGCGCATGATAAAGCCGCCGGTCACGGAACTTCGCTCTGGTGCATTGAAGAAACGCCAGTTCACGTCGCCGCGAATGAACAGTGCAACCTGGCTGGCCAGTACCGCGATCATCAGCGCCACGACGACGTAGCGCGCCCATATCACCCAGGCGATCAAGGGACGGAACAGGTGATCCCGAACCCAACGGAAACCACGATTGACGACCCGGTTGGGCAGATCATACCAGTGTTCCTTGGCCGAATGCGCGATGGCGTGTGCCATGTGATTGGGAAGGATCAGAAAGCATTCGACCAGCGAAGCGATCAAAACGGCGATCACCGTAAAGGGAATGTCGCGGATCAATTCTCCGAAACGTCCGCCCACAAGGGTCAGACCGAAAAACGCGATTACCGTCGTGACAGTCGCAGCCAGAACCGGCATGGCCATCCGCCGCGCCGCACGTTCCGCAGCCACAACAGGCGGCTCACCCAAACGCCGGGCGCGGAAATCCGCGTGTTCCCCCACCACGATGGCGTCATCAACCACGATGCCCAGCGTGATGATCAGGCCGAACAGCGAGACCATGTTCAGCGACAAGCCCCCCAGATACATCAATGCGATTGCGGCCGACATCGCCACGGGGATACCCGCCGCAACCCAGAAGGCGATGCGCGCGTTGAGGAACAAGAACAGCAGGCAGACGACAAGGCCAAGACCCATCAACCCGTTGTTGACCAGGATGTTCAATCGGTCGGTTATGGCCTGGGCGCGGGTGCGGATCAGCTCAATCTTCACACCTTCGGGCAAGCTGGCCTGCATTTCACGGGCAACATCTTCGACCGTGTGCTGGATGTCTATCGCATCGCCCAGATTTGACCGATCAACCCGGATGGACATGGCCGGATCGTCGCCGACGAAATAACTGCGATACCGTGTGACACCTTCGACCCGAATCCTGGCAATATCACCGACCTTCAGCTTCGACCCGTTGGCAAAGGTCCGCAGCGCGATGTCTTCGATCTGCTCTGGGGTCCTCTTTTCGGTTCCGGCCCGGATACGCGCACCTGCGCCCTCAACCTCACCAGCGGGATCGGTGCTGACCTCGGCCGCAATCGCGGACGCGATCTCTTCCATGGTGATGTCATTGGCGATCAATTGCGCCGTTGTGATCTCGACAATGATCTGAGGCGCGGCAATGCCCCTGATTTCGGTTCGCGTAACCCCTGCCGAAAACAAACGGTTGATGAACTCATCCGTCAGCTTCGCCAGTTGATTGGTGTCGGTGGGGCCACTGATAACGACATCCGTTACCCGATCCCGCCAAGCGCCGCGTCGAATTTCAGGTTCTTCCGAGCCTTCGGGCAGATCCGTCACACCGTCTATCGCGGTCCGGACGTCTTCGACCGCGCGGGACATGTCCCAGTTCGGCTCAAACTCCAGTCTGACGCGGGTCCAACCTGGGTGGGAACTGGCCTCGGTACTGGTTACCCCTTCAACGGCCAGCAGCGCAGGTTCCAACAACTGCACGATACCGGCATCCATGTCCTCGGGGCCTGCACCTTCCCACGAGACGGTCACATCAACGCGTTCCAGAATGACATCCGGAAAGAACTGCGCCCGCATGTTCGGGATAGCTGCCGCACCCAGAACCAGCATCACCAGCAACAGCAAATTGGCCACCGTCCGGTGCCGTGTGAAATAGCTGAGAAGGCCCCCCGCTGCGCCAGGTATCTCGCGCATCATGACGCTCAGCCCCCGGCCTTGGTTTCAATGCGCCGCACCAGAGATGAAGGGACGCGCGCTTCGCGCAACTGACCGAGAACCTGAGTTTTCTCATCCTGAGGCATGGTTTCGCTGGCCTCGACCCGGGCCACGAGTTCAGCGCGTTTCGCATCTGACAGTTCGACCATGCCCGGGTCTGCCCCGGCCTCAAGCCGCAAGGGGCGCACCCGCACGCCAGATCCAAGCAACGGCGTGCGTCCGATCACAACCTCGCGCCCTTCCAACCCGTCGCCCCGCAGCAAAACCTCGTCACCCTGTCTGCGGACAAGCTGCACCGGCAAACTTTCCAGGCGGTCATCCGCACCCAGCACGAGAACCGTTCCCGATGCGTCCAATGCCGAAGACGGCAAGCGGAACACATTGGCAAGCGGTTGTTCCTGAACCGAGACGGTGACGAAATCTTCGGGCTTGAAACCGGACGCCTCTTGCAAACGCGCATAGATCAAACGTCCGGTCTGACCCTCGCCCGCAGAACCGCTGTCGCGGCTAATATGACCAGTCGCGGTCAGATCGGTGCCCGTCACCTCAAGCGAAACCGTGACCGGTGCGTTGATCAGCCTGTCATTCTCGTCCAACAGACGTACATATTGTGCCGTTGACACCCGGAACGCCACTTCAAGAGCATTTGGATCGACCAGTTCAGCCAGTTTTTCATTGGCCGACACCAACCGCCCTTCCACAAGCGTCACATCGGTCAGCGTACCGCTGAATCCGGCCCGAATGGTCATATCATCAAGATCGCGTTCCGCCGCCTCCAAGGCAATCACCGCGCGCGCCAACAACGTCGTTGCCTGATCGACGCGGGATTCAGCCTGTGCAAGCGCGATACGGCGCGCCAGAACGGCCTGTTGTGCCGAAGCAGCCGCCAGTTCCGCCTCTTCCACGCTGGCGGCGGCGCCTACCCCTCGGGCCTCCAGATCGCGTTGCCGTTGCAGCGCCCGTTCCCGCAGTTCGGCTTGCGCCTCGGCCGATTTCAATTCGTCCTGCGCCAGCAGCAAAGACCGTTCGGCATCACGTTCTTCGAATTGTGCGTCCAAAAGATCGGACTTGGCCCGATCCAGCGCGGATTGGGCATCCGCCGGATCCAGTTCAACCAGAACTTCCCCGGCAGTTACCGTTCCGCCATCCACGAAATCCTCTGCCAGGGCGACAACGCGGCCACCCAGTGCCGCGCGCAATTCCAGCCTGCGCCGGCTCTGGACCTCTCCGAATGCTTCGAGATATGGGATTACGGTTTCCGCCTCGGCCTGACGTACGGCAACCGCGAAGACCCGTTCGCGGGCCGCGGGCGCCTGGTCCTCACGCGTCAGGACGTCCTGAACGGCACCCATGATGATCTGCGCGGCAACAAACAGCAGAGCAAGCGTCAGGAACGCCAGAAAGATACCGACAAGACTCTGCCGTAGAAATCGCATCAAACAGTTACCCCGGTTGCACCAAGCTGCCGTCCACAACATGTAGCCGGATCACGAATTATGCCAAGCCACAAAGCGGTTATACGGAATTGAACGTACGACCAGTCTACTTCCGTCGCAGATGTTCGTCCAATCTGGGCATTATTTCCACAAAATTGCAGGGGCGATGCCGGTAATCGAACTGTTTTTCCAAAATCCCATCCCACGCATCCTTGCAGGCCCCCGGGCTGCCGGGCAATGCAAAAAGGTATGTTCCCCCCGCAACCCCCCCGGTTGCGCGGGACTGCACCGCCGAAGTGCCGATTTTCTCCATCGAAATGACGGTAAAGACAGTACCGAATGCGTCGATCTCTTTTTCGTACACGTCCCGATGCGCTTCGACCGTCACGTCCCGCCCGGTCAAACCCGTTCCACCGGTCGAGATCACGACATCGATCTGCTCATCAGCCACCCATGCCCGCAACTGATCGGCGATCTGGTCGCGCTCATCCCGGATGATCTGGCGGTCCGCAACCACATGGCCCGCTTTTTCGATCCGGTCCACCAATGTCTGCCCCGAGCGATCTTCGTCCATCGATCGGGTGTCCGAAACGGTCAGAACGGCAATTCTGACGGGGATGAACTCCTTGGTTTCGTCAATGCGCGACATCTTGCGTCAGGCCCTTTCCATCATGACAAGCCGGATCGCAAGGGCGGAAAAAATACCCCCCGTGATCCAACCAATAATACGCGCGGCGCGCGGGTTGCCGATTAGCACCTTGCCTGCCCCGCCGGCAAAAACCCCGACCAGCCCGTTCACCAAGAACCCGCCAAACGCGATGATCAGCCCGAAGATCAGGAACTGCACCAGAACCGATCCCGCGGTCGGGTCGACGAATTGCGGTATGAACGCCAGCACGAACAGAATGACCTTGGGATTGGTCAGGTTGACCAACATCCCATCCCGAAAGGCCATGCGCGTCGACCGCACAGGCGTATCCCCCGTCGAAGCGCCATGCCGGACCGCACCCCAAGCCAGATACATCAGGTAAGCGGCACCCATCCAGCGGATCACTTCAAAAAGCCAGGGCAGCGCCGACACCGCAGCGCCCAGTCCAAGCCCTGCCAGCAGCACGTGAATCATCGAACCCACGGACACGCCGGCGCTTGCCGATACCGAAGGCCACGCCCCGGATCGCAGCCCTTGGCCAAAGCAGAACATCATATCAGCACCGGGCGTCAGGTTCAGTGCCAGTGCCGCTGGAACAAAGACCAGCAAGGTCTGGAATTCGATCACGCATCCACCTCGAACCAACTTGGCATCGGGCCCAGATTGGCCAAATGCGTTTGCCCCAGGGAACCGCGATAGCCCCAGCTTTCATGCACATGACCGAAGAACGCAAATCCCGGCTGAAGGCGTTCCACCGCATCCCGTATGGCAGTCGATCCGACCGAAAGGCCTTGCGATGTCTGATCCCCATACCCTTTGGGCGGAGAATGAACGATCAGGACATCCGCCGTTTCACACCGGTCGAGCATCTCGGTCGCCTCACCTTCTGTCAGGTCACAGGACCAGTCTCCGAACGGGGTCGGTGGTACGCCATAGCCAAGACCAAACAAGCGCAAGCCGTCTATGGTCATGCCAGACCCATGCAGGACATGGACACCGTTCGGGGCCGCATTGCCCAGCTCTTCTGCACTTTCCGCGTTCCCAGGGATCAGGACCAGCGGCGTCGAAATGCCGGACAGCATCTGCATCGCCTCGTCCAGCCCCTGACGCGAATTGCAATAATCACCGGCACCGATGACAAGATCAGCCTCGGCGCTGGCGGAAACAAGATCGGCTGCCCGGTTGCGCGCCATGTGCAGATCAGAGAATGCCAGAACCTTCATGTTGCACCTCGCAGCCGCGCTTTCAGTTCCAGCAGATCCGCCCAGGCCTGCCGTTTCATCTGCGGTTGTCGTAGCAGATAAGCCGGGTGGAACATCGGAATCACCGGCAGATCCATTGCCTGATCCCATTTGCCGCGCAGGCGGGTGATGCCGCGTTTGCCCAGCACCGCCTGACAGCTGATATTCCCCATCACAACCAGAACCTCGGGTCTGGCCAGGGCCACGTGGCGTTCCAGAAACGGCTTCATCATCCCGATCTCTTCGGGTTTGGGGTCGCGGTTCTGCGGGGGCCGCCATGGCAGCACATTGGTGATATAGACGTTTTCGCGACGATCCAGATCAATTGCCGCCAGCATCCGGTCCAGCAACTGACCCGCACGGCCGACAAAGGGTTTGCCCTCGCGGTCCTCATCGCGACCCGGCGCCTCGCCGATGATCATCACGCGCGCGCCGGGGGTCCCGTCGGCAAAGACCAATTGCCGCGCACCGCGCTTGAGCTCGCAATGTTCGAACGCGTCCATCGCTGCGCGCAGCTGATCCAGCGATCCCGCGCCCCGTGCTGCGGATCCAGCGATTTCTACCGGGTCCACATCCCTTGGCTTTGCCGGGGCGGCGGGGTGCGTTTCCGGTTTCCTGGGTTTGGCCGAGGTGTCGGGCAACGCGTACCGGTCAACCGGCGCATCACCGATTGCCTCGGTCACACCCAGTTCGATCTGCCATTCCAGCAGCGCCTGCGCAGAATAATAGTCCAAGCCCGATTCCATAGGGATAACTTACCCGCCTGAGGGCTGAGGGAAAGCGAATAGGGCTTGATCGGTCGCTCTGTCGCGCCGACCATCGGCATGCGATGCTCAGATTTCTGCGATTCCTCATCATTGGATTAGTGCTGGTTGTCACCGATGATCCGGCATGGGCCACATTTCATGACAAACACGGGCAGTGCCGTGCGGGTCAGTTCAAATGTGGCAGCACATGTTGTTCAGGCGGGCAAAGATGCAGTTTTGATGGCTATTGCATTCCACTGGGCGGCACCTATTGCGGCGGCGGGCGCAGTTGCGGTCCGTTCGAACGCTGCGTTGCGGGTGGACTCAGATGTGCGCCCGCAGGCCTGAACAAATGCGCCTCGCGGCTGGATTGTCCGGGCGACAGTTTCTGCAATGGCCGTGGTGAGTGTGAACGGAACGCACCCGAACTGGATACGACGCCTCCGACCACTTGCGCTGATGGCAGAACCTGCGCGCGTGGCTCGTCCTGCCTGCCCGGCGGGGGATGCTCTCGTCCGGGATGGTTCCTGTGCGAGGAAACCGGATCACAATGCCGTCCCGGTTTCAAATGCTCGGCCCATCAAGGGTGCGTACCGATCAAGGCGATCGACTGCGGCTATGGCAAATGGTGCAAGCCGGGCCAGCAATGCCTGCCCGAGGGCGGCTGCGAAAAACTGCCTGAGGGTACGGAACCTTAGGTTGCCTTGCGCCGCCCGGCTTCCTATAAGCGGCACGATTGTCAGACAGGAGCCCGCCCATGCGTTTCGCCCATCGTCACCTTCTTGGCATCGAGCATCTGTCGCAATCCGATATCACCGAAATTCTGGATCTGGCCGAGACCTATGTCGCTATGAACCGCCAGTCGACCAAGCATTCGGATGTGCTGTCGGGACTGACCCAGATCAACATGTTCTTTGAAAACTCGACCCGCACACAGGCCAGTTTCGAACTGGCGGGCAAGCGCCTGGGCGCGGATGTGATGAACATGGCGATGCAGGCCAGTTCGATCAAGAAAGGTGAAACACTGATCGACACGGCGATGACGCTGAATGCGATGCACCCGGATCTTCTGGTGGTGCGGCACCCGCATTCCGGCGCGGTCGATCTGCTGGCGCAGAAGGTCAATTGCGCCGTTCTGAACGCCGGTGACGGCAAACATGAACACCCCACGCAAGCCCTGCTGGACGCCCTGACCATCCGTCGCGCCAAGGGTCGCCTGCACCGGCTGAACATCGCGATCTGCGGGGACGTGGCCCATTCCCGCGTGGCCCGCTCGAACCTGATCCTGCTGGGCAAGATGGAAAACCGCATCCGCTTGATTGGCCCGCCGACGCTGGTGCCCAGCCAGTTCGCCGAGTTCGGGGCCGAGATCTATGACGACATGAACGAGGGCCTGAAGGATGTTGACGTCGTCATGATGCTGCGCCTTCAGAAAGAACGGATGGATGGCGGGTTCATCCCTTCGGAACGCGAATACTACCACCGCTACGGTCTGGACGCCGCGAAGCTGGCGCAGGCCAAGCCAGACGCGATCGTGATGCATCCCGGCCCGATGAACCGCGGGGTCGAGATCGACGGTACGCTGGCCGATGATATCAACCGATCCGTCATTCAGGAACAGGTGGAAATGGGTGTCGCCGTCCGCATGGCGGCGATGGATCTGTTGGCCCGCAACCTGCGCGAGGCCGCATGAGCGATCTGATCGTCGCCCCCCACGAACGCGGCGTCTTGCGCCTGTTCACGCTGGACATGCGCCCGGAAGAGGCGAAGTTCCTGCGCGAACCGGGTGCCGCCGATCAGGTGCTTGGGGTCGACGGGCTGGATTCCAGCCATATCGATATTTTCCCGGTCTCCGACCTCGAAGATCTCGGGCTATACGGCTATCTGACCGAGGGCTGCGGCGTGTCTGCGGATCAGTTGGACCGGAACGCTCTGGCCTCTGTCGACGGTTGGGTCATGGTCCTTCGCAGCGCGGCTTTCAACGGACACCCGGCGACGCTGAACCCCGATCCGCGCCTGCGCCTGATCGGCCTGTTCACGGAAGAAGCCACGAACTGGACCGGGGGGATCATCGAAACCGAAAGCGCCAAACCCTTTTCCGCCCCGCAAACCGTCACAGCGGGTGACACCCCCCGCCGCGTAGGATCGGCCATTCTGGCACTGGTCGCGCTTTTGGTCATCGGAGGCATCTTATGGCTGATCCTGTGATCTTCACCCCGGACAAAGGGGCCTATATCCGCACAAATGCATGGCTGGCTGCTGTTGCTATGGCCGGTGCGATGATCGTTTTGTGGCTGATCGGCAATCCTTACGTCTGGACCGGAGCGCCTGCTGGCCTTGCCGCCATTGGCATACGCGCTTGGTATCTGGCCTCGGAAGAGATGGTCGCCAATTGGCAATTGTCAGACACCGCACTGACCGGTCCCGGCGGACGCAGCATGCCGCTGAACCAGATCACCGCCGTGAATATCATGGGCAGCTTCGTCCAGGTTGTCACCAAAACCGGCGACAAGCATCTGATCAAGTACCAGTCAGACCCGGCCGCCACCAAAGCCGCGATTGAAAGGGCCATTCCATGACCACCTTGATCTTCACCAATGCCCGCCTGATCGACCCTGATAGCGGCACGGACAGTCCCGGCTGGCTGCACATTGCCGACGGCCTCATTCAGGGCAAGGGCAACGGGGACGTGCCCGTCGCTGACGCCCAGGTCATCGACTGCGGCGGCAAGTGCCTCGCCCCCGGCATCGTCGATATCGGCGTCAAGGTGTGTGAGCCGGGCGAACGGCACAAGGAAAGCTACAAATCCGCAGGCCTCGCTGCCGCAGCCGGTGGTGTCACCACCATTGTCACCCGCCCGGATACAATGCCCGCGGTCGATACGCCGGAAACGCTGGAATTCGCGACCCGGCGCGCGCAGGCGGATGCGCCGGTCAATGTTCTGCCGATGGCCGCGCTGACCAAAGGGCGCGACGGGCGAGAGATGACGGAAATCGGGTTTTTGCAGGACGCAGGCGCCGTGGCCTTCACCGATTGCGATCACGTCATCACCAATACCAAGGTGTTTTCCCGCGCCCTGACCTATGCAAAATCCTGCGGAGCGCTGGTGATTGCCCACCCACAGGATCCGGGCCTGAGCCATGGCGCCGCGGCCACCAGCGGCAAATTCGCCGCCCTGCGCGGGTTGCCTGCGGTCTCGCCCATGGCCGAGCGCATGGGACTGGACCGTGACATCGCGCTGTTGGAAATGACGGGCGCGGCCTATCACGCCGACCAGATCACCACCGCCCGCGCCCTGCCCGCGCTGGAACGGGCCAAGCGTAACGGGCTGGATATAACCGCCGGCACCTCGATCCATCACCTGACGCTGAATGAGCTGGACGTGGCCGACTATCGCACCTTCTTCAAGGTCAAGCCTCCGCTGCGGTCCGAGGATGACCGGCAGGCGGTGATCGAGGCGGTGCGCACCGGCCTGATCGACACGATCAGTTCGATGCACACGCCGCAGGACGAAGAAAGCAAACGCCTGCCGTTCGAAGAGGCCGCCTCGGGCGCGGTGGCGCTGGAAACGCTCTTGCCGGCGGCATTGCGCCTGTATCATGCCGACCAGTTGGACCTACCGACCCTGTTCCGGGCGATGGCATTGAACCCGGCCAAACGGCTTGGTCTGGAAAGCGGCCGATTGTCGGAAGGCGCCCCGGCGGATCTGGTTCTGTTCGACCCGGATGTGCCTTTTGTGCTTGATCGCTTTGCCTTAAAATCCAAATCTCAGAACACGCCATTTGACGGCCAGCGGATGCAAGGTAAGGTCATTTCGACCTATGTTGCAGGTAAAGAAGTGTTCCGGAGTTCCTGATGCCCCCGATCGACAACTCGACTAGCGAACTGCTCCAGTGGGCGGTGGTTGGATATCTCTTGGGCTCCATTCCCTTCGGCCTGCTGCTTGCAAAGGTCATGGGGCTGGGAAATCTGCGCGAAATCGGATCCGGAAATATCGGCGCGACCAACGTCCTGCGCACCGGCAACAAAGCCGCCGCGGCGCTGACCTTGCTGCTCGACGCGGCCAAGGGCGCGGTCGCGGTTCTGATTGCCCGTGCTTATGCAGGAGAAGACGCCGCGCAGATCGCTGCCCTTTTTGCCTTTCTGGGTCATTGCTTTCCCATCTGGCTGGGTTTCAAGGGCGGAAAAGGCGTGGCCACCTTTCTGGGCCTCTGGCTGGCGCTGGACTGGCGCGTCGGAGTTGCGTGCTGTCTCAGCTGGCTGGTGGCGGCGGCGATCTGGCGGATATCTTCGGTCGGCGCGCTGGCTGCGGCCGCGCTTTCAACGACCTGGGTACTGGTTCTGACAAACGGACACTCCTTTATCCTTGGGATTATCCTGACCCTTATGATCTACTGGCGTCACAGCACCAATGTCGCACGGATCAAGGCCGGAACTGAACCGAAAATCGGAAAGTCGTGACACCGCCGGACGCTTTCGTTTCCGCGTTTTTCGCACTGCCCGAAGGCAGTTTTACCGGTACATCGGGGGATCGGCGCTATGTCGTCGTGCGCCAACATTTGGCAAAGGGGAAATCCCACAAGCTGGTTGCGCACGAACTGGGCGGCACCGACTATATCAGCATGAACCTGTATCAGACACGCATCAGCGGCACGCTGCTGAGGCCTTGTGAAATGGCGGCGTGCAAAGTCATCGCGTTTGTTCTGGATTTTGAACCGGACGCGTAATGTCAGGCCTGCATTTTTGAACAGACGTTCCTCTCTGACGCACAATCACGATTCATTGTTTTGAACGTGATCCGTCTGCTTCCCAGATCGCTGTCGTGACGGTCAATTACGGGCCACACAGGACAACAATCCGGAGCCTTCGATCGGCACACAGACGAGGCTCCTTTCACGAAAGGTGGAACAATGAACAAGTTTAAATCTCTGATCGGTGGCGTCGCTCTGTCCGTTGCACTGGCAACATCCGCTCTGGCCGCTGGAGTGGACATCAACGCAAGCTCGACCGGTCTGGCCATGCAGGGTTATGACCCGGTTGCCTATTTCACCGTCGGTGAAGCGACCAAGGGTGACTACCGCATCACCACGCTGCACGACGATGCGCTGTACCGTTTCTCGTCCGAGGAGAACAAAGCCGCCTTCGAAGCCAACCCGGAAGCTTACCTGCCTGCCTATGGCGGCTATTGTGCTTTTGGTACAGCCATGGGCTTCAAATTCGACGGTGACCCGAACCACTGGAAAATCGTGGACAACAAACTGTACCTGAACTTGTCGGAAGACATCCAGGAACGCTGGGAAGGCGACATCCCGGGCTTTATCGAAAGCGCAAGCGCAAACTGGGAAAACATCGCGGACAAGACCCCTGCTGAATTGCAAAAGCAATAATCCGCCTAAATCTTCAGATGTGTCGGCGGCGGAATGTTCCGCCGCCGTATATCGTTTGAAGACCTCTCATCTCTACCTATCTCATCAGTATCAGAAGTGCCCGACTTCAAAGGTCCCCGGCGTGTCTTTTCACGTTTCAGAGGCAGAATTCGGGCAGGGGTTCGTAGGTATCACTGATCCGATGACGTTCGCGGATCGTAACTGTCTGCATAAGTGAACCGAATTTCACTGGAGCAGAGTGACAATCGAAAGGAAATGAGATGACTTTGAAATTGGCTCTCATCACTACTGTCGCAACCGCGGTCGCGGGATCGGCAATGGCACAATCCTCGGGCAACTGGACCGGGTTTTATGGCGGTCTGCAACTGGGTTATGCCGATGTAGACACCAGCCTGTCGGGTGTCGATGGCGATGGCGTGATCGGTGGTATCATCCTGGGCTATGATTATGATCTGGGCGACTGGGTCGTTGGCGGCGGATTTGACTATGACTGGACTGACGTGGGTCTGTCCGGCGCCGCAACTGTCGAAGATGTCTGGCGGCTGAAAGCGCGCGCCGGCTACAAGGTAAACCCGCAAGGTCTGCTGTACGGCACGGCAGGCTACGCCGAAGCGAGCACCGACACCTTGGGCAGTGATGACGGGTGGTTCATCGGCGCGGGTTATGAACAGATCGTGGCCCCAAATGTCAGCATTGGCGGAGAGCTGCTGTACCACGAATTCGATAACTTCAACGGAAACAACGTGGATGTCGACGCAACCACATTGCAGGTTCGTGTCTCCTACCGGTTCTGAACGGCACTTCGGATAAAGTTGAACCCGGCCTGACGGGCCGGGTTTCGCGTCAAAGGTCCAGAATCGTACTGCCGGTCGTCTGCCGCGCTTCAAGCGCGCGATGTGCATCTGCCACCTGATCAAGCGCAAAACGCTGGTCGATGTGGATCTTGACCTCTCTGCCCTCGACCTTGCCGAACAAGCGGCGCGCCATTGCCTGACATACGGAGTGATCCGCAATATGGGTGAACAAAGTGGGTCGGGTAATCTTGAGCGATCCTTTCTGACCCAGAACACCGATATCGAATGGCGGCACCGGCCCTGAGGCGTTGCCGAAGGAAATCATCATCCCCAAGGGTTTCAGGCAGTTCAGCGACCCTTCGAACGTATCCGCCCCGACGGAATCCATCACCACGTCCACGCCCTTGCCTTTGGTGATCTCGGCCACCCGTTCGGCGAAATTCTCGGATCGGTAGTTGATGCAATGCGCAGCCCCGTTGAACCGGGCGAGGCTGCATTTCTCGTCGGTCCCCGCCGTACCGATCAGGGTGATCCCTTCGGATTTCGCCCATTGGCAGGCGATCAGTCCGACCCCGCCCGCCGCCGCATGGAACAGCACAGTATCCCCGCGTTTCAGCGGAGTGGTTCGGTGAAACAGGTACTCAACCGTCAAGCCCTTCAACATCATTGCCGCGGCAGCGTCGAAAGAGATGTCGTCCGGCAGAGGGCACACCTGTGCCGCAGGCATGACGCGGGCCTCGCAGTACGCGCCGGGCGGGGCTGCCGCATACGCGGCCCGCTGACCGGGTTGCAGGTGCGTTACCCCTTCCCCAACGGCCTCGACGACACCCGCCGCCTCCATCCCCAACGCATGGGGGAGTTCCAGGGGATACAATCCAGTGCGTTGATAAACATCGATAAAGTTTAGACCGCAGGCATGATGGCGGATACGTATTTCACCCGGTCCGGGGTCGCTCAATGGCCTGTCTTCGATCCGCAACACCTCGGGCCCGCCGAATTCGTGCAATACCACCGTTTTCGCTGTTGTCTGCATCCTGACCTCCTCTTGCCTGACATCAAGCTAACATGACTGCAATGCAGGGCAATCCGTCTGGTGCCACAGTGTTGATCAGGATTCCGCCAAACTGTGCTATACTGCGACCAGGCGTTGTCGGCTGGTCCGGCCGCGGACAACCAAATGCCGGATCCATTCCGCGGCGCAATTCTCGCCAGGAAAGGGGATGAAAATGGCTAAAACAATCGGAAATCCGATCAGTTGGGCCGCCCGGAATCTGGGGGCGGCCAGTGATCATGTCTCGGATAGCGTTTCACAACTCGGAAGCGCAGATACCAAACACTTGCCGATGGTGCAGACATTGACGGTGCAGGATCTGCGCGCTTGCCTGCGGGCGGGGTATCACGACTTTGTCGAAACACGGGCGGATGCCATATTCATTGTGTTGATCTACCCGATCGCGGGGCTTTTGATGTTCGGCTTTGCCCTGAACGTCAACATGGTTCCACTTCTGGCGCCTCTGGTCGCAGGTTTTGCCTTGATCGGTCCAGTGGCAGCTGTGGGTTTGTACGAGATCAGCCGCAAACGTGAACAAGGCAGCACGGTGCATTGGCTGGATGCATTCGGCGTATTCCGCTCACCGGCATTCGGCGCAATTCTGGTTTTGGGCTTCTATCTGGTGATGCTTCTGCTGATCTGGCTGATGGTGGCGCAGAGCATCTATACGCATACAATGGGGCCTGAAGCCCCTGCATCACTTGGCACTTTTGCCACGCAGGCTTTCACGACGACTGCCGGCTGGACCATGATGGTTGTCGGACTCGCCGTTGGTTTCGTATTCGCTCTTTGCGCTCTGGCCGTCAGCGTCGTCAGCTTTCCGTTGCTTCTGGACCGGCAAGTCGGATTGCCGGTGGCGGTCGTGACGTCGTTTCGCGTGTTGCGTCACAACCCCGGCGTCATCTTGACCTGGGGGTTCATCGTGGCGGCCCTTCTGTTTCTGGGAGCCCTGCCGATGCTGTTGGGCCTGATCATAGTGATGCCGGTTCTGGGTCATGCCACATGGCACCTGTACCGCCGCGCGGTTGCGTGAACGCGCGGGTCTGCCCCGCGCGCGCAGAGTTCAGCCCGCGACGTTCAGAACGATCTTGCCAATATGGCCCGAGCTTTCCATGCGTGCATGGGCGGCGGCAGCCTCGGCCAGATCAAATTCGCTGTCCATGACAGGCGCAACCTTGCCAGCCTCAAGCAGAGGCCAGACAGCTTCGCGCAGGTCCTGCGCAATCCGGGCCTTGGCCAGATCGCTTTGCGGGCGCAGGGTGCTGCCGGTCAGGGTCAGGCGCTTGACCATCATCAGGGCAAAGTTCAGCTCGACCACCGGGCCTTGCAGAAACGCGATCTGGACCAGCCGCCCATCCTCGGCCAGAGCTTTGACGTTGCGCGGGATATAGTCGCCACCGACCATGTCGAGGATCAGGTTTGCCCCGCCTTCGGCCCGCATGACGGCCACAAAGTCCTCATCGCGGTAGTTGATCGCCCTTTCCGCACCCAATTTGACGCAAGCCTCGCATTTTTCATCCGACCCTGCGGTGGCAAAAACGCGGGCCCCAAAAGCATTGGCCAACTGGATGGCCGTCGTGCCAATCCCGCTCGAGCCACCATGGACCAGAAATCTCTCGCCTGCTTTCAGCCCGCCCCGCGTGAACACGTTGGACCACACGGTGAAAAAGGTCTCGGGCAGGCAGGCCGCCTCTTTCATTCCCATGCCGGCAGGAACCGGTAAGCAATGGGCCGCAGGGGTGGCGACATATTCGGCATAGCCGCCGCCCGGCAGCAACGCACAGACCTGATCGCCGACGGACAGTCCTTCGACCCCGGCCCCGACCGAGACCACTTCGCCCGAAGCCTCAAGCCCCGGCAGGTCGCTGGCACCGGGCGGCGGATCGTAAGCGCCCGCGCGCTGCAACGCATCCGGGCGGTTCACCCCGGCATAGGCCACTTTCAGAACGACCTGCCCTGCACCCGGTTCGGGAATCGGACGCTCGGTCAGTTGCAAAACATCGGGACCACCCGGTTCGGTGATCTCAACAGCGCGCATCATCTGGGTCATAGGCACCTCCTTTGCCCAATGCCTAACAGGCATCAGGGCCAAGGCCCAGCACCAAGACGCGCTACTTTCGGGGGTTCAGCATCCCCGGAAGATCGGCCCGCATTTTTACCGGAGCCTTCACCTGACCCGCCAGCCAGTTCGGAACCGCCAGAAACGGTTTCAACACCGGGTTGTCGCGCATCTGTGCCTTGAACTTTTCAAACTCCATGACATTAGCGATCCGGCGATCCAGAAACTCCCACGTGCGCTGATGATCCCGGCTGTCATCGCCCAGCCAGAACAGCAGCGTCGAGGAATAGACACCCGACAAAGTGGCCCGTTTCGTGTACCAGTTCACATCATCCGAGGTGTCGCCCAGCGCATCCCAGATCAGATCGCAGGTCTGCCAAACCGCCCTGGCACCATCTGCTGCATGTGTCGGCAGGGAAAACAGTGTCATGCCCCGGCGCACCAGCTCTTTGTCCTCGACGGCCTGCAACCGGAACCGAACCGCAGCGGCAATCCTGTCACGGAATTTCAGTTCGCTCAGGTCTTCGGACTTGATGCGGTCCAGCATCGCCTGATCGCCGCGCGCGTGGTACGCCAGCGCCAGATCTACCGCCCCACGCGGACAGATCGCGCGCGCCAGGCCGTCATCCAGACCACAGTCGGAAATGGAGGCGCGGAAACTGGATTCCGACCACCCATCGAAGGGAACATGGATCAGCATTGCATCCAAAAGCTGCTGTTTTGCATCTTCATATGTGGTCGTCATGGCGGTTCTCCGGTTGTCGGCCCCAGTACTAGACAAGTTAGAGCGGCTTTGCTATACGGCCAACTCCTGCAATTTCCTTGCAACTCTATCTAGAAAGGTGGTGACAACCACATGCAGGTTAGTGTTCGCGACAACAACGTCGATCAGGCACTTCGTGCCCTGAAGAAAAAGCTGCAGCGCGAAGGCGTGTTCCGTGAAATGAAGCTGAAGCAACATTTCGAGAAACCGTCCGAGAAAAAAGCGCGCGAGAAGGCTGAAGCGATCCGTCGTGCCCGTAAACTGGCACGCAAGAAAGCACAGCGCGAAGGTCTGCTCTAAGACTTTCCTCGTCCAGCTTTGGATGACACTATTTGACGACCCCCGAGGCATCGCCCGGGGGTTTGTCGTTTCGGGGATCGGTTTCAATCCGCCGACTCGTGGTACCGGCTGTGCGACAAGCCGCCATTTCCTCACCAGCAACATTTTGCCCGGCGTTTTGCAGCGCAGCGAATCCCGCACCGGTAGCATCGGGTTGCCAAAACTCGCCTGAAGTGAACCGCCCCCTACCACCGTCGACACCCCCACCTCTAAGTGAGCCCGTCCGGAAGGACACAAACACAAACGGAGGCAAAAATGTCGACTGCAAGTACATTCGAACGCGAGATGCTGGGGCTGATCAACCAGGAACGCACATCCCGCGGGCTCAACCCGCTGCAACTTGAGACGCAGCTGAACGATTCATCCGAAGATCACAGCACCTGGATGCTGGACACAGACACGTTCAGTCACACCGGTTCGGGCGGTTCCAGTGCAACCCAGCGGATGCAAGATGCCGGGTTCGATCTTGAGGGCAACTGGCGGACCGGCGAAAACATCGCATGGCAGTCCGAACGCGGGCAGCCCGGCATCAGCGATGACGTGGCTCAGTTGCACCAGAACCTGATGAACAGCCCGGGCCACCGCGCCAATATTCTGAACCCGGATTTCAAGTATATCGGGATCGGTATCGAAACCGGCGATATGCAGGGTTTTGATGCGGTGATGGTCACCCAGAACTTTGCCGCAACCGACGCGGCAGTCATGCTGGACAACGGCAATACGAACACACCGCCCGTTCCGCCAACCACGCCGGACGAAGTTGCCGTTCCGGAAGAGCCGGAACCTGAAACACCTGACACCGACGTCACCGAGACAGAAGAACCGGAACCCGAAACACCTGACACCGACGTCACCGAGACCGAGGAACCGGAGCCCGAAACACCTGACACCGACGTCACCGAGCCCGAGGAACCGGAGCCCGAAACACCCGACACCGACGTCACCGAGACCGAGGAACCGGAGCCCGAAACACCCGACACCGACGTCACCGAGACCGAAGAGCCGGAACCCGAAACACCTGACACCGACGTCACCGAAACCGAAGAACCGGAGCCCGAAACACCCGATACCGACGTCACCGAGACCGAGGAACCGGAGCCCGAAACGCCGGACGTGGACGTGGTTGACGGCGGTGAGGCCGAGACGTTCTGCTTTGACGTTCAGGCCTTCCTGGATGAAATCGCCAGTTTCCTCGAAAACCTGCAAGCGCAGTTTGACGAGTTCAACTGGGGTGACGATATGAACGGCGACACGGACGTGGCGGACACCGATGATATCGACATGATGCCGACCGTCGACGTCACGCCGGAAACGGAATCCGAGCCTGCGGGTACCGAAACAGCCGACGTCGATGACTGTGACATCACAATGGTCAACTTCTTCCACTTTGACTGCATGATGGATGCAGCCTGATCAGTTGACCCTGTGCGAGGCCGGCCGTGTCGGCCTCGCATATTCCGGCTCAGAGCCTGATTTTGCTTCAGTAGATCTTTGGTACATATAGTTCATCCGGCAAAACGCGGCGTTCGTATTCCGGGTTGTACTTGCGATCGGGCAGATTGACCTTTTCCTGAGGCACGTCCTCGTAAGGGATTTTTGTCAAAAGATGCTCGATACAGTTCAGCCTTTCGCGTTTTTTGTCATTGCCTTCGACGATGTACCACGGGGCCTCGGGAATATTGGTTCGGAAAAGCATATCCTCTTTGGCCTTTGTGTAGGATTCCCAGCGGATGCGGGATTCCAGATCCATCGGTGACAGCTTCCATTGCTTCATCGGATCGTGAATACGCATGAGGAATCGCAACTGCTGTTCTTCATCCGTGATCGAGAACCAGTATTTCAGCAGAATGATCCCTGACCGCACCAGCATCCGTTCGAATTCCGGAACGTCCTGAAAGAATTGTTCAACCTGGTCCTCGGACGCAAAACCCATCACCCGCTCGACGCCGGCCCGGTTGTACCAGGAGCGGTCGAACAGAACGATTTCACCCGCCGCCGGCAGATGCGGTACGTAGCGCTGGAAATACCACTGGCTTTGCTCTCGGCGGCTGGGTGCCGGCAATGCCACCACGCGCGCGACGCGCGGGTTCAGACGCTGGGTGATCCGCTTGATCACGCCCCCTTTACCGGCACTGTCACGGCCTTCAAACAGGATACAGACCTTGGCTCCGGTATGCTGTACCCAGTCCTGAACCTTGATCAGTTCGGCTTGCAGGCGCAGCAGGTTGCGGAAGTAAACCTTGCGATCCAACATGTCCGGATGCTGTTCCCGATAGATTTTGCGGACTTCCATCGACAGCATCGGCTCACTGAATTCTATCTCGAAATCTTCGTCCAGCGTGTCCTCCAGCTCGGCTTCCAGCCAGTCTTTGGGGGCGCCAGTGTTTTCGTTGTCCAAGGTCAGCTCCTTCTCGGTCTTCGGGTTCGGACCATATCGGGCCCGTGTTACCGTCTGATGTCACCAGATGAATTGATGCGAGGGTCACGAGTCCTGCGGCTGTTGTCACGCCTACAAATCAGGTCCAGCGCGGGTATACGGTCTTTCCCCTGAATTTGTACATCTGGCCCGCGGGATACAAGCGTCTGAATTGACGCAATGCACGGCGCTTGGCCATGGCTGCTTGCATTGCCTCGTTTTGGTGCGGCATCACGGTGCGCATGACAAAGACGAGGCGATTGTGACATTCCTTCTTTCCGTGATGCCCGCGATCTGGCCCTGGCTTGTTCTGATATTAGCGCAATTGATGGTGCTGACCCGGCGGACAGGCATCGGCTTTTCGTTGCTGGCTTTGTTCATCAGCATTGCCTCGGCGACAGGATTGATGTCACCCATGGCGATCGCAGCGGTGGCCTTTGGTCTGGTCGGAGCTTCGTTGCTGCCCCATCTGAAAGGATGGCCTGCTGTCGCCGGACACCTGTTGTTGATCCTGTGGTGTCTGGTGATGGGTGCACATCTGCTGCCGGGATTCGAAAATTTGAAAATTCTGGATCAGGTACAGGCAGGTGCGGGAAGCGCCAGTTTCACCCTGCATCTGAACCTGGACAAACCGATGGTCTTCTTTGCCGTTCTTCTGGCCTGGCCCCGGATGCTGCGCGGCAAAACGCAGATCAAACGCACGGCTTTGCTGGCAGGGTTGCTGCTCTTGCCGGGGCTGTTTCTGTTGGGGCTTGCCTTTGGCGCGGTGCAGCCGGAATTTTCGGTCCCGCCCTGGTGGCTGGTATTTACCCTGTCCAACCTGTTTCTGACCTGCCTTACGGAAGAAGCCTTCTTTCGTGGCTATCTGCAATCGGCCATCTCCTCGCGCTTCGGGGCCGCTTGCAGCGTGATCGCAGCCAGCCTGCTGTTCGGACTGGCCCATGTCGCCGGGGGTACGGCGCTGGTGGTTTTTGCTTCCATTCTCGGGCTGGCCTGCGGATTGGGATACTATGCAACCAGACGCCTGTGGGTGCCTGTGATGATGCATTTTGGGTTCAACCTGACCCACCTTTTTCTGTTCACCTATCCCGGGTCTTTATGACAATCAGACGGGCAAGGCAGTGGTCTTGAACACGGTACGCAAGGCAAACGAGCTTTGCATTTGCGCCACCCCGGGCAGGCGCGACAGGTATTGCCGATGGATGCGGGCGAAATCTTCGGTGTTTTCCGCCACAACTTTCAGAATGTAATCCGCCGTACCAGCCATCAGATGGCATTCCAGCACATCCGGTATCCGGGCTACCGCCTTTTCAAACGCATCCAAAACCTCTTCGGCCTGACCCTGTAGCGTGATCTCGACAAAGACCGTTGTCGGCACGTTCATCTTCCGCGCATCCAGCAGCGCCACGTAGTTGCGAATGTAGCCTTCAACCTCCAGCCGCTGAACACGCCGGTGGCAAGCCGACGGAGACAGGTTGACCTGTTCAGACAATTCCGAATTCGACATCCTGCCGTTTTTTTGCAGTGCCGCCAGAATCTTTCGATCAGTCGTATCCAAGCTCATTTGCGCAAGTCCTTTGCGAAATATATACACATTGCGCGAAATTCTTCCAAAGAAAAACGCATTGACACGTTTTCTTTCACAGAAATTGCGCGACAAAATGCACATAATTTAAGCAGCTTATGAACGGAGAGCCCAATGAAAATCGGTTGCCCCAAGGAAATCAAACCTCAGGAATTCCGCGTCGGGATGACGCCCAATGCTGCTCAGGAAGCAGTTGCACGTGGTCACGAAGTCCTGATCGAATCCGGCGCAGGCATCGGCGCGGGATTTGACAACGACGCCTATGTCGCGGCTGGCGCACGTATCATCGACACTGCGGAAGAGGTGTTTGCCACCGCCGACATGATCGTCAAGGTCAAGGAACCCCAGGCCGTGGAACGCAAGATGCTGCGCGAAGGGCAGCTGCTGTTCACCTATCTGCACCTGGCTCCGGACCCGGATCAGACGCATGACCTGCTGGAATCGGGTTGTACTGCCATCGCCTATGAAACTGTGACCGATGCGAACGGCGGCCTGCCCCTGCTGGCACCGATGTCCGAAGTCGCCGGTCGTCTGGCCCCTCAGGTCGGATCGTGGACCCTGCAAAAGGCCAATGGCGGGCGCGGCGTGCTGATGGGTGGCGTACCCGGTGTCGGCCCTGCCAAAGTGGTCGTAATCGGCGGCGGCGTCGTAGGAACCCATGCGGCGAAGATCGCCGCCGGTATGGGCGCGGATGTCACCGTTCTGGATCGCTCTTTGCCGCGGCTGCGCTATCTGGACGACGTCTTTGGCGGCACCTTCAAGAACCAGTATTCGACCGCAGGTGCCACGGCCGAGCTGATCCAGGATGCCGATATGGTCATCGGTGCCGTTCTGATCCCCGGCGCTGCGGCCCCAAAACTTGTCTCGCGCGCCCAGCTGTCGACGATGAAACCCGGTGCCGTACTTGTCGATGTTGCCATCGATCAGGGCGGGTGCTTCGAAACGTCGAAAGCCACCACCCATGCCGACCCGATCTACGACGTCGACGGCATCATGCACTACTGCGTTGCCAACATGCCGGGCGCGGTGGCGCGCACCTCGACCATCGCCCTGGGCAACGCAACAATGCCGTTCATGCTGTCTCTGGCGGACAAAGGCTGGAAACAGGCGTGTCAGGACGATCCGCATCTGCTGGAAGGTCTGAACGTCCACGCTGGCAAGCTGACCTACTATGCGGTCGGCAAGGCCCTTGGTATTGACGTCGTCTCGCCCAACGTGATCGTCAAGTCGTAACCACTCCTGCCCCTGAAATCGTTTTTGAAAAGCGGTTTCCAGCGTTGGGCATAGCGCCACGCCACAGGCGTGGCGCGGTTGGACTCAAAGCGATGGTTTGAACAAAGAAAAGGGCACCGCGCCCTTGCGCGGTGCCCGGCCCAACGGGAGGAGGGCATTTTCGAATGCCCGATCGACGGGCGGGAGCCGTCACCCCTGTTTCTGGATCTCCACAGAATGAGGGTAAGGGATCGAAATACCCTTGTCGTCAAAGGCTTCCTTGATCGTTTTCGTCAGCTCGAATTTGACATCCCAATAGTCTGGCGCCGAGCACCACAGCCGTGCTGTCAGATCCACCGAACTGTCACCCAGGTTCGTTACCCGAACCCAGGGTTCCGGGTCGCTGTGAATGCGGCTGTCCGCTTTGGCCACATCCAGAATGATCTGCATGGCTTTGTCAGCGCTGTCACCATAGTCGATTCCGAATACCAGATCGACACGACGCGTGTCATGGGCAGAGTAGTTCGTGATAATCGAGCCCCATGCCTGACCGTTCGGAACAATGATCTGCACGTTGTCCGGCGTCACCAGTTCGGTGGTGAACAGGTTCAGGTCCTTTACGGTGCCCGACGTGCCGCCGATATCAACAAATTGTCCCAGCTTGTAGGGCCGGAAGACAACCAGCATCACACCGGCCGCCAGATCGCTGAGTGTGCCTTGCAGCGCCAGGCCGATAGCCAGGGACGCAGCACCCAGAATGGCGACGATGCTGGTGGCTTCAATTCCGAAGATGCCTAGAACCGCAACCAGAACCATGGCCAGAATGGCCCATTTGACCAGGCTTGCCATAAAGTTCCCAAGCGTCGGATCAATATGCGGCGTCGAATTGATCCGGCGGCGAACCATGCCCCCGATTGCACCAGCCACGATCCAGCCCAGGATCAGAACGACAAGCGCCTTGACGGCACTCATGATCAGCGGGGCAAATGCACCCACCTGTGTTACGACCTCATCCACGCCCATCTCCTTTCAACAGCAAGAAACCCGCGAGGTTTTCGCGGGGGTCACCAGATTGTGAGCCAAGTTTGGCTTCCGGTCTAGGTGCGAGTTTCGTGGGATTTCCCCTTTGTTCGTCAGAAAACACGGCCTGACCGGAAATGCACATCGCCAAGGGCTTAAATAAATCAGGCGTGGCCCCTAGCTTTTACAGGGACAGCCAAACAGGAGCCCCTAATGCTGGACAACGAACCGCATCCGATCATGGCGCGCTGGCCCGCGCAATCCCCGGACAGGATTCAACTGTATTCCTATCCGACTCCAAACGGCGTGAAGGCGTCGATCATGCTGGAGGAAACCGGCCTGCCCTATGAGCCCCATCTGGTGACGCTGTCGGATGCGGATGTCAAAAGCCCCGAGTTTCTGTCGCTGAACCCAAACAACAAAATCCCAGCCATAATCGATCCCAACGGGCCGGACGGTGAGCCGCTGGCCCTGTTCGAAAGCGGGGCAATCCTGCTGTATCTGGCCGAGAAATCAGGCATGTTGCTGGGACAAAGCGCAGCAGACAAGCATCGCATTACGCAATGGCTGATGTTCCAAATGGGGGGCGTGGGGCCAATGTTTGGCCAGCTTGGCTTTTTCTACAAATTCGCGGGCAGCGAAATCGAAGACCCCCGACCGCGCGAACGCTATATCAACGAGGCCAAACGCCTTTTGAACGTGGTCAACACGCAACTGGAAGGGAAAGACTGGATCGCCGGCGATTACTCCATCGCCGATATCGCTCTTGCCCCCTGGTTGAATGCTCTGGACTTCTACGGCGCGAAAGAGGTTGTTGGCTGGGACGGCTACGCCAATGTCGTCGCCTATGTCGACCGTTTCATGCAACGCCCGGCGGTGCAGCGCGGCAAGACCATACCCGCACGCGCTTGATCTGCTTCGCAATCGACGGGGTGCCGAAACCGGCACCCGCATTGCAAAACTCAGCCCGGCAGTGCGCCCGTCAGCACATACCGCAGGATTTCAACAACCTGCTCGGGCTTTTCCGCCACGGCCAGCGCGGCTGCATCCACTTCTTTCAACGCGTGCTGATGCTCGGGACCGTGCAGCACGATAATGGATTTACCCAGCGCTGCGGCATAGCCCGCATCAAAAGCCGCGTTCCACTGTTTGTACTTGTCGCCAAACCGGACAACCACCACGTCGGCATCCGAAATGCCCTTTCGGGTCCGGATCGCGTTGACCATCGCCCCCTTGTGGTCATGCCAGTATTTGTTCGGCTCTTCCCCCAGAATGGCAACGCCGCAATCGTCGCTTGCCGCGTGGTCCGTCACCGGGCTGTTGAATGTGATGTCCAACCCCTGCGCGCCGTCGATGATCTGTTCGCGCCAATCGGTGTGGATTTCGCCAGAGAGGTACACGTTCAGCATCTTTCGTCCTCCGTAAACACGGAAAGGGCGCCACCGCCCCTTCATCTTTTCTGAAATACTCCCGCCGGAGGCGGTCCTGCATCAGCCCCGCAGAACACCGCCGGTTGCCTTGGTGACCTTGGCGATGATCTTTTCGGCCACCGCTTCGATGTCCTTTTCCTTCAGCGTCTGCTCTGTCGGCTGCAAACGTACCGTTATGGCCAACGATTTTTTACCTTCACCCAGGCTGCCGCCGATGAATTCGTCAAAGACACGTACATCTTCGATCAGCGCCTTGTCGGCACCTGCCGCCGCGTTCACCAATGTCAGCGCCTCGACGTTGTCATCAACGACAAAGGCAAAGTCACGTTCAACCGCTTGCAAGTCACGCAATTCCAATGCGGCACGTGTGGCGCCGGACTTGCGGGGCAAGGGAACCTCGTCAGGCCAGATCGTAAAGGCCATTGCCGGACCCTTGATATCCATCGCCTGCAACACGCGCGGGTGCAGCTCACCAAAAACACCCAGCACCTTTTTGGGACCCAGACAGATCTTGCCGTGACGACCCGGATGCCACCAGGCATCGCCGTCGCGCAGAATCTGCACCTTGGCCGGTGCTCCGATCGCCGCAAGAACGGCCTCGGCATCCGCCTTGGCATCAAAGACATCCACCGGGCGCGAGGCCCCGTGCACATCCTTGGGGCCGTTGCGGCCAACCAGCAGGCCGGCGATCTGGGTTTTCTGGTCGCCGGGTTCGCCATCATGGAAAACGGGGCCAACCTCGAACAGGGCGACGTCGGCGTATCCGCGTGCCTGATTGCGGGCTGCGGCCTGCAACAATCCGGGCAGCAGATCTGGGCGCATGTGACTCATCTCGGACGAGATCGGGTTTTCAAGCATGGTCGCGTCATCCCCGCCACCGAACAAAGCAGCCGAAGCCTGATCGATGAACGTATAGGTGACACATTCGTTGTAACCCAGCGCGGCGCAGGTGCGGCGCGCCATGGACTGGCGGCGCTGCGTCGGTGTCATCACCGGCTTGGGAATACCATCGGTGACGCGCGGCAAGGGTTTGCCCTGCAACTTGGTCAACGAGGCGATCCGTGCGACCTCTTCCACCAGATCGGCCTCACCCATGATATCGGGGCGCCAGCTGGGCACGTGGGCCATCTCGCCCTCCAGACGGAAACCCAGACGGGTCAGCGTCTGACGCTGCTCGCTTTCGGGAATGTCCATCCCGACCAGAGACTGCACCCGTTCGGCATCCAGCTTGTACGCACGCGCGTGGTTCGGCGCTTTGCCCGCCTCGACCACTTTGGACGCTTCGCCGCCGCAGATGTCCAGAATCAACTGGGTTGCGTGCTCGAGCCCTTCCAGCGTGTATTCAGGGTCCACGCCGCGTTCGAACCGATACCGCGCGTCCGAATTGATTTTCAGCGCCCGACCCGTCAGCGCGATCTGCACATGATCCCAGAACGCGCTTTCCAGGAACACATTCACCGTATCCTCGGTGCAGCCGGTTTCCTGACCGCCCATGATGCCTGCGATGGATTCCGGGCCTTTGTCATCGGAAATAACCATCATGCCGGGCTGTAGCGTGTATTCCTTCTCGTCCAGCGCCACCAGGGTTTCACCGCCTTTGGCGCGGTGAACGCGAAGGTTGCCCTGCACCTTGTCCGCGTCAAACACATGCAGCGGACGGTTATGGTCAAAGGTCATATAGTTGGTGATATCCACCAGCGCCGAAATCGGACGCAGACCAATCGCCTTCAACTGATCCTGCAACCATTGCGGGCTGGGGCCATTCTTCACACCACGGATCAGACGGCCGGTGAAATGCGGCGCGCCGTCCAGCGTGTCGTCGTCAATCGTCACCTTGATCGGGCTTTCGAAATCTCCGGGCACCGGCACGTAGTCGCGCTGTTTCAAAGTGCCGATCCCACGCGCCGCCAGATCACGCGCGATGCCTTCCACGCCCAGCGCATCGGGCCGGTTGGGAGTGATTGCGATCTCGATCACGGGATCGACTTTCGACGGGTCATTCTCGGCAAGCCAATCAACGAACCTGTCACCGACCTCGCCCGAGGGCAATTCGATGATGCCGTCATGTTCGTCCGACAATTCCAGCTCGCGCTCGGAAGCCATCATCCCAAAGCTTTCGACGCCGCGGATCTTGCCAACGCTGATCGTCAGGTCCAGACCGGGGATATACATGCCCGGTTTACAGACGACGACAGTGATCCCTTCGCGGGCGTTTGGCGCGCCGCAGATGATCTGCAACTCGCCTTCATCCGTGTCCACCTTGCAGACACGCAGCTTGTCGGCGTCAGGGTGTTTTTCCGCGTGTTTCACATAGCCCAGCGTAAAGCCCTTGAGCTTGTCAGCCGGGTTGATGACCTCTTCGACCTCAAGGCCAAGGTCGGTCAGCGCCTCAGTGATCTCATCAACCGACGCATCGGTGTCGAGGTGGTCTTTCAGCCAGGACAGAGTGAATTTCATTGCTCGGGGCCTTTTTTGGCAGATATCCAGTCGGCACAGGCAATGACAAAGAATGGGCCGGGGTGCAAGCGCCCTGCGTCACGGATAGGTAGGGGTGCGGCCCAAAAGCTCGTCCAGCTGCCGTCCGATCCAGCCGTGTGGGATGAAATGCCCACCCGGATGCGTGTCCAGTGAAACCTGCCCCTGCGTGCAATCGGTCCACTCCACCCGGCTGAGCGTCAGGATCGGCACCACGCTCCAATCGCCACGCGGCGTCGCTGTTTCGCAGCCGAATTTCTGCCGCCACAGCGCCACCGGATAGGTCGTGTCCCCTCCCGGGCCAAAGGGGAAGTCCATTACGGTATCGCTGGTTCCGTGCACATGGCGCACCTCGGCCGGGGCCTGCGGGCAGTGCTCAGTCTGACGAATGGTGCCTGCAATGCCCAAGAGCGCGGCAGTGTCATTGCCCGACTGGCAGACATAACGCCACGCCATCGCGCCGCCAAAGGAATAGCCCGAGACATAGATGCGATCCGGGTCAATCGGATAGCGTTGGGCTACATCCTCAAGCACCCGATCAGCAAAAGGCACGTCGCCCGTGTTCGAGGTCCAGAAATCCCAGCTTTTGCCCAACCCGTTCGGAGCCACCAGCAGCACACCGCGCAGCTTTGTGGCTCCGGCGATGCGCTCGTGGTTCACCACCACGGTCCCCTGCCGCGCCCAACCGTGGAAATGCAGCAACACCGGCAGAGGCGTTTCGCCGTCCCACCCATCCGGCTCCAACACATGATACGAGCGGTCCCCGACCTGACAGGCGGTATCACCGTGGCAGGTATCCACGGCAACGGCTTGGGTGGCGGTCAGCAGGAGAAGGCAGAGCAGTCGGTAAATCATCTGCCGAACCCTAACGAGCCTGCGCCCGCTGTCACGTCACAACCCCGTGCGAGATTGTGACAAGCCGCGCTGTCGCCAGACCGCGGGGTGGCGATCCGTGGTTTGAGTTGGGCGGTTTATGATTGCCAAATCCGCGCGCTGTTCGAGCGTTGTACTTGCGGAGACAAATCGCCAGCCCGTACGGGCGGTCTGGCGATAGCGCGGCGGCCTATCGGCCTTTGCTCCGCGCATTCTACTTCCGGAAATCTTTCAAGAGCTTTCTAGTCTTCTGAAGCTGCTCATTCTCGTCTTGGCGGCGAGTTTTGTCCTTTAACCAAACGTCCCCGGCGATTTGCAAAAAGTGCATTACAGGAAGAACAACTACGACTGTGAACAAGTAGCCGAACAACTCCCCGCCAAACCCGAAAACCAAGAGCATTGCGACAAATGAGAGCGTGAACAATCCAAATATTTGCCACAACCGAATACCTTTGGCGCGCCTTTTGCACCAATCGACATAACGCGCCAGAAATAAACCCAACGGGTACACTTACCGGCTCAAACCACCATGCAGGTTCGGCATATCCAGCGCTGCGAACCCGTAGTGGCGCAGCCAGCGCAGGTCGGAATCAAAGAACGCCCGCAGATCGGGAATACCGTATTTCAGCATCGCCAGACGGTCGATGCCGATGCCAAAGGCAAAGCCCTGATAGACCTCGGGGTCGATGCCACCGGCGGCGATCACCTTGGGGTGGACCATGCCCGAGCCCAGAATCTCCATCCAGTCGTCGCCCTCGCCGATCTTCAGCTGACCGTTATCCCAGGAACAGCGGATATCGACCTCGGCCGACGGCTCGGTGAAGGGGAAGTGCGAGGCGCGGAAGCGCAGTTCGACGTCGTCGACCTCGAAAAACGCCTTCACGAACTCTTCCAGAACCCATTTCAGGTTCGCCATCGAGATGTCCTTATCGATGGCCAGCCCTTCGACCTGATGGAACATCGGCGTGTGGGTCTGGTCATAGTCGGCGCGATAGACGCCGCCCGGACAAATCACGCGGATGGGCGCGCCCTGTTTCTCCATCGACCGGATCTGCACAGGGGATGTGTGGGTCCGCAGCACATGCGGCGGGCGATTGTCGCCCTCGGCGCGGCGCATGTAGAACGTGTCCATCTCGGCCCGCGCGGGGTGGTGGCCGGGGATGTTCAGGGCGTCGAAGTTGTGCCAGTCGGTTTCGATCCGCGGACCTTCGGCCACAGAGAAACCCAGTTCGGCAAAGATCGCGGTCAGTTCCTCGGTCGCCTGGCTGACCGGGTGGATCGAGCCCTGACGGCGCGCGCGGGTCGGCAGGGTGACGTCCAGCCATTCGGTGCGCAGACGCTCATCCAGCGCGGCATCGGCCAGAGCGGCCTTTTTGGCGGACAGGGCCGAGTTGATCTCATCCTTCAGGGCGTTCAGCGCGGGGCCTGCCACCTGGCGTTCCTCGGGCGTCATTTTACCCAACTCGCGCATCTTCAGCGCGACCTCGCCTTTTTTGCCCACGGCAGCGACGCGGATCGCCTCAAGCGCGTTTTCATCGCCTGCTTCGGCGATTTGGCCCAGATATTTTGCCTTAAGATCGTCCATGACGCCCTCTGAATTTGGTCGCCAACCTGCTATCGGGCCAGCCCCGCGAATGCAAGCGGGACCGGGCGGATCAATAGCTGTATTCGGGGAAAATCCGGGTCAGATCACCGTTCCAGTCGCCGTTGTAGTGTTCCAGCAACTCATCCGCAGGCACTTTCCCGCTTTGGATGCTGTCCTTGAGCGCGTTGAGGAAATGGGTCTCGTCCGGAACCAGACCACCGGCCCCGGGATAGGCGCGGGCTTTCAGGCCGGCTTCGGAGATCGCCACAACCTCACGCGCCAGATCGTGCATGTTGATGGTGCCGACCTTCGCTTGCAGACCGTCTTTGGCAGCCGCGACACGCAGCGCCTCGCGGGTCTCGGTATCCCAGCCTTTGACCAGATCCCAGGCCGCGTCCTGGGCCGTTTGATCGTAAGTCAGGCCAACCCAGAAGGCGGGCAAGGCACACAGACGACGCCATGGGCCGCCATCGGCCCCGCGCATTTCCATGAATTTCTTGATCCGCGCCTCGGGGAAGGCGGTGGTCAGGTGGTCGGCCCAATCGCTGAGCGTGGGCGTTTCACCCGGCAGAGCGGGCAGTTCGCCTTTCAGGAAGTCGCGGAACGACATGCCCAGCGCATTGATGTACTGGCCATCGCGATAGACGAAATACATCGGAACATCGAGCGCGTATTGCACGTAGCGCTCGAACCCGAAGCCGTCTTCGAACACGAAAGGCAGCATGCCCGTACGCGCATCGTCCAGATGCCGCCAGATGTAACTGCGCCAGCTTTTCTGGCCATTTACCTTGCCTTCGAAAAAGGGCGAGTTCGCAAACAACGCCGTTGCCACCGGCTGCAAGGCCAACGCCACGCGCAGTTTCTGCACCATGTCGGCCTCGGACCCGAAATCGATGTTGACCTGAACCGTGCAGGTCCGTCGCATCATGGCGCGGCCCATGGTGCCGACCTTTTCCATATAGTCGTTCATCAGCCGATACCGCCCCTTGGGCATCAGCGGCATTTCCTCATGTGTCCAGGTCGGTGCCGCGCCCAGACCGATGAAACCCACGCCGATCTCATCAGCGATGTCCTTCACCTCGCGCAGGTGGGTGTTCACCTCATCGCAGGTTTCGTGGATGGTCTCGAGCGGAGCACCCGACAGCTCCAGCGCGCCGCCCGGCTCCAGGCTGACATTGGCGCCATCCTTTTCCAGACCGATCAGATGACCCGCTTCACGGACTTCGGCCCAACCGTGCCGGTCGCGCAGGCCCTCCAACACCGCCACGATGGATCGCGCACCCTCAAACGGCAACGGTTTCAGCGTGTCTTTGCAGTAGCCGAATTTCTCATGCTCGGTGCCGATGCGCCAGTCTGACTTGGGCTTGCAGCCCGACTCCAGATATTCGGCCAATTGCTCGTGGCGTTCGATTGGTCCGCCGCCGGACTGGGGGATGGACATGAGACCCGTGCTCCGATCCTGATGTGTCTGTCTTTTGGCCAGTCGTGGGGGCAAACCGCGCCGGTGTCAATGCAGCCGAAGGTGTGGAGGGCGCGAGGACGTACGCTCCCAAATCACGACCGGATGGGCCGATTCACCGTTCAGTTCGGCCAGCATATGCTCGGTTTTCAGGCCCGGCAGCGCCGAGAAGACATCGAACAGCGCCTCGGCCCCTTCCGCATTCACAGGAATGTGAAGCACCGCCTGACCCGGTTGTTCCAACACCCAATGCGCCGGCGTCGAGGTCGGATCGAGCGCCAGCCGCTCGATCTCGCGCGTGGCGATGATGCCGCCATCCAGTGGGCCGAAATAGGTGATCTGACCTTCATCGACGGTCACGACACCCTGTCCGCCAGTGCCGGTTCTGAACCTTGCGCGCTGCACCCCGATCACCGCCAGGGCGATTGCGACAGCGACAAGCAGCCAGCCGATCCACCCCAGCAGACCACCCGGCCCGTTGATCCAGCTGAGACCGAGGATCAGGACAAACCCGGCTACCAGCACTTCGCGCCAGCGCCACAGGGCCAGTTTTGCCTCGGGTCGGATGAAACTCATGACAGCACCTTTTGTGGTGTTTGCAACAGGGCGATCCGATACCAGCCGATCTGCTGAAACCCCATCGCCTCATAGGCTCGCGCAGCAGGTGGATTGTTGGCGAACAGGATGGCCTTGTTCGCGCCCTCGGTCCTCGCCTTTTGCAGCACAGCCGTTGTGACCTTGCGTCCGAGCCCACAGTTTCTGTTCTCGCGCGGCACGAATACACCGCCGACCTGAACCTGATCCCGGACTGATGCATTGATGGCGGCCATGGCTACGGGGGCGTCGTCTTCCAGCATGACAATCGCCCTGCCTGATTGAATATCGGTGGTGATCCGATCTGAGGCCATTTCACGCGCCTCTTGCCCTTTGGCCTGGTCGGTATCCTCGAAGTAATCCGCAAACCAACGCGTCAGTAACGGCCGGTCTGCCTCGGAAAGGGCGCGAAATGGAATCGGTGCCTCTGGGATTTCGCCCAGATCCAGGCGGTACAGGGGTTCATCATGATGCAGGCGATAACCGGCCTGTCCAAGCCCTAGCGCGTCCAATATCATCTCAACCTGTTTTGCAGCCCCTGTCATGCCCAGTACGGTCTGACCTGCGATCCGACCCGCAAAGGCCTGAGCTGCCTCTGGCGAACAATCGGGCAGTTGCGTCACCAGGTAGCCCTTTTTGGTCAGGCCGAATACGCCTTGGATGCGATCCTGCCCCCAAATGAAGAACCGGGTGGAGTGGTCATCGTCTCCAAATCCAATCCCGTGCGCCAACAGGTTGCTGCGCAGAAACATGGAAGTATCGGGATGTTTGGCCAAAAACGCCTCAATGGCCGGGGCATCAGACGGCGAGGCTTCTTGGATCACGCCCAATCCCCCAGCGCCTGCTGCCACATGGTCAATGCAGCCACCGCTGCCGTGTCGGCCCGCAGGATACGAGGGCCAAGGCTGACCACATGCGCGAATGGCAACCCTGTCAGACGCGCGCGTTCCTGGTCCGAAAACCCGCCTTCTGGGCCGATGAGAATCGCCCAGGGCCGTCCTTTTTCATTGGCGGCCAATCGCAGGGCCGATCCAACCTCGGCTTCGTTGCAGAACATCAGTTGCCGATCTTCGGGCCATGCATCCAGCAGCCGATCCAACCGCTGCAATTCGGCAACCTCAGGCACGAAGGTTCCGCCACACTGCTCGGCCGCCTCGACGGCATGGGCCTGCAGGCGGTCCTGACGAATGCGTTCGGAATTGGTGAACTCGGTCTGCACCGGCAGGATACGCGCCGCGCCCATTTCGGCGGCTTTTTCCACGATGAAATCGGTGCGGGCCTTTTTTATGGGCGCGAACAGGAACCACAGATCGGGCGGCAGCTGCAACGGTTTCGTCTGTTCAAGGCAGGTTAGCGTCCCGCCGCGTTTTCCCGCTTCGGAGACTTCGGCCAACCACTCTCCGTCCTGCCCGTTGAACAGGGCGACCTGCCCTTTGACCGCAAGGCGCATGACACCAAAGAGGTAGTGCGCCTGGTCGCGCGTCAAAGGAACCGATTGCCCCTGACCCAAGGGCTGCTCTACATACAGTCTGATCTTCGCACTCATGAGACCCTACATATGCAAGGCAATGCCCCAACACCAGATGGTCAAGTCGCCGATGCCGTCAGCGGCAACTGGGTCGACACCCACGCCCCGGCCTTTGCCCGCCCCTATCTGCGCCTCAGCCGCGCGGACCGGCCCATCGGGACATGGCTGCTGCTGATTCCCTGTTGGTGGGGGCTGGCGCTGGCGATCCTGCATGATGGTCAGCCGCGTTGGGAAGATCTGTGGATCGCCTTGGGATGCGCATTTGGGGCCTTTCTGATGCGGGGCGCCGGTTGCACGTGGAATGACATTACGGACCGGGAATTCGACGGGCAGGTCGAACGCACGCGCTCGCGCCCGATTCCGTCGGGTCAGGTCAGTGTCCGGCAGGCCGTGGTCTGGATGATCCTGCAATGCATTCTGGCGCTTGGTATCCTTCTCAGCTTCAATCAGGCGGCAATCGCAATGGGTGTTCTGTCCCTGTTGCCCGTGACGATCTATCCGTTTGCCAAACGATTTACCTGGTGGCCTCAGGTGTTTCTGGGGCTGGCCTTCAACTGGGGCGCCCTTCTGGCCTGGGCGGCGCATAGCGGTTCCGTGGGGTGGCCTGCGGTGACGCTTTACCTGTCTGGAATCGCGTGGACCCTGTTCTACGATACCATCTATGCGCATCAGGATGCCGAGGATGACGAACTGATCGGCATCAAATCAACCGCTCGTCTGTTCGGAGCCGATACAGCGCGGTGGCTGAAGTACTTTTTGGTGGCGACCGTGTCGCTGATGGGGCTGGCCATCGTCGATGCAGGGGTGCCGGAGACCTCGATGCTGGCATTGGGTGTTGCGCTCTGTGGGCCTTGGGCAATGGGCTGGCACATGATGTGGCAACTCCGCACGCTGGACATCGAAGACAATGCCAGGCTGTTGCAATTGTTCAGGGTCAACCGCGACACTGGCTTGATTCCGCTGATCTTCCTCTGCGTCGCCCTGTTGCTCTGATTGCACCTGCTGAACGTGGCCTGTAAAGATCGGCCCAACCGCCTGAGGAGTGTCAAACCCAAATATGCGTCTGCCGTATTTTATCGTTGTTTCCCTGATCTTTCTTGTATCAGCCGGGCTGTCGCTTTTGGCAGCCAGCTATGCCGTCACAAAGATCGAAGAGACATCGGAATTCGCCGTGCGCCGGGCGCTTGACCTCAAAGGGCACGACTGGGCCGAGGTCGAGTCGGACGGCTTACGCGTGGTCCTGACCGGGATTGCACCCGATGAGGCGACACGGTTCAACGCACTGACCGCAGCCGGAACCGAGGTCGATGCGTCCCGCGTAATCGATGAAATGGAGGTTGAAGCGACCTCTGCCCTGGCGCCGCCGCGCTTTTCGGCGGAAATTCTGCGCAACGATCACGGCATCTCGATCATCGGCCTGATCCCGGCCAGCGAAGACAGAGATGCCCTGATCAGAAGGCTGGGCAACCTCGACCGCAACATCGCAGTTTCGGACCTGATGGAAACCGCGGATTACCCCAAGCCCGACGGTTGGGATGCCGCGATATCATATGCCATCGAGGCGCTGGCCAGCCTGCCACGTGCCAAAATTTCCGCAAACGCCGATTTGGTCAAAATCACTGCCATTGCGGACAGCCAACAGGAAAAACAACGTCTCGAACGCGATCTGACCCGCGCCGCGCCGCCCAGCCTGCGGATCGGGCTGGCGATCTCGGCACCTCGTCCCGTCATAACGCCCTTTACGCTGCGTTTTCTGATCAACGAAAACGGTGGGCAATTTGACGCCTGCTCGGCACAAGATGCAAAAGCACGCGACCGGATCGTGACCGCTGCGCGCGATGCCGGCTTGTCGGGAACATATTCCTGCACCATCGGTCTGGGCGAGCCCTCGCCACGCTGGCCCGAAGCCGCCGAGAAGAGCATTCAGGCACTGGCCAGAATCGGCAAAGGCTCGGTCACGATGTCGGATGCGGACATCACCCTGGTTGCGGCGCAAGGCACGGATCCAGCCTTGTTCGACCGGGTTGTAGGTGAACTTGAAACAGCGTTGCCTCAGGTCTTTGCCCTGCATGCCGTGCTGCCGGAACCTGAAACCAGCGAACAGACCGGACCCGTCGAGTTCTCGGCGACCCGCAGCCCCGAAGGGCTTGTGCAACTACGAGGGCGCCTGGGGGATGAAACGTTGCGGGACATGGTCGACAGCTATGCCCGCGCGGCCTTCGGCTCGGATCAGGTCTATACCGCGACCCGCATCGCGCCGGGGCTTCCGGCAGATTGGCCGGTGCGTGTTCTGGCCGGCCTCGAGGCGTTGGCCCAGCTTCACAACGGGGCCCTGACCGTAACACCAGGCTCGGTCGAACTGACCGGCCTCAGCCATGAAGAGGATGCCAAGGCCCGTATCGCAGGTCAGTTGTCGGACAAGCTGGGCGAAGGGCAGGAATTCACCCTGACGATCACCTATCAGCCTCCGCCAGAGCCCGAAGACGCGCTGCCCGATCCTGAAGTCTGCGAAGCGCAGATCGCCGAAATCCAGACCGTCAGCAAAATTGCGTTCGAACCCGGATCAGCGACGATCGCATCCGACTCGCGCGATACGGTGAACCAGATCGCCGACATCCTGCGCGACTGCGGGCCGATCCGGCTGGAGATCCAGGGCCATACCGACAGCCAGGGCCGCGAAGAGATGAACCAACAGCTCAGCCAGGCACGGGCGCAATCGATTCTGAACGAGCTGCGCGGGCGGCGCATTCCCACCAGCAGCTACACTGCCGTTGGATATGGTGAAACACAGCCCATCGCGGACAACGACACCGAAGAAGGCCGCGAAGCCAACCGGCGGATCGAGTTCCGGCTGATCCGTCCCGAGCCGGTCGAAGCCTCCGAAACAGGTCTCGAAGCGCTCGAGGCTGAGGCCGAGGCTGGGGCTGAGGCTGACGCGCCTGAAACGGATCAGACCGAATCGACCGCACCAGACACGGACGCAGAGGACCAGTAAGTTGAACAGAACCGAATTCATCATTGCCACAGCCGTCATCCTGTTTGCGGCCTTCTGCATGGGCTGGTTTGCCAACTGGCTGGCACACCGCCTGTCCCGCGTCCGCCAAAGCGACGTTGCCGATCTGGATCGCATGAGCCAGGAACTGCACGAAGCGGAAGAAACCCGCGATCAGGCCATAACCTATCTTCAGCAACGTGAAGCCGAGCTGACCAACCAGCTGACCCAGACAGAGGCAGAACTGGCCGCAGCCATGGACGGTCTGCGCGCCGCGCGGCAAGAGGCCGAGGAAATGCGCGGTCGGATCAACAACGCCGACTAGACGCTACAGTATCAGTTCAGGTAAACGACAGCCTCAACTTCGAACAGCATCGGTTCGATTGCCAGCTTTGGCACCGGAACCAGGGTTTGCGCTGGCAGAGTATCTCCAAACACGCGTCTGACGGCGTCAGTCAGCAGGCCGAGTTTCGACAAGTCGTGGTCCACCACGTAAACCGTCAACTTCACAACCTGATCGCACTGCGCCCCAAGCGCGTGGATCACCGCCTTGAGATTGGTATAGGCCTGTTCGACCTGCGCGCCGAAATCAGGCGACAACGCTCCGGTTTGATCCTGCCCACCCTGACCCGAGACAAAGGCCAACCGACCGGCGCCCGGGGTTACAACGGCGGTGCTATAGCCGTTCGGGGATGGGTCGTGGAGGTTTCCGGGATTGACGATCTGAGGACGCAGGGTCGTTTCGAGATTTTGTTTTTCAAGTGTCATGTTCGAAATCCTTGCTGAAGTGCAAGGACAGGTCTAGACGGTATTAGTGCCAAATTTTGTCACTGAATATGCTAGGTTGGGCTAATGAAAGCCGCGACCAGACAAGACGCCATCGCCCGTATCCTACGACGCAACAGCAGTTCCACCGTAGATGCGCTGGCCGCAGAGGTCGGCGTCTCGCGCCGCACCATCCTGCGCGACATCGCTGCACTGCGTGATCAGGGATTTGTAATCTATTCCGAATGTGGCCGGGGTGGCGGGCTGCAACTTGATCCGCAATCCGTCCAAACAACCGCCCGGTTGTCGGTAACCGAAGTTTTTGCCCTGCTGCTCGGCGTGGCGTCAATGCGGGCGGCACGTGCATTGCCGTTCTCGGATCTGGCGGATGCAGGTCTGGCCAAGATCGAAAAATCCCTGCCAGCGGACCGGGTGCGCGATCTGCGTCGCTTTCTCGATTGCCTCTACGTTGGACAATTGTCGCCTCAGCAGAACCTGTCAGACCTCGGACCCATGGATGCGGCCCTTCTGCCCGCCTTCGAACAGGCGTTTCTGAACCGGCTTTACCTGCGCTTTGGTTATCGCGACGCCAAAGGTGTCCAGAGTTTTCGCGAAGTTGAACCGCAAGCTATGCTGATCCTGCCACCGCTCTGGTACCTGGTTGCCTGGGATCCGCAGCGAGATGATTTTCGGCATTTCCGCATGGACAGGATCAGCGACCCGGAATGCGTTGAGGGTGCCATGTTCCGCCGCAAGAGAGTTCCGTTCGAAGACGATGTTTGCCCGTTCAATGATCTGCCGAAATAAGGCCGCGTCAGCCGATCCGCCCGCTCGACGCATCCTCACCACCGGGTCAGCGCGTCTTCATCCTCATCCTTGGCGGCAACCCATTCCGCACCCGACCGGGTGATTTCTTTCTTCCAGAAGGGAGCACGGGATTTCAGGTAATCCATCAGGTACTCCGCCGCCTCGAACGCATCCTTGCGATGCCGTGCAGCGGTGGCCACCATCATGATCTTGTCGCCCGGGGCCAGACGTCCATGGCGGTGAATCACCAGCACGTCACCCAATGCCCAACGCGCCTGCGCCTCTTCGGCGATCTTGGTCAGGGCGCGTTCGGTCATACCGGGATAGTGCTCGATCTCCATCACATCCAGATCACCGCTCGCCAGATCACGCACAACGCCGGTGAAGGTGACGATGGCGCCGTTGGAATCATCCCCGGCGGCAAAGGCATTGGCCTCGGCCCCCAGATCAAATGCCTCCTCCTGAACCGCGATCCGCATCGGTCAACCGCCCGTCATCGGCGGGAAAAACGCAACTTCCCGAACACCTGACAGCGACGCATCGAAATCCGACAGCTCCTGATCCAACGCAACGCGCAGCGCGGACAGATCGGCAAATGCCGCGGCATAGCGCTCTTCCCGAGCGCTCAGTTCTGCCACCAATTCGCTGACCGTCGCCGCTTGCGTTTCGACCTTTTCCTTTGGCAAGCCGATGCGTTCGCGCACCCAGGCGAAATACAGAACATCCATCGGTTAGCTCTCCTTCAGATGAGGCATGGCCTTACGTAGATAGTCATAGCCGGTGATCAATGTAAGCGTTGCCGCAATCCACAACAGCCACAGCCCGACCTGACCCGCCCAATACATGCCATCGACATTCAGACGCAGGTGGTTCACGTCTTCGACCTGACCCGCAATGATCTGCTCGACCAGCTCGGCATCCATGCCAAAACTTGCCATCACGGCATAGTGCTCGAAGATACCCTGCGAAAACAGAACCGCGATGGCGACCATCTGGGCCGTGGTCTTCCATTTGGCCAGTTTGGTGACTTTGAGCGTCCCGGCCACATCGCCCAGATATTCCCGCAGGCCCGAGACAAAGACTTCGCGAAACAGGATCACGGTTGCAGGAAGGACAAGCCACGGCGTCCAGTGCTCGGTCGAATAGCCCACAAGGATCATAAGCGCGATCACCACCATAGCCTTGTCGGCGATCGGATCCAGCATCGCTCCGATCTTGGTCTCCTGCTTCCATGCGCGGGCCAGATACCCATCGAACCAATCGGTAATCGCCGCTGACAGGAACAGGATCAGTGCAAACCAGTCCGCATAGGGACGGGTGAAATACAGAAACATGACTGCCAGCCCGGGCGCGGCCAGCAGGCGCAGGACGGTCAGGAGATTAGGTAAATTCCACTTCATGGCTTGGACCCTATATCGCCGGTCCGGGACAGAAAAGCCAATCAGACAAAAAACTGCATCACTCACAGACGCTTGGTCAAAGCGCCGCAGGCCCGACGTCTCAGAACAGTACCTCTTGGCCTTTACCGGCTTTGCGGTCAGATTGCCGCGCAAGCCCAGCCGGAAAGTACCAGATGACAGCGCATATTCAAACCGACACACGGTCAAACATGATAGGCAGCCTCTGGATGGTTGCCGCGATGGCCGGTTTTGCGCTGGAGGATGCGTTGCTGAAGGCAGCCTCAGCCGCGCTGCCGATCTGGCAGGTCCTGGTTCTTTTCGGCGCGGGCGGGTCGGTGATTTTCGCTGCGGTGGCTCGGGCCCGCGGGCAGCGGCTGCTGCAACCTGACGTTCTGTCCCGCCCGATGAAAATTCGGGTGCTGTTCGAGGTCTTTGGTCGGTTGTTCTATGTTCTGGCCATCGCACTGACGCCGTTGTCCTCGGCCACGGTGATTCTGCAAGCCACGCCTCTGGTCGTTGTAGCAGGCGCCGCGTTGTTCTTCGGCGAGACAGTCGGTTGGCGGCGTTGGAGCGCTATCTTTGTCGGCATGATCGGCGTTGTCGTCATCCTGCAACCCACCGGAGACAGCTTTTCGCTGCTGTCGATACTGGCGGTGCTGGGAATGCTGGGATTTGCCGGACGTGATCTGGCCAGCCGCGCAGCACCTGCCACGCTTGGAACCGAAGTCCTGGGGTTCTACGGCTTCCTCAGCATCATCGTGGCCGGCGTGGCCTATCGGTTCTGGGAGGGCGCGCCGATTGCACCGGTTGGCCTTCACACCAGCGTGCATCTGATCGGTGCGGTGCTGATGGGCGTAATGGCCTATGCGTCGCTGATGAAGGCGATGCGCACCGGCGAAGTGTCCGCCGTGACCCCGTTCAGATACACCCGGCTGTTGTTCGGCATCGGGCTTGGCGTAGCCATGTTTGGAGAGAGGCTGGATCCCAACATGTGGATCGGCAGCGCGCTGATCGTCGCGTCGGGTCTTTATATCCTGTGGCGGGGCCGGCAGGCCTAGCCCTTGTCGTGGAAGAAATCGTAAACCTTTTGCGCCAACCCGGCCGAGATTCCTTCGACCGCTTTCAGATCAGCCAGATTGGCCCGGCTGACGGCTTTGGCGCTGCCGAAATGGGTCAACAGAGCACGCTTGCGCGCAGCCCCTACCCCTGGGATTTCATCCAACGGCGTTGCACCCACGGCCTTGGCGCGTTTCGCACGATGGGTGCCGATGGCGAACCGGTGCGCTTCGTCCCTGAGGCGTTGAATGAAATACAACACAGGGTCGTTGCGTTTCAGCGCAAAGGGGCGCTGGCCGATCCGGTGAAACTCTTCCTTGCCGTGGTCGCGGTCGACCCCTTTGGCGACGCCGACCATGGGAATGTCTTCGACCCCATGTTCGACCATGATCTGATGCACCGCGCTTACCTGCCCGGCACCGCCATCGATCAGCAACAGATCGGGCCACAGCCCTTTGTCGCGGTCCGGGTCTTCCTTTTGCAGTCTGGTGAAGCGGCGGTTCAGCACCTCTTTCATCATGCCGAAGTCGTCACCCGGTGTCAGGTCATCACCGCGAATGTTGAACTTGCGGTAAGCGTTCTTCATGAACCCCTCGGGGCCGGCCACGATCATGCCGCCGACAGCATTGGTGCCCTGAATATGAGAGTTGTCATAGACCTCGATCCGTCCAGGCGGACCATCCAGATCGAACGCCTCGGCCAGCCCGCGCAGCAACTTGGCCTGCGTGGCACTTTCCGACATGCGGCGGGCCAAAGCCTCGCGCGCGTTGCGCAAGGCACCGGCAACAAGTTCCTGTTTTTCGCCACGCTGCGGCACAAGGATTTCGACCTTGCGCCCGGCTTTCTCAGTCAGCGCGTCCTGCATCAGATCCACATTTTCGATTCCGTCCGACAGGATCAGCTGACGCGGCGGCTCCTTGTTGTCATAGAACTGGCCCAGAAAGGCCTCCATCACCTCGGCAGGTGAAACATCCGGGCCGACGCGGGGATAGAAATCCTTGTTGCCCCAGTTCTGGTTCGCACGGATGAAAAACACCTGCACGCAGGCCTGACCGCTGTCCATATACAGGCCGATCACGTCCGCCTCGGCCACACCGCGCGGGTTGATGCCCTGAGAGGTCTGCACCTGCGTCAGAGCCCGGATGCGGTCACGCAGACCTGCGGCGCGTTCGAACTCCATCGCCTCGGATGCGGCCATCATCTGCTCGGCCAGTTCCTCTTGCACCTTGGTCGAGCGGCCCGACAGGAAGCGTTCGGCGTCCTTCACGCTTTCACGGTAATCCTGCTCTGAGATCAGGCCGACACACGGCCCGGAACACCGTTTGATCTGATACAGAAGGCATGGCCGCGTTCGGCTGTCGAACATCGAATCCGAGCAGTTGCGCAGCAGGAACGCTTTTTGCAACTGGTTCAACGTCCGGTTCACCGCACCGGCACTGGCGAAGGGGCCGAAATAGGCACCTTTTTCCTTCTTCGCCCCTCGGTGTTTCTTGATCTGCGGAAAGTCATGATCCTTGGCGACCAGTATGTTCGGAAAGCTTTTGTCATCCCGCAACAATACATTGTACTTGGGTTTGAGCTGCTTGATCAGGTTCTGCTCCAGCAGCAGGGCCTCGGTCTCGGTTCGCGTGGTCAGGAACATCATCGAGGCCGTCGCGGCGATCATCTTTTCGATCCGCCCCGAATGACCCGGCCGTGTGTAATTCGACACCCGTGCCCTGAGATTTCGGGCTTTGCCAACATACAGAACCCGGCTGTCTGTATCGAGCATGCGGTAAACGCCCGGAGAACTGTCCAGCGTTTTTACATAGCGCTGAATGCAGGCATAGCCGGTGGGGGATGATTCGCTGTCGGTGGTCATGATCCTGAGATATGATTCTCTGGCAATGGCTGCAATCTCACGCTTGTCAGATCAAGAGAAAACAAATCCACGGTTTCTGTGGATAAGTGTGAAGATAAAATTCCGGAAGATCAGAAATCCCCTTGTTTCCTTGCCTTTTCCTTTACTTGCACAAAAAATAGGCAACTTATCAAGTGTTTGTTTTTAAACATTATTTTTTTGCATACTTAGCAAGTGTATGAAAAAAAAGACATTTTTGTAACGCACATGTAACACGATTGAGAGCGGTGCAAAACTTGCAGCAGAATTACTTATTCTACACCCAGAACATCCGGAGTTTTCCAACCCAGATGCTGACCGCCGTCCACACATAAAAGCTGTCCGGTGACCGCGTGTGCATCCAGAAAGTACCCAAGCGCAGCGGTTATGTCAGACGGGTTGGATCCCCGCTCCAAAACGGTATTTGAACGCTGTGCCTGGAAATGTTCTTCGCTTTGGCGGTGGCCCTGCATCGTTGGGCCCGGCCCGATCGCATTGACACGGATCGTCGGAGACAACGCCTGCGCCGCCGTTCGGGTCAGCGTCCACAAACCCATTTTTGCGATGGTGTATGACATGAACTCGGGCGTCAGTTTACGCACACGCATGTCCACCATGTTGACGATGAGGCCGGTTGCAAGCGGTTCGCCATTTTCATCTGTTCCGGCGCTCAGCCCCTGACCGGCCATGGCCTGCGTCAGCACAAAGGGCGCGCGCAGGTTGCTGTCGAGATGTCGATCCCAGCTTTGCCGGGTTGCCGTGCGGATGTTGTCGTATTCGAAGATCGAAGCGTTGTTCACCAGACACGTGATCGGCCCGCCCAGCGCCTCGGCCGCTTTGGGCAGCAGCGCCTGAACCTGAGCTTCATCCAGCAGATCGGCCTTCAGGGTCACGGATTTTCGGCCCAGGGCCTGTACCTCTGCCGCCGTCTCCTGCGCCGGACCTTCGGATGAGGCGTAATGCACGGCCACATCGAAACCTCGATCTGCCAGATACAGTGCCATGGCCCGGCCCAGACGAATACCGGCACCGGTGACTAGGGCTCGGGTCATTCTTCACCTCGTTTGGTCAGATCACACCAGCAATACGATGACGTAAAGCACATAAAGGAAAGTCAACACCATCCCCCAGACGCGCGAGATGTCGCGTTTGAGGAATACAAACGGAACCAGCAGCAGCGATGCGCCCAGCATGACCCACAGATCGAACCGAAGGAATTCCGGATCGACCGGAATGCGCCCGAACCAGGTTGCGATCCCGATGATGGCCAGAAGGTTGAACATGTTCGAACCGATCACGTTGCCCAGCGCGACATCGGCCTGTCTGCGCAATGCGGCCATAAGCGTCGTCGCCAGTTCGGGCAAAGAGGTTCCAACCGCGATCAGGGTCAGGCCGATGACCGTTTCACTGACCCCATAGGTTCTTGCGATGACGGTCGCGTTGTCGACAAGCAAGTGCGCACCCATCGGAAGCCCCACCAACCCCAGGATCAGGTAAATCGATACCTTCCAGTAGGGCATGTCAGGGTCGGCTTCCTCCAAGCCTTCAAGCTCGTCATCATCCGCGCAAGCCTCACCACAGGCCTTGCGATGTGCTTTCGCCTCACGAAAGGCAGTCATCAGGACAAGACTCAACGCCGCCAGCAGGATCAGACCGCTGAAGAATGTGAATGTTCCGCTAAAAGCCAGCCCGATGAACAGAACCGTCGCCAGCAGCATGAAGACGTAATTCCTGCGGCTGTCACATTCACTGGTGTGAATCGTAGCCAGCAATGCGGGCAGTCCAAGAACCAACAGGATGTTGGCCGTGTTCGATCCGACAACGTTGCCCAGCGCAATACCGGGAGCGTTCTCTTTCAATGCGCTGATGGCGATCAGCAACTCGGGTGCAGACGTTCCGAAGGCCACTATCGTCAGGCTGACAATCAACGCCGGAACACCCAGACGCAAGCTCAGGTTCACAGCACCGCGCACAAGCGCATCGCCTGCAAGCAGCAGAATCAACAGCCCAAGACCAGACAGCAGCCAAGTGGTGATCAAGTCCGACCTCCTTTTTCGCAGGCACAAGGGCCTTTGCCTATGCGAAACCGTCCGCAGCGCGGACACTTGGCCGAACTCAGTTTCTTCTGCCCCGGAAAGCGCAGTTTACCGAACATCGCCAGGACACCCATGCAGATCAGAAAAAGTGTGACAGCCTTGATGATCACGTCACAAACCAAAACGCGCGTAGGCCGCACGCTCCTCTAATCCGGCAATGGCATCCTGTGCCAGGCTGGCCCCGAACCGAGACCAGATCGGTTTGCGCACGCCATAACGGCGGAACTTGACCTTGTCGCCAAACCGTTCCTGCATCTTGGGTTTCAGATGGGCGATACCGTCGATCAAACCCAGTTCATGCGCCCGACGCGCCAGCCAGACTTCACCCGTGAACAGGTCGGCACTGTGATCCAGCTTGTCACCCCGGCGGGCTTTGACATGCGCGATGAAGTTTTCGTGGATGTCGCCCAGCAGCCCTTGCAAGCGTGCCACATCCTCTTTCTTTTCCGGCGAAAAGGGATCCAGCATCGATTTCGATTTGCCCGCTGTATGAACGCGCCGCTCGAACCCCTGCCGCGCCAGGAAGACATGCGCGCCAAAACCTGCCGAAATGACTCCGATTGAGCCAAGAACCGAACTGTCGTCGGCCCAGATCTCATCCGCGGCGGCCGCCAGCCAATACCCTCCGGATGCCGCAACATCTTCGACAAACCCGATCACGGGCACGTCCAGCTCTTGCGACAAACGCCGAATTCGGGCGCCAATCAAAGAGCTTTGTACAGGCGACCCGCCCGGAGAGTTGATCTCGAGCGCGACAGCCGCAGGTTTCCCCTTTCGAAACGCCTTGTCGAGAACCGGGGCCAGGGTGGTATCGTTCAAGGACCCGCGACCGGCCATTCCAATGGAACCGGACAAACGGACAACGGCCACGCAAGGGTGCTTTTTTACGAACGGCAGGCTGAGCTTCATGGGTGCCGATGTAGAGTGCCCCCAACCCGTAAACAAGGGACTCTGCCGGCGTAAAACGCGACGTGAACCAAATTCACACACCCGATGGGCAAAAATGCAACGCCTTGGCGAGGATCAACTGCGAATGCGCCAGCCGGTTTTAAATATCCAGCCTATGACGGCCAGGCACAGCCCTGTAAAAGCGACAATGGCAAGAAGGCTGAAAACGATCGGCACATCTGCCAGCCCGTAAAAGGACCAGCGGAAACCCGAAATCAGATAGACCACGGGATTGAACAGCGTGATGGTCTGCCACAATGGCGGCAGCATCGAGATCGAATAAAACGTGCCCCCCAGAAAGATCAGTGGCGTCACCACCAACTGCGGCACCAGCGACATCTGCTCGAAATTGCTGGCCCAGATGCCGATGATGAATCCGAGCAACGAAAAGCTGAGACAGGACAGGATCAGAAACGCGGCCATGGCGAATGGATGCTCGATCCGAATATCGACGAAAAACGTCGCGGTGACCAATATCACCAACCCCACGAACAACGCCTTGGTTGCGGCGGCACCGACATATCCGATCACGATCTCGATGAAATTGACCGGAGCGGATAACAGCTCGTAGATGGTGCCCAGAAACTTGGGGAAGTAAATTCCGAACGACGCGTTCGAAATCGACAGCATCACCACCGACAACATGATCAGCCCCGGCACGATGAACGCACCGTATGAAACGCCCTCGACCTCTTGGATACGGCTGCCGATGGCGGTGCCAAACACCACGAAGTAAAGCGACGTGGACAGAACCGGCGACAGAAAGCTCTGTGCCAGAGTGCGAAAGAAACGGGCCATTTCGAACCGGTAGATGGCAGCGATCGCGGTCCAGTTCATGCGGCCTCTCCCGATACCAGATTGACAAAAATCTCTTCCAGGCTTGATTGTCTGGTCTGCACGTCGCGCAACACCAACCCGGCCTCGGACACGTCATTCAGCAAGGTCGTTATGCCGGTACGATCCGCATGGGTATCGTAGGTATAGATCAGACAATCACCCGCGCCGTTGAGGGCCAGATTGTGGCTGACCAGATTATCGGGAATCCGATCGATGGGCTCGGTCAGCATGACTTCGATCTGCTTTTTTCCCATCTGCGACATGAGTGTGTCTTTGTCCTGCACCAGCAAAAGCTCACCCTTGTCGATGACGCCGACACGATCCGCAATCGCTTCTGCTTCTTCAATGTAATGGGTGGTCAGAATGATGGTGACACCGTCCCGTTTCAGTTCCGCCACAAGCTCCCACATGTCCTTGCGCAACTCGACATCCACTCCGGCAGTCGGCTCGTCCAGAAAAAGCACACGGGGTTCATGGGCCAGGGCCTTGGCGATCAGCACCCTCCGCTTCATGCCGCCGGACAATTCCTTGATCGCGTTGTTGCGCTTGTCCCACAGGGACAGCTTGCGCAGAATCTCTTCGATCCGCGCGTTGTCCTTGCCAAGTCCGAACAGCCCGCGTGACAGTCGAACCGTGTTCCAGACCTTTTCAAACGGTTCCAACGCGATCTCTTGCGGTACAAGCCCTATCATCCTGCGCGCCGCGCGATAATCGGACTGGGTGTCATGTCCGCCAACCCTGACCACCCCCGAGGTCGGAGTCGTTATTCCACAAATCGTCGAAATCAGGGTCGTCTTTCCGGCCCCATTTGGCCCCAGAAGCGCAAGTATCTCACCCTCTTCAATATCCAGAGACACACCTTTCAGCGCCTCGAACCCATCCGCGTAAGACTTGCGAAGTTCTTTGATGGACAAAATGGTCGTCATATCCGTTCCCCGTTCCGACCGCGACCCTATCGCGCCGAACCAGCCTGTAACAGGTCAATTTCGCACAACGTGCTGCGCATTCTGTAATGGTTGTCAGAACCATGCTCAATTCCAACTTGCAATCCGTCAACCCACCCGCAAACTCTGCCACAACGGAGGGCGCCGATGCTGAATGGAATACGCATAGTCGAAATAGAAGGACTGGGCCCCGGTCCGTTTGCCGCCATGCAGCTAGCTGATCTGGGCGCCGACGTCATCACGATCCACCGCAAAGGCCAGGCAGTAACACCGGGCATGCCCGACCGCTCGCTTCTGGACCGCGGCAAACGATCGATTGCGCTTGATCTGAAGGATCCCGAAGATCTGGCGACCGCCCGTCGCCTGATTGACACGGCAGATGCACTGATCGAAGGCTTTCGCCCCGGCGTGATGGAGAAGCTGGGTCTTGGCCCGGATCTTTGCCTGACCCGCAACCCAAAATTGATATATGGCCGCATGACCGGCTGGGGGCAGGATGGTCCGCTGGCCGACACGGCAGGACATGACCTGAATTACATCGCCTTGTCCGGTGCGCTCTGGTACGCCTCTCTCCCGGATCAGCCGCCTCAAACCCCTGCAACCCTGGTCGGCGATATCGGCGGAGGCGCCATGTACCTTGTCGCGGGCATCCTGGCAGGTTTGATCAACGCGCAAAGAACCGGGAAAGGCACCGTGGTCGACGCCGCCATCTACGACGGCTCGGCCCATATGATGAACCTTCTGATGACCATGCGCCAAACCGGAAACCTGTCTGAAACCCGCGGCCAAAGCCTGTTGGACGGCCCGCATTGGAGCCGAACCTACACCTGCGCGGACGGCGGATTTGTTTCGGTCCAATGCCTCGAACCAAAATTCTACGCCCGATTTCTTGAAATCCTGGGCCTGTCCCGGGACCCGGCGTTCCAACAACAGTACACCCGCAAGCTCTGGCCCGACCTGACCCGGCGCCTGGCCGAGATCTTCTCATCCAGGCCGCGCGACCACTGGGCCAAACTGTTCGACGGATCAGATGCCTGCGTCGCCCCGGTACTCAGCCCCGACGAGGCCACAGCCCATCCGATGAATGCAGCCCGTCAATCCTGGCGCCAGACAGACGGCACCCTACAGGCCGCCGCCGCCCCACGCTTCTCCACACACCAGTGGCAACCAAAGCCCAGCCCGGCCCGCGGCCAGCACACAACCGAGATCCTGAATGAACTCCAAGCCCCAGAAAGCACCTGACACACTCTTCATCTGGCCAGAAATATCCCGGGGGTGAATTGGCCAGCGGCCAAGAGGGGGCTGGCCCCCTCCCACGCGTTCTACCCGCCGCGCACCGTGTCGATCATCAGCTGAACGTTGTCCGGGTCGGCATCCGGAGTGATCCCATGGCCGAGGTTGAAAATATGCGGCCCTTTGGAAAAGGCGCGCACGATGCGCCGAGTCTCATCCACCAGCGCCTGATCGCCAGTAACCATGTGCGACGATGCCAGATTGCCTTGCACACAGCCATCAATCTGCACGTTCTTAGCCGCCCATTCGGGCGACACGGAATTGTCCAGCGCCACGCAATCCACGCCGGTCGACCTTGCAAACCTGACATACCCGTCGCCTGCTTCCCGTGGAAATCCAATCACGGGGATGCCAGGATGACGTTCCTTGATGGCCTGCGTAATCACCCGGCACGGCTCCACCGCGTATTTGCGGAAAGCTTCGCCCGTCAAAGACCCCGCCCAACTGTCAAATATCTTGACCACCTCGGCTCCGGCGTCGATCTGAGCGGACAGATATTCAATCGTTGCCGCGGTGATGCGGTCCAACAGCGCCTCGAACAAAGCGGTATCACCTTCGCGCAACGCATGCGCGGGACCCTGATCCGGCGTGCCGCGCCCTGCAATCATGTAGGTGGCCACAGTCCACGGCGCACCTGCAAATCCGATCAAGGTGGTTTCCGACGGCAATTCCCGCGAAAGAATGCGCACCGTCTCGTAAACCGGTGACAGTGTCTCGTGAATCGCGTCAACAGGCTTCAACGCATCAAACTCGGCCTGCTGCGTGATGGTGGATAAACGCGGCCCTTCACCTGTCACGAACCAAAGGTCAGCCCCCAGCGCCTGTGGCACAAGAAGGATGTCGGCAAACAGGATCGCCGCATCGAACCCATATCGCCGAATTGGCTGCAAGGTAACTTCTGCTGCCAATTCAGGATTGTAGCACAGTGACAGGAAATCCCCGGCCTGAGCACGTGTGGCCCGGTATTCCGGCAAATACCGACCCGCCTGACGCATCATCCAGATCGGCGGCACATCCTGTACTTCGCCCGCCAGCGCCCGCAGCAGCTTCTTTGTCTCGGCCATGTTTGTCCCCAGCATTCAGGTTTTGGCAACGGGTCGTCCTTCGGCGGCAATTTGTCAAGCTCAGCCCCCATTGTCAGGGCAATGTGACGCGACTAAAGCTGTGCACATGACTTTGACCCTGCCCACCCCCGCATCGCCCCTCAGAATCGGCACTCGTGGCTCGCCGCTGGCTCTGGCTCAGGCCTATGAAACGCGCCAACGCCTGAGCGATGCCTTTGATCTGCCACAGGATGCGTTCGAAATCGTAGTGATCAAGACGACCGGTGACAATCGCGCCATGATCGACGCGGATCGACCGCTGAAGGAAATCGGCAACAAGGGCCTGTTCACCAAGGAAATCGAAGAGGCGATGCTGCGCGCCGAGATCGACATCGCCGTGCATTCAACAAAGGACATGCCCGTTGAACAACCCGAAGGGCTGGTCCTGGATACGTTCCTGCCGCGCGAGGATGTGCGCGACGCCTTCATATCTCCGCGATTGGGCTCGATCCACGATCTGCCCGAAGGCGCCGTTGTGGGCACCTCGTCTTTGCGGCGGCGGGCGCAGCTGCTGAACCGGAGGCCGGATCTGAAAGTGGTCGAGTTTCGCGGAAACGTGCAGACACGGCTGAAAAAGCTTGAAGACGGGGTTGCCGATTGCACGTTTCTGGCAATGGCAGGCATTCGCCGTTTGGGAATGGAAGAGGTTCCGGCCAGCGCCATTTCCCCTGACGACATGCTGCCAGCGATCGCGCAGGGCACCATCGGCATCGAACGGCGCTGCGACGACATGCGCGCAGCCGAAATGCTGGACGCGATTCATCACACCGAAACGGGATGGCGCCTGGCGGCAGAACGCACATTGCTGGCCGCGCTGGACGGGTCCTGCGAAACCCCGATCGCCGGTCTTGCCGAACTGGACGGCGACAAACTCAGGCTGCGAGGCGAAGTGCTGCGCCCGGACGGAACGGAAACCGCCAGCAGGGATATGACCGGCCCCGTCGAGGATGGGCCTGAGATGGCCCGCGCGATGGCGGCTGAACTGCTTGAACAGGCGGGACCTGATCTATTCGATTGGAAAAATTCACAATAAGTTTTCCTAGTGTGAACTTGATCACTGTAGAAGGCGGCGCGATCAGGCATTAATGTGACATACCGAAGAGGAAGTCGGGTCAGTCTCGAAAGTATCGAAAAGTTTTCAGATTGCCGGTGTTTTAATCAGTATTCGAGGGGGCGAGGCTGACCCCCGGCTTCCAAAGGTAGCGGGTCGCTGTTGAGTTCAACGGCGACCCGTTTACGTTGTGCCGGATTGCGTTGTGCCAGACCCGCGTTCAGGAAATCGCTTCAACGGCGTGACGTACGGCCTCTCTGGTCTGTTCCAGATCCGCTTCGGTAACCGCCAGAGACGGGTACAGTTTGCCCGGAGCCTTGAAGACCCCATGCGCCCGCAACGTTGCATTGTACGTGGCGTTGCGTTGCGGATCATCATGGTTTGCGCTGCGATAGTCCCGACATTCGGCCTTGGTGAAATATATGTCGAACAAGGTCTCGTCACCGCTGATGCGATGGGCGATGCCCGCCTCATTCAAAGCGTCCGATTGCATCTGCTGCAACTGCCTCCCAATCGAGCGCAGGTTTTCATAGGTGCCGTCGCGCCGCAAAACCTCCATCGTCTTCAGCCCCGCCACTGAGGCGACGGGGTTGCCGGACAAAGTGCCCAACTGCATAAGCCAGCCCTGTTCTCCGACCTTCGATTTGTCGAAATGCTTCATGATCTCGGTGCTGGCACCCAATGCCGCCAGAGGGAAGCCACCACCGGTGATCTTGCCAAGCGTACAGATATCCGGGGTCACGCCATATCGCTCTTGTGCGCCGCCGTAAGCCAGACGGAACCCGGTGACGATCTCATCAAAAATCAGCAGCACACCAAATTTGTCGCACAAGGTCCGCAAGCCCTGCAAAAACCCCGGCTCGGGCGGGATGATCCGCTGCAAGGGTTCGACCATGATCGCAGCGACATCGTCATGTTCGTCCAGCAGCGCCGCCACCGCGTCAAGATCATTGAAAGGCGCGATCAGCATCTGCTCGGCCACGCTTTGGGGGATGCCGGCACTGTCGGGAACGGCCAGCGGGAAATTGACCCGGCGGCTGGGGGCCAGGCTCATCTGCGCCTCGGCGCTCATTCCGTGATACCCCCCTTCGAACTTGAGGATCTTGTCGCGCCCGGTATAGGCACGCGCCAGCCGCATGGCGTACATGTCAGCTTCGCCACCAGAGGCCACGAAACGCACCTGCCCGCAACAGGGGACGGCTTCGATAATGGCCTCGGCCAGTTCTATGCCCTTGCTGTTGTTGGCAAAGAAGGTCATTCCTTTGGGCAGTTGCTCCAGCACCGCTTCCATCACCTCGGGGTGACCATGGCCCAGCAGCATCGGGCCGGACCCGATCAAATAGTCGATATATTCGTTCCCGTCCTCGTCCCAGACATGGCTGCCCTCGCCACGGGCGATGATGATGCCCGGATCGAAGTTGCCGAAACCGCCAGCTGGCAGAACCTCTTTTGCGCGTGCTATCCACTCGGACTGTGTCTGGATCTTCAGCATCTCAATCAATCTCCAAAATCGGGGCGCCAAGAATTTCGAGGTCAGGTGTCACACCTAAACCCGGGCCTTCGGGCGGTGCAATCCGGCCGTTTTCACGGTTTGGTGCGTCAGGGCACAGGCGCGGGGCAACGTAAGAGGACAAGTCGCAAGTGTTCATCAGCGATCCATGCGGGGTTGAAGCCGCAAAATGCAGCGAGGCCGCCGTGACGATATCCGATCCCCAGGTGCATTCCGCACAAATCTCGGCGCCCAGCTGCGCGGTCAGATCGCGTGCACGACGCATTGCCGAAAGACCGCCGAATTTCGACAGTTTCAGCGCCACCGCGTCCATGCATCCCAACTCATGCGCCCGCATCAGCGATGCAAGATCAAAAGCATTTTCGTCGATCTTCATGGGCAGACCCGTCGACTGACGAACAGCGGCGCAATCTTCCAGTGTTTTACAGGGCTGTTCCAGCATCACATCCAGATGCGCCACCGCGCGCCCGGTTCGCGTTGCCTGAAGGCGCGATGCGCCGCAGTTCCAGTCGCCATACACAAGCGGTCCGGTTCCCACGGCTTCGCGCACTTTGATCAGCCGCTCGGTATCGGCTTGCCAATCACCCTCGACACCCAGCTTGACCTGGAATTGCCGAATGCCCGTCTGAAAGGCTGCCTTGGCGATGCGCGCCATTTCGTCCGGCGCGATACATGTGATCGAATGATAAAGTGGCATATCTGCCCGCGTCCGCCCGCCCAGCAACGCATAAACCGGCACCCCCGCCGCGCGGCCGAACAGATCCCACAGTGCAATGTCGACGATCGATTTCGCATAGCTGTGGCCTTGCAGAAATCCGTCCAACTTTCGCATCGGTGCGTCAACCCCAATTGGCGAAATCCCGAGAATCTCGGGACCCATTTCAGCGATGGCCCCCGGTACTCCATTTGCATAGGCGGGCAGATAATGCGGGATCGGACAGACCTCGCCCCAACCTGTCAGACCTGTATCCGTCTCAAGACGCAGGATATGAGACGTCACGGTCGCGCAGGTCTTGCCGCCGGCCATGTGATAGGTTTCATGGCTGGTCAGATCGACGGACCAGAGCGTTATCTTGTCAATTCTCAAGCATATTCTCCTACTGGATCACCCAATGCAGCTTCGTCCGGATGCACGCCCAGCCCCGGCGCTTCGGGCAGATGCAGATGGCCATCGACGTTACGGGGCCCTCGACCACCTGCAACATCAACCGTGATCATGTCCTGACAGGCCCAAACCGCGTGGCAATGATCATCCGGGATCGTGGCGGCCAGATGCAGCGCTTCGGTATCGGCCAGAACCGTTCCGCCGGTGGCCATCACGAACATGTCTATCCCATGGGCCAGCGCGATATCGCGCATCCGCGCGGCCTTGGTCAGGCCACCCACGCGATTCAGCTTGATCCCGAATATCTGGGCCAGACCATCGTGGGCAATCCGGACGGCATCCTGCAAGGTCACAAGGGACTCGTCCACAGACACAGGGGACGCATGAAGCCTTGAGATCGCAGCGATATCATCCAGTGTTTCGCAGGGTTGCTCGAACATCACGTTCAGGTCTTCGCAGGAGCTCATGACCCGCAAGGCCTGCTGGCGCGTCCAGCCACGGTTGACATCATACAGAACAATCTCTCCGGGCTGCCGGATGCTTTCCACATCCCGCACACGGGCAATGTCTCGCTCGACATCACCGCCGATCTTTACCGAATGCGCGATATAGCCGCGCTTGCGATACCGCTCCATGACATCGCGTGTTTCCTCGACGGTTTTTGCCCCGACCGAGGACGCAATCGGGCGCGGTGTACGCGATCCGCCGCCCATCAGATCGGCAATCGGCAAGCCCGCCGCCTGACCGGTAATATCCCAGCAGGCCATGTCTATGGGGCTTTTAGCATAGAGATGTCCGGGCAAGGCTAGATCCATGGCCCGTTCCACGTCCAGCACGCGCCGCGGATCAAGCCCCAGGATGAAGGGGGCCATCGTTTCGATCCCGGCCCGGATGCCCGGCCCGTGCGCGGGTACATAGGTGTGCCCCCAGGGCGTGCCCTCGCCCCAGCCAACCAGACCGGTATCGGTTTCGAGCCTGACCAGCGTCGCATCAAGCGTTTCGAACTTCAGGCGCCCCCCGGAAAGCCAATAGGGATGCTCGAGCGGCAAATCGACCTGAAAAACGGTAATCGTTTCAATCTTCATAGAGCATACTCCGCCACGGGTGCGCCGAGGCTTTCAAAATCGGGGGTTACACCCAATCCCGGCGTATTGGTTGCATAAAACTTTCCGTCTTTAACGACAGGACCGCCGACGCCCGTAGATCGCGTGTTGTAGTGCATCAGATCCGTGGTGTTCTGCAGGTATTCAGGCGGGGTCGACGCCGCAAAATGGGCGACAACCGATGCGATGGCCGTTTCAATCGCGTTTCCCGCACCCCAGGCATAGGTGCCGCCGACATAGGGAAGCCCGGTCTGGTAAATTCGGATGCGGGTGATTTTCATGCGGCGTCCATTCTGGGCAGGTCGCCCATCCCTTCGCCTCGCCACAGGACAAAGGTCAGGATCGGTTGGTCCGTCGTTGTCATGGCGTGGCTTTGCCAGCTTTTGTGCTGTCGTGTCTGGTGCGGGCCGACGAAGGTTTCATCCTCGTTGCTGCGAAAAACTGCTCCGCCCGCAAGGGTCAGATACAGCTCTTCCGCCTGATGGCTGTGCCAGTCATAGTCCAGACCAGCGCCCCAATATCCAACGTAGCCGCGCAATTGGGTCGAGTGGAAATGCCCGGTCGGTCCGAACAGTTCGTAATACCCGTACCGATTCAGGAAATCCGCACCGACTTCCTCTTCGGTGTATGTGTGTTTCCATTGCGCCAGATGCGCGCTGGCCTTGATCGCCGCGACCAGATCACGGGTTGGCGCCACGCCATCAAGGCCAAAATCGCCCACCAGATCGGTCGCCGGAATGTGAGCAGGCTGCAAACCCGTCGGTGTCAGATCGTCCGGCCATGATGCAAACGCGGCAAGGTCACGATGCGCCTGATGCAATTGGCGGGCCGCCTCGAGAACATCATCCAACGTCATGGTACCACCACGATGTTGCCGGTATGCTGTTTGGCGATGAACGCCGCTTGCGCGTCCCGCAACTCCTCCAAAGGATAGGTTGCGGCCAGAGCCGGCTTGATTTCACCGGCTTCAATATATGTCACGAGGTTCTTCATGACCTCGGGTCCGATCACGGTTGAACCGGTGAAGGTCAGATCGCGCAGATAGAACGTCCGCAGGTCAAGTTCGACCATCGGACCTGCAATGGCCCCCGAACAGGTGTAGCGCCCGCCGCGCTCCAGTACGTCGATCAGGTTCGGCCAGTAAGGGCCACCTACCACATCGGCGACCACGGTGATCTTCTCGTCGCCCAGCGCCGACCGCAGATCTTCAGGTGTGCGGGGCAATATCACATCTGGGCCAAGATCGGCCACGTCGGCGTGTTTGGATTCGGATGCCATCGCAATCACACGCGCGCCACGGCGTTTGGCCAATTGAACCAATGCACCACCCACCCCGCCAGAGGCACCGGGTACAAGAACGGTGTCTTTTTCCGTCACGTTGGCACGGGACAGCATCCCTTCAGCGGTAGAATAGGAACAGGAGAATGTGGCCAGTTCGGCATCCGACAGGTCCGAAGTGATCGGCACCGCATTGACCGCCAGAGTCGTGGTATATTCGGCGAACCCGCCATCGCGTTCCGAACCGAAGTACCCTGTCTTGTTCATGTTGCCGGGATCAGCCGGATCTCGCAGCCAGCCATCCGTGATGACACGCTCGCCTATACGAGCGCTGTCCACGCCCTCGCCAACGGCAACGATACGGCCGCAGACATCTGCGCCCTGAATGCGCGGGAAGGTAATCGGGTTGCCGCCCCATGTCGGGTCTTCTTCACCGACTTCCTCGAATGCGCCACCGGTGGTCGCATCCGTTACGGTCTTGGAATACCAGCCGGACCGCGTATTGACGTCGGTATTGTTCAGGCCGCAGGCTGCGACCCTGATCAGAACTTCACCAGCCGCAGGTTCTGGGCGCGGCCAGTCTTCCTGCATCACCATCTGTTCCAGACCACCATGGCCCATTGTGACCATGGCTCTCATCGTATCGGGCAGGCTCATCAAGCGGTCTCCAGTATGGCGTCACTGCGGGGCAGCAAACTGTCGGGGTCGTAGGCAGGTTTGTCCAGAACACGGGCGGTACGGGGTTGGCCATGGATCACGACCTCCAGCTGTGTCCCGGCCTTGGCCGCTTCGGGCTTGAGGTATGCAAAGGCCAGAATCTTACCGACGGTGTGGCCATACGCGACCGACGCCGTGGACCCGACGACGCGCCCGTCCAGCAGCACCGCCTCTCCGCCATGCCCATCAATCTCTCCATCCGGTTCAATTGAAAGATAGGCACAGATCCAGGGCAGATCGGTGTTGAGCGTCTTGTCCTTGCCCAGATAATCCTTGTCGGTGCGCGCAAAACGCAGCACGTCGGCCTCGGCCAGAGTGACCTCGTTGGTCAACTCGCCCGCGCCTTTGAAGCCCTTCTCCATCCGCATCACATTCATGGCAAAGCTGCCGTAGTCGGTGATGCCATACGCCTCACCTGCCGCCCAAAGCGCGTTGTAGACGTCGAGGCAGGCAGCGTTGGGCATGTGCAGTTCCCAGCCCAGTTCCCCGGCATAGGACATGCGGAAGGCCCAGACCTTGTGACCGGCGATGGTGATTTCCTGCGCGGAAAGCCAGCGGAACCCGGCATTGGTCAGATCGGCATCGGTACAGCGCGCCAGCACATCCCGCGATCGAGGACCGTTCAGCGACAGGGCCGACCAGTCCGCGGACAGCGCGGTGATCTGCACATCCTCTTCCGCGCGCTGCTGCGCCAGATGATCCAGCAGGCGCTGTTCGAATAAGGCCGCACAAACCAGATAGAAGCGGTCAGCGGCCATGCGGACAATCGTGGTCTCCAATTCGATACGGCCGCGACGGTTCAGCATATGGGTCAGCGTGATCGAGCCGACCTTCTGCGGCATCCGGTTTGCGGTCAGCCGGTCAAGCAGGGCATAAGCCCCCGGCCCCGAAACCTCGACCTTGGTGAAAGCGGTGACGTCCATGATGCCGACGCTTTCACGAACGGCTTTGACCTCGGCCGCGACCATGTCGTCGGCAGATGTGCGGCGGAAGGAATAATGGTCGCGCTGTTCCACCCCATCGCGGGCAAACCAGCGGGGGCGTTCGAAACCATACACTTCTTCATGCACCGCGCCCTTGGATTTCAGCAGCTCATGCAGCGGCGACGGCTTGATCGGTCGCCCGGCCAGACGGTTGAAATGTGGAAAGGGGATTTCATGGCGCAGGCAGTAGTCTTCTTCGGCCTTGATCACCTGCCAATCCTTGGTCGCATAGCTGCCGAACCGGCGCGGATCGTATTCGCGCATCGAGATATCGGCGGCACCATGCACCATCCACCGCGCCAGTTCGCGGGTCAGACCCGGCCCCCAGCCGATGCCGATCTGGGTCCCGCAACAGCACCAATAGTTCCGAACCCCCGGCGCTGGTCCGATCAGCGGATTGCCATCCGGCGGGTGCGAGATCGCCCCGTGCACGTCGCGCTGAATACCGAGTTCGGCAAAGATCGGCATCCGGTTCAGGCTTTCCTCAAGCCACGGCATCACCCGGTCGTAATCCGCGTCGAACAACCAGTTTTCGTATTCCCACGGGCAGTGATCATGCCAGACCGAGTTCGGGTTCTCTTTTTCGTAAATCCCGATCAGACCGCGCTGCTGCTCCATCCGGATATAGCCCGAGACCTTGCGGTCATCACGGATCACCGGCAGTTCGGTGTCCAGGTTCTGGAATTCAGGCACCGGCTCGGTCACGAAGTAATGGTGCGTCATCGAGGTCATCGGCAATTGCAGCCCCGACCATTCGCCCATCTGACGGGCATAAGTGCCGCCTGCGTTCACCACATGCTCGCAGGTGATGGTGCCCTGCTCGGTCTCAACCGCCCACTCGCCATTCTCGGCCTGCGTGATGTTGGTCGCGCGGCAGTTGCGGAAGATACGTAGGCCTTTCTGACGCGCACCGGTCGCCATCGCCATGGTCACGTTGGTTGGATCGACATGTCCGTCATCTGGTGTGTGCAACGCGCCTAAAACACCTTCGAGATTGTAGAACGGGTGCAGTTCGGCCACCTTTTCGGGACCAACAAGCTCGATATTGAAACCCAGCGACCGACCAACCGACAGGGTGTGGCGCAGCCAGTCCATCTCATCCTCGGTATAGGCCAGACGGAACGAACCGCAGCCATGCCATGTGACGGGCTGGCCGGTTTCGACCTCCAACTGACCAGAGTACAGGCCAATATTGTAATCCACGCATTTGCCCAGTCCAAAGCTGGACGTCGAATGCGTGATCTGACCCGCTGCATGCCAAGTGCTGCCGCTGGTCAGCTCGGCCTTCTCCAGCAGGACGGTATCAGCGCCCCAGCCTTCATGCGCCAGATGATAGGCCAGACCGACCCCCATCACGCCGCCTCCGACAATGACCACACGGGCGTGTGACGGCAGTTCGTTCCCGGACATGATTTTTCCTCTTCCCGAGTCGCGTTTCTGCTCGACAGGCTAATTCCACAAATGTACCATCGTCAATCATGAATGACACAAATGTATCATCAACCGTTCTGGACCGCCTGAGCCAGGAGTGGGACGCCCTTACCCCCGAGGCGCAGAAAGCCGCGCGTTACGTTCTGGAAAACCCAACGGATGTTGGGGTTTCAACCGTGCGCGAGATTGCCGAGGCGGCCAAGGTCAAACCCAATACTTTCGTGCGCATGGCCCGGCAGGTGGGCTTCGAAGGGTACGAAGATTTCCGGGCCCCCTTCCGCGAATCGATTCGACGGGGCAACGTGTCGTTTCCAGACCGCGCGCGTTGGTTGCAGGACATTGGCAAGTCAGGGGAACTGGGTGGGCTTTATGCCGATATGGTGGGCGCGGCGATCCGCAATATCGAAGAAACCTTTGCCGGAATCGACGCTGCGACCCTGAAGGCCGCCGCCGAGGTTATCTGGAACTGCCGCCAGATATTCACGCTGGGCGTTGGCGTCAACAACGCGAACGCGCGCAATTTCACCTATCTTGCGTCGACCGGGATGAAGCAGTTTCACGCCATTCCCCGCCCCGGCTCGACCCCGGTCGATGATCTGGCCTGGGCCGATGAGCAGGACGTACTGATCGCGATCACCTGCCACCCCTATCGCACCGAAGTCATCGAGGCGATCAAGCTGGCTCGGCAACAGGGTCTGACCGTCATCGGTATTTCCGACAGCCCGGCCAGCCCGGTGATCCTGAACGCCCACCACGGCTTTGTCGTCGCCGCCGACACGCCGCAGTTCTTTCCGTCATCCGTTTCGACGATTGCCTTGCTGGAAACGCTGCTGTCCTTCGTGATCGCAGTGTCCAGCGATGAGATCGTCGAGCGGGTGGAACGGTTTCACCAACGCAGACACCAACTTGGCCTCTACGCGGAGGAGCCCGAATGAACGCACCCCTGACCCACTCACTGGACGCGCGATACTATACCGACCCTGCGATTTTTGAGCAGGAAATGCAGGGGCTTCTGGCCCGAACGTGGCAGTTTGCGGGCCATGTCGCGCAGGTCCGGGAAACGGGGGATTACTTTGCGTTTGAGATCGCCGGCCAGAACCTGTTCTGCATTCGCGGCCGCGACGGCGAAATCCGCACCTTCTATAACGTCTGCCAGCACCGCGCGCATGAAATGGTCACCGGCGCGGGCAACACGCGTGTCGTCGTCTGCCCCTACCACGCCTGGACTTATGAGCTGTCCGGTCACTTGCGCGCCGGACCCAACATCAAATCCGTCCCCGGGTTCGACCGCAGCGCTATTTGCCTGACCTCGGTGCGCACCGAAGTGTTCAACGGTTTCATTTTCGTCAACCTCGACGACAACGCCGCGCCAATGGATGAATGGTACCCCGGTGTGCGCGAGGAAATCCGCGCATTCGTCCCGCATATCGACGATCTGGAACCGCTGGAATGGGTCGAGATCCCCGAAAACTGCAACTGGAAGGTCAGTGTCGAGAACTACTCGGAATGCTACCATTGCCCGACCAACCACCCGACCTTTGCCGAAGGTGTGGTCAAGCCCGAAACCTATGACATTCAGCCGGACGCGGGCGGCGGCTACGTCCTGCGTCACACAACGGAATGCCAGAGCCTCGACAAGATGACCTATCCCATCGACCTGTCGGTACCGCACGCGGGCGATTACCAATCGTGGTTCCTGTGGCCGATGTTCTCGTTTCAGTGTTATCCCGGCAACGTGCTGAACACCTATCACTGGCGCGCGGTTGATGCCGATCACTGCACCGTCTGGCGCGGCTGGTACACCGAGGGAGGCTCGGACAGTGCGGTTATCCGGCAACTGGCGGTCCAAGACCGCGAAACGACGGTCGAGGAAGACATCCGCCTTGTGGAATCCGTTCATCGCGGGCTCAAGTCGCGGGGCTATCGCCCCGGACCGCTTGTTCTGGATCCGGGCTGCGGGGTGATGTCGGAACATTCCATCGCGCGGCTTCAGCAATGGATGCGCGAGGCTGTGGATTAGTGGCCGAGGTAGCACGCTGATGCTGATGCCTGAAGTCTGGCGCCCGGAACACAAACTGTTCCCCCATCAGGTCGGGTTCACCTGCCCGCCGTTCGATTTTGACGCCGCGCCCTCGGATTTCCTGCGCATGTGCCCCGAAACGGTGGGCGTTCACGGGTGGATGCTGCATGTGCCAGACTACGTGCACGGGTTGGATCAGCGGAGACAGAACTTTGGCATGCTCGAAGACTTCGTGCACTGTATGTCTCGCAACGGTGTGGATGTCTGCGGTCAGGTCGGTTCGAATTGGGTCCATGCCTGCGGGCTGGGCGTGGAAGGCGTTCGGCAACACTGCGAAGGCCTGTCAGACAAATATGGCACCCGCTTTCACATGGCGGGATATGCCATGGTCGAGGCATTGCGTGACCTGAATGTCGAAAAGGTTGCCCTGAACGCCGCCTATCATTGGCCGGAATGGTGGCAGGGCACGGTCGGCTTCTTGAAAGAAGCCGGGTTTGATGTGGTCTGGGCCGGGAATTTCCACGATCAGGGCTGGTTCGACAGTCAGGAAGACGTCAATTCCTGTCGCTGGGTCTTTGACGGCGATCTGGCACTGAAAAGCTTTGAATATGTGGCCGACAAGGCACCTCGGGCCGAAGCGATCCTGATCAATGGCATGTGCAATTTCCGCACCGGTCCCGGTGGCTTGCCCCAGCGCCCGCTGCATCTGGCCGATACGCTTGAAGACACGCTGGGCAAACCGGTGATCAGCCACGACATCGCGCTTTACTGGCGCATCTTCAAATCCCTCAGTATCGCACCCGACAAACCGCACGGGAAATTGCTGAAACGTCTTGAGTTGTTCGAGAGGCCATGACCATGCACAAAATCCTCGCGCTCTGGGCCGTGCCCAGGTCCACGTCAACCGCGTTCGAGTGGATGATGCGGCAACGCGGTGATCTCGACTGCCTGCACGAGCCCTTTGGCGAGGCGTGGTATCAGGGTGAAGACCCGCTTTGGCATCGGTTCCAACCGGGTGATGTGACAACGCCGGGCCTGACACTGGACAGCGTGTGGCTGGACATTCAGCAGCGGGCGAAACGGGGGCCGGTCTTTCTCAAGGATTTTCCGCATTACATCAACCACATGTGGGATGCCGAGTTTCTGTCGCATTTCACCCACGCCTTCCTGATCCGGGACCCGGCCAAGACCATCACTTCGATGTACAAACAATGGCCGGACTTTGCCGAAGGCGAGGTTGGCTTTCCCGAACAGCGCGCGCTGTTCGATCTGTTGACGGCGTTGAACGGAACTCCGCCGCCAGTCATTGACAGCGATGACCTGCTGGAAGACCCACATGGCATGACCCGGGCCTTCTGTGACGCGGTGGGAATCCCATTCATCCAGGAGGCGCTGATATGGGAACCGGGCGGTGATCCGTCCGCCCTCAGCTGGTGGGACGGCGGGTCGTTCCATGGCAACCTGGCGAAATCGACCGGGCTTGCCCCGCAGACACGCACGCATATCGACATCGCGGACGCGCCAGTCCGTGTGAAACAGGTGCACCGCAGGATGAAACCGCATTACGATCACCTTTACAGACATCGCCTGACACACTGACACACCGGAGACCCGCAATGGCCGACATTTTCGACGAAGACCTGTTTCTGAAAGGACTCGAGCAAAGGAAGAACACGCTGGGCGCAGAGTATGTGGAAAAAAACCTTGCTGCCGCCGACGACTTCACCCGCCCGTTTCAAGAAGCCATGACGGCCTGGTGCTGGGGGTTTGGCTGGGGCGACGACGTGATCGACGCCAAGACCCGGTCGATGATGAACCTGTCGATGATCGGTGCGCTGGGCAAGATGCATGAATGGGAAATCCACTGCCGGGGCGCTATCAACAACGGGGTTTCAAAGGAAGAAATCCGCGCCATCATCCACGTGGTCGGGATATATTGCGGTGTTCCTCAGGCGCTGGAGTGTTTTCGCGTGGCCCGCAAGGTGCTGGAAGAAACCTGACGACCCGTCACAGACCAGCCGCCGACAACAGCCGCACGCCTTTCTCGTAGTGTTGCCGGTTCTTGAAACAGCCGGGCCAGGCCCAGCGTTCGGCCGTAAAGCCCGGCTGCAATTCCAGAATCTGCCGGGCATGTCGACGCGCCAGGGAATGGTTCCCGGCGGCGACGGACAGCATGCACAGTACGACCCTGGGGCGAACGCGTCCGGGGTCAACCCGCAACACGTTATAGGCATGCTGCCACGCGGCCTTGTCCCCGGTTATCATCATTGCGATTGCCAGATTTGCTTCGATCCAAATGGGCGGATGCGGCGTCAACGCCAACGCTTTCTTGCAGACCAAAACGCCTTCTTCGGCCCGGTCATCATACACCAACAGGATGCCGTAATATCCCAACAGTTCCGGGCTTCCGCTGAAACGTTCCACGACGGCAAGCATCAAGCTGCAAGCCTCTGACGTGTTGCCGGCAACACTGTGGGTAAAAGCATGGAGGGCCGAGCAATACGGGTCAGTCGGGTTCAGAGTGCGCAACTGTTTGCATTCGGCCTCGACCATTGCCAGCGTCTCGGCCGGGTTTGCATCCATGCCCAGGCGGATCATGTCCAAATGACAGAAACCGATCGCCACACGGGCCGGCAGGTATCCGGGGTCAAACTCGAGACAGGCGCGGTATTGACGGATGGCATCCTGCAACCCGTCTTCCGTTGCCTGACTTTCCAATATGCGCGCTTTCTGGAACGCAGACCAGGCCTCGGTCGAAGTGGCACGACCAGACCAGATTTCTGACCAATACCCGTCACGCAATCGCAGTTGGAGCGCCTCGACAACCTTCATGGCGATTTCTTCGACCGCGTCGAATGTTTCCTTCGCACGAAAGCGGAACCGCTGTGTCCAAAGGCACACCTGATCCGCGGTTGACGTCAATTGAGCGGCCACCCGCAGACCTTCCGCGCCAACCACGCTGCCGCTGAGAACATAACCTTCAACCGCGCCTTCCTGCCTGCGCGCGTCACGCAGTTCGATCACGTCGGACATTGTGCCCAGAAGAAACATGAGTTCGTCTCGTATGGAGGAGGCAGCAATGCTGATATCCGGCGTTTCCCCGACAACCTCAAAAGGCTCAACCACAACCGCTGGACGCAAGCGCCCCCAATGCACCGGCAAACCGCGGCCAACCAGAACCGGTCCGTCTGAGTCTGTATCGATGTCCCAATAGGCCTGCCGTTCAACCGTCAGCCACGCCTCGAACTCGGGGTCGGCAACGTCCAACCCTTCAAGCAATTCAGCCCGATCGGAACTTAGCTGCTCGTCAAAAAGATCAACCTCGACAGCTGTCAGATTGATCGACACCGTTTCACGTGTGACTTCAAGAAAATCAAGTTTGTGCTTGGAAAAGTGCTTGCTGAGAACACTCAGCTCTTTGCGCAGCGACGCCGCGCCTTGTGCGGGCGAACTCTCGCTCCAGAGCTTGTCCTGCAACCAAGCCCTGCTGCGTATCGCGTTTTTTGACAGAAGCACCAAAGCAAGAAGAGCTTTCGCTTTGGTGCCCCGAGGCGTCACATCCTGACCGTCGTCACGGATAATCTGAAACGGTCCGGTCAAAAAAACCTTGGTTATTGCCTCAGTCACTTACAGCCCTCAAGAAACGTTCGGGGGTTGTCGTTAACCGCTGCATCCAAATATGACGATACCACCCATCGCTTCATAGGCCAGTTTGCAGCACCATGACTCGTGATCGGGGTTCGGATCCGGCTTTTTGTCACTCAGGTCCGGAACAACGATATGAACCAGATCCTTGGTATCATAGACAAACCTGACCTCAGGGTTACCACTGTCCGCGAGGATTTCTTGAATTTTGCGTTCCGCCGCGTCCTGATCATCTTGCGACCCCAGCGCACGGCCGCGCGCGGCATTCAGAACTTCGCACCCCAAGTCTTTCAACGAATAATTCGGGTTGATTGTCAAACGAGCCATGTAAAATCTCCTTCTCAAACAACAATGCCCGCTTGTATACCCCGTTATATGCTTATCCGGAAATGAAAATGACCGACACGTTGATTGAACGCGCTGAAACTGCTCGGCTAATTTCCAAACCCTCGTTTGCCGAATTCCCGAAAGCTGCGCCGATCCACGCGGCTTTTCGCTTGATCGAGCTGCGCGACGGAGCTCTGCCGCCCAAGGGCGGGATGGGCCATCGCGTGTCTTTCGGCACCGGCCGTACACCGGAAGAGGCGGCGCGGCTGGCCGGGTTCGAAGCGATTGAGCGCTATGCCTTGCAATACAGTGCCGAAGCACCACAAACCCGCGAAAGCCTGATTGCGTCGGATGGCGCATCCCATGTGATGCCAAACGACGCGCTTGCACTGGGTGTTCCAGGCAGTGACGGAAAGGTCACTTCGAAAGGTGCCGCGACTGGCCCGACACATGAAGCCGCTGCGCTGTGGGCGGCGCTGGAGTGTTTGGAACACGCTCTTGGATCGCAGGGGTTTGACCACCTGGCGCCGGACACGGTCCTGCCCCGTGATTTGACGCAGTGGCTGCACGTCCAGCTGCGGCAACTGAGCCTTCACATCCTCGAAGTTCCGGGCGTCGGCCTTCTGCTGCGCGCGGTCTGCGCAGATGCGGATGGCGGCAGGCCGACCTATGGATCGGCGCTTTCCGCAAATCTGGCGCAGGGCATATGGCACGCAGCATCCGAGGCGGTGGTGTCTTGGCGCAACATGGTGATGCTTGAACACAACGGTGTAACGGATCACGGCATGGATGCCGAACAGGCCCGTCTGTTCCGGCTTTATCGTGGCGCGCAGAATGACCGGCCTGTTGCTCCGACGCGGTTGTACGACGTGCAGGCGTGGGACAGCCCGAACCCGTCGCTGACGACGGTATTGACAGCGGCAAGCCGTGCCCTCGGTCGTCCGGTTGCGGTTTTTGACATGACGGCACCTGAAATTCCCCTTCCGGTGGTCAAAGCCGTAGCAGTTTGAGCACCTGTCAGGATCCGTCTCTGCGAAAGCGTGTCGTGTCGCCGTTGGTCTTTGCCTTGCAACGGTCCGCGAATTCCAAAAGCTGCCCGCAACGTTCGGTCTCGGGCAGGCTGCGGACAACCCGCCCCGGATCAACATGCGGAATTTCAACAAATTCGACACGGGTGATCACGCGCGGCCTGGCGGCAACTGTGATCATCGGTCCGACCTCGATCAGGCTGGCCAGAGCATAGCCCGAGACAGGGCGCGCCGAAGGGCCTGTTCCCAGCGTGATATCATCCAGAAACCGGGGATCGTCGTCGGCAGGTCCGAATTCAAGTCGCATGTGCATTCCCGGCGCACCGCGCCTGAACCGGACCCAGCCCCGAGGCACCCCGCCCGCACCCACAAACAGTTCTGATGTATGGAATGCCTGAATATACAGCCCAAGCGGATCTGAGAATGCCATCGCCCGGCCCGCCGGTGACTTGCCACAGTTCCCCGCGGCCAGTTCAAGCGTATCGCTCACCAGGCGGATCCCTGCATGCCCGCAGTACAGATCCTGCCGGTTCGCGAAATCAAGAACTTCTTCAAGCCGGGCGCGCCGCCTGCTCTCGCCGTCCTTCACGAGATACGGGAAGGAAGAAAAATGCATGGTCTGGATCAGATCGGTCAAACGGTTCGAGCCCTTGGCCAGAAACAGGGCATGCTGGATATTCAACGGATGTTCCGGCGGATGCGCGTCATCATTGCCCACCAGCCTTTTGTGAAAGCGGGCCGCACGCTCGGACACATCCATCGATGTCCATACCGACCGTGAGACTTCAAGCAGGTCCGTGCAGGAGTAGAAGCGCCCGGTCACCGATGCGACCACCGACAGGAAGTGATCTAGATCGAACACCGCCATGAACTGCCACCACTCCACAAACTCGGTAGTGGCCACAAAACGCTTCGGGCGCAGTCTGCCACCGGCATCGGGTCGCATTACCAACGTGTATTCAAGATATTCATTGTGCAGCTCAACCCTGCCGGGCCAGCCTTGGTCACACACGCGCGCCGCCAGCTCATCGCCCAGACAGTCCCGCGGTTCCCGGGGATCGGCGCGCCATCTGAACCCATTCGAAGGCTGGCCCGCCTCTATGTCACGCGGATCCATGACCAGAAACGGGCTGACACCTTGCACGTCGAATATGTTCTGAATGCTTGAATTCCACGCTGACCGGGTGGCTTCGTTCACGCCTTGATCAGCAAGTCCCGGCGATTGGAATACAGACATCAAAGAACACCGTTGGGCTTCAGAGACACTAGAATGGAAAGTCAGAGGTCGATGCCCGCGGGGTTTCAATTCCGACAGGGCGATCGCCACCGGTGACGAACAAGGAAGCATCATGGAAATCGACCTGTCATGGGGCCTGATAGCTTCATCATGCCCACCCCGCCTGTTCAGGCAAATGACGGGTCCACCACAATTCGGGCGTACTGTTCACAATGTGGATTTCGCTACCGCAAGAACGACCGCCAACGATGTTGAGGCGATCTCCATCAAATGTTTCAAGCGACATTTTCGCGGCCCCCCGGAAATTCGCCATCTGTTCGGCCAGAATGCCCACCGCAACGCGTTCACCCATTCGGATACTGTCGAAATAGTCGCTGTAGAAATGTACCCCTGCAAAATTGCGCCCGATCGCGATATTCGCAGCCAACTTGTTCAGCTCGCCATTCAGCGTAAGCTTCGCTGCGTTGTCCTCTGGCTGCACGGACTCAACCAATGTCCTGCCACCCGGAGCCGGAACAAAGACGCGCTCCATACCCGCCTCTGCCAAAGTTACCCTGGACCCGTCCAGCGCATGTGTTCTGAAGAACGCCTTGAGCAGCGTCGCGCACGCCCCGGCAACTGCGCCATGCGCCGCCCCGTAGGACGGCTGCATTGGCGAGCCCTCGGGATAAGCAACAGGCAAAAGCAGGTTGCGATCGATTTGTGGCAGCCCTTTATGAGAAACCGCGTTGTGGGCGAACCGCTTGGTGGCCGGCGCGGCGGCAATGGCTTCCACAAGACTGAAATCTTCGCAGGCGGCGCTTTCCAATTTCTCAAGATGGGCTGCGGCAAACGGTTCCGCAGCCCCAAGCACCGCGCCATGACCATTCGCCACCAAGGTTGCAACGCTGCCCAGCTTTTCAGGGCGGGCGCGGTTGTGCACCTGAAAGGTCTGGCGTCGCACGGACCGCATTGCCCTGGTCGCGGTTTCTGCCAGCATTGACAGCGCGTGTGATCCGCCCCAATGGGCCCCACTATCCTCCGCACGGGAATTCCAAACATCGGGCAGACCGTCATCTGCTTGAAACCCTCTGCCCAACATCAACAGGCAGGCATTGAAAAAAGCCTGATAGATCGAGTCGAAATGCACATAGGTAGCAAGGTCGCGAGGTGTTTCAATAAACTTCGGGCCACAGGCCTCAAAGGCTTGTTCGCCGGTCGCGTCCGCCCCGTTCTGAACGTCCAGCCACTCGGCCCAGTCCCGCAAATAGTCCACGCCAACAGCCTGAGGTACAACCCTTTGGTCAAGCCGAAATGAACCAAACGGCATTGTCCCTGGTGTTGTTGTTTTTTCCAACCACCGCCCTTGCACATGCGCCGCGTCTGACGTCAGCGGGCCGTACCCCTGCAAAAGGAACTGCGACATGTAAGGCCCTTCCGAACAGCCTTGGCTCGAGCCGCGGAACAAAGTTCGCGAAGACAGACCTTCGCCATCTCGATCCTGGCGCGCCGCCGGTACTTTCCCGATCTCGGCACCGCTGGCATCCTTTGGGCGACCGTCTTTGCGGAACCACTCCAACCGGCCCAGGGCGCCAAGCACCTTGTCGGTTCCCTCGGCACCATCCCGAATGGTTTCGAAGGGCACATCCCGCAGACAGGCCATCGCATAGAGTTCGGCCATCTCTGCCGCCAGTTCATCTGACCCAAGCCTGGGCGCCGGAGCGATACCCAAACCGCCGGCGTCCAATCCATTGAACCCCAACCGATGACCCAGGATCGGCCCTTCCCACGCACGCCATCTAAATTCACCACCCTCTGATGGCGCGGTGCGGAAGGGCCCGGAATAGGCTGGCGTGTCAAACAGCGTCAGCCTGTTTCCATGATTGTCGGTGCCGGTTGGGTCAGCCACTTCTTCCAGAAACTCGGTATAAACCTGCGCGTCGACGATACCGTTTTCGTCATGCCGCAAGCCCTTCGAAAAGCTCGTGGGCCAAGTCCCGGCAAACAGGTCTGCTTCGCCGTTATGTTCGGCGGCTGCCCCGTCTCTGGCACCAATCGGCGCGTTCGAAAGGCACTGATCCCGGTTCAATCCACGATTGGGCTTTTCCAGGTCCTGCCAGGGTTCAGACGGAATGATATGTTGCGGCATGTTGCTCTCCCGATCGACGGGGACAACGATTCGCACAGCGCCGTTACCGGATCGTGACCGGTCATTCCGACAGGCTTTTTGCCCTGTTCTGCAACACTTTGAGAATGTCCAGGGTAGAAAAGGCTTCGATCGCGCTGGACACCAGGCCCCGCCGCTGCATTCCGATCTTTCGAGAAATTTCGGAATCCAATGCAAGACAGGATATCACGGGCCCAGCCAGCTTCGAGCCGCATTCCACCGGACGGAAAGAAAAAGAAAGTTGGATGGCGGAGACGAAGCCAGTATAACTAAGCCTGCAAGATACTGTTAAATTTAGGTAAAAAGAAATAATACCGAGATATATACCACACTAAGTTCGATTTCGAGCCAGGCATCGCGCACAGTGTCATATCACAGGATGTCGGTAAAACACTAAAGCAGACACTCAAGCAGAGTTCAGCAAACGACCGCTCCAAGCCCCAAAGACGACTTAGGTAACGAGCGCAACAATTGTCGTTTTTGGCGGGAAGCGGAAGTTCGATGCGACCGCAGGGTCACCACTCAAGCGTTACAGAAGCGGACATTCGGTCGCAAATCTGGATCTTTCTCTTCGACCGACCCTGTGATGGTGTTTCTCATCTGCTTTTCCCTTCGCAGCATGAGCATGATCTAACTGGTTTGGCGCGAAAAGGGGTGTGATGGCTTTCCAGCACGTCACAACCAACAATGCACCGGGCTTCAGCGCTCTGCGGATTTCGCTGAGGGTCGCTGTCTTGTCCGGAAAGAGCTGCAGGCCGTGATGGCAGAAAGCCAGATCGAACTCGCCGTCGTCGAGGGGCATGGATTGCGTCGACGCTTCGATCCACTCATAGCAGTGCATGCCCGGGGCGCGGGCGCTGGCAGCGAGATCGCGTCGAGCGTCGCGGCAGTACAGTTTGCGGGCCTCGATCGCGTCCTTCCAGTTGTTGATGTCCGTCAGGATAACACGGGTTAGCTCGATGTCCTGCAGGCCGGACCCGACATGTTCGAGAGCGGCCTTGATGATCTCGAAACACTGCTTGGGCTGGGCATAGACGTCACCGATGCCTAGCGTCTTGCCGTTCACATCTACTGGCGCGGTGCCCCCGACAGCGATGAACGATCCAACCCGAACCGCCCGGCTGAAGCCGACGATTTCCTCCACAGGGTTTCCATTAGAGACGAGTTGCCGCCCCTTCATTGCTAACTCTCTTGCAATGTGTGATCTCAGTCTGGACTGGTTTGTTGAGTAAATCTCTCCCGGAATCGAGTTCGTGAAACGTCGTTTCTGACCAGTTGGCAATTTAACCCATGGAATCCGCGAAGCTGCGAAGCCGTCGCGCGGCCTGACCCGGGAACCCATCCACCTCGCTCTCATCAAACACCGCATAGGCCGCATAAGCAAACCTTGGTGCTGCCTCGATCAGCGTGAGCCACCCGTCCTGAAGTTCCGTTTCGATCACGCGCCTGGGGAAGTAGCCAGCTGCGGGAACAGATTTCAGATACTGCAGGCCTAAGGTTCCGATGCCCAGCTGAAGGCGCGGTGCGTCAAGCTCTGGAAAGTTCAGCAAATGGTCGGCGCGGAACTCCGGGCCCCAATCTATCAGGATGTAAGCGCTTCCCAGTGCGGCGGGTTCGGCGTCAGGGCCGCTGCTGACAAGTACAAACTCATCCTCAAAAAGTTGAAGTGCGGACAAGCCCGAGGCGTTCCGCGGACGGTACATGACGGCGAGGTCGAGGCTGCCCTCCTCGATCTCTCGAGCCATCGCTTCGGAGGAGGCCGCCGAGGCTCTGACGGCAACGTTCGGCAACGCTGCCATCAACTCTGGTAAGGCGTTTATGAGATACCCGTCCCAAAGGCTCGGCGCCGCGCCGATTTCCAGCGCTGCGGCCATGGAGGCGGGAAGACCAGCGTCCAGCTTTGCCTGTGTCCAGGTGCGCACCAGAACCTGAGCGTGTTTGAGGAAATGTCGCCCGGCAATGGTCAAGGTTGCACCCGACTTACCACGTTGGAACACCGGCTGACCAAGCTGTTGCTCGAGAGTTCTGATTCTCATGCTCACTGTCGATTGTGTGACGTGAACCTTGTTGGCTGCGTCGAGAAAGGTTCCAGTTTCCACCACGGCGAGGAAAGTTCGAGCAAGTTCAATATCCATCGGTCACCTATTCGAATATCCGATATTATCTGCGCAAAAAATTCGTTATTCAATAAGATACGTGTGTGCCATATTCTCTAAGTAGCGCGAAGGTGCCCCGCCAGATCGGAACGCCAATCAAAATTCTCGTTTGTAGTGGAGATCTCGATCTGAGGAACCGTTGCAATCTGAAACCTGTAGAAACGCCACCGACACCGGAGCGCTGCACCAACCCCACAATGGGCAAGAAGCCCATTTTCTCATGGAGATAACAAAATGAGTCGAGTTTCTGTTGTTGCTCTGCTCTCTTCACTGTTTGCTGTTCCGGCGTTCGCCATGCCCGCTGATCTTGACATGGACGGGGATGGCCTGGCGTCGCTGGCAGAGCTTCAGACCAAGTATCCTGAAGTCTCGGATGATCTCTTCCTGGAGATCGACGCAAATGCCGATGGTTTCATCAATGACGACGAATTGGTTGCCGCCGTTGATGCAGAGCTTCTCCCTGGTCCCACAGGGGATCAGTAAGCAAAGGTTGTCACGGTTATGAGGAAGCCAATCCTGCCTCAAAAAAGGCTGCTTGCCGCGATGGGTATCTGGTTGGTTTTGTCCCCCTTTGTCCTGTTTCGTGAGGAAACTCTTTTGCAGGGCATGGCTGAACTTGAAGCTCTCGCCTTCATGGCAATTGGCATTGGTGTTCTGGTCATGTCCGGCGCTGACGGTCGGAGCCACCTTCTCGCACGGGTGACTCCGGTATCGGCACTGGGGATTTCGCTGATCGTCGCACCAACAGCGCTGAATTTCACCGGCCATATTGTGGCAACGGCCAATGCATGGCTAACGGGATCGGCGCTGATCGCGCTCGCCGCATGGGAGGTAATGGCAAGCCGCGGATTGCGTGCAATCTCGTAAACCGGCGCGGGGTGGGAAACTGCCCCGCGCCCCCACATTCAGGCCACCTAAATGATCTCGTCCTCATCGAACATTGGATCACCGTCGAGCTGATTGGCGATCATGTCGATCCGCATTTCAACATCTGCGCTCGTCGTTTTGGCGATATGAAACAACGCGTCGCCCTCGTGCACAAATGGCAAATTGGTACGGCCCACAATGATGCCGTCCGTTTCTCCAAGAACGTCCTTTCTTACTTCGCCAAACGGGTCCGAGATCCGGCCAAGCAAGTCGCCGACCTCCACATATTCGCCCGCTGCCTTGAACGTTCTAAGCAAACCGCCGACCGGAGCGCGCACCCAGGAACTCGTCCGTGCGTGAACCGGCGCCTCACGCACGGTAGCGATGCCACGCCTGGCGACCATGCCCATCGCGTTCATAACCCGAAGAATACCTGCAAGACCCGCCCGGGCCGAAAGTTCGTCGAAACGCAGCCCTTCTCCCCCTTCGAACAGCAGCACATCGACACCTCGCTCTTGTGCCGCTTTTCGCAGGGACCCGTCGCGCAGCTTGGAAATCATGACGACCGGTGCACCGAACGCATCGGCGTATCTAATCGTCGCATCCGAGGCCGGAGAAACTCGAATTTGAGGCAGGTTGGTGCGGTGGATCGCGGCAGAATGAAGATCGATACCGAGGTCGGAGCGCTCAACAATTTCGGTCATAAAGATATGTGCGAGGCGGCCCGCCAATGATCCGCCCTCGCTGCCGGGAAACGACCGGTTCAGGTCGCGCCTGTCCGGAAGGTATCTCGATTGTGTCATGAAGCCGAACGCGTTCACGATTGGCACAACCAGCAACGTGCCCGCGATCTTTTCGAGTTGAGGGGCCCGTAGCAATCGCCGTGCGATTTCGACGCCAATCACCTCATCGCCATGAATCGCCGCGCTGACAAACAGGACCGGCCCTGGGCGGCGGCCATGAACCACATGCACTGACATGCTGACCGGCGTATGATCGGACATCACGCTCACCGGCAGGTCCAGCGTAGCCCGCGCGCCTGCCGGGACGGTGAAACCGCCGATTTCAAATGGCTCGCGCATGGCTGTTATCCGCGCCCTCTGGTCTTGGTATTTCCCTTGGTGGCGTTCTTTTCAAGAAACTCGATGATCTTGCCTGCAACATCAATGCCAGTTGCCTTTTCCACCCCTTCAAGTCCGGGTGAGGAATTCACCTCCATGACAACCGCCCCATGATTGGCGCGCAGCATATCTACGCCGCAGACATTCAGCCCCATCGTCTTGGCTGCACGCACAGCGGTAGAGCGTTCCTCGGGTGAAATCTTGATGGGCTGGGCGCTTCCGCCCCGGTGCAGGTTGGATCGGAACTCTCCTTCGGCTCCCTTCCGCTGCATCGCCGCGATAACGCGGCCACCAACCACAAGCGCACGAATATCTGTACCGCCCGCTTCCTTGATGAACTCCTGTACCATGATGTTAACTTTCGCGCCGCGAAATGCCTCGACCACGGATTTTGCCGAGCGGTTTGAGTCGGCAAGAACCACCCCGATGCCCTGCGTACCCTCCAGAAGCTTGACCACCAGAGGAGCGTCCCCCGCGAGTTTGAGAACTTCGTCGGTTTGCTTAGGATCATGAGCGAACGTGGTGACAGGCAGGCCAATGCCGTCCCGCGCCATGAGTTGCATGGAACGCAACTTGTCGCGAGATCTGCCAATCGCCACTGACTCGTTGAGCGGAAAGACCCCCATGATCTCGAACTGTCGCAGCACGGCCAGCCCATAGAATGTGACCGATGCTCCGATCCGGGGGATCACCGCGTCATAACGCCCAAGCTTCTTACCGTCATAGTAGACCTCGGGTCGGCGTGAAGCGATGTTCATGTAGCAGCGCAGCGTGTTCACGATATCAAGCTCGTGGCCGCGCTGCTCGGCGGCTTCTTTCAGACGACGATGGGAGTAAAGTTCTGGATTGCGGGCCAGCATGACAAATTTCATTGGCGTTGTCCTTCCGGGTCGTTGCGTGTGGCTTTTCTTTTGATCCCAGTTGGAGCTTTTCCGGAACCCAGCAGATAGGAGTGACCCGGATCGACAAGAATTCCCCGCCTGCGAATGGCGGTGCGGCCAAGGATCAGATCAAATTCCATCTTCGCACGGTTGGCCAGCGAAACGTCGATCTGCCAGCGATGCCGCCCAAGCAAAAGCTGCGTTCTCACGATCAGTCGACGTTCGGGGACACCACCTGTGTTCTTGATCTCGCGTTCGTCGACAACCCTGGTTCGAACCCGGTTTGGTGAACGGCGGTTTTGGACTGGTATCATGAACTCGACCCATCGCTCGCCGTCAATCTCAAATACGGTCTGGTCCACTGCATGGAGCGCAGCGGTTCTTGCGCCAGTGTCTATCTTGGCCGGGATATTCTCTATTCCGAAGTCGGGCAGGCTGATGCGTTCACGCCAACCTATGATTTCTGGGTATGAGACACGCTTCACCATAGCATCTACTCTATGCAGTCATCGTTGGCACGTCTGTAGTTCACAAACGAATTGGCGCCCATCACGACATAGAACGTATCCATGTCGATTAACACGTACCCAAGTTCAAAAAGTGCAACCGAAAGTGCACGGATGTCTGTTTCGTACAATCGCCTGCGCCCTGCAATCCGGCGCACGAGCTTGTCCGGTATTCGATAACGTCCATTCGGCTTGCCGCCAAAGTCCTGATCGTAAAGCTCGGCGAGGCGTACGGCGGTCATGGATATCCAGTCATTTTCAAGCATGACTTTTTCTATATCGGCAATTAAAATTTGTCTATAGGTAAAAAAAAATCTGCTAAAAGTCCTACATTCTCCAGAATTCACATCAAAGAATCGAATATGAGCGACACAGATACTATCCCGAGGGAACTGGAAACGCAGTTGCAGCAAGCCCTGGCAGAGCGTGACGGCGCTGAACTCGCACGGCTGCTTGATCCGCTTCCGTTGAGCGATGCCCTGCGTGAACTGCTCAATCTGCCAGTAGAGCAGCGGAGTGCCGTACTGTCTTTGCTGCCACCGGAACTGGCTGCCGAACTTGTCGAAGAGGCGCCGAACGCGATGGCGGTCGATCTTGTCGAGCGCATGGAGTCGGAGCAGGCCGCAGAAGTCATCGAAGAGCTGGCTTCTGATGTTCAGGCCGATGTCATCGGAGAGCTTGAAGACGCAGATGCGGAAGCAATCCTTACCCGGATGGATCCTGAGGACGCCGCAGATGTTCGTCGGCTGGTGGAATACGAGGATAATGTCGCGGGCGGCCTCATGGTTGCCGAAGCCTTCACGTTCTCCGAAACCGATACAGTTGGGAAAGTTCTACGGCGGTTCGCCAACGAAGAATACGACCTTGAACGCTATCGGGGTCAGCATCCCTATGTGCTGGATTCGAATGGTGCCCCAATTGGCGTGGTCTCATTGCGCAGCCTCGTGTCCACACGCCGAAGCGCGCGTTTGACCGATATCATGGTGCCCCCAATTACCGTCCCAGCCAACATGCCGCTGGAGAAACTGGAAGACTTGTTCGATGAACACCCGTTTCTTGGATTACCGGTCGTGGAAGCAGACGGGCACCTGGTGGGCGTTGTCTCGCGGTCTGCCGTTGATGAAGCCCTTTTGGAACGTGCGGAATCGGCCAGCCTGAAACGCCAGGGTGTCTTCGGCGATGAGCTTCGGTCGATGCCACTGCCGCTTCGTGCGAGGCGACGGCTTCAATGGCTTTCGGCCAACATTGTTCTCAATGTGATCGCGGCCAGCGTAATCGCCGCGTATGAACAAACCCTTGCCGCGGTGATCGCGCTTGCAGTGTTCTTGCCGATGGTGTCCGACATGAGCGGCTGCTCGGGCAATCAGGCCGTCGCCGTCAGCATGCGCGAGTTGTCCCTCGGCCTTGTCCGGCCCATCGACGCCATGCGTGTCTGGTTCAAAGAAGTGTCGGTCGGGGTGATCAACGGGTTCGTTCTGGGGCTTCTGATCGGCCTCGTTGCCTGGGTGTGGAAAGGCAACCCGTTTTTGGGGCTGGTGATTGGTGGAGCGCTTGCGCTCAACACCGTCGTCGCCGTGTCCATTGGCGGTGTTCTACCATTGCTGTTGAAGCGCATCGGTCAGGACCCTGCTGTCGCCAGCGGCCCTTTACTGACGACTATAACCGACATGGCGGGGTTCTTCCTCGTCCTGAGCCTTGCAACCGCAATGATGCCACTTCTGGTTTGACGCTTTCCCGCACCCGAACCATCAGTTCGGTCGGGTGACTGGTACGCGTACTATCCAACGCCGCGCACGCGATGGATCAACAACAAGGTGCAAACCAGAGCCGTCGCTATGCCGACCCGGACCCAGATTCTCTACCAGCTTCTTTGTCAGCTTTGCGCTTAGCGCAGACATTTAAATGCCACTTATTGAATAACACTAGGTGTAACCAGTAAAATTCACGATGATGCTGTGAGTCGGTAAACGCCTATTAATAAAAACTAAATGGAACGTTATACGCACCACGTCAATTGTCTAAAATAGGTTGATGGCGGAGACGAAGGGATTCGAACCCTCGAGACGGTTTCCCGCCTACTCCCTTAGCAGGGGAGCGCCTTCGACCACTCGGCCACGTCTCCGCCGACGGGTATATCCTTGCAAGCGACGGGAATACAAGGCGAAAAATATGATTTGTGCCTCTCTCTGACAAAATTGCTGAACCCGTTGAAATCACGGTAAAAGGCGCCAACTTAAATGAATCATCGGCCAGAATTGGAGAATTTTTCCGGGGCGTTCTCCAACGTTAAACCACCGAACCGCCTGGTTTGAACCGACAGGGCACATCGAATCCCCATTCTGCATTGCTGCGTCGATTGAGAGATCGCATTCTGAAAGCGAAGAAGCTCTCTTGTTTCGATTAGATTACATTTCCTCCGGGCAGCGGCGGCAGCGCAGGGCAATGCAAACGAATAATGGCTCACTTTACGACCACCCTCGCCTTTATTAAGAGCGGTGTGGTTAATAAATCCAAGAAGGGCACAGAATGAAGAAATTTCTCGCATCCGCTGGAGCGATGGCATTGGTCATGTCGAATGCGATGGCAATGGATGCTGACAGAGAGGCTATTATTAACGAGAAAGTAGGTAGTTTTGTTGACGCTGTAGGCTGCGCGGATCCAGAAGCCGCACAATCTTTGCTTGCGGAACTTGGCACTGACGATTTTGACGTCACTACATATATTGCGTTTCCGGTTGTAGATGTCGGATGCGCAGGTGGGGCTGGAACAAGCGCATTCACGCCGGTCGTAGTACGTGTTCCGGAATACCGGCCTTCGGCGGCCCATGTCGACATGTGGGCAACGGCGGAAATTGAATTTGTAGGTATACCTGCGCGCGGATTGATATCAATAGAAGCGCTCGCGTCTAACCGAATGCATATCGTCGGAAAAGACTTCGCTGACGGTGATCCAAATTGTTGCCCGTCGAAATTGGTTGACCGCGTCTACCGTTGGGAACGTGGTGGGTTCTGGCTGCCGGAAGTTGATTGATTTGTTCTCAAAGTCAGCTGGCATACTAGACCGGCTGACCTGACCTCTTCCGCCTCTGCTATGAACTGCTTTTTGATCTCAAAACCGGTCGGAGCGGGCTCCTCAGAACGCCTCGTTATGTGATCGGGGTCTCGATTATGTTTGGCGCAATCCATCAATAAGAACGTGACCGTCCGGTGAAGGAGCTCTGGCACAGCTCCGATGGTCCCTATGACGCGACGGTTACAGCGTACCCCGAAAGCACAACCTTAAGTACGCCCGCTTGCTTCCACAGTGCTTCCAGCGGTATCGGCACAAATAGAAACACCGCCTTGGGGCGGCGGGTAAAAAGCTGTAATCAAGTGATTTATTTTGGTTGCGGGAGTAGGATTTGAACCTACGACCTTCAGGTTATGAGCCTGACGAG
>NZ_JAEDOT010000005.1:0-223055 GCF_017872595.1 Ruegeria sp. HKCCSP346
GTGCATCTGCAAAACCTTAACAAAGGCCTCTTCCGTCGTCATTTTCATAAGGGTGTTTCCTTATCCTTTCAGGGCGCCGAAGCCCCTGTGAGTTACAGTATTTCGTCTTTGAGGTAGTAGCCGACATACGCCATGCGCTGTCCCAGTCGGCGGAAAGGCGTCAGAATGCCGTGGCTGGGCAGCGGGGACGTGAAGATCGGTAGTTCAAACGCCTTGTCTTTCTTACCCGCGATCAGCTGTGCCATACGACGCCCGGCCTGAGCCGAGTACATCACGCCGTTGCCACCGTATCCCATCGCGTAGAACACGCGCTGTTGCGGGTCCGGCTGGAAGATACGCGGCATCATATCATGGCTGACATCGACCCAGCCCCACCACGAGTAGTCGAGGTTGATATCCGTCAGCGCCGGGAACTTTCGGGCGAGACCCTTTTTCAGTAGCTCCAGATGTTTTTCGTTCTCGGCATCACGCCCTGTCACCGCGCTGCGGCTGCCGATCTGCATCCGATTGTCCGGCAGCAGGCGGTAATAGTGGCGCAGCGTACGCGTGTCGGTCAGGGGGGATTTGGTCTGAATGCCACACTCATCCAGTTCGGCCTGGGTAAGCGGCCGTGTCACCATCGAGTTGGACAGGATGGGCATCAGGCGGTGCTTTGTGCGCGTGTTCAGACCTGGCGGAGTATAGCCCGCGGTTGCCAAGGCCACCGTTTTGGCGCGGACGATGCCGCCCGGTGTGCGCAGGTGATGCACGCCGTTCTTCGTCTGCCATCCCATGACCGGGCTGCCGGTGTGAATTTTCACCCCCAGACGGCGCGCCATGTTGACGTAGCCGAAGGCCAGTTTACCCGCATGGATGCAGGTCCCGTCAGGTTCCCACATGGCACCTGCGGCCTCCATATCGCGCACGTGCTTTTCGTGAAGTTCTTCCCGAGAGAGAATCCGCGAACCATAGCCGAACACGTCGTTGAGCAGCTTGCTTTCTTTCTTGAGGGAGGGCATGACCTTGTCGCGATGCGCGATGTAGTAGTGGCCGCCTGGCTGCGGGTCGCAATCGATATCGTCCGACGCAATCAGATCGTTGAACAGCTGAAACGCTTCTGTGACCTCGGCATGCATGCGCTTGGCCACGTCCGTGCCCCAGCGCTGAATCCATTGCGACCGTTTCAGCCGTCCGGATGAGATCTGGGCCTGCCCGCCATTGCGGGTGGAGCAGCCCCAAGAGACTGTATTTGCTTCTAAAACAACGGCTTGAATGCCGTGTTCCTTGGCAAGATGAATGGCGGTGGACAGGCCGGTATACCCCGACCCGATCACCACCACATCCGCATCCATATCGCTGGACACAGGTCCATCATCGGCCGGAGGTGTTCCGGCCGTTCCAATCCAATATGTGGGCGCGTGGTCGCGATTGTGACCCGGACCCGCATCTATGATCGGGTCATATTTCGGGTCATAGCTGGCCTTGGGCCAGTGACGCGGGATGCTGTTATCCACCATTCTTGTTTTTCTCCGAGGCTGCGCGCAGGGCGGCGGATCAGGCTTTGAACATTGGACGCGTCTTTCGAAGCGCCTGTTTTACAACGATTTTACCGTCACGAACGGTGAACAGATCCGCACCTTCAGCTTCGATCCGCATACCGTTTGCGTCGGTTCCTGAGAAGGTCCACTCGGACACGGCACGATCACCGTGGACAAAATGGCTGTGATGGTCCCAATGGGCGTCTTTCATGCCTGCCCAGACGCCTGAAAACGCGGCGGCTATGGCTTCGGCACCTTCAACCTTGTTGCCGTATTTCTCGTCACCAGCCACGGTGTAGAACACGCAGTCGTCGGCGAAGTGGGTCATTACGCCGTCGATGTCATGGCGGTTGAACGCGTCAAACGTGTCCGCCAGGTCCTGCGCGGTCAGAGTTTTGCTCATTTTGTACTTCCTTGTCAGTGGGGTTGTTACGTTTCGTCCGGGTTCGGAACGATCAGTGTCGGTATCTTGGAGCGCCGCAAAACGCGTTTTGCGACGGTGCCCAGAAACGTATGCGAAAAGCCGTGATCATGCGCACCCAGCACGATCAGATCACAGCCCAGTTCGACCGAGCGGCGCAGGATCACTTCGGCCGGGTGACCATCGGTGACCTCGACCGAGGTGATCTGATCGCGAATTTTTCCATCGTCGCCGTCGAACTGCGCCCAGAATTTGGCTTGTCGTTCGGCCAGTACCTTGCGCACCATCTCGTGACGACGCTCGATCGCGGTCTTGCGGGTTTCTTCATTCAGGATGAAGATCTCCATCGTGATCTTGGCATCGTCCGACAGTGGCTCATTCACATGCAGCACGTGAATTTCGGCCCCCGTGGCCTGCGCGATGCTGGCGGCATGGCGCATGGCGTGACCCGAGTTTTCGGACAGGTCAGTGGCAAAGAGGATGTTTGTGACCATCTGTTTCATGTCGTCATCCTTTCAGATCAGTAGCCAAACAGCCGTGGGAGCCACAGCGACAGTTCAGGGAAGAAGGCGATGATGAAGATCGCAATCGTGTTGGCGGCCGCAAAAGGCAGCGCACGCAATGAGATCTGTTCGATCGTGATGTTCGAGATACCCGAGGCGATGAACAGGTTTTCGCCCAGTGGTGGAGTCTGGAAACCGATACCCAGCGTGCAGACCATCACCACGCCAAAGTGGATCGGATCGATACCCACCGAATAAGCCACCGGCAGCATCACCGGAACCAGGATCAGGATGGTGGCCAGCGTCTCCATGAACATGCCGACGAACAGCAGGAAAAAGATGATCAGCGTCCAGATGACATAGAGGTTGTCCGTGAAGCTGAGCATCGAATCCGCGATGATTGCCGGGATCTGGTTTTCCACCAGCAGTCGGCCAAACACGGTCGCGGTGAACAGGATCAGCAGAACACGCCCAGTCAGCCAGGTGGTGGCTTCAAGCGACTGGAACAGCGACTGCCAGGTCAGTTCGCGGTAGATAACCACGCCCACGAACAGGGTGTAGAAAATCGCCACGATTGCCGCCTCGGTCGGGGTGAAGAAGCCGGTATAAATACCGCCCAGGATCACCAGCGGCGCCATCAGCGACCAGAAACCGCGATACATTTCGCAGCCCACGTGACGGATCGACCAACCTTCGGAAACGCCCTTGTAGCCGCGCTTTTTCGACATGAAGAAGTTCAGGATCAGCAGGCTGGTGGCGATCAGGAAGGCCGGGACGAATCCGGCAATGAACAGTTTCGAGATCGAAACCGACTGAAAGGTTCCGAACTTTTCCACGGCTTCCGGCGGCGGCGCCATGCCGAGCGCGGCAATGCCGAAGATCACCATCGGGATGGAGGGAGGAATGATAATCCCGAGGCCGCCAGAGGACGCAGTGATCGCCGAGGCATAGCCGCGCTCATAGCCGCGGTCGATCATCGCAGGGATCATCAGCATCCCAACGGCCGCGGTTGTTGCCGGGCCCGAGCCCGAAATGGCGCCGAAGAACAGACAAGCCATGACCGTTGCAGCCGAAATACCGCCGGTGAAAGGACCGGCCAGGCTTTCAGCAACATTGATCAGGCGTTTCGAGATACCGGCGGCCTCCATCAGGGCCCCGGCAAGAATGAAGGCAGGCAACGCCATCAGGGGGAAAGCACCCACCGAGGTAAAGGCGATCTGCACGAATTTGATCGGGTTCTCGTCCAGGTAAAGGAATGAGACCAGCGATGCCACACCCAGCGCCACAGTGATCGGCGCGCCAATGAGCAGCAGAAACAGGAAAGACCCAAACAGGATTGTGACGATTTCGGATTCCATGGTTTATCCCCCTGCCCTTAGGATTTCTTTGCTGCTTCAGTCGCAGCTTTGATTTCGTCGAGGTCGATCTGATCGGGATCGTGAATATCCTCGCCCTTGATAAGGCGGCGGTAATTCACCTGAATGATGCGGACGGTCATCAGCGCAAACGCGATGGGCAGCACCATGTAGACGTACTTCATCTCGATACCCAGGGTCTGGGATTTCCAGAACTTGTTCATCTTGTTGAAGACAAAATCCGTCGCCAGATACAGGAAGTAGACATTGAAGAAGAGCCAGAAGAGATCGGCGAAGGCTTCGATGTATTTGATCGACCCATCGGGCAGGAACTTGAACTGGAATGTCACGCGGTTATGCGCACCTTTCAGAGCGGCGTAACTTGCGCCGAAATAGACGAACCAGACGAACATGTAGACCGAGAGTTCCTCGATCCAGCTGACCGAAAAGCCGAAGACCTCGCGCGCGATGATCTGCACGAACAAAAGGCAGACGAAGCCGGATAAGAGGATCCGGCAGATGACACTTTCTATGTTGTCCAGAAATTTCCAGAACATGTGGTTTCACTCCTCCCTGAAGTGAGAAGAGCGCCGCAGCGCTCTTCCCGGTATCGCCGTGCGACGATTATTGCTGGACCGGCTCGCGGCCGATGGCTTCGAGAACTGCATTCAGTTTCTCGACACCACCAATGGACTCGTAGAATTGCGGCCATACAGCTTCGGTCGCCAGTTGAATGAACTCGGCTTCGTCGTTCTCGGGGTCGATGATTTCCATCCCCTTGGCCGTCAGCTCTTCCTTGATGGCTGCTTCCGAGTCCCGCAGGAACTGGGCCGAGACCTGAGTGGCTTCCTGCCCTGCTTCCAGGATCATCTGCTGTTCCTCTTCGGACAGGTCCTGGAACACGGCTTCCGAGATGATCAGCGGTTCGATCGAGAAGATGTAACGCAGGTTGGTGACGTGGTTCTGAACCTCGTAGAACTTCATCGCATTGATCGTCAGGTAAGGGTTGTCCTGACCGTCAACCACTTTGGTCTGCAGGCCGGTGAAGGTTTCCGACCAGGCCATCGGGGTCGGGTTGATGCCCCATGCCTTGTAGGTTTCGATCATGATTTCGTTTTTGGGAACGCGAATGATCAGGTCCTGCAAATCCGCAACCGATTTGACCGGCTTCTTCGAGTTCGTCAGACGGCGGAAACCGGTATAGGTCCAGCCGATGATGCGCACACCGGCATCACGGATGGTGTTTTCGACCAGTTCCTGACCGATTGGACCCTGGGTCAGTTTTTCGGCATCTTCCAGGCTGAGGATCACGTAAGGCAGTGTGAAAACACCGACCGAAGGCGAGAACGGCGTGATGTTGTTGATCGCCAGCAGCGACATATCCAGCGTGCCAATCGCCGCCTCGTTCACCGTGTCCTGCTCGGAACCGAGCTGACCGTTGAGGAACAGTGTCGCGGTGTGCTCACCACCTGATTTTTCTTCGAGCGCTTTTACGAACGCGAGCCCCAGCGCCTCTTGTGCGCTGCCCGCGCTGTCGCCGACAGCGATCTTGAAGTTCTTCGCCTCGGCCGTGCCTGCAACCATCAGTGCGGCAACGGAAACGGCTGCGCTGAAAGTGCCAAGCTTTTTGATAAATGACATGGATTTCCTCCCATATGTCGTGTTTCGAGGTGCGCGCTGACCTGGGGAGAAGGTGGCCAGTCCGATTCTACCTCGGCGACACGAAGCTAACTTGCCAACTTGGTTTCGTCGTTGTTAATATTTGCGCGAAAGGTTTCATAGATTTCAAACATGCGATATGAGACAGAACAAACTTGATACCCGGATCGGCGACACGGACATCCGTCTGCTGCGCGTGTTCAAAACCGTCGCGGAAAGTGGTGGCATCACGGCCGCCGAGATCGAGCTGAACATCGGTAAATCGACGATCTCGAAACACTTGTCTGACCTGGAACTGAGGCTTGGCCTAAAGCTGTGCAACCGGGGGCCGGCAGGGTTTTCACTGACGGAAGACGGCGAAAAGGTGCTGGCCGCGGCAGAAGACCTGCTTATTTCCGTGGCGCAGTTCAGAACCGAGGTCAACGAAGTCAAACAACAACTGGCCGGCAGCATTCGCGTGGCTCTGTTCGATCAATGTACGACCAACCCGGAAGCCCAACTTGCCCGCACCATTCACAAGTTCAATGAGGCCGCACCGGCGGTTCACATCGAACTGTCGCTGGAACCCCCCAACGTGATCGAAACAATGGTCATCAGCGGGCAACTGGATGTCGGTATCATCGCTTTGCACAGACCATCGGCAAGCCTGGAATACACGTCGCTCTACGGGGAAAACATGTATTTGTACTGTGGGCAGGAACACCCCCTGTTTGACCGCTCGGATCCAGAGTTGAAACTGAGTGTTCTTCGCAAGTTCAACTACGCCGGCCTGCACGTGAACTCTCCGAACCTCATCGTTGGTCAACAACTGGGGTTTCGACGTGCGGCCAAAGTGCAGAACGAACAAGCCCTTGTCATTCTGATACTTTCAGGTCGCTACCTTGGGTTTCTTCCCGATCATCTGGCGCAGGAATTTGTCGAACATGGGCTTATGAAAAAGGTTCTACCCAAAGAGATCAAATACAGAACCCGTTTCGCGGCCGTGGCCAGAAAACAACCTGCGCCAACACGCGTGGCCAAGCTGTTTCTGGAAACTCTGGTAAAGGTACATTCTCAGGTACAGTAGGAACGCGGGCAGGACGTCTTGTTTCCCAGACCCAAACCCGCCCACGCCTGAAATCAGCACACGGCGCGAGGCCGGGCGGATCAATCGCAGGCTGCGGTAACGATCATCTCGACCTTCAGAACATCACGGGCCAGTTTCGCCTCGCCGCAGGCGCGGGCCGGGGCGTGGCCCTCTGGCACCCAGGCATCCCAGACCGCGTTCATTTCGGCAAAGTCGGCCATGTCCGACAGCCAGATCACGCATTGCAGGATACGCGTCTTGTCGCTGCCAGCCTTGGCCAGAAGGTCCTCGATCTTGGCAAGGATGTCACGGGTTTGATCGGCAACGGTTGCGGCATCGGAAACCTGACCGCACAGATAGGCGGTTCCGTTATGTTTGACGATGCGGCTCATGCGCTTGCCGGTCTCGATCCGAGTGATGGTCACGACTGCTGTCTCCTGTCACGAAAGGTATGTTCCAGTTGGGCGATAGAGCGAAACGACGCCAACCGCCAGCCCAGACCTTCAATCATCGAAAAATTGCCAGCCTGCCGCGCGGGAGTTTTCAGCCTAACAGCACGCTTATGTCCGGTGCGCGGCGACGGGATAAGCGGTTGCCAGCGCCTTGCGGACAGGTCGTTTTCGCGGATACCTTTTCTGTCCTGTCTTGCGCGCCTCGGCCAACGCATTCGGAGAAACATCGCGACTTTGGTTCACAAGGCGTTTGACGGAGGTTTCCCAGTCTGCTTTCAATCGGTCAAGAGCTTCTCCGCTCGCCCCAATATCGGAGCGCCATATGCCACCCGGCACTGCCGAAACACTGCTTTTTGCATGTCCGATGCAGGACAGCGAAGTTGGTCGACTGACGTCAATGGTTCCAACAAAGGACGGGTGGTCATGACCCGCGATGTGCTGCTGCAACCCTATCAGCTGAAGCATCTGACGCTGAAGAACAGGATCATGACGACCAGTCATGAACCCGCCTACCCCGAAGACGGTATGCCGAAAGAGCGTTACCGCGCCTATCATGAGATGCGCGCGAAAGCTGGGGTCGCGATGACCATGACGGCGGGTTCCGCCACCGTCAGTCGCGACAGCCCACCGGTGTTCAACAACATCCTTGCCTACAAGGACGAGGTGGTGCGCTGGATGGCTGAATTGACGGATGCCTGCCATGCTCATGGTTGCGCGGTCATGATCCAGTTGACCCATCTGGGGCGGCGCACGGGTTGGAACAAGGGCGATTGGCTGCCGTCGGTCTCTTCTTCGCATTATCGTGAACCGGCCCACCGGGCCTTTGCCAAGAAGATGGAAGACCATGATGTCGAACGGATCGTAAGCGACTACGCCGATGCAGCCGAGCGTATGAAGGCCGCGGGTCTCGACGGAATCGAATTGCAAGCCTATGGCCACCTGATCGATCAGTTCTGGTCACCACTCACCAATACGATGGACGCGCCCTATGGCGGCAGTTTCGACAATCGGTTGCGGTTCGGCTTCATGGTTCTGGATGCAATCCGCAACCGTGTCGGGCAGGATTTCATCGTTGGCGTCCGCTATACCGCGGATGAAGTCGAAAAAGGCGGCATCACCGAAGAAGACGGGCTGGAAATCGCCCGAAGGCTGCGCGACAGCGGTCAGGTCGATTTCCTGAACGTCATCCGCGGGCGCATTCATACGGATCCGGCCATGACGGATGTGATCCCGGTACAGGGCATGAAAAGTGCGCCTCATCTGGATTTTGCCGGGCGTGTACGAGCCGAAATCGGGATGCCGACCTTTCATGCATCGCGCATTCCCGATGTGGCAACCGCACGACATGCCGTGGCCTCGGGGTTGTTGGATATGGTCGGCATGACCCGCGCGCATATGGCCGACCCGATGATCGTGTCCAAGATCCGGGCCGGTCAGGAGGATGACATCCGCCCCTGCGTCGGTGCAACCTACTGCCTGGACCGAATTTATCAGGCGGGTGAAGCCCTTTGCATTCACAACCCCGCTACCGGGCGCGAATTGTCGATGCCGCATGTGATCCCCGCAGCCAAATCCCGCCGCCGGGCGGTCGTCGTCGGCGCAGGGCCCGGAGGGCTTGAAGCCGCGCGGGTCGCGGCAGAGCGCGGGCATGACGTTACCGTTCTGGAAGCGGCCCCTGAACCCGGAGGTCAGGTGCGTCTGGCCGCGCAATCCCGACGCCGGGCCGAGATGATCGGGATCATCGACTGGCGCATGGCGCAATGTGCTGCGCGCGACGTCAGGTTTCAGTTCAACACGTTTGCAGAGGCGGAGAACGTAACAACCTTTGCCCCGGATATGGTCGTGATTGCAACCGGAGGCTTGCCCGAGACGACAATATTGGAAACCGGCAACGATCTGGCGGTTTCGGCCTGGGACATCCTGTCGGCAGACGTGCAACCGGGCGAAAATGTCCTGATCTACGATGATGCGGGCGACCACCCGGCCCTGATGGCGGCCGAGGTCATCGCCGGGTCCGGTGCGCGGGTTGAGATCATGACCCGCGACCGCAGCTTTGCGCCCGAGATCATGGGCATGAATCTGGTGCCATATATGCGTGCGCTGCAAAAAACGGGGGCGGTGTTCACCGTTACCCGAACGCTGAAATCGCTGGTTCGCTCAGGCAATCAACTGGAAGCGGCGATTGGAACGGATTACTCGAAACTTGTTGAAAAGCGCGTGTATGATCAGGTCATTGTCAATCAGGGCACCTTGCCTCTGGATGATCTCTATTTCCAACTCAAGCCGCTTTCGCGAAATCGTGGCCGTGTGGATCACGACGCTCTTGTCGCCAATTCGGGTGACGTGTTTCCGCAGGTGAACCCGAATGCCGGTTTTGATCTTTACCGGATCGGAGACGCCGTTTCTTCGCGCAACATACACGCGGCAGTCTATGACGCGCTGCGCCTAGGCCTTCGGTGGTGACGCCATCTGAGAATGGGTTGAACACGTACAGCCGATTGCCCGCACGGCATGAAACCCCTTATGCGCCCGAACGAAAAGGACCGGACATGAGCAATATTGAGGTCATCGAGACTGTTTGGATACCGCTGCCTGACGGCACGAAACTTGCGGCGCGCCTGTGGCTGCCGGAAAGCGCGAAGAACGCCCCTGTGCCCTGTATCGTGGAATACATCCCCTATCGCCGCCGGGACAGGACACGCATGCGGGATGAAAGCATGCATCCGCAGTTTGCCGCCGCCGGTTACGCGTCGATCCGCGTTGATATCCGAGGCTATGGCGACAGTGATGGTGTTTCCGAAGATGAGTATTCGCATCAGGAGATTCAGGACGGTCACGACCTCATCCAGTGGATCGCCGATCAGGACTGGTGCGATGGGAACGTCGGAATGTTCGGCAAAAGCTGGGGCGCATATAACGCGTTCCAAGTGGCGGCGACGCGCCCTGCGGCGTTGAAGGCGATCGCACCGGTGATGGGCACAGACAACCGGTGGCGCGAGGACATCCACTTTTACGGCGGATGTCTAGCCAACGACAATTTCTGGTGGGGCTCGATCATGCAGCTGTACAACGCCATGCCACCAGACCCAGAGATTGTCGGCCCGGACCGCTGGCTTGACATGTGGCGCGAGCGGTTGGAAGGCGCCGCGTTCTGGCCGGCCATGTGGCTGGAACACCAGACCCATGACGAGATGTGGCGGCGCGGTTCGATCTGCGAGAACTATGCCGACGTGGATATACCGGTCTACTTTTTCGGCGGCTGGATGGATCTATACCGCGATACCCCATTCCGCATTGCCGAACACCTCAGCGGACCGGTCAAGATCCTGATGGGGCCCTGGGCGCATCTTTACCCGCATGAAGGGGTGCCCGGCCCCAAGGCTGATTTCGTCGGCGAGGTCATCCGGTTCTGGGATCACTGGCTGAAGGGAAAAGACACAGGGTTGATGGACGAACCACCCTTGCGTTTTTTCCTTCAAGACAGCGCAGCGCCGACCGGAACGCATCTGGAACGCACGGGGCGCTGGGTCGAAGAGCCGAGCTGGCCGTCACCGAATATCACCAACACGTCCCTGTGGCTGAATCATCTGACGCTTGAGGCAGACCCCGTTTCCGCGGCAGAGCTTGCGATTTGCTCGCCGCAAAGTTTTGGGGCGGCCGCAGGTGATATGTGCTCTTTCGCCATTCCCGGAGACATGGCGGCAGATTGCCGGATCGACGCCGCCGGCGCGTTGCAGTTCAAAGCGGCGCCACTTGAAGACGCACTTGATATCCTGGGGCAACCATCGGTCGATCTGAAGGTGTCAGCAGATCAGACTCAGGGCTTTGTCGTTGTATTGCTGGTGGACGAAGACCCGAACGGTGCGCAGACGCTGATTGCCAGGGGATTCTGCAACCTCAACCACCGGATCAGCGATACAGAACCCACGCCGATCACACCCGGGGAAGAGATGGCTGTTACCGTCTCGATGTATGGAACAGGATATCGGGTTCCGTCAGGTCATCGCATCGTTTTGCAGATCGCTTCGGCTTACTGGCCGGTACTCTGGCCCGCCCCCGAACCTGTGACACTTACAATCCGCCCGGGTCAATCTCATTTGCACTTGCCCATCCGCAACCCAGGCGTTGACACAACCGAACCCCGCCCGCTGCCGGAACCATCGGCGTCCGGTGAGGCCGCAAGAAAGACCAAGGTGCGCTCGGGCTCGATGGAACGCTCGGTCCACGCGGACCTGACCAATGGCAAGGTGACACACAGGTTTTTTCTGGACGGGGGCGTCTTCGGGCCGGTGGGTGATTTCCGCCTGGACGATATTGGGACGGTGCTCAGCGACGTGTCGGATCGAAGATATTCAATCCATCCGGGTGACCCGCTTTCTGCTGTTGCCACGATGGAGCAGACCGCCGGTTTCGACCGTGAGGACTGGTCGGCCAGGATATGGACCTATTCCGAACAACGGGCAACGGCCACCGAGTTTCATTTGATCTCGCGCCTGAAGGCATGGTCAGGGGAGGAGCTGATCTTTGAGGAAGAGAAAGCACATGTCATTCCGCGCAATGGAATGTAGTTGAAAACACGTTGGAAAAATTGCGTTGAGACCCGTGACGGGACTTGCCTTCGCAGTCCTGTCAACCCAACCGAATGGTCCAGACTTGCGCGGACATGTCTGGACGGGCCTGTCGTTGCACCATGTGCCGGTCAGAACCCCAAAGCACTGCCGGATTTGATGGTATCCATGGAAACGAAGGTTCTGAACTTTCTAATATTGCCGTTTTCAAAGAACATCCTGCGGGTGAAATCTTCGTAAACCGCCATGCTTTCGACGACCACGACAACCATGAAATCAACCTCTCCGGTCACGTAAAAGCATTGCTGGACTTCCGGAGCATTCAGCAGGGTTTTCTTGACGGCATCGATCTCGTCCGGGGTTTCACTGACCAGTTCAAGTTCAACGAAGATGGTAAGTTGAAGACCTACGGCCGCCGGGTCAACGACGGCCACATTGGCTCGTATCACGCCCTCGGCCTCCATCCGGCGGATACGGCGCTGCACCGAGGGTGCGGACAGATTTACGGCCTCGCCAATCTTGTGCTGCGTGGTTCTGTTGTCTTGTTGCAGAATCCGCAGGATCGCGCGGTCAAAGTCATCCAATTGCGTCATGTGAAAGAAACTTGCATGGCTTGCCACTAACTAGAGCCCTTTTTTCAGGTCACTTGCAATAAACTTGTTTCTCACATGTGAAGCAACACGTCGAAGGGGAAGTTTTGCCGTGACAGCATTGACAGAACGCCTGCGTGCGTTGCGCCATGAGTTTCATCGCAACCCCGAGCTTGGGTTTCAGGAAGTCTGGACCAAGAACCGGATTGCCGGGCATCTGCGCAACCTAGGCATCGAGGTGTTTGAAGGGGTCGGTGTCGTGGGCGTCTTGAAGGCGGGCAATGGCAATCGCGCCATTGGGCTGCGCGCGGATTTCGACGCGCTCCCGATTACCGAGGTCAATACGTTTGCGCACAAGTCGCAGAACGAAGGTGTCATGCATGCCTGTGGACATGATGGCCACACGGTGATGCTGCTTGGGGCCGCCGAATTGCTGGCCAAGGATCCGACGTTTGACGGCACGGTTGTCTTTCTGTTCCAGCCCAATGAAGAGCATGGGCTTGGGGCAATAGCGATGATCGATGAGGGCGTTTTGCGGACCTTCCCGATTGATGAGGTTTACGGCGCGCACAATCTTCCGGGTGAGCCTGTCGGGCGGGTTTCCACCCGCGCCGGTGTCATCTGTTGCAGTGAAAGCCTGTTTGAAATCACGCTTTCCGGTCAAGGCGGTCATGCCTCGATGCCCCATGTCGGGCGCGAAACGATCACGCCTGCGGCGGAACTTGTATTGGCCCTGCAAACCATAGTTTCACGCAAGCTTGCACCTTCATCCGGCGCCGTGGTGTCGGTGACCGAGTTCACCACCGACGGGCAGCGCAATGTCCTTCCGGGGCGTACTGTTCTGAAAGGTGACGCGCGGGCCATGTCACCGGCAGACCGCAAGCTGATCGAACGCACCATGCGCCAGATCGCAGGCGGTGTGGCCGAAAGCCATGGCGTCGAGGTGAGTGTGGATTTCCGTACCGCATTCATCGAGGCAAACAATGATGCCGATGCCGCATCGCATGTCGTTGCAGCGGCTTCGGCCATGGGTCTTGAGGTGGACGGAGACTGCTCTGCCATGTCTTTCTCGGAAGATTTTGCTGAATTTGCCGCCGTTGTGCCCGGGTGTTTCCTGCTTATCGGCAACGGGACCGAAGGATCAAACGGCCGTCCGCTGCACTCGGCTGATTACGATTTCAACGACGCACTGCTCCCGCTGGGTGCAGAACTCTGGGCAGAGCTGGTACGGCAGCGCCTGCCGCTGACCCCTTGACAGGATACACGACCATGACAGAAATCATCGCCCATCAGGCAGGCAGGCCGAGCTTTGGCCCCGCTGCCGAAACCGTTTTGACACAACAGGATTTCGATCGCGCAGCAAGGGAAATCACCCAATGGGAGGGGTATGCGCCAACGCCTCTGCATTCTTTGCCATCGTTGGCAGCCGAGATCGGAGTCGCGGAAGTCCACTACAAGGATGAAGGTCCCCGGTTTGGTCTTGGAAGTTTCAAGGCCTTGGGGGGGGCCTTTGCCGCCTTGCGTGTTCTGCAACGCGAAATATCGCGCCGGACCGGTCAGGACGTGTCATTGGAAGATATCCGTACTGGCCGCTGCGCCGACATGGTTGCCAGTATCACGCTTGTTTCGGCAACCGATGGCAACCACGGTCGGTCGCTCGCATGGGGGTGCAAGCGGTTCGGCGCGCCGTGCCGGATCTACATTCACGCCGAAGTCAGTGAAGGCCGCGCGCAGGCCATGCGCGAACTCGGGGCCGACGTCGTGCGCATCGATGGAGACTATGACGCCTCGGTGGATCAGTGTCGGCGGGAAGCTGACAAGAACGGCTGGTTCGTGGTTTCGGACACATCCTGGTCAGGCTACACTGACCCGCCGCGCGACGTGATGTCGGGCTATGGTGTCATGGTCAAAGAAGTCGTGGATGCAATGGACACGGCACCGACGCATGTCTTTCTGCAAGGTGGAGTTGGAGGGCTTGCCGCGGCAGTTGCGGCAGCATTGCGTCAGGCCTGGGGTGATGCCGCGCCGCGCGTCGTGGTCGTGGAACCGCATCTGGCGGCGTGTTTGTTCGAAAGCGCAAGGCAGGGGCAAGCCGCGTCCGTAGATATCGATGAAGAGACCATCATGGCGGGTTTGTCCTGCGGGGTGCCGTCACCGATGGCGTGGGAGGTTTTGCGCAGCGAAGCCTCGGACTTTCTGACAATCGACGATCAGCTGATACCGCCCACCGTCCGTCGCCTGGCGCGTCCGCATGGTAGTGATCCGGCGATCGAAGCCGGAGAGAGCGGCGTTGCCGGATTGGCCGCATTGATCGAAGCGGCCAACAACCCCGAGCTTTTCCAGAAGCTTGGATTGACGCCGCAGTCTCGGGTTTTGACGATCGGCTCTGAAGGCGTGACGGATCCCGATATCTATGCCCGGATCATGCAAGGCGACGTGTAACTCAGCCGCAATTCCTGCGGGTACTGAGGCCAATCAGCTCAGCCGAAAACCCAGTTGCAATGGGCCTTGGGACGGTTGAATCCGACATTGTGGCCCGCAACGGAGAAGTTCCATCAAACGACATCCCGATGTCGTAGGAGTTGTATACAGGCCCGCCCCGCATCAGTAGCGGTTCGCTATGATACGCGCGTTAAACGAAAACTGGGCACTGTTCCTTGGGATGTTCATGCTGATGGTTGCCAACGGTCTGTTGGCGACGTTGCTGACGATCCGGGGGGCCAGTCTGGGCTTTAGTGACTTCACGATTTCCGTCATGCAGGCAAGCTATCCCTTGGGTGCGCTTGCAGGGACGGCACTTGCCCCGAGGCTGGTCGAAAATGTCGGGCATATTCGGGCATTTTCGGCCCTCGCCTCGCTGGTTTCGATTGCGGCCATCGTGCATCTGCTGACCAGCGACGCGATCAGCTGGAGCGTGATGCGTCTGTTGGGCGGATTTTGTTACCCGGGGCTTTACGTCATCACCGAAAGCTGGCTGAACGCGAAGTCCGAGAACAACATGCGCGCTCAGGTCCTGTCGCTGTATTTCATTATCCAGCTTGCCGGCCCGGCGCTTGGCACCGCCATAGTAGGCTTTCCCGACCCCACTGGGAACCTGCTGTTCGGGCTTGTTTCCATCCTGATTTCGCTTTCGATCGTGCCGCTTCTTCTGTCGGGCAACAAGGCGCCGGAATATGCCGCTCCGGAACGCATGTCGGTTCCCGTGCTTTACAAGGTTTCGCCCATCGCAGTCATCGGTATCGTTCTGGTCAGCATCGGTGTCGCGGCGTCTTATATCTCGTTGCCGCTTTATGCGTTGCAAAACGGCTTTACGACGGCGCAGGCGTCAGGGGCGCTGGTGGCGGCGCTGATCGCCGGTGCGGTGGTGCAATACCCGATCGGCTGGCTGTCTGATCACACCGACAGACGCTATGTGGTCATCGGGCTGGGTGTCGTTACGACCCTGTCCAGTCTTTGGATGGCCATCGATACGTCGCCGTCTCATATCGTCTATGGTTTTGTTCTGATCGCAATCGGGCTGTATCCCGCGTATTCGATCCTGACGGCGCATGCCAATGATCAGCTCAAGCTGTCTCAGATCGTTCCCGCCAGTGGCACGATGGTGCTGCTGCTGAATGTCGGCCTGCTGGTGGGAACCATGCTGGGGCCGAACTCTATCTCATTGTTCGGCGGGCGCGGTCTTCCGTTTCTTCTGGCGGCTATCGGTATTGCGGTCGCCCTTTTCGCATTGATCCGGCGTGTTCAGGTGGCCGCTCCCACCGATACCGGCGATGTGCAGGTCGTGGGGATTATCGGCACCGGGCAACCCGGGGTCTTGCAGGCCGAAACCTGGGTTCAAGAGGAAGAAACCCGGACAAACCCGGACTCATCCCAAGGGTTCAAAGCATAGGCTGTTTCATTCGCGTCCGGCGCGACGGACGCCGTGCCGATGCGGCGGTCAAACCGAGATCGAAGCCGCCTTTGATGTACCGGACCATTCTGCACCGCAGGACCCCGTCAGAAATCCGTCGCTCAACCGAATATCAGGATCAGCACCACGCAGGGCGCACTCCACTTCTCCTTGGGGAAGATCACCGTCGATACGTTTTCGATACAGTTCGCACAGTTGACGGAATCCGCCAGATTGCGGCGACAGACGCAACGCCGAGATGCCAGCCTGTTTCAGCAGGTCGATCTGATGATCCGTACAGGCATGGCTGTCTGACAGGGTCTGCACACCGTTCATGGCCATAAAAGGCTTGCCGTCACCGGTCAGAACGTCCAACCCGTCCGGATCGTCTTCGCAGGCAAACTGGCAATTGTCCTTGCTGCGCCCATGCAATCGCGCGTGGTAACAGCGCCCGGAAATGGCCAGCGGCAACCTGCCATGCCCCCATATTTCGATCGCGACGCCCAAGTCCGAGGCAGCTTGCGCCAGCGTTTTGACCGAAGCGATGGGCAGTTCCGGCGGAAGACAAACCCGGCGCGCACCCCGAGCAGCCAACCATTTCAAAGTACCTTCGTTGTAGACATTTACCAGCGGGCCAACGGCAAACGTGCAGGTGCCGGGCAAATGTGCCAGCGCGGTCAGATCGTTGATCTCGACCATGACGCCCATTTCTGCAAGCTCAGCCGTGAGTTTGCGCTCGCGTTTCAGGGTCACAAGGGCCAGGCTTGTCAGCGCAACCTCTTTGCCCGCCTCCACCAGCCGGGAAATCGCCGCAGGGATACGATCCTGGTAGAACGGCAAGCGCTTGGAACAGACCAGTTCCCCAAGCACGACGCGGTCGACGGGCGATCGGGCCAGATCATCATAAAATGCAGCCCAGGTTTCGGAGGGCCAGAAGAACTGGTTCGGGCCTATTGTCAGTTCCATCGGATCACCTCCACGTCTTTTTGTAAGCGCCGGTCGTCATGGCCTGCCCTTCCGACAGTCGCGCAAGCATACCTTCGGGCATCGGCTGGCCTGACTCCAGCGCATCGACCGCGGCGCGAAAATTCCGAACGACCTGTGCGACATAAGATTTTGACCGCTGGCGCCCTTCGATCTTCAAGGCTGTCACACCTGCCTTTTGCAATTGCGGGATCAGCCGTTCTGCGTTCAAGCTGACGGGATCCTCGAACAGGTGCCCGGTTTTTTCACCTGCGGAAAAACACCCTTTGCACAAAGTCGGATACGGTGCGGGCTCATCCCGTTCGACCCGGTGGATCAGGTACCCGCCAAGGCGCGCGTTCAACGCGCCCTGTTCTTCTTGATACTGCACATGGCTGGCAGGGGAGCAGACACCATTCATGTTTGGAGACAACCCGGTGGCATAAGAGGACAGCGAGCATCGCCCCTCGGCCATGACGCAAAGACCGCCGAACACGAAGACTTCGGTTTCGACGTCGGTTTCAGAGTTGATCGCGGCAATTTCCGGAACGGACAAAACGCGCGGCAAGACCACCCGCTTTACACCGAAAGTTTCGGCATAGAAATTGATCACGTCAGCATTGGCCGCCGCGGCCTGCACGGACAGATGTCTGCGCAGCTTGGGATGATGTCGCGCCGCGTAGTCCAGCAAGCCCAGATCGGCGAGAATGACAGCATCTGCACCGCAGGTTTCGGCATCCGCCACCGCTTGTTTCCAAATCCCTTCGTTGCCTGCCTGCGGGAAGGTATTGATTGCAATCAAGACCTTCGATCCGTGATCATGGGCAAAGGAAATTCCGGCCCGCATTTCAGCGCGGTCAAAGTTGAGCCCCGGAAAGTTCCGCGCATTGGTTTCGTCATTGAAGCCACAATAGACCGTGTGAGCCCCGGCCCTGACGGCTGCACGCAGGGCCGCGGGCGTTCCCGCCGGGCAAACGATTTCCATTACCATAGGATCGCGTCCTCGGGTCGGGTCAGGCACAGGCCGGTCCGACGCTCTGCAAAGGCGATGATCTGCTTCAGCTGGCGTTCAAGCGGGCCGGAAAGGGTTGCGGCCTCGTGCGCGAGGTCCAGCTCTGCGTCGTCAATTGCGTTGCGCAGCGCCAGTGCCGCGGCTGTGTCGCCCTCGATCACCAGATCGCGCGAAAAGAACAGGGCGTCACCGTCAAACGCTCCATGCACCAGCCCCAACAGCGCCGCCAGTGGGCCGGAAATTCGCGCGGCCCCGTCCACGCGCCCGCGGCTCAATCTGATTCTCGGTGCGCCGTCATTCGGTTCGAGCAGAAGGACAACGGGCAGATCCGTTGGATCAAGCACAAAGGCTGCCCGGCTGTATTCCCCGAGCCGGTTGAGCAAATCGGGGTGTTTCTTGGTTATTTTGCGGGAAAACGCCGTCAGTGACAGCGACAAGGGTGCAAGCGGAACAAACCGCAGGGCTGCGGCCAAAGCGGCAGGGCATTGCGGTATCTGGTTTAGGGGATCGGACAAACAGACCTCCTGCTGTCTCAACAAAGTGAACCGGTGCGGCCTTCCTAAAGCCGCCCCGGCGCCCGGGACTTGACGGTTGTCAATTCGACCGGTCTCTTTCGCTGCTAGAGGGTAGGCACCATCGCCGGAGCAAACCCATTCGCACTCTGCCGCCATATCCCAGCCTTCGACATTTTCTGAAATGGTGTGAAGAAAAAGGGCAGTTCAGGCGCATCGCCGAACCGGTTTCCGTGCGCCATCAAATGACCGCTGTCCACCGCGCCGTGTTAGAGGCCAATGGGCCCGTGTTGCAATTCGACACGCCGACGGGCGTGCCCTCGGGGCAGTGCGACATGCCGGTTGTGGTCAACCTGTTCGGAACTTCGGAACGCGTCGCCGCCGGGCTGGGCGTTTCTTCCGATGGGCTGGGTGATCTGGGCGCGTTTCTGGCCGCGCTTCGGGCCCCGACGCCGCCGGGCGGGTTGCGGGATGCGCTGTCCCGGTGGCCGATGCTGAAGGCCGCATTGTCCACACGACCGAAGCAGATCAAAACCGCCGCTGTTCAGCAGGTTTGCCACAGCGGAGCCGATGTTGATCTTTCTGCGCTGCCGATCCAGACACACTGGCCCCGGGACGCGGGGCCCCTGATCACCTGGCCTGTGGTCATCACCCGCCCCCGTGGCAGCGAACCCGACGCGGTACAAACTTACAACGCCGGCGTTTATCGCGTTCAGGTGCTGGACCGGAACCGTCTGATTATGCGCTGGTTGCCACATCGCGGCGGGGCCGCTCATCATCGCAGTTGGGCGCAGCACGGCGAAAAGACGCCGGTCGCAATAGTTCTGGGCGCAAACCCCGCGACCTTGTTGTCGGCGGCTCTGCCCCTGCCCGAATTGGTGTCTGAGCTGACATTTGCCGGGGCCCTGAACCAGAACCGGCCACGATTGGTTCCGGCCAAATCCGTCGCACTGCTTGTACCGGCAGATGCCGAGATCGTTCTGGAAGGTTGGGTGTCGCCAAGCGAGACAGCACCCGAAGGGCCGTTCGGGGATCATACCGGGTACTACAACCCCGCCGAGCCGTTTCCGGTGATGCATGTCACGGCCGTGACCCATCGCGAGGCACCACTGTATCTGTCAACCTATACCGGACGCCCGCCTGACGAACCTGCGATCATTGGCGAAGTGTTCAATCGATTGGCCTTGCCGACCATTCGCGCTCAGATCCCCGAAATACACGACCTTTGGCTGCCGCCTGCCGCCTGTTCCTATCGCATCGCCATCGTCGCCATCGACAAGCGATATCCGGGCCAGGCCCGGCGTGTGATGATGGCGCTTTGGGGGATGCTGCCGCAATTCAGCTATACAAAGATGATCGTTGCGGTAGATGCCGATATCGACCCCCGAAACTGGAACGATATCGCCTGGGCGCTTGCCACGCGGATGGACCCGGGCCGCGATGTGATGAACCTGGACAGGACACCCATGGATTATCTGGATTTCGCCTCGCCGGAACCCGGTCTGGCCGGAAAGCTGGGCATCGACGCCACGACAAAAACAGGCAGTGAAACACAGCGGGAATGGGGGACGGTCATGCGCACCGACAAGGTTGATCACGCATTTGCGGAAGACCTGATAGACAGATTGATGCCAGAGCTGAGAACATGACGAAAACCCGAGTAGTCTTAGGCGTGTCAGGCGCTTCCGGTGCGGTTTTGAGCCTTGCGGTCGCACGACATCTGACATCGGCGGATATCGAAATCGACCTGGTCGTCAGCCCCGCCGCCCGTCTGACGCTTGCGCAGGAATGCGGCCCGGATGCCCTGAAGGAACTGCGGCAGTCGGCAACCCGTCATCATGCGCCCGCCGATATCGGGGCCAGTATAGCGTCCGGTTCGGTGCCGGTATCCGGGATGATCGTCGCGCCCTGTTCCATGCGCTCATTGGGTGCGATCGCGCATGGACTGGACGACAACCTGCTGACACGCGCGGCGGGCGTTCAGCTCAAGGAACGACGCCCACTGGTACTGCTGGCACGAGAAGCGCCGCTGACACTGGCGCATTTGCGCAATATGACTGCGGCCGCAGAAATGGGAGCCATCATCCTGCCCCCTGTGCCTGCCTTCTATTTGAACCCGGTCAACATAACCGAAATCGCGGATCAGATCGCAGCGCGCGCTGTTGATTGTCTGAAGGTTTGCGCACCGGCCGCGAAACCGTGGCATCCCGAAACCGAGGCGGACCCTGTCGAACGGTTCGAAAGCAAATTGCACATCCCATAGCCACAGATCGCGGATGAGATCTGCGGCTATGGGATGACCTTGATCCGGCGGGCCGGTTGTTTCAGTCGCGCAGCCTGCCGCCCAAAGGATCGAACGGCGCCTCTGCCAGCACCCGAGCCTTATGCGGTTTGCCAATCACCTGGATCACCACTTCATCCCCTGGCTGCGCCACCTCGGGGTTGCGGAAACCCAATGCCAGAGATTTCCCGACTGAATACCCGTACGCCCCCGATGTGACACGGCCGACAGGCGCACCATCAGGTGTAAAGATCGGCTCACTGCCGGTGGCGTCGGCATCCTCGGTCACGTCCAGTTCAAAGATGGACAGGACCTCGCGCGGAGCTCTATCCTTGATGGACAGATAGGCGTCTTTGTGCAGGAAATCCTTGTCCAGCTTGATCAGGCCCGTCAGCCCGACCTCTTGCGGCCAGTATTCCTGGGAATATTCCCGCCCCCAGGATCCATAACCCTTTTCGATGCGCAGCGACCCAAGCGCCCGTCCACCCACGGGGCCGCCACCGTAGTCTTTGGCGGCTTCGAGCAACGCAGAGTAAAGCGCGACCTGATCGGTTTCGGCGCAGTGCAGTTCCCAACCCAGATCGCCGGTAAAGCTGACCCGGATGGCCACGCAATCAACACCTGCTACGGTGATCTTTCGGGACCGCATGAAGCGGAACGCTTCGTTGGAAAGGTCTGCATTGGTCAAGCGCGCCAATGCCTCGCGTGATTTCGGGCCGGCGATGTTGAACCCGGCGATGCGGTCCGTTGCGACGTCAAGAGTTGTGCCCTGAGGCATTTCCACCATCTGAAAGAAGCGCTGATGATAGCGTTCAGCCATGCCGGAGCCAATCATCATATATTCGTCTTCCGCCAGCTTGGTGACGGTGAAATCCCCCGCCACGCCACCGCGGACCGAAATCAGCGGCGTCAGGCAGCTGCGCCCAATTTCGGTCGGCACGCGATTGGCCACCAGGCGGTCCAGCCAGTCGTAGGCACCAGGCCCCTTGATCAGGTAATTGGCGAAGTTCGAGATATCGATCACGCCCACGCTGTCGCGCAGCATCTGAACCTCGCGCCCGACCGGATCAAACCAGTTCTGGCGGGTGAAACCAGTGGTCTCTTCGGTGCCGGGTACATCGGCAAACCACAACGGGTGTTCCCAGCCACAGTTGAGACCAAAGACACAGCCCATCTGTTTCTGCATCTCGTAGGCGGGGCGCACACGGGCCGGGCGGCCTGCACTGCGTTCTTCATTCGGGAAGTGAATTTTGAACCGATGGGTGTATGCGTCTTCGACCCGGGCCTTGGTGAACTTTTTGTCGGCCCAGTCGCCAAAGCGGGCGAGATCCCAGGCGAACATGTCATATTGCGGCTCACCCTCGATCATCCATTGCGCCGCCAGCAGCCCCAGCCCGCCGGATTGCGAGAAGCCGGGGATCAGACCGCCGCAGAGGAAATAGTTCTTCAGTTCGGGCACCGGCCCCCACAGCATATTGGCATCGGGCGACCAGATCATCGGGCCGTTGATTACCCGTTTCACCCCGGCTGTGGCGGCAACCGGCACGCGTTCGGTGGCGCGGATCACATTTTCCATGATCCGGTCCAGATCGTCGGGAAACAGATCATGCGCGAAGTCAAGCGGCGTACCGTCTTCGGCCCAGAACTTCATGTCTTTCTCATAGGCCCCGATCAGCAGGCCGTTGCCCTCTTGTCGGAAGTAATACTCGCCGTCCCGGTCGGCGATTGACGGCAGACGACGGCCCAGACTGGCCACTTCGTCGATGCTTTCGGTCACGAAATACTGATGTTCGGTCGGTTGCAGCGGCAGGGTCAAGCCTGCCAGCGCCGCCACCTCGCGCCCCCAGAGGCCCGCCGCGTTGACCACCCATTGGGCATGAATGTCACCCTTGGGCGTACGAACGATCCAACTGCCATCGGGTTGCTGTTCCGTGGCGATCACCGGGCAGAACCGTTCGATGGTGGCCCCCATCGCACGGGCCCCGGCGGCATAGGCATGCGGTACGCCGGACGGGTCCACATTGCCGCCATCAGGTTCGTACATGATACAGCGGATGTCATCAAACTGCGCCAGCGGGTGCAGCTCTTTGGCCTCTTCCCGGCTGACCTCGTGAAAATTCAGCCCATAGAACCGGGCCTTCGCCTCTTGCAGGCGCAACTGCTGTTCGCGCTCTTCGGTCTGGGCCAGATAGAGCGATCCGGGCTGGAACACCCCGCAGCTTTGGCCGGTTTCCTTCTCCAGCTCTTTGTACAGGTTCATCGTATAGTGCTGGATGCGGGTGATGTTGTTGTTGTCATGCAGACCGTGGATGTTGGCCGCCGCGTGCCAGGTCGATCCGCTGGTCAGCTCATCGCGTTCCAGCAGGATCGAGTCCGTCCAGCCGAGTTTGGCAAGGTGATACAGGATCGACGTACCGGCAAGGCCGCCGCCGATGACAACAGCTTGTGCATGGGTTTTCATGAGGGAATGTCCTTGGATATGGCGCGGCTCAGGCGGCGATTTCTTTCATGACGGCAAGGAATTTGGCGACTTCGCCAATCGAGTTGTAGTGACACATCGAGACCCGTACACAGGCATCATAGCCAAGCGGTGTCAGGATATTGCCGGAATAGTGGTCCGCCTTGCGCAGATGCGTGCGGATACCGTGTTCGTTCAGCCGTTTGACGACCTCGGACGAGGCCACGCCTTCGACACGCAGCGATACCAGACCTTCTCGTGCCGGGTTGTCGGCCCCGCCCAGAATGGTGACTTTTTCCATCTCGGCCAGGCCGCTCAGGTTACCGGTGCCGTGGATCATCGCATCGGTCAGCGCCTTTTCCTGCGCATGGATCGCATCACCCGCCGCCAGAAACTTGCCGCGCCGGTCTTCGGCATCGCTGACCTGACTGCCCAGCCATTCGAAATAGGATACGACGTCGGACATCGTGGCATAAGCTCCGGTGTCGCGCGTGCCCATTTCCCAATTGTCCGCGGGGCCATTCAGCAAGGCGTTGTGCTCCAGCGCGGTCAAGCGATCAGAGATCCAGGCCACGCCGTAGCCATGACGCGAAAACACCTTGTAGGGCGAAATCACATAACCATCGACGTCATAGGTGGTCAGATCGATCCGGCCATGCGCTGCGTGCTGGATGCCATCGACGATGATGAAACAATCCGGAGCCACGGTGCGGATGGCCTGAGAAACGGCAGCGACATCAACGCCCATTCCCGTCACCGGAGAGGTATGCAGGATCGTCGCCACTTTGGTATCCGGTGTCACGGCCGCGGCATAGGCTTCGGCCAAGACGGTGCCGGTGGCGTCATCATGGGGTACCAAAACGTGGGTTTGCCCGGAAATGCGGGCCCAACGATCACAGGCCGAACGCGTCGCCGGGTGTTCCAATGTGGATCCCAGCACAACGCCCGGACCCGTTCCCAGACATGCGTTCATGATCAGCCGGAACAACAGTTCTGTACCGCTTTCACCCACAAAGAACTGCCCGCCGGGTGCGTTCATGAAATCCCGCATATCCGCCTTGGCCGCGTTGATCGTGGCGACCAGCGCATGGGATCCCGGATTGTCGCGCCCCTGGTTGTCCGGGATGGCGGCGTAACGAACCGAGCTTTCCAAAACTGAATTCAATGTCAGTGCGCCTCCGGCATTCTCGAAAAAGATCCGCTCACCCTGTTCGGGGCAATGATCGATCTGGGCAAATCGGCTGCGGATTTGGTTCAGCAGGCTCTCTGATATTTGGCTCATGGTCAGTGGTTCTTGTTTCGTTGTGTGTGCAAAGCTGTGCTTTGCCGACCCTAGGACGGTTCTTGCCGCAAGACATGCAAAAAAAACTGTGGCAAAGCGGTTGAATATTCTGTGCAAGTCGCGCGGGTGCCAGTCCAAAGCTTGTCACGACAGATATTGCCCATCGCCAGGCCCGGGAGCCCGTGCCTGCGGCGGCGGATGGTATATCTTCTTGATTTCCGAACCGTCTGTGGCTGGTCGGCTACTCGGGCAAGTACTTTTCCGACCAGCTTTCGGCGGCAGATCCAGCAGAGATCATCGCGTCGATATCCTCATCTGCATAACCGACGTTTCGCAGAATGCTGCGTGTATCCGCGCCGTATTTCGGCATCGGTCCGGGAATGACGATCCGGGCGCGTTCGGGTCGCACGGCATTTGGGGCAACCAGATCGCACCACCGGCCCATGGGATGCATGTCATGCCGAATGACGTTGAACGTTCCCCGCGTCAGGTCGATATTCCCGGCGCTTTCCGGCTGCAACACGGCGTCGCGCGTGTCATGCAACGATCCAAGAGGCATGACAGTGCTGGCGGAACCGGAAAACGCCTTTTGCCAGTATTCAACAGGTTGCCTTGCAAAATGATCCGCAAGCGCATCCGGCAATTCCTTTTCCGGCATATCGGCCACGCTGGCGAGGTCCGAGACACGGCGCAGGGCTTTGCGTTGTTCGGTGGGTGCGGCAAAGAACATCCACCCGTCCGCCGCGCGGTAACAATGGTAGAATGGTCCCCAGCCCATAGCTGCGCTCCCGGCCGGTTCATCAAAGGGCGCGCGGCCTTCGAAATCATACATCAATTGCGCCTGAATGAGGTTGCCGGCCGCCGCCAACGCAGCCCGCGCAATCCCGCCTTTGCCGGTTTTCTGCAATCTCAGCAGGGCCGCACCAAGCGCAACACATGCGCAATAGCCGGTCAGAACGTCAATGGTACCGAAATGCGCATGCTCTTCGGGCGTGGCCATGCCACCGCCAAAACGCACCATGACCCCTGTCGCCGCCTGCGCCAGGTCGTCATACCCCAGATGGTCCGATTTGGGTCCGCGCGCAGGACCGCCAAAGGCATCGAGTTGCACCAGAATGAGACGGGGGTTGATCGCCGCCAGCTCTTCCGCGCTCAACCCCAGGGCATCGCGCTGCTCATCCGTGCCGTTTATGGTGATGACATCCGAGGAGTCGATGAGCCGCCGTAACGCCCGCTTCCCGTCATCCGAGCTCAGGTTCAGCAAAACGCTTTGTTTTCCACGATGTGCGTGCAGGCCGAAAACCACGGTGTTCCACGGATCAACTGATGGCTCTGCCGGCTGAACGGAAGTCACCTGAGCGCCAAATCGTGCCAGCGTGGACCCGACCGTCGGACCGGCGATCACGTTGGTCAGGTCCAGCACCTTCAAACCCTCCAGCCAGCCCTGGCCGCTTGCGGCTGGTGGTCCGCTGCGCGGCGGTTCGGCAAGGATCGTTGAAACGGGTGCGTCATCGGAATCGGGGCCCGGTTTTTTGACCAGCGCAGCGCCATCATCCGCAAGCCACGCAACATTTCCCATCTGCTGCATCTTCCCATGACGCGGGTCCTCTACCTCCAACACCAGGCCCGAGGCCAAAGCGTGCGGATCGGCCAGCCATTCCTTGCTGAACCGTTGCGCCGTTCCGGGCGCCTTGGCAGACCCGAAAAGGGCTTCCCACTCATGAGAGGGCCTTGTCAGAAAGGCCTTTTTCATTGCGTCGGATACACGCGCGCGATCCCTTGCTCCGACAGGGTAGTTGCGCAGCGACCATTCATCCGGCCAGTCTGCGGTATCGAGATAGGCGTCGAAGTCCGGCAATTGATCGGCAAGGTGTTTGAGGCCAAGCGTCTCCAACACCCGCCGGGGATGTGTTTTCACACTGCCCGCCACCACATAGAACCCACGCCCGTCGGCGCAGGTATAAGTTCGATAGAAAGGGTCCAGGAACTCTTCCAGTTCCGCAAAGCTCAGATCCGTTGGCAAGCCTTCGGCTGCGCGCCTGTCAAGTTCCACTTCGCGAGGGGACTTGTAACGTTCGGGATAGTCTTCAATCTGCTCACAGTTATACACCAACCCTTCCAGCAGGGCCGAAGCCAGAGGCACCTCGATGTGGTCGCCTCCGTTCCGGTCACGTGCAGCCAAGGCGAACTGCACGGCCATCGCGCCGAACGAAGCGCCATAGGCGGATGCCAGCGTCAAAGGTGAAAAGGATGGGTTGATGCCCATCAGGCGCCGGTTCAGCCCCATATCCGTGAATTGCCCAGTGCGGGCCGCGATCACGGCTTCCCACGCCGGAAGATCGGCCAGCGCGGGATCGGTTGAGGCAAACCCCGGCAATGACAATGACACGATGCGCGGATTTATGTCGCGCAGAGCTTTCGGACCCAGGCCCAGCCTCTCCATCACGCCGGGCCGGAAGTTCTCGATCACCACGTCAGCCCGCGCCACAAGTTCGCGCGCGACCTGCAAACCCCCTTCGGATTTGAGGTCGATCGTCACGGCGGTTTTGCCACGTGACAGCATGTCTGTGGCCGGTTCTTTCAATCGCGGGCCACAGGGCGGGTCGATGCGGATCACCTCTGCCCCCAAATCAGCAAGCATCATGCCAACCAGTGGACCAGCCAGGTATTGGCCAAAATCGAGGACACGAATATGATCGAGTGGCCTTGCAGTCATTCGTTGTGACCCTCCCAGGGTGTTTGGTGAGTTTGTTGCGAATCGGCGTGCAGGCAAGAGATCACAACGCCCTTCTCGGAACAGGCTGAGTTTTCGGGCTTGGGACATAACGCGATCAATGCAACACCTGCCCTTGTTCAACACGCGACAAGGCGGCCACGGCCGAGCTTCACAGCCTTCTCCGGCGACCGCTGGGCGTACCATGCAGCCGAGCAATGCCAAGAAGTTGTTCGATTTGACCAAACCATGTCGCAAACGAGAAACACCGCTCAAAAATCCGCGTGTGACGCGAACTTGGAAGCGCTTCGAGGCTTGGATGGAAGCGGATCAGTCGGCTTGAAAGATCACCGGACCGTTGCGCCCAGCAGTCAGAAAACAAGTTATTGGAATCGCTCAAGAACGTGACGCTTCCCAAGTGTCAGGCAACACAAGACAAAAGGTCACGGCGCAATCGGGCCAAGGGCCACGTTGGCACGTGGCAGGACCTGTCGCGACACATGGCCGGCAATTGCGCTTCCGATAATTTATCCCTTTTTCCGACAATATGACAACCATCTACATCAATTCGTCAAATTGGCACCTATGAATTGTCGTGGCCGCGCGTCACGCTTGCGACAGGATGGGAAACAGCGGAGATCTTTATGTCCTGGAATGTGTGCGTTGTCGGCGCTGGAAAGATCGGACAGATGATTGCAACCCTGTTGAAAGGGTCGCCGAATTACTCTGTGACGGTCGCTGATCATGATCTAAAAGCGCTTGGTGATATCTCGAAGATGGGCATTGGAACCAGACAGATCGATGCCAATGACGCGGACGGGCTGGCCCGGGAACTGACCGGTTTCGACGCAGTCATCTCGGCAGCGCCGTTCTTCTTGACCCCTTCCATCGCCAAAGCGTCCAAAGCGGCGGGGGCGCATTATTTCGACCTGACCGAAGATGTTGCGGCCACGAATGCGGTACGTGAACTGGCCGGGGACAGCGCAACTGCGTTTATGCCGCAATGCGGTCTGGCGCCAGGTTTTGTCGGCATCGCCGGAGCTTCGCTGGCGGCGGAGTTTGACCAGATTGACAGCCTGCACATGCGGGTGGGGGCATTGCCGCTTTATCCGACGAATGCGCTGAAATACAACCTGACCTGGTCCACCGACGGGTTGATCAACGAATATTGCAACCCATGCGATGCCATCGTGAACGGCAAGCTGGTCAAGACCGCGCCGTTGGAGAACTACGAGATTCTGGGCCATGACGGCGTGGAATACGAATGCTTCAATACCTCGGGCGGTCTGGGCACGTTGCCGGAAACGCTGGAAGGCAAGGCGCGGGATGTGTCCTATCGCTCGATCCGCTATCCGGGTCATTGCGATATCCTGAAGCTGCTTTTGAACGATCTGGGACTGGAACGCCGCCGCGACCTGCTGAAAGAGATATTCGAGGCCGCTCTGCCCCGCACCGATCAGGACGTGGTGCTGGTATATTGCACCGCAAAAGGCGTCATTGATGGCGTGCTGCGCGAAAAGTCCCTGATCAACAAATCCTTTGCCCGCACCATCAATGGACAGGTCTGGAGCGCTATTCAGGTCACGACCGCCGCAGGCGTGCTGGGGGTGGTCGATCTGATGCGGATCGGAGCTCTGCCCTCGAAAGGCTTTGTCCGGCAGGAACAGGTCAAGCTGGACGATTTCCTCAACACTGAATTTGGCCAGCTGTATCGCGCTGGCGACGTCACCGAACAGAACAAGGCGGCCTGAGATATGAAAGACATCGTAATGACAGCCCAAACCACGCTTGCAAACCTGGATCTGACCGAGGCCCAACTAAAAGGCGGCACGCTCAGGGTCACGTCGCCGATTGACGGAAGCCTGCTGGCCGAAGTGCACGAGACGCCGATCTCGGACATGGACGCCATCTTTTCCCGAGCCAAGGCTGCGTTCAGGGAATGGCGCGTTGTCCCCGCCCCGCGCCGGGGTGAACTGATCCGCCTGTTGGGTGAAGAGCTGCGCGCAGCCAAGGACGACCTGGGTGCTCTGGTCAGTTGGGAAGCGGGCAAGATCACCTCGGAAGGTCTGGGCGAAGTGCAGGAGATGATCGACATCTGTGACTTTGCCGTCGGCCTGTCGCGTCAGCTTTATGGCCTGACCATCGCGTCCGAACGTCCCGGCCACCGGATGATGGAAACCTGGCATCCTGCTGGCCCGGTTGGTGTGATTTCCGCGTTCAATTTCCCGGTTGCGGTTTGGTCGTGGAATGCTGCTCTGGCCATCGTATGCGGTGATCCGGTGATCTGGAAACCGTCCGAAAAAACCCCGCTGACGGCGCTGGCCTGTCAAAAGATTTTCGAACGCGCCCTGGCCCGATTTGGCGATGCGCCGGACGGTCTTCTGCAAACGCTTATCGGTGGCGCCGATCTGGGAAAAACACTGGTGGCCAGTGAAGATGTTCCGGTGATCTCGGCCACGGGATCGACCCGCATGGGCCGCGCTGTCGCCCCCATCGTCGCACAGCGCTTTGGCAAGTGCATTCTGGAACTGGGTGGCAACAACGCAATGATCATCGGCCCTTCGGCTGATTTGGAGATGGCCGTGCGCGCGATTGTCTTTTCGGCAGTTGGTACCGCCGGTCAACGCTGCACCACGTTGCGTCGCCTGATCGTGCACAACTCGATCCGCGAAGAACTGGTGAGCCGTCTGAAAAAAGCCTATTCGGGTCTGCCCATCGGCAATCCACTGACAGACGGCACGTTGGTTGGGCCGCTTGTGGACGAAGCCGCGGGCGCGGCGATGACCGCCGCTTTGAAAGCGGCCGAAGCGGAAGGCGGTTCGGTGTTCGGCGGCAACCGCGTTACCGAAGGTGTTCCGGCAGGTGTATACATGGAACCTGCGATCGTCGAAATGCCGGGTCAGACCGCGACCGTGAAAACCGAAACCTTTGCGCCGATCCTCTACGTCATGGGCTATGACGATTTCGACGACGCGGTAGAGCTTCAGAATGACGTACCACAAGGCCTTTCATCCTGCGTGTTTACCCTGAACATGCGTGAGGCCGAGCAGTTTCTGTCTGCGGCCGGATCCGATTGCGGAATTGCCAACGTCAATATCGGGCCCTCAGGGGCAGAGATCGGTGGCGCCTTTGGCGGAGAGAAGGAAACCGGCGGCGGGCGCGAAAGCGGTTCGGACGCGTGGAAAGCCTATATGCGCCGTCAGACCAACACCGTGAATTACTCGGCCGAACTTCCACTGGCCCAGGGCGTCAAATTCGACATCTGAGTATCGCTGGATAGTCGTCGGGCAAAAACTTAAAAGGCCAGCAAAAAACACCACCCGGGACGCCCAGTCCCGGGTGTTTTGTTCTGCATGTTGAGGCGGCCTTTTGGCCAAGGGTTCCGATGCCGGCGCGACGACGGCCATTCCGGTGCTGATGGATTGTCTTGTGTTTCGGCAAGAGGCCTTCCGAGGCTTTGCGGCATCCTCGATACAACTGCCACGAACGGCCGTCGGCCTGATTATTGCCGGTTATCCCGTTGCGCCATTTACTCGCCCAACAGCTGCGACAGTTTTTCCGCCCCCCGGCGCAAGGTGTCGAGAAATGACTTCAGACTGCCGACATCATGCCGTTGCGTCGGGGCATGAACTGAAAGCGTGGCAACCAGCCTGCCCTGCGCGTCCTGCACCGGCACGGCGATCGCCACCATGCCCGCCATGAATTCTTCGTCGTCTGTGGAAAACCCCCGCTCGGCCGTGATCTTGATTTCACTCAGCAGGGCCTTCGGCTCTGTCAATGAACGGGCGGTCTGCTCTTTTAGCTTTCCGGCTGACAGAAACCCGTTCAGAGTTTTGGGGCGCAAGGTGGAAAGGTACATCTTGCCACTGGCCGTGCAGTGGAACGGCACCTGGGTTCCGATCGGCAATTGAATTCGCAACGGCCATTTGGTTTCTACCCGGTCAAGATAGATCATGCCTTCGCGATCCGGGATGGCCAGATTGCATGTTTCGCCCACTTCGTCGGCCACGCCGCGCAGGATGGCGAGACGCGCGGTCCGCAGATGCTCGGCGGACATGGTATTCACGGACAACAGCCGCAGTCTTCTGCCCGGACCATAGGACCGTCCGTCAAGATCGCGTTGCAGGAACCCTTCTGCCTCTGCCGTTTGCAGCAAACGATGGATTGTGGGTTTGGCCAATCCCAATGCATCGATCAGATCCGAAGGTTTGACCGCAACGCCGCGCCGTGCCACCTCTTCAAGGATCAGCAACAGGCGCAGGTTGGTGGGAATCTGAGTTTCTCTGTCTTTAGTATCAGTCTCGGCCATCCTTCAACATTCTAGTTATTTGGCAGAAGGATCAAGGCCAGTTCGGGCACCAGCGACACCAATATCCAGACCGATAGCAGGGCCACCAAATAAGGCACCGTATAGCGCAGCAACCGGAAGTACGGCACGCCCGTCACGCCTGAAGCGACATACAGGTTAAGCCCGTATGGTGGTGTGATAAACCCGATGGATGCACCGACCAGGAAGATGACTGAGAAATGAATTGGATCAATTCCAACCGAGGCTGCGATTGGCGCAAGGATCGGGGCCAGGATGATGGTGACCGGAAGGCTTTCCAGCACCATGCCTGAAAAGAAGACGATCACCATCGATGTAAACAGAACCGCATGGTACCCCCCCATGGAGGTCACGAAGTTTCCGATTGTTTCCTGTGCGCCAAGTAGGGACAGGATCTGCTGCATCACAACCGAAATTGCGATCAACGGGGCCAGGATACCCGTAATCTGGGCAGACCTGATAACGATTGAGGGGATCTCAGGGATCGTGAACCCCTCGACCACGAACATTTCAGCGAAGCTCTTTTCGGTTGGCGGTATATCGTTCCGGGCCCCCATGATGCGGTTGATCGGGTAGCTGACCAGCCCCGCAATGACACAAAAGCCCACGGTCACGCCAGCGGCCTCTGTCGGAGAGAACTTGCCGGTATATATGCCCCAAAGCACAAGCCCGATGGCGAAAAAGCCGAGCCAGGCCCCGAAGGCGGTTTTCAGCACCCGGTTCAATTGCAGTGGGATCAGATAGCCCCACCCGTTCATGCGGCAGATGATCCAGCACGCCAGCTGCATCCCGATGACCATCAGCGCACCGGGCAGAATACCGGCCACGAACAATTCGGAAATCGGCAGGTTCATCAGAAAGCCATAGACGATGAAGATGATCGAAGGGGGGATGATGATACCGACAGTACCGCCCGCAGCAGCGGTCGCGGCGCTGAACCGTTCGTCATAGCCGCCCTTTACCATCTCGGGGTGCAGCATCGACCCGATGGTCGCCGTCGTGGCCGAGTTCGACCCCGAAATCGCCGCAAACAGCCCGCAGGCCCCCAGCGACGCCATTGCAAGTCCGCCGCGTATCCAGCCTAGGCAGGCATAGGCAAAATCACTGAGCCGTCGCGCGATGCCGGATTTGTTGATCAGGTCGCCGGTCAGGATGAACAACGGCATCGCCAACAGGGCGAAGCCCTTGTTGAAAACGTTCAGAAGTTCGGCCCCCATATTGTCCAGCGTCAGACCAAGGACAAAGGAACATCCAATGACCCAGTAACCGATGACCAGCAGCACCGGCACGCCCAGCATGAACAGAAAGGTGACCCCCAGCGAGATCAGTGTAACAAGTGTTCCGTCTGTCATCAGTCTGCCCCGATCACGGCCTGCTTGATCAGCGGCTCGCCTGTTTTCCAGTTGTGCAAATCATCGGCGAGGTTCTGAAACACGCGACCGACCATTAAGAAGAATGACAATGGTGCAGCCAGCAGGAACCACCACTGCATGATATTGTCCGTGCCCAGTACGATCTGAAAGTTCGAGGCCGAAAGCGCCACCAGTCGCGAGGTGGTCACGATGACGATCACCGCGAAGATGAACCACAGCACCGCGTCAAGAAACAGGCAGGCCAATTGCCCGCCGCGGGGCATGGCGGTGCGGAATTCACTGAAACTCAGATGCGTGCGCAAGCGTACGTTGTAGGACGCACCAAACCAGGCCATCACCATGAAAAGAAGCGGAGGAATGGTTGTGGACCAGGGTTCCTGATCATTGAAGACAAACCGGTCGATCACGCCCCAGAAGATGATCAGTGCGATGGCAAGATAAGAATACACCATGACCGACCGTTCCAGATGACGTTCGATCAACGGCACCATGCGATAGATCAACATGACCAGCAAACCCCCGATCGCGGCAACGATCGCACCAACGATCCAAGCCGCGTCGGATTCCAGAGCAAGTTGAATCTCGAAAGAATCCTGGCTGAGAAAAGCGCTGAATATTGCGCCAATGTCTGCCCAAAGTGACATGAAGCCCGTCCTCCCAGTGGGTATTGATTGAACCGGCCCGTTCGGGCCGGTTCTGGCAGTCTAATCAGGCCTCGCCCTTCCACCAGCGGCGCGGCTCGACATTTTCCGGCAGCGTGTCCGCTGGGATCTCGCGCGCGATGTCGTAGATCTCCTGGTAAGTATCGATGCCACCGGCCCATTTGTTCAGCCGCTCGCGCCACTGCGCCCACGGCTCGGGGTTGTAGTTCGGAGCACACATTTCTTCGGCCAGCTTGATCTGGTCCTCCGGCAGGAAGGCCGGGCGCACGCCGTTTTCCGCAAAAATGGTTTGCGGCAATTGCGGATCCGAGAATCCGACCGTGTTCAGCAGTGCCGCCTCATTCGCGCCTTGGATCAGGGCCTGGGTGAAATAGGACGATTCCATCACGGCATCCTGCAATTCACCGCCCAGGCCATCGAATACTTTGGCAGACATCGAAGTGTGTTCGGTACCGCAGAAGAACTTCAGGTTCACCGATTGCGAAACCACAGGCGCCATGTTCGCATATGCCACCGCCGAGGCCCAGGTTTCCGCACCATCGATCAGACCGGTCTTGAGCGCATCCAGCGTTTCTTCCCATGCCACCGGAACAGGGTTCAGGTTCAGCAGTTGCATCGCGATCCGACCCAGCTGCGTACCGGTCACGCGGTTCTTGGTGCCGAACAGCTCTTCCAGCTTGGTGACGGTCGGCTTGTCGGCAAAGGTCGAGCCCATTTGCAGACCGCGCAGTTCACAATGGGTGAACAGGAATTTCAGCCCGTGACGCTTTTCAAGCGGGTCGCGCAGGATGCGCTGGCTGGCGGGGCTGTAGAAGAAATGATACTGCGCCGCCCGGCTGGGGAACATGTAGGCATAGTCTAGGACGTTCAGATAAGGCGCACCGCCGGCCGAATTCTGGGTCGAAGCTGCGTAGATATCGACGATTCCCTGCTGGGTTTTTTCAACACAGCTGAGTTGTCCGCAGATCTGGTTGTCGCCGATGAACTCGATCCGAATCTCGCCATCGGTGCGTTCTTCGAGGTCGCGTGCAAATTCGATGGCGCCGGCGCGCTCGATCAGCAAGTTGCGGGTGTTGAAGCCCGACGCACCAAATTTCAACGTGTACTTCGGTTCTTTCGAAAAGCGTTTTTCATACGTGGATTCCGCCGCCTGCGCCAGATTGGCCAGGCTCATCGCACCGCCAAACCCTCCTGCTGCAAGCAGCGTCGAGCTCATGCCATAGCGCCCCGCTACCCGGAAGAAATCCCGCCGCGAAATACCACTCAGTTTCCGACCAATCTCCATTGCTTACCTCCCTGTTCGCAATTATTGAGACGTTTTGTATCAAAAAAGGCTAGTATATTTCTTGCATCTTGCATAGAGTTTTTTTCAACGACGTTGGAAGGAGGCGGTCATGGAAGTGGATTATGCGGTAGTTGGCGCGGGGTCTTCGGGCTGTGTCATCGCCAATCGGCTCAGCGCCGATCCCAACACTACCGTCGCGCTGTTAGAGGCCGGCGGCCGCGACACCAACCCCTGGATCCACATCCCGGTTGGCTATTTCAAAACCATGCACAACCCTTCGGTGGACTGGTGTTACAGGACCGAGCCCGATCCGGGCCTGAACGGGCGCTCGATCGACTGGCCACGCGGCAAGGTGCTGGGCGGCTCATCCTCTCTGAACGGTCTGCTCTATGTGCGCGGCCAAAAGGAAGATTATGACCGCTGGCGCCAGATGGGGAATGTCGGCTGGGGCTGGGACGACGTGCTGCCGCTGTTCATACGCAGCGAAGATCAAGAACGCGGCGAAGACCCGTATCACGGTGTCGGTGGGCCGCTGTCGGTGTCGAACATGCGCATTCAGCGACCGATCTGCGACGCTTGGGTCGCGGCAGCGCAAGCCGCCGGATACCCGTTCAATCCGGATTACAACGGCGCAGATCAGGAAGGCGTAGGGTATTTTCAGCTGACCACCCGCAATGGGCGCAGGTGCAGCTCGGCTGTGGCGTATCTGAAACCCATTCGAAACCGACAAAACCTGAACATCATCACCAACGCATTGGTGACACGCATAACGCTGGATGGAAAACAGGCGACCGGACTTGTCTATCGGGATCGCGCAGGCAATGAGAAAACCTTGAACGTTCGGCGCGAAATCATCCTGTCCGGCGGTGCAATCAACTCTCCTCAAATTCTGATGCTGTCGGGTATAGGCGACCCGGACCACCTGAAGAAAAACGGCATCGATCCGGTCCATGCCTTGCCCAATGTCGGCAAAAGACTACAGGATCACTTGCAGGCCCGTCTCGTTTTCAAATGCAATGAGCCCACATTGAATGACGAGGTGCGCAGCCTGATCAATCAGGCCCGTATCGCGCTCAAATACGCTTTGTTCCGCGCCGGTCCGATGACCATGGCGGCCAGCCTTGCGACCGGATTCATGAAAACGCGCCCGGACGTAGAAACACCCGACATTCAATTCCATGTACAGCCGTGGTCCGCCGACAGCCCCGGCGAAGGCGTACACCCGTTTTCCGCCTTTACCATGTCCGTGTGCCAGCTGCGGCCGGAAAGCAGGGGTGAACTGCATCTGAACGGCCCGGACCCATCACAGCATGTAAAGATCATTCCGAACTATCTGTCGACGGAAACGGATTGCCGAACCATCGTTGACGGCGTGAACATCGCCCGCAGAATCGCACAGCACAATCCGCTGGCATCGAAGATTTCCGAAGAGTTCCGCCCGACATCCCAACTCTCGACCGACGATTACGAGGGCACGCTGGACTGGGTCAGATCGAATTCCGTTTCGATCTATCACCCAACGGGGACCTGCGCGATGGGTACGAACGAAACCGCAGTCGTAGACCCCGCGCTAAAGGTGCACGGCATCGGAAACCTCCGGGTCGCGGATTGTTCGATCATGCCGGAAATCGTCAGCGGCAACACAAACGCCCCCGCGATCATGATCGGAGAAAAGGCGAGCGATTTGCTTGCCGCCGGAACATAGCGCGGCAGGCCGCGTATCCGAATGCCAGGAAAACTGGGCAACTCGGCTTGCGTATCTTAGGGATATTCCGGTGATGCCATCCCTGCCCAGACCTAGCGCAGAGGCGGTGTCAGCCACTGCGCCGACATCCCATAGTTGGAATTCTTCAACTCCTGTTTGGCAATGGCCTGAAGATGGACCTCATCCGGTCCATCTGCATAGCGCAATGCCCTGGCCCAAGTGTAACTATCGGCCAATGGCGTGTCGGGTGTCATGCCCATTGCGCCAAAGACCTGCATTGCACGATCCGTAACCTTTGCATGTACCTGGGGCGCCACGACCTTGATCAGGGATATTTCGCGGAAGGCCTTTTTCGCCCCCACCTGATCTATTTTCCAGGCCGCCTTCAGGGTCAACAGCCGCGCCTGTTCAATCTCCAACCGGGATTTGGCGATCCATTCACGGATCACGCCTTGTTCCGAGAGTTGCTTGCCAAAGGTCTTCCGTTCCTGGGCACGTTCCACCATCAGGTTCAGTGCCATTTCCGCCGCCCCGATCGAGCGCATGCAATGATGAATTCGCCCGGGCCCAAGCCGCGCCTGAGCCAGTGCAAAACCGCTGCCATCTTCGCCCAGCAGATTGCCGACCGGGACGCGCACGTCCTTGAACACCAGTTCAGCATGGCCTTCGGGATCGTGCATGTTCAGGATCGTCGGATTGCGCACGATCTCCAAACCGGGCGTATTCTTTGGAACGATGATCATGCTTTGCTGTTTATGGCGATCGGCGTTCGGGTCGGTTTTGCCCATGACGATGAAAAGTCTGGTGTTGGGGTGGCACGCATTGGTGATGAACCACTTGCGGCCATTGATGACGTATTTATCACCCTCGCGCCGGATGGATGTTGTTATGTTGGTCGCGTCCGAACTGGCCACGTCGGGTTCGGTCATGGCAAAGGCCGAACGGATCTTGCCGTTCAACAGCGGCACCAACCAGTCTTCGCGCTGCTCGGGTGTGGCGAACATGTGCAGCAATTCCATGTTCCCGGTATCCGGCGCGTTGCAGTTGAAGACTTCCGAAGACCAGCTCACCTGGCCCATCAGCTCGGCCAGGGGCGCGTAATCAAGATTGCTGAGCCGCGTTCCGGGCTCATCATCCCGCAAGGAGGGCAGGAACATGTTCCAAAGCCCTTCGGCGCGGGCCAGCGACTTGAGGTCTTCCATGAACGAAACGGGGAAATTGCCGGCTTCTATTTCCTCTTTGTGGTCGCGAATGCGCGGATAGATATGCGCCTGCATGAAGGCCTTCAGCCGGTCGTGCATTTCCGTGGCGCGTGGCGATGGAGCAAAATCCATTGTGATCCTCTTCAGTGCGTTGCAGCAGCGATTTCGTCGAGCGCCATTTGCGCCAGAGGGGCCACCAGCCCCTTGAACGCCATTGCGTTCTCGTTCGATGCGTTTCCTGCCAGCGCACGGCTGTAAACACCCTGTGCAATCGCAGCCATCCGGAAAAAGGAAAAAGCCAGATAGAAGGTCCAGTTTTCAATCTCTGACAGGTTACGAAGCGAACAATACCGCTCGATCATCTCAGCTTCGGAAGGGATGTTCAAAGCAGCGCGATCCAGCCCTTGCAGCCCCCGGATCAGACCGGTGGGCGGCAATCTGAGACACACACAGAAATAGCCCAGATCAGCCATCGGGTGGCCCAGCGTCGACAGTTCCCAATCCAGAACCGCGGTGATCTGCGGGGCATCCGAAGCGAAGATAAAATTGTCTATGCGAAAGTCACCGTGGATCAGACTGACCGAACCGTCACCATCGGGCAGGTTGCGGGACAGCCAGCCCATAAGCTGTTCCATCTCGGGAAGATTACTTGTTTCTGCGGCCCGATACTGTTTGGTCCAGCGGCTGTACTGGCGTTGGAAATAGTTTCCCGGCTTGCCGAAGTCGGACAGGCCGACGGCGCCTGTGTCAACCGAATGCAGCGCGGCCAGAACCCGGATCATTTCATCGAACACCGGATGATGGTCGGCCACCTCCAACTCGGGCAGCGCCGGGTTCCAGAAAATCCGGCCCTCCTGGAAGCTCATGACATAGAACATGGAACCGATGACATCCGTGTCCTCACACAGCACGTAAGGTTTGGCGACCGGAACCGCAGTGCCATGAAGTGCCCTGAGAACACGATATTCCCGATCCACGGCATGGGCCGAAGGCAGCAGGTCACCTGGCGGTTTGCGGCGCAGCACGTATTTCGAACCACCGGCCTTCAGCAGATAGGTTGGGTTCGACTGCCCGCCCGAAAACTTCCGATAGGACAATGGGCCGGCGAAACCTTGGATATGGCGCCCCAAATATGTCGAAAGCCGCTCGGTATCGAGTTCGAGGCCGGATGAGGTCATGCATGAAACTCCGTATTCCGCCGGGATACCATTCAGCTTACCGCCCTCAATGACATTTGTGAAATTTACTTGCATGATCATCAGCATAATTCTGGTGAATGACATGACGACCAAGCTCAACAAGATCGACCTGAACCTTTTTGTTATTTTTGACGCCATCTATACCGAACGAAATCTGACCCGCGTTGCCGAACGCCTGTCGATCACGCAACCGGCCGTCAGCAACGCCCTGACCCGGTTGCGCAAGACACTGAACGACCCGCTTTTCGTGAAGACCAGCACGGGGATGCAGCCCACGGCCCTGGCAGAGAGCATTTCGGACAGGATCTCAGCCGCTCTTCACCAGTTGCAAGCCGCATCGGCGCAGGGTGAACGGTTCGACCCGTTCACCAGCAAACGGCTGTTCCGGGTCAGTTTGGTCGATCTTCACAGCCTCATCATCCTGCCCGGGCTTTTGTCCGGGTTTCAGCGCACGGCACCCCAGGTCGAACTCAGCCTCGTGCGCATTCCCCGCCGGGATACGCGCAAGGCGTTGCAGCAGGGCACGATCGACATCGCGTCTGACATTCCGATGCCGGACAGTTCGGATCTGATCAGCCGAACCATCATGAAGGACCGCTATGTCTGTGCCATGCGACCCGACCACCCGCTGGGTTCAGGCCCATTGACGCTGGGGCGTTATCTTCAGCTGACACATCTGCATGTTTCCTCACGGCCTCAGGGGGCGAGTCCGGTCGACATCGTCCTGCGCAAACTGGGCGCACGGCGCAAACTCGGGCTTCAGATGCAAAGTTATCTGAACATCCGGGATATTCTGCACAATACAGATATGGTTGCCACGCTGACCGAATGCAGCGCGCGTGAAATGGGGCTGCGCATGTTGAGGCTGCCGGTTGAAGTGCCTCCGATCGAACTTCGCCTTTATCGGCATATCCGGTCCGACGGCGACGAAGCCGTACAATGGATGTTCGACCAAATTGCAGGTCGCACCGTCAGAGCGAACGATACGGAACAGCATCATAGGGTCGATCAGAATTGATACGGAACCCCGGGCAACATGTGACGTCCGGATATCAGAGGCGCCAACCGTCAGGTCCGCGAAACCTCAAGGTCGAAAACATCACGTATTGATCTGACTTTCAGACTTCTTGGGTAACGCATCATAGGTCGCCTGAAGATAGGCAAAGCCATATCTTCGGTCAGGCTCCAGATGAGTCCCCTCTGCCCACTCGTTCCACGCGTTTATGAAAACGATTTTTTCGTCGGCACTGTATTTTTCCTGCGCAAGAACCTGGCGGCACAAATGTTCCGTCCAGCGCTTGTAGGCATCGATCGTGAACCGCCCCATAATCCGGGGGGCATCCTGATTGCGCGCGGTATTGTCCCATGAGAGCGTGGAGGACCGAAACAGCTTGTACCGGGGTTCCGGCTTTTGAAGCTCTGCCTCGACCACGGCCTGGTAATCCAGAACGGCTCCTGTGAACTCTGGATTGTAGATCCCCATCTCATCCGTGATGTCGGTGCGCTTTACCTGATGCGGAGGGAACTCCATAGCAGCGTCAAAACCCAGTTTCTCGGGGTCGCCGATATCGAAAGTCTGGGCAGCTATGAGATACAGGTCCGGCTCGCCCCAGCTTTCTGCCTCTTTTCGCCAAGCTGCGGTTGTTTCCTCGATATTCGGTATGATGTTCGCTCGGTACACGATGAAAACCGGTTTCCCATCTATCCGAATGTAGCGCGGATCATCAAAGTATTTTCGTATATGACGCAGAAGGTTCAGGGAATCCTCGATCGAATGGTTTTGCGCGATAAGAACGTCGTGCGCCCGCCCGTCCCAGCGGCGCGTCCAGTTTTCATTTGCCCATGTCAGACAAAACGGCATGTCGACTTCCGGATTGCCCAACATTTGTTCGAGCGGGTGCTCCATCAAGGTCTTTCCGCCGAACCAGTAGTAGTAATAGGAGAACCCTCCTATCCCGTATGACTTCGCGATCCGCGTCTGTTCGACCATGATTTCTGGCAACCGCAAGTCGTAGTAACCCAGATGAATCGGACAATGAGGTTGGTAATGGCCCGGATAATTCGGGACGGCCTTTCCGACATTGGACCATTCGGTAAAGCCTTTGCCCCACCATTCATCATTCTCTTTGAAGGGATGAAATTGCGGCAGGTAATGCGCAATTGCCCGTACTGCGGGTTCAGCTTTCGCAGGCGGGTCGAAGGGTTTGAACTCTTCAGCCTGACCGATGGCTTCAAAACCCTGCCTGTTGGATTGCCCCGGTTTGTCCCAACCCCGTTTGGGGTCTCTTTTCTTGGCTGAATTTCTGAACCGCCTTGCCGTACGTGGCGACAAAGGTGGGCTGAGTTTCGACGCAGCGGTCAGCAAATAGTAAAGCAGGGTATCTTTGATGGACATGCAGTTTCTCGTACTAAGGCGCGTCGTGCCGACTATGACAAAGAAAACCCTTTTTTTCACGCAAAGCACGAGACTGAGTTGCATGACAAGTACTTGGGACTTTCATGCAACTCAATCCGGCGTGGTTTTCTATTTTGTGCGGGCCGCGGACAGCCATTGTTTCAGCAACCGACCGCTGACCGTATCGCGCAAAAGACGGAAAGCCCGTTTGGCCAACGGCTTGTTGGCACCATATGGAACAGGATGCGCGATGCCTTCCGTGGTTTCGCCACGGCGCGAAATTTCCGGGACACCCACATGCGTCCAGTCGATCAGCTTTGAACCTTGGAGAGCGGCCTTGGTGGCGTGCAAAAACGCATGCCCGTACTCGCGATCCGGTTCCAGGTGACATCCTTCAGCCCATTCATTCCATGCATTCACAAAAACGAAACGTTCCTGGTCGGGGAAATCCTGAGCGGTTTGGTGCAAGGCCCGCGAAAGCCAGTATTCATAGTTTTCCGGCGTTCCGTTCAAAACGACCATGGCATTTTCCTTACGCCGGGCCGTGTTGTCCCAGGACGGAAAAACCGATCGATGAACGTTGTTCTCAGGCCCATAGCTGTGACCCAGGTACTGTTCTGCGATCGCAGAAAAATCAACACAATGGCCTTGGAAATCGTCGAACAAGTCCACTTCTGGCGAGAGGTTGGGCACGTTGATGCCGTGGGGCGGGAATTCCACACCGGAATCAAACCCGTATGACGCATAGTCCCAGTTTCGGTGCGTAAGCGCACAGGTCAGATGGATTTTCGGAATTCCGACAGACGCGCAATAGTCACGCCAGACCTGCACGGTTTTGCGCGAGTTCTTCAAATGCTGCGGCCGATAAACAATCAGGATCGGAGCGCCATCTATTGTTATGTAGCGGGGATCCCGGAAAAACGGCTCGATCGACTTGATGAACTCCAGATCATCCTCGGGCTTGTACTTCTGCTCAATGAGAATCTCGTGCTCGGCCGCATCCCAGCGGCGCGTCCAGTTCTCATTCGCCCAGCAAAGACAGAACGGCATATCGCTTTCGGGATCCGCAAGCATTTCGTCGACGGGCCGCTCAAGAAGTCTTTTCCCGGAAAACCAGTAATAGTGGTAGCAGAATCCATCAATTCCGCTGGCCTTGGCCATCTCGATCTGCTCAAGCCGCGTTTCGCGGACACGCAGGTCATAATACCCCAGATCCGTAGGAAGATGAGGCTGATAATGCCCGGTGAAAAGCGGCTTGGCTTTTGCGACATTTGTCCACTCGGTGAACCCTTTGCCCCACCATTCATCGTTTTCCGGGATCGGATGAAACTGAGGAAGGTAGAAGGCAATTGTCCTGATGTTGCCGAATTGACGATCCGCGGTGTTTGAGGACATTACTTCTTCAACCCCAACAGCCGCGCCAGCGATTTTTTTTTCTTCTTGGCCAGTGGGCCGGGCTCGACTCGGGAAGCGGCGCTCGCGTCCACCGGCCCGATAGTCGATTGCAGATCAATCTCTTCGGACAGGGGCAGGCCTGCCATCATGTTGGTCCAATGCTGCCGGGTCTCTTCATCGGGTCGTTCGACGGGCAGGCCCATCAGGTAGATGTCATTCTCTGCGCGGTCCTTGGGGACCGATCTGCTTACGACCTGGAAGACATGGGAATAGCGATTGCGCTGCAAGGCGGCCTGAACATCCTGTGGCAGACGGCTCCAGCGTTGACAAAACTCAGTCATCTCTGGCGTACGAACCACAAATTCGGCTTGTTCAATGCTCATACCCTGCGAATTAAGCAGGTGCTGAACGTTTTTGATGCCAAAAAACCGGACATGGGTCCGATCCAGCAGGCCCCAGTCACGGTATTCGAAATCTTCATCGACAAGACAACCGGCAATGGCTGCATGGCCAACATGCGGCAGCGAAAGAATAACCGATCCCGTGTCGTTCAACAGCGATTTCATGCCTGAAAGTACGCTCCAGGGGTCGTAAACATGTTCCAGAACGTCCGCTGCGATCACGTAGTCGAATACCCCGTCTTTCTCGCGAACGATGTCACTCCACGAAGCATCGTTGAGATCCATCGGGTACACAGAACGTGCGAACGGCTTTAGCTTTTCGATCGCCGAAGGGTCGATCTCAAGCGCCACAACATCACATTCCAACGTGCCGGAAAGATGTCGCGTGATCGAACCTGGCCCGGCCCCGATCTCAAGCACCTTGGACCCGGGCTTTACCATGCGCAGCACGCGTGCGGGTGCTACATCACTGTTCATGTCAATGTCGTATTCGTAAGTATGTCTATCGCTCACTGTAATTCTTCCGTGATGCTTATTTCGTGCTTCAATTCGGCTGCTATATAGTTTGGTCTGGTTCTGCAATCCCCAATACCAAACCGATACCTAAGGCTTTGGATGTTGTACCCAAATTATGTTCAACTCAGAGAACACTGTTGCACAAAACTCTCCCAGCGGCAATGACCACTCACCCGGGGATCATTCACACCAAGGGCGCCACGCAACCTTCTTCAAAGAACCATGTTTTGACAGGGTTTTATTTCGTGGCCTTTTCTGCGAAAGAAGCGGCATCCGCGTGGGCGTCGGGTTGAACCTTGTGAGCTCCCGCCGCACTTCAGTTGAGGTATGCTTGATACGCTTTTCAACAGCTTACCGATATCACTGGAAACCACGGCTTTGGCACTGCGAGGTCATGTAAACGCGCGCAGGGTGTTGAGCGCACAGGCTTGCGTCCGCAACCATTTGCAGAACGTTCTGAGAACCGCCAACGCCTTCATTCCGGCAAGTGATTGGCGCTGGAATTTCGATATCACCTTCAGGGCATGTTGCGATTTACTGGTTTCAACCCGACGACTGGCAACAATCTGCTCATTCACCACGGCCACCTGAAATCGAAAAATACCAAAGAGGTAAATCTTACCGCTCCGATCAAACAGACATTGCATCCACTGATGCGGCTTTACCATCCGGCCGCGCTTGATGATCGGTTTCCCGCCTTCGCTTCATAGGGGCAGAACCATTTCAATCATTTCTCCGATTGTCGTCGCTGAGCGCACAAGATCACTGACCGCATTCAGCAGCCCGGATCGGTCGTACTGTAACCGGGGTTGACCCTAACTGTGTTTGCGAGGAAGTAACGATCAGGCCCATTCCACAGATACGGCAGGCAGGATTGTCACAGATTACGATCATAAGCGTTTGTTACAACAGCAGTGGCGTACTGCCTGAGATGCTGAATTCCATCCCAGAGGGCGTGCCGACAATTTTGGTCGACAATGGTTCGGATGATATTGAAGCCGTTCGGCAAATGGCCAGGGCACATAGCTCAACTCTGATCGAAAGCCCCGACAACATCGGGTTTGGCCGCGCATGCAACCTTGGTGCCGCCAAGGCAACAACGGACCTGCTTTTTTTTCTGAATCCGGATTCTCACTTGCTGCCCGGAGCATTGGATGCGTTGCAAGAGGGGGCCGACAATCATCCGGATGCGTCAGCCTTCAACCCTGCAATTCTGGACCGGAAGGGGGCACCTCGTTTCAGGCGATACAGTGTGATCATTCCCCGAAATGAAACCCTGCCCAGGAAAACAGCCGATTCCGACTTTGAATTGCCGGTCCTCGTCGGCGCCGCGTTCCTGGTCCGCCGCGAAGCATTCGAAGCGGTCGGCGGGTTTGATCCCGAAATCTTTCTGTATCATGAGGACGATGATCTGAGCCTGCGGCTCAAAGCCGTTTGCGGGCCACTGTACTATGTCCACAACGCTCAGATGCGCCACGCCAGAGGCAAATCCTCGCCGGGAAGCCCAGCCATCGCTGGCCTGAAGGGCTGGTATATGGGGCAATCACGCGTTTATGTCGCCCGCAAGCATGAAGTCCCGATGGCTTTTGGTCGAGCCCTGGCATCGGCGCTTCTGCAAATGCTGTCACCGGTTGTGTTGTTTTCTACGAGAAAACGCGCCAAACAATGGGCTTTCTTGCGTGGCGTTTGGCATGGCCGGAATGTCCGACCAGCCCCGTTCAGACCTTGATCACAAAGCGTGAAGCAGCTTACCGCCCGTGCAAATTTCCGCCTGAACACGTAACCATGATACAGTTCGCGGCCTAGCTCAAAAGACCTTTCAGATAGGTGCCATACGTGGACTTGGCGAACAGTCGCGCACGCGCCTCAAGAGCCTCGTCGTCGATCCAGCCATTCGCCCAGGCGATTTCATCCAGGCTGCCGGTCTGCATACCCTGACGTTCCGTGATCGTTCGCACGAAGTTTCCCGCATCCAGCAAAGACCCGTGCGTGCCGGTATCCAGCCAGGCAAAACCGCGCCCCATAGTCTGCACATCCAGCAAACCTTCGTCCAGATACATTTCCAGCAGTGACGTGATTTCCAGCTCGCCGCGATCTGACGGTTTGACCTCATGCGCGCGGGCCGGAGCGTCGCCATCCAGAAAATAAAGACCTGTCACCGCGTAGTTCGACGGAGGCACATTGGGTTTTTCGACGATCGCGCGGGCTTTGTTCCCTTCGAAATCCACAACTCCGTAGCGTTCTGGGTCAGCGACCCGGTACGCAAAAACCGTACCGCCGCGCTTCAGTTGATCCGCCTCGAGCAGCAGGTCCGGAAGGCCATGTCCAAAGAAGATGTTGTCACCCAGAATCAACGCAGACGGGGCACCGTCCAGAAAATCCTCGGCCAGTGTATAAGCCTGCGCCAGACCATCAGGAGACGGTTGCACAATCCATGTCAAGGACAATCCGTATTGACTGCCATCCCCCAACAGGCGCTGAAACTGATCCTGATCCTGGGGGGTGGTGATGATCGCGATTTCGCGGATCTGCGACAGCATCAAAACACTCAGCGGGTAAAAGATCATCGGCTTGTCGTAGATCGGCAGCAATTGCTTCGATATCGCCATGGTGATCGGGTAAAGCCGGGTTCCGGACCCACCGGCAAGAATAATGCCTTTGCGCTGCATAATCTGTCCTTTCAAGGTTCAGCTGGTCGCTGACTTCAACTCGCTCAATATCTCGGCCAGTCCGGCTTTCCAGTCGGGTCTCTGGATTCCGAACACATTTTCCAGCCGCAAACAGTCCATACGTGAGTTCAGCGGCCTGGGCGCCGGCGTTGGGTAAGCCTCGGTTGGAATATCCTCGATTTCGACCGACAAGCCGGATTGAGAAACAATTTCACGGGCGAAATCCGCCCAGCTGGCATCGGGTGCGCCGGAATAGTGAAACACCCCCCCTTTGGCTTCGAGGCCGGCCTTGGCCATTTTCAGCAAGGTTTCGGCAATGTCGGCAGCAGGTGTTGGCCCGCCGATCTGATCAGCGACAATGGTCAGCTTGTCACGAGTCTCTGCCAGTCGGAGAATGGTCTTTGCAAAGTTCTTTCCGTGTGCCGAAAACACCCAGCTTGTGCGCAAAATGGCATAGTGACCGCCAGCCTCTGCGATCTGGTGTTCGCCGTCCAGCTTGGTTCGACCATAGGCCCCCAAGGGCCCGGTCGGGTCATCGGTGTTCCAGGGGGTCAGACCAGAGCCGTCAAAAACGTAATCCGTGGAAATATGCAGAAAAGGCAGGTTGCGGGCCGCGGCGGCACGCGCCATTGCTCCGGGTGAATCTCCGTTGATCCGTTGCGCCAGGTCGCTTTCTTCTTCGGCCTGGTCCACCGCCGTATAGGCGGCCGCATTGATGATCACGTCCGCATCCGTATGCCGGATGGCGTCTGCACATTGCGACGGGTCAGACAGGTCCGCCGCGGCGCGATCCAGAGCTTCAACCAAGACACCATGCGCCTGTCCGCGACGCCGCAACTCGGTCGCCACCTGCCCCCCGTGGCCGAACACCAGCGCCTTCATTTGGCAACACCCAGCCGCTCACCCACGCCACTGCGGGCCTGCAAGGCGTTCAGCCATGCACTGTTGTCCAGATACCACTGAACCGTCTGTTCCAGCCCGGTTTCGGGCGTGTAGGAGGGACGCCAGTTTAGTTCGGTGCGAATCCGGGTCGGATCGATGGCATAACGCTGATCGTGACCCGGGCGGTCAGCGACGAACGTGATCAAATCCGCATAGGGCGTTTCACCCGGCTTGAGGCGATCCAGGATCGAACACAGCATTCTGACAAGATCAAGATTGGTCATCTCATTCTCGCCACCGATATTGTAGCTGCGGCCCAGTTCACCCTTTTCGAGCACCAGCAACAGGGCTTCGGCATGGTCATCGACATGCAGCCAGTCGCGAATGTTGTCGCCTTTCCCGTATATCGGGATCGGTTTGCCCGCCAGCGCACTGAGGATGACAACGGGGATCAGCTTTTCCGGAAACTGGTAAGGGCCGTAGTTGTTAGAGCAATTGGTAAGAACCACTGGCAGGCCGTATGTTTCACGCCACGCCCGCACGAGATGATCCGATCCCGCTTTCGAGGCCGAATAGGGTGAGTTCGGCTGGTATGGGCTGTCTTCGGTGAAAAACCCGGTTTTACCCAAGGACCCAAAGACCTCGTCGGTTGATATATGGTGAAACCGAAAATGCTCGGGCCGGCCGGCACCCACCCAATAGGCGCGTGCGGCTTCCAACAATACATAGGTCCCGGTCAGGTTCGTGTCGATGAACGCGGCTGGGCCATCGATCGAACGGTCAACATGGCTTTCAGCGGCCAGATGCATGATCGCGTCTGGCTGGTGTCTGTCCAGTATCGCCGACATGGCGGCGGCATCCCGGATATCCGCATGTTCAAAAACGTATCCCGGCGCATCCGCGACAGAGGCAACATTGTCCAGACAGGCCGCGTAGGTCAGGGCATCGACATTGACGACCGAATGCCCATCGGCAATCGCACGACGGATAACGGCAGACCCGATAAAGCCCGCCCCGCCCGTAACCAGAATTTTCATTGTGTGTCCTCGAATACGAAAGGAGATTCAATTTCGCGCAGAAGTGGTGCGATCCGATCTTTCTCGGACAGCTGGGGTTCTGAATTACTCTGTGGCCATTCAATGCCGATATCGGGATCGTCCCAACGAACCGCGCCTTCAGTTTCCGGCGCGTAGGTATCAGAACACTTGTAGACGATCTCGGTCTCCGGCTCCAACGTCACGAACCCATGCGCGAACCCCGCAGGAACCAACAGCATCCGCCCGTTCTCGAAACTCAGTTCCTCACCGACCCAGTGACCATAGGTGGGCGAACCTTTGCGGATATCGACCGCGACATCAAACAGCCGTCCACGACCGCAGCGCACCAGCTTGGCCTGCGCTCTTGGCGGAGCCTGAAAATGCAATCCGCGCACCGTGTTCACCGTGCTCGAAAGGGAATGATTGTCCTGAACGAATTGCGTATGAATCCCTTGTGCCGCAAAGCTGTCGACATTGTAGGTTTCCTCAAAGAACCCGCGGTGATCGCCAAAACGCTTCGGGGTGATCAGTTTCACTTCCGGAATGGAAAGCGCCAATATTTCCATTGTTACTAATTTTCATCTCTGTGTTGAAGTCTCGGCCTGCTATGTCACATTTGCTCCACCGACGCCAAGACCTATGTTGTCCGACCAGCAATTTGAGCGGCTTATCGGTTCCAAAGGTCAGGCGATTATCGCAGGCAACTTGCGATTCTGATAGAATTCATTGAAATTATTGGACCATCTGCAAATGAAAACACAGGGATGGAACAGATAACGAAGCCGCCGGCGCGACAACACTTGGGCCGAAAGCTAAAGCACCGCGTCATGGGGCGGCATCCGAGCGCTGAGGCTGGGTCGTGTCGATTTGGCGGCAAAAGCCAATCCGCACCTTACCGCTAAAAAAGATACAACTTTGCTTTGGCCTAGATATCTATCGGCACTCAGGCCGCTTCGAGATTTCCCAACAGGATGGAGGTCATGTCCACGTTGATGACCCCATCCACCGCCACAACATCGACACCCGTCTGATAGGTTACATTGTCCTTGGTTATTCCGGAAAGGTCCGCGTTCTCATCCAGAAATACCCATTCAGGGTCATGGGCCGTGGGCTGCCCGACGGCGACTTGCAAAATTGCAAGCGCATCCAGGGCGTTCACGGTGCCATCCCTGTTGACGTCTGCCGCTATCAGGTTTTCCGCGGTCGCTGGACCCCATGTCGGGTCAAGACCAACCGAGATACGCAACACTTGCAAAGCGTCCAGCGCGTCAATCTTCCCGCTTGCCGTGGAATAGTGTTTGGTGATGTCCAGCACTCCGGGAAAGGTGCCATCGGGCAATTCCAGATCAAACCGCCCCTGACTATCTGCGATGGCGGATACCGTACCCCCGCCGTCCGGCGTGAACCGGATTTCCGCATCCGTCAGCCCCGGATTCGCAACCTGGCTGTCCACCGTAATCTGCCCGACCAATCCATCAGAGCTGCCCGGTGTCAGCCCGCCCAGGTCCCCGAAATCTACCGGGATGTGATCCGGTCCGGCGAAGCCTGCGCCAAAGATATCCGTGCTTGTCAAAGCGCCGCCCGACGCGGATTGGACCTGCACGATCTCGCCGCGATATTCGATCTGAGCCCCGTTTGCTGTGCTGGTAAAGGTCAGTTGCTGAGGCGACCGCAACAGCAGGTAGTCGAACATATCCAGACGATCCAGGCCCGCCTGAAAATCGGTTATTGTGGTCAGACCGCTACCGGACTGCATTACGAAGATGTCGGCCCCTGCACCACCTGACATCGTCGTCGCACCCTTCCCCGCGATGAGAATGTCGTCTCCGGCGCCTCCTAAAAGGGTCGTGTCCAGAATACCGCCGCTGAGGATATCGTCCGACGCGCTCCCGTTCACGGTACCGAACCCCTTGCGCACCACACCCAGATCATCGACCGGGACCGTCAGGACGTTCACCCCGGCATCCTGTTGTGATGTCACGAGAATTTGCAGCTCGTCGCTCACATGTGCAACCGCCAGCGATTCGACATTCTGCAATCCACTGGCCAGCGTATCCTCGAAACTGTCCATATGAACAAGTTGACCTTCGGGTGTCAAAGTGAACAGAGACAGGCCATCATCGCCGCCGCCTGCAACCACAAAGACCCGACCGTTCACGTCTATGACCTCCAGATCCTGAACCGATTCAAACCGCGTATGAAGCGTATCAAGCACATGGTCCGTCGCCTTCAAACTTCCATCGCTGTTCAATTGAAGAACACTGAGAGAGTTGCTTCCGGACCCCGCCACCACGACCCAGGATTTACCGTATGCCTCTACGGTCTCGACATCCGTTGGAGTAGAAACACCAAGGGTTCCGAGCGCCGAATCATTGTTGATCTCGGTTAAAGTGCCGGTGCCGGAATCGATGCGATATGTCGAGACAGAGTTTGTTGCCGCGTCACTTGAGATCAGAAAATGTTCCGAACCCGACCGCAACGTCTGCATGGCATCCGCTGTGCCGGCAATCAAACCCGCAAGACTGAGCGTCCCGTTCGCGTTCACATGGTAGGTTCCGATATTACCTGTATCCTCATGCGCCATCGCAAGGACACCCGAAGACCCAAGTGAAAACTGTACGATGGCCGAGATATCTCCGCCTCCGTTGAGCACACCCGTTTCCTTCAGGTTACCGATCGTTCCGTCCGCGTTCACGTCATACCCGACCAGGCCCGTGGCAGTGTTGATGTCGAGCGCAATCTGCTCGGTTCCCGCCAGCGTTATCGACGTGGCACTGCGCCCCACCTGGAAGGTGATCGAACCGCTGTAATACTCGGTATCAACCAGCTGCGGCAGGGCACCGTCGACCAGCCGCCAGACCGCGACGCCGCCACCCGGGCCGGTCACCGTGTAGAGATACGTATTCCCGTTAAGCGTTTTTAAAGCCGTATCGCCGATACCTGAATCGAGCGCCGTGCTCCCCGTTGCCACTACACTTTCGAACTGAAGCATCACAGCCATCACCTCCTGCGCCACCCCTGGCAGTTACGGCAAGATGACCAGATGAGCAGACCGAAACCGAAGCAGAATTGTGGTGAAAACGAGAAGTTCGGTTTCAGTTTAACTCAATTTTTTCAGGTCCGATCGCAACGGCAACAAATGGGAAAGACAGATGAGCAAAACGCCAAACAGCACATCCTTTCCTGTTGCGATGATCGCGGACACCACATGCGAGGGCACGATGACCAAAGCACCTGAGGCCAACAACCGTCCGGCGGCTGACTCAACGGACGGAGATCGCAAATCTCAAGTTCAACAATGGATCAAGGGAAAGCTTGGTCGTTGGGCGGGTCGCGGCGCGGCTGGCGGCCTCATGTCCACATTGATGGCCTTGCCTGCCTTGTCACAAGCAACCATCGAAGAGCTTTACGCCTTCCAGTTTGCAGAGACAATTCCGGGTGTGCGCTCCGCCAAGTTGCTGAAAAACGGCGATGTTCTTCTGAAAATGGCTGACGGTCGGACGATGATCGTGGCGGCGGAAAACGTGCAGGTCCTGGACAGCGGCGCAATCATGATCGCAGAAGAGGCGGTTGCTGAAATCGCCCAGTTCAGCGCAGCTGAAGCTGGCGCAGCAGCTGGCGGAATCAGCGGCGCCGGGGCTGCGCTGGGCGGCCTCGGGCTGGCTGGTGCAGCTGCCGCTGCGGGCGGAGGTGGCGGCGGCGGCGGCGATTCCCCGGAACCTGTCGCGCCAGAGCCTAAACCCCAACCCCAACCCCAACCGGAACCGAGCTATACCAGCCTGAACCTGGCCGAACTTCAGGCAACGGCATTGAACAGTGCCATTACCAATGCCGCCGCACCCGAAGGAACATCGACAGTCGAGGTCACGATAGGTTCGCTGGTCAAAACCGTAACACCCAACGATGACGGCAGTTGGAGCATTTCTCTCACTGCGGCCGAAGCAAATGCGCTTCCGCAAGGCGTCTCTACGGTGACAGTCAGACATCTGGACGATTCAGGCACGGAACTGTCCAGCGAATCCGTCAAGTTCGATATTGATACAATTCCTCCAACCCTGTCGATCACCGGGTTTTCCGATGGCGCTGTTTTGAATTCGATCGAACAGGCAACGGATCTGACGGTCACCGGAACAACCGATGCAGAAGACGGGCAGACCGTTACCGTCTCAATGAACGGGCAAAACTATTCGGGCACGGTATCCAACGGACACTGGAGCGTCACTGTCCCGGCGGCAGACCTCTCGGCCCTTCCTGATGGCGCGACGATTGACGTTACCGCGGATGTTGCCGACGCGGCGGGAAATTCCGCACCACAGGCGAGCGGAAGCTTTGATACTGATTTCACTGCACCAACTGTTTCTCTGGATCCCGTGGCTGGCGGCTCGATAGAACTGATCGACGTAGCCGGCGACCTGGCCTTGACCGGTTCCACCACGGCAGAGGATGGTCAGACCATCATCGTCACGTTCAACGGACAAGTGCATACAAGCACCGCGTCTGGCGGAAGCTGGAGTGTAACGATCCCCAATTCCGATTTGAGCAGTCTTTCCACCGGAGTGCCGGCATCTGTTCTGGTAGCCGTCGAGGACGTGTCGGGCAATCCGGCAGTACCGCTTCTTGTATCGGTTCCCGTGGACCTGACCGGCCCTTCCATTTCTATATCACCGCTTCCTGTTGGGTCCGTACTGAACGCAGCCGAAGCCGGATCCGACTTGACCATCAGCGGGCTGACGTCAAACGTTGAGGATGGTCAGCAAGTTACTGTAACCCTCGATGGTCAAACATATTCCGGCACAGTATCTGGCGGGGCCTGGAACGTGACTGTGCCAGCTGGGGATCTGGCGTCCTTGTCGGATGGAGGCAACTTCTCTGTTACCGCAGATGTCGACGACGCCAGTGGCGTCACGGCACCGCAGGCCGCAGTGACATTTTCCAAGGATGTGACCGCGCCGACGCTTAGCATCGACAGTTTCTCGGACGGAGCTGTCATGAACGCATCCGAGCGGGCCACGGATCTTTCCATCTCGGGCAGTACGACAGCTGAAGACGGACAAATCGTAACCGTCAGTCTGAACGGGCAGTCCTATAGCGCAACGGTTTCTGGCGGCAATTGGAGCGTAACCGTACCTGCTTCGGATCTGGCAGGTCTTTCTGACGCGGCGACCGTCACCGTAACCGCGGATGTCTCGGACGCTGCCGGGAATCCGGCCTTGCAAGCGAACAACAGCTTTACCACCGATTTCACGCCACCGACGATCGGAATTTCAACCGTATCCGACGGGGCCGTCATGAACGTCGTTGAACAAGGAACCGACCTGACGGTGTCAGGAACGTCCGATGCGCCCGACGGAACAGTTGTTACCGTCGAAGTCACGCGCGCTGACGGCACTACGGACGTCACCGGAACGGCAACAGTAACCGGGGGTACTTGGACCTATACGGCAACCGTGACAGATTTGTCTGCCCTGCAAGACAACGAGACTTACAATATCAATGCGTCGATCTCGGACGCGGCGGGAAACCACAATCAAACCACGACAAGCTTTGCCACTGACTTCACAGCACCTTCAATAACCATAAACAGTCTGCCTGTGGGTGCCGTGTTGGACGTGACCGAAAGGGGCGTGGATCTTGCAATCTCAGGCACGACCACGGCTGAAGATGGCCAGACCGTTTCGGTCACATTCGGCGGGCAAACCTATACTGGCGTCGCATCAAATGGCTCGTGGGCAGTTACCGTTCCAGCAAGTGGTCTTGGAATGCTCTCTGACGGAACGAGCTATTCCATTTCCGCCACTGTTGACGATCTGGCCGGAAACAGCTCGGCCGCGGCGAACAGCTCACTTTCCACAGATTTTCGCCCCTTGTTGACGTTGAACGATGTCGGGGTCAACAATTCGATTGGTCTTGCCGATGCCAAGGCCTCCGGGATTACTATCGGCGGGTCATCGACCGGATTGTCAGTCGGCCAGTCGGTGGATGTCACGTTAAACGGCAGTTCGGTCGGATCTGCAACGGTGGCCGCAGACGGATCCTGGTCGCTGGCTGTCGCGGCGTCCAACTTTTCGGCAGTAGAGGCAGGTGATGACCTTGTCTTTTCCGCGCAGGCGACAGTTGCGGGTAGACCAGATCCGCTGTCGGTTTCCGAGCAAGCCGTTGCGCACGAACCCGCCGCCTATGTGATTTCTGAAGTTGGGCGCTCGGGATCTACAGTGACGTTCGCAATCTATGCCGAAGCCGACCGCGATATCTCTGGTGGTCTGGCGTTGACGGCAGAGCTCGGATTTGACCCTTCGGTTGTCACCTTCAACTCTGCATCGGTTTCGGAAAACAACGCCTTCGATTTGTTTTTGGCCAGCCCAGGCGCCGGGGGCGCGATGAATTTTGCCGGGGCCGCGACAACCTTTGCAGATCTTTCTCAGCCGCTTGTCACTTTCACGATGACGATCCAGAACTCCAGCCAGCCTATTGAGCTGACAATCAAAACGTCTGATGGCGGACCAACGACAGTGCAGTTTGGCACCAATGGTGATGACACGCTCAACGCTGCGAATACGGACACTATCACGCGCGGCGGTGTCGGCGACGATACCATTGATGTTTCTGCAGCAGGGCGAGACATCGTCGTCTTCGAGGCGGACCCGGCCAGCAATGGTACAGATATTGTGACTGGCTTTACGATTGGCCCGGCTGCGGATGTAACTGACGCACTGATGTTCCGCGGGCTGGACACCAATACGCTCCGCGGTGATGGCACCGGGTTCGAATTGCTTTCCACCGGGGACACGTTGGGCACAAACACCGGATTTGTCGGCCTCAGCACGGTACTCACAGACCTCAACCTCAGCACAATCGAAGCCGCTGTCGAGAGTCTTGCCGGAGCCATGGCGGGCGATGAACTTTACGTGATGGCAACCGACGGAACAAACAGTGTTTTGGTCAAGATAGATTTCCAGGCGGCGAACGATGCCAGCGTTGAAACCGTGGCCACGTTCCAAGACCTGAGCGATCTGAGCGGCCTGACCGCAGATAACATCCTGCACACCGACCCGACCGGGGCAACGGCCTGATCCAGACCGGCGCACATACAGACGTAATTCAACATCATGAGGCAGTTATGGCACAGAATGGCTTAACTCCGGTCAGTCTTGGACGACATGGTCATCGGTTCTGGCGGCGGTTCACCTCGTTCGATTTCGCAGGGACTATGGCAGATTGCCCTGTGGTCGAAGCAGAAATTCTTCAGGCCGCCGCCACATTTCCAATCACTTTTCGGAAATCTGAACACGGCTTTTACCCAGTGGCTGTTTTGTCCATGCAACCAGACCAGCCTACGCCATTTGTATCAGCGCATGGCAAATGGCTGGCGACTTATGTCCCATGCGTCTTGCGCTGTGCTCCGTTTCGGCCACGACTGATTGAATCGGATGGTGACGGCAGTGACGAATTGCTTGTCGACGAAACGGCGGGGCTTATCACTGACAATCCGGAGGACGAGGTATTCTTCGACAAATCTGGGCAATTTGCGCCGGAACTGAAAAAAGTCGCAGCCTTTTTTCGCGCCCTGCAAGAGTCGATGAAATACACAACTCATCTGTGTCGTGTTCTTGCTGACATGGGATTGTTTGGTCCGCTTACCTCTTTTCAGGGGGTTGAGTTTCCGAGCGGGCATTTTGGCGTCACGCAGAAAGCCCTGGAGAAAATTCCCCGCGCGCACTTGTCACTGCTTACATCGAATGGGGGGTTGCGACTGATTCACGCTCATCAGATTTCGCTGACCCATAGTATCTGGCTGACACATGCACATGCCCGCGCACATCGGGAAGCTGATAGTTCTCTGACACAACAGACCACCGGTGTTTCAGGGTTCTTGGACGCGTTGGTTGCGGCACAACAGAAAGAAGAAGCCATGGACCATTGCAGTCAGGAGGGTCATCATGCGTTCCTGTAAAGCAGTGTTGTCCTGGGTTGCGTTCGCTCTGCTTGCAATAGCGTTGTCCGCCTGCACGCCCCCTCCTGATTTGACTCCAGTGGCAGTGTCCTTTGCACCCGGGACCACCGGTGCAGGGGCAGCAAAGCCATCGGCAAAGCTCAGCAGTAGTGCATTCGGGCAACGCGTGCGCCAGGCGGTGGAGACAAGCCCGACACTGGCGCAAAGTAATACCAGGATGGATATCGCATCAGCCAATCAAGATGCAGCGGAAGGCGCCTTTCTTCCGCAGATCTCGTTGGGAATAAATGCACGGTCCGAACGGGTCGAATCTGATATTGCAGATGTTTCACCCTATCTGAGAATTTCACAATTGGTTTATGACGGTGGGGCTGCCTCGGGGGATCTGACGGCAGCCCGGGCACGTGTTCTGGAAACACGGGGCGATCAGATTCAGACGGCATCGGCCACGGCGCTGGCCGCCATCGAGACCTATGTGCTTGTCATTGATCAAAGAAAAATACTCCGCATCGTGGCCGACAATGTCTCGGTTCATGAAGAACTGGTGCGTCAGATTTCGGACCGCACAGCGGGCGGCGCCGGTTCAAATGCAGATGTTCTGGCCGCTCAGTCCAGAATGGCAGATGCACGCACAAGACTGGCTGACGCGCGATCACGAACTGATCGGGCCGAAGCGCGGTTTCGAGAAGTTTTCGGGACTTTTCCCGGATCATTGCCCCCTCCTGTACCAGCCCCACCGCTGAATAGAAGTGATGCCCAGATCGTGATGAACAGCCCTCAGATCCGTAGGGCGGATGCCAGCTTGCTGGCAGCCAAAGCCGAATGGTCGGCCGCTCAGGCACGGCGCAAACCGAACGTTCGGGTCGCCGCATTTGCCAACCAGGATGACACTCGGGATGCAAATTTTGGCGTGGATCTTTCTTTCAACTACGAGCTGGACAGCACCGGCCAACGCCGCGCCGCCATCGCCGCCGCAGAAGCAAAGGTGAAAGAAGCGGAGTTCGCGCGAGAGCAATTGGTTCGCGAAATCATGCGGGAGCTGGGCTTTATTCGATCCGATCAAAAAGCAGGCGCGGAACGGCTGCGCGCGGCCCGTATTGCGGCAAGTGCCAATGCCGACAGTGTTGCTGCATCCCGCGCACAGTTCTCGATCGGGCGTCGCAGCCTGATCGAAATCCTGGACGCTCAACGCGATTACGTAAATGCGCAAGAACGCCTGATTCTGGCCGAACAGAGTTATTTTCTGACCAACTACGCGGCTCTGAGCCTTACCGGAGACATTCTGGACCTGCTCGGAATTTCGCTTGGCAATTGGATCGAGGTGAAATGAGCACGTTTAAATCAATGCAGGACCGCGCCCGTTTGACATGCTACGAAGCCTGCATTCTGAATATCGCAGCGACGCTTGAACGCCCTCTGACCCTTGCAACGATCCAGGCGTCGCAGACCGGTTCGGACGGGGATCTGACTGTTCGTGACATCCTCTCGGTGGCGGAAAACACTGGTCTACAGGCGGGCTATGGCGAGCGGTGCATCGCGAGTTTTGACGAAGCATTGGCCCCGGCCTTGTTGCTGATGACCGAAAACAAGGCTGTTGTGTACCATGGCCGCGCAAAAAACGGTGCCTTGCTGATCTATGACCCGGAACTTGGTGAAGGAATCGGCGAAGTTTCAGAAGAACAGCTGGCCAATTCATACACCGGTTTCGCGGTCTTGTTTCGGCGAAATCATACAGATGAACTGGACGCCGGTCACACGGGTAACCGAGGTCATTGGTTTCGCGCGGCGTTGTCCGCCAATCGATGGACTTACATACAGGTTGCTCTCGCTGCGGCTCTGGCAAACCTTCTTGGCTTGTCGACCTCAGTTTTCATCATGGTTGTCTATGATCGCGTGTTGCCCAATGAGGCAACCGAATCGCTTATTGCCTTGACGGCGGGCGTAGCTCTGGCGCTGCTATTTGACTTCGTGCTGAAATTGCTGCGAGCGGCGTTTATCGACAAGGCCGGGCAAAAAGCCGACTTGTTCATGGGGCGGCGAATTTTCGACCACGTTCTGAACATCCAGATGAAGTCACGCGCGGGTTCCACCGGCGCCATGACCAGTACCATCCGTGAGTTCGAGACCCTGCGTGAGTTCTTCACATCCGCAACGCTTGTTGCCGTCGTGGATCTGCCGTTCATCGGGTTGTTCGTATTTGTGATTTACCTGGTCGGCGGACAACTGGCATTGGTCCCGGCTCTGGCCGTGCCTGTGGTTCTGCTGACAGGTTTGGCCGTACAGCCGCTTCTGTCGCGCATGGCAGAAAAGAGCCTGTCCGACGGGCAGTCCAAACAGTCGGTCCTCGTAGAAGCCGTCTCGGGCCTTGAAACGATAAAGACAACAGCAGCGGGCCGGCAAATGCGTTCCCGATGGGAGCAGGCGATAGAACGGCAATCCTCGCACGGTGCTCAGAGCCGGACCGTTACACAATTTGCTCTCAACCTGACCGGTTTTACGCAACAAGCGGCACAGGTGTTGATCGTATTTTATGGTGTTTTTCTGATCACAGACGGCCAGACCAGCATGGGCGCTTTGGTTGCCTCAGTAATGCTGACAGGGCGGGCCCTGGCACCCTTGGGCCAGTTAGCGCAAACGTTGACAAGGCTTAACCAAGCCCGAAGTGCATACCGAAATCTCAACGCGCTGATGATGGCGGAAAGCGAACGCCCACTAGGCCGAACATGGGTGAACCGGCCCCATTTCAAAGGAGCGATCGCCTTCAACAACGTGTATTTTTCCTACCCTGACCAAGGGGAAGATACCCTGCAAGGCGTTTCATTCACGATCAAACCGGGTGAAAAAGTGGCGATCCTTGGTCAGATTGGCTGCGGTAAAAGCACCATCGCACGTCTGATGCTGGGATTGTACGCGCCGCGTGTTGGATCTGTTACGTTCGACGGTCTTGATATCCGCCAGATCGATCCTGGCGATCTGCGCCGCAATATCGGATCCGTCTTACAGGACATATGGCTCTTTTCCGGATCAGTCCGGGACAATATCGCAAGCGGTGCAATCCGGCCAAAAGATCACGAACTGATCGAAGCAGGCCGCGCCGCCGGGGTTGAGGATTTCGTGGCCATCCATCCCGGGGGTTACGATCTTCAACTCGCGGAACGCGGCGAAGGCCTCTCTGGCGGACAGCGTCAAGCCATTGCCCTGGCAAGGGCACTAATAGGCCGTCCGCCGGTTCTCTTGCTGGATGAACCAACAAGCGCGATGGATGTCAAAACCGAAGCCCAGGTTATCCAACGTCTGAAAGAATGCACGGCAGAGTCCACCATGGTTGTCATTACACACAGAACCAGCCTGTTGGAGCTTGTTGACAGAGTCATCATCCTTGAACACGGGAAAATCGCGGCGGATGGCCCCAAAAGCATGCTGACGCAACATGTTCGCCGGACAGGGAGGCACCTGAATGTCGCAGCATCCTGATCTGGCCACCCTGGCGCGCGAGATGCAGGGACGCTCTCCTGTTCGGAGTTCCTTGCTGCTTTTGGTGATTTTGCTCTGCCTGATCGCCGCCCTATTGTGGGCGCACCTGACTGAATTGGACGATGTCACGCGCGTGGACGGCCGGATCGTGCCTTCCGGAGACATCCAGCTGATCGAAGCCACCGAGCCCGGCGTATTGCAGTCGTTGCATGTGCGCGAAGGCCAACTGGTCGAAAAAGGTTCTCTGCTTATGGAACTGGAAACAACCCAAATTGACAGTCAGCTCAGTCAGGAACAGCAACGCGCGTTCGGGCTGATGGCGCGCATCCAACGCCTTCGGTCCGAAATTGATGGGACACAACTGGATTTCGATGTTCAACTGATCAACGGCGCGCCTACCGTCGTGCAATCTGAAACTGCACTGTACCAAGGCCGGCGGGCCGAGTTGGAGGCAGAAATAGCCATCTTGGAGCGTCAGCGTCAGCAAAAACAGCGAGAATTTGAGGAAGGCCTGGTCGATCAAGTGACGGCAGAGGAAACCTTGCTGGTCCTGGCTGAAGAAAGGGCGATCATGGCGCCGCTGGTCGAGCGTCAAATGGAGCCTGCAACAACATTGCTTGCGTTGCGGCGGAGTGAAGCCGAATGGCGCGGTCGCAAGGTGCGGGCAGAAGCCGTAACCAACAGATTGCAAACGGGCTTGGACGAAATCGACGATCGAATTCAAGCGGTGCGAAGCCGGTTTCGCAGCGCCGCGCTGACGGACCTGGCGCTTGCCACTGCCGAGCTGGCTGCCTTGCAACCCGCCCTGCCCGCTTTGCGCGACCGGGCCTCAAGGGCGCAGGTTCGGTCTCCGGTACGCGGCATTGTAAACCGGATTCATCGCTCTACCATTGGCGGTCTTGCCCGCAGTGGAGAGGACCTTGTTGAAATCGTGCCGCTGGACGACACATTGCTGGTTGAAGCCTATGTAAAGCCCGAGGACATTGCGTTTCTGCATTCTGGTCAGCCTGTGAAGGTCAAAATCACGGCTTATGATTTTGCACGATACGGAGCGTTGGATGGGGAAATCATCCGCATCGGAGCAGACACGGTCACTCGATCTGAGCGTAATGACGAAGAGGTCTTTGTGGTCGAGATTCGAACCAAAAGCACCATGCTTGATGGGAATGGCATAGCAGTCGAAATCATACCTGGAATGATCGCCGAAGTCGACATTCTGTCGGGTCGCAAAACAGTGCTGGACTATATTCTGCAACCGGTTGTGAAGATAAAGGATCAGGCATTGCGCGAATGAGCGATGGGGCAATTGGGGACAGACGTGTCACTTCCGATACGGAAATCTCGGAGTCAGCAGCTTCAGCACGGAAGGCTCGAAAGGGTCAAACAAACATGGAAAACAACTCATCTGACCAAGTCTCGGCCGGTTGGATCTGCGACTACTTCCAACCGACATCACCCAAGAATATATACCCCGCCCCATAGATCGTCTTGATCAACCGCGGGTTCTTGGGATCTTCTCCCAGCTTGGTGCGCAACCTGGAAATCCGAACGTCCATCGCCCTGTCAAAACTGTCTCCGGCTGCGCCACCCAGGGACTCCTGCATTTGCCCTCTGCTGATCAGCCGCTTGGGGCTTTCCAGAAACAGCCGCAGGACTTCCCCCTCTGCATGGCTGAAAGGCGTTTCGTCACCTGATTCACTTTCAAGGACGTATCGGTCAAAATGTGCGGTCCAGCCGTTGAATTCCGCCGTATCCGAATGAGAGGTCTGAGTGCGAGGTGTTCTTAATCTTGCCCTGATCCGCGCCACGACTTCCGCAGGGTCAAACGGTTTTGTAATATAATCGTCTGCCCCAAGTTCCAGCCCCGTAACACGGTCCTGCACCTGCGCGCGCCCCGAAATGATGATCACTGCCGCGCCTTGTTCCAACGCCAGACGATGAACCAACGCCAGCCCATCCGTATCCGGCAATGACAGGTCGACCAGACAGACATCGGGCGTCACACGGTTGAGCGCAGCCTCGAACTCTCGTGCGCGGGAAAAACTCTGCGTACGGAAACCGGCATCCTCCAGAGCGTCCGTCAGGATGCGCCGGATTTCGGGTTCGTCGTCGAGGATGGTAACCAGCGGTTGCGTCATCAGGCGGCCTCGGTTTGGATCAGGGCTGACAATTGAGCCTGCGAAAACGGTTTACGCAACACCGGGGCCAACGCAAGGGCGCGCTGGTACAACGGGTCCGAACTGGGCAGCGACGTCATAAGGATACATGGCAATCCCGGCTTCACCTGCCGCAAAATGTCCAGACCGGTACCACTTCCTTCGAGACGGATATCGGACAGGACAAGAGAAATGTCTTCAACGCTGTTAATCAACGCCAGCGCCTCATCTACCGAATTGGCCTCGATGACGGCGAAGCCCAGCTCTACCAGCATATCCCGAAACTGCCCCCGCAAATCTTCGCTGTCTTCGACCAGAAGTACCAGACCGTCTTGCACGGGCGGAGCTGGCCGATAGGGCAACCGCAAAACGACGGACGCGCCTGATACCGTGTTCTTGAGATTCAGATCGCCCCCGGCCAGCTTGACAGTGTCATACACCATGGGCAGACCAAGCCCCGACCCGTCGCTTCCCTTGGTGGTAAAGAACGGGTTCAGCGCCTTTTCCAGCGCCTCTGGTGTAAAGCCCGGGCCAGTGTCCGATACGGTGATTTCAACCCAGATTTCTCCGATGGTATGCGCGCTGATTGTAATCTGACCCGAACTGCCGCAGGCATCCCGCGCATTCAGCACTAGGTTCAGCAACGCATCCTGCACCATTCCCGGGTCCAGCATCAAAGCCCGGTCGGGCAAAGTGTTGACCACCGACAAACCGACGCCGCGCGGCAAGGAAGGCGAGGCCAATATTCTCAGGTCTTCCAACAGCGCCTTCATGTCCGTGGCCTGAGGATGTGGCGTTCGGTTCCCGGTCATATCCGCAATCCGGTTCAGCAATTGCCCACCCCGACGCGCCGTTTGCTGTGTCGCGGCAACCAGCTCATGTGCTTCATCCGACAGGTCCATTTTGTTCAGTTTGGACTGCATCCCAAGGATGATCGTCAGCAAGTTGGAGAAGTCATGGGCCAATCCACTGGTCATCTGGGCGGCCATAGCCCGCCGACGCGTTTGCTGCAAAACGACGCGCGCCTGCGTTTCTTCGGTGATATCAACCGACATTACATAGACGCCACCGGCGTCATCGGGCGTGAATGAAACGCGGATACGGCGGGAATCCTGATCCTCGGTGAACTCGAATACGGAGGTTTCTCCGTCATATGCTTTTGCCAGATGCGCTTTGACCCGCCGATACGCGGCGGCACCAAGAGCTTCGGATATGTGAAGCCCAAGAACCTCCGACGGACGTCCGGGAAGGACCGCGCTCAAACGGCGGTTGGAGTAGTCATATCGACCAGTGCTATCCAAATGCGCGATATGAGCCGGCATCATTTCGGTCATCATGCGTGTGCGGGCTTCGATTTCGGTCAGCTCGCGTTTGGCCTCTTCCAATGCCTTGATCGTGGCCGCAAGCTTTCGGTTGGTTGCAGACAGTTCTTCGGCGTGGCCGAGTAACTGTTCCGACAATTCTTCCGATCGCGCCCGCAGCAGGTTTTCTGCACGCCGGGTGCCGGTAATGTCAGTGTAAACCGCAACCCATCCGCCCTGTGGCAACGGCGCGCCTTCTATCGAGATAACCTGCCCGTTGGGCCTTACGCGTTCCATGTAATGAGGCTCGAAAGCCAAAGCCTGCTCGACGCGCAGGTTCACCATTTTTTCCACACTTTCTTCGTCACCGTATTCGCCACGGCTGGCGAGAAAATGGATGGTATCCCGAAACAAGGCTCCGCGTTCGACCAGCTCGTCCGGCAGGTCGAACATTTCCTTGAACCGACGATTGCTCAGCACCAGTTTCAGGTTGCTGTCATAGATCGAAAGCGCCTGACCGATGAGATTCAGTCCGGCAGTCGTCATCGCCTTTATGCGCTGTTCGGTGATGTCCAGGTTCGTCTTCTCCACGCCCCATGGGTACCATCAGAATTGATGCGCCGGTAGTGGAATTGATGAACGACAAAACGTCTCATGCAACTTCCATGATCCAACTGAAAAGAGCGCGAAAGCGTGCAGTAATCCTAATATCTGGAACGGGACTTCGCGCCTTCGGAAGTGATGGAGTGCAACGACAAGGTATGATCCATGTTTCGCATCCGATGGCGCAGCATCTGTCTGCCCAACCGGGCAAGATCAGCCGCAAACGCGGGGTTTTCCGCAAGGTTTTCGAATTCTCCTTGTCCCTGGTGATCAAACAGGATCGGCGGCAGGTCGGCTGCAAATTCGATCAACGTGAATCGTTCGTCCCGCAATATTCCCAGACAGGAATCACTGTTGCCCGTTCCCAACCGCCGCTGCCAGAGGGTCGGTTCTTCGGGTTCCGAAAAATCCAGCTCGCTGAAGGAATAGCTGCGCCAATCACCGGGAACGTCGCCCTGCAACAAGGGCAACAAAGACCTGCCATCCATGGCGTTTGGAACAGTCTGCCCAATCCAATCAAGGATAGTCGGCGTGACATCAATCGACTCGGTAGGAACGGTCACTTTCGCGCCGGCCATGGCCTCGTTCCCCGGCAGACGTATCATCAACGGTGTGTGATAGGCCGCGTCGTACACAGTCATTTTGCCCCAGCTGTACCTGTCGCCCAGCATTTCGCCATGATCAGCCGTTATGACCAGCATGGTATCGTCGTATTGCCCACTGTCCTTGAGATACTGAACGACGCGCCCGATATGGTGATCGACCTCGGTCGCCAATCCCAGATAAACGGCGCGCAAAGTGCGGATGTTTTCATCCGTTGGCTCAACGTCAGCAAAGCCATGAACGAACTTTTCTGCCGTATAAGCGTCCAGCTTTGGTCCGAAAAACGGATGCAGTGCCTTTTCAGCGGCTTCGCTTGGCAGGCGTTTCGGCAGAGGGATTTCCGCCGGATCGTACATGTCGTTATACGGGGCAGGCGCAACCAAAGGCGGATGAGGACGGATGTAAGTCAGATGAGCAAACCATCCCTCGCCTTGATGAGGTGCAATCCCGTCCAGAAACGCATCGGTCAGGAAGGCTGTGTCGCTGTGTTCTGCCCGATACATGGCCGGGTCGTTCAGCTTGGGCGTTTGACCATCCGGTGAGACAGGCTTGAAAACATCCCAATATGTATCGAACGTATAGCCATTTTTCATTAAATATGATCGCCAAGGGTATGACTCTTCCAGGCGCATTTCGACAACTTCAAGGAACCCGTTCATCGATTGCTCGTAAGATTTGAGCACGGGATCGTTGGGATCATGGACTCGGGGATCGGCAGAGGTATCGGTGTACCCGAACAGCATCGGCATATAACCCGCCTTTCGCATTTCCGTGGCGATGTTCGGCGTATCATGACGCAGCGGAGTACCATTTCGCACGGAACGGTGGTTCATCGCGTATTGGCCGGTCAAAATCGATGCGCGGGATGGCCCACAGGGATTGGTGACAGAGAAGTGGCGCGTAAAACTGACCGCCTCGTCCATGAAAGCCCGAAGGTTCGGTAGCTGCACGTGCTCGGCCAGAGCGCCGTTCAGGCAATCTGCCCTCAATTGATCGATGATGATGAACAGAACGTTCTTGGCGTGATGCATACCGACTTCTCCGAATTCCGCACCCGGGGTTCCGCAGCGGAATGTGTCCCGCTTCCGTTTTTTGCGCAACCGATTAGTCGAACAGCCCTGCGTTTTCTTTTCCGGCCTGACTTGAGTCGAGAAAAGTAACACCCCTGTTTACAGTTACGCTTGCTTCAACTCATGGTCCGGCGTGACGCCAAGGCCATCCTTTGCGGCAAAAACCACTTCAAAGGGCACAAAGTCATTGCAGACATTGAATGTTTTACTTCACATGGCACCATGACGCAGCCAACGATCACATCAGAGCGCGACGCCAGCGGCAATCAAGTGCGCATTTCTGGTGAGTTGCTCACACAATCCCTGCAAACCGTGGAGCGTGATTTTGCTGCGGTCCAACCTTGCGGGGGCAAAGTCGTTATTGACCTGTCCGGTATAGAAGCATTGGATACGGGCGGAGCCTGGCTGGTTGCGGACCTGGGCCGGAGGTTCACGTCAAACGGTGCCACGCTGGAGTTTCAAGGTGTGAAACCCGCACATGCGACACTGATAGACACGGTGACACGCAGCATCCCGGACAAACCCGGCAAGCTTGAGGACCCTCGTGGATTTCTGGACTGGGTCGCACATGTGGGTCAGGGCACATTCGGAGCCTGGAAGGATACCCTGTCGATTCTCGAATTTCTGGGCCTCACCCTGCACCGCTTGTTTCGGACCCTGGTCATGCCGTGGCGTCTGCGCAAAGCGGCCCTTGTCACTCATATGGAGGAAACCGGGGTCAAAGCCCTTCCCATCGTGGCCCTGATGGGTTTTCTGATCGGTGTCGTGCTGGCCTTTCAGGGTGCGACACAACTGAAACAGTTCGGGGCCGAGATCTTCGTGGTCGAACTGATTTCAATCTCGATTCTGCGAGAGCTGGGAATTTTGCTGACCGCGATTATTGTTGCCGGCCGCTCGGGTTCGGCATTCACGGCCTCGATCGGTTCGATGAAAGTACAGGAAGAGATCGACGCCATGCGGACGCTGGGCCTTGACCCGATCGAGGTTCTTGTCATTCCACGTGTTTTGGCGTTGCTGATCATGCTGCCCATTCTTGGCTTTGTCGCAGATGTTGCCGGCCTCTTCGGCGGCGCGCTGATGAGCTGGATCGATCTGGGCGTAAGCCCTGGCATGTTTGTCACCCGTTTGAAAGAAAACACCGATGTCTGGCAACTTGCGGTTGGGTTGATCAAGGCACCATTCTTTGCGCTGGTCATCGGGGTCACAGCATGCTGGCAGGCCTTGCAGGTCAAAGGGTCGGCCCAGAGTGTGGGGCAGCGTACAACCGCCTCGGTAGTGCAATCCATTTTCATGGTGATTGCAATCGACGCATTGTTTTCGATTTTCTTTTCCGAAATCGGAATCTGACATGAACGATAGCACGCAACACGAAACGGAACAGAACGCAGCACAGCGTGACGCCGTGATCCGCGTTCGCGGTCTCAGAAACCAATTCGGAACGCAGGTGGTTCATGACGATCTGAACCTTGATGTCTGGCGCGGCGAGGTTCTGGGCATTGTTGGCGGGTCCGGAACCGGAAAATCCGTCTTGCTACGTACAATTGTGGGTCTGAACAAACCTGCTGCTGGCAGTATAGAAGTGTTGGGAGTGGATGTCCTGAACGGTCCCGAAGAGGAACGCCGCAGGATCGAACGCCACTGGGGCGTGGCCTTTCAAGACGGTGCGCTGTTTTCATCGCTGACCGTATTGCAAAACGTGATGGCCCCACTGCGAGAACATACGGGCATCAGTGAAAAACTGATGGAATCTCTGGGTGCGTTGAAGATCAGCCTTGTGGGTCTGCCCCAGCTGAGTTGCGGCAAATTTCCATCGGAGCTGTCAGGCGGCATGCGAAAGCGCGCGGCGCTTGCACGGGCACTGGCGCTTGATCCCGAAATCGTTTTTCTGGATGAACCGACTGCCGGATTGGACCCGATTGGCGCGGCTGCGTATGATGAATTGATCGGCGAATTGCAGCAGGCACTTGGGTTGACTGTTTTCATGGTCACCCATGATCTGGACAGCCTTTACGCCATCTGTGACCGAATTGCAGTGCTTGCAGAAAAACGCGTGCTGGTTGAAGGTCCGATTGAGGATATGACCAAAGTGGATCATCCTTGGGTGCAGGAATATTTCACAGGCCCCCGCGCCCGCGCGGCGCAACAGAAGGGTCAGGACAGGTAAAGGCGATGGAAACCAGAGCAAATTACATCCTGATCGGCGCGTTCACCCTTGCGGGACTGTTGGGTGTATTCGGCTTTTTCCTGTGGTTGGCGAAATTCGAAGTGACCCGGCAATACGCTTACTACGATGTATTGTTCGATAACGTCTCGGGGCTTTCGGCGGCGGGCGGAGTGAATTTCAACGGCCTTCCTGTTGGGCAGGTGATCTCTCTGAACCTGGACGAGGACGATCCGTCCAAGGTTCGCGTGCGAATAGAAGTGGATGCAGATATTCCGATCACCGAAGAAACGATCGCCCAGCTTCAATCGCTGGGTGTTACCGGCGTCGGTTACGTTGAACTTACTGGCGGGTCGCCTACTGCCGAAAGATTGCCGCAGGACAGCGTGATCAAAAGCAAGCGCAGCACCATCCAGTCATTATTTGAAGGCGCACCAAAAGTGCTGGACGAGGCCGTTACACTTCTGGAAAGCCTGAACAAGGTCGTCGACGACAAGAACCGGCAAGCCGTGAGCAGCATTCTGGACAACCTTGCCTCTGCGACTGGCCGGCTGGACAAAACATTGACAAGCTTTGAATCCGTGGCCAGCGACATAGGCAGTGCAGCCAAGAATATTGGTGAATTTTCAAAACGTCTGGACCCTTTGATCGAAACGGCGGATACGACCCTCAAGACCGGCACGGACACGCTCAATTCGGTCAAGTCCGCGTCCGAGTCAGCCAGGGCTGCGCTGGACGAAGCGAAAACGACGATCGAAACGGCAGACCGCATCTTGCAGCAGGACGTTCGACCTTTCATCGAACGCGGGTCGCAACTGGCCGAACGGTTGACCCTCTTGTCGGACGAAGGCAGCGTCACGCTGGGGATCGTGAACGAGACCGTGTTGAACGCCAACACGACACTTGGTTCGATCACATCTGCAATGGACACGGCCAAAGGTGCGCTGTCTTCGGCGGAAACGGCCTTTGAATCGGCCAACCGCGTCATGGAAGAAGACGTGGCGCCCGTAGCGGAAGATATCCGGAAGGCGGCCAACCAGATCACCGAAACAGTCTCGAACATTACCGGTAAGATCGATCAGATTTCAGACGATGTCCTGAGCGCTTCGAACTCTGCGTCAGAGCTGCTGGGGACAATTGACGGCATCGTTCAGACCAACCGCCGGCAGGTGTCAGACTTCTTGCGGGTGGGTCTGCCGCAATTTATTCGCTTCGTCGAAGAATCCCAACGCCTGGTAATCAGCCTCGACCGTCTGGTGGACAAGGTCGAACGTGATCCTGCGCGGTTTCTGCTGGGCACCCAAGCATCGGAGTTCCGTCAATGATCAAGCCTGCAATTGCAATTCTGACGTTTGCATTGGTCGGTGGATGTGCCGGTTTGGGCACTTTGAAACAAGCCGCGAAACCCAACGATCTGTATCTGTTGACACCCAAAAGCACATTTTCGTCGGCGTTGCCGCGAATACAAAAACAGATCGTAGTTGAAGAACCAACAGCAACCGCCGCTGTGAATACGGATCAGATCGCCATTCAGCCCACCCCGTTACAGGTTCAGTATTTGCCGCGGGCACGTTGGGTGGATCGCGCACCCCTGATCGTTCAGACGCTGTTGATCGAAAGCTTTGAGAATTCTGGCAAAGTCGCTGCCGTTGGCCGGTCAACGGTCGGTCTGCGTGCTGATTACGTGATCGCACCGGACCTGCGCGAGTTTCAGGGGATTGTTGTCGCGGACCCCGAGAACGGAGATAAAATCCGTATCGAAGTGCGCATGAACATCAAGGTCATCGATGAATACGACGACAAGATCATCGCTTCGAATTCGTTTCAGGAAAATGTCGTTGCCGCAAGCGACCAGACATCAGATCTGATCAAAGCGTTTGATTTGGCCTTGGGGCGCGCGATGCGAGATTCTGTTGAATGGAGCATTCGCAGGATCAGCACGCATGTGGCCAACAATCCCAGATAGAACCCCAGTTGAGTTAAGCCACATGTCAAAACAGTAAGTGCGGGCGCAGTTCGCCCACACCTGTTCTGGGTAAACGGTTGTTAACGGATCGGGTCTCAGAAACGAGATGCCGAAGCGCGTTCCCAATCCGCCGCGAATTCCTCGGGCACAACACCTGCCAGCAGCGCACCATCCTCCAGATAGGTGTAGAGGTCACCATAGGTTCGCTCATGCTCGTCCGCCGTGCGCCGCAAAATGTCGCGTGGATGCAGCTCGGACACTTTTTCCTTTCCCATCGCACCCAAGAGTTCGCGGAAACTTTCGAGTGTTGCGTCGTGATACCGGTGAACGCGCCGCCGCTTTTGCGGGATGTTCACAGCGCGCCCGCGAACGGGATCCTGGGTGGCGACCCCGGACGGGCAACGGTTGGTGTTGCAATGCAAGGCCTGAATGCAGCCCACCGCAAACATCATCGCCCGTGCCGCGTTGCACATATCCGCACCAAGCGCGAATTTCTCGACCATGTCGTATCCGGTCGCCACTTTGCCCGCGCAAATGATCCGGATCTTGTCGCGAAGCCCAACGCCACGCAGGCAATTGTTTGCGAAAATCAGCGCCTCGTTCAGGGGCATACCCAGACGGTTGGTGAACTCGACCGGGGCCGCGCCTGTACCCCCTTCTGATCCATCAATGGTGATGAAGTCCGGCAAAATCCCTGTCTCGAGCATGGCCTTGCAGATCGACATGAACTCGGAAGGTTTGCCAATACACAATTTGAAGCCGACAGGTTTGCCGCCGGACATTTCGCGAAGATCTTGAACGAAGTGCATCAACCCCGAGGGCCCGTCAAAAGCGCTGTGAGTTGGGGGGGAAATCACATCCTGATGCTCGGGCACCCCGCGGATTTCGGCAATTTCAGCATCGACCTTGGCAGCGGGCAGAACGCCCCCATGCGCAGGCTTGGCACCTTGGGACAACTTGATCTCGATTGCCTTGACCACATCCTTTGTGGCCTTTTCGGCGAACTTGTCCTTGTCAAACCCGCCTTCCGGCGTTCGACATCCAAAATAGCCCGTCCCAATCTGCCAGATGATATCGCCGCCTTCGGCCAGATGGTGAGGAGACAACCCGCCTTCACCGGTATTGTGGGCGAAACCTCCATCCTTTGCCCCGCCGTTCAGCGCGCGGATGGCGTTGGCGCTCAGGGCGCCGAAGCTCATCGCCGAAACATTGAGACGCGAGGCGCTGTAAGGCTTTGTGCATTGTGGCCCGCCCAACATGACGCGATCTTCGCTTTTGTCCACGTGCTTGGGCGCAAGCGAATGATTTGCGCGGTGATATCCGACCTCGTTTATGTCGTATTGTGTTCCGAAGGCCTGCGTATCCATCTGGCCCTTGGCGCGGGAATAAACCAGGCCGCGTACGATCCGGTTATAAGGTCGGCCGCTTTCGTTGGTTTCAACGAAATACTGTCGAATTTCCGGGCTGACGAATTCAAGCATGTACCGGAAATGCCCCAGAACCGGATAGTTGTTCAGCACATTGTGCTTGGTAGTCAAAACATCGTAAAGGCCGATGACCGCGTAGGGCACCAAGATGACCAAAAGCCAATGTACGGGTGGCCAGAAGAACCCCAACAGCAACACGAGCGGCAGGCAGACATAGCTCAGAAAATAGTAGATCCTGCGTACAATCATGTTCCTGTCTCCTCATGTTTCCGACCGGTAGTTGCGCGTTCCAACAGCACTCAACGTGAAACAGATTGATTTTTAATTGCAAGCTTTCGAGGGAATTTATCCGCCCAAAGACGAAAACGTGAAAGTGCGTTACGGTGGCTCAACAGTTGAACAGGGTGTCGCCAGTGGATATGCCACGCATACCAGAAGGCGACAGGCATACACTTGACAAAGACGCATTCCCAACCCCGACGCGACCGAAAGAGCCTTATGTTTCTCGCCGTCTTTGCCGGAGGAGCGCTGGGATCGTTGTTGCGCGAAGTTTTCGCGCTGGAAATCCCCGGCCTCAGTTTCCTCACGTCGACCTTCGGCATTAACGTGGCGGCCTGTTTCGTCTTGGGGTGGCTGTATTCAATACGTCACAAGGTGCACGCGCATGTTCTGCATCTGGGCGCGGTCGGATTTTGTGGTGGGTTGTCCACCTTTTCATCTTTTGTAGCTGATCTGGAACGTATTACCGAAAGTGATCTTTGGGCCGTGCCGCTTGCTGTCGGGTTGGAAGTCGCGTTAGGCATTGGCGCTGCCCTGGTCGGAGAGAAGCTGGGCAACCATTTTCATTCCGAGAGGTCACCGTCATGAATGACCTCTATCTTCATGCGATGTTCGGACTGGGCGGAGGCCTGGGGGCGGTCCTGCGTCATTGGCTGGCTTTGAAAGTGCCGCACGATTTGCCCTTTTCGACGTTGATCGTCAATGTATTGGGCAGCCTGCTGCTGGGAATCTGGATCGGCTATCTGGGCGGCCCTGTCGACATTCCCGAGGATCAAAGACGGCTGGTCTTTGGATTCTGCGGCGGGTTCACCACGTTTTCCAGCTTTGCCTATCAATCTCTTGAACTTCGGCGCGAGCGCACTCTGGTTCTGGCAGCTGGCAATATCCTGATCAGCCTGGTGCTGTGCTGGTTCGCCCTGTGGCTTGGGCTGACCTTGACGCGCTAATGCACATGAGCGGCAACATGTGACCCGGGCTTCGGAGCGCGACAAAAGAAAAGCAATGGAATTGTCGCCAAGGCAAGCAGACCCAGATTGTTGAATACGGTCAAATAGGAAATCATCTCGGCCTGCTTCATGATTTCCTGGCCCAGAATGGCAGCACCTTCAGCGCTGTCCGGCGCAAGGCCAAGCGGGCTCAGATACGCCTGGGCCGCGGGGTTGTAGGGCGTCACATTCTGGCTGAGCACCGCCGTATTGGTCTGCAACCCGCGTACAACCCAGGTGCCGACCAGCGAGATGCCAACCGACGACCCCAGTTGCCTTGTCACGTTGAACAGACCAGAAGCTTCGTCCTGCCGGCCTTTACTGATGCTCTCGAAAGCCAGTATCGACATGGGCACGAACACAAGACCCATCCCGAGGCCGCTGATGGCCCCCGGCCATGCGAGCTCCCAAAAACCGGCATTGAGGTTGATGGCCCCCATCATGAAATTCCCTATTGCTGTCAGCAACAGGCCGATGCCCGCCAGCAGGCGCGGATCGAAGCGGTTTACCAGAACTGCGCCGGTCAGAACCATGGACAGCCCTGCGGTCAGGCCACGCGGAATGAACAGATGGCCCGACGCGATGACTGGGAAATCCAGCAGACTTTGAACAAGCGTCGGCAAAATCGCGATGCCCCCGAACAGAGACACGGCAAAACCCGCGATGATCAGATTGCACAGGGCAAAGTTTCGGTCTGCGAACAGACGCAGGTCCACAACCGAATTGCGTGAGGTCAACGCGTGAAAAATGAAACCAAACGCCCCGATAACTGCTGCGATCACAGCCACCTGGATGACGCGGGACGACATCCAGTCCAGTGTCTCGCCTTGATCCAGAACGAATTGAAGGCACCCGATTCCAATAGCCAGCAGAGCAAGGCCTTTCCAATCGATCTGAACCTCCTCGGTTTTGTCTTCCGGCAATTCTCCGGCCAGCAGAAGCAGCGCAAGGGCCGCCACAGGAACATTGACAAAGAAGACCATCCGCCAGGAAAAATATTCGGTCAGGATTGCACCGACCGTTGGCCCCAGTACCGGCGCCACCACGACGCCCAGACCGAAGATGGCCATTGCCTGTCCGCGCCTTTCCCGCGGGAAGGCATCAAATAGAATGGACTGGGACAAAGGGATCAGGAAAGCGCCGAACATGCCCTGAGCCAGCCGAAAGGCAACGATGACCTCAAGGCTCCAGGACATGCCGCACATCATCGACATGACGGCAAAACCAGTCACCGCCGTCAGGATCAACCGTCGTCGGCCCACGCGTCGGGCGACGAACCCTGTCAACGGCATGATGACCACCGCGGAAACGATATAGCTGGTCAGAATCCATGTCGCCTGATCGGTCGTCGCCCCGAATGCGGCCTGGATATGCGGCAACGCCACATTGACAATCGTACTGTCCAGGACTTCCAGAATGGCGCTGAGAACAACGGCGATCACGATCACCATGTTCACATGGCCGGACGCCACAGGGGTCATTTGTCGTCCACCGGACCTGTTGTATCTACGACAACTTTGCTGCTGCCTCCGACACGCAAGGGCGCATCGGTCGGGTCAAGCGCGATCCGAACCGGAAATCGCCGGGTGACCTTGACCCAATTCCCGCTCGCGTTTTCCGAGGGCAACAAGGAAAACGTGTCCCCAGACCCTCGCCCGATTGACGCCACCTTACCTGTAAGCGTCGTTCCGGGGAGCATATCGACACGTATTGTGACCGGCTGCCCCGGACGAATGCGCGCCAATGCGGTCTCTTTGAAGTTCGCGTCCACCCACCAATCGGACGATTCGACAATCGAGAATTGCGGGGCATTGGCGGACACCGAGGATCCTGGTCGAAGAGTCAGATTGGCGATCCATCCGTCGGCCGCAGCATGGATCTTGGTCCAGGCAAGGTTGGTTTGCGCAATTTCAAGTTGTGCCCGCGCAGACAGGATATCATCCTGTTTTGCCTGCAACCCGCTTTTCAGTGCCAAAAGGCTGGACTGGCTGGTCGTCAACCTTGCAGAGGCTTGGGCGAAATCCGATGCCGTCTGATCCAGCGATGCCTGTGCGACATCGCCTGATGCGAACAGGGCTTTTGCACGTTCAAAACTCTTCAATGCAGTATTGTAGGCCGATTGGGCGCTGTCCACCGAAGCCTCTGCCGCCGCAATCTGTGTGGAATAGGATTTGGCCTGTTGTATCGCACTATCCAGATTGGCTTTGGCTGCATCCACAGAAGCCTTGAATTGAGTGTCGTCGATCGTGAAAAGCAGATCGCCGTTTTTCACGGGCTGGTTTTCGATCACATGTACATCGGCCACCTGCCCTGTCACCTGTGCAGCGACATAGATGATGTTCGCGCCCAGATATGCATCCTGAGTGGACGGGTAGCGCTCTTCGTGCCTCCAGAACAGAACAAGACCGACTGCAATTGCTGCAAGTATCAAAGCCACGGCTGCGATTTTGAGTGGCTTCATTCTCATATCCCTTTCTGCACACGACCCATGAGCATCACATCACATGCATGTGCATTCGTATTGCCAGATTGCCCAGCACCCAGACCGTTCCAAAAATCATGATCAACAGAACCATCGTGGAAAACAGAACCAGATGCAGGTCTTCGCGGCTGCTGCGCCGGCGATCGATGTGCAGGAAATAAACAAGTTGCAGAACAAGTTGGGCCAGACCCAGCAATCCAATTGTCAGGTAAACACCGGGGGTTTCGATCCCAAACAGATGGGCCACGCCGAAGGTCGCAAAAGTCAACAGCAGCGAACCACCGTATCCGATCACATAGCGCCGACGCTCGCGACGGTGCATTTCAGAGCGCTTATCCATAGGTCAGGCCTCCGAAATAAACGATGGTGATGATCCCGATCCAGATCAGGTCCAGAAAATGCCAGAACAGGGCTAACCGTACCACGCGCGATATAATGACGTCCGTCATCCCTTTCACACGCAACTGGATACCCAGAACGATCAGCCACAAGCACCCAGCGGCGACGTGCAAGCCATGCAGCGGAACAAGTCCGAAGAAAGCCGACAAGAAACCGCTGCGCTGCGGAATGCCACCTTGTTCCGCCATGGCCATGAAATCACGCACCTCTAGCACCAGGAAGCTGATGCCCAGAAAAAGCGTGACGCCAAACCACAAGACAATACGAGCGCGCGGCAGATTGTATTTCAGCGCCAGCATGGCAAGGCCAACCGTCAGACTGCTTGTCAACAGGATGAGCGTCTGCGCAAAGACGCTTTTGAGATCAAACAGCTCGTGCGGGCCGGGACCACCGGCCTGTGCATCGATCATCGTGATGTAAATCGCAAACATCAGGCCGAAATAGACCAGGTCGCTCATCAAAAAGATCCAGAACCCGAAGGTGACGACCTCGGTCGCCTTGTCAGCACTCGCGTGACGTTCCCCCAGGTTGATACCCGGATAGCTGTGGGTGGGCGCGCGCTTCATGTCACCGCCTCCAGATCGGGGCGGGCGAGGCCGCGATTTTCCGAAGACGTCTCGAAATCGCGATCCACCGCCTTTTCACCGTGAACCAATGCAAGCCAGGCTTCGTGATCCTTGCGCACTTCTTCCGCCGGTATGGTCAGCTCGGTACTGTCGTCGAACGTCCAGACGATCACCGCCAGGATCATCAGAACCGTCATCAATGCAGCCAACCACCAGATCCACCAGACCAGCGCGAACATCCAGATACCACTCATGACACACAGAACGAACCCAATGCCTGTATTGCGCGGCAAATCGATATCTTCATAGGCGTCGGGCGTTGGGTAGGCTGCCCCCTTTTCCTTTGCTGCCGCAAAATCATCCCGGTCCGTAACGGTTGGGATGATCGCAAAGTTGTACGGCGGCGGCGGCGACGGAACAGACCATTCCAACGTCCGTCCATCCCATGGATCTCCAACGGGAACACGGGTCTTTTCGCGGTCACGGATGCTGACCCAAAGTTGGATCAGAACCGAGAACAACGCGCAGGTAATCACCAGCGCCCCGACGATCGCCACCACCATGAAGGGATGGAAAGATGGGTCATCATAGCTGAAAGAACGGCGCGGCATCCCCATCAGCCCGACGAAGTAAAGCGGCATGAAGGTCAACAAAAATCCTATGGTCCAGAGGGCAACCGTGACGCGGCCCCAGAACTCGTTCAGGCGAAAGCCGAAAGCCTTGGGGAACCAGTAGTTATAGGCGGCCAAAAGTCCAAACAGCACACCCGGCAACAGTACGTTGTGGAAGTGGGCCACCAGGAACAGCGTATTGTGTACCTGATAATCCACGGTCGGATTGGCCAGGATCACCCCGCTCAGGCCACCAATCACGAACAACATCAAAAATGCCAAACCATACAGCATCGGCACCGAGAACCGGATGCGCCCCCGCCACAAAGTCGCCATCCAGTCATAGACTTTTACACCGGTGGGAATGGCGATCAGCATGGTTGCGATACCAAAAACGGCGTTGATCAGGGCGCTCTGCCCCATGGTGAAGAAGTGGTGCAGCCAGACGGTAAACGACAGAACCGCGATCGACATCGTGGCGATGACGAGCGAGTTGTAGCCGTAGAGCCTCTTGGCCGAAAAAGTCGCAAAAACTTCGGAGTAGATGCCGTAGGCAGGCAGAACCAGCAGGTAAACCTCGGGGTGGCCGAACAGCCAGAACAGATTGGCATAGTTCATCATGTTGCCGCCGAGGTCATTGGTGAAAAAGTGGAAGTCCAAATAGCGGTCCGCGGCCAGCAAAAGCGCCGCGACGCCCAGCGGCGGCATGGCAAAGACGATCAGGATCGAACTGCATATGATGGTCCAGCAATACATCGGCAGCCGCATGAAGGTCATGCCCGGCGCGCGCATCTTGTAGATCGTAACGGCAAAATTGATACCGGTAAGCGTCGTGCCGATACCCGATACAACGATCGCCCAGATCCAGTAGTCCGGCCCAACGCCCGGATTGAAGGCGGCCCCGGTATAAGGCGGGTAGGCCGTCCAGCCACCGGTCGAGAACCGCCCCACGACCAGCGAAACCATAAGCATCATACCGGAAGACACCGTCAGGCCCAGACTGATCTGGTTCAAGCGAGGGAACGCCACATCCCGCGCCCCGATCATCAGCGGAACGACATAGTTCGCGATACCAAAGACAAAAGGCACCGCGACAAAGAAAATCATGATCGTGCCATGGGTGCTGAACAGCTCGGCGAAATGTTCGGCTTCCAGGAACCCGTCGCCCGGGCCCGCGGCTTGCTGCGCGCGCATGACAACGCCTTCCAACACGCCGCGCGCCAGCATGACGATGGCAAAGACGACATACATGATCCCTATCTTCTTGTGATCAACACTGGTCAGCCAATCGCGCCAGAGGGGCGTCCACAACCGAAACCAGCTGAGCAGGCTGACCACGACGACAACGCCAACCAAGACGATTGCGGCCGCGGCGTTGGCAACGATCTCATTCGCGTTCGGGTTCTGGATCAACCCTGTGATCGGAAGCGCATCCCAGTCGAGGCGGCCGAGGAATCCTGAATAGGACGGCGTCATTGCTGCACCACCTGCCCGAAGGATGCCGTTCCCGGCTGTTGATCAACCGGCAGCGCTTTGCCGCTGTGATAGCGGTGCAGGATCGTTTGAAACAAATCTTGTTCCATCGTGAAGTACAGCGCGTCCTTTGGCATCTTGTCGGTGCCCAGCGCCGCCTGCACCTCATCCCTGTCTGTCCGCATCGCGAGCATCTGATACGTTTCCGGGTCCAGTCGGATACCATTTTCGCGCACTTTCTGGGCCCAGCTTTCAAATTCATCACTGTTCATGGCAACGGTACGAAATTTCTGTTTGGTAAAACCCCGCCCGTTGTACTGCGTGTTCTCGCCTTGCATGACCTCGGGGACGTCCGCGACCAGATGCAGTTGGGTGGTCATTCCCGGCATCGCGTAAATCTGGCCCGCCAGCGCAGGGATCATGAAGGATTGCATGACGGTATCGGTGGTCAGCGTCATAGCCACTTGCTTTTTGGTGGGAATGCCGAACTCGCCCACACTGGCAATACCAAGATCGGGATAGATGAACAGCCACTTCCAATCCAGCCCGACAACCTGCACGCGCAAGGCCGGATCTTCACCAAACGCCGACGCGTATGGATCAAGCCGATGGGTGGCCTTCCAAAGGTAGAACGACAGGAGCGCCACAATCACAACGGGCACACCCCACATGAGGAATTCCAGTTTCGCGGAAAAATCCCAATCCGGTCGGTAAGCTGCGTGACTGTTCCTTCTGCGGCGATAACGAAACGCGATCAACGGTACCAGTATCAGCACAGGGATAACAGCCACCATGATCAAAGCGGTCGCCCGCAGCAGATGCGTTTTCTGGATGGCGGCAATGGGTCCTTGCGGATCCATTAAACTGTCGCTGGCGGAAACCATGTGCGGCATCGACACAAACAGGATCACCGCCATCGCAAGCAAAGGGATTGGATTGGGCGTTTTTACATGTGCCATGACTGACTGCCCCTTCCTCAAACAAAATATCATTCGACTATCGACAAGTGCGTGAATTTTCTCAAGAGTTTTTCAAACCACCAATTGCCCAAGTCTATCCCGATTCAACTTCGGGTAAATGGGCCCAAGCCATTGCGGCATCTTCCCGTTGACTTGCAATCCCAACCGGGACAGACAAAATGACGATGCGTATTCTGGTATTCTCTTTCGGGTTCATCCTGCTCTTTCAGCCCTTGTTGGCACAGGATCGTGCGGCGATCGAACGCCAGTTTCAGTCGTGGTTGCAAGAAACCATTTGGCCTCGGGCAAAGGCCAAAGGTGTGACACGCGAGACGATGCAAGCAGCCCTTTCCGGCGTGACCCTTGACTGGAAATTGCCTGATCTGGTGCCTCCGGGAAGCGCGCGCAAAACGCCCAAGGTCCAGAAGCAGGCCGAGTTTGGCTCACCCGGTCGCTATTTCAATCCGGGGTCGGTACAAGGCGCAACATCGGCAGGACGGAAAATGGCACGGCGCCATGCCGCAACTCTGGCGGCGGTCGAAGCTGAAACCGGCGTTCCTGCCCGCATTATTCTGGCGATCTGGGGAAGAGAGAGCGGATACGGACAGGTTCCGATCCGACATGATGCTTTCCGGGTACTGTCGACCAAGGCTTTCATGAGCACCCGGGCAGACTATTTCACAGCCGAGCTTGTTGCCGCGCTGCAAATCGCAGAAGCAGGGCACCAGCCCGCCCGGCAAATGAAAAGCAGTTGGGCTGGCGCTTTGGGTCAGCCTCAGTTCATGCCGTCCAACTATTTGTCCTATGCTGCCGACGGCAACGGCGACGGAGCGGCTGATATTTGGGGGTCACCCGAAGATACGATTGCGTCAATCGGAAACTACCTCATGAAACACGGCTGGGTCACCGCACGGGACTGGGGGTTCGAGGTTGTCGTACCCCAAAATGTCTCTTGCGCTTTGGAAGGCCCCGATCAGGGGCGACCTATTCAGGACTGGGTTGAGATGGGGATACGTCGCGTCTCGGGCAAACCCTTTCCAGCCCATGAGCTGCGTGGTGACGGGTACTTGATGATGCCCGCAGGACGACATGGTCCGGCATTTCTGGTCACGCCAAACTTCTACGTTCTGAAGGAATACAACAAAAGCGACCTGTATGCCTTGTTTGTCGGCCATGTTGGCGACCGTATTCAATACGGAATCGGCGATTTCAATGGCGCTTGGGGAAAGGTCGGCGGGCTGTACAGATCTGATATCGCCAAGATGCAGCAGGCGTTGGAACAGAAAGGGCATGATGTCGGAGGGGTCGATGGGCTGCCGGGGTTCAAAACGCGTCGTTCGATAGGTCGATGGCAAGAGACCCTGGGCATCGAACAGACCTGCTTTCCGGATGCGCTGATGAAAACAAGCCTGGCCCCGTGAGGCAAACCAAGTTGTTCAGCCGACTCTGACACCCGGCCGGCTCATCGATCCAATGTGCAACAATCAGGCGCTTCCAGAACCTATCAACGGAACCTCGTAACAATTGTTGCCCATTCGAAAACAAACTCTAAAAGGGAAAATCAAAAACTCGGATGCGTTGAACAAGGCGGTCAGCCGCCCTTGTGGAAGTAAGAAACTCTGTCCGTCTGCACCCTTTGACGCGGTATGTCCTTCAGACCCCGTGCTTCCGAAAATGAGGGTTGTGGGCTGCTTTGGGCGGGTCGCGGTTTCCGGTTGGGAAAACCACGCAAAAATAACACGATACGCGGTGCGGCAACACAGTCGGGTCGGTTCGGGGAACCTCGTGATCTGCAAGATACGCCGCGAAGAACAAGCCTATGAATTTTTCGTGATCGACCAATGCGATATATCCCGCTCTTCACCGTGCAGTCAGCCAATGATCCAAGCTCATGGTACGCAAATTAAGTATGGATACCGCATCAGAGCGGACTTTTGACTCCTCCCTGGCAAGGTGGCACGATTTGACTGATAGCAGCCTGATCCATCAGGCATCATTGATTGACAGGGCATTGCGGCCTATGAGGACATTCCGGACATTTCCTGCTCTGCTGGCAAAACTTGATAATTGAGAGGCACCATGACACGCAAAGTTACCAAAGCGGTTTTTCCTGTAGCGGGCATGGGAACGCGTTTTTTGCCAGCGACAAAATCCGTTCCAAAAGAAATCATGACGCTGGTGGATCGTCCATTGGTGCAATACGCAATTGACGAAGCCCGTGCAGCCGGGATCAAGGAATTCATTTTTGTAACGTCACGCGGGAAATCCGCGCTGGAAGACTATTTCGACCACAACCTGGTGCTGGAGCAGGAGCTGAAAGCCAAAGGCAAAAACAAACTTCTGGACGTGCTGAACAAAACGAATATGGAAAGCGGCGCGATCGCTTATATCCGCCAGCACAAAGCTCTGGGGCTTGGACACGCGGTCTGGTGCGCCCGGCGGCTGATCGGCGATGAACCATTTGCCGTCATGCTGCCTGACGACGTCATCGCCGCCGACAAACCCTGTCTGCAACAGATGATCGAGGCCTACGAAGACACCGGTGGCAACATGGTCGCGGCGATGGAAGTTCCGAAGGAAAAGACCAGCTCTTACGGCGTGCTCGATGTTGGCGACAATATCGGGTCCGTCGTCCCCACCCGAGGCATGGTTGAAAAGCCTGACCCATCAGAAGCGCCATCCAATTTGGCAGTCATCGGCCGGTACGTGCTTCGGCCGTCCGTTTTGAACAACCTCAACGCAAAAAAAACCGGAAGCGGCGGCGAAATCCAGCTGACCGACGCCATCGCCCAGGACATTGCCGCCGGAGTGCCGGCCTACGGCTATAAATTCGATGGTCAGCGTTTTGATTGCGGTTCAAAATCAGGCTTTTTGCAAGCCACCGTTGCTTTTGCTCTTGCCCGCGAAGACCTGCGCGATGATCTGAGCCAATATCTGAATGACATTGTCGCCACGGGGAAAGCTGCTCAGTAGTCACAGATTGTTTTACTTGATCAAAAACATGGCAATACTGTCAGTCACCCGCAATTCGAAGGCACGTGCATGACCAATACAGTCTACCCCGTCATTCTTTGCGGTGGTTCGGGAACACGTTTGTGGCCCCTGTCGCGCAAAAGCTATCCCAAGCAATTCGTTCCTCTGGTCGGTGAAACAAGCCTGTTGCAGAATTGCGCGGAACGGATGCTCGGCCCTTCTCAGGCCCCGTATGCAAAGCCACTTGTTCTGACCAACGAGGCTTTTCGCTTTATTGTCCCGGAACAATTGATGGCCGTCGGAATTGACCCCGGCCCAATTCTGATCGAGCCCGAAGGTCGAAACACCGCCCCCGCTGTTCTTGCTGCAGCCTTGTATCTGACGGCGCGAGATCCGGATGGCATCATGCTGGTGGCGCCGTCTGATCACGTGGTTCCGGACATGGACGCCTTTCATCAAGCCGTCGCCGAAGGCGTACGGGCAATAAGTGAACGGCGCGATCTGGTAACTTTCGGCATCACTCCAACGCACCCGGAAACCGGATACGGCTATCTCAAACTCCGCCATCCGCCGGATACGTCCCAAGAAGCTGTCCCATTGGATCGTTTTGTGGAAAAACCTGACCGGAAAACGGCCGAGGCTATGCTGTCGGATGGCAGCTATCTTTGGAACTCGGGGATCTTCCTGTTTGCAGTTCGCGATATCCTTGCAGCTTTTGAACAGCACGCGAGCGAACTGATCCCGCCGGTTCAAAAGGCCGTAGCCGAGGCAAAAACGGATTTGGGATTTCTTCGACTGGACCCGGCGGCATGGGCAGGTGTGGAAGACATTTCGATAGACTATGCAGTGATGGAAAAGGCCCTGAACCTGAGCGTGGTGCCTTATTCCGCTGGCTGGTCCGATGTCGGAAGCTGGACCGCGGTCCAAGAGCTGTCGAACCCCGATGAAGACGGTGTGGCGACCAACGGAGAAGTAACAGCAATCGACTGCCGCAATGCACTGATACGGTCCGAGTCTCCGGCACAGGAAGTCGTGGCAATGGGTTTGGAAAACGTAATTGCCATTGCGATGCCCGATGCGGTTCTGGTCGCGAGCATGGACAAGGCCCAGGACGTGAAACAGGCCGTTGCAGCGCTGAAGGCCAAGGGGGCGAAGCAGGCAGAATCCCTGCCGGTGGATCATCGTCCGTGGGGCTGGTTCGAAAGCCTTGTGATCGGAGACAGGTTTCAGGTCAAACGCATCCATGTGCATCCCGGTGCGTCGCTCAGCCTGCAATCTCACCATCATCGTTCCGAGCATTGGATCGTGGTTGAAGGCACGGCCAAGGTCACTATCGATGATCAGGAGCGTTTGGTAACCGAAAACCAATCCGTCTATATCCCACTGGGAGCGACACACCGAATGGAAAACCCCGGGAAAGTTCCCATGGTTTTGATCGAAGTTCAGACTGGCACCTATCTGGGTGAAGACGACATCATCCGATACGACGACATCTACGCCCGAGATTGATTCCCGGGCATTGCTCTGCACGGGAACGCCTATCGGCGGGTTCTCCGCAGACATCAGAATCTTACCAAAATCTTCCCTGGGCGGTCGGCCCGGTCAGACAGGATTGACGCGCTTTGCGGCAGGGTAGCGCGCAACCGAAGCTTCGGACCGACGCCACAGGAGGACCCCCCGTGTCACAAACATCCCCCCGATTGAACCTGCCTTTGCTGCAACCGGCTCAAGCGCAAAAACACGTTACCCACAACGAAGCCCTGAGACAGCTCGATCTGGTCGTGCAACTCTCGGTACGGTCCACAGATTCCGGGACACCTCCTGTTGTCCCCGAGCAAGGCGAAGTTCATGCCCTTGGAGCCAACCCGACCGGGGACTGGACAGGACATGCCGGTGAACTTGCCGCCTGGCTGGACAACGCCTGGCATTTTGTGACCCCCGACATTGGCTGGCGCGCCTGGGATGAAGCGGCCGGAGATCTGAAATACTGGACAGGAACAGCCTGGGCCCCCCTTCCAGTCAGCACGCAGAACCTGGACGGAGTCGGGGTCGCGACCAATTCAGACAGTACGAACCGTTTATCCGTTCGCAGCCCGGCGACCTTGCTGAGCCACGAAGGCGGCGGGCATCAGCTGAAGATCAACAAAGCCAGCGCAGGTGATACCGCGTCGCTGTTGTTCCAATCGAACTGGACGGGTCACGCGGAAATGGGACTGTCTGGCACAACCGGATTTTCCATCAAAGTGTCTCCTGACGGCGGCAATTGGACTGAAGCGATGACCTTTGATCCCGTAGCCGGAACCGTGTCGGGGGCAGCTGTTCAGGCGGTGGCCAGCGACACGACTTCGGGCCGACTGATGCGCGCCGACTACGGATACGGCCCTGGAAACCTTCTTGGAACGGTGGCGGAAAACGCAGGTGTTCCGACCGGCGCTGTCATTGAGCGCGGCAGCAATGCCAACGGAGATTATGTGCGGTTTGCCGACGGCACTCAGATCTGTACGGCCACTCTTGCGCCCGTGGCCTGCACGACTGCTGAGGGTGCTCTTTTCAAAAACGGCCCAATAACCTGGGATTTTCCGGCTGACTTTTCGACGCCCCCGAACCTGAACGGTACCGGAGGCATTGCAACCCGTTTTACCGGGTTTGATACACCTTCGTCGTCCCAATCGACATTCATTGTCTTCTCCGCGGTCTCAGATGCGGCAGCCTTGGCGCCATCCGTCACGGCCATTGGTCGCTGGTTCTGACAGGCAGGGCCGCCTGGATACCGGATCAGGCGGCCAATCCGACAGCAGATCGGTTGCGACCCGTTCCGCGTTTACCCGCGCCACCAGATTTGCAGCCCTTCATCACACCGGCAAAAGCAGGATGGTTGGTGGAGCGCCCGCTCACGGAACGCAGCAAACAACTTGTAAGAAAAAGTTTGCACCGACCAAACATGCACGCCTCCCCGACTGACGTCTCGTACCAAGTCAAAGCCGAAGACAATATTCGTTTACAATCAATCAGAATCGGTAGGTCGCCCCGATCACCGGCCCGGACTGATGGAACTCGAAATCATTGCCGCCGATCTCATGGTCGAAGGCGATATAGCGATATCCGCCACGGATCACCCATCTGTCATTGATAGCATAATCTGCCGTCAACAGAACCTGCCACGTTTCGCTGTCACTGCGGAAGCCGCCATAATCAACGAACCCGGTTCCCGTCCATTTGTCGGAAAAAACGTAACGTATTCTTGCGCCAATGACCGGGTCTACCCAATCGTCGTCCACAACGGTCGTGCGCCCAGGTGCCGAACCGGACGTTAGTGTGAAATTGGTTTCGGTGCTGAACCATCTGAAACCACCGGCAATGTCCAGTTGAACGGAAGGATCTTCATAGACCCGATAGGCCACGTACCCACTTAGGAACTGGGTGGTGAATGATGTATCGAGAGTGGATCCAGACGGACCGGCACCACTGTTGCTGAAGGATAAATTTGTATAATTGTAGTCAGCCAGCAGGCTCCAACGCCCATTGGACGCCGCAAACGCGCCCATAAAGGCGAAATCCAGGTTGCTCAGAGCGTCAGAAAAACTCAACGTGCCGTCCAATGTTCCTGACGGGGTCTCGATAGACGTTTCCGTTTCAGGCATGAAAAGGTAAATCGTCGCTTCATGGGACCAATCGCTTTGCTGCGCGGAAGCGGTTGTGCCAAACGCCGCAACCAAGGCCAAACCCGCGCCTTTTATTGCCAGTTCTGTTTTCATCTCGTCCCTCCAATATTTCAGATGTAATTCAGCATTTTGGTGATCCAGAACAGGATTTCCGCCAACACACCGATTGCGCCCGCCTTGTCCGTAACCACCAGCGCAGTGCCGGAAGTCCCGAATGGAAAATCTTCGATATTGATCTGGTCCGGAACTTCGATTAGCACCGGATAGCTGGACACGCCAGCCAGATCGCGCAGTGAAGGAAGGCCCGTGCGCGAGTCAACAACGCCCTCTGCCGTTCCTACGGGCAACGATATGACGGTCCCAGGTATTTCACCGCCCGGCTGGATTCGCAGCGCAAGGCGGATCTGGTCGCCGACGGAAACGTTCATGCGACTTGATTGGGGCAAACTTGCGATCAGATGGCGGTCATCGGGGACAACAAAAGAGATCGCCCCCTGTGCGATAGATACACGATTTCCGGGACGCAGAGAAACGGCGGTGACAAAGCCGTCTTCCGGCGCGCGCACGACTGTTTGTTCCAGCTTCCAAAGCGCCTGCGCCAAAGCCTGCTCAGCCTCGACCACGCCGGCATCAATGCCGTCGATCTTGGCGGCAATCCGCCGCTCCAGACCGGCTTTGCGCGCCTCGGCCGCGCGCAGGCTTGCGGACAATTGATCGATGGCAGACACGGCTTCCTGCAACTGGAAGGTCGTCGATGCCCCCCGCTTCTCAAGATCGACAATGTCGTCACGGCGCTGGACGCCAAAGGTCAATTGCGCGGTGAGGGATTCAATGTCGGCTTCCGCCGCTGCCAGATCGGACTGTAACTGATCTGCCGCAGAACGCGCAGTTTCAAGACCGGCTGTCAGCCGGGCGACTTCGATCCGAAAGGGTGTATCGTCAATCCGGAACAGCGGATCCTCTTTCGCAACCCGCTCATTGGGGCGAACCGAAACGTCAACAACAGTACCTGACACATTGGGGGCAATGTTGGTGGCAACGCCTTGCACCGAAACAGGCCCTGTCGGTGTGGTGTGGTTGAGGGCACCGATTACAACCAGAGCAATGATTGCGGCACCCCCATAGACGACAGATTTCCAGAACCGGTTCCATGGAAGCAGCCCCAGCTTGGAAAACACCAACCAGATCACTCCGAAATAGAGACCTAAGACAATAAGCATATGTTTACTCCATTGCGCAGAGCTGCTGATACCAGCGGGGCGCAAGATTGGTTTCGGATGCGGCCAAGAAGTACGCCAACGCTTGCCCTAGTTGCGTGTCGATTTCGCGGCCGCGCATTTCTGTTGACGCGCGCGGCCTTGTTTCATTGTTGCGCCGAAGATCGTTTGACCATGAAAGCCTCGACTGCCTGTTGTGTTTCCGGCCGCAGGTTTTCAATTCCTTCATACGGCATTCCTGTGGCCGGGCCTGTATCGGGGAACAGCTCTTTTCTCGCCATGTGGCGTCCCAGTATGCGGACGAACTCCTGCCCGCCCCAAGCACCAACTTCGGTCGAAACCGGGTATTTTTCGTGGGTGTCGCGCATCACATCAAAGAAATCTGCAATGATCGCGTTTTGACCCGGCCCGGGAAGGTTGAGCTTCAGCTTGTCCTTGACGACCGCCTTTGGGGTACTCACCGAATAGATGATCACGTGATCACGCCGACCTTTGCTTTCATCTTGAAACAGGATCGAGGCAGATTGATCCACGCCATCAATCAACCGGTCTCGGGGAATATGCTGAACCGCGCCGCCGAAACGAGCCAGCGTCGTATAAAGATCAGACACATGAATAATGTTGTTGATCATGCTGTCTGGTTCAATCAGACCCGGCCACCTTATGAAAGCGTCCACGCGAACCCCGCCTTCGGTCGTATCGCCTTTGCCTCCGCGAAAGACCATTGGCGTAAAACCGGATGCCGGTGAATACTTGGTGAAATGGCCGTTGTCGCCCATCAACACGACAATCGTCTTATCTGTCACGCCAAGCTCGTCCATGCGCGTGAAGATTTCGCCCAAATACGTATCCAGCTCTTGCAGTTTGTCGGCGTACAGACCTCCATTGACGCTTTCCGGCCCGTCACGCCCGGCCCGCGTGTTGTCCAGCGGGATCATCGGCCAATACTGTAGGAAGAAAGGCTCAGTACCGCCGGCCAAGCGTTCCAGTTCACTCAGGGTTTTGTCCTGAAAAGCTTGGTTCATCTCATCATATTTGGCTGCGTTCCAACGCTCACCCGGCTCCATTCGGATCTCACGAACAGGTCCGCCGGCATTTCCTTCGATCACCGTGGCCATGGCCGATGCATCGGGGCGGAACCAGTCGTCGATCGTGTAATCGTCGACAAAATCTGCGATACCAACAGAAACCTGCTCGCGGATTGCATCGTCATTGAAAATCGTCAGCTGACCCTGTTGATGAACGGCGTGCTGCGCATAGTCGAACCCCTGGTTCATTGCCCAGCTCTCGGCAATGTCACCCATGTGCCACTTCCCGACATGCGAGGTTGCATATCCTTCGGCCTTCAGAACCTCGGCAAGCGTCACTTCCTCTCCGGGCAGACCGAAACCGGCGATGTCGACGGTCGTATCACCCATTCCGATCCGAACCGGCAGACGACCGGTCGTCTGGGCCACACGTGTCGGGGTGCAGGATGGCTCTGTATACATGCGCACCATGCGCATCGCTTCGTCAGAAAAATCGTTGATGTTTGGGGTACTGATGCCGCGTACCGCGTTCAATTCTGGGATACCCATATCCCCAAAACCGATGTCATCGACCAGAATACTGATGATGTTCGGGGGGTTGCCACCGTTCTCGTCTCGAAATGCCGCGAGAGCCTGATCAACGGCTGTATCGTCCTGTTCCCAGGCATCCTTGTTCTGGGCCTGAAGGATATAAAACTCGGAATCATGCGCAATGGGTGCATCCTGCGCGTAGGCAGGTGCGCTGATCGCCAGAGAACCCAGCAAAAACAACTTGAGATCCATTTCTTTAGGTTTCCTTTTTCCTTGGGTTTTCTTCTCGCTCCAGACCCTGTGCGATAAGATCGTGGGCGACACTGGAAAGTGTCTGACCGGTTAAATCCGCAAGACGCGTAAGCCTGTGACGCTGTGAGGGTGTAAGAAGGGTCACGATCCGTTCCGACCGCACTTCTGCTTTCGGAAGCGGAGGGCGACCACGTTTGGGCGCGGCAAGCGGATCGGGCAATTTCATTTGAACATATTCCTATGTTTCGACTAAGCTTTTCATGCAAACTACAGGGGAGATATTTTGCACCGCATCAAAAAATCGACAAAACTAGACTTGGCCCCGCCCGAAGCGCCCCGGTTTTTTGCGGCCACTTTCCGTGATCCGAACCAGATCGCCGCAATATCCAAATGGGATATGGATTTCCGTCAGATCGAAGACGGCGAAATGCAGGCTGATTTCAAGGTTAGATCCGGCCCGCTTATTTCCGTTATGAAGTTTGGTTTCTCGCGGCGTGTGCACCAGATCGGCGCGTCTCCGAAGGGGCACATCACATTTGGCATCCCTACCCATTCAAGACTGACGGACTGGAACGGTACCAGCATCGAAACGCCACCGTTTCTGTCCTTCGGCAGCGGCGATGAGTTCGACTGTATCAGCGACAGCGGGTTCGGCGGATATACGATGACCGTTGAAACTGAGAATGCGATGAAAATAGGCGAGAAGCTGGGGATCGCAGTTTCTGATACGGAATTCCGGGCATTTTTGTTACCTGCAACGCCACCTGATCGCTCGGCTGCGCTTTTGAACGACATTCAGACTTTGTTGGCGAACCCAAATTCGTCAGAACAGGGCGAAACCCATTTGATCGAAGAGATACTGCGGATCGCTTTGGGGGGCGGGGCGGGTCGCAGGGAACCGCGGATAAACCGAAAAGCCCTGGCACTTGCTGCGGCCATTGATCGGATGACGGCGACCCCGGACGAAAACGTCCCCATCAGCGAGATCTGCGGGGATATCAGTGTGTCATTGCGCACATTGGAACGCGCGTTCAACGAAAAATTCGGTATCGGCCCAAAGGCCTATTACACAAGGCTCCGCCTTAACAGGGTTCGCAGCCTGCTTGCAGAACAAGGCAAAGATCTGTCAATTTCTGACGCCGCAAACCGATATGGCTTTTGGCATATCGGGCAGTTCTCACAAGATTACAAAAAGTGTTTCGGCGAATTGCCATCGGCCACTGTCGATTGAAAACACTTGGCTTTGTGCTGTTTGTGACCATGGCCTTTCATGGAAGCAAAATCGAAACCGCGCAAAAGCTCAGCAGGTCAGGCTCGGGCCGGATTCCATTTCATGCACATGCGCCGTCATGATCCACAAAATCTTGCTCAACTCTCGCGACTTCGCCGCGGTTCAAAAACCGCTTATGCGTTCTATCAGCCAGTACATTGACACTGAGCCGATCCCATACGCGGTCAAGACCGTGGCATGTTTGCCAACCGGAAACGCGATCAGCCGCCAGGTCGCCATCAAAAGAGCCAAGGCAGCAATAAAACTCAGCTGCCCGGCTTCGACACCGAGGTTGAAGGCCAGCAATGCCGCGGGAATATCGTTAGGGGGCAACCCGATATCAGCCAAGGCCCCTGCAAAACCTAGGCCGTGCAAAAGCCCGAACCCGAAGCAAACGATCCAGGGTTTCTGTTTTGAAAGCCGGAACCGTCCTTCGCCACCTTTGACGATCTCCATCGCCAGAAAAACGATGGACAATGCGATAACGGCCTCGACTGGTGGTCCGGGAACATTCAAAACGCCCATCGTTGCCAGCGCCAAGGTTATTGAATGCGCAAGTGTGAACGCTGTTACGGCTCCGACAAGTTTCCATGGATCGCGGACCAGAACAAACAGCGCAAAGACAAACAAAAGGTGATCCCAACCTTCCAGTATGTGTTCAAATCCCAACTGGGAATATGCGGCAAACACTGACCATGTCGACTGTTCAGAAGGTATGATTTGAACATTGATATCCGGTGTAAAACGAAACGTAGTAGGTTGCGCATCCTGGGGATGCACACGCGCCAGCACGTCGTTTCTCTGAGTCTCAAGGCCCTCAATGGCAATGGGTTGGCCCGCGATACCCGCCTGGCATTCGACGACCCAGGACGAAACCCACCCTCGACCGTCGGAAATGGGATCCGGGCCACGCGCCGGAGTGCAGCCATCTGGCAAAACTGCGTCAATCGCCATCGGTTGGCCATTCACGTCGGGCTTTCGCCAATGAACGCTCCAGGTGTCAGAGGCAATCTGACGAATTTCCAGAAATCCCGGATCAAGCGCGTGCGCAGCAGCGAAATTTGCAGGCCACACAAACAGCAGCGCAAACAGGAAGCAGATCAAAGCTCTCATTTAGCCGGGCCTGAAAGATCGGGGGCCACAATCTCGTATTTTTCGGCCAGAGACTGATATTGCGCTTGCGCCAGATCTTCACTCATCGCGCGGCGCCAGTCCCGCAGCACCGTATTGTGAATTTCAGCAAGTGGCGGTGTTCGGCTGGGCTCGACCGCAACGACCTCGACAAGGTGGATACCGTAACCTGACCGGATCGGACCCGTCCACTGACCTTTTTCGACCTCTGTTATGCTATGCGAAAACCCTCCTCCAAAGACCGACTCGACAACCCGCGTCGCGGACAAAGGCATTGATGCCGGCAGCAAGGTCGAACCGCCCAGATCGGAGATGTCTTGCTTGGCGCGCAGGGTGGCCAGGGCTTTCTCGATTTCGGCCTCTCCGGGCTCCTCTCCAAGAAAGGCCTGATTAAAAGCCACCATGACAGGCGTTGCATAGCGTTCCGCGTTTTCCTGAAGAAAAACCTCCAGATCTTCGTCATTCGGAACGATGGAAGTGGCAATGGCTTCGGTCAGATAATCCATTTTTTGGCTCAGCCGGGTCCTTATCAAGGGATCTCCGCGATCCAGACCAAGTTGTCTTGCCTCCCGGACCAGAACCTCTTCACGAATGGATGCGTCGACCAAAGCCTTCAGTTCCGCATCGCTTGGAGGGCGTTTCCACTGCGCTTCGAAACGAGCGGACAAAAGCGCAACGTCATCCTGGTCGAGTGTTATTTTCTCAAGATATTCAACGTTCTCGCTTTCCGGCGCTACAATATGGAACCAAACAAAAATTGCCGCTCCTATCAAAAAAAAATGGAGCAGAGGTTCTTTCAGTACTCGCATCAAGCCTCCTGCGTGAAACGTGGCCAGATTGTTTGTTCAGATGTTGGCGTCATCGGGTCGGGTTTTTGCATGATGATGCCCTCCGCGTGTTACAGTAACGCGGAGGACGCACCGAGGTAAGGTCATTAACTCGGCTTGTGTTCCAATCGCAGAACGGATCACTCTGCCGGGGTGTACCAGATCGGGGACGAATAGGCGCGTTCCTGATGCGTAAGCACTGCATCCTCGGGCAATTCGATACCATATCTCAACTTGTCATACAGGATCCAACGCGGCGTTGGAATTTCGATGGCGCGGACGTAGTAAAATGCGCGCGCATTCGGATCGAAATCCGGGTCTGACCATACGGTGACAAGTTCGGCCGTTCCGATTGTGTTGGTCCAGCTGGCAGTATCCACGTCCACAGTGTTTCCAACCGCAGGGACTTTGCCGTTTTGATCGACCTCGCGGTTATCCGACCATGCGACGTCGTAGACCTTTTCCTGCAAGGCACCTTCAGAATCGAGCCATCCCTTTATCACTTGAACACGGTCAAGATTGGCACCAACCGGGTCGCGCAGAGCGGCGATCAGGAAGCTTGGCGCAGCCTCACCCTCGCGCGGGCGCAGGTCCGAACCCATTGGCACCCCTTTGGTATAGCCAACATTGGCCAGAAAACGGGTTTCAACATCAGCTTCACTGAAATCCCATCCGCCAAAGAACCGCAGGCCGATCCTTGGCCCGGTCGTTGCATAGGTTTCGCGGCGCTTGAACGCGTCAAAGATCGCCGCGCGTGTATTCTCAGTAGCCCAGACAGCCGTGTATCCGGAGGCGACAAGCAGGTCGCCGGGAATTTCACCAAGGTCATTGGCTATGAACGGATGCTTGATACGCGAGGCTGAGGGCTCGACGCTGACGGATTTTCCAAAGAAGTTGTCTTCTTCGGCCGTGGCCAGAGAGGTATGGCTGTCCGTCGCACCCCCCATGCCGAATTTATAGGGGTTCACGCCAAACTTTTCTTCCAGCATCAATCCGCGTTTCAATGCCTCTCGGGCGTATTCTCCGGCCAGCATGTCATCGGTTTTCAACTCGGTTATGTCCAGATTGCCGACGTCCCAGTTCTCGTAATCGGCAAATTCATCATCCGGGCTCAGGAAAGGATGCGCTTCACCGTCACCCTTGATCTGGGTGACTTCGTAATGGGGCTCCCATTTTGCGCGGGCCGCGACATATTCCTCGTCAACCTTGCCGCCGTGATAGGTGTCTTCGGTTGGGAACATCCACCCATTCGACAGGTTCCCGTTATGGGCAAAGGCAACTGCACGCCCCCCCGTTTTTTCCTGATACTCTTCAAGCCAGGCATAAAGCGCCTTTGGATCCGTATCACCGTAAGGCGGCTGCGTGACCGGCGGCACCATTTGAAGCGCCCTGATTGGCCCATCGCGCAGCATGACATTACGGTGCAAGTTGAACCCTTTCGGTACCGAGGTCCATTCAAAGCCGATGAAAGCGGTAAAAGTGCCGGGGTCATTGTGCCGCTCTGCCGCCAGAACGATGCTTTCCCAGGTAAAGGCAAATGCATCGGCACCGGGGCTGTACGATTCCAACAGGATTTCCGGCAGTGTCATTTGCGAAAAATTGGTGATGATGTCGAAAGCCGCTTTACCGGCTTCTTCCCCGCCGGCCTTGTACCCCTTGTACCACTCCAGTCCTTTGGGATCAGAAAGAACGCCCGGCTTACCAGCCTGCAAATCCGGCGCGAACCCCATCAGGTCCGTGTGATCCGTGAGAACCATCCAATCCAATGGTCGTGACAGTCTTACAGGCTGGCCCGTTGAAGAAATGACTTGCTCACCCTTGGCGAAACGCCACGCCTCATCCGGCAGCAAGGTGTTCCCGAAAGCACCCGCATCCAGCGAAAGCCCGGTGTGAAGGTGAGTGTCCCCCCATAATGGACGTTCAGGAAATGTGCGTTGGGCGTAAGGGGAATACGGCTGATCAGAAAACAATCCCTCGGCAGCATCTTCGCTGGGTACGGCGTCGGCACCAACAACAGCGGGGACCAATATGAGTGAGATTATGCAAGCAGACTTCCGAAACAAAGTGACCTCCCAGTTCAGGAATACTTAGCTATGAGGGCGAATTTCATCGCGCCATTATTATATTCCCATTTTCTTATATCACATTCTATCGGCCAAAGGGTATTTTAATCTCAGAGCTGCAAACCCGCGCAATCAGGGAATTCGGCGAAAGCCCTTAGGGTGATCGCTAATCGTGTTCACCTGACAAGACCCGTCGGATCATCTTATCTGATAGTAAAATGAAAGCTTCCGGCTGACGCCCCCCGGCGGGCGCGGGAAAGGTGCGGCGGTTCGAACCTGTTCTTTGGCTGCGCGCTCTATTTCCGGCGAGCCAGAGCTTTCGACGACATCAACCCAGGCCAATGAACCATCCGGGTCAATCTGAAAAAACACCCGCGCATAACCTCGACCGGCAACGTAAACGATTGGCGCCCTGTTCAGATGAACAAGAACCTGACCTGCATAGTTCGTGGTGTCTGAATTTCCCGGCCCCCGCCCGCCTGAACGTGTGCCGCCCCGGTTTTGTCGGAAGGCGTCGACACCCTCTCTTTGATACGTAGCCAGCGGTGATTCAATCGTCTGCTCCGGAAATCTCAGAGCGTCAAAGTTGCTTGACGGATCCAACGCACCCCGCAGGGTGGGTTGCGGGCGTCGGTCTGGAAGGCGAGGCCGCAATGACGTGGCTACGGCCTGTTCGGATCCGTCCACGCTGGCATCGGGTACGGTCAATTCGGCGTCTTCATCCAGAGGTTCTGACGCTTCTTCCGGTATCACAGGTTCAAGTGGGGACGTGTTTTCCGGAACAACCGGAGCCACCTCGACCGGTAACGCGGCGATCTGTTGTTGTTCCTTGGACACCGGTTCTTCGGCAGAAGAAGGCTCAACCGGAGCAACCGCCTCTTCCTTAGGCACCTCGGGTGTTTCGGCCAACGCTTCAGGCCTTGCCGACGCAGCGCCTTCCGCTTCAGCGGCTTCGCCTTCATCCTTTAGGTTCTGGTCTATAGGGTCCACGACAATCTCATCCGGCGCCCTCGGCTGGATAATCGTTGAATTCCCGGTATCGGGCGTGAACGTCTCTTGCGGATTCGGCGAGGCCACGCGGGCATCACTTGTCGGAACTTCTGCCTCCTGCGGCTGGGTTGGCGGTTCCACCGGAGGGGTTGGCGGTTCATCCGGCGCGGGCGGTACGGGTTCGATCCTGGTATCGGCCAACTCTTCGAACGCGTTGCTGAGTTCGATTGTGTCGGTACCGGGTTCCCCGGAAGCCGGATCTGACAACTCTGGCACCGTGACAATCAAGCCGATCAGATGCACCAGTACGGAAATCGAAATTGCAATGATTGCAACAGAAATGGACCGCCTGATCATTCTAGGGCCTGTTCGGTCACCAGAAAAACGGTTGGCGCACCCAACCGGCGCAAACTGCTGGTGATCTCCATCAATCGAGAGGCCGACGCATTCCTGTCCGGAACGATCCGCACAGGCCCCGAGTCATGCGCGGCCATGAAAGCTTCCGCCTCGATCGGATTGCCGCGAAAGCTCAATGTCCCGTCCCGATGAAGAACAAGCGCATCCGGCGGCTCGCGGCCGTCAAGGTCCGCTGTATTCACCAGATCCAGATCGGGATCCAATGGCGGTGCAATCGTACCCGTAATCAGAAAAAAGATCAGGATCAGAAAGACGACGTTGATCAGCGGAATGGTGGAATCACGATTTCGACCGGGTCGGATGTAACGGATCATTGCCTCACTCCAACACCCTGACCGTCAAACCTTCGCGCCCACGCAATGGGACAAGCAGGTCCACAAGACGTTGCGCAGTTGTCTCCGGATCAAGGCTCACCAACACCTGACCGGCTTGGACCTGATCGAACAATTCCTCAAGCGACAGGGGTTGACCGTTCAGGACAACACGTGTGGGGCCAAGTTGCACGAAAAGGCGTTCGGGCGGCGTTGCGTCGGCATTCCCGCCTGTGGCGGCGCTGCTCAACTCGATCTCGCTGAACCGCGAAAACGTTGAGGACAGCATGAAAAACAGCAACAGCAGAAAGATCACGTCGATAAGGGGTGTCATCGACATGCGCCGCCGCACAAAAGGCGCAGTGTTACGCATGTTCTGGGGCGACCGGGGCCTGTGCCGCTGCCTCTGTACTTTGGATGGAATGACCGGGAACCAGAACCGTACGCAAAGCCTTGTCCGCAAAAACACGCTCGCGTGCGGTTCGGCTTTCAAGCCAGGATAAAACCATCGACGTTGGCATCGCAACGGCCAGACCAACGGCCGTGGTGATCAGGGCCACCCAGATCCCGCCGGCCAAAAGAGACGGATCAACCGATGATCCAGCGGTTTGCAAGCTTTGGAAAGCACTGATCATACCCAGAACCGTACCAAAAAGACCCAGCAAAGGCGCCAGCTGCGCCACGGTGTCCAGCAAACGAAAACCACGTTCCAGCCCGGCAAGCGCCAAACCCGCTTCGGCATCCAGCCGGTCATCGGCCCCCGGAACACCAGATGCGTTCATCGCCGCGCCCACAATAGGGGCAAGATAGCTGCTGCTGTCCGCCAGCCTTGCGCGCGCGGCACTGTGATCTCCTGCGTCCCAGGCTGCCAGAGCTTCAGACAGCACCTTGTGCCGCCCGACACCGCAGGCTGCAAATTGCCAGAGTTTGTAGAGGGTGACGGCCAGCGTCAAAACCGACATGGCGATCAATATCGCCACCACCGGCCCGCCGAGGTCAAATATCTCACGTAGTGCGGCTACAGGACTCATCCCAACAACTCCATTTCCACCCTGCTGCTGAGCGTGAGGGTGCTGTCGCATATGTCACTTTCGGAACCATCCACGACGCAGGAGTTCGCGCCGTTGATCAAGGCTTGTCCAACTGTGTCACATGTTCTGTTGGGAAGGTCGAACTGGCGCACCCGGGGCCGGTCGGCGGGCAAGTCACGAAAGTCGAAAAGTGAAAGGTTCAAAACACCACCTTCGGTGTCGAAAATGACGGTTTCGAACACGGCACCGTCGATTGGCTGCCCGGTTTCATTCTTGACCAGAAACGTCAACCTGCACGCGTTGGCGACATTCTCGGCCGAGTTCAGCTCCACAAAGAGCCGTGCAGCAGAATCGGATTGTGCAGGCGCTGTGGACAGCAAACAGCCAGAAAACATGGCCGCGACCATAATGCGACGAAACAGCATGAACAGACTCCGTGTTGCAGCGCTGGAACAATCGGGCAGCGACCGTCAGCTTTCCCATCTGCGTTTCTACCCGAGGGACATGTCACATTAAAGAGCCGCGAAGGGTGGCAAAGTAAAAGGGTCGTCAGCGCGTGTTGATATACGTACGGTCACGGCAAGACATACGCTGCGCAATCAGAATTTCAACTGCACACAATGCTGCTCAGCGCATCTGGACACCCAGCAAGTTGATGTCGGATCTAATTTGAAAAGTCGCACTTTTTCCAAACAGGTGCTTAAGCCGCAACAAAAGGTTCGAAACTGCGCCCGATTAAGGCTGCACAGAAGCGCCCCCAAAGCGGATTTGGAACGTCGTTTTCACTTAATTCTTGCTAAAAGCGCGAAAAATAATGCATATTTGTCTACATTTTTAATGCATATGAATAATAACATGCTTTTCGAGAGGCAAGCGTCGAGCACAGCGCGGTTTCCGTGCTTTAAAGCCCATTGGGGGAAGGGGTTCGAGTTTGTCGTTGTTAAAGATTGTAATGGTTCTTTGCGTTGTCGTGGCCATACCGTCGCAGACCATCGCCAACATCGGAAAAATTATTAGCGTCAAACAAGGCGCCCAAGTCGTTCGCGCGGGAAAAGCACAACCCATTTATTCAGGAATGGAGGTTGCGTCCGGCGACGCGCTCAGCACTGATCAGACTGGCGTAATCCAGATCGTTTTTGTGGATGACACCAAGATTGCCATCGGCCCCAACGCACGCATGGTGCTGGATGTGTCCATGCTGCGAAGTAACCGCAAAGCCAAGAGCTTTGCCGTTCAGGCCTTGGGTGGCAGTTTTCGGTTTATTTCCGGAAAAAGCCGAAAGAAAGCATACTCGATCAGGACTCCGTCGGCGACAATGGCCGTGCGCGGCACCACCTTCGACATGTGGATCGTGTCGGAAAAGCAAAGCGCGATGCTTGTCCTGCAAGGTACGGTCCGCATGTGCGGCAGTCAGGGCGCGTGCAGGTCTTCGGGGCGTCAATGCAGCATGTTCGCAACAAGCGGAGACGGAGGAGTTGGACGGCCTGCCGATCAGGCGCAATACGAACAAGCGCTGAAAAGCGGGTTTCCATTCGTTCAGTCTCAGGAAGGACTGCTGCCCCCTTTGCAGGTACGCGTTGAAGGGTGCTCAGGTGATGGAGCGCCCATACGGCGCATCGAGACAGACCGGTCGGAAGCCCGTAGAGACCCTCCTCAGCAACGTAAAGCGCAGAATACGGTCACTGGACCTTCGCCTTCCGCGAACAATGAACCGGCAAGAGAAGAACCGGACCCTGCCGAACCCGAACGCGAAGAACCTGAGCAGGAAGAGCCCGACAGAGAAGAACCGGAGCAGGAAGAACCTGAACATGAGGAACCCGAACGGGACGAACCGGAACCTGAGGAGCCCGAACGGGACGAACCAGAGCGGGAAGAAACTGATCCGTAATTGCTCGGGAATTGCTGTTTAACACGCAGTTCCAGTTCCATTTGTCTGGAGGATGGTGTGAGCGACAAGGTGCGGAAATCCAGGAACGGGCGATGGGCCTTCCGCCTCGTGGGGCTGGGGCTGATCCTTTTGGGTTGCTTCATCCGGGCGTGGGATCCGTACCCGGTTCGAATGACGCGCCTGATCTATTTCGACGTTTTGCAAAGATTATCCCCGCGGGAGTTCAATCCCGAACTCCCCGTGCGCGTCGTGGATATTGATGAAGCTTCGCTTGCCAGCTTTGGACAATGGCCCTGGCCCCGCACTTTGGTTGCGCAGTTGGTTCAAAATCTGGGTGACTACGGCGCCGCGACGATTGCGTTCGACATGCTGTTTGCCGAACCTGACCGGTATTCGCCGTCTCGCCTTCTGAATGATCCATCGCTGGCGGGCGTACTGACTGTGGAACGCCATGCCGAAAAGCTGGACAACGATGTCTTGCTTGGAATGGAAATGGCCTACTGGCCCGTGGTGCTGGGCGTGGCCGCGCGATTGTCAGCCAAAGGTGAACCCATTGCGGCCAAGGCCGGAATCATTGAATTCGGGGAAAGCCCCGCCGAGGGGCTGATCTCGGTTCCGCATTGGACGCCGATCGCGCCACCATTGGATCGGGCGGCGGCGGGTGTCGGCGGGGTCAATGTCTCGCCCATCGGTGGGACCGGCATCGTAAGACGTGCACCGGTTCTCTGGAACGGTCCGGACGGTCCGCTGCCAAGCCTTGCCGTCGAAGCCCTCAGGGTCGCCCTGGGTGAGACCAGCATTTTTGTGGAAGGCGCGCCTGACGAGGCTGGCATCATGCTGGCCGTCGAAATCGCCGGATACCGTTTGCCGACAACCGAGAATGGCGAGCTTTGGCTGAAGTACCGGCGGGACAGCCCCGACCTTTACATTTCAGCCAAGGATGTTCTGGAAGGTACTGAAGACCCTGGGCTGCGATCTGAAATCGAAGGAAGAATTATCCTGATCGGAACTTCCGCTGCCGGTTTGTTCGATATTCACCAGACGGCACTTGGCGAAAGCGTCCCCGGTGTTTCGATTCACGCCCAGATGATCGAGCAGACTCTGACAGGGGAAATGCTCAGCCGGTCTGACATAACCGCAGCACAGGAACTGCTTGCCTTTGCGTTTCTGGGGCTTGTGGTGATTGCCGTCATGTCCAGCTTTGGTGCCATCGCATCCTTCATCGCCGGTGGCATAGCCGCCGCAGCCGTTCTTGCAATCAGTTGGCTGGTTTTTCAAAACCAATCCATCCTGTTCGATGCCACCTTCCCCCTGATTGGAGGCATCGCAAATTTCGGTCTGCTGGCGGGGTATCTTTTTGTTTCGACCGAGCGCGAAAAGCGCCAGATTCGAAAAGTCTTTTCGCATTACGTGGCCCCGGAAATCCTTGATGAAATGGAGAATTCGGGCCACCAGCTGCAATTGGGCGGAAAAAGTCAGGAAATCACCGTGATGTTTTCGGATATCCGGGGATTTACCGCTCTGTCCGAGTCCGCGTCGGCAACGGAACTTGTATCCTTGCTGAACGCGCTGTTTTCTAAGCTCGGAGATCAGATCCTGCATGAGCGTGGTACGATCGACAAGTTCATCGGTGACGCCATCATGGCCTTCTGGAACGCGCCTTTGCCTGTTGCGGACCACCCGTGCCGCGCAGGGCTTGCCGCGCTCAGGATGCGGCGTGCCTTGGCACAGTTCAATGCATCCGAGATCATGCGGAACCGAAAGCCGATAGCGCTGGCAACCGGAATCGCCACGGGGCAGGCCTGCGTCGGCAACATCGGATCGCAAAAACGGTTCAACTATACGGTTATTGGAGACGTCGTGAATGTTTCGGCACGGATCGAACAATGCTGTCGAACGGTCGAGTATGACATTGTCGTTTCAGACGCGGCGTATCAAGCCGGGCGAGATGACCTGGCATTTTTGCAGGCAGGCCAAGTTGACCTGAAAGGCAAAGCCAACCCAGAGCCCGTTTTTGTTCTGGTTGGAGATTCCGCTTTGCGGAAGACCGACGCGTTCCAGGAACTCGTTGCTCGGCACGGTAAGTTGATTGCAGCATTGAGAACCCGAAAACCTCAGGGCGACATCGTGCGCATGTGTCAGCATTGCGAACAACTTGCCGCAGATATCGAACCCGGATTGCGCCAGTTCTATCGCGCTTTGGCGGGTCGCGCCGCTGATTTCCGCGCGGCCTCATCATCCGGGCCGGTCATGTTCACCCGAAACACCAGAATAGCCGGTGGTGTTTAGGCGGCGCTGCATGGAAAAGTCGGCTGACTTCGGCCCCCAGAGCCCTGCGTCAGTGACTGTCACGCGAGACGCGCACCCTGTGCGTCGAAGCGATAGACCCTGCCAGGAGAATATCCAAATCGGATGCTCTGACCGGCTTCAACCTGATGCTGCCCGAACAGGCGCGCGGTGATCTGGTGATCCTGCATCATAGCAATCACGTTGGTGTCACCGCCCAAATGCTCGACATGGGTGACGTTTGCGACCACCGGACCGTCGTCAGACAAAAACAGGTCTTCCGGCCGGATACCCGTTGTAATGTCCGCGCTTTCGCCGATCATGCTGGCAGGAAAGAAATTCATCGACGGTGCCCCAAGAAAACCGGCCACGAACTGGTTGGCGGGATTGTTGTAAAGCTCCATCGGGCTGCCGACCTGTTCCACACACCCGTCGCGCAGAACGACGATTTTATCGGCAAGAGTCATTGCCTCGGTCTGGTCGTGGGTCACATAGATCATCGAAGCGTCAAGCTGCCGGTGCAGGTTCGCAATTTCCAACCGTGTATTCATACGCAGAGCCGCATCGAGATTGGACAGAGGCTCGTCGAACAGAAACAGCTTTGGTTCCCGGACGATGGCACGACCGATGGCGACGCGCTGGCGCTGTCCACCGGACAGTTCGGAAGGATACCGGTCAAGGTAAGGTTCGAGGTTCAGCATCTTGCTTGCCCTTTCGACACGCTCGTCGATGACCTGCCTGCTCTGGCCCTCCTGTTTCAGCGCCAATGACATGTTCTTGCGCACGTTCAAGTGGGGATAGAGAGCGTAACTCTGGAACACCATCGCGATACCGCGTTTCGAAGGCGGGGTGAGATTCATGAGCTCTCCGCCGATGCGCACTTCGCCCGACGTCACATCCTCGAGCCCCGCGATGACACGCAGAAGGGTGGATTTGCCACAGCCCGAGGGGCCGACGAAGACGACGAATTCGCCGTCTTCCACCTCGATATTGATGTCTTTCAGAACCTCGACGGTGCCGAAGGATTTGTTCACGTTTTGCAGCGTCAGGGCGGTCATGTGCGTGCCTCTTTCAGCGAAATGGGTTGGCCAGTACGGATGCTGTCATCAGCGGCCAGGCAGATGGCCAGCGATTGCACGGCGTCGTTCATGTGGCGGGTCAGATCGAAATCTTCGGCGATGGCGCGCAGCATATAGGCCTGTTCAGCGTCGCAGAGTTCCTGATGGCCGGGCTCATCCGGCATTTCGATCGTCCGGTCACCGTCAGGGCGGTGGACCAGAAGACCGCCAACCTTGGTGTGGCCGTCAATATCCGCGGATGCGCCCTTGTTGCCATCGGTGATTGATACCGATCCGTTGGGGGACACGATGTCTTTCACGAAAAAGGCAGTCTCGGACATCATCGGGCCCCAGCCAGCCTCGTACCAGCCGACCGAGCCGTCTTCGAAGATCACCTGAAATTGGCCGTAGTTATACATGTCTTCGGCAATCTCATCGCTCAGCCGCAGGCCCATGCCATGCACGCGGACGGGATCGGAATCGGTGATCTGGCACATCACATCGACGTAATGCACGCCGCAATCGACGATAGGCGATGTCGTCTGCATCAAGGCCTTGTGGGTTTCCCATTCGCCCCCGCTGCTTTGCTGGTTCAGGTTCAGACGGAAGACATACGGCCCGCCGAGATCGCGCGCCTCCGAGATCAGTCGCATCCATGACGGGTGGTGCCGCAGAATATATCCGATCACCAGTTTCCGGCCGGTTTCCACTGCTTTTGCGACCACGCGTCTGGCGTCCGCAACTGTCGTGGCCAGTGGTTTTTCAACAAAGACATGCGCACCTGCTTCCATTGCGGCGCAGGCGAAGTCTGCGTGGCTGTCGGAATAGGTTGCGACGACAACCAGATCTGGGTTTGTCTCGGCCAGTGCCGCCTGAAAATCCGGATAGGCCGGATAGCCTGACAGTTCGGGATGGTCTACATGACCTGTGCGGTTGACCAGCCCCACGATCCGTGCGTCGCGGTGGCGATGGTGGGCCAAGGCATGGCTCAGGCCCATGTTGCCAAGACCAGCGATCAGAACCCGGGTCATTTGACAGCTCCTGAGGTGATACCACGGATCAGCTGGCGCGAGAAGATGACGTAGAGCACCAGAACTGGCAGGATCGCCATGCTGAGCGCGGACAGAACCGCGTTCCAGTCGGTCACAAACTGGCCGATGAAGACCTGGCTGCCCAACGTCAGGGTTTTGGTCTCTTCAGCGGGTGCCAGGATCAAGGGGAACCAGAGATCGTTCCAGATCGGGATCATGTTGAACACGGCGACGGTCGCCATGGCAGGCCGGACCAGAGGCAGCACCAACCGGAAAAAGATCGTGTATTCCGAAAGCCCATCGATGCGCCCTGCATTCTTCAGGTCATCACTGACCTGGCGCATGAACTCGGACAGGATGAACACCGCCAGCGGCAAACCCTGTGCCGTGTAGACGAAGATCAGGGCCCAGAGCGTGTTCACAAGCCCTGTGGCGACCATCATCTCCAGGATCGCCACGGTGCCGATGCGGATCGGGATCATGATCCCAAGCGCCAGATACAGGCCCATCAACATGTTGCCCTTGAATCGGTATTCGCTGAGGGCAAAGGCGGCCATGGCGCCGAACAGCAGGATAAAGGCCAGTGAAACAACGGTGACGATCAGCGAGTTCTGAAAGTAGAGAAAGAAATCCCCCTGCTTCATCACCGTCTGGTAGCCGATCAAGGAAAAGCTTTCGGCATCAGGCAAGGCAAGCGGCTCGCGAAAGATGGCCCGGCGCGTTTTGAAGCTGTTGATGATGATCACGAAAACCGGGAACAGCGCGATCAGAGTGTAAAGGATCAGCGCACCATGCATTGCGGCGGTGTTCAGTGGATTGGAGCGTGCCTTGTTCATTGCAGAGCCCTCACAGCTGATACCGGCGCATCCGGGTCTGGATGCCGAAAAGGTAAATGCAAACACCCACAAGGATGATGGCGAACATGGCGCCGGCAATGGCGGACCCCATATACGGATCACCCAGTTGCAGCTGGAAACCAAAGAACGTGCGGTACATGAAAGTGCCCAGGATGTCGGTCGAAAAATCCGGCCCCGCCAGCGCGCCCTGAGAGACATAGATCAGGTCAAACGCGTTAAAATTGCCCACGAATGTGAGGATCGAGATGATCCCGATCGAAGGCAGGATCAGCGGCAGTTTTATTTTCCAGAAAGCCGAAGCTCCGGTGATCCCGTCGATCTCTCCGGCTTCAAGAATTTCTTCGGGGATCGATAGAAGGGCCGCATAGATCAGCATCATCGGGATGCCGACAAATTGCCAGACCGAGACAAGCGCCAGAGTTGTCAGCGCGTATTCTTCCTTGCCCAGCCAAGGCGCGAACAGGGATTTCAAGCCAACCGCGTCCAGCATCGAGGGCGCAATCCCCCAAAGCGGAGACAGGATCAGTTTCCAGGCAAAACCCACGATCACGAAGCTCAGGATCGTGGGAATGAAAATGGCCGACCGGTACAGTGCGGCAAAGCGCAGCCTCGGGTGTGACAGGATCGCGGCCAAAGCGATGCCGATGGGGTTCTGCACCAGCATGTGGATCAGGAAGAACCAGAAGTTGTTGCCCAGCGCATTCCAGAATTGCTCGGACCAGAGCGGATCAAGGAACAAGGTTCGGAAATTCTCCAACCCCACATACACACGCGCCTGATCGACTTCGGTAAACAGCGCAAGGCGGAGCGTGTTGAACAAGGGCAGGATCATCACCGCCGTGTAAACTAGCACCGCAGGTGCAAGGAAAACGGCGATGTGCCAGCGTATGCGGCGGGTCTGCATGGGGATCTCCGGGGAAAAGGTGCCGGACGCGACGGGCCGCGTCCGGTGAGAGTGGTTCAGGTCTTACTGATGCGGTGCGTACCAGCTGGCCAGCCCGTCTTGCAGTTTCTTGCCCAAAGCCTCAGGGCTTTCGGTGCCCTTGATGGCTGCAACGGACGCACCCCAGGTCTCGTTTTCGAGGTTGGGCGTGCCACGTGACAGGATCTGATAGGTCGAACGGATGGTGCTCTCGCACTCATCCCGCCATCCGACGATTTCCTTGGCAAGGGGATCTTCCAGTTCAACCGGAGTATTGGACAGAGGGAAGAAACCGGGAACCGCATTGCCGAAAATGCTGGCGAATTCCGGGCTTGCGACCCAGGCCAGGAACGTGCGGGCAGCCTCCTGGTTTTCACTGGCAGCGTTCAGACCGATGCCGATATCGGTATGGTCCGAGATATAGCAGGTGTCACCGGCATTTTGGACCGGCGGCTTGAAGGCGCCCATCTCAAAATCTGCCTGCGTGTTGAAACCTGCGATTTCCCAGCTGCCTGCCGGATAGATCGCAGCGCGGCCCAGCGTGAACAGGTTTTGGCTGTCGGGATAGGTCTGCGCCTCATACCCGTCGCCCAGATACGCGCCCCACTTGGCCAGTGTCGCATAAGGTGCAACCCACTGTGGGTCGGTCAGCTTCTGTTCACCCTTGATCAAGGCCAGACGGCCTTCTTCGCCCTTCCAGTAGTTTGGGCCGATGTTGTTATAGCCCATCGTTGCGGCTTCCCACTGGTCGTTGGTGCCCATTGCCATCGGAATATAGGTGCCGTCTTCCTTGATCTTGTCCAACACCTCAAAGAATTCTGCCTCGGTGGTCGGAACCTCCAAACCCAGTTCGTTGAACGCATCCTTGTTGTAGATAAAACCGTGGATCACCGATGCCATCGGAACACAAAAACTGGCCGACCCATCGTCTGTCTGCCACGCCGATTTGGCTACGTCCGAGAAATTGTCCATCGCATCCAAATCGGACAGGTCGGTCAGATGGCCCGCTTCGTACAGCGCCAGAGAAGCATCGAACGGGCGGCAGGTGATCAGATCACCGGCGGATCCGGCTTCCAGTTTCGAATTCAGAACCGCATTGTACTCCGCCGGGGCTGAAGGCGAGAAAACAACTTTGATACCTGGATTGGCCGCCTCGAAAGCAGGGATGATCTTTTCCTGCCAGAGAGCGAGGTCGTCGTTGCGCCAGCTTTCGATTGTCAGCGTGGCGTCTTGCGCATAGGCGCTTGTGACCAGCGCCGTGCTCATCAGAGCTAGGCTCAGAACTTTGCGTTTCATTTGGTTTCTCCCAGGTTGCTATGTTCGTTATTTTCATTCAGCCGGTTCATCGCATGACGCAGATGGCCATTCGTTTCAGCCAGTCGCTTTTGTGCATCCTCTGCCGATGCGGCACCTGCGGCGACAAGTGCCGCGCATTTCAGGTTCCCATCCGCGGCCCTCAGGGCATCATCAGCACGTTCAGGTGATACACCGGTAAGCTGGCACACGATTCCGTTGGCGCGTGCGCGCAATTTGTCATTGTCCGCCCGCAGATTGATCATCATGCCGTCCTGAATATGCCCAAGCTCAATGGCCATCAGCGTCGACAACGTGTTGAGAGCTATTTTCTGCGCAGTGCCGGCCCCCATCCGGGTTGAGCCCGAGATCAATTCCGGAGGGGTCGCAAGCAGAACCGCATGGTCCGCCAGTTGCAACAACTGCGAGCCCGCGTTGTTTGCAATCCCGATCACGGGCGTCCCCCGGTCGCGCGCCAATTTTGCGGCAGCGACGGTATAAGGCGTGGTGCCGCTGGCCGAGACCGCGATGAGCGTATCGTTGGCAACCATATCCAACACCTCTTGCGCCAGCCCATCAACAGCGTCCTCTACATCCCCCGGCATGTCTGCCGTGATCGGCATTCCACCCGCCATATGAATGCGGATCTGCTGCGAAGGGATGGAAAAAGTTCCGCCAAGCTCAAGCGCGTCCGAGGCCGCCATGAGGCCGGAAGACCCCGCCGCAAGATATCGAAGCTTGCCGCCCGACCGGATCGTCTGGGCCATGGCCGTCGCCCCGCTGCAAATCGGGCCAAGCGCATCAAGCACTGCCGTTGCCGCTGACACCTGCGACCGCGCCAGTAGGCCGGCAACTTCGGCCAGCGGACGGGTATCAAGCCCATGCGCATCCTGATGCAATTGTTCTGTCGCCGGCGTAATCAAGTGATTCTCCCCCAAGAACTCTCGATATCATACCTTTTAAATACCATTAGTCTACCATTTATTTTTTTCCATATTTTTGGCCGATATAGCATGAAATTCGCCGCTTTGGTCGCAATTAGGACTTCAAAACACGTAAAAGGTATTATAAAGGTCTGTATATGGTAAAGTCATCAAAACCCATGTTCCTGGCCGCCGACGGGGGCGGAACGCGTTGCCGCGTCGCCGCTTTTGTTGATGGCAAAACACACAGAGTCGAAGTCGGCGCAGCAAACGTGTCCACGGATTTCGAGGCCGCCTGCATCGAGCTGCAGCGCGGTCTGGAAGCTCTGGCCGCTCAGGCGGGCCGTTCGCCCGAGGAGCTTGCGCAAGCGCCCGCCTATCTGGGCCTGGCCGGGATAACAGGTGACGCAATTGCCCGGAAACTTGCGACGGCATTGCCATTTCGGCACGTCCGGATCGAAGATGATCGCGCAGCAGCTTTGCGCGGCGCATTGGGGGCCATGGACGGGTTTGTCGCACATTGCGGTACCGGTTCTTTTGTCGCAATGCAAAGGGGTGGCACGATGAAGTTTGCCGGCGGGTGGGGCCCTGTTCTGGGCGATCAGGCTTCCGCGCAATGGGTTGGCAAACGGGCGCTGGCCAAGACGCTGGAGCACACGGACGGCACGACCGGCCCTTCAGCATTGGCGCAGGATCTGCTGTCTCGATTTGGCGATGCCGCAGGAATTGTACGGGCCGCCGCTGACATGACGCCATCGGACTTTGGCGCCCTCGCCCCGCTTGTGACCGAGATTTCCAATCGCGGGGACGACTTGGCCAGATCCATCCTGCAGGACGGTGCGGGCTATCTGATCGACGTGATGAAGAAAATGGGCTGGAACGTTGGTCTGCCCGTTTGTCTGACCGGCGGAATTGGCCCCCTTTACGCGCCCTACCTGCCTGCGAACATGCAATCTGCTCTGGTCCAGCCCGCAGGCGATCCACTGTCCGGCGCACTTGCATTGGCACAGGCGTATCTGGAGGAAATCGAACATGAACATAGCTGATTTCCTGCGGCCCGAAGGATGGTTGGGGCACAGCTCGGGCCCGCGCTATGTACAGCTCCGTCAACGCCTTGAACAAGGGATCAAGGACGGCATCCTGCCTCCCAACAGTTCGCTGCCCCCTGAAAGAGAAATCGCCGAGATCACCGACCTGTCCCGTGTGACCGTACGCAAGGCCATTCATGAGCTGGTGCGCAAAGGTGCAATCGAGCAAAGACAGGGGTCTGGGTCGTTTGTTCGCGAACCCGTAGCGAAGGTTGAACAATCGCTGTCCCATCTGACATCGTTCACCGAAGACATGGAGCGGCGCGGGCTCAAGACGACCTCTACATGGCTGGAGCGCGGGGTTTTCCTGCCATCCCCGGAAGAAATGATGGCATTGGGCTTGTCGGCAAATGAACAGGTCGCGCGTATCTACCGCCTGCGAGAGGCAGGAGGACGCCCGATGGCGTTGGAAAAAGCGGCCCTTCCGCTCGATATCCTGCCGAACCCCACCGACGTGACGGGGTCGCTTTACTCTGTTCTTGAACAATCTGGTCTGCGACCGGTGCGCGCGATCCAGAAAATCTCGGCCATCAACCTCGAACCGCCCGAGGCAGAGCTTCTGGATGTTGCGGAAGGTACGGCCGGGCTTCGGATTCAACGCACCTCATATCTGCAAAGCGGGCGGGTCGCTGAATTGACCCGCTCGATCTACCGCGGTGACGCCTATGACTTTGTGGCCGAACTGCGCCTGTCAAATTGAAAGCCTGGGAAAATGCCTGACACAACCACTCAGATGCGGCGCGAGATCGATGAGATTCCCGACGCCGTAGACCGCCTTCTGACCGAGGGCGCGGAATTGATCGCGCAAACCGCCGACGAGATCCGGGCCCGCGACCCGCGGTTCCTGATCTCGGTGGCGCGCGGGTCCTCGGATCATGCGTGCAGTTTTCTGAAATACGCCTCGGAACTGCTGCTTGGATTGCCGATGGCTTCGGTCGGACCGTCGGTGAAATCCATATACGGGGTCGACATGCGTTGCGAGGATGCAATCTGCATCTCTGTCTCACAATCCGGTCAGAGCCCGGATATCGTGCAGCTAACGCAGTCGCTCACATCCGGCGGGGCTTACTCGGTCGCGATCACGAACAACCCTGCCTCTGCCCTGGCCGAGGCGGCTGCGGCAACGCTGCCCATTCACGCGGGCCCCGAACTGAGCGTGGCGGCGACAAAGACATTCGTGACATCTCTGGTCGCCGGGCTGTGGCTGATTGCGCAGGTGAAGCGCGATGATCACCTGTTGCGCGCAATCCATGGGCTGCCGGACAGTTTGTCGACCGCAATCGCCTGCGACTGGAGCGCCGTGGCGGACGCGGTGGATGGGCGTTCTTTGTTTACCTTGGGCCGGGGCCTGTCTTTGGCAATCTCCAACGAAGCCGCGTTGAAATTCAAGGAAACCTGCCAGATCCACGCAGAAAGCTATTCGGCGGCCGAGGTTCTGCACGGCCCGGTTTCCATCGTGGATCAGGGCTTTCCCGTGCTTGCCCTGTCGTCCGGAGATGCAGCAGAGGACAATCTGGCCGAAGTTGCGGACGCACTGGCGTCCAAAGGCGCTGTGGTTTTCGCCACAACCGGCCGCGTGAAACACGCCACGCAACTGCCCCATGTCCGGACGTCGCATTGGATGACGGACCCGATACCGACAATCGCTGCTTTTTATGGAATGGTGGAAAAGGTGGCCACACAACGCGGGATCGACCCGGACACACCGCGCCATCTGAAAAAAGTGACGGAAACGGTATGACCCCCTCTACTGTTACCTTTGCGGGCGGCCCGATCTTCGATGGCACTGAATTGCGTGAAGGATATGCCGCACGGTTCAGAAACGGCGTGCTGGATGCGTTGCTACCTGAGGCCCAGATCGCACAGGATGACCAGATCGAGGATCTGCATGGCGACATCCTCAGCCCCGGCTATGCGGACTTGCAGGTCAACGGCGGCGGTGGCGTGATGTTCAACGACGATCCATCGGTTCACACGCTGACCCAAATCACCAGCGCTCATCGCGCGCTGGGTGCCACTCGCATCCTGCCAACCCTGATCACGGACACGGCCGAGAAAACCCGGGCCGCGATTGATGCCGCCATCAAGGCCGTTCAGACGGGTGTTCCCGGCATTGCGGGCCTGCATCTGGAAGGTCCGCACCTGTCTGTGCGACGCAAGGGCGCACATGATGCCGCCCTGATCCGCCCGATGCAGCAATCCGATCTGGAAATTCTGATCGACGCTGCAAAACACCTGCCTGCATTGATGGTCACGCTGGCACCTGAAAGCACAACCCCGCAACAGGTTGAAGAGTTGAAACGCGCGGGGGTCATCGTTTCTCTGGGGCATACGGACGCGCCTTTTGAAACCTGCCAGGCGTTTTCAAGGGCCGGGGCGCAGTGCGCAACGCATCTGTTCAATGCAATGAGCCAGCTCGGCAGTCGTGAACCGGGACTGGTCGGCGCGGCGCTATCCTGCGGATCGCTATCGGCGGGCTTGATCGCGGATGGCATCCACGTTCATCCCGATACGATACGGATTGCCTGGGCCGCCAAGCGCGGACCAGGGCGGATTTTCCTTGTCAGCGATGCGATGGCGGTCGCCGGAACGTCACTGACCGAGTTTCAGTTGGAAGGACGCCGCATCCGGCGGGAAAACGGCAGGCTGACTTTGGAGGACGGCACTCTGGCCGGGGCAGACTTGTGCCTGACAAAAGCGGTGCGGGTTCTGACGGGACAAGCAGAGATCCCCGTTCAGGATGCACTCGCCGCAGCGACAAGCGTTCCGCTTGGGGTGATTTCCGGTAAAAGCACAGGACTGAAACCTGACCTGTCGCAGATGATACGGATTGCCCCGGATCTGTCCGGGGTCAGACCGGTGCAACCCTGACCCAATCCTTGTTGGTCCGACCGGCTGCGCAGCGCACGCATGATGCCAATGCTGCGCGCGCTTAACGACGGCCAAATTCTGATTTTTCAAATCTTCACGAATAGAGCTGTCAACTTTTTGCGGGTGGTCCGCACCGATCCTTCGGCGCATATTTCAGGCATATGACATTTTTCAGGAGCATGCATGACCGCCAAGTATTATTCTCCACACGGTGGGCACCCTGGTCAGGAGCAATTGCTGACTGACCGCGCCGTATTTACTGACGCTTATGCAGTGATCCCAAAGGGAACGATGCGGGATATCGTGACCAGTTTTCTGCCGTTTTGGGACGACACCCGCTTATGGGTGGTATCCCGCCCGCTAAGCGGCTTTGCCGAAACCTTTTCGCAATACATCATGGAGGTTCAGCCCGGCGGTGGCTCTGACCGTCCTGAGACCGATCCCGAAGCCGAAGGCGTTTTGTTCGTGGTCGAAGGCACAGCGACCTTGACGGCCGACGGCACGACCCATGAGCTGACGCCCGGCGGCTATGCCTACCTGCCCGCTGAATGCAACTGGACCTTACGAAACCGAGGCGGTGAGACCCTGCGCTTCCATTGGATTCGAAAGGCTTATGAAGCGGTGGAAGGGCTTGACCGCCCGGACGTTCTGGTTCTCAACGAAAATGAGATCACGCCGACGCCGATGCCCGGAACCGACGGCAAATGGGCCACGACGCGCTTTGTCGATCCAAGTGACCTGCGGCACGATATGCACGTGACCGTGGTGACTTTCGAGCCCGGCGCCGTCATTCCTTTCCTTGAAACACATGTGATGGAACATGGTCTGTATGTTCTTGAGGGAAAGGCCGTCTACAGGCTGAACAATGATTGGGTAGAGGTCGAGGCCGGCGATTACATGTGGTTGCGCGCGTTCTGCCCGCAGGCCTGTTATGCGGGCGGACCGGGTAAGTTCCGTTACCTGCTGTACAAAGACGTGAACCGTCATATGGCCCTGCGGCCGGGACCAGCGGCTTATCCGCAGCACCGGAGCCTCAAGACAGCGGCGCAGAAATAGTCCCGCCGATGGCCAGAGTTAACTGACGCGCCGCCTCGATGACGGGGCGGCTTAGGCGCGCGATTTCGGCTTCGCTGACGCGGCTTGTCGGTCCGGATACCGAAATCCCGGCTACAGCCTCTCGGTTGATATCGAAAACCGGCGCAGCGATACATCGCATACCCGCGTTTTTTTCTTCGTTGTCTATCGAGAAGCCCTGTGCCCTGACCATGGCAAGATCTTCTTTCAGCGCGGCCGGGCTGGTAATCGACCGGTCCGTGAAGGCCCACAGTTCCGTCTTGGCCAACAGCCGGTCCAGCCGATCTTCATCCATATATGCCAACAAAGCTTTCCCGATGCCCGATGCGTGCATCGGAGACAGCGTGCCCGGTGGGAAAAAGGCCCGGATGCTGGCATGGGTTTCCACCTGGCTCAGGAACAACACCATTCCTTCTTTTTCGACCCCCAGGTTTGCGGTCTCGCCGGTGGCCTCCATCAGCTTTCGCATCACGGGTCGGGCCCGGTCCACAAGGCTGGTGCGACGCAGGAAGCGCGAGCCGATTACGAACGCACGAGGACCGATGTGCCAGACCTGCTCGTCATGATCGAACTCGACAAGTCCCCTCCCCTCTAGTGTAACGAGAATTCGGTAAACTGTGGCGGGCGACTGGCCCATTTCGTCGGATAGCGCGGTTAACGCCTTGCCCTGCGCTTCACTCAAATACTCAAAAACTTCCATCGCACGGTCGAGAGATTTGATCGTGTTTTGCGCTGTCTTGTCGTCCCATCCTCGTGGTCTTCCACGGGCTTTTCTGCGGACTTCGCGAGTATTGTCTTGAGAATCCATAAAAACCCTTTGATCATTCGTGAAAGACTAATTCATGATATGAAAAATATAAGGCGCTGACAATTATAAATTAAATTCAAAACTTGGTGTTTTGAAAGGCTTTTTCAAAAATATATCGGGCAGAGCGGCTAGAACTTATTGTGTGGTCAACGACGGAAGGAGACCACCCATGAGCTTTCAAAATCCCGTTTTCATTCCGGGCCCGACCAATATCCCCGAAAGCCTGCGCAAGGCTTGCGACATGCCCACGATCGACCACCGCTCGCCGCTGTTCGGGCAGATTCTGCACCCAGCCCGCGCGGGTGTGCAAAAAATTCTGAAAAGCGACAGCGCCGAAATCTTCATCTTCCCGTCGACCGGAACCGGAGGCTGGGAGACCGCGCTGACCAACACCCTGTCCGCCGGTGACAAGGTTCTGGCGGCGCGCAACGGCATGTTCAGCCATCGCTGGATCGATATGTGCCAGCGCCACGGTCTGAATGTCGAGATTGTCGAAACCTCTTGGGGCGAAGGGCTGCCAGCCGATCGTTACGAAGAGATTCTGACCGCCGACACAAGCCACGAAATCAAGGCTGTTCTTGCCACGCATAACGAAACGGCAACCGGTGTGAAATCGGATATTGCCGCTGTACGCAAGGCTCTGAATGCTGCCGGGCACCCCGCAATGCTGTTCGTCGATGGTGTTTCATCGATCGGATCCATGGATTTCCGTTTTGACGAATGGGGCGTTGATGTGGCCGTCACGGGTTCGCAGAAAGGGTTCATGTTGCCTGCGGGCCTTGCCATCGTCGGGTTTAGCCAGCGGGCAATGGACGCGACCAGCACAGGGACCCTGCCCCGCACCTTCTTTGACGTGCACGACATGGCGAAAGGCTATGCCAACAGCGCATACCCTTACACACCTGCGGTTGGCTTGATGAATGGCCTCAATCAGGCCTGTAACATGCTGCTGGGTGAAGGTTTGGAAAACGTCTTTGCCCGGCATCACCGTATTGCCGAAGGCGTACGCGCCGCCGTGGACGCCTGGGGGCTGGACCTGTGCGCGGCGAACCCTTCGGTTTATTCTGACACCGTCAGCGCGATCCGTACGCCAAACGGTTTCAACGCCACCGATATTGTCACGCACGCGGCCGAAAAATACGGCGTTGCCTTCGGTGTCGGTCTTGGCGAAGTTGCGGGCAAGGTATTCCGCATCGGGCATCTGGGAAGCCTGACGGATGTCATGGCCCTGTCCGGGATTGCCACCGCTGAAATGTGCATGGTCGACCTGGGCCTGAACATCCAGTTGGGCTCGGGCGTGGCGGCTGCGCAGGAATACTATCGCGGTCATTCGGGCGCCATTCAAAAGGACGCCGCGTGATGAAGGATTGCAACATGAATATCCCTACCTACGAGGACATGCTGGCGGCACATGATCGGATTGAACCTTTCATCCGCCGCACACCGGTCCGCACATCAGACTATCTGAACGAGTTATCCGGTGCACAGCTGTTCTTCAAATGTGAAAACTTTCAGGAACCGGGCGCCTTCAAGGTTCGCGGCGCTGCAAACGCCGTGTTTGGCCTTGACGACGAACAGGCCAGGAAAGGCGTCGCAACCCATTCTTCGGGCAACCACGCCTCGTGCCTGTCCTATGCGGCAATGAAGCGGGGCATACCGTGCAACGTCGTCATGCCGCGCACAGCGCCACAGGCAAAGAAAGACACGGTGCGGCGCTATGGTGGGAAGATCACGGAATGTGAGCCCTCCACCTCGTCGCGCGAAGCAACCTTTGCCGAGGTTCAGGCCGCAACGGGCGGGGATTTCGTCCATCCCTACAACGATCCGCGCGTGATTGCCGGGCAAGGCACCTGTTCGCGCGAGTTCATCGAGCAGACCGATGGTCTGGATGCGGTTGTCGCGCCTATCGGCGGCGGCGGCATGGTGTCCGGCACCTGTCTGACACTTTCGACGCTCGCCCCGGAAACCGCGATCATCGCGGCGGAACCGGAACAGGCCGACGATGCCTATCGCAGCTTCAAGGCCGGCCACATCATCGCGGATGACGCACCCAAGACGATCGCCGACGGGCTGCTGGTGCCGCTGAAAGAGTTGACCTGGCATTTCGTGTCGAACCACGTATCCGAGATTTACACGGCATCAGAGCAAGAGATCATCGACGCGATGAAGCTGACGTGGAAACACCTTCGGATCGTGATGGAGCCATCTTCGGCCGTTCCGCTGGCCACGATCCTGAAGAACCCGGACGCATTCAAAGGCAAGCGTGTCGGCCTGATCATAACCGGGGGTAATGTCGATCTGGACAGGCTGCCCTGGCTGAACGCGTGACATCAATCCCGACATAGGAATACGGAAATGAAAGATATGACCAATCTCGACGAATTCGAAGTAGGCTTTGACATTCCGGCCAAGCCCGGAATGGATGAAGAAGATATCCAGACCCCCTCTCTTGTGCTGGATCTCGACGCGCTTGAACGCAACATCAAGAAGATGGGCGACTATGCCAAGGCGCACGGCATGCGCCACCGCGTGCATGGAAAAATGCACAAATCGGTAGACGTGGCCAAGTTGCAGGAGAAGATCGGAGGCGCCGTGGGCGTCTGCTGCCAGAAAGTTTCAGAGGCCGAGGTGTTCGTGCGCGGCGGCATCAAGGACGTTCTGGTGTCGAACCAGGTGCGTGACCCCGCCAAGATCGACCGTCTTGCCAGCCTGCCAAAGCTGGGCAGCCGCATTATCGTCTGTGTCGATGATCTGGACAATGTCGCGGATCTTTCAGGCGCGGCGGTGGATCACGGAACACAGTTGGAGGTCTTCGTCGAAATCGACTGCGGCGCTGGCCGGTGCGGTGTGACGACAACATCCGACGTGATCGAAATCGCCAAAGCGGTCGAAGCAGCCGAGAACCTGAAATTCACCGGCATACAGGCCTATCAGGGGGCCATGCAGCACCTCGACAGCTATGAAGCGCGCAAGGAAAAGCTCGACACCGCAATTGCGATGGTAAGGGACGCGGTTGAAGGCCTCAAAGCCGAAGGCATCGAGTGCGAATTGGTCTCGGGCGGTGGCACCGGTTCATACTACTTCGAGTCCAACTCGGGCGTGTACAACGAACTGCAATGCGGGTCCTACGCCTTCATGGATGCCGATTACGGCCGTATCCTGGACAAGGACGGCAACCGGATCGATCAGGGCGAGTGGGAAAACGCCTTCTTCATCCTGACCAGCGTCATGAGCCACGCCAAGGCGGACAAGGCGATCGTCGATGCGGGCCTCAAGGCGCAATCGGTGGACAGCGGTCTGCCCGTTATCTTCGGCCGAGATGATGTCGAGTACATCAAATGTTCGGACGAACACGGCGTCGTCATGGACCCGAACGGTGTGCTGAAGGTCAACGACAAGCTCAGGCTGGTTCCGGGGCACTGCGACCCAACCGCAAATGTACATGATTGGTATGTCGGCGTTCGCAACGGCAAGGTCGAGACCGTCTGGCCCGTATCCGCCCGCGGACGCGCTTATTGATCCGAACTTGCCGTGTTTGGGAGGGCTGGCTCGGAAGCAGCCAGACAGCCGCCCGCGTGTATGCTCTCCTTCCGGCGGTGGCACGCGGGCGCACGAATGTTTGATTGGAGAATGAAATGCTGATCGTACCCGAGCGTGAGATCGCTGACCTTATGACCCGACAAGCGGCTTTTGACGCGGTCGAACAGGTCTTTGCCGCAATGGCGTCCGGCGACGCCTACAACTTCGCTGTCGTGCGTGAAGCCATCGGGCACGAAGATGCACTGTACGGCTTCAAAGGGGGGTTTGACCGCGCCGGCCTGACGCTGGGACTGAAGGCGGGCGGCTATTGGCCGAACAATCTGGAAAAACGCGGGCTGATCAACCACCAGTCCACCGTTTTTCTTTTCGACCCCGACACCGGCAAGCCATCTGCGATGGTCGGCGGGAACCTTCTGACGGCCCTTCGAACGGCGGCAGCATCATCGGTATCGATCAAGCATCTCGCACGCAGGGACGCCAAGGTCATAGGCATGATGGGCGCTGGCCACCAGGCAGCCTTTCAGCTTCGCGCGGCTTTGGAGCAGCGCGCCTTTGAAAAGATCATTGGCTGGAACTACCACCCCGAAATGCTGCCGAATATCGAGAAGGTCGCCAATGAAGCCGGCGTTCCGTTCCAGGCGGTCGAGCTTGACGAAATGACTGAAGCGGATGTGATCATTTCGATCACTTCGGCCTTTGCGCCCTCGCTGATGGCGAACCATGTCAGCCCCGGAACTCATATCGCCTGCATGGGCACGGACACCAAAGGAAAACAGGAAGTCGAAGCCGCCCTTCTGGCCAGGGCCAGCGTGTTCACGGACGAAGTCGCGCAATCCGTCAGCATCGGCGAAGCGCAGCACGCGGTGGCCGAAGGCCTGATCCAGGAAAGCGACGTGGCGCAGCTTGGCGCGGTCGTCAACGGCACCGATCCGGGCCGGATATCGGACAATCAGATCACGCTGTTCGATGGCACGGGTGTGGGCCTTCAAGATCTTGCGGTCGCCGCGTCCGTGGTTGACCTCGCCGTTCGGAAAGGGGTCGCGATCGAGGTCGATTTCTGAAGCCAGACGGCGCCACCTTCTTGGGCATTGTCTCAGCGGTCCTTTTTGCCGAAGAGCTTTTGACAGCAGATCTCAATTCAATGGTGACCAAACAATGAAACGCGGCGCGCCTAGGCGCGCCGCTTCATGTTTTTTCCAGAACGATCAGTGTATCACGCCGAACGCATCAGACGTGGTCGTCTTGCTCGATGGACCCAAGACCATGTCCGGCCATACCGCCCGAGACCTCTTCCGTCGCTTCGTCGGAAAGTTCTTCGGGAAGCACCAGATTCAATACAATGGCGATGACGGCGGCGGGCAGGATTCCTGATGTCGCCAGAACCTTCAATGTGCCGGGCAAGTATTGCAACGCGTTGGGTTCCAGCTGCAAACCCAGTCCAAGGCTTAGGGCGATTGCAAAAATCACCATGTTGCGCCGGTTCCAGTTCACGTCCGACAGCATCGAAACCCCTGCGGCAACAACCATGCCGAACATCACGATCACGCCGCCGCCAAGAACCTCAATCGGAATGGACGAGATTATCGCCCCGATCTTTGGAATAAGCCCGCAAATGATCAGAAAAACCGCGCCGATGGTCACGACCATGCGGCTCATGACTCCGGTCATGGCAATCAACCCGACATTCTGGCTGAACGACGTGTTCGGCAGCGCCCCAAACAGACCAGAGATCGCAGTACCAAGACCATCAGCATAGGTCGCGCCCTGTATTTCCTTGTCGGTAGCTTCTCGGCCAGCGCCCCCCTTGGTGATACCGGATACGTCCCCAACGGTTTCAACGGCGGAAACAAAGGACATTGCACAGAAACCGATGATGGCCGCGACCGAAAATTCAAGGCCAAAATGCAAGGGGTTCGGCAGTGCAAAGGATGCCGCGTTGCCGACGTTGCCCAGATTCACCTGGCCAAGCAGGAAGGCCACGGCGTATCCGACCAGCAGTCCGATGAGAACCGCCGACACCGACAACATGCCCCGGGCAAAGAATTTCAGGCCAAGCGTGACCACGATTACGGTTCCGGCCATGAACCAGTTCAGACCCGAGCCATATTCCTCGGTGCCTATGGCGGGTACGCCGCCGGCGGCATATTGAATGCCGACTTTGACAAGGGCCAGGCCGATCATGGTCACCACAAGGCCTGTAACCAGCGGCGGAAGAGCAAAGCGAATGCGCCCTATGAACAGCCCGAGGCAGGCGTGGAACAAGCCACCGACAACGACCCCGCCCATCAGGACGGCAATTGCGTCAACGCCCTTGCCAACCACCAGTGGAATCATGATCGGGATAAAGGCAAACGATGTTCCCTGTACGATCGGCAGCCGGGCACCGACCGGGCCTATGCCAACAGATTGAAACAACGTGGCGACGCCCGCGAAGAACATCGACATCTGGATCATGTAGATCATCTGCGGGAAATCGGGGCTGTTCGAGCCAAAGCCGAAACCGGCCGCGCCACAAACGATAATGGCTGGCGTGACGTTGGACACGAACATCGCCAGCACATGCTGAATTCCAAGCGGCACCGCCTTAAGCAGCGGCGGAGTATAATTCGGATCGCGGAGTTGTTCCGGCGATCCGATGGATGCATCTGACATTTGGTCTTTCCTCCCTTGAGGTTCGCAGCCGGCTCCTCTTCCGGCAACGCGCCTCATTCTGTGATTTCAAACGCCTCCTCGAACCAATGCTCTTCGAGGTTGGGCCCGGCTCCAATTCGGTCGACCACCGCAAAAAGTCCGGGCGCATAAAGCGGGGTCAGAACGCCATGCCAAGTGTTGCGATGATAATTCACTCCCTGTCCGGGCGCTGTTTTGAAGGCGATGGGCCGACCGGGTTTTCCGTTTTCATCCGGGGCCACAACCACGACAAATGGTTTCTCCGACAAAGGCAAAAAGGCTTGGCTGCCATCCGGATGGCGTTCAACCATTTCCAACTTGATCGGCAGGCTGAAGGCTTCGGACTGAAACACGCTGATACCCGCGCGCCCATCGTGGAAATCCAACACGGCCCGGTCGTGATAGCGGGCGCATCTGCCCTGATTTATAAGCTTGTCCACCCGGCCAGCCGCCTCGATGACATCGCCAAATGGTGCAAATGCCTCTGACGTCAAGGGACGGAGTTTCAAGCCAGCCGTCATTGCGCGAACTTCTCGATCAGACGCAATTCGGCAATGCGCTCGACCTGACGGCAGGCTTCGGCAAATTCGCTGTCGCGGTCATTGTCGATGCGACGGCGAAAGGCTTCCAGAATGCTGGCCTTGGTGTTGTCTTTGACGGCAATGATGAAAGGAAAGCCGAACTTGGTCGTGTAGGCTTCGTTCAACGCCGTGAACGTTGCGCGTTCTTCATCGGTCAGCATGTCCAGACCCGCACCGGCCTGTTCCGCGGTGCTTTCCTTGGTCAGGCGGCCGGCGGCGGCCAGCTTGCCAGCCAGGTCCGGGTGGGCTGTCAGAACGCCAAGGCGCTGCTCGGGCGAGGCGGAACGGAACACACGCGCCAGCGCGTTGTGGACACCAGCGGCATTGTCATGCGTCGGGCCCATTTCCAGTTCGTACGCACCTTCGGCAATCCACGGGCTGTGCTCGAACACGCCGCCGAATTCCGACACAAAGGTTAGTCGATCCATTTTGGACGGGGTCAGACATTGCACCGGCGGGTGTTCAATGGCCCAGTGTTCGGCAATCTGCTCGCGCGTTGCGAACCAGACACCTTCGTGTTTCCTGAAATAATCAAGTGCGCGTTTTAGCGCCATGGCGCGACCGGGGCGACCGATCAGACGGCAGTGCAACCCAATCGAGAGCATCTTGGCCGCGCCCGCCTCACCCTCGGAATAGAGCATGTCAAAGCTGTCTTTCAGATAGCTTTCGAACTGTTCCCCATTGGTGAACCCCGCCTGAATTGCAAAGCGCATATCGTTGCAATCCAGTGTATAGGGCATGATCAGTTGATCCTTGCCCCCTGCCTTGATCCAGTATGGCAGATCGTCGGCGTAGCTGTCGGCGATATAGGCAAAGTCGCCTTCCTGAGCGGCCAATTCGACCGTATTCATCGAACAGCGGCCCGTATACCAACCACGGGGCGGCTGACCTGTAACCTCTGTGTGCAGGCGGATTGCTTCGCGGATCTGGGAACGTTCTTCTTCTGCGCCCATGTTCTTGTGTTCAATCCACTTCAAACCGTGGCTGGCGATCTCCCACCCGGCATGCTTCATCGCCGCAACCTGTGCAGGTGCACGTGCCAAAGCGGTTGCAACACCGTAGACGGTGACAGGCAGATCCTGCAAAAGGCGATGCACGCGCCAGAACCCCGCGCGGCTGCCGTATTCATAGATCGATTCCATGTTCCAATGCCGTTGCCCCGGCCAAGGGGCGGCGCCGGTGATCTCGGACAGAAACGCTTCGGATGCGGCATCGCCGTGCAGAACGTTGTTTTCACCGCCCTCTTCGTAATTCAGCACGATCTGAATGGCGATTTTGGCGTCGTTCGGCCAGTTTGCTTTGGGAACTTGCCCACCGTAACCGGTCATGTCTCGTGGATAAGGCTTCACATCGGTTTCCTTCTTCTTGAATTGATCAATACCCCAGATAATCAAAGATGTTTTTCAAAAAATGCAGAAAGCAGCTTCCCACAGACTGCCTTTGCTCCTGGATGCGAAAACAGACTAGTAACTGTATAACTTGAGGAGTAGCGCAAATGACCGGTTACCTTACAACACATGTTCTGGATACGGCCCGGGGGTGCCCCGCCGAAGGATTGAAAATCGAACTGTTCCGCATTGAAGGTGCAGACCGCCAGTTGCTGAAAACTCTGTTCACCAATGACGACGGCAGGACCAACGAACAAATTCTACCCGAAGCAGAGTTTTCAACAGGTGACTACGAACTTGTCTTCCATGCCGGGGATTACCTTGATGCCTGCGGCACACCACCTGAAAACCCGCGCTTTCTGAACGTCATCCCGATCCGGTTTGGAATGTCCGAACATTCGCATTACCACGTGCCTCTGCTGCTTTCGCCCTTCGGGTACTCGACCTATCGCGGCAGCTGAGCGACCTACCGGGCCGTATTTGCCGCCGCAATCGACGACCCGATGCGTTCGATTATGAATTCCATGAAAAGCCGCGTTTTGGGGTCCTGCATACGGCGGTGCGTAAACAGACATGCCATCTGAATCGGTTCTGGCGGCGTCTTTTCCGCCACCGGAACCAATGTCCCGGCCTTGAGATGTTGAGCGATCTCAAAAATCGGCTTCAACGCGATACCATGTCCGCCAAGGGCCCAGTCTGTCAGCACGTCGCCATCGTCTGACTCGTAGCGCCCGGAAACCCGGAACCGTTTTGGCCCCGTATCGGTCCTCAAAAGCCATTGAAACTCGGTCGCGCCCGGGAACCGCAAATTGAGACATTCGTGCTCATCAGCGATCAACGCGTCCCCGCTTTCGGGCATCCCGCGCCTTTTGATGTATTTCGGGGATGCACAAAGCACTCTTTCGACATCCGCGATCTTGCGAATACGCAGGTTGCTGTCCTCTGGCTGACCAAGAAAAAATGCCAGGTCCAGACCTTCGGTTGTCAGATCAACCTTTCGGTCGGTCAGCCTTAACCGGACGTTCACCTCGGGGTACTCGGCAAGAAACTTCGGGACCTGCGGCGCAATCAACCGACGCCCGACTCCCAACGGCGCCGCGACATAGAGTGACCCTTTCAGGTTTTCGGTCAGATTGACGATCTGGGCTTCGGCACTTTCGACCGCTTCAAGGATCTCTGCCGCGCCGCGATAGAAAGATTTTCCCTGCTCGGTGGGCGTCAGGCTGCGTGTCGTGCGTTGGAACAAACGCACGCCAAGATGCTCTTCCAGTTGCGATATACGCGCCGACGTGACGGCTGGCGAAACCCTCAGATCACGGCCCGCGGCGGACATGCTGCCCAATTCATAGACCCGGACAAAGGTTCTGATGTTATCAAGGTAGGACATTTTTTTGCATTTTTTGATACTGCTTGGTCTTTACCAGCAATACCAGAACAAAACACACTCGCATAGAGTAACCGGAAGCAAAGAATCTTAGGAGCAAAGCCATGTATGACTTGGCCGTAATGTGGGAGTGGATCGCCTTTTCCGTCCGCTGGCTGCATGTGATCACCGCGATGGCGTGGATTGGGGCGTCATTCTACTTTATCGCGCTGGACCTCATGCTAAAGCCGAACCCTGCCCTGCGGGACGGGGCCTACGGCGAAGAATGGGAAGTACATGGCGGCGGCTTCTACCACACTGTCAAATACCTGGTTGCGCCCTCGCGCATGCCCGAGCACCTGACCTGGCACAAATGGCAGAGTTACACGACCTGGCTGTCTGGTGCGGCGTTGCTCATGATCATATACTGGGTCGGGGGCGAGTTGTTCCTGCTTGATCCGACCAAAGTGGACCTTGCGCTGTGGCAGGGGATTCTGATTTCCGGCGGATCGCTGACCATTGGTTGGCTTCTCTACGATCAGATGTGCAAATCCAAGCTGAGCGATCACCCGACCGTTCTGATGCTGCTGTTGTTCGTGATCCTGGTGATCATGTCCTGGGGTTACAACCAGATCTTCACCGGTCGTGCCGCGCTTTTGCATCTTGGCGCCTTCACTGCAACGATCATGACGGCCAACGTGTTCTTTCAGATCATGCCGAACCAACGGATCGTGGTCGAAGACCTCAAGGCCGGTCGGACACCTGATGCCAAATACGGCAAGATCGCCAAGGTACGATCCACGCACAACAACTATCTGACTTTGCCGGTCGTGTTCCTGATGTTGTCGAACCACTATCCACTTGCTTTCGGCACCGAGTATTCCTGGATCATCGCCAGCCTGATCTTTCTGACGGGCGTCACCATCCGTCACTATTTCAACACGATGCACGCAACTGGGAAAGGCCCGCACTGGACCTGGGGCGTGACGGTTCTGCTAATGGTCGTGATCGCTTGGCTGTCTTCGGTGAGAAACACCGAGACATGGGAAGACGCCGAAGCGCGCGAGCTGACACTATACGAGCAGAAATATGCGTCCGCCGCGGGCTTCGAAGATGCCTATGACACGGTCTTGGGCAATTGCTCGATGTGCCACGCCCGCGAGCCGGTGTACGGCACCATGAAATGGGCCCCGAAGAAAGTTTACCTTGAGACACCCGGAGATGTGGCCCGACATGCTGACCAGATCTATCTGCAAGCCGGGATCAGCCACGCAATGCCGCCACCATCGGCAGTGCAAATGGATGAAGAGGCACGCCAAACCATCATCGCATGGGTGCGTGAAGTCAGAAACCAATAGGCGCGTGCGCGCGAAACCATGACAGCGAACCGGGCCGTGATGCCCGGTTTTTCTTTATGCGAAAAAGCGTTTGCTGTGCTGTGCGATATGTTCGACGAACAGGCGCACCTTGGGATCTTGCAGCTTTTTGTGCGGATAAAGACACCCGAAAATCGTTGGCAAGGGGGGCGTCTCGGGCAGGACCTCGACCAGCCGTCCATCCTCGAGAAACTCCCGCACGTCAAAGCGCGGCTTGTTGACGATCCCACGACCGGACAAGGCCCAGTCGGTCAGAACATCACCATCGTCTGCGTCGTATTTGCCGCCAACTTCAAGCTTTCGCGGCCCCATGTCAGTGCGAAGAGTCCAATAGTATTCCGGAGACCTAGGATAACGCAGCAACAGGCAGTTATGGGGCATGTGCAACAAATCATCCGGTGTTTTGGGCGTCCCAAACTGCGACAGGTAATCGGGCGAGGCGCACAGAACACGATCACAATCCGCGAACTTCCGCAGTTTCATGGTTGAATCGCCAGGCTCTCCAATGAAAAAGGCGATGTCCAGACCGTCAGCCAGAATGTCCACCTTGCGATCGGACAGGCGCATGCGAATCTCTGTTTCCGGGTAACGATCCGAGAATTCCGGCACCAGAGGCGCAACGATTCTGCGCCCGACACCCAAAGGCGCGGTGATGCGGATCGCCCCCCGCGGCGCGTCGGAAAAGCTGGCGACACGCGCTTCGGCGTGATCAAGCGCCAGCAGGACCGCCTTGGCTTCATCGTAGAATACCGTCCCCACTTCGGTTGGTGTCATCGATCGGGTGGTTCGGTTGAACAGCCGCACACCCAGATGGTTTTCAAGCTCTTTCAACCGTTTGCTGGCCACCGCCGGGGTCAACCGAAGATCTCGCCCGCCAGAGGTGATGCTGCCCAGCTCCATCACGCGGACAAAAACACGCAGACTTTCGATGTAAGACATTGGATCCTCCCAGCAGCGAAAGAATGCGGTATAGCCCCATCTTTTTCAACGATCTGTTGAAAGTATTTGCCATTTGCAGCGATTTTCCATCTCAATCTTTGCTCCTATGGTTCCACTGACCACCCTCCGGAAGGCAGGGGCAGAGGGAGAATTCCATGACGCATCGCACCCACATCCAATTTGTCCTCAATGGCAAGGATGTCTCCGTCCCAGACGTGTCGGCAGGCCAGACACTTCTTGATTTCCTGCGCCTGGAACGCCGACTGACAGGAACGAAGGAAGGCTGCGCCGAAGGCGACTGCGGCGCGTGCACCGTGCTTGTCGGACGGCTTGGGCGCTCGGGCCTGCGCTATGCTCCGGTCAATGCCTGTATCCGGTTTCTTGCCTCTGTAGACGGCTGTCATGTCGTGACGGTTGAACATCTGTCTGGGCCTCAAGGCCGGCTGCACCCGGTTCAACAAGCCATGGTCGATCACCATGGCAGCCAGTGCGGGTTCTGCACACCGGGCTTCGTCATGGCCCTTTATGCGCTTTGGATGCAAACTCCGGAACCGACCGAAGTACAGGTTGAAACCGCATTGCAGGGCAACCTGTGCCGCTGCACCGGGTATGAGCCGATCATCCGAGCGGCCATTGCCGTCAGCCGCTACGGCACCCCGTCATCTGATCATCTGAACACCGAACGCGAAACCATGACCGCGCGTCTGGCGGCCCTGAAGGACGGGCGGCGCGTGGTCTCCGGACCCGAAAACAACCTGAGCATTCTGCCATCCAGCGTCGATGATCTTGCCGAATGCCTGCAAGCTTATCCAAACGCCACGATCGTGGCCGGAGCCACCGATGTGGGCCTGTGGGTGACCAAGTTCCTGCGCGACATTGGCCCCGCCATTTTCACCGGTCATCTCGAAGACCTGAAAACAGTCGAAAGACAGGGGTCTCTCCTCCTGATCGGTGCCGGCGCCAGCTACACCGATTGCCAGGACCTTCTGTCTGAACACCTGCCACACCTGTCCTCCTACTGGGATCGCATCGCAGGGTGGCAGGTGCGGAATATGGGAACCGTAGGTGGGAATATCGCCAACGGCTCACCCATCGGGGACACGCCGCCGGTTCTCATCGCGCTCGGCGCGGAAATCACTCTGCGGCGCGGTTCCGAACGCCGAACCCTGCCTCTGGCTGACTTCTTCATCGACTATGGCAAGCAGGACCGTCTGCCAGACGAATTTGTCGAAAGCATCCGCGTGCCCCTGCCCCGACCCAATGATCTGGATGCGGCTTACAAGATTTCCAAGCGCCGAGACGAGGATATTTCTTCTGTGGCCGCCGGGCTGCACATGAGCGTCACAGACGGGATCATCAGCGATGTGCGCATTGCATTTGGGGGCATGGCCGCCACGCCTAAACGCGCATCGACAGCCGAGGCGGCGCTGAACGGCCAACCCTGGGCACGCGAAAGTTTCGAAGCCGCCGCTGAAGCGCTGGCCGAGGATTTCGCGCCTCTCACAGATTGGCGCGCATCGTCGGACTATCGGATGCTGACCGCCCAAAACCTTCTGCGCCGGTTCTTCCTTAAAAACGACCGCGAAACCGACACCCCCGTTCAACTGGCTTGTGCCTGATCAGGAGACGACAACATGAAAGACAACGTTTCCATCATTGGATCGGCTCACACCAATGTAAACCATGACAGTGCGGTCAAGCACGTCACGGGGCAGGCCGACTACACGGACGACATTGCGCTGCCACAAGGCGCGCTGCACGCGTATCTCGGCGTTTCAGACGTCGCGCACGCCAAGCTTCTGGGTATCGATTTCAGCGACGTTCTGGCAATGCCCGGCGTGGTCGGCGTACTGACCGCTGATGACGTGCCGGGGGCCAATGATATCAGCCCGACCCACCTAAACGACGAACCGGTTTTCCCGACCGATGCCATTCAGTTTCATGGGCAGCCTTTGTTTGCCGTTGTTGCCGAAACCCGCGAAATCGCGCGCCGGGCCGCAGAACTGGCAAAGATCAACTACGAAACCCTGCCTCACGCGCTGGACCCGATTGCCGCGCAGGAAGCCGGATATCCGCATGTCACAGCCCCCCTCAAGCTGGAACGCGGCGACGTCGCCCCGGCGCAAACTGCGGCACCAAACCGGATCAAAGGCCGCATGAATGTTGGCGGTCAGGACCACATGTACCTCGAAGGTCACATCGCCTTTGCCATTCCGGGTGAAGACGATGATGTGGTCGTACATTGCTCCACCCAGCACCCGTCCGAAGCGCAGCATATGGTGGCGCATGTCCTTGGGGTACCGTCCAACGCCGTTGTGGTTAACGTTCGCCGCATGGGCGGCGGATTTGGCGGCAAGGAAAGCCAGATGAACCTGTTCTGCGCGGTTGCCGCCATGGCCGCCAAAAAGTGGAACCGCGCCGTGAAAATCCGCCCTGACCGGGATCAGGACATGACGGCAACCGGTAAGCGCCATGATTTTGTGATCGATTACGACGTCGCCTTTGACGATGATGGCCGCATTCAAGCAGTCGAAGGCAGCTTTGCCGCGCGTTGCGGATTCTCGGCAGACCTGTCGGGACCTGTCACCGACCGGGCGCTGTTTCACGCGGACAACGCCTATTTCTATCCGAACGTCCGTCTGAACAGTCATCCAATGAAAACCAACACGGTGTCGAATACTGCGTTTCGAGGATTTGGCGGCCCGCAGGGTGTGATCGCGGCAGAGCGGATGATCGAAGAGATTGCCTATGCCACCGGGAAAGACCCCCTGGATGTACGTAAGGCGAATTTCTACGGCACCAAAGACCGTAACGTGACGCCGTATCACCAAGTGGTCGAAGACAGCATCCTCGACCGGCTGATCGGAGAGTTGGAAGAGACATCGGAATACCGCCAGCGCCGTCAGGACATAATTGAATTCAACAAGACATCGCCAATCCTGAAAAAAGGCATCGCGCTGACACCGGTCAAGTTTGGCATTTCGTTTACCGCGACCTGGTACAATCAGGCTGGCGCTCTGGTTCATGTTTACAATGACGGTTCGATCCATCTGAACCACGGTGGTACCGAAATGGGGCAAGGTCTCAACACCAAGGTTGCGCAGGTCGTGGCCGAGGCCTTTCAGGTTGACTTCAGCCGGATCAAGATTACCAAAACAACCACCGAGAAGGTTCCGAACACCTCGGCCACTGCAGCCTCCAGCGGGACCGATCTTAACGGCATGGCCGCGTTGAACGCGGTCGAGCAGATCAAAGCACGTCTGGTGAAATTCGCCGCCGAAACCTGGAATGTCGCCCCCGAAGAAGTGGCCTTCCACGCCAATCAGGTGCATATCGGCGACGAGGTTCTGCCCTTCGATGTGTTCATCAAACAGGCCTATCTGGCGCGCGTGCAGCTCTCGGCGGCCGGGTTCTACAAAACACCGAAAATCCACTGGGATCGGGCCAAGGGACAAGGCCGTCCGTTCTACTACTACTCCTACGGCGCGTCGTGTTCAGAAGTGACGATTGATACCCTTACAGGCGAATACCGCGTGGACCGAACAGATTTGTTGCACGACGTCGGACGCTCGCTGAACCCTGTGCTCGACAAGGGGCAAATCGAAGGCGCGTTTATTCAGGGCATGGGATGGCTAACCACCGAAGAGCTTTGGTGGGATGATGCCGGCCGTCTGCGTACCCATGCTCCGTCGACATACAAGATTCCGCTCGCGTCAGACCGCCCGCGTATCTTCAATGTGAAACTTGCCGATTGGTCGGAAAATCGCGAGTTGACCATCAAACGGTCCAAGGCCGTTGGCGAGCCGCCGTTCATGCTGGGCATTTCGGTGTTTGAGGCCTTGTCGATGGCCGTAGCCTCTGTAGCTGACTACCGCGAATGTCCGCGCCTTGACGCGCCAGCCACCCCCGAACGTGTGCTAATGGCAGTTGCGCGGCTGCAAGCGGGGCCCTGAGCCATGACTGCCCCCGGTTCCCTTAGCGAATTCCTGTCCACGCAGCACAGTGTGATCTGCATTGCGCTGACACGCGTGCGCGGGTCGTCGCCGCGCAACGAAGGGACCGAGATGTTCGTGGCACCCAGGGCACTGTGGGGAACCATCGGTGGTGGCCAATTGGAGTTCATGGCCATCAACGCCGCCCGCGACATGCTGCGCGACGGGGTGTTGCATCAGGATCTGGATGTGCCGCTTGGCCCCGAAATCGGCCAGTGCTGCGGTGGGCGGGTCGAGATGAAACTGACCCGCATGCGTGCGTCCGACAAATGGGCCGCCACAGAGCGCGCGACCCAGCGCGACGAGGCTTTGCCACACGTCTATGTCATGGGCGCGGGCCACGTGGGACGCGCTTTGGCCAATCAGTTTCAGCATCTGCCGGTGCGCTGCATCCTCGTCGACACCCGACCCGAAGAGGTCGAGCTTTGCACAGCCAATGTCGAAACCCGGGTCAGCGCGATTCCCGAAGCCGAAATCTGGCGCGCGCCCGCAGGCAGCGCCTTTGTCGTTCTGACCCATGATCACGGGCTGGATTTCCTGCTGACGACCGCCGCGCTGGAACGAAAGGATGCCGCTTATGTAGGGATGATCGGGTCCGCCACAAAGCGGATAAAGCTCAGGAACTGGGCGCAGAAACACTGTGACGGACAGTCCATCGAACATTTGAAATGCCCCATCGGGGCTAGCGGTAGCCGCGACAAGCGGCCCAGCGTCATCGCCGCCTTCGTGGCGGCCGAGGTGATGGCTGAATTGACCTCTGAAACTGCCGCGACCGCCCTGACCGGGGCAAACCAGGCACCCCTGCGGGGCCACCATCACGACCGGAAAGGGAGATCGGCCTGACACCTGTCGGGCCAAACCGGTCACATCAGAGGAGGAGACCGTCATGGACGGGAGGACCTATGAATACAAGCTGTTTACCCGCAACGATTTCAGCGCTTTCTGGGCGCTGTTTACCGACAACCTTGTCAACCTGCTGATCCTGTCCGGGGTCTGCCAATTCGTGTTTCAAATGCCTGCGGACATCGTCTTTGGCCGCATCGTTCCCGGCGCTGCCATCGCGATTTTGGCCGGTGTCGCTGTCTACACTTACCTCGCCAAATGGGCGGCAAACGCGCAGGGCAAAGACGTAACCGCGTTGCCCTACGGCATCTCGACGCCGGTTATGTTCGTCTACCTGTTCGGGGTGATCGGACCCATCTATTGGGCGACAAATGATCCAATGCTAGCCTGGCAAGTAGGCATCGGCGCCGGGTTCATGGGCGGCATCGTCGCGGCTCTGGGCGCCGTGGTTGGACCGTATCTCAAGCGGATCACGCCACGTGCGGGGATGCTGGGGACGCTGTGCGGCATTGCCCTGGTCTTCATCGGCTCTGTGCCGCTGGCCGAAGTGTTCGAGAACCCCATCATCGGCTTTACGTCGCTGCTGTTCATCCTCTGGGGTTTGATCGGCCGTTTCCGCCTGCCGGGCAATGTTCCGGCCGGCCTTGTCGCGATTGCTGCCGGTACCGTGATCGCCCTTCTGCTTGGCGAGTCCAAAATTGATGTCAGCGGCATCGGGTTCTACCCGCCGATCCCGTATTTCGGTGACCTGATCGCCGGTGTGCAATACCTGTTCGCCAACCCTGAGCTGTTCCTGGTGCTGATCCCCGTGCAGATCTACAATTTCATCGAAACGATGAACAACGTGGAATCCGCCGAAGCGGCAGGCGACCATTACCCTGTCGGGCTCTGCCAGGTGACGGACGGCGCAGGCACGATGCTGGGTGCTCTGTTTGGTTCGCCATTCCCGACAACCGTCTACATCGGCCATCCGGCCTATAAACGGCTGGATGCCCATGCGGGGTATATTGTCGGTGTGGCCGTTGTAATTGCCGCCGCCGCCTTTCTGGGGTTCCTGTCCTTCCTCGCGGGGCTGATCCCGATCGCCGCAGCCGCACCGGTACTGGTCTTTGTATCAGTCAGCCTGATCACCAACACGGCCTGGGCTGTGAAACCGATGCACATGGCTGCGGTATCCTTCGCGATCCTGCCCCATATCTCGGCCTTCCTGATGGTCAAATGGGGATCGTTGATGAACGCGCTGCGCAGCAGCGGTGTCGAAGGGCTGCCATCCTTGGGAGATCCTGATCTGACCTCGGCCCTTCTGATGGAAGGGGCTCATTACGAGGGGCACCTTGCCCTGAGCCAGGGGGCGATCATCACCGGTCTGGTCTGGGGTGCCATCGTGGCCGATGTGATTGACGGGCGCTTCCGGATGGCCGGCGCGTTTGCTGTCGCAGGTGGGCTGATGTCTTCGATCGGCATCATCCATTCCTACACGCTACAGATGCCTCAGTTCGACGGGATAACCATCGGCTATCTGATCATCGGTGCGTTTCTGTACGTCTACCCGGTGTTCGCCCCCAAAGAGGATCTTGAGCATCGCATCATCGTGCCGGACGAGCCCGACCTCATCGATGACGATTCACCCGCTCAGCAGGCCTGATCGGCAACGGGGCAGTCGAATGGCTGCCCCAGAAACCATCCCTTCCCGTTCAATCGTGGCCGTTCAAGAGGCAGAGTTTGCCCTGCGGTTGCTTGCAGATCTTTCTCCCGCCTATCTCAGAGTGACGGCATGTGGTTCGAATGGGTCTTGCAGAGGATCACCCTTGCGAACCACACATCTGCATCGGCTGGGTCACACAAAATAGACGACCACAGGTGATGTGCGAGGGGTCAAGACCCTCAACTGCAAGCCCCGCAATCGGCCAGGCGTGACGAATTTTGTCGTTTGCAGGCATTTTTGTCGCTTTCCGGCTTGTTGCGCTATGCTGGTGTGAACAAGAATACCTACGTATGAAGAGTTGTTTTCCAAATCCCATGGACCGCCGTGCCACCGGCTGTGACCTTGTGATCCCAGCCTGATCTCAGGGCGTCTGGCCCATATGCATCACGCTGTGATTACGGATTTTTCGGATAACCTCATGACAACTCAAGCGCTGCGCCTGGCCATCGATATTGGCGGCACGTTCACGGATACGGTTCTTGTCTCTGGCGAAGAGACGATACTTGCCTCGACCAAAACCCTGACCACGCATCACAACCCCGCCGACGGAGCCATGCAAGGCGCGACGCGCGTGATGCAACAGACAGGGCACCGTCTGAGCGAAGTCACCGGTTTCATTCACGGCACCACGCTGGCCACCAACGCGCTGATCGAAAAACGCGGCGCGGTCGTGGCAACCGTGACCACCGAAGGGTTCAGGGACATTCTGGAAATCGCCTACGAGCGGCGCTATTCGCAATACGACATCAATCTGGAAAAACCTGATCTGCTGGTGCCGCGTGAGCGCGCGCTGACGGTCCGCGAGCGCGTTTCCGCGGAAGGCAAGGTGTTGATTTCGCTGGAAGACACAGCCGTCGACGCGTTGTTGAAGGACATCGACGCCAGCGGAGCAGAAGCCATCGCCATCTGCCTGATGCACGCATATGCAAACCCCGAGCACGAGCGCAGGCTGCGCGATACGCTGGCGGACAGGCGACCCGATCTGACCGTCTCGATTTCGTCGGACGTCAGCCCCGAAGCGCGCGAATTCGACCGGCTGTGCACGACAGTCGCCAACGCCTATATCCAGCCTCTGATGGCAACGTATCTGGCCCGGTTTGTCCGACAATTCGAGGCCCAGGGCGTCACCTGTCCGATCCTGATGATGACAGCGGGTGGTGGAATGTGCACCATGCGAACCGCCGCGCGGTTTCCGATCCGGCTGGTGGAATCCGGCCCTGCCGGTGGTGCCATTCTGGCTGCCCGCGTCGCCGCCCACGCCGGTCTGGATCAGGTTCTGTCCTTTGACGTCGGCGGTACCACCGCCAAACTATGCCTGATCGACAACGCCCGTCCCCAGACCTCGCGCCAGTTCGAAATTGCCCGCGCCGCTCGGTTTATCAAAGGGTCCGGAATGCCGGTACGAATACCGGTCATCGAAATGATCGAGATCGGCGCCGGAGGCGGTTCGATTGCCGGGGTTGACCGGCTAGGACGGTTGACCGTAGGGCCAAAATCAGCCGGATCCGAGCCCGGCCCCGTCGCCTTCATGCGCGGCGGAACCGAACCCACGGTGACTGACAGTGATATTGCACTGGGATATATCGTACCCGACACGTTTGCCGAGGGGCATATTCAGCTTGATCCCGAAGCTTCGAAACGGGCGCTGAGCCGGGTGATCGGGTCAAAACTGGATCTGGATGCCGTAGGCGCCGCCGATGGCGTCAGCCGTATCGTCGACGAAAGCATGGCCAGCGCGGGTCGGATGCATGCGGTGGAATCCGGCAAGGACCTTGGCCCACGAACAATGATAGCGTTTGGGGGCAACGGGCCATTGCACGCCAGCCGGGTCGCGCGATCCGCCGGGGTCTGCCGCATCGTGATCCCGCCCGATCCCGGTGTAGGATCGGCCGTCGGCTTCCTGTTCGCTCCGGTGTCTTTCGAGATCGTCCGCTCGCGCTATTCGTTGCTGGGCAGCATGGACCTGAACGGGATCAACACGCTGTTCGAAGCCATGATTTCCGAGGCTAGAGAGGTCGTCTTCCAAGGGGCCGGCGATGTCCCGACCCAGACGCTGCGCACTGCCTTCATGCGCTACAACGGACAAGGGCACGAGATCGAGATCACCCTTCCCGACCGCCCCCTGACCGCCGAAGATATCGTGACGCTGACCTCTGCATTCGAACAGGAATACCGCAAGCAATTCTCGCGCCCGGTGCCGGGGATGCAGATCGAGATTCTCAATTGGGCGGTACGTGTCGCGACCTGTGACAGTGTCGTGCCGGCGGTTCCTGAAACGCCCCGGTTGAAGACAATCTCGGCGCCGGAAACCTGTCCGATCACCTGTGACGTGGACGGAGTGTCGAAACCAGCGGCCTTCGTAGCCCGAGCGGATCTGAAGCCCGGCGACCACCTTCACGGCCCCGCATTGATCACCGAGCCGCAGACAACCACGCTCGTGTCCGCCGACTTCTCGGCCCATGTGGATGCCATTGGAAACCTCGTCCTCGTTCGGGACCAGAAAGGAGGCGCATGATGTCGTCCGATCTTTCACACGATCTTTCGCCCGCCCGATTGCAGGTGATGTGGAATCGTCTGCTGGCCGTGGTCGAAGAACAGGGCCAAACCCTGATCCGCGCCGCCTTCAGCCCGATCGTACGCGAATGCGGCGACATCTCTGCCGGGATATTTGACGCCGATGGCCGGATGCTGGCGCAAGCCGTGACCGGCACGCCGGGGCACATCAACACCATGGCCGAGGCGGTGCAGCACCTGCGCCGGGCTTTCCCGGTTCAAACCATGAAGCCGGGCGACATCTACATGACGAACGACCCATGGCTTGCCTCGGGGCACCTGAACGATTTTCTGCTGATGATGCCCGCATTCAAGGATGGCAAGGTGGTGGGCTTTACCTCCTGCACGTCGCATCTCGTTGATCTGGGTGGGTTAGGCATGGGCCCCGAAGGTTCCGACATCTATGACGAGGGCCTGCTGATCCCGCCCTGCAAGCTGGTTGAGCAGGGCACCCCCAACGATTTGCTGCTGGACATCATCCGCGCCAACAGCCGCGAACCCGTCGCCAACGATGGCGACATCTATGCACTGATCGCCTGCTGCGAAGCCGGGGTTGCAAGGCTGCTGTCGATGATGGAGGAATTTGGTCTCGACGATCTAGGGACGCTCGGCTCGTACATCATCGACACGTCGCGCCGCGGCACGCTGGAGGCCATCGCCGACGTGCCCGAAGGTGTCTACAAGAATGTTCTGAAGATGGACGGCTATGAGAATGAGCTGGAACTGCACGCCACCCTGACCGTAAGGAAGGACGGCATGCATGTGGATTTCTCGGGCACTTCGGGCTGTTCGCGCAAGGGCATCAACGTGCCGCTGAACTATGCCACCGCCTATACGGTGTTTGCCTTGCGCTGCATTGTCGGCGCGGACATTCCCAACAATGCGGGATCGCTGGAGCCGTTTACCATTGACGGGCCAAAGGGCTGCATCCTGAACGCGCAGCGCCCGGTGCCGGTTGCGATGCGGCATACCTTGGGTCAGGTCACGCCCGATCTGGTTCTGGGCTGCCTGCATCAGGCCCTGCCCGATGCGGTCCCGGCCGAAGGTGCAAGTTGCATGTTCGACCTGCCCATGCGTCACGCGCCCGAAGTGGCTCGTGATGGCGGTCGCGAATTCGCGGTGGAACCCGTACACAATGGCGGAACCGGCGCGCGACCTCATGCCGATGGACTGTCGGCCACGGCCTATCCGTCCGGGGTGTTCGGCAGTCAGGTCGAGATCACCGAAAGCGTCGCACCCGTGACGATCTGGCGGCGCGAACTGCGCCCAGATTCCGGCGGCGCGGGCAAGTATCGCGGCGGGCTGGGGCAGCGGATCGAGATGACCTCGTCCAACGGTGCTCCCTTTATCGTTTTCCTTTCGGTCGAACGGCTGAAATACCCGGCGCTTGGCCGTATGGGCGGCAGACCCGGCGCGCCCGGTCGCATCTGTTTCAGGGACGGCGCAAACGATATTCCGGGCAAAGGAGAGTTGCGGGTGGAACACGGTGATTATCTGATCTTCGATACACCGGGCGGCGGTGGATTTGGCGACCCTGCCGAACGCGACCCGGATGCGCTGGCGCTGGACATCAAACGCGGGTTGGTAACTGCGCAAGGCGCCAGGATTTACGCGGGTGACGCATGATCCGACCGGTTCCTTACATTGGCGCCATGGCCGCTTATGCGCTGGCTGATCCGAACGGCGCAGACACGGTTTCACTGGCGCAGAACGAAAGCGCCTTTCCCGCAAGCCCCGCCGCCGTTGCGGCCGGGCAGGCAGCGCTGGCGGATCTGGCCCTTTATCCCGATCCGGAATGGGCCGAAATGCGCTCGGCCATTGCCGAGGTGCACGGGCTCGTCCCCGCGCGCATTTTATGTGGGGCGGGCTCGATGGAACTGATTGGCTGTCTGATCCGCGCCTTTGCCGGGCCGGGCGATCAGGTGCTGGGCACACAATATGGCTATGCCTTTGTCGCCTCGGCGACAGCTCAGGCACAGGCCGAATATGTGGCAGCGCCCGAGGTCGATTTGACCGTATCGGTGGACGCGCTTCTGGCCGCTGTCACACCTGCCACCCGCATTGTGTTCGTCTGCAATCCGGGCAACCCCACCGGCACGCTGATCCCGAATGACGAAATTGTCCGTCTGCGATCGGATCTGCCTGGCGATACACTGCTGGTGGTGGATCAAGCCTATGCGGAATTTGCCGATGCCACGAACGATCCTGCGCAGATCTTTGCGCTGGTGGATCGGGGCGACACGGTGATCACGCGTACATTTTCCAAAGCCTACGGGCTGGCTGGGGCGCGGGCCGGCTGGGGCTGTTTCCCAAGCGAAATCTCGGGCGAGGTCCGCAAGCTTTTGAATCCCAACAATATCTCGATTGCCTCGCAGGCAGCGGCGGCGGCGGCGATGCGCGATCAGGCCCATATGTGCAACGTGGTCGCACGGACAGCCGAAATTCGGGACCGGTTTGCGCAGGAATGCCGCGAACTGGGCCTGAGCGTGCCGGAAAGCCACACCAATTTCGTGCTGATCCGCTTTGCTTCGACCGCGCAGGCACAGCGCGCCGACACGGCCCTGCGGGCGGAGGGCCTGATGATGCGCGGCATGGGCGGCTATGGTTTGTCGGACTGTTTGCGCGCCACGATCTGTGCGCCCGAGGTGATGGACAAGGCCCGCGACGTCTTGAAAGGAACGCTGACATGACCGAGACCCGCACAGCCGCCAAGATCGGTGTTCTGGTGCCCTTCACCAACACCAATCTGGAACCGGATATGGAGATGCTGCGACCGCCAAACACCACCATCCATTTCCAGCGCATGGGCGGCTATGACGTGGATGAAATTCCCGGCTCGGATCAAATGGCAGGTTTGGGTGCTTCGGATATCAGCCACGATCTGCGGATGATCTCGGGGGTGCGGCCCGATGTGGTGCTGTACGGCTGCACCTCGGCCACCCTGACCCATGGGCCGTCTTTCGACGCTGAGCTGGCGCAACAGATAAAATCGGAATCCGGTGCGCTGTCGCTGACCGCGGCCGGATCATTAATCGCCGCAATCAAGGCACTGGGGGCCACAAAGGTCGGCTTTTCCTCGCCCTATCTGGGCGAAATAAACGTTCAGGCGATGGATTTCATGGCCCAGAACGGAATCGAGACCGTTCGATGCACCGATGTCGGCCGAAAGCTGGGCAATTACGGTCAGGGAGAGCTGACCCCGGACGACGTCTATGAACTGGCCTGTCAGGCCGATCACCCGCAGGCACAGGCCATAATTCTCAGCTGCACCGACATGCGTTCGGTCGAGGCGATCGACCGGATTGAAGCAACGCTGGGCAAGCCGGTTGTCACCTCAAATCAGGCGATGATGTTCTGCCTTATGCGGGCTCTGAACCTACCGCGTCACGACGCGCTGCCGGGGCGATTGTTCGACCTGCTCTGACCGGATCAGGGCGCAAGGCGATAGTTTAACGGATCAAACTCACCTCGAACCGGTCTTGGATCACCCAGACTTGTTCCCAGCTCCAATTCAACCTGTGCAGCAGGCGGCAAGACCGTCGCCGCGCCGTCATCAGGATCAAGGGTGCGGATGTGCCGGTCGGAATGCGTATATACGGCAGCTTCGGCAGATTTTACGTCTGGTCGGCGGGGGCGTAGATCAACGCGCCAAGGTCTGAGAATTTCGAACCTGGCGCGCCCAGCCCCAGAACCGCGTCACGAATTGCGGCAGCACGGGATGCACCCAGTGATGGTGTCGCAAATTCCATGAATTTGTCGATCACTTCTGTCTCATCCATTGGTGCCTCGGGTCCGCCGCGTGCATGTACGTCGCCCGACTCGAGTATCCGCCCGTCGGTCAGGGTGATGCTGACATCGGCGAACCGGCTTTCGGGGAAACGGTCAGAATGGCGTGCGGCCTCTGCAACCGAGATACGCTCGACGATCGAGGCGACCAGCGGGTCGGCCAGGCCCGCGCCGGTGATGTTCTCGACCCCGATCCGGCCATGCGCAACCATTGTCGCGACGGCAAATGGCAGCGAATACTGCGCCTTGGACGTATCATCCGGCATGCCCCTGAAAAGGCAAGCGCTTTCCCGAAACGTGTTTACATGAATCGCGGCAACATCCCGGTGAGTCAGGTCGTTTTCACGCATGAGTGCACGGGTGGCATCAATTGCGGCGTGGGCCCAACGGCAGATCGGGTAGGGTTTGACATATTGATGCTCCATTTGCCAGAAATCGCCCAGATCTTGCCAATGGGGGGCAACGTCTGCCGCTTCGATGGTGATGGCCGGTGCCCCGGTAAAGCCTTTCTCGGCCAATACCGCTGAAGAAATGCCAACCAACGCGCCCCAGCCCGAACCGTCATGCAGCATGGTGGGATTGGCGATCTCGCGCATCATCTGGCTGCGCGGGCCATGATATTCGGCGATCCCCATGGCCTGCCGCATCTGTTCGGCCTTCAAACCGCGCAAACGCGCCGCCACGGCCACCACGCCAATCGCGTTCCAAGCTCCGGATGTGTGATAATCGCTGACGGTGTCATGCAAAGAAATGCCCGCGCGTCCCGCGACCTCGTATCCAACGATCACCGCCGCCAGCGCTTCGAGGCCTGAAAAATCTTGAACGGTTTCAGCCAGTGCCGCCAGTGCGGGAACGACGACAACCCCGATGTGGCCTTTGGTCGGATTGTATCCATCATGTCCGTCCAAATTGTCGGTCTGTGTGGCCGCTGCATAGGCCGCACCCGCGACGCTGACGCGACGACCGTCGAAAAGCATGCGCGCGCTCAGCCCCGGATCGCCCGCGCCAAACAGCGCTACCGCACTCTCGCGCGCAATCTGTCCGGCCTGCATCGGCCCCGATCCTATGGTGATCCCCAGCGTATCCAGCAGCATCAACGCCGCTGCCTTGCGTGCGGTGTCGGGAAAATCCTGCGCGGCACGCTTCAGCGCAAAATCTGCAACGGTCTGAAAGGTATCTGTCACGGTGTCCAGTCGAGGTTTTTCTTTCGGGTTCCGGATACAAGAAAAAGCCTATGTGAATTTGCGCATAGCGGCACGAAAACAATCATGGGGCAATGGCCCCGGATTATTTGTGACTAGGACCAGATCGCGTTTCGAGGCAGAACCATACGTGTGAGTCGCTCATGGGCAAGACAGCAAGCCCTGGGCTTATTAGTTCTTTGCAATGTGCCTTGCCTGAGAAACATCCGTCATGATGAATCTTCCACACCTGACCTTTCTGCGTTCGTTCGAAGCGGCGGCACGGCACCTGAGCTTTACCGCTGCAGCCGAAGAGTTGAACTGCACCCAATCTGCCGTCAGCAATCATGTCCGCTCGTTGGAAGAGTTTTTGCAGCGCCCCCTATTCGTGCGCCATCCCCGGTCGCTGTCGCTGACAGATGTGGGTGAGGCCTATCTGCCGTCAGTGCGCCATGCCCTCCAGGAAATCAACGCTGCCACGCAATCGGTCATCGTGCGGTCGCATACCCGCAAAGTGGTGGTATCTTGCCCGGTCAGTCTGGCCGAGAACTGGTTGCCGGATGTGATCCGCGGTTTCAACGCGGTGCATCCCGATATTGATCTGACGGTTCACGGCACTGTCTGGGCTGATGTCGAACCAAATGTTTCGGACATCTCGCTGACGATCAATCATGTCGACGATGTGTTGCCCGACGCCCATCGTTTGTGGGTCGAAAAACTGGCCTTGGTCTGTGCGCCCGACTTTCTGGTCGATGGCGAGCCGCTGACCGACCCCAAGCAATTGCAGAATGCACCGCTGATCCATATCCTGGGCCGCCCCTCCTATTGGGAGCACGCGGCGCGGCATTTCGGATTGTCCGATCTGAGCCAGAAGGGCGGTTTGCGGACAAATGTCTCGAATCTGGCGATGGAAATGGCCGCCAAGTCACTGGGATGCGTCGCCCTGCCCCGGTCGCTGGCCCGGTCCTATGTCGAGCGGGGGCTGCTGATCGAGCCTTTCCGGTTTGATCTGAACAGCCCCTGGACCTATTTCATGCGTCTCAAGGAAAAACCCGTTTCGCCACCGGTCCGGCTGTTTCAGAATTGGCTGTTGCAAGCCGCCGCTAAAATGGACAGCTGATCGACCTGTCATTTGCCGGGCCATGTCACGCGGCCCCTTTTATCCCTTACGCCGTCTTGTTGGTGGCGAGAACGCGCGATCACCCCCGCGTCTCATCAATACTTAAGGCAGGAGCTATTCCAGCCATCAACAACACCCTCTGTTCAACCGAATTTCAACACCAACCGGTCTTCCTGATCCCCGGCTCCGCTAAACAAAACGGACATGGTCGCGGTTTCGAAGGGCTTTGCACCGTCTGCGTTCTTATTGCCTCAATATCCGCAAGAATCTATGGGATGCACCACACAACTGCTGACGGCCATTGAAACCGGCGTCAGTTTCTTTGATTGTGCCCACGCCGTCCGTGGTAATTGGTAAGAAGGATTTTTGGATGCGTATTGCAATAATCGGCACCGGTTATGTTGGCTTAGTGTCCGGTGTATGCTTTTCGGACTTTGGTCATGACGTGATTTGCGTCGACAAGGCTGAGCAAAAGATCGACATGCTCAAGGCCGGAGAAGTGCCGATCTATGAACCGGGCCTGGATGTGCTGATGGCAAAAAACGTTGCTGCTGGTCGCCTGAGTTTTTCAACCGATCTGAAAACAGCAGTTGATGGCGCCGATGCGGTTTTCATCGCGGTCGGAACTCCGACCCGACGAGGAGACGGCCACGCGGATTTGACCTATGTGATGGCGGCGGCGGAAGAGATCGCCCAAGCGGTTACCGGTTACACGGTCATTGTCACCAAATCGACCGTGCCGGTGGGAACAAACAGAAAAGTTCAGGAGGTCGTTGCGGCCGCCAACCCCGCAGCCGAATTCGACGTGGCCTCGAACCCTGAGTTTCTGCGCGAAGGCGCTGCAATCGATGACTTCATGCGCCCCGATCGCGTCGTGGTGGGTGTGGAAAACGATCGCGCCGCCGAAGTGATGGCCGAGATTTACCGACCGCTTTATCTGCGTGACTTCCCGATCCTGACCACCGATCTGGAAAGCGCCGAGATGATCAAATACGCCGCCAACGCGTTTCTGGCGACCAAGATCACTTTCATCAATGAAATCGCGGGCCTGTGTGAAAAGGTCGGTGCGGATGTCAAGGAAGTTTCCCGCGGCATCGGTCTGGACGGACGAATTGGCAACAAATTCCTGCACGCGGGGCCGGGCTATGGTGGGTCTTGTTTTCCGAAGGATACCGCCGCGCTGGCGCGGATCGGGCAGGATCATGCATATCCGATGCAGATCACGGAAACCGTCATTCGGGTGAATGACGAGGTCAAGAAGCGGATGATCGAAAAAATCCGCGACGCCTGCGACGACCGCCTTTACGGCAAGACGGTGGCGGTTCTGGGTGTCACTTTCAAACCCAACACGGATGACATGCGCGACGCGCCATCACTGTCCATTATTCCCGCTTTGATCGGCGGAGGGGCCAAAGTGCGCGTCGTCGATCCGCAGGGCAAAGCGGAAGGCGATGCATTATTGCCCGGAGTCGAATGGTGCGACGATCCCTATGCAGCGGTTCAAGGGGCTGACGTTGTGGTGTTGCTGACAGAGTGGAACGAGTTCCGCGCGTTGAACCTGACCCAGCTGGCCGGTTCCATGAACTCTGCCCGAATGGTGGATCTGCGCAATATCTATTCAAAGTCACAGGCGCTGAAATCCGGCTTTGAAACCTATGTCGGCGTTGGACGCTGAACGCACACCGCCTGTTGGATCAAACGCGCCCACCGGACCCGCTTGGGTCCGGCAGGGATCTGCCTTCACGGGCTATTCGGTGGCCCAGATCTTGCGGCGGCGTTCCTTGACCATGTCATTGCCTTCATCGGTGCCGTCGTGGAATGTGTTGAACCATTCATCCCAAGGGGTTTCCCAGGTGCCGTAATTGCAGTCAAAAAACCGGTGATGCAGCTGGTGAAAGAAATCCCCGACCTGGAACTTGGCCTTGTTGCCGAACTTCACATGCTCGAACCCGGCATGAGAGGTCGGAGCGCCGATGCCGTGATGGAACAGCAGGAAAATGGCGTGGATCGGATGAGACGGCAGCAGGAAGAAGATCATCGTATCGAACATCAGAAAGAAACTTTCGACCGGATGCATCGAAAGCCCCGACCAAGGGCCGGTATTGATGTTGCGGTGATGCCAAGCGTGGACTTTTGTATAAAGCACACCCACATGCAGCAGCCTGTGCAGCCAGTAGAAATGGAACCCGGCCCAGATCGGCACGAAGACGGTCATGGCGATGAACCAGATCGGGTTGCCGTCTAACGTGATCATCGTGATCCAGCCATTGGCATAGGAATACAGGATCAGACATTCCCAGAACGTCCAGAACGTCAATGCCGGGCCCAAGGTCCAGAACATGTTGTCCCAGACCTGATTTTTGAATGTGAACACCTTGGCGCCCTTCATCATCGGGCGCATGTCATAGCGGTATTCGTCCTGCTGCGTGCGGAACTTCCAAAGGGCCAGATGCAAACCGCCTGCGACCACCATCAGGATACAGAAATTGCGGAACCAGATTTCCGCAACCCAATCCCAGCCGAAGGTCTCGATCCTGCTCAAAGAAGGCGTCAGATAGGTCCAGCTGATGACCGCAAAGACCAGCAGCAGCGCCCGCAATGCAAGCGGATTCCAGCTTTGCAGCAGGTATTTCAACGCGGCCAGAGGTTTCATCGGCCAATCCCAATAGGGCGCGGTCTGAATCGGCAATTGAGGCGTGTAATTCCAGATCTTGCGCTTGGCTCGTGGCAGCAGGGCGGGGTCTGACATAGAAGGCTCATTTCATCTGTTCACTGATTACAAGCCTAAGGCGGGGGATCAAAAGCTCAGACCTAATTGTCTTGCCGGTGAGGCTAAGTTCTGCTTAGCCTGTCGGAATGAACGCCCGCGTCCCTTCCCTCAACTGGCTGCGCGTATTCGAGGCTGCGGCCCGAACCGAAAGCTTTGCCCGCGCCGCGACCCAGTTGAACATGACGCCTGCCGCCGTCAGCCAGCAGGTCAAGGCGCTGGAGACAAGACTGGGCACACCCTTGTTTCACCGTCACGCGCATGCGGTCACTTTGACCGAGACCGGGCGCGCCTATCTGCCGTCGGTACAGCAATCCTTGCTCATGTTGGAAACGGCAACCGCCGGTCTGTTCGGTGAAACCCGCGAGCAAAGGCTTTACGTGCAGTCGGTGCTGCTGTTTGCACATGGCATTCTGGCCGGGGGTGTTCCCGATTTTCAGGCGGCGCATCCTCAGATCAACCTTTCGCTTTCGACCGGCAATGTCATGTCGGATTTTGCCAATCGGTTCACTGACCTTCAGATCGTGTTCGGAAACCCCGCGCTGTTCGGCTCGGAAAGTGACGAGTTGATGCGCGAACATCTCTATCCCATCGCCCCGCCCGAGATTGCTGCCCGGATCGAGACGGCAAAGGACTTGTTCGACTTCACCTTGATCGAAGTTTCGACCCATCGGGCAAGCTGGCCGCATTGGTTCGAACACCAGCGGCTGCCAGCAGGCCAGGCACGGTATTTTTTTGCCGACAATTCGGTGATGGCGGCCGAGCTCTGCGCCAGCGGATGCGGCATTGCCTTGGCGCGCGCGCCCGCGTCAGATCGCATTATGAAACTGTCGGGCTTGGTCCCTTGTCTGCCGGACATCTCCTGCCCGGGGCAGGAAGCTTATCATCTGGTCTATCCCTCCCGCACGGCGCTGCGCCCGGCAGCGCGTACGTTTCGCGATTGGCTGATGGATTACAGCGCCGCCGTCCAGACGCGGTAACGCCCCTGCCCGGTGACCTCGCGAACCAGACCCCGCTGCGCGAACAGGTCGAAATTGCGCTGTACCGCCGCGCGGGAAGCCTTGGTCAGGTCTTCTGCCAAAGGCGCGGATACCATGGGCCAGGCCGTCAATGCAGTGATCAGGCGCGGTGGGGTGCGGCCGCTCAGATCCTGCGTGACCTCTTTGGCTTTCGCCTCCCACGCGCTGATCCGGTCCAGGTGCAATAACGCTGCAAGGGCAGCCTGACCTGCGCCGCCGATCCATGCGCTCAGTTTTTCCGCCGGATCCCCCGAGCCGCGCAGCGCGCTCGGCCCGGACAAGGCCAAGGGCATAAACTGCGCACCGCCACGCCCCATGGAGGCCGCATGCCGCGCGGCTATGACGGCTGCTTCCGTGTCTTGTCCGATGCCTTGTGACACCGCCCGCCACGCGTGAAACGCAATTGCCGACTGCGTCACAGGATGCAGCCCTTCGGCGTTTTGCATGACCTCGGCCAGATCAATGATGGATTCCGGGGTCGCGTCGGCCCCCTGAGCCAGTCGGTCAAGAAACGCGGTCAGCCCCCGTTCCCAACCGCCGGCAGCAGGCGGCGCGCCCGAACTCAAGCGTCGTACAGCCCATCCGGCCCGGAACAGGGCCTGCACGTCATCATGAGTCGCGCCGATCCGCAAACCGGTCCACAAGGCCAATCGATCCACGCTGATCCGGTCTCCGGTCCACCACCCCAGATCGGACGTCTCCATCAATGCCAAGCGATGCGTCCAGCCTTCGGGGCCCGCTCGCAACCGTTCATCCAGCGCGCCAAAAGTCAGGGCCAGATCTGCAAGTTCCGCAGAAAGGTCGGACTGCGCTGCCCGCCAATCACGCGGATCGAACAGCAGGCGCTGTTCGCGTCGCGGCCCGGGCAAAAAGAATCCCTCGTCTTCCTCGACTTCATCCGGCGGCAAGAACCACAGGTCGTCCTCTTCGGACGGATCGCCGTCATAGATGCTGGCGGGGCCAAGATCTTCGGCCTCGTCTTCAGGAAGGGGCAAGGGTTTCTTCGACGTCATACCCCGCATTCTTCGGGCATTCCCGTTGGTTCACAAGGGGTATTCCGTCAGCCCGCAAAGGTTCGGGTCAGAACATCCAGTTCGCTGCTCAAATCGGTCTGCGGAGAGCTGCCCAGCAGCATGTAACCATAGCCATCCTGCGCCCAGGTCGCTGTTGCCAAACCGCTCAGAATGACCTGTTTGACCCCTGCCTTCGGGGCGTTCGGCCCCTGACGGATAACACAGAAGGCAAAAGGTTGACCCTGCTCATCGGCGAAAACGACCTGAACCAAGGGCTTTCCCTTGAACGAAAGAACCTGTGCTCGCTTCAACTCCAGCCCAGGCAGGGAGTCCAGCGCTTCACGGTTCAGAGACCTGCCAAGTGCTGCCTCGGCCATCGCGAACTGCTTGTCCAGCGATGCCTCGGAACTGTCCAGCGAGACAATCGTCTCGGGCACATAAAGCGACTGATAGATCGCCGCTTGCTGCGCCCAGCCCGGTTCCGCCGGACGCGTCGCCCAGAATGTCAGGGCGACGGCTGCAACCCCGACGCCCGCGGCCACGACCAGAAGGCGCAGAAACCCAGCATTGGTGTTTTGCGCCACGGGTTCCGGCAAATCGACCTTCGGCGCCGCGGTGGGCAGTTTCTCAAAGACCTGCCCAACGACAGGCGCAAACGGATCCAGCGCCATCAAGCGGCGTTCAAGCTCGACATCATCCTCAACCGCGGCCTCGATGGCGCGGCTCTGAGCCTCATCCAGCGTGCCTTCCAGATACGCCAACAGCGTCTCGTCGGAAAACGTCATTTGCCACTCCGTCGCGCGGTGTCTGCCGCCTCAAACTGCATCACGGTTTTCAGTTTCCGCCGGGCATTCGATAGCCGGCTCATGATTGTGCCGATGGGAACGTCCAGCAATGCAGCGGTTTCGCGATAGCTGTACCCTTCGACGAACACAAGCATGACCGTTTCCCGCTGCGCTTCTGGCAGCTGCATCACTTGAGTAAACACTTCAGCCGCAAAAATATTCGTTTCTGAATCCGGCAAAGTTGCGACCAGTTCCGCTTCCGGGGTCACGGACAGCGCCTGTGCCCGCCGGACGGAACGAGACCGCACTTCGTTCAACCAGATTGACCGGCAGATCGTCATCAGCCAACTGTCCAGACGATCATGCGATGTTACCTGATGATGCCGCTCAAGCGCACGCAGGCATGTAGCCTGCACCAGATCGTCCGCCACATCTGATGCCCCCGACAACGCCAGAGCAAACCGCCAGACGCGTCTTGAGTGCATCTGTACGGCGTCACGAACGGCCTGTTCGGAAGTCATCTCGGCACTCATCGAATAAAACGCGACCTGTGTGTGTTTGTCAGAAACGGACCCGGCCCGCAGGGCCAAAACTGACATAAACCGCGGAGGAAAGAAATGAAACTTCTGTTGAAGGCAGTCACGTTTGCGTCGGCAATTGTTGCAACACCCATTTGGGCAGCAGATTGGACACTGGAGTCCGACCACTCGCATCTGGCCTATGGAACGATCAAGAAAAACGCGGTGGGCGAGGTCAACAGTTTCACCGGCCTGAGCGGACACGTGACACAGGAGGGCATAGCCGAAATCGAAATCGACCTGTCCTCGGTCGAGACCAACATAGATATTCGCAACGAACGAATGATCGAATTTGTATTCCGCCAAGCACCCACTGCGCGCCTGACGGCCGAATTCGACATGGCGAAGGTTTCAGGGCTGGCCGTGGGTGAAACCACCACTCTGGAAGCTGCTTCCGTGCTTTCGCTGGCCGGCACGGAAGTTGAATTTGACGCGGAAATGTTCGTCGCACGCTTGTCCGAGACGTCAGTGCTTGTTTCGACAAACGACATGGTGTTTCTCAGCACGGAAGACGCCGGTGTGAACGCCGGCGTGGACAAGCTTATGGAATTGGCAAGCCTGCCCGGCATCACCCGAACGGTACCTATTACGGCCCGGCTGATCTTTAACACGGATGAAGAGCAGGCCTCGACGGCATCGGAAGCCACAGAGGATGTTGCTGCCGCAGATGTTCAGGGGGACGCGACGGCGGGCAAAAAGGTGTTTCGCAAATGCAGTGCCTGCCACAAATTGAAAGAAGGCAGCCATGGTGTTGGCCCGTCCCTGCACGGTATTATCGGCACAAAGGCCGGACAGGCAGAGGGATTCAAGTATTCGACAGCGCTGGAAAGTTCCGACATCGTTTGGACGCATGAGACCCTGAGCGCGTTCCTGACGGATCCCAAAGGGTATCTTCAGGGCAATCGAATGCAGTTTCGCGGCCTGAAAAAGAACGAAGATATTGTTAACCTTCTTGCATACTTGCAAGAAGAGGGGTGAAGGCAACGCCCGAGAGACCTGGCCGCAGCGCTGAATTTCGATTTCCAACAACCGGCCCCGGACAGGATCGGATACGATACTTGTGCCCGTTCCCTGTCTGGTTTTCGGATCAACACGTGTTCAATGTCAGGAAATACAGCCCTTTGTTAGCGGGTACATGCCGGACATACGACTCGTTTGTGGCAAAAAAGCCCGTGTTTTACGGCGTTTTTTGCGAATCCTGTCACGCCACCAACCCTGCCTGCGACCGTACAAAGAGGCAAATCCCGGTTGTCCTTGCGCTTTCCAACTCTTGTCCGATCGTCAACCAGCCATTATTTAGCGGGCGTACAGCTCAGACAGTCGGGATGGGCCGCTCTGCCGCAGCTTGGCATCTGTCCTTTAGGCCCGACAAAATATAGGTTAACTGAGCGTGCGCACAGTTTCACGATTTGGAGAACGCAATGATAAAGCGCGCCTGGAACAAGTGGCGATCAGGCTATATGGGCCGCCTTGTAGGTGAAAGCTTTTACGCGCAAGGCAAGCTGTATGGTATTGCGGTTCTGGCAATGATTGCCGTGGCGGTCACCACGGCCGGCTCCGCATATATGATGGAATACATTGTCGATGCCATGACCAGCCCCGACTTGCAGGGTTGGGCACATGTAATTGCGTTGGGGGTTGTCCTCCTGTTTCTGGTCAAAGCGGTCGCATCCTATATTCAGGCTATTTACCTTGCCCGCGCAGGCAATCGGATCGTGGCAGAACAGCAGGACAAGGTTTACCGCAAACTGCTCAAACATGGGGTCGCGTTCTTTTCGACCAATGAATCGTCGGACCTTCTGATGCGCACCACCCATGGCGCGCAGGCAGCCAGAAACCTGATCGATGTGCTGGTCACCGGGTTCGTCCGCGACGCTCTGACTCTGGTCGGGCTGGTTGCTGTGATGGTGTATCAGCAGCCCGTTCTGTCCGTCTTGTTCTTTGTCGTGGGTCCGATTGCCCTGTTGGGTGTTCGCTATCTGCTGAAGAGCGTACGAACGATCATGCAGGCCGAATTCAAGTCACTGGCGGAAATCATTAGGGTGCTGCAAGAGACCTCGGCAGGGATCAAGGTCATTAAGGTCTTCTCGCTCGAAGACCGGATGATCAACCGCATGGACACCGCCATCCGGAAAGTTGAACAGCGGTCGAACGATATCGCCAAGTTGCAGTCCATTGCCAGCCCTCTTATGGAGTTTCTGGCCGGCCTCGCCGTGGCGGGTGTACTAGTGGTCAGCACGATGGGAATCGCAGGTACGGAACAACCCAGCGCTGGCCAGTTGATGTCCTTTATCACGGCGTTGCTGATGGCCTATGAACCTGCCAAGCGGCTGTCGAAAATGCGCGTTCAGATCGAAACCTGCATGGTTGGTATCAGCATGTTGTTCGGCCTGCTGGATCAGGACGACACGATGGTGGAAAGCCCCGAAGCCCATGACCTGATCGAAGGCCCCGGCCAGATAACGTTGCGCGATGTGACTTTCGGCTATCAAGGTGCCGTACCTGTGATCGAAGACATGAACGTCACGTTCGAGGCCGGCAAGACCACCGCGCTCGTTGGTCAGTCCGGCGGTGGCAAATCTACGATATTCGGGCTGATCATGCGGTTCTACGATCCCGATGAGGGCAGCGTCGAGATTGATGGCCAGGATCTGCGCGAGGTCAGCTTTGCGTCCCTGCGAAAAAAAATCTCTTATGTCGGTCAGGATACGTTTCTGTTTTCGACGTCGATCATGGACAATCTGCGCTGCTCGGCCCCTGACGCAACCGAGGAAGAGGTCATTGCCGCGGCCAAAGCCGCACATGCGCACGAGTTCATCATGGACCTGCCGGAAGGGTACGAAACGCAAGTCGGCGAAAACGGAACCTTCCTGTCAGGTGGTCAGAAACAGCGAATTGCGATTGCACGCGCAATACTGAGAAATTCCGAGATCCTGCTTTTGGACGAGGCCACAAGCGCGCTGGACGCTGAATCGGAATCGCTTGTCAAAAAGGCTCTGGACACCCTGACAAAGGATGTGACCGTCGTCGTCATTGCGCACCGACTTTCGACTGTTCTGGAAGCGGATAAGATTATCGTGGTTCAGGATGGCTCGATCGTGGAACAGGGCAATCTGGACGAGTTGATGAAAAAGAACGGAGCCTTCCGCAACCTGTTCGATCAGCAATTCAAAAAACACGAACCCTCGGCGGAAGTGGCAGAGTAGCCCCTGCATTCGGTCTGGCACATGCCTCCCTTCTCCGGGCAAGACCCGTCCGGAAGAGGGGCGGAGTATTCTTGTCACGCGCGTCCGAGCATCGAAGTCATCAGGCCCAAGCCGCCCAAGGGATATGGCCGCTCGGGCCGCACTTGGGGAAATAGACGGTCCTGTCTTACGTACGGGTTCGAAGATGGCGGTCTCGACGATAGCGACACAAACATGTGGCATGGTCGCCCACGCCGGCGCGCCGTTCCTGCCAGCGCCTGGGCACGGAGGTTCTCCGACAAGAAGTCAACGTCGCTTTTCTTGAGGCCGCCCTGTTTGCCACCGTCTCACACCAACGCAAAAACCTACTTGCATTACAAGGGGTACAGACACGCGACCTGATGCGTTTCTCCGGCCAGTTCAGGCAATGTTGCCCTGCACTGATCGGTTGCCAGCCAACATCTTTGCGCAAAGGCGCAACCTTTTGGAATATTCATTGGCGACGGCAGTTCGCCCTCAAGCTTGATCCGTTCTTTTCGGGCCATAGGGTCTGCTCGGGGCGTCGTGGACAGCAACGCCTTGGAATAGGGGTGGCGCGGCGCGGCGAACAGCTGTTCTTTGGGCGCCTTTTCAACAGCGCGCCCCAGATACATCACGATCACGTCGTCTGCAAAATGTCGAACCACGGAAAGATCGTGCGAAATAAACAGATAGGCGAGGTCAAGCCGTTCCTGCAAATCCACAAGCAGGTTCAGGATCTGCGACTGGATCGAGACGTCGAGTGCCGAAACCGGCTCATCCAGAACCAGGACCCTGGGATTCAACATGAGCGCGCGTGCAATGGCGATACGCTGACGCTGCCCGCCAGAGAACATATGTGGATAGCGATCATAATGCTCGGGGCGTAATCCCACCATCTCGATCATGTCGCGCGCTTGTGTCTCGCGGTCTGCGGCGGACATGTCCGGACGATTGATGATCAGCGGTTCCTGCAAGATCTGGCCGATGCGTTGACGTGGATTCAGCGATCCATACGGATCCTGGAACACGATTTGCACCGTTTCCCGCATCTTGCTCCACCGCGACGGGGTAATGTCGACACCATCAATCGTCAGCCTGCCCGACGTCGGCTCTTCAATCATCGTGACCAATCGCGCCAATGTTGACTTGCCACAGCCGGACTCTCCGACGATGGCCAGAGTCTTTCCCGGTTTCAGTTCGAAATCCACCCCAGAAAGGGCCTTTACCGTCGCTGACTTGGACAGCAACCCGCCCTTCACCGTGTAAAACCGGGTCAGATCTTTCGCCTGAACGATGGGGTCGGTCATGCCAATTCTCCGGCCGCAATTTTTTCTACGTGGTGACAACGCGCCTTGCCGAAGGCGTCGGCATGGGGGGTCGGCGGTATTTCAGCGCAAGTTGCATCAGCAAACCGGCATCGGGGGCTGAACAAGCACCCTGCGGGGCGATCGAATTGACCCGGCACAACGCCGGGAATCGTCGGGAGGATCTTGGAGGTCGCGCGCTCGGGCAAGGCGCTCAGCAGGGCCGATGTATAGGGATGACGCGGCGTGCGGAACAAATCACGCACGGGCTGCTCTTCGACTTTTTGTCCGGCATATTGCACCTGAACCCGTTCGGCGGTTTCGGCCACCACCCCCATATCATGAGTGATCAGCACTAGGCCCATATCGTGCTCGTCCCGCAACCGAACCAGCAGGTCGAGTATCTGCGCTTGAATGGTGACATCCAGCGCAGTGGTCGGTTCGTCCGCAATCAGCAGCTTGGGCTTGCAGGCGATGGCCATCGCGATCATGACGCGCTGGTTCATGCCCCCTGACATCTGATGTGGAAAGGTGGTCAGACGGCTTTCCGGGGCCGGGATGCCGACCTGGTCAAACAGCTCAATCGCGCGCTGGTGGCGGTCCTTGCGGTTCAAACCTAGATGGATGCGCAGGGCCTCTTTGATCTGGAATCCCACCGTGAAACAGGGGTTCAGCGACGACATCGGCTCCTGAAAGATCATTGCCATGTCCTTGCCGATGATCTTGCGGCGATCGCGGGCCGAAAGACCGGCCAGATCCAGCCCCTCAAAACGCATCTCGTCAGCGGTGATCGTCGCGGTCCAGGGCAACAACCCCATCAGCGCCAGCATCGACACCGACTTGCCCGAGCCGCTTTCGCCGACGATGGCCATCAGCTCGCCCCTGTCGACCGACAGATCGACACCGTCCACGGCGCGGAACTTGCCCGAGGCCGTGGCGAATTCAACAGTCAGGTTGCGGATCTGCAAAAGCCTCATGCGATCAGCTCCGTTTCAGTTTCGGGTCAAGCGCATCACGCAGGCCATCACCCATCAGGTTGATGGCAAGAACGGTGACAAGAATCGCCAGACCGGGGAAAGTAACCACCCACCAGGCGCGCAGTATGAATTCGCGCGCTTCGGCCAGCATGGTACCCCATTCCGGAGTGGGCGGCTGAGCGCCCATGCCCAGAAAGCCCAAGGCAGCTGCATCCAGAATTGCTGTCGAAAAGGACAACGCCGCCTGGACGATGATGGGAGCCAGACAATTGGGCAGCACGGTGATGAACATCAACCGTGACCTGCCAGCGCCTGCCACGCGCGCCGACGTGACATAATCCTTCTGACGTTCCGCCAGAACCGACGCGCGGGTCAGGCGCACATAGTGGGGTTGGAAAACGATGGCGATGGCAATCATCGCGTTCGTCAGCGACGGGCCAAGGATGGCCACCAGCACCAGTGCCAACAGCAGCGACGGAAAGGCCAGAACGATATCCATCACCCGCATGATCAGCGTATCGACCCATTTGGGGGCAAAGCCCGACAGCAGGCCAATCATCACGCCGCCCGACACCGCCACACAGACGACGACGATTCCAACAAAGAAGGAATAGCGCGAGCCCATGATCAGGCGCGACAGCATGTCCCGACCCAGCGGATCGGTACCCAACGGGAAAGCCCAGCTTCCGCCCTCCTGCCAAGCAGGCGGTTGCAGGATATGATCGCGGAACTGTTCGGTTGGGTCATAGGGGGCCAGAAGGGGCGCAAAAGCTGCACAAAACACAAAGGCTGCAAAAACCCAAAGCCCGATGACAGCGCCGCGGTTTTCGCTGAAGTAGTACCAGAACTCTCGCAGGGCGCTGGGGCGGTCTTCCGTTCTGGGCGGGGTTGAAGATAGTTCGGCCATCACCGCCTCCGAATTTTGGGGTTGATGATGCCATAAAGGACATCGACCAGCAGGTTCACCAGCATCACGATCACCGCGATCATCAGCAATCCGCCCTGAACAACCGGGTAGTCACGGCGAAAGATGCTGTCGACCATCCACTTTCCTATGCCCGGCCAACTGAAGATGGTTTCGGTCAGGATGGCCCCCGCCAGCAACGTGCCCACCGACAGGCCGATCACCGTAACAACCGGAATCAAAGCGTTTCGCAGCGCGTGCAATCCATTGATCCGCGAAGGTGACAAACCCTTGGCGCGCGCGGTGCGGATGTAATCTTCGCCCAGAACTTCCAGCATCGCCGACCGGGTCTGGCGTGCGATAACCGCCAGCGGAATCGTTCCCAGCACAATCGTCGGCAGGATCAGATGGCGCACGGCTGATCCGAATGCTCCTTCCTGACCCGACAAGAGGCTGTCGATCAGCATAAAGCCCGTGACGCTGGGAAAATAATACAACAGGTCGATGCGGCCCGAGACCGGCGTCCAGCCCAGATTGCCCGAGAATATGATGATCAACAGCAGCGCCCACCAGAAGATGGGCATCGAGTACCCGACCAGCGCCGAGGACATCAGCGCCCGGTCAAAGAACTTCCCTCGGTTCACCGCCGCGATCACACCTGCGGGCAGACCCAGCGCAACGGCAAAGATCATGGCGCACAGGGACAACTCCAGCGTTGCGGGGAACAGCGAAAAGAACTCATCCCATACGGGTTTCCTGGTGACAAAGCTTTCGCCCAGATCACCTTGAAGCACTCCGGTGAGGTAATCCCAATACTGCTGCAACACCGGCTTGTCGAAACCCAGCTTTTCGACCATTTCCTGATAACGTTCTTCCGTCATGCCGCGTTCCCCGGCCATCACGATGATCGGATCGCCGGGCAGCACCCGGATGAACATGAACGAAATCAACGTCACGCCCAGAAATGTCGGAACAAACAGGCCAAGACGGGTAAGGAAATAGCCAAGCATCAGCGACCTATGATTGTAAGTTCTTTGGGAAAGCAGGTCAGTGACCGACAGCCATCCCCGGTGACGAGAACGTCATCTTCTATGCGAACGCCGAACTTGTCCAATGCATACAGACCGGGTTCGTTGGTCCAGACCATGCCCGGCAGGATTTTCTGGCTGTTGCCGCGCATGATATACGGCGCCTCATGCACATCCCGGCCCAGACCGTGACCTGTCTTGGTCCGGATACGATCGGCAAAGGGCGAGGCCTCAAGCACGCCTGTGACGGCGTCGTCGATGTCATGCGCTGTCACGCCGGGGCGGCAGGCTTCGAACCCGGCTTTGTTGGCGCGCAAAACCGTGTCGTAGACATCCCGGCCTTCGTCCGGGACGTCCTGAACGAAAAAAGTTCGCGTGATGTCGGCCGCAAAACCATGTTTTCGAGCGCCAAAGTCGAACAGCAAGGCATCGCCTGCTTTGATCCGGTAGTCGGCGCGCGCCTTTCCGTGCGGTCGTGCCGAGTTGTCCCCCGCAGCCACGATGGGGGAAAAGGCCAACGACTCGGCGCCTTCCGCAAAAAGCGCCTGTATCAGCGCCTGCTCGATCTGTTTTTCGGTCTGACCTGCACGAACACCTGCAATCACACGCTCCAACGCGCGTTCCGAAATATCGATGGCCGCTTGCAGCGCGGCGATATCTTCTTCGGTTTTGATGATGCGAAGGCCTGAGATTTCGCGCTCGCCGTCCACAATCCGCAGATCCGGAATTGCGCGGGTAAACGCGTCTGACACGAAAAACCGCATCACCTGACCTTCGACGGCCAACGATCTGATAGGACTATGCGCTGCCAGCGCGGAAAATGCGCGGTCATAGCCGGTCTGATCGCGCCAGTCGAATACGGCACCCTCAAATCCAACCAGATCCCATGAGGCGAGTTCCAGATTGGGCACGATCGCCGCCGGATCACCCATGGCCGGAATCACCACGACAAAAGGGCGCTCGTGGCTCATGAAGGATTTGCCCAATGCGCGGGTGAAATTTGGACCCGGCACCAGGGCCACTGCGTCCACTGACATATCCATTGCCAATTGGCGGTATTCGGACAAATCCGGCATTCTGCCCGACCTCCTCAATAAGAAAGCCGGAGCCACCAATCAGGTGGCTCCGGTTTGTGAGTGGTGGTTTATTCGACGCTCACACCATAGAAGATGTGACCGCCCAGAGGGTGCACCTTATAGCCTTGCACCTTGTTGCTCATGGGCATGTAAACGACCGAATGCGCGATGGTTGCCCACGGAGCCTGCTCTTTGAACACAACCTGCGCTTCTTCATACAGTTTGGTCCGCTCGGCCTGATCCGTGCTTTGCTTGGCCTTCAGGATCAGGTCTTCGAATGGCTGATGGCACCATTGCGCCCGGTTGGATGCTTCGACCCCGTCACAGCCCAGCAAAACCGCCAGGAAGTTATCCGGGTCGCCATTGTCCCCGGTCCAGCCCAGCAGAACGGCACCGTCCCGATTCAGTTCTTTCGAGCGGGACAGGTATTCACCCCATTCGTACGAGACGATTTCGACGCCCACACCGATCTTGGCGAAATCCGCCTGGATCAATTCGGCCATGCGACGGGCATTGGGGTTGTAGGGGCGCTGGACGGGCATGGCCCAGATTTTCATCGACAGGTCCGAAACACCTTCGGCCTCAAGCATCGCCTTGGCCGCTTCGGGATCATAGGGATCGTCCACGATGGCGTCGTTGTAGCCCCACATGGTAGGCGGGATCGGGTTCTTGGCCACCTGGCCCGAGCCCTGGAAGACCACGTCGATGATCGCCTGCTTGTCGATCGCCATGTTCAGCGCTTTGCGCACCTTCGGATTGTCGAATGGCGCCATGGTGGTGTTGTAGGCCAGATAACCAACGTTCAGGCCCTCTTGTTCCAGCATGTTGATGTCCGGATCATCCTTCATTGCCTGAATGTCGGCAGGGTTCGGATAGGGCATCACATGACATTCGCCTGCTTTCAGCTTTTGATAGCGCACAGACGCATCCGGCGTGATGGCAAAGATCAGGTTTTCGACCTGCGCCGGGTCGTTCCAATACGCATCATTGGCCGCGTAACGGATCACCGCGTCTTTTTGATATGCCACGAACGAGAAAGGTCCGGTGCCGATGGGTGCCGTATTCAGTTTTTCCGGCGTACCGGCTTCCATCATTGCCGCAGCGTATTCCGCCGACACGATTGAGGCAAAGTCCATCGCCATATTGGCGACAAACGGTGCTTCGGGCTTGGACAGGGTAAATTTCACCGTGTAGTCGTCGATCTTTTCGATGGACTCGACCAGATCAGGCATCCCCATACCCTGGAAATATTCCCAGGTTCCGCCTGACACTTGATGATAAGGGTGGTTTTCGTCTTTCTGACGCATGAAGGAGAAAATCACGTCATCCGCGTTGAAATCGCGGGTCGGCGTGAACGCGTCATTCGAGTGGAACTTGACGCCCTGGCGCAGCTTGAAAGTGTATTCCAGACCATCATCGCTGGCCTCGACACTTTCGGCCAGGCCGGGGACCACATTGGTCGTGCCCGTTTCAAATTCAAGCAACCGATTGTAGATCGGATGTGAAGACGCATCAAAGGTCGTCCCCGCGGTGTACAGCGCAGGATCGAACCCTTCAGGCGATCCTTCGGAACAATATACAAGTGTATTTGCCTGCGCCACGGCGCCCGTCAGGGCGATCGCAGTGGTTGCGGCCAGAAGTTTGAGGTTCATGATTTTCTCCCAGAAAAGGACTTTGAAAGACAATCGCATGGCTCTTTGTCGCCAGAGCATTCAGTGACAGCACAGGTCGTCGCGATCCCTCTGCCTAATGTATCCAAAATACAATATCTAATGTCAACAGTGTCTTTCTGCCGAAATCTTTGAGGAGTCTTTCTACCGTTGCACCCTGATTTCCGGATCTCATTCTCATCTTCGCTGCGAAATCGATACGACGACCCGAAACCCTCTCCCGGGCACTCAGACCTTTCTGTTAATGGGTGCTGTTAGCATGCGCTCATTGCCTGCACTCTCACGTCTTGTTCGTATGCGTAACCGCGCGCCAATCCCCCGAGGGAGGGTTGGTCAAAAGCTTGTTTGCGCGCAGCTTCATGGCGACGGACACAGGGTCCCCGCCCCGCGTTTTGTCCGCGGCCTCAAACGCAGCTATCGCCCGCTCGAACCGGCCGGAACGATAATGCGCAAGACCTTGTTCGTAGGTCTCGATCCAATCAAGGGATCCTTCAAAACCGTCGGCCATCGCAATCAGCTCATAGACCACCAGCTCCTCGGTCCGGCCAAAGACCGCGAGCGTGTCCAGCTCTCGGACGACAATTGCATCGGCGGCTTCGTGCCGGGTCTCGGGACCGATCAGAATGCGCGTACCATACTCCTTGTTGGCCCCTTCCAATCGGCTGGCCACATTCACGACGTCACCGATCGCCGTGTAGTTCAACCGCTGCTCTGACCCAATGTTGCCAACCAGTGCTTCACCGCTGTTCAACCCGATCCTGACACGCAGGGAATTTCCGGCCTCGTCTTTGATGCCCGCATCTTCCACGGTCGCGACAAGATCCAGCGCCGCGCGGCAGGCATTTTCGGCATGGAGAGCATCCTTGCGCGGTGCCCCCCAGATCGCCATGACCGCGTCACCCATGAATTTGTCGATCGTCCCGTCATGGCGCGCGACGGCAGCTGCGGCCGCAGAGAAAAAGGGCTCCATCAACTGGATGATTTTGGGGCCGAGTTTTTCCGACAACCCGGTGAATCCGGTCACATCGCAAAACAATACGGATATCTGCTTCATGTCGCCACCGGGCTGCGTTTTGATGCCTTCAGCGACCAGCATCTTCACAAGATCGGTCGGCACGTATTTTCTGAACGCGGACAATCCTGCTGCCATGCTGGCCGTTGCCGCAGACAGATTGGCAAGCTCGGAAAGGTTTGAAGGCCGGCGTGGAATGCGTTCGACGTCGAAGCGTTCGATCTTGCTCAGATCCTCGGCAATGCGCGCCAAAGGATTGGCTACAATTCGACGGATCAACCAGATCGCCAGAGCGGTTGAGACGATCACGACCCCGATCAGGATATAGATCAGGTCTATCAAGGTTGCATTGATACCCGACAAAAACGCCGCCTCCGGAATGACCGTAGCGACGCGCCACCCGTAAAAACCCAAAGGTGTCAGGGCCACCGCATAGGGGACGCCGTCGATCACCACGCGCTTCGTCGAACTGCCCGCTGTCTTGCCATCCGGATCGCCCAACAGTTTTTCCCCCGAGATCTTGGCAACCTCGTACAGTTCACCCTCGCCCATGCGCGCCGGTGTAACTTCGTCCGCTTTTGCGTCGGGAACGGCAATTACTTTGCCATCAGCATCCAGAATAAAGGCAGCTCCAAATTCGCCGGGCTCAAGCGTCGCCAGAAAGCGTGACAAACGGTCGGTTTCTATTGCGACCGCAAGGACACCCTGCCGTGCCCGGTTGACATCGATCGGCCCCGCAAATGCGTATACGGTCTTGTCACTGCCCGGAAGATCGCGCGCTTCGATCCATCCCATCGTGTCCAGGGACATGAAATTGTTGAACCAGGCATGATCGCGAGGATCATAAGAGGTCGGAACAAAGGTCCTTTCTTCGAACTGAATATCCCCGGGAACAAAAATGTATCGATCGGTTCGCAGGTTCCGGTCGCGGATGGCCTTGTCGATCTCGATCATCTCAAGCCCGCTGTCGCCCAACCGATGCGACGCGAAAAAATTGCCGTCCGGCCAACCGAAGAAAATCCAGGAAATATTCGGCTGCGCCTGCAACTGAGACAGAAACACGAACTCTCGTTTATCGGCCTGCCGTGTTGCGATGACATTCTGTACAAAAATCGTGCGCACCGCCGACCATGCGGCTTCGGCGGATCTGAGGGTTGCCCCGACTTCGATACGGACCGCGTTTGCAATCTGGCTGTTGATCTCAGCGGCAAGCATGCGGCTGTTGTCCCGCGCGGTCGTCCACCACAGCGAATGAACAACAAAGGTCGACACGCCGATGGATACGGCGACCAGCATAGATACAGCAATGCCGACACTGAACCGCATGAAAACCCCGAAAAGAATGTCCTGTACCACAGTATTCGGTTGAGATGGCAAGAAGAGCAAAGCTTAGTTTGCTCCAACCCCTAAAAATCACGCAACTGTTAAGCACATGTGTATGCCGGGACCGAAATCAACAGCACCTAGTCACTTGCCAATGGCCAGAGGACAAACCTTGTCCGTGGCGGAAATCAACTGCCCTTGGGTCCGGGTTTGCGACGTTTTGGAACTGCGTTGCCACCCTTGGCGGATTTGACGGCCGCCGCGCGTGCACGATTCTTCTTGCTGTTTGGCTTGCCCTTCGGTGGCGGCGGACCTTTCGGCGCGTCTCCGCCTTGTTTGGAACGACCCCTCTTTTGCTCGACACTGTCGGGCTTGCGCTTTTTAGGTTTTGCGCCCGAAGCCCTGAACTGGCTTTTTGCGTCGTCATCCGACGCTCGGCGGGTTTCGGTCGCGGGCACGGTCTGGGCAAGCTGAGCCTCGGGCTTGGATTGGCGGCGGTGCGCTTTCCGCTCAGCCGGAGAGTTTTCCTTTTTGTGTCCTGTAGGTCTGCCTTTGAACTTACTTTTGAGACCGGACCGACCGGTTGACGACAGGTCCGGTGCTTTATCCAACCGCACAAGGTCTTTGGTTTCTTCGATTTTCATCTCTGGACCAATGGCGGTCAAAAAGCGGTCGACACTGGCTTCACTGATTTCGAAATAAGTTACGTCCTCGGCAATCCGAATGGCACCGATGTCGTCTTTTGTCAGATCGCCCGCCTTGCAGATCATCGGCAGCATATGACGGGGGGACGCATTCTGATTGCGCCCTTCGGACAATGAAAACCAGACGCCGGGCCCAAAGGATGCCCGTGGTCTTGGGGTGGTCTGATCGACCGCCGACAGCTCTTCCGGGGCGGAATGGCGCAGTTTGTATTGCCTGAGGTAAGCGGCCGCGATTTGTTCGGGCGTGAAGCGAGCAATCAGTTTTTCAACAGACGGCCGTTCGCTTTCCGTAATCTCTACCTGCCAGTCCTCTGATGCCAGCATCCGAACCTGGTCACGCTCGTTCACGTCGTCGGCAGACGGGGCCGATCCCCATTCTGCTGTCAGCTTGGCAAATTTCAGAATGCGCTCTGCCTTTTTTCGCGATGATGGCGCGACGATCAGGGCGCTGACGCCCTTGCGCCCGGCGCGACCTGTGCGGCCAGACCGGTGCAGCAGTGTTTCATGGCTGTTGGGCAGTTCGGCATGGACCACCAGATCAAGGTTGGGCAGATCGATGCCGCGGGCCGCAACATCGGTTGCGACACAGACCCGGGCCCGTCCATCACGCATGGCCTGCAACGCGTTGGATCGTTCGCTCTGGGTCAGCTCACCGGACAGGGCCACGACAGAAAACCCCCGGTTCGACAGGCGAGCGGTCAGGCGCGAAACCATTGCTCGGGTGTTGCAGAAAACGATGGCATTGGGGGCCTCGTAATATCGCAGCACATTGATTATCGCGTTTTCACCATCACGCGGCGCCACCGTCATGGCCCGATACTCGATATCCGCGTGCTGGGTCTGTTCGCCGACCGTGCTCACACGTACCGCGTCGCGCTGATACCGCTTGGCCAGATTGGCAATTGCGCGTGGCACAGTGGCAGAAAACAACAAGGTCTGACGATCTGCGGGTGTTTCATCAAGGATGAACTCAAGATCCTCGCGGAACCCCAGATCCAGCATTTCGTCCGCTTCGTCCAGGACAACCGCTCGGATAGCTGTCAGATCGATTGACCCTCGATTGATATGATCGCGAAGTCGTCCCGGAGTGGCCACAACGATATGGGCGCCTCGGGCCAACGCGCGACTTTCATCCCGAATGTCCATGCCCCCAACGCACGAGGCCAGAAACGCTCCCGCTCCGGAATACAACCAACCAAGTTCCCGTTTCACCTGAAGTGCCAGCTCGCGGGTCGGTGCGACAACCAGCGCCAACGGCGCTTCGGGTTTGCCGAGCGTTTCTTCATCGCCGAGCACCCTGTGTGCTATCGCCAGACCAAACCCAATGGTCTTCCCTGATCCGGTCTGGGCCGAAACCAACATGTCGCGCCCTTCCAGTTCGGGCTGGGTGACGGCTCGCTGAACTTGGGTCAATGTATCATAGCCCTTGCGCGCTAGCGCATCTGCAATGGTTTGTTTCACGGTGGTGGTTCTTTGTATCGGCCAGGTGATAGGCGCTGTGCGGAATTGCGATCAGCGGATCATCCAAGGGTAAAGACAGCCCCTTACCGGCTGCCATCCCGGTTGTATAGACGGGAAAACGGGCATTTTCGCCGAAAAGCTTCCAATAAGGGAACACCCTGACAGGTCAGACCCTGACGCAACCGCCAGGGCCGGGCCGCGTCAAGCCTGGGTCAACGCGGGTACGCAATTCGACATCTTGCTGGCAAATGCCTGCCGTTGGGCGTCGGAGAAACGCACCGGACACACACAATCTTGCCGATCATTTCGATGACGTGACCGTCGTCGATGCGACATGGGTCAAACAAGAGCCCGAGCGGGTTCGTTCCTGATCTTGTTGGCCCGATCTCAAGCCCCTGTTGCCCTAAGAAGTACTCTGCCACGGGTCAAACCATTCACTTTTTCGATGATGGCATCGGCATCAATGCAGTGGTGGCGATAGAGATCACCGATCGTTCCTGTCTGGCCAAAATGTTCGACCCCCATCGGAATGGTCTGATGACCGCGCACAGCGCCCAGCCACGACAATGTTGCAGGATGCCCATCAATCACGGTGACCAGATTGCAATGCGCCGGCAGGCCAGACATCAGGGCCTCGATGTGGGAAAGTGCGGCGGGGTTGCCCCGCGACCGCACGCGTTGTGCAGCCGTCCAACCGGCATTCAGCCGATCCGCGGACGTCACGGCCAAAACGCCGACATCGCGACGGCCCTCGCCGATGATACCGGCGGCCCTGATTGCCTCGGGCGCGACGGCACCTTGATAGGCGATTACAACTTCGCAATTGGGCCCCGGTTTTCGCAACCAATAGGCCCCATCGATGGCACCTTGGCGGAACTCATCGTCGACACGCTTTCCAGGCTGTTCAATCGGGTTGGTCGTCAGACGCAGATAGACGGAACCGCCGGTTTCATCGCGCAGCCATGTGCGCTCGTCCGGTTGCCCTTCACCGTCGCGTTGCAGATAGTCGAAGGCCCATTCCATGATCACCGCTAGTTCATCAGCAAAGGCGGGTTCGAATGCAGCCAGCCCGTCCTGGCTCATGCCGATCAGGGGGGTACCAACGGATTGATGCGCTCCGCCTTCAGGTGCCAGTGTCACGCCCGATGGCGTACCGACGAGAATAAAGCGTGCATCCTGATAACAGGCATAGTTTAGCGCATCGAGGCCGCGACTGACAAAGGGGTCATAGACGGTGCCGATCGGGATCAACCGTTTGCCAAACAGGGAATGCGACAGACCCGCCGCTCCCAGAAGTAGCATCAGGTTCATTTCGGCGATACCAAGCTCGATATGCTGCCCTTCCGGAGTGAACTCCCATTTCGCCGTCGAAGGGATCCGATGTTCTATGAAGGCATCGGCTTGCATGGATCGGGCAAACAGCTTGCGCCTGTTAACCCAAGGCCCCAGGTTCGTCGTGCCGGTGACATCCGGAGAGGTTGTCACGATGCGTTCGGTCAACGGGCCATCACCTTTTGACAGATCGTCAAGGATCTTGCCAAACGCCATCTGGGTCGAGATTTCACGGCTGGTGTCGACCTCGATCCGTGGCACGTCCAGCTTGTCATCGAAATAGCGGCGCGGACCCTTGGCAAAGAACGGTGCCTTTGCCAGAAAATCCTTGAATGCGGCTGGGTCCTGCACTGTCGCAAGCGGCTCCCATTCCTCACCTTCTGGCACGCCCATATGCGACTGCCACGCGGCGAACTGGCTGTTGTTCATCAGCCCGCCGTGATTGTCCTTGTGACCTGCGATGGGGGTGCCCCACCCTTTGACGGTGTAGGCCAGGAAACAGGTCGGGCGATCATGATCGATGGCGGCAAATGTCCGGGCCATGGTCTCGACGCAATTGCCGCCAAGGTTTTCCATCAGGGCAGCCAGCTCTGCATCCGTCCGCCGTTCGATCAGGGCGGTCACATCCCCCTGATCCCCCAGATCGTCCATGAGACGCTGCCGCCAGACTGCGCCACCCATGAAGGTCAAAGCCGAATATTCCTGATTGGGGCACGCATCGATCCAGTCGCGCAGGCGATCGCCACCCGGTTCTTCAAAGGCCGCGCGTTGCAGAACCCCATATTTCACGCGCACGACATCCCAACCGAACGCATCGAAGATCTTTTCAATCCGTTCGAACAGCCCTTCGCGGACGATGCCATCCAGGGATTGCCGGTTGTAGTCAACGATCCACCACGTATTGCGCAGGTCATTCTTCCAGCCTTCCTGCAAAGCCTCGTACACATTGCCTTCGTCCAGTTCTGCGTCGCCTACAAGGGCCACCATCCGCCCCATCGGAGCATCCGAGCCCCAGCGCTTGGCCTTGATGTAATCCTGAATGATCGAAGCAAACGAGGTGATCGCGACACCCAAACCCACAGACCCGGTAGAAAAATCGACGTCGTCGATATCCTTGGTCCGGCTGGGATAGCTTTGCACACCGCCAAAACCACGGAAGTTTTCCATCTTCTCGCGCGTTTGATTGCCCATGAGATACTGCATCGCATGGAAAACCGGCGAGGCATGGGGTTTGACCGCCACCCGGTCTTCAGCGCGCAGGGCCGAAAAATAGAGCGCGGTCATGATCGACACCATCGAAGCAGACGACGCCTGATGGCCACCAACCTTGATCCCATCCACCTTTGGTCGGATCTGGTTGGCATTGTGGATCATCCAATGCGACAACCATAGCAGACGTTGTTCAACGATCTTCAACTGAGTGGGATCAATGTGCATGGCGGTCTCCGGGTTCAGGCGGCGCTGCGGGCAGGATACGGCAAAGCTTGCTCCAGGTCTGCGAGGATATCTTCGACATCCTCAAGCCCGACGGACAAACGGATCAAACCATCGCTGATCCCATGCGCGGCCCGTTCTTCCGGGGTATAGGTCGAATGCGTCATGGATGCAGGGTGCTGGATCAGCGTTTCGGCATCGCCCAAGGACACCGCGCGCTGGATCATGTTCAGGCGGTTCATGAATTCGATCCCACCGGACAGGCCGGACTTGATCTCGAACGCGATCATGGCGCCGGGTTGGGACATTTGCCGCTGCGCGACATCATGCTGAGCAAAGCTTTTCAGCCCGGGAAAATAAACCTCACCGACGGCGGGGTGCGCCTCGAGGAAATCAGCGACGACTTTGGCAGAGTCACAATGACGATCCAGACGCAGGTTCAGTGTTTTTAGACCACGCAGGATCAGCATCGCGTTGAAAGGGGCCATGACCGCACCGGTCATATCCTTCATTCCGACCAGGCGGATTTCGGCGATCTGTTCGGCGGTGCCGACAACCAGACCAGCGACCACGTCGCCATGCCCACCGAGATATTTGGTGGCAGAATGCAGAACGATATCCGCCGCGTGCTCGATCGGGCGGGTCAGATAGGGGCTGGCATAGGTGTTGTCGACGACAACCGTTGCACCGACCGAATGCGCAATTTCGGCGCTGGCGGCGATGTCCACCAAGCGCATGTTCGGATTGGCCGGAGTTTCGAAATAGACAACGCGGGTTTTGTCTGAAACGGCAGCTTTCAGGTTCTCTGGGTCTGTCATGTCGACATGGGTGATCGTGACCCCCCATTTTGCCAGTCCATGGCGCATGAAGGCGAAGGTGCAGCCATAGAGTGTTTTGTCCACGATGACTTCGTCCCCCGGCGACAGCAGGGTCCAAAGCACTGCCGTGATCGCCCCCATGCCGCTGGAAAGTGCCAGTCCGGCCTCGGCCCCTTCAAGCACCGCAATGCGTTGTTCCAGAAGGTCACATGTGGGGTTAGAAATACGGCTGTAGATATGACCTGCGCGTTCACCGGCAAACATCTCTCCACCAGCCTCTGCGGTTTCAAAGGTAAACGTGGACGTCAAATGCAGCGGTGGGGTAAGGGCGCCGTCATTTTCCAGAGGGTTGTAAGCGTGGTGAATGGCGCGGGTGGCAAATCCGGTTGAACGAGTCATTGCAAGCTCCTGTTTCAAGCTGACGCCAGTTTGCACCTTTACTTTGGGCTTGTGCTTGCAAATAGTATCAAGACAGCGATCTATATTGGCAGATTCTGCCAATTTTAAGGTTGAAATGGACGATAAAGACAGACAGATCATTCGGGCGCTGCAAAAGGACGGGCGCATGACGAACCAGGACCTTGCCGACGAGGTGAACCTGTCTCCGTCGCCGTGTCTGCGCCGGGTCAAGAACCTCGAAGCGCGCGGGATCATAAAGGGTTACAGCGCAGATGTGGACGCCGCCGCATACGGCATAGGCATTACCGTTTTTGTGCGGGTCCGGTTGGAGCGACACAATGAAACGGACGTACAGAATTTCGAAAAACGCGTTCGGATGATCGACGAAGTTCTTGAATGCCACGTGCTGACCGGGGCGATGGACTACCAGCTGCGGGTGTTGGTATCGGATCTCGAGGCATATGAAGAATTCATACGAAACAGAATTCACCCGATCGGTGGGATTGCCTCGATCGACACCAGCTTTGTTTATGGAACGGTAAAGAAGACCGCCGTTTTTCCACCCTGATGGAACGCGCCCGGCCAATCTGCGAACTCAGGTTGATGTGCATGTTTAACGCGCGCCGGGATAAGGTTTCACAGCCAACTCATGGCGGCGCGGGCGAGAGGACCTTTGAGCCTCGGTCGCAAAGGGTCGTGGCGCGCAGCCAGCCCTTGATTCTGTCGAACATTATCTTGACGCGATTGCGCCGCTTAGCGTGCTTTGCAGGCAACCCGCACTGTTTGCGCCCCCGGATTCTGGCACGCATCCCGAAGATCAGACATGTTCACCGCTCGTTTTTCGAACCGTGAACACGCTGACCTGCCGAATTCAATGGGTTCCGGGCCTAGTAGGCGACCATCGTCAAAAGCTCATATTCCGCAACCATTTCATCATCCTGTTGGGTCAGGGTGACATGCCAGCGGACTTCGCCGTATTCTTCGTTCCGTTTGGTCTTGGCCTTGACCGTCAACCGCACCTTGATGGTATCACCCGCCTCGACGGGCTTCATGAATCGCAACCCGTCAAGACCTGTGTTTGCCAGAACCGGGCCTTCGTTCGGTTCAACAAACAATCCGGCTGCAAATGACAGAAGAAGATACCCATGGGCCACACGGCCCGGGAAGAACGGGTTCCGTTCCGCCGCTGCCTGATCCATATGTGCGTAGAACGTATCGCCGGTGAAATTGGCAAAGTGTTCGATGTCTTCCATCGTGATTGTACGGGGCGCCGTGTGGAGGGTCTCGCCAATCGCCAGCTCGTGGAACCGGCGCGTGAACGGATGGGCTGGCCCTGCGACCTCGGTCGCGCCGGGAACCCATTTGTTCCCGATCGCGGTCAGCAAATCGGGTGACCCCTGAATGGCTGTCCTCTGCATGTAGTGCTTCACGCCACGCACACCGCCCATCTCCTCGCCGCCACCAGCGCGTCCGGGTCCGCCGTGAACCATATGCGGCAGAGGAGAGCCGTGGCCGGTGGATTCCTTCATCGAGTCACGATTGTTGAAATACAGCCGCCCGTGATAGACCCCGGCCCCAAGGGCAACTTGCCGCGCCACATCCGCGTCACGAGTTATGACCGATGCCACCAGCGACCCCTGCCCGCGGTTCGCCAGATCGATCGCATGGTCAAGATCGCGATACCCCATCACCGTGCTGACCGGGCCAAAAGCCTCGGTGTCATGGACGCGTTGGGCCGCATCCGGATTGGCACAGTGGTACAACATCGGCGGCAGGAACGCGCCTTTCTCGGCATCCGCCCCATCAACCTGAAAATCGTCAGGGTTGCCGAAAACGCGCTCGGCTTCCTGCCCGATGATTGCCGCCTTTTCCAGAACATCGCGTTTCTGACCGTTCGAGACCAGCGCGCCCATGCGTGTGGTTTCCAGCCGCGGGTCGCCGATGACCGTTTTTGCCAACCGCGCGGACAGAGCTTCGATCACCGCCTGCACCTGAGGCTCTGGGGCAATGATCCGGCGGATCGCCGTACATTTCTGCCCGGCCTTCGTGGTCATCTCGCGCTGGACTTCTTTGACGAAAAGGTCGAATTCCGGCGTTCCGGGCTCGGCATCAGGGCCCAGGATCGAGCAGTTCAGACTGTCCTGCTCGGCCACGAAACGAACAGAATTCTCCAGGATGACCGGGTTGGAACGCAGTTTCGACGCCGTTTCCGCGGATCCGGTGAAACTGACCACGTCCTGCATGGTCAGACGGTCCAGCATATCGCCCAGACCACCCGAAACCAGCTGCAACGCACCTGCAGGCAAAATGCCGGAGTCCAGCATCAGCCGGACGCATAGTTCGGTGACGTAGCACGAGTTCGTCGCCGGTTTTACGATGGCCGGAACGCCTGCCAGAAGCGTTGGAGCTAGCTTTTCCAACATCCCCCACACAGGAAAGTTGAACGCGTTGATGTGAACCGCCACCCCATGCAACGGGGTGCAGATGTGCTGCCCCAGAAAAGTGCCATTGCGCGACAACTGCTCGACCTCACCGTCCAGATAGACATATCCGTCCGGCATCTCGCGTCGACCTTTCGAAGCGAAGACGAACATCGTGCCGATACCACCGTCTATGTCGATCAAGTGGTCGGACTGGGTCGCACCTGTGCTGAAAGACAGGTCATACATTTCCTGTTTGTGCTGACCCAAATGAACGGACAACGCCTTGAGCATCTTGGCCCGCTGGTGGAACGTCATCTGCCGCAGCGCCGGCCCGCCGACATTGCGCGCATAGTCCAGCATCCCCTGCACATCCAACGCGCTATTGCCGGCCGTGGCGATCACCTCGCCGGTGACTGCGCTTGTAATATTGCGGGCACCCGCACCGGGCGCAACCCATTTACCGGCCGCGAAGCTGGAAATCTGTTGGATTGTCATGAGCGTCTCCTCATTTGTTGTGTGAACTTCGCGCGGCCATATGCCCGTCTCACGAAATCATAATATAAACCGTACGGTCGGTCAATAAATTGGCGAATTGTCACCCAAACCGCACATCTCAGACTTGCGCTGGCAGTCGCGCGAAACCCCGAAACCGGATGCGCCCGCCCCGTTCGGCGCCGTCAGTGATGCGATAGGTCGGGAATCGCGCAAGAAACCGTCCGACGGCCACGCGCCCCTCCATACGGGCCAGGGTCAGGCCGACGCAGGTATGGGGACCTCCGGCAAACGCGTGATGCTTGTTGGGGCGCCGATCCAATATAACCTCATTAGGTTGTTCAAACTGCCGCGGATCGCGATTGGCCGCGCCGATACACAGGTGAATGTCCGTACCTGCCGGAATGGTCTGACCGTGGAACGTTACATCTTCGGTGGTCAGACGATTGCCAAACTGATTTGGGCTTTCCAGCCGCAGAAACTCGTCCACTGCCGTGTTGATCAGATCCGGATTGGCCAGAAGATCGGCCCGCTTGTCGCGGTGCCGTTCCAACAGTTCCAATGCGTTGCCGATCAGGTTGGTGGTGGTCTCGTGCCCTGCATTCAGAATGAAGATGCAGTTCTGGTACAGCTCGACCTCGGTCAAGCCACCATCGGTGTCATCCTGCATCAACCGTGTCAGGACATCCGTCGCAGGATCTCCGGGGTTGGCCCGGCGATCTTCTATGACATGCCGAAGATAGTCCTTGAAATCAGATACCGACCGGTTGCCCCACTCTTCCTGCTCGGGCGTCAATTGGGGTTCCAAAGCGCCCAGAATAGCCAAAGACCAATCCCGCAAAGGGCTACGTTCCGATCTGGGAATGCCAAGCAGGTTGCCGATGATCTCGATCGGGATGGCACCGGCGAAATCCTCGATCAACTCTACCGAGCCCTTGGCCTGCATCTCGTCCAGCAGCCCATCCACAAGTTCAATCAGGCCCGGTTCCATCTGCGCCAGCGCCCGTGGGTTCATAGCGCCGACCATGACCTTGCGGACGCGGGTATGCAGGGGCGGATCGTTGAACACAAGGCTGGTGGTATGGTGTTCGTACAGCGGGCTATCGATACCGTATTTGGGGCCGAAAACCGCCTTTTTATCCGAAATGAAACGCTCGGTATCCCGGTACACCAGATCCAGATCGTCATACCGCGACAGGACCACCGAACCATCGGGCTGCCAGCAGACGGGCGTGTCTTCGCGCAACGCGGCGTAGGTTGGATAGGGATCCGCATGAAACCCGTCCGAAAGCGCAGTCAGAGAGAACATTAGTGACCCATCGCTCCCATTTGTTCGGGAAGGACCAGAACCAGCCAAGGCACCAGAACGATCAGAGCCAGACGGAAGATGTCTGCCACCCAGAACGGTGTGACCCCCTTGAAGATTGTTCCGGTCGATACGTCCCCGACCACGCCTTTCAGAATGAACACGTTCAGACCCACGGGCGGCGTGATCAAACTGATCTCGGTCACGACGACGACAACGATGCCGAACCAGATCGGATCGTATCCCAATGACGTGACCAGAGGGAAAAAGATCGGAACCGTCAGCAACAGCATCGACAGCGATTCAAAGACGCATCCCAGAATGATGTAGATCCCGAGGATCATCAGGATCACGACGAAGGGCTCCACCTCATATGCGGTGACCAGGGCGATCAATGCTTCGGGCAGACCGGCCAGGTTGATGAAATTCGAGAAGATCTGCGCGCCGATCAGAACCGAGAACAGCGCTGCGGCGGTGAAGCTGGTTTCCTTCAGCACTTCAAAGGTCGATCTTAGGGTCAGCCCGCCGCGCGACAATGCGATCAGGAACGCCCCCATCGCGCCCATACCAGCGGCTTCGGTCGGGCTGAAGGTCAGGTTCAAAGGATGGAAATCGAACACTCCGTACAAGCCGCCGATCACCAGGAAGAACAACAGCAACACCGCCCAGACCGAGCGCAGGGCCGACAGGCGTTCGCCCCAGCCGTGGCGTTCACCGGCGGGGCCGGCCTCGGGCCTGCGCCAAACGGTCCAGCGCACGGCGAACAGATAGAAGAGGATACCAAGTACACCGGGAATTATGCCCGCAACGAAGAGTTTGCCGATCGATGTTTCGGTCAACAGGCCGTAGATCACCAAAATGACCGACGGTGGGATCAGGATACCCAGCGTGCCACCGGCGGCAATCGACGCGGTCGACAACTCATCCGCGTAGCGGTACCGGCGCATCTCGGGCATCGCGACTTTGGACATGGTCGCAGCCGTTGCCAGCGAGGAACCGCAAATGGCCGAAAAGCCGCCGCACGCGGCAACCGTCGCCATGGCGATACCACCTCGGAAGTGGCCCAGGAAGGCGTTTGAAACCGCGTATAATTCGCGCGCGAGCCCGCCCTTGTTCACGAACAGACCCATGAGGATGAACAGTGGCACGACCGAAAGGCCATAGTCCTGTGCCGTATCGGTAATCTGGCGACCCACCATCGACATGGCGGCCTTCAGCCCGCGCTCGGACAGGATGCTGCCACCGCGTTCATATGCGAACCCAAGCGTCCCCACGAGGCCCATCGCAAACACAATGGGCAAGCGTACCAACACAAGAACCAGGACAAGGGCGAAACCGATCAGTGCGGCAGTCATCAGGCGTGCTCCGACAAGGTTTGGGGGGCAAAAATGTGCAAAAGACCGGTGATGACCATCGCAACGGCCGTTATTGCAGTGAAGGCGGCGATGAACCAGCCGACATAGAAGACAGGGATCGACAGGTATTCGGTGACGTCCCCGTAATCCCGTGCACGTTCAGCCAGAACCCAAACGCGCTGAATCGGCCAGATCAGCATGATGCCAGACACCAGATAGACAATTGCATCGCGTGCCCTGCTCAGCCGCAGGCGGGAAAAAAACCCATCGGTCAGGTCAACGGCGATTTGCCCTTTCCCGGCCGAAATCATCGGCAGAACCGAGAACACAAGGATCGCCATCAGAATCCGCGTCAGTTCGGTTGCCGCCTCGATCGGAGCATTGAAGACTGAGCGTAGGATGACGTCAAAAAAGGTCATCACCATCAGGATGAACAGCGCCACACAGGCCAGCACCGTCGGAATGATACTGACGCGACGCGCGAAGGTCACGATAGATTGCATGATTGGCCCCCAACGGGTGAAGATGGCTGGCGGGTCAACCCCGCCAGCCGGGCTGTGTTACTGGGCAGCCATTTCGTTAACGATCATGTCATAAGCGGCTTGCGCATCAACACCGGTGCCATTGACCTCTTCGATGACCTTGGCACGCACATCGGCAGCGATCGCGTTGAACTTTTCAAGATCTTCAGCAGAGGCTGCATTGATCGCGTTGCCCTCGGTCTGTTCGGTCGCCTCACGGCCGATCGCGTCGATCTCATCCCAGATTTTACCGATTTCGCGGCTCAGCGGTTCGCCGAAGACCTTTTCTTCCAAAGCGGCCTGCACATCGGCGGGAAGATCCGCAAAAGTGTCTTCGTTCATGATGAACGCAAATGAACCGCGATACAGGCCACCCGGAACTTCATATACGTTCTGCGCCACTTCAGTCAGCTTGAAACCCTTACGGGATTCAAATGGCATAACCACACCATCAGCAGCTTTCGACGCGAGTGTCTCGTATACTTTCGGCGCGGGAACCTGGATTCCGGTTGCGCCCAGCGCCGTGCCGACATCTCCGCCCACACCACCCGGGATACGCACCTTGAGGCCTGATACCTCGTCGAGGTTGGTCACGGAGCTGCTGGAATGAAGCTGTGCCGGGCCGTGTGTGTGCAGGGCGATCACTTTCACACCGCGATGTTCGTCCGCTGCCTTGAGATACTTGTCGTATGTACGCCAATACGCGACCGAGGCCGCTTCGGCCGAGCCCTCATATCCGGGCAGCTCAATCATCTTGGTGGTGACGAAACGACCGGGCTGGTAACCATGGAAGATGATCGACGCATCCGCCGCGCCATCCATGATCAGATCCATCTGCGCCGGCGGCGGGGCAATTCCCAGCTTCAGTTCAGCAGTGACTTTGCCGTCGGTGGCTTCTTCGACCATTTCCACGAATTTCGGCCACATCTTCGCGTTGATGCCGTGGGTCGGCGGTGCCCAGCTGGAAATCGTCAGCGTATAATCCGCCGCCAGCGCCACTGTGCCCGAAACAGCCAGCGCGGCCGAGGCCAAAAGAGTGCTCAACTTGGTGAACTTCATGGTTTTGTCTCCTCCCTGTGAAACATGACTCGAGAATGCGTTAATGGTCACTTTTGTAACCATCAACATGTTAATTGTTTTCCAATTGGCCCGCGAGGCGCCACGAACCTGGGCTTTCTTTCACTACGGTTAGCATATTTGCAGCGCACCGGCTGATGCCGATTTCGTTGCAATAGTTCATCGGTCCTCCTCTCCAGCGGGGAAAGCCATATCCATGGATTTGAACCATATCGACAGCTTCGGCGTTTTCCGCGATCCCCTCTTCAATGATCAAAGCGCCCTCGTTGGCCAAGACCGCCAGCAACCGCGAACAGATTTCCTCGTCCGAAAAATCCCTGCGGGTGATGCCCTGCTGGTCGGAATAAGCTTCGATCAATGCCTCAACTTCGGGATCCCGAACCGGATTACGACTGCCCTCTTCGTAGCGGTACCACCCTTTGCCGACACGCTGGCCGAAACGCTCACGCTGACAAAGCTGGTCCGCGATGGTGACATAACGTTCGTTCGGGTCGCGGTTGGCGGCATTGCGTTTGCGGTTCGCCCAGGCAATTTGAAGACCGGTCAGATCCTGAAGCTCGTAAGGCCCCATGGGCATCCCGAACGCCCGCATTGCACGGTCCACCTGATAGGGAAGCGCCCCATCTGCCAGCAGATAATCGGCCGCGCGCCGATAGGCGGCCAACATGCGGTTGCCAATGAACCCATCGCAGATACCCGACAGCACCGAAACCTTGCGAAGCTTCTTCCCAAGCGCGACCGCGGTTGCGACCACTTCAGCAGAGGTTTGCGGAGCTACCACGACCTCGAGCAACTTCATGACATGGGCCGGGCTGAAGAAATGCAGCCCGATGCATCGGGACTGATTGCCGACGTCCGCGAAAATTTCGCGCGGGTCCAGATAGGACGTATTGGTGGCCAAAATCGCATCGCTGCTCATATGGCTTGCCAGCTCGTCAAATACCTGTTGCTTGACGGACAGGTCTTCAAAGACGGCCTCGATCGCCAGTTCGGCATCCGCAGCGTCTGCATAACTGTTCACCGCACGAAACGCAGCAAGGCGATCCCGAAGCTGCGCCTCGGACATCTTGCCTCTCTTGACCGCGCCTTGCAGCAGACCCGCAACCCGATTGTGCGCTGCGGCCGCGGCGTCAGCGTCTCGCTCGATCAACGTCACGGACAGCCCGCCGTTCAGGGCGGCAGTTGCGATCCCTGCCCCCATCAACCCACCTCCAACAACGGCGATCCGTGTTATGTCTCGGACGGCCACGTCTTTGATCAAAGAAGGTTTGGACACGGCCCGCTCAGCAAAAAACGCGTAGCGCAAAGCGCGGCTTTCCGGGCTTTGGCGCAACTCCAGATGGCGCGCGCGCTCTTTCGGTTGTGCGGTGGCAAATGGCTCAACCGACCAACCAAGCGCCGTCAGGTTTTCCAACGGTGATCTCTGACCCTTAGCGCGTTTCTTCAAAGCCTCGCGGCTCGTCTCCAACAGATCCGGCGAAAATTCCGCCACAGCACGCTGGCTGACAGGTATTGGGCGTTCGGGCAGGTCGGCAATCAACTCCAGGACAGCAGCCCTGGGGTCTTCGGCGATGCGGTCGACGCCGCCAAGCTCGGCCAGTGTCTCTGCCTTGAAAATTTTGCCCGAACAAGCCATGTCAATTGCAGCCTGCATCCCGACAAGACGCGGCAATCGTTGTGTGCCCCCTGCCCCGGGGATCAAGCCCACATTGACTTCCGGCAGGCCAAAACCCGTTCCCGGCGCTGCGATCCGCCACGCACAGGCCATGGCGATTTCGAACCCACCACCCAGCACGTTGCCATGCATGCAGGCAATGAACGGAACCTCGCTGTCTTCGATTTTCTGAACCACGTCGGGCAAGTGCGGCTCGACCGGCGGCGCATCGAATTCGGACATGTCGCCGCCTGCGACAAAGGTTTTTCCAGCGCAACACAGCACCGCCACCCGCGCCCCCTTGACCGCATCAACGGCGTCAGACAGCCCTTGGCGAACTCCTGTCGACGTCGCGTTTACCGGCGGGTTGCCAATGGTGACCCACGCCACGTCGCCCTTAAATTCAACGCTCACCAGCGACGACTGCGACATTTGCAATCCCTTTGATCGGTTCAGATTCGGTTCGGGTTTATATATTGACCAACCGTTCGGTTAATGCAATGATTAAGTTGAAACGAGACCAGATGAGACAGTCATGAGCGATACGATTCTTGTACAAGACAACGGGAACTGGGCCGAAATCACCCTGAACCGCCCGGACAAGCTGAACTCGTTCAATGAAGAAATGCACCTGGCGCTTCAGGATGCGCTGAAAGCCGCGCGCGACGGCGGGGCCCGCGCGATATTGCTGACCGGTGCCGGACGAGGCTTTTGTGCCGGTCAGGACCTCGGCGATCGCGACCCGTCGAAAATGGATGGCCCGCCGGATTTAAGCAAAACGGTACGCAGATTCTATGCCCCTCTTGTCCGGTTGATCCGGTCAGTGAATATCCCGGTGATCTGCGCCGTGAACGGAGTAGCCGCCGGGGCGGGTGCAAATCTGGCGCTGGCCTGTGATATGGTTCTGGCCGCGGAAAGTGCAAAATTCATTCAGAGCTTTTCCAAGGTGGGCCTGATTCCCGACACGGGCGGCAGTTGGCACTTGCCGCGCCTGTTGGGCGAGGCGCGCGCCAAGGGGCTGGCCCTGACAGCTCAACCCCTTCCGGCCAAGCAAGCCGAAGATTGGGGGCTGATCTGGAAGGCGGTGGCCGATGATCAATTGATGACCGAAGCGCGCGCACTTGCCGCGCAATTGGCAAACGGCCCAACCCTCGGGCTCGGGCTGACAAAACAGTGCATTCAAACCGCTGCCACCACGTCGCTCTCGGATCAGCTTGAGATCGAAGCAGACGCAATGAAGACCTGCGGGGAAAGCGCGGATTACGCCGAAGGCGTATCCAGTTTTCTTGAAAAGCGGACACCGAATTTCCAGGGATGCTGATGATGACACCCAAGGAACGTGCCACGAAATCCGCTGAAGCGATGTGGGCAAATGACCAAGCCAGCAAATGGTTCGGGATGGATCTGGTCGAAGTCGACGAAGGCCGTGCAGTTCTGACCCTGACAGTCGGGGACCATCACTGCAACGGGCACGGCATTTGCCACGGGGGCGTCACTCATGCCCTGGCCGACAGCGCCTTTGCCTTCGCCTGCAACAGCCGCAACGTGGCAACCGTCGGCCAGCATACAATGATGAGCTACCTCGCGCCCGGAAAAAAAGGGGACCATCTGACCGCAACCGCGACAGAGGTTGCCGTCACCGGCCGCAGTGGCATCTATGACGTGCACGTCACCAACCAAGACAACACCCTGATCGCCGAGTTTCGCGGAATGTCCCGCGCGGTCGGCGGGCAGAATTTTCAGGAATAGCTTCGCGACTGGAGGAGTGACGCGATGGAAGACCTTTCCCCAAACAAAGCGGATCTGGACCCGATCGAGATCGCCTCGATCGACGAAATCCGCGCGACGCAGCTTGAACGCCTCAAATGGTCCGTTCGCCACGCCTACGAGAACGTTCCGATGTACAAGCAACGGTTTGACGAATCCGGTGTGCATCCCGACGATCTTCAGCAGCTTTCGGATCTGGCGAAGTTTCCGTTCACGTACAAGAATGATCTGCGTGACAACTATCCGTTCGGCCTGTTCGCCGTTCCACGCAGCCAGATCATTCGTCTGCACGCCTCGTCCGGTACGACGGGCAAGCCGACGGTGGTGGGCTACACGAAAAACGACATCGACAATTGGGCGGATCTGGGCGCAAGGTCCCTGCGCGCATCGGGGTTGCGCAAGGGGGACATGGTGCACAATGCCTATGGTTACGGGTTGTTCACCGGCGGTCTTGGCGCACATTACGGGATCGAGCGGCTTGGCGCGACCGTCGTCCCCATGTCCGGCGGGCAAACCGAAAAGCAAGTCAACCTGATCAACGATTTCCGGCCCGACGGGATCATGGTTACACCTTCCTATATGCTCAATATCCTTGAACAGTTCCACAAGGCCGGGCTCGACCCGCGTGAAAGCTCGCTGAAGGTTGGCGTGTTCGGTGCCGAGCCCTGGACGGACGCCATGCGCGCCGAAGTCGAGGATGCGTTTGATATGCATGCGGTCGACATCTATGGCCTGTCCGAAATCATGGGGCCCGGGGTGGCCAATGAATGCGTTGAAACCAAGGATGGCCCGGTGATCTGGGAAGATCACTTCCTGCCTGAAATCATTGATCCCACGACCGGAGAGGTCCTGCCCGATGGCGAAACCGGCGAGTTGGTGTTCACGACCCTGACCAAGGAAGGTTTGCCGATGATCCGCTATCGCACGCGCGATCTGACCTGCCTGCTGCCGGGGACAGCACGATCCATGCGCCGGATGGCCAAAATCACCGGTCGCAGCGACGACATGATGATCCTGCGCGGGGTCAACGTCTTTCCCAGCCAGATTGAAGAACAGGTCATGGCGACGGGGGGCCTTGCCCCTTATTATCAGATAGAGCTGTACAAATCTGGCCGCATGGACGCCATGCGGGTTTATGTTGAATCGTCCCCGGATTCCACCGACGAACTGTCCAAGACGGCCGCGGCACGGATGCTGACCAAGCGGATCAAGGACGTCGTTGGCGTCTCAACGGAAATTGTTGTAGGTGACCCCGGCGACGTCGAACGCTCTCAGGGCAAGGCGAAGCGCGTCGTCGACAATCGCGATAAGGAATAAGCCGTGGCCCGTACAATCGCCAAAGATCACGACCAGAAGCGGAAGCAAATCCTGAAAATGGCCGCCAAAGTGTTCGCCGACCAAGGGTTTGATCGCGCCTCGATGACCCTGTTGGCAAAAGAGTGCGGGATTTCCAAGGCAAACATCTACCACTATTACGACAGCAAGGATGCCATCTTGTATGACATCCTTGAAACCTACCTGCGCGAGCTTCGCGACCGTATCTGCAATGTGGATCTGAACGGTCTTACGTCTGAACAGAAGCTGCGGAAAGCGGTGCGCGAAATCCTGTTTGCCTATCAAGGCGCAGATGACGAACACCGGGTGCAGATCAGCGGCATGAGCGCCTTGACCGAGGAACAGCAGAAACTTCTGCGCGGGTATCAGCTGGAATTGGTAAATTTTGTGCGCGACATCCTGAAAGAGCTGGCCCCGACAGCCTTCAATGATGACAAGGACAAGCTGCGCGGCACCACGATGTCAGTTTTTGGGATGCTGAACTGGTATTACATGTGGAACACCGGCGCGGGCCCCAAAGCCCGCGAAGACTATGCCGATCTGGTCAGTACGCTGACCGTCCATGGTATCCACAAGCTCTAGTTGTGGCCTTTCGGGCAAAACCGTTTCAAATCCAACGCAGGTGTGCCTGCCTTTGTCCTGTTGCCACAGAGCCGGATTCAGGGCCGCAACGTGTTTTCCTCATCCTGACCAATCAATGCGGAACTCTTCCCGAAACGCAAAACGCGCCAGATGAGCCTCGATGACCTGTTGCCATCGGGCCAGATCACCGCGCGCCCGGGTGGCGGCGGTTACGGTCAGGCTGGTATCACCTGCCGAAAGCGTGACGCGGTTCCCGTCCGGAAAGCTCACGCTGCCTTGCGTTTCATCAAATGTTACCTGAGCCTTGCGCGACCAGTGTTTGCAAAGCTGTTGCAGGTATTTCGACGCCGCGCCTGTCTGTGCGATTCCCGAAGCCACCTGATCGGGCAGCAGGCTGAGCCCATCAGTAGCAGCGGCCCGGATTGCCTTGGCGAACAAAGTCACATCGATGTCCGTGGCCACGAATGTTGCCCCCAGATCCAGGCATTTTCGCTGCATGACCGGGTCCAGTGACAATATCCCTGCCGGCTTGCCTGCCGCAACGATGCGCCGGATCGCATCAAGAACGGCCGCGATCACGTCCGGGTGCCCGGCATCGCCGATATGGCCCATATCTGCGGCCAGATCCGACGGGCCGACGAACACCCCATCGACGTCGGTCGCCAGTATGTCGTCCAGCGCCTCCAGCCCAAGCCTGTTTTCGACCTGCACCAAAAGACAGATCTGCTCGTCCGCCGTTTTCAGATAATCCGGGATAGCCGCAAAACGCGAGGCCCGCGCCAAAGCGGAACCTACGCCCCGAACGCCACGGGGTGGATACTGCACGGCCCGCACCAGTTCGCGCGCCTGATCGCCGCTTTCCACCATCGGCACCAGAATGTTCTGCACACCGGCATCAAGATATTGCTTGATCATCCAGGTCTCGCCAATCGGCAGGCGGGCGACGGGTGTACTGCCAGATCCTTCAATCACCCTCACCTGCTCGAGGATCGAGCGCAGATCGTTTGGTGCATGCTCTCCGTCAACCAGCAGCCAGTCAAACTGCGCCGTTGCGGCGATCTCGGCTGTATAGGCATTGGCCAGCCCAACCCAACACCCGATCAAAGGGGTTCCCGCCCTCAGCGCGGCCTTGAACGAATTGATTGGCGCAGGCATTGGCACTCCTTTCAGGCGAAATTGATATCGACTGAGCCGAACGGCCCGAAATCCGCGTGGATTTCTGTTCCCAGGGGGCATTCGACCGGGCGGATGAAGCTGCCGGACAGAACGACCTGGCCCGGCGCGATGCTCTGACCGTATTGCGCCATGCGACGCGCCAGCCACACGACGCTTTCGACCGGATCGTTCAGCACCCCCGCACCCAGACCGGTTTCTTCGATCTCGCCATTGCGGAAGGTCAGCGCGCCAACCCATCGCAGATCAAAGGCATCCACCCTGTGGCGATCGTTGCCCAAAACGATACCGGCATTGGCGGCATTGTCACTGATCGTGTCAAAAACCGTGCGGACCGCGCCGGTTTCGGGATCCACCCGTTGAATCCGCGTATCCAGAATTTCGATGGACGGCGCGACATAATCCGTCGCCGCGATGATATCTGCGCGGGACACGTTTTCCCCGCCTATGGCCGATTTCATGACAAAGGCAATTTCGGCCTCAATCCGCGGCTGAATGAAACGCCCGGCCGGAACGGTGGCACCCTGTGCAAACACCATGTCGTCAAACAGAATTCCACTGTCAGGAATATCGATGTTCAACGCGTATTGCATGGCTTTCGAAGTCAGGCCGATCTTCCACCCGATCACCTTGCGCCCTTCGGACAGTTTCTGGCGAGAGATGGCGTTCTGCACCTCGTAAGCGTCATCCATGCCCATCTCGGGGTGGCGCAGGCTGAGCAGGCCAATCTGCTGATGCGTTCGTTCCGCCTGCAAAAGGTCAGCGGCCGCGCGCGCATGGTCTTCAGGCGTCATACTATTTCATCCTCAACCGTGTTTCGCAGAATACCGATACCGTCGACCGAGACCTCGACCACATCACCGGGTGCCAGGTATTTTGGCGGGTCGAACCGCGCGCCCGCCCCAGTCGGTGTACCGGTCACAATGATATCGCCGGGCTGAAGCGTCATGAAAGTCGAGATATATTCGATCTCGCGCCGGATCGGGAACATCATGCGGTTCAGCGTATCATCCTGTCGCAGCTCGCCATTCACGCGGGTTTGAAGACGCGCCTCATCCAGCTGAGCCACATCCGTGAACGGAACCAGCCACGGGCCAATGGCCCCGGACCTGTCCCAGTTCTTGCCTTGTGTGACATTGAACTTGGCGTGCCGAACCCAGTCTCGAATGGTTCCCTCATTGCACAACGTCAGCGCGGCGATGTGATCATACGCGTCTTCCTGTGGAATGCGGCGGCCAGCCTTGCCAATCACGATGGCCACTTCGCCTTCGTAATCCAGCGTGTGGTTTTCCGGCGGGCGGATCAGAGGCCGCTCATGGCCGGTAAATCCACTGGCGAAACGCGGGAACAGAGACATGTATTTCGGCTGCGCGCTGCCATCTTTGTATTCTGCGTTCCGGTCAGGAAAGTTCACCCCGACGCAAAGGATACGTCGCGCGTCCGGCATCACCATGTCGTAGATGAAATCGGGATGGGTGACAGGTTTCCCCCCGGCCGCCTCTGCCAGTTGATCGAACGCCCCGGCCGCGATCACCTCATAAAGGCTGTCGTGTTCCGGGAATTCCTGGTTCAAGGCAATGGCACCACCGTCGGTGATTGCCCCGAAGAAACGTTCTTCGCCCGATACGAAAGTGGCAAACCTCATTTCATAGTCTCCCACACGTCCCGGATCACGTCCGCAGCCATCAACACGTCGTCGCGGGTGGTATCGAACTGCCCGACCTGAAAGCGGATGATCTTGCGGCCGTCGAACATGCCCTGCGTCAGGTAAATCCGGCCATCGTCATTCAGCGCGTCCACCAGACGCTGCTGCTGAGCATCGTCCCCTGGGCAGCGGAAGGAAAACAGGCTGAGGATAGGGCCGGTTGTGATCTCGAACCCCTCGATCGCACCAATCTTTTCCGCCAGTTCACCGGCCCATGCCACATGGTTGCGGATCCGTTCGCGCAATCCCTCCAACCCGTATGACCGCAACAGGAACCAGATTTTCAACGCCCGGAACCTGCGGCCCAGCGGGATGGTCCACTCCGAGTAATTCGTCACCTCGGCTCCGGTCGTCTTGAGGTATTCCGGCTCGATTTTAAGAGTATCGAGCTGCGGCGTGGCGTCCCTCAGGAACTGGATCGCACAATCGAATTGCGCACCCATCCACTTGTGCGGGTTGAAGACGATGCTGTCATAGCGGTCGGCGCCCTGCCACAAAGCCCTGCGGAATTCGGGGCAGATCATGGCCGAACCCGCCCAGGCGGCGTCAAGATGGGTGTAGAGGTCGTATTTTTGGGCGATATCAGCCACGGCCATCAGATCATCGCAGGCCCCCACACCTGTGCCACCGGTAATTGCAACAATCCCGGCCGGGATATGTCCGGCGGCGACGTCATTCATAATGGCGGCCTCAAGCGCCGAGGGAACAATCCCGAAATTCGGCCCCTGCGTGGGCAACTTGACCAGATTGTCCTGACCGATCCCGGCAACCCAGCATGCCCGGTCAATCGACGAATGCACCTGATCGGAACAATAGATCCGCAGCGCCCCCTTGGCGTTCAGGCCTTCCCGGTTGCCGGTAAAGCCGGTGGCCCGTTCCCGCATGGTCAGTACCGCCGACAAGGTGGCCGAAGAGGCGCTGTCCTGTATGACGCCGGTCATACCCTCGGGCAATCCGACGGCCTGCCGCAGCCAGTCGACCATGACGCCCTCGACCTCGGTCGCGGCAGGCGAGGTCTGCCACAACATGCATTGGGCCGCGATGGTCGTCACCAGCATCTCGGCCAACATGGACGGGGGTGCAGCGTTGGCCGGGAAATACGCAAAAAAGCGCGGATGCTGCCAATGGGTGATGCCCGGCATCACGATCCGTTCGAAATCGGCCATGATGGCGTCCATCGGCTCGCCTGTCTCGGGTGGAGTTGCAACAAGCTGGGCCGCGATTTCCCCCGGCGCGGTCTGCGCCCGCACGGGACGTTCAGCAAGTGTCTTGTGATAATCCGCCGCCCACTTCGAGATGTGCTGACCCCAATGCGAAAACGTGTCCCAGTTCATCTGCTGACTTTCCTTTGTGACGGGATCACCGCCAAACCCTTTTGTTCCGTTGCGTGCGTCACACCGAAAAGCTGACATTGGCCTGACCGGTGCCAGAGCTGCCGAAATACGGGGTGTAAATGTCGATCTCACCCTTGTAGCTTCCCCACCCCAACGCACCAAACAGCAAAGCAGTGTCATTCATGGCGCATTCACCGGTGCATTTTTTTGCATAGTCCGGCAGCATTTCCAGAAACTCTTCAAATCGGCCCTGCTGCCACAGCTCAAGAACGCGCATGTCCATCTGGCGGTTGAACTCGCCATTCACGGCATTCAGCCCGTCGACCGAGCGTTCATTCGGCGTAAAGTCGTGGCTGAGCGAGCCGGACGCCAGAATGGATACATTGCGGTCCGAACGTCGGATACCCTCGGCAATGGCCTCGCCCCAGGCCCGGTTTTCCGCAATCGACGAGAATTGATTGACCGCCACCGGCAAAACCCGGGCATTCACGCCATCATTGATGAAATGCATCGGCAGCAGGGTGCCGTATTCCATGCCCATGTCGGGGTGCGAATGGCCCAGCGCCCGCTCTCCCCGTTCGCGCAGAACGTCAAGGATGGTTTCCCCAAGTTCATGATCGCCGCGATAGTCGAACTCCATATCCGCCAACATATGCGGCAGTTCGTGACTTATGAACCGGCCCTTGTGATGTTCCTTCGTGTTCAGGTGAAACCCTTGATTGGTGATCCAATGGGTGTCGAACACGATGAACGTCTCGACCCCGCGGTCGATCGCGTCCTGACGCAGGCGTGCATATCCATCAATGGCGGATTGCCGGATGCCCTTGTACTTTTGCATCGTGTGGGACATCCAGATGCTGGGTACATGCGTGATCTTTGCGGCCTGTACTATCTTTCCCATGGCAATTCCTCCTCGTGTAATGGGCTTGCCCCAGCCGGGGTCGGCCTACGTGATCTATTTACCCAACTGCATGATCTTGTGCTGACCGGTGGCAAAGCCGATATGTTTCTGTTCCATATAGAATTCAAAGCTCCAGTCGCCGCCATCCCGGCCAATGCCGGACGCCTTGACCCCACCGAACGGCGTGGGCAGGTGACGCACGTTCTCGGAATTCACCCAGATCATTCCAGCCTCCAGCCTGTCTGTGAACCGAAGCGCGCGGGTCAGATCATTGGTCCAGACATAGCCGGTCAGGCCATATGGCGTGTCGTTGGCGATCTCCAGCGCCTCATCCTCGGTCGAGAACGGGATCGAGGTCAGGACAGGGCCAAATATCTCTTCACGCGCAATGCGCATCTGGTTGGTGGCATTGGTGAACAGGGTCGGCCGGACGAAATAGCCCGCATCCCCCACCGTGACGCCGCCAGCGGCGACAGTTGCGCCATCTTCCTTGGCGATGTCGAAATAGCTCGTGACCTTGGTGTAGTGTTCTTCGGTCACCAACGGCCCGATCTCGGTCTCGGGGTCCAAGGGGTGCCCCACCTTGATGTTGTTGACGCGCTCAATCAATCTGGCTTCGAAGTCTTCCTTGATCGTGTCCTGCACCAAAAGCCGCGAAGACGAGGTGCAGCGCTCGCCATTGATCGAATAGATCATGAAGATCACGGCATCCAAAGCACGGTCCAGATCCGCATCATCAAACACGACAACCGGGTTTTTTCCACCCAGTTCCAAATGGTTGCGCTTATGGGAATCTGCGCCTTGCTTGACGATCAGACTGCCGGTACGGCTTTCGCCCACAAAGGCAATGGCCTTGATCAGCGCATGCTCGCACAAAGCCTTGCCAGCGTCGGGGCCAAACCCGTTGACCGTATTCAGCACACCTTTGGGCAGCCCTGCCTGCTCGGCGATTTCCACCAGAAGACGGGCCGTCAGAGGGGAATCCTCGGCGGGTTTGTGAACCACCGTGCAACCCGCAGCCAGGGCCGGTGCTATCTTCCAGGTCGACAGCATGAACGGCGTGTTCCACGGGGTAATCACGCCAACCGGGCCAATCGGCACACGGGTCGTCACATTCATCAGCGTCGGAGACTTCAGGTGCTGCCCATCCCGCGCCTGAATCACCTGATCCGCGAAATACCGGAAGTTCTCTGCCCCGCGCAAAGCTGCCTTTGACATGAAACGCAGGGTCTGCCCCGTGTCCCAGCACTCGCACAGTGCAATTTCCTCGGCGCGCGCTTCAATGGCATCAGCCACATTCAACAAGATGCGACGGCGTTGGGTGGCGGGCATGTCTCGCCACTCCGCAAAGGCTGCGTGGGCGGCCTTGGCTGCCGCGTCGATGTCATCTGCCGTGCCATGGGCAACATCACAGATCACGGATTTGTCGACGGGTGAGACCGACTGAAACACTCCGGCGGATCCGTCCCGGTCTTCACCCGCTATACGGTTGTGGATGCCCGTTTCCCGGAACCGGTCCAGAAAGCCGTTCAGCTTTTCGATGTTTGTGTCCAGTGCGCTCATGCGTCAGGTCTCCTGCGTGGTCGCCGACAGGTGGTCGCGGATCGTACCGGCCTTGGGCGACAGCTTGGGGTCGATGTCACGCATCTCAAGCGAGAGCGCGATGGAATGCTGTGAAAAAACCGGCGCCAGATATGTTTTGACCGCCTCGAATATGCGCTGTGTCGCATCTTCCTTGACATCCGCGGATCGGCCTGCCCGCAGGCGGATCGAGATGTCAATGAACCCATGCGCCGGGTTGCCGTCCGCTATGGCGTAATGATCGACCCGTGTCGCGCGCACACGAATGCCGGGCATGGGAAAGGTCTCGATCCCGGCCGCCGTTGACCGAATGCACTCGCACAGGCCATCCATGTCGATCCTGTCTTCAAGATTGCCGGAATATTCGACGTGGAAGTGAGGCATGGTCTCTCCTTTATTAGTTAACATGTTTAGTTTTTAATGCACCCCCTGTCAAGAGATTGCTTTGTTAATCTTTGCAATTCCCAAAACGGCGTTCTAGAAGGCCGCATGAACACTCAAAGCCACTCCAAAAGCACTGCCCGGTCCCTTCCGATCGCGTTGCTGCGTGCCCGCGAAACCGTCATGGCTCCGATCCGGGATATGCTGCAAGGCATTCAACTGACCGAGCAGAAATGGCGCATCCTGCGTGTTCTGGACGAGTTGGGCGAAGTGGAGCAAAGCACCATCGCGCACGAGGCGTGCCTGTTGCTGCCCAGCGTGACCCGCATTTTGCGCACGATGGAGGCTGACGGCCAGATTACCCGCCGTCAGGATAGCGAAGACAAACGCCGCACCATGGTCAAGATCACCGAAGCAGGCCGCACCATCCTCAGGGAAAACCTGGCCACTTCACTTGCGATCTCCAGCAATATCGAAGCGCAGATGGGCAAGGAGAAACTGGATCAGTTGCTGGACCTGCTCGAGGATCTGCAAGCTATCAAAGTCTGACCCCGCCAGGTTCCGAAGGGGTCGTTCAACCGCCTACAAAGTGGCAAGACCGGTATCCAGCGCCGACAGAATTTTGGCCACATCTTCCGAAGTGACGATCAGCGGCGGCGATAGAATGATGTTGTTGCCAGACACACGCACCATCACGCCATCTTCATATGCGGCTTTCTGAACCTGAAGCGGCAGGTGTTTTGCGACAGGCGCCTTGGTCGCCCGGTCCGAAACCAGTTCCAATGCGCACATCAGTCCCTCGCCGCCCCGCACGTCCCCGATAGCGTCATGCTTGTCGGCCAGCTTTTGCAAGCCGTCAAACAACTCATCCCCACGCGCAGCAGCGTTTTCCCAGATCCTCAGCCGGTTGATCTCGGACAGGGCGGCCAAGGCCGCGGCCGCCCCGACCGGATGGCCAGAATAGGTGTACCCCTGATCCACGGATGCCAGGCCCGTGGTATCGCTTTCAAATACCTCAGCGACCGCACCGGAAATCATGGCCGCGCCAAAAGGGAAATACCCGTTGGTGATCGCCTTGGCCGTCGTCATGATATCGGGCTGAACACCCCAGTGCCGCGCACCGCTTTCGCTGCCGGTGCGACCAAAAGCGGTGATGATCTCGTCCGAGATCAGCAGGATGCCATGTTTCGAACAGACCTCGCCCACCATGGGCATGAAGCTCTTGTGTGGCGGGATCACACCGCCCGCGCCCAACACCGGCTCCATGATGAAGGCGGCAACAGTGTTTGCACCTTGAAAAGCGATCTCGGCCTCAAGCGCCTTGACGCAAAGCTGCGCCAGACGCTCGGGGTCGGTTTCGTCAAACGGGTTGCGATAGGTCCACGGCGCCGGCACGTGAAAACAGCCGGGCATCATCGGCTCATACACCGCGCGGAATTTCTGGTTGCCGTTGACGGAAGCGGCGGCAAAATGGGTGCCGTGATAACCCTGCTTCAGGCTGATGAACTTGGTGCGCCCTGCTTCACCCCGAACCTTGTGATATTGACGCGCAAGCTTCAGCGCAGTTTCGACGGAATCCGACCCGCCCGACGTAAAGAATGAACGGGTCAGCCCGTCGGCCTCGAAGAACTGGGCCAGCTCATAGGACAGCTCGATCGCCTTGTCGTTGCTGGTGCCGCGAAAGGTCGAGTAATAGGGCAGCGCGTTCAGCTGATCCGCTATGGCCTGTTTCACCGGTTCACAGGAATAGCCCAGATTGACGTTCCACAGCCCCCCTACGGCGTCCAGCGCCGTGTGACCATCGATATCAGTGATGTTGACCCCTTCACCACCGCTGAGAATGGTCGGCGGGTTCTTCCGGCTGTCGGCGGGGTGCGCCATCGGGTGCCAGAAATACCGGGCGTTGTTTTCCTTCAGAAAGTTGGAGTCTTTCATGTCGCGGGTCTCCGAGTATTGAATCCGCCCCGGGTCACGGGTGGAATCCGGTTGGAAAGGAGTCGGGCAACTGGCCGCCAAAACCAGCAGTCAGATCAACCGAAAGTGAATGCAACGTGGACAGTATTGCCGGAAGGCGGTCGCTGGTTGCCCGGGTTTCCGGGACAGCTATCGCGATGGTTCCCAATGCGACCTGATCGATGCCGAAGATCGGCGCGGCATATCCAAAAACACCTTCTTCGTAACTGCCACGGCTGTCGGCCCAGCCTGAAACTCTGATCTTTGCGACCCGTTCCCTGATAAGCTTCGGATCAGTAAGCGTCGCTTGCGTAAACCGTGCCTGCACGTGCTGATCCAACTGCTCCAAAAGGTGAGCCGGCCCGAAACTGAGCATGCAAAGACCTGATGCCGTTGCATTGAGCGGAAGCATCTCGCTGGGATCCAGACTGACGCGGACACTGTGCTGCGTTGTTTCCACCACAAGCGCCGTCTGCAACCCCGTTTTCTCAAGCAAAGACAGATGCAGGGATTCACCGACCACCTGCATAGCGGCCTGCATCTTTTGGCGCGCGCCCTCAATGCCGGGCCTGGCGATCTCTCGCAGCGCGGCCAAACGCAAAGCCGCCGGCCCGATCGCATAGGATTTCGTCATCGGATTCTGTTCGATCAACCCGAACTCCTCAAGCGCGCGCAGGTGACGCAATGCCGTTGCTTTGTTCAGCCCGGACAACCTCGCAAGGTGACTCAACCCGATCTCTGGGCGGGCATTGGAAAAGTAGTCCAGCATTTTTAAGGCGTTAAGGGCTGTACCCATGTGCGTGTGGTCCTCTTGCTCAGGTATTACTTGACAGAACTAACTTAACAAAGCAACATTATTATTGTTAACGCGGTTCAATTAATGAACCAGTATCGGGAGGTGTCAATGAAGAAATTTCTAACAGCCGCCGCTTTTGCGGCTTCGGCCACTGCCGCACTGGCTGAATACCCTGAAAAGCCGGTAAGTTTTGTCGTCCCCTGGCCTCCGGGTGATCTGGAAGATGTCCTTACCCGGATGATCGCCGACGAATTCCAGGCCATGTACGGTGTGCCTGCCGCTGTCGTGAACAAACCCGGCGGCGGAGGCGGCCCATTCCCCGGCGCGGTCGAGGTGGCAACCGCTCCGGCGGATGGCTACACCATCGGCTCATTCGTCATCGGCGTACCTGTCATCGGCCCCGAAATCGGAATTCCCGAACTCAACCCGAATCCTTTTGATCCAATTGGTATCTTCCTGACCTATCCCTTCGTCATCGCGGCCAGCAAAGACGCGCCGTTTTCAAGCTGGGAAGAACTGGCCGAACACGGCAAGGAAAATGACGTAGCGCTTGGCCATTTCGGATCGGTTCTGCCCCCCACTCAGGTCACATTTGCAGCTGCGGTCAGCAGCGGGTTCGACTTTGCCAGCGAAGCGGCTTTCGACGCCCTGGATTGCAACACGCTGGCCTCAGGCGACGTGGATGTCATCAATACGACGCTACAGCTTATCCTTCCCTGCCTTGATCAGGTGAACGTCCTTGCCAGCATCGGCGGCGAGCGGATTTCACTGGTTCCGGATACGCCGACGATCGTGGAACTCAATCCGGATCTGCCATTGGCCCTTTGGAACGGGCTGTTCGTGCACAAGGACACGCCCGCCGACGCGCGTGAAAAGATCTCGGCTGCCGCGCAGAAAGCGTTGTCCTCGGACAAGGCCAAAAAGCTGGCTGAGGAAACGGGCGCCCTGATCTACTGGCAGGACCCGGACGCTTCGAATGCTCAGATCGAGCAGGACAAAGCCTCTTTCGCCAAGATCGAAGAGATTCTGGGCGAATAATCCGAAACAGGCCCGGCCAGATCGAACAACGCCGGGTCTGTTTGATTCAAACAGGAGGCCAAGATGATAGCAAAGACGCTGCAAGACATGTTCCGACGGTATCGACGTCCTGGCGATATTGTCTTTGCCTTCCTTTTCTTCGGCTTCTCCCTGTTCCTTCTCAGCCAGATCGGCGCTGAGACTCAGGCCGTCAAACGAACCAAGTGGTTTGCCCAGCCCGCCCTTTGGCCCAAGATCGCGATCTGGGGCATGGTTTTGTTCAGCGGCCTCCACTTGCTGGGCTCCTTCCTGTCCCCACGCATTCCCGGACGGTTGCGAGAGGTGACGTTCTGGTTGATGTCCCTCGAATACGTTGCCTACTTCCTGATCTATGTCGTGGCGGTTCCGTGGCTTGGATACCTGCCATCGACCATGCTTTTTGCAGCCCTGCTGACGATACGATTGGGGTTTCGATTGCCCGGGGCTTTTTGCGTTGCACTTGGCTTCGGCGCGGTCGTGGCAGTCGTTTTCCGCGCGTTGCTTCAGGTGAACATTCCTGCGGGTCGGATATACGAATATCTGCCCGACGGGCTGCGCGCCTTTGCGCTGACCTATTTGTGAGGCCAAGATGGACAATCTGATTTCCGGCTTTGCAATTCTGGCACAGTGGCAGGTCATCGTGGCACTGATCATCGGATCGGTGGGCGGGGTCATCATCGGCGCGTTGCCCGGCGTCGGCGCCGCTGTCGCAATTGCCATCCTGCTGCCCGCCACCTTCGCGTTCGAGCCCATCGTCGGCCTGACCCTTCTGTTGGGCATCTACGGGTCGTCCATGTATGGCGGCGCAATCCCCGCCATCCTGATCAACACGCCCGGTACGGCCGTCAACGCACTGACCACCTATGACGGCTATCCCATGACCAAGCGCGGCGAGGGCCACCGGGCCCTGTCGCTGGCCTATTCAGCGTCGTTTTTCGGCGGCATCTTCTCGATCCTCTGTCTGATCATCCTGTCGCCCGTATTGGCCTGGGTTGCCCCGCATTTCGGCAGCCGCGAGATTTTTCTGGCCGCACTCATGGGCATCCTTCTGGTGATCCTGGCCCATCGCGGGCAAACCTTCTCGGCCGCGATGCTGGCGTTCTTCGGCATCTTCCTCAGCACCGTCGGTCTGGAACCCGTCAAATACACCAAACGTTTCACCTTTGACCAAACCTGGCTTTCGTCAGGTGTCGATCTGATCGTGGTCGTTCTTGGGCTGTTCGCCATCAGTCAGGCGCTGCTGTTGCTGGTCGACAAAGAACACGCGCCGGGCGAAGCCCATGTGCGCGGCAGCATCTTCGCGGGCCTCAAAGAGCTGCTGGGCCTGAAACGCATCGCGACGGTTTCGTCATCGCTGGGTGTGCTCATGGGCATGATACCGGGCACAGGCGAATTCACATCACAGTTCCTGTCATACACATACGCACAGAAAACCTCTGAGGACCCGGACAAATTCGGCGATGGGTCACCCGAAGGTCTGGTGGCGTCCGAGGCGGCCAACAATGCCGTTCCCGGGGCCGCGATGATTCCACTGCTGGCGCTGGGTATTCCGGGCGAGGCGCTGACCGCGATGATGCTGTCCGTCTTCTACGTTCACAACGTGATCCCCGGACCGCAGCTTTTTGCCGATCAGATGGATTTTGTCATGGCGCTGTACATGTCGCTGATCCTGCTCAACGTGATTGTTCTGGTCTTTCTTTTGTTCTCGACCAACCTGCTGCTGAAGATCATTCAGATCCCGACGCGCTTTCTGGGGATCATGATCCTGACGCTGTCCTTTGTCGGGGTATTCAGCCTGCGCAACTCAGTCACGGACTGCGCTATTGCCGCCGGGTTCGGCGTGTTCGGGCTGATCCTGAAGCGCCTGAACCTGCCCATTGTTCCGATCATTCTGGGCATGGTTCTGGGCGGGATCATGGAAGTCAAACTGCGCAGCGCCATGGCGCGGGTGAAGTCGCCATTTGATTTCATCGACCGACCGATTGCCGCAATGCTTTTCATCATGATCCTCGGGATCCTTCTGCTGCACGTTCGCTCGCTGATCAAGGAACACAAGGAACGTATCAGACCGCAGCCGGTTCTCGACGAAGACTCAACTCAGCAAGGATAACCCCATGGACCAATCCTCGATTGATGCGCTGCGTGCGCAGGACATTGCTCCGCGCGGGCATTTCATAAACGGCCGCAGTCAGGATGGCGAAACCGGGGCCCGGCATCAGGTTCTGTCTCCGATCAACGGCCAACCTCTGGCGCTGATCGCCGAAGGCACACCGGCCGATGTCGACATGGCCGTGCGCGCGGCACGCAGTGCTTTCGAGGACGGGCGATGGTCGCGCATGGCCCCTGCCGGCCGCAAGAAAGTGCTTCTGAAGCTGGCCGACCTGATTGAAGCCCGCGCGCTTGAACTGGCCGTGCTGGGCGTGCGCGACAACGGAACCGAAATCACCATGGCCTACAAGGCCGAGGCGCTCTCGGCGGCGGCCACTTTCCGGTACTATGCCGAGGCGATCGACAAGATCTACGGACAAATCGCCCCGACAAGCGGTGACGTCCTGGGTCTTGTGCATAACGCTCCGGCCGGGGTTGTCGGGGCCATCGTGCCCTGGAACTTTCCACTGATGATCGGCAGCTGGAAAATTGCACCGGCACTGGCCGCAGGCAATTCCGTCGTGCTGAAACCTGCCGAAAGCGCCTCACTCAGCCTGCTCAAGATTGCCGAGCTTGCCGCGGAAGCCGGAGTGCCCGATGGGGTGTTCAACGTCGTGACCGGGCGTGGCTCGGTCGTGGGTGAGGCGCTGGCCCTGTCGATGGATGTCGACATCATGGTGTTTACCGGGTCGGGTACAACCGGGCGGCGGCTGCTGGAGTATTCGGCGCGGTCGAACCTGAAACGCTGCTATCTTGAACTGGGCGGCAAATCCCCGAACATCGTTTTTGCCGACGCCCCTGATCTGGCCGAAGCGGCCAAGGTTTCCGCGGCGGGCATCTTCCGCAACTCTGGTCAGGTCTGCGTCGCCGGATCGCGCCTGTTGGTCCAGCAAGAGATCTACGAGGACTTCGTGACCGAGATCAGCCGCCACGCCGAAGGCTTTCGCGTCGGCGACCCGCTGGATCTGAACAGCCAGATCGGTGCGGTCCACAGCCTGCCAGAGCTTCAGGCCAATCTGGATTTCGTCACCAAGGCCGAGGCCGAAGGCGCCGAGCGCCGTACCGGCGGAAACCGCATCCTGACAAAGACCGGAGGCTATTACATGGCGCCGACCGTAATGGCCAACGTGAAAGAGACCGACACCCTGTTCCAAAATGAGGTCTTTGGCCCTGTTCTGGCCGTCACACCCTTTGCGGACGAAGACGAAGCGCTGCGCCTTGCCAATGCCACCGTTTATGGGCTGGCCGGTGGTGTCTGGACCTCGAACCTCAGCCGCGCGCATCGCATGGTGGGCGGCATTCGCGCCGGCGTTGTGCATGTCAATACATATGGCGGTGCCGACCTGACCGTTCCGCTGGGCGGCGTTCGCCAGTCCGGAAACGGGCACGACAAATCGCTGCACGCGATCGAGAAATACTTCGATCTGAAAACCGCATGGATAAAACTCTGAGAAAAGGCCGCCCGCATGACCCTTTCAGCGAAATCTGTGGAACTCATTGAACGCAGGGCCCGGTTGCTGGGGCCCAATGTATCGACCTTCTATGACGAACCCGTTCATTTCGTGAAAGGGGAAGGCGTCTGGCTGTGGGATGCGGACGGGCGCAAATATCTGGATTGCTACAACAACGTGCCTCATGTGGGGCATTGCAACCCGCGCGTGGTCGAGGCGATCTGTCGTCAGGCGCGCACACTCAACACGCACACCCGGTATCTGCATGACGGGATTCTGGACTATGTGGAAAAACTGACCGGAACGATGGACGAATCCCTGGATTCGGCCATCCTCACCTGTACCGGCTCCGAGGCAAATGACATTGCTCTGCGAATGGCCGAGGCGATGACCGGAAAACGAGGGATCATTGGCACCGACGCCACCTATCACGGCAATACCGCGCTGGTCAGCCAGTTGAGCAGATCGAACATCCCGACAGTCGGCTTCGGTCTGGGCCGGTACTTCCGCTTTGTCAGCGCGCCCGACAGCTATCGCCATCCCGACCCGGACGGGTCAAAATTCGCCGATGCGGTGGCGGAACAGATTGCGGAACACGAAAAGGCCGGCATCGGTTTTGCCGCATTGATCCTCTGCCCTTATTTCCTGAACGAGGGGTTTCCTGACAAACCGGACGGTTGGCTGGCACCCACGGCCAAGGTCGTGCGCCAGGCCGGGGGCCTGTTGATCTGCGACGAGGTGCAATCAGGCTTTGGCCGAACCGGCACCCACATGTGGGCGCATCAGAAGTTGGGCGTTGTGCCGGATGTCATGACCTTGGGCAAACCCATGGCCAACGGCCATCCGGTGGGCGGCGTGGTCACAGGTTCCGAGATCATTTCGGCATTCCGCAAGGGATATCGGTACTTCAACACGTTTGGCGGAAACCCTGTTTCCTGTGCTGCCGCGATGGCGGTTTTGGAAGAGATCGAAGACCATAGCCTGGTCGCACATGCCAGATCCGTTGGCGACCACGCGCGAAAACGGCTGAACATTTTGAAAGAAAAGTATGACGTCATCGGAGACATACGCGGCTCGGGGCTGATATTCGGGGCTGAAATGGTCCTTGATCACGACAGCAAGGAACCCGCCGGTGAATTCACTGACCGTATCATCAACGCCATGCGCCAGCGCGGGATCATTCACTCCAAGCTTGGGCGTCACAAGAATACTCTGAAAATTCGCCCACCCATGCCATTCTCTGTCGAAAACGCGGATCTTCTTTTCGACACGCTGGACGACGTGTTGGCGGAAACGCCACGGGTCGCATGAAGCAGATCGTGGAACATGCGCTGTCCCTTTGGGGGCTGGCTGATGGCCAGGCGTCTCTCGTGGCGGCTCGGGAAAACCGTGTCTATCGCGTTCAGGTAGGCCAGACCGCCTATGCCCTGAGACTGCATCGCAAGGGCTTGCGAACGGATGCCGAACTCCGGTCAGAGCTACAGTGGATGGCCGTTCTCGGCAAAAACGGGGTCCGGGTTCCAACGCCCGTCGCGGCCGCGGATGGGCGCTATCTGCATCTGGTGGACGACATTCAGGTCGACATGCTCGACTGGCTGCCGGGCCGCCCTCTGGGTGCGACCGAAAAGGCTTTGACGCATCAGGACCGGACAGGCGTCTTTTGTTCAATTGGCCGGGAAATGGCACGGCTGCACCACATCAGCGACCAATGGGCACCCCCTCAGGGCTTCGTGCGTTGGTCATGGGATCGCAGCGGGCTGCTTGGAGCCGCCCCTGTCTGGGGTCGTTTCTGGGAAAACCCAACGCTTGGAAAAACGGACCGGGCCCTTTTCCTGGCGTTTCGGGATATCGCAGATCGTGACCTTCGGCGCGTGGAAAATCAGTTGGATTACGGGCTGATCCACGCCGATCTTGTCCGCGAAAACGTCATGGTTGACGGTGACAAACTGTGGCTGATTGACTTCGACGATGCCGGGTTCGGTTTTCGCCTGTTTGATATCTCAACGACGCTTCTCAAGAACCTGCACGAACCTGATTTCAACCGGCTGCGCGGTGCTTTGCTGGCGGGGTATCGATCTGAACGAACGATCTGTACCCAACAACTCGACCTGTTCATGGCACTGCGCGCCGTAACCTATGTGGGATGGGTTGCATCCCGACTGAACGAAGATGGATCGGGCTTACGCAATGAGCGGTTCATTGAAACCGCCCGGGCGTTGATGTCCCAATACCTTCAACAGCACATCTAGACAGGAGGCACCGATGGCCGAAAAGACAATCCTGCTGATTGGTACGTATGATACGAAAGAGCCCGAAATGCGGTTCATCGAAAAGGCGGTCAGAGCGCAGGGCGCTGACGTGCTGACCATGGATGTATCGGTTCTGGGTGATCCGTCCGAACCGACGGATATCTCGAAACACGACGTTGCCGCTGCCGGTGGCATGACAATAGAACAGGTCATCGCGCAAGGAGACGAGAACAAAGCCTTTCGCGTGATGTCCGCAGGGGCCGCAAAAGTTGTTGCACAGGCCTATTCAGAAGGTCGATTTGACGGGTTGCTGGCCACGGGCGGGACCATGGGCACAGACCTTGCACTTGATTGTGCACAGGCTTTGCCGATGGGGGTTCCCAAATATATCGTGTCAACGGTCAGCTTCTCGCCTCTGATCCCTCCGCACCGGTTGGCGCCGGATGTTCAGATGATCCTGTGGGCCGGCGGCCTGTATGGCATGAATTCGATCTGCAAATCGTCGCTCAGCCAGGCTGCCGGGGCCGTCGTGGGCGCAGCCAAGGCGGCGACCGCCCCCGATCGCAGCAAACCTCTGATCGGGATGACCAGCCTTGGTTCGTCCTGCCTGCGCTACATGAAAATTCTGAAACCGGCACTAGAAGACCGCGGCTTTGAAGTGGCCGTGTTCCACTCTACCGGCATGGGCGGCATGGCCTATGAAAAACTGGCGGGCGAAGGCGCGTTTGCCTGCGTGATGGACTTCTGCATGCAGGAATTTGGCAACCTGATGGCGGGCTCTGTCGTATCCAGCGGCGATGACCGGGTCACAAATGCCGGGCGCGTTGGGACGCCCCAGATGGTGGCACCCGGTGCGCTGGATCTATTGGATTTTGCGGGTTGGCAGGACATCCCCGAACAATATGCCGATCGCCCGTTCCACGAACACAACCGCCTGATCAAAAGCTCGGTCTTCAACGGCGCCGAACGGCGCGCCTGGATTCGGGAACTCGCCAACCGGCTGGAAGCCGCAACCGGGCCGGTGCATTTCTTTTTGCCCGTTCAGGGTGTCGAGGCCTGGGACAGGCAAGGCGAAGAGGCGCATGATCCAGAGGCTCTGGCCGAAATGGTGGACGAGGCGCGCAAGGTCATGCCCGGCCGGGTGCCGATGACCGAGCTGGATGTTCACATCAACGACGCGGCTTTCTGTCAAGCTGTTCTGTCGCGATTTGACACGTGGGTGGAAACCGGCGTCATCCGAACAGACTGAACGCCATTGGCAGCATCGGGAAACGGAAAATCTCCCTGCGCTTTGTCTGACAGCGAATTGTGGCACCTGTCCGGGTTGTGCATGTCGGTTCCGTGAACCTTGGGCACCCAGTCTTCTGGCGGACGGTTCCAGAACGTGTTGGGGTTGTCTTCATCCATCCTGGCCCGGTGCAAGCTGCGCCACGCGGACCGGATCAGAATGACCGGTTCTTCATGCGGATGTTGCGTAAAAAGCGTCTCCACAACGTTTTGAACGATTGGATCATCGGCTTACCGCCACCCCCAAGACGATCAATCAGCCAAGGGCGTTTCTTGAACAATTGATCCATGCTTTAGCCGGGTACGGGCCCGTATCGGTTGCCGGTGGAATTTTTTTTATGGATGTTGGATCCAATATCCTTTATTCGTGATCGCATCTTTGATTCAGGGAGGATCACATGCTCAAGAAACTCGTCGCTTTGGCGGCCTTCACCTTTTTCACAACAGGTCCTGCGATGGCGGACACGCTCGACGATGTCGTGGATCGCGGTACTCTTCGCTGCGGCGTTGTTCTGGACTTTCCGCCGATCGGGTATCGCGACGCCAACAACGAACCGGCGGGTTTTGACGTGGATTACTGCAATGATCTGGCCGCGGCGCTTGAAGTCGAGGCGGAAATCCTGCCTTTGACCTGGGCCGAACGCCTGCCGGTCATCGTGACCGGGCGCGCCGACGTCGTGTTCGGCGCAACCTCGGACAGCCTTGAACGGGCGCGGACCGTGGGCTTTACCATTCCCTATGCAATCTACTATGCGCAGGGCGTCGTAAACGCGGACAGCGGAATCGAAACCTTAGAAGACATCCGCGGCAAACGCGTCGCCGCCGCGATTGGCACCGTGCCGGAACAGGAATGGCTGAAGATTGCCGCCGAATGGGGTGAGGAAAGCAATTATCAGGGCTATCAGTCGGAAAACGAGGTGTTTCTGGCGGTCGCGCAGGGCAAGGCCGATATCGGCATCACCACCAACACCGCCGTTCTGCCGATCACCCAGCAGTATGAAACCGTGCTGGCCGGCCCCCGTATGCCCTGGACCACTGACTACACCTCGGTGGTGGGCAAACGACAGGACGTCACCTGGCTGAATTTCCTGAACCTGTTTGTCACGCATCAGGTGCGCTCGGGCCGGTACCAGGAACTGTGGGGCAAATATGTCGGAGGCGAAGCACCCGAGCTGCGCATCCCCGGCGTGATGTACTGATTTCACCCCCCAGTGCTCTTTCGTCGGGTTTCGGCCGGGCGAAAGAGCCGGTCAATTCGGAAAAAACCTGTGTTCGATTACAACTTCCACTGGCGGCCGGTCATGAAAAGCCTGCCGGACTTGCTTGAGGCATCGCTGCTGACCTTGCAAGTCGCGGTTCTGGCGATGATCCTGGGCATCCTTATCGGCCTGTGTCTTGCGCTGACGCGGCTGTACCTGAAGGGGCCGCTGTTCTGGTTCGCCTCGGCCTGGGTCGAACTGGCCCGAAACACGCCCGCCCTGTTTCAGCTGTTCTTTTTCGGCTTCGGGCTTGGCGCATTCGGCCTGCACCTGTCGCCATATTTCATCGTTCTGGCGGGTTTGACCTTCAATTGCGCCGGCTATCTGGCCGAAAACTTTCGCGGAGGTTTTCAGGCCGTCCCCGAGACGCAGTTGCGGGCCTCTCGTTCCCTGGGCATGACCGCGTGGCAGGCTTACACACGCGTGGTGATCCCGCAGGTGTTTCGCATCGTCTATCACCCGATCACCAATCAGATGGTCTGGGCCGTGCTCATGTCCTCGCTGGGCATGCTGGTCGGTTTCCGCGAGCTGTCCGGCGAGACGCAGTTCTTTGCCTCGCGCACCTTCCGCATCTTTGAATATTTCGCCGTCACCGCGGTCATTTATTACGTGATCGTCAAAATCATCCTTCTTGCCTCGCGCCTGCTGGCGTCCCGGCTTTTCCGCTATTGAAGGAGGCACAGATGCAACCCACTGTCAGCTTTTTCAGCGGCTTCTCCATCAATGATCTGTGGTTCCTGGGCGAAGCTGCCCTGCGGACACTCTGGATTTCGGTTCTGTCGATATCCATCGGAACGCTTCTTGGCGTGGTATGCGGGTGGATCCTGTACGAGGGCAAGCTGGCCGCAGCCCTGACAGTGGCCCCGTTTCTGGATGTCTTCCGATCCGTCCCGCTGATCATCCAACTGGTGCTGTTCTACAACTTTGCGCCCATTGTCGGGCTCAATCTGGACCCCTTCGCCTCGGGCGTGGTGATCCTGTCGATCTACACGGCCGCTTTGGTTGCGAATGTCGCACGCGGCGGGATCGAGGCCGTCGGCGCGCCGATGCGCCGTGCCGCGCGCAGTCTGGGCATGACCTATTGGCAGGATCTGCGCTATGTCGTCTTCCCGATTGGCGGGCGCGCGGTGTTCCCGGCCTGGGTCGGTGTCGCACTGGGAGTGATGAAGGACAGCGCGTTGGTTTCGGTGCTGGGCTATGTCGAACTGCTCAAGGCCAGTCAGATCCTGATCACCCGGACGCAGGAACCTTTCCTGATCCTGACAATCGCGGGCGCGTTCTATTTCGCGCTCAGCTATCCGATTTCGCGCTATTCCGCGTCTCTTGAAAAAAGGTGGGCCCAATGATCGAAATTCGCGACCTGCACAAGTATTTCGGCGCGCTGCATGTGCTGAAGGGCATCGATCTGGATGTGCAGAAAGGAGAGGTCCTGTCGGTGATCGGCGCATCGGGCTCCGGCAAATCGACCCTGCTGTATTGCATCAACGGGCTGGAACCGATCCAGCAAGGCTCGGTCAGGGTCGATGGCACAGATGTTCATGCCAAAGGCACCGATATCAACAAGCTGCGCACAAAGCTGGGAATGGTGTTTCAGCAATGGAACAGCTTTCCTCACCTGACCGCATTGGAAAACGTCGCGCTGGCCCCCAAGATCGTCAAAGGACTGTCAAAATCAGAAGCCCGCGATATCGCCGCCCGCCAACTGACCCATGTTGGCCTGGGCGAAAAGCTGGGCGTCTACCCATCTGCCCTTTCGGGTGGCCAGCAACAGCGTCTGGCCATCGCCCGCGCGCTGGCGATGGAGCCGGAATACATGCTTTTTGATGAGGCGACGTCAGCGTTGGATCCCGAACTGGTGGGCGAGGTTCTCGACACGATGCGCCTTTTGGCCGAAGAAGGGATGACCATGATCTGTGTCACGCACGAGATGGGTTTCGCACGCGATGTGTCGGACCGGGTTGCTTTCTTCCATCAGGGCGTGATGGAAGAGATCGGCCCGCCCAGGCAGATATTCGGTGCTGCGCAATCCGAACACACCCGTAAATTCCTGGCCAACGTGCGCTGAGTGCACTGGCCCCCAGAAACAACGAGGAAGATCACCTTCATGTCCAAGAATATCTTCACCGGCACCATGCCAGCCCTGATGACCCCGTGCAAAGCCGACCGGACCCCGGATTTCGATGCCCTGGTGAAAAAGGGCAAGGAAATGATCGAGGCCGGCATGTCGGCCGTGGTGTATTGCGGTTCGATGGGCGACTGGCCGTTGCTGTCGGATGCCGAACGTATGCAAGGTGTCGAACGCCTGATCGACGCCGGCCTTCCTGTCGTCGTCGGCACTGGTGCGATAAACTCGAAATCTGCCGTGGCGCTAGCTGCACATGCGCAAAAGGTCGGCGCGGCAGGGCTTATGGTCATCCCACGTGTGCTGTCGCGCGGATCGTCCGTCCCGGCACAGCGCAACCACTTCAAGGCAATCCTGTCAGCCGCGCCGGATATCCCGGCCATCATATACAACAGCCCCGTCTACGGCTTCGCCACCCGCGCTGATTTGTTCCTGGAATTGCGTGCAGATCATCCGAACCTTGTCGGGTTCAAGGAATTCGGAGGCAAAGGCGACCTGCGCTACGCCGCGGAACACATCACCTCGAAAGATGATCAGGTCACGCTGATGGTGGGCGTGGACACCGAGGTTTATCATGGCTTCGTCAACTGCGGCGCCACGGGCTCGATTACAGGTATCGGCACCGCCCTGCCCAAAGAAGCATTGCTGCTGGCCGCCCTGTGTCAGAAAGCGGCGGCGGGCCACGCCGAAGCGCGCCTGCGCGCGCGCGAGCTTGAAGAAGCCTTTGGCGTGCTGGCCAGCTTTGACGAAGGCACCGATCTGGTGCTGTACTACAAGCACCTGCTGGTCTTGAACGGTGAAGAGGAATACCGCTTGCACTTCAACGAAACCGACGAGCTGACGGATGCCCAGCGCAACTATTGCGAACAGCAATACAAACTGTTCCGCACCTGGTTTGCCGACTGGTCCAGCCAGGGCGGGGTCATCGCTGAATGCATGTGATCGACAGCCATACCGGAGGCATGCCCACGCGGGTCATCCTGAACGGCGGCCCCGATCTGGGGTCGGGCCCGCTGGCCGAGCGCGCGCAACGCCTGGCCACCGAGCACAAGGCTTTCTACAAATCGGTCCTTCTGGAACCACGCGGTCAACCCGGCATGGTCGGGGCGCTTCTGGTCGCCCCGGAAACGTCCGGCTGCGAAACCGGCGTGATCTATTTCGATGCCGACGCCGTTCTCGGCATGTGCGGTCATGGCACCATCGGCCTTGGGGTCACTCTGGCCCATCTGGGCCGGATCGGTCTTGGGACGCACAGGGTCGAAACGCCGGCCGGCGTCATCTCGGTTGACCTGTTGGACGCCAATACGGTGCGCGTCACCAATATCGAAAGCCGCCGGGTCAAGGCTTCGGTGTCGGTTGACGTCGAAGGCCATGGAAAAGTGACCGGCGATCTGGCCTATGGTGGCAACTGGTTCTTCATTGTCGATCCCAGCCCGATGGACGTGACGCCCGGCAACATCCGTGCCCTCACCGATCTGACCATTGCAATTCGCAAAGCCTGCATCGACCAGAACGTGCGTGGCGAGAACGGGGAACCAGTGGACCACGTGATCTTGCAGGACAAATCCCCGGACAAAGACGTTCACAGCAGGAATTTCGTCCTGTGCCCGGACGATCAATATGACCGATCGCCGTGCGGGACCGGCAGTTCGGCGCGTCTGGCCTGTCTGGCGGCGGATGGGGTTCTGGTTCCGGGGCAAGAGATCGTGCAGGAAAGCGTGATCGGCAGCTCTTACCGGCTGAGCTATCAGCCCGGTCCCAACGGCGGCGTCATTCCGACCCTGACCGGGCAGGCGCATATCATGGCCGAGGGCACATTGATTTTCGCGCAGAACGATCCGTTTCGCGGTGGGATCCTTCTTTGACAAAATTATCGGGGACTGGCGCAATCCAGCCCCCGGAACCGAGCCACAGTTTGAGAAGATCTGGCCATGCTGCAAGACAACCCGACGGATATCGTTGTGATCGGTGCCGGTATCATCGGCATCAGCACCGCACTTGAATTGCAAAAACGCGGCCGGCGCGTGCTGGTGCTGGATCGCGAAGGCGTTGCAGCCGGGGCGTCAAAGGGCAACGCCGGAGCCTTTGCCTTTACCGACATCGTGCCAATGGCCACCCCCGGGATCATGCGCAAGGCTCCGAAATGGCTGTTTGATCCGCTGGGTCCGCTTTCAATTCCACCCTCCTACGCTTTGAACATCGCGCCGTGGATGCTGCGGTTCTGGCGGGCCAGTTGGCAGGATCGCTATGCTGCGGCCTTGTCTGCGCAGGCTGCTTTGATGGATCACAGCCGCACGGCGCTGGAACGCCAGATCGCGGATGTCGACGGCCAAGCGCTGATGCAACGCGACGGCCAGTTGCAGGTGTTCGAGGGTGAAGGTGAATTCCGCGCCAGTCTGCCCACATGGGACAGGCGCAAGGATCACGGCATCCCCTTTGACCTGCTGGACAGCCCCGACGCGATTGAGGAAATCCAGCCCGGGCTTGACCGACGATTTACCCATGCGGGTTTTACGCCCACCTGGATGAACACGGTCGATCCGGCCAGCTGGACAAGACATTTGGCCACCCGGTTCACCGCCCGTGGCGGTCAGGTCGAAATCGCGACAATCAGCGCGCTCACGCCCATGGATGCGGGCGTTCGCCTGACGACTTCGATCGGTGAAATTGATGCAAGACAGGTGACCGTGGCTGCCGGGGCGTGGTCTCATCACTTGGCGAAAACCCTGGGCGATCGCATCCCTCTGGAAACCGAGCGAGGGTACAACACGACCCTGCCCCAAGGGGCCTTTGATCTGCGCACCCATCTAACATTCGGTGGCCACGGCTTTGTGGTGACGCGGATCAACGGCGGCGTGCGCATCGGTGGCGCGGTCGAGTTGGGCGGGCTGGAACTGCCACCCAATTACAAACGCGCCGACGCGCTTCTGGCAAAGGCCGGGCGCTTCATGCCTGGCCTGAACTTGGAAGGCGGCACGCAATGGATGGGCTTTCGGCCGTCACTGCCCGACAGTTTGCCGCTGATCGACCGCTCGGCGCGTGCGCCACAGGTATTTTACGCCTTCGGACATGGCCATCTGGGTCTGACGCAATCCGCAGGCACGGCGGAACTGGTCGCGGATCTGGTCACGGACACAAAGCCCGCGCTCGACATGAAGCCTTTCGCATCCACACGCTTCTGATCAGGAGAACACCTTATGAAAATCACTGCACTGAACGTATATCAGGTGGATCTGCCGCTGAAGGAAGGCCGCTACAGCTGGTCCAATGGCAACTATGTAGAGGTCTTCGACAGCACCGTTCTCGAGATCATCACGGATGAAGGTCTCAAGGGGTATGCCGAATGCTGCCCGCTGGGATCGGCTTATCTTCCGTCCTTTGCCCTGGGCGTCAGGGCCGGGCTGGCGGAATTGTCGCCACATCTGATCGGGCAGGATCCGCTGAATATCGGCCAGATCAATCGCACCATGGATGCAGCCCTGCGTGGCCACCCTTATGCCAAGGCGCCTGTTGATATTGCCTGCTGGGATCTGCTGGGCAAGGCGACCGGGCAACCCCTTTACACCCTGTTGGGCGGCGACGCGCAACAGGACGTGGTGCTGTATCGCGCGATCAGCCAGGAAGCACCGGAAATCATGGCGCAAAAGATCGAAGGTTATGCGGCCGAAGGCTATACGAAGTTTCAACTGAAAGTGGGCGGCGACGCCAATGACGACATCGACCGCATTCACGCCACCCGCGCGGTTCTGAAAAAGACCGACCTGCTGGTGGCGGATGCCAACACTGGCTGGACCCGGCACGAGGCCGCGCGTGTCGTAGGCGCCATCGCGGGCATGGATGTCTATGTGGAACAACCCTGTTTGACCTATGAGGAATGCGTGTCGATCCGCCGGCGCACCGCGCTGCCCTTCGTGATGGATGAGGTCATCGACACGCCCAACATATTGGTCCGCGGCATAGCCGAAGACGCCATGGACGTTATCAACCTGAAAATCTCCAAGGTAGGAGGTTTGAGCAAAGCAAGGCTGATGCGCGATCTGTGCGTCGCGCATGGTATCCCGATGACCATCGAAGACACCTGGGGGGGCGATATCACCACCGCTGCCATCGCTCATCTGGCGCGGTCGACACCGTCCGAATTCACGTTCTCGGCCACCGATTTCAATTCCTATGGTACCGTGGACATCGCCGAAGGCGCGCCAAAGCGTGTCAATGGCCGGATGACCGCAGCAGATCGTCCGGGTCTGGGCGTGACACCGATCTTCGACGCGCTGGGTGCCCCCGTCGCGCAATATAGCTGAGGTAAACATGCGCAGCAGAAAAACCGTACATGTGATCTCGGCCCATGCCGAAGGTGAGGTTGGAGATGTCATCGTTGGGGGCGTCGCCCCACCGCCGGGCGACACTCTCTGGGAACAGCGAAGCTTCATTGCGCGGGACCAGACCCTGCGCAACTTTGTTCTGAACGAACCACGCGGCGGTGTGTTCCGGCATGTCAACCTTCTGGTTCCGCCAAAACACCCCGAGGCAGACGCCGCCTGGATCATCATGGAACCCGAAGACACGCCGCCCATGTCGGGGTCCAACTCGATCTGTGTCTCAACCGTGTTGCTGGATGGCGGGATCATTCCAATGCACGAGCCGGAAACCCACATGGTGCTCGAGGCACCGGGTGGGCTGGTCCGGGTACGTGCGGAATGCCGCGATGGCAAGGCACAACGCATCTTTGTCCAGAACCTGCCCAGCTTCGCCGACAAGCTGTCCGTCCCGCTTGAGGTATCCGGACTGGGCACGATCACGGTAGACACCGCCTATGGCGGTGACAGTTTCGTGGTCGTCGATGCGCAGGCGCTTGGGTTCACAATCGTCGACCACGAGGCCCGCGACATAGCCCGGCTGGGGGTAAAGATCACAAACGCCGCCAATGAGCAGCTTGGATTCTCGCATCCCGAGAACCCGGACTGGGATCATATATCGTTCTGCGCCTTTTGCGGCCCGTTGTATGAAACGGAAACCGGTCTGAGCGGCAAGTCCGCCGTGGCAATCCAGCCGGGTAAGGTCGACCGTTCGCCGACGGGCACCGCAGTGTCCGCGCGCATGGCGCTGATGGCGGCCAAGGGGGTGATGAAACCCGGCCAGACCTTCGAGGCTGTCTCGATCATCGGATCACGATTCACCGGGCGGATCATTGACACTGCGCAGGTCGGTGGCCGCGCGGCGATCGCTCCTGAAATCAGCGGTCGCGGTTGGATCACCGGAATTCATCAGCACATGTTGGACCCCGCAGATCCATGGCCCGGTGGATATCGCCTGTCTGACACCTGGGGTGTTTGATGTCAGCAGGCACGTTTTTCAAAAACGGAGAAGTCTGAAGATACGCGTCCTCGTTACGGTTTCATCATCAGATTCAGGCTTTTTCCAAATCTCGGACAGGATTCGAACATGGGTCGAAATCCAAGTTCGGCTTGGAAAAGTTGGTGATTACGGGTAATTGTATCCAAAAAACCGTGGCGGGATATTGGAAATGGCAGGAAAACGCGCGATCACGAAACAAAGCCTACCGGACGTCATCGCAAATGATCTGCGTGAACGTATCCTGAGCGGCGAACTCGCCGAGGGTGAAACGATCCGGCAGGAAGCACTGGCCGAGGAATATGATGTCTCTCGCATGCCGATCCGCGAGGCGCTGAAACGCCTGAATGCCGAAGGTCTGGTGCAATGGGCCAACAATCGCGGCGGCTCGGTGACCAAGCATTCCCTCGACGAAATCGGTGAAATTTTCGATCTTCGCATCCTGATCGAAGTCGATCTGTTCCGCCGGGCCATCCCGAATATGGGCCCAAGGGAATTTGCGCGTTGCGACGAAATCCTCAAGCAGATGGAAGCGTCATATGATGAAAATGACGTCGGCAAGTGGGGGATATTGAACTATCAGTATCACTCGGCGCTTTATGCGGCGTCACAGCGGAAGCTGACCAACGAATTGCTGGACCGCGTCAACCTGCAATCGGATCGCTATGTCAGGATGCATCTGAGCGTGATGAAACAGCGCGAACCCGCAAAAAAGGAACATCGTGATCTGTTGCGGCTAGCCCGGGAAGGCAATGTGGACAAAGCCTGCGAGGTCTTGGCGCAGCATATTCGCCGGACCAAGGAACAGCTTCTGGAAATGATCGCCTCGAAGCGCGGGACAGACGAACCCTAGGGCGGTCTTGCATGTCCTGTCATTTTGGATACATTATCCATTAATCTGGACATCCCGAAATACGAGGCCCAAATGACCTTTACTCCGCATGGCAAACATCTGATCGCCGGCAACTGGCTTGCCGGTGACGATTTCTTTGCATCACAACCCGCACATGGGCCATCGCATGACTTTTCGAAAGGTCGAATTTCAGACGTCGACGCCGCTGCGCAGGCCGCGGAAGAGGCGTTTTGGAGCTATGGCTGTTCCACTCGGGAAGAACGCGCCGTCTTTCTGAACGCCATTGCCGACGAGATCGAAGCGCGCGCCGATGAAATCACCGAGATTGGCACTCAGGAAACCGGCCTGCCCGAGGCTCGGCTGCAAGGTGAACGGGGCCGCACGTCGGGGCAGCTGAGGCTGTTCGCAACGCATATCCTCAGCGGCGATTATCTGGACCGGCGCCACGACAGCGCGTTGCCGAACCGTGCACCCCTGCCCCGGCCCGATCTGAAAATGATCCAGCGCCCGATCGGCCCGGTCGCTGTGTTCGGCGCATCAAATTTCCCGCTGGCATTTTCCACCGCCGGGGGGGACACGGCCGCCGCACTGGCTGCCGGCTGCCCGGTCGTCGTCAAAGGCCACGGCGCCCATCCGGGCACCGGCGAGATCATCGCCGAAGCCATCCTTGCGGCCATCCGCCGTTGCAACATTCATCCCGGCGTTTTCAGCTTGATCCAGGACGGCGGACCGGCTGTGGGTTCAGCCTTGGTGCAGCACCCTCTGATCAAGGCGGTCGGGTTCACCGGATCGCTTGCGGGCGGTCGCGCCCTGTTCGACCTGTGCGCCGCGCGCCCCGAACCGATTCCGTTTTTTGGTGAGCTTGGATCGGTAAACCCCATGTTCATTCTGGACGCGGCACTGGCAAACCGGGGTGAAGATATCGCCAAAGGCTGGGCCGGCTCGCTGACGATGGGCGCTGGCCAGTTCTGCACCAACCCGGGCGTCGTTGTGATGCCGGCAGGTGAAGCAACGGACCGTTTCGCCGAGATCACACAGACCGCATTGACCGAAGTTCCGGCGCAGACCATGCTGACCGACGGCATCGCCAAAGCCTATCGCAACGGTCAGACCCGTGTTGCTGAAACCGCTGGCGTTCACGAGGTTCTGGCTTCGACATGCGATCAGCGCAATGCGACCCCTTTCCTTTATCGAACAAGCGCCGCAACCTGGCTGGCCAACACGTCCCTCCCGGAAGAGGTGTTCGGCCCGCTGGGCATCATCGTGACCGCCGAGACACCCGACGAAATGTACGACGTCGCGCGCGGATTGCACGGGCAGCTGACCTGCACCCTGCATATGGACGAGGCCGACATGGGCATGGCGCGATCCCTGCTGCCGATCCTTGAACGCAAGGCCGGACGCGTGTTGGCCAATGGCTTCCCCACAGGGGTCGAGGTATGTGACAGCATGGTCCATGGCGGCCCCTACCCGGCTTCGACCAATTTCGGAGCCACATCCGTGGGCACATTGTCGATCCGGCGTTTCTTGCGTCCTGTCTGCTATCAGAATCTGCCGGATGCATTGCTGCCAGAACACTTCTCATAGGGAAATCAGTCGACACGCGCCGATACTCTGAAAGCACGATGCGCAGCAGGGTGTCGGCAGGTGTAACTGCCGAGCCTCAGGGGAATGAGGCACACGCCTCTGGATTCAATTGCACAGTTTCATTTGGGTAACAGTGCTTTTGTTCATTCTGTTCAGGGCAACGCAATCACGGCCCCATCCGTTGGCACTTTGGTGAACTGCCTGTATGAAATGACCCGTGTTGCCCAGTACCAAGACCAATTCGCCACGACCCATGAGATGATCGCCTCGTTCGAGATCAATTTCCTCGCTGCATCCACCTCTCTTTTCATATCTCAAGAAAGGTAAACCTGATGGCTAACCCTCTGTATGAAGGCCTGTTCGGCATCCACGCCGGCAAAGGCACACCTTTTTTGCAGTTGCTGGACGGGACAACGATCTCTCACCAGGATTTCCTCGGCAAAGCGGCGCAGATTGCGCATGTGGCCACGCATCTGGGCCTGAATCCCGGTGACCGCGTTGCGGCGCAGGTTGAAAAAACCCCCGAGGCGCTGGCGCTTTATGCTGCCTGCGCCCAGGCCGGTCTGGTGTTCCTGCCGCTGAATACCGCCTACACGGTCGATGAATTGACCTATTTCATCGAAAACAGCGGGGCCTCGCTGATTATCTGCGACACCGAAAGAGAAGGAAAACTCACCCCTGTCGGCGCGCAGCTGGGCGCCCGGGTTGAGACGCTGAACGCGGATGGCACCGGGTCTCTGACAGATTTGGCCGCGACCATGCCGACACGTTTCGAAACCGTCGCCCGCGATGGCGAGGATCTGGCAGCGTTCCTTTACACGTCGGGAACCACAGGCCGGTCCAAGGGCGCCATGCTGACCCAGAACAATCTGCTGTCGAACGCACGGACACTGGTCAAGGAATGGCGCTTCACCTCGCAGGATGTGCTGCTGCATGCCCTGCCGATCTTTCACACGCACGGGCTGTTCGTCGCGACCAATATCATGCTGGCCGCAGGTGGATGCATGATCTGGCTGCCGAAATTCGATCTGGACCAGATCATCGACAAATTGCCCAGTGCCACGTCGATGATGGGCGTCCCAACCTTCTATACGCGCCTGTTGGACGACCCGCGTTTTACCAGGGAACTGGCCACCCATATGCGCCTTTTCGTTTCCGGATCGGCACCGCTGCGGGCGGAAACCCATGTGCAGTTCGAAGAACGAACGGGTCATCGCATCCTTGAACGCTATGGCATGACTGAAACCAACATGAACACGTCAAACCCATATGACGGCGAGCGGCGCGCCGGAACGGTCGGGCACCCGCTGCCCGGGGTCGAACTGAAGATCTGTGATTCAGACGGCAATACCCTGCCTGCGGGCGAGATCGGCATAATTGAAGTGCGCGGGCCCAACGTCTTCAAAGGGTATTGGCAGATGCCCGAAAAAACCGCTGCCGAACTGCGCGACAACGGCTTTTTTATCACCGGTGATCTGGGCCGCATCGACGAGGATGGGTACGTCCATATCGTCGGTCGCAACAAGGATCTGATCATTTCGGGCGGCTACAACATTTACCCAAAAGAGATCGAGATGGTTCTCGATGATCAACCCGGTGTTCTGGAAAGCGCCGTGATCGGCGTGCCACATCCCGATTTCGGTGAAACGGTTGTTGGTGTCATCGTGGCAGAGCCCGGCCAGACCCCTGATCCGGAGGCGATAACGGGCGCGGTCCGCGAAGGTCTGGCCCGGTTCAAGCATCCGCGCAAGCTGATCGTTCTGGATGAACTGCCCCGCAACACGATGGGCAAGGTTCAAAAGAACATTCTGCGTGACCGATACAAAGATCTCTTCATGACCGTGTGAGCGAGTCTCGGCAAAGCGGGGATCAGCGGATGCAGCCCCCTGAAAAGAAAATCAGGCGAGGGTGTCCCCGCCTGATTTACTACATGATTCAGGCAACCAGATCGAACCGGTCGTTGTTCATGATCTTGGTCCATGCCGCCACAAAGTCGCGCACGAACTTCTCGGCGTTGTCGTCTTGGGCGTAGACCTCAGCATAGCTGCGCAGGATCGAGTTCGAACCGAAGACCAGATCTGCGCTGGTTGCGGTGAACTTGACCTCACCCGAGGCGCGGTCGCGCAGTTCAAAGGTGCCTCCGTCAACCGGATGCCAGCTCAGCGACATATCCGTCAGGTTGACGAAAAAGTCGTTTGTCAGTTGGCCCAACCGGTCGGTGAAGACGCCATGCGGCGATCCGCCATGGTTGGCACCCAGCACACGCAGACCACCGACCAGAACGGTCAACTCGGCCGCGGTCAGACCCAGCAGTTGCGCGCGATCCAGCATCATCGCCTCTGGCGAGACCGCGTATTCCTTCAGCTGCCAGTTGCAGAACCCGTCCGCCAGCGGCTCAAGTACCGAGAAGCTGTCCACATCGGTCTGCTCGATCGACGCGTCGCCGCGACCGGCCGAGAACGGAACCGCCACGTCAAAGCCTGCGGCCTTGATCGCCCGCTCAAGCCCGACATTGCCCGCCAGAACGATCACGTCGGCAACCGAGGCGCCGGTTTCCACCGCGATCGGCTCCAGCACACCCAGTACTTTCGCCAGACGTTCGGGTTCGTTGCCCGCCCAGTCCTTTTGCGGCGCCAGTCGGATGCGCGCCCCATTTGCGCCGCCACGCTTGTCCGAACCGCGGAAGGTTCGGGCACTGTCCCAGGCGGTGGTGATCATCTCGGCGATGGTCAGACCGCTGTCTGCGATCTTGGCCTTGACGGCATCTATGTCGTAATCTGTCGAACCAGCCGGGATCGGGTCCTGCCAGATCAGATCTTCTGACGGCACGTCCGGGCCATAATAGTTGACGCGCGGACCCATGTCGCGGTGAGTCAACTTGAACCAGGCACGTGCAAATGTATCGGCAAAATAGTCCGGATCCGCCATGAATTTCTGACAGATCGCGTTGTAGGTCGGGTCGACCTTCATCGCCATATCCGCATCGGTCATCATCGGCATGCGACGAACAGTGGGGTCGGTCGGGTCGACCGGCTTTTCGTCTTCGGGCATGTCGACGGGCTGCCACTGATGGGCACCTGCGGGTGATTTTCCCAGTTCCCACTCGTAACCGAACAGGTAATCGAAATAGCCCATGTCAAATTTCAACGGCTCTTTCGTCCACGCCCCTTCGATCCCCGAGGTAAAGGCATTGGCCGCTTTACCGTTCTGATCAGGGTTTTCCCATCCCATACCCTGGCTGGACACGGGGCAGGCTTCGGGCTCGGCGCCGATATTGTCACCGGGCATCGCACCATGGGCTTTGCCGACGGTATGACCCCCGCAGGTCAATGCTGCGGTCTCTTCGTCATTCATCGCCATACGCGCAAAGGTTTCACGGATATGCAGCGCGGTTTTGGCCGGATCCGGATTGCCGTTCACGCCTTCGGGGTTCACGTAGATCAGGCCCATATGCACCGCACCCAGAGGGTTTTCCAGCGTGCCGGGGGTTTCCAGATCGCCATAGCGATTCTCGGACGGGGCCAGCCACTGGTTTTCAGAACCCCAGTAAACATCTTTCTCGGGGCCCCAGATGTCTTCGCGACCAAAACCGAAACCAAAGGTCTTCAATCCCATGGATTCATAGGCCACCGTGCCCGACAGAACGATCAGATCGGCCCAGGACAGCGCGTTGCCGTATTTCTTTTTCACCGGCCACAGCAGACGGCGGGCTTTGTCCAGGCTTGCATTGTCCGGCCATGAATTCAGCGGCGCGAACCGGATGTTGCCCGAACCGGCGCCACCTCGACCATCCCCCAGACGGTAAGACCCGGCCGAGTGCCACGCCAGACGGATCATCAGCCCGCCATAGTGACCCCAGTCAGCCGGCCACCAGTCCTGGCTGTCGGTCAGCAACGCCTCGACATCGGCACGAACTGCCTTGAAGTCCAGCCCCTTGACCGCTTCTCGGTGATTGTAATCCGCATCCATCGGGTTGGTGCGCGTGTCGTGCTGGCTCAGAATGTCCAGGTTCAGCGCATCCGGCCACCACTTGGTGACGGAATTGCCCGTTCCAGTATTGCCGCCATGCATGACGGGGCAGCCGCCGGATTGATGATTGTGGGGGGTACCGTCCATTGTAAATCTCCTGAGTATTTACCTAGGGGTTCAGATATCTTGACTCGTACCCCACGGCTTCGATAATTGGAAATTTGTAATTACTATCGTTGTGATTAATTTTTCATATGAAGGCACTCACCCTCAAACATCTGCGCTATTTCGAGGCGCTCGCCACGCACGGCCACTTTGGCAAGGCCGCCGCGGCCAGTGCAATATCGCAGCCCGCGCTTTCCATACAAATCAAAGAGCTGGAGGCAATCATGGGTGGGCCGCTGGTCGAACGCGCGGCCCGGCAAACCCGCCTGACAGCACTTGGCGAAGACGTGCTGAAACATGGCCGCGAAATCCTGACCCGGGTCGAGGATCTGGGGAAATTGGTGCAATCTCCCTCGGGCGCCCTGTCCGGCCGCATCAGAATCGGGGTCATTCCCACGGTCGCGCCCTATCTGCTGCCCTCGATCATCAAAGCTCTGTCGCAGCGTTTCCCACAACTGACCATCGAACCCAAGGAAACGATAACCAAGACGTTGATCGGCGAAATTCTGGATTCGAAACTGGATTTCGGTGTCGTTGCCCTGCCCGTCTCGGAACCCAACCTCCGAGAGTTCTCGCTGTTCAACGAAGATTTTCTGCTGGTTCGCCCGGCGCAGGATGCCAACCTGCCGATGCCAAGTTCCTCGCAGCTCAGAACCATGCGCCTGCTGTTGCTGGAAGAGGGGCATTGCTTCAGGGATCAGGCCCTGTCCTTCTGTTCGATCCGCAACATCGAACCGCAGCACATCATGGAGGGCAGTTCGCTTTCCACACTGGTTCAGATGGTCGGCGCCGGCATCGGTGTGACCCTGATACCGGAAATGGCGGTCGGGCTGGAAACCCGATCCGCGGATGTGTCCATTGCCCGGTTTCAGGACACGCCGCCGACACGGACGATTGGTCTGATCTGGCGAAAGACCAACCCGCTCAGCGAAAACTTGTTGAAGATCGGTGCGATCATCCGCAAAACAGCGGAAGAAAACACGTGGGGCGTGAAACCGCCACAGCCTGAAATAACAGGCTGACCCGCCCGAAACGATGTTCCTCGGCACGAAGGCCAGACCCGGCGTAACCCGTCAGTCGTCACCTTTGTAATAGCCGATCACATCATTCTCGGTCGTTGCACCCAACCCGTTCAGCAACCGGTTTGAATAGTTGAAATAGGCGCAGACCTGATTGACCTCCAGGATCTCGCCATCCTCACAGCCTGCAATCTTGAGCGCTTCGAAGTCGGACTTGACCATTTTGCCAACATCCGTCGTCAGCTTGGCGGCATAGCGCATCAGCGCCAGTTCCTTGCCCTCGAATTCATCCTCGGGCCGATGCGCCTTGAGCGCGACGAAAATCCGGTCGCTGCGCGGCTGGTCCTTCAGCAGGTTGCGCACGTTCATGAAGTGATGGGTCAGTGAATAGGTGCAATCGTTCAGGATCGAGGTATAGCTGGCGACAACCTCGAGAAACCAGAATGGCAACCGGTTGTCATCGGAATGCAGGACCGAACGGTACAGCGTCACATGCCCGTTCATCGTTTCGGGCCGCAATGAATGCACACGCATAACCGTGTCCACGGTGCCATGAGGGGTGCGGGCCTTGTCCAGCAGCTCTTTCAGGCGGCCGTTGGCCTTGTCGTCCGAGATCATCTCGATCCAAGCGCTCATTGCTGTGTCTCCTGTCCTGTTCGGGCTCAGCTTATGTACAAAGCCCACAGGCATGTCAGTTAATTTTTTTCTTAAGGTGAAATTTTTCTGGATCACAGAAACGTGAAAGATGTAAAATATCAGCGCGAGGGATTTGTTGAGGATCGACGCGAATGCACAGTCCAGAGCTTATGGCGGGTGCCGAAAACCTGTTGTTCAGATGCGCTGGCCTGACGGCGGGCGACCAGTTGCTTGTGGTCTGCGAAGATGCGGCCAACGGGTATTACGATGCCGAGATCACCGAGGCTATCGTGGACTGCGCCCGGGAAAACCGGATCAAGACCGCAGTTCGAACCCTTGCATTTGATCCCATGGGTTCATCGCTGCCAGCGGATCTGAAAACGGCGATGGAAACGGCGGATCGCACCTTGTTTCTGTCCCGCACCGGCGATCAGATTCGTTTCGACGCGGGAATGAGGGACGTTCGACCCATCATGTCATATGCGCTGGACGCCGGAATGCTGGCCTCGGGTTTTGGGCGCGCCAACTACACCGGGTTCGTTGAACTGAAAAACGCGGTCAACCGGCTGCTGGCCAGTGCCGGGCACATCCACGTAACCTGCCCATTGGGCACCGACTTCGCTGGCCCCGGCGCCGCCTTCCCCCCAGCAGGTGCCGCGGATGTCAGCGTGGCGCGTTTTCCGATGTCGGTCTTTGCCCCGGTTCCCGTGCAGGGGTTTTCCGGAGTGCTGGTTCAGGACGGGTTTCTGGTCGGCACCGGTTCGAAATTCTACGAACCATACGGCTGTGATCTGCGCGAACCGCTGACCATACGGTTCGAAAACAACCGCCTGACCGGCTTTGAGGGCCATCCCATGGATGTGCATTGCGCGCAGATGCATTACGAAAAAGTCGGCAAGATGTTCGACCTTGACCCCCTGACCATGCATTCCTGGCACGCAGGCATCCACCCGGGCTGCGCCTACACGACCCCGGCCCGAAGCAATTTTGAACGTTGGAGCGGGTCGGCCTTTGGCAATCCGCGTCTGCTGCACTTTCACACATGCGGGCACTACGCGCCGGGTGAGATTTCGCTGAACGTTCTGGACCCGACGATCCGGGTGGATGGCGTTGCGATCTGGGATGCCGGTGTTCTCCGGGCCGATCTGTTGCCCGGTGGGGCTGAAATTCTCGACCGGTATCCCTGCATCAAAGCGGTGTTCGACGCCCCGGCCCGACACGTGGGCCAGGGCGCGAACGGGCGCTTGTCGGCCTGATGATCAGCCGGCCTGCTGCGCGATCAGCTTTGCAACCCGTGCGCGAAACCGCATCGCGCCTGCGTCCAGCCCGAGGTTGATATAGCCGGTCTTGCGCCGCGCCATGCCGGTTTGAACGTGTTCCAGAACCTCTTTGTCCTCGTTGAAAGCCATGACCGCGCCTTCGAACATGCGCTGCGACATGGCTGTGTCATCCGCGTGCATGTTGCGGTGCTGGAACCAGAAATACCGAGATGTTTCCGCATCTACCGGTGTGATGAAGTTGTACGAAATATTGACAAAGGCATTGGGCGACATCGGCCGATCCGCCCCTCCTTCTCCGGCCGGAGTGTAAATGGACATGTTGATCGCAGTGGACGGCAGACGGCATTCGTAATGCTGCTTGCGGTCGCAACTTGGCCCGAACGGCAGTATCGGCGCATAGTAGGGCGGCGCGGGTTCATCCGCGATCCAGCGCGAAACAATGACGCCGCTTTCGGTTTCTTCAAGATCCAGCGGGCGGTTGTCGGTTCCCGCCCCGGCAAACGAGGTCAGATGCACCCAGGCCACATGGCTTGGATCCAGCAGGTTATCGATAATGTAAAGGTAGTGGCACGCCATCTCCATCGCACCGGTCCGGGTCCTGCCCCAAGACGGGTTGTCGAAATTGGGGATGTCGATGATATCGTCTGTGCTGGCTTTGTCCGAATCCCCCATCCAGAGCCAAAGAAATCCCCAGCGGTCTTCGGCCGGGTATGCATGCACGGCGGCGCGGCGCGGAGGATTGTCCAGCTGTGTCGGGGCGCTGACACATTCACCGCCGCAGCCGAATGTCAGACCGTGATAGCCGCAAACCACATGATCCCCTTCGATGGTGCCCCGAGACAGCGGCAGCTTTCTATGCGGGCAAGCATCCTCCAACGCGATCGCTTTGCCCGCTGTGTCACGATAGATTACGATCTCATCGCCCAACATTCGCACGGCGCTCAGGCTGCGGCCAAAATCCTCGGACCGTCCGGCGACGTACCAGCTGTTGCGAATAAACCCCTCTGCTCCGGCCAGATCAGGACGCATGTTTCTTACTCCGAAAACTCATCAAAAGCCTTGAGCGCCTTGGCGCTGTAGGCATAGGACGGCCCCCCGCCCATATAGGTGGCCATGGCCAACGCCTCGCACATTTCTTCGCGGGTGGCGCCCAGCCGAACCAGCGAACGCACGTGGAATCCGATGCAGCTGTCGCAGCGGGTCGCGATAGCAATGCCGAGCGCCATGAACTCTTTGGTTTTCTCGCTCAGCGCCCCGTCAGTCTTGGCCGCCTTGCCCATGATGCCAAAGCCGCGCACGGTTTCCGGCACTTCTTTCGAGAAGGTTCCGATATTGGCCTCGGTCTCGGCCATGAAATCTTTCCAGTTCATTTCTTCACTCCTTATCCGCGCTCGTCCGCGCCCATGCGACGCTCCAGCCAGCGCACCCCGGCTGAGATGATCAAAACCAGGATCAGGTATTCAAAAATCAGCAGGGTATAGATTTCCAGCGGGCGGTATTCCGTCACCACCAGTTCATTCGCACGGCGGGTCAGTTCCTGCATCCCGATGACGCTGGCAAAGGCGCTCATCTTGACGATGTAGATGAACTGGTTTGCCAAAGGCGGCAGAATGCGCCGGATCGCCTGCGGCAGGATCACATAGCGCATGGTCTGCACATAGTTCAGCCCGATGGTCTGCGCCGCCTCGCGTTGTCCACGCGCAATGGATTGAATACCTGCGCGATAGATCTCGGCCGTAAAGGCGCTGTCTGAAATCGCCAGCGTTATGATTGCCCCCCAAAAGGGATCGATGGGGATGTTCAGACCCATCGACTGAAACACGATGGGCAAGCCGTAAAACACCCAGAACAGCATCGGCAACAGGGGAATGGCGCGGATGAACTCCACGTAAACCCGGTTCACAACCCGCCAGCCACGTTTTTCGGACAATCCCGGCAGGGCGACCAGCAATCCGATGACGATCGACAGAACGGCGGCGATCAGGGAAATCTGGATCGTCGCGCCCATCCCCGAGATCAGGAATTTCACATTGGTCCACCCCGAGGCCGTGGTCGGATCGATAACGTACCAGCCCCAGGTCTGTGACGACGAACAGCCTGCCAGCAGAAGCAGAGGCAATATGAGAAGAAGTTTTTTCATCGGCCGCTCTCAGTGTTGCAGGATCTGGGACAGGAATTTGCGACACCGATCGGACTGAGGATTGGTGAAGAAATGTTCGGGGTTGCCTTCTTCGACGATTTCACCGGCATCCATGAAGATCATCTTGTCGGCCACCTTTCGGGCAAACCCCATCTCATGCGTGACAACCACCATGGTCATCCCCTCATTGGCCAACTCGACCATCACGTCCAACACTTCCGAGATCATCTCGGGGTCCAGTGCCGAGGTCGGCTCGTCAAACAGCAGAACGCGCGGCTCCATGCACAGCGACCGGGCGATGGCGACGCGTTGCTGCTGACCACCCGACAACTGAATGGGTTTTTTGTCGGCCTGATCGGGAATGTGCACCCGGTCCAGATAGTGACGTGCTTTTTCCTCTGCCTCTTTGCGGCCGAGACCGCGCGCCTTGATCGGGCCCAAAGTCAGGTTTTCCAAAACGGTCAGATGCGGGAACAGGTTGAACTGCTGGAACACCATTCCAACCTCGGACCGGATCCTGGCCACGGATTTCTCGTCATCCGTCAACTCGATCCCGTCTACGCGGATGGTTCCTTTCTGATGTTTTTCCAACTGGTTGATACATCGCACAACGGTGGATTTTCCTGACCCGGAAGGCCCGCAAATCACCACCTTTTCGCCGCTGTTGACCGTCAGATTGATGTCCTTGAGAACGTGAAACGTGTCGAACCACTTGTTCACGCCCACAAGTTCGATTGCGGCGTCTGGCATAAGATGAACTGCCCCTGTTTTTAGTCCCAGTATAATATTTTCTTGAGGTTATCTTTCCCTTTGGGCTTAAATCAATGAAGAATACGGCCACAAGGTAGAAATGCCACCAACGGGAGAAACCGATGAACACATTTTGGAAAGCTGCGGCAGCCGCTGCGCTTGGACTTGTCTTGTCAGGCGCTGCGCAGGCGCAATCTGCACTGAACGAGGTGCTGGATTCCGGCGTGCTCAAGGTGGGCACCACGGGCGATTGGAATCCCATGTCGCTCCGCGACCCTGCAACCAACAGCTACAAAGGGTACGACATCGACATCATGAACGAGTTGGCCGCCGATCTGGGGGTCGAGGTCGAATATGTCCCCACCGACTGGAAAACACTGGTCAACGGTGTGGTGGCAGGCAAGTATCACCTGACCGGATCGGCATCGATTTCGCCACCGCGCATGAAGGTCGCGGGCTTTTCCGACAGCTATATTTCGGTGGAACTCTTCCCCTATACGACCAAGGACAAGGCCGACCAATTCGACGGTTATGACTCGATCAACCAGCCCGGAGTAAAAGTCGCGACCACCCTGGGCACAACGTTCGAAAAGCGCGTCAGCGAATGGTTCCCGAACGCAGAAATCAAGGTGGTCGAGGCCCCGGCCCGCGGTTTTCAGGAAGTAATCGCAGGACGCGCGGATGTCTTCATTACGTCGAACATCGAAGGTTCGACCCTCGAGGCGAAATTTCCGGTGGTACGCGTGAAGAACGCAGGCCCGCGTTCGCCGTCACCCATCGCGATGATCCTGCCACAGGCCGATCAGGTGTGGATCAACTATGTAAACAACTGGATCGAAGTCAAAAAGGCGCAAGGGTTCTTCGAGGAAAACCGCAAGAAATGGGGTCTCTGACTCTTCTCGGATCACCTTGATTCCCAAACGCCCGGCCCGGTCGCCGGGCGTTTTTCAGTTGTCGCCCGACACGGCCTTGGCAACCACGGTGACAAAGCTGACCGTGTCAGTTTTCAACTCCAACGGCCCATGAGTGGCGTTTGAATCAAAACTCAGACTGTCGCCCGGCCGCATGTGATAAGCGGCTTCACCGCAGCCATAGACCATCTCGCCGGCGGTGACGTGGATGAATTCTACACCCTGATGTTGGTAAAGCGGGCGTTCGTCCAACGGACCTTCCAATGTAACGCTGAAACTCTCGAAACTGACATGTTTCGCTTCCGCCCGACCGATCAGCTTATAACTGTGCCCGAAACCGGTGCCCAACCGTTGCACGGTTACACCTTCACCCGCAGCCACAAATGACACATCCGTGCGTTCAACCGTGCCGGCAAAGAAGTTGATCAACGGAACGCCGATTCCGCCGGCCAGGGCCTCAAGCGTCGCCAGTGAGGCTGACACCTGACCGCGCTCGATCTTGGAAATCATCGCCGTGGACACGCCGGACCGCTGAGACAGTTCGGCCAGAGTCAATCCGGCCAGCGCGCGATGCGTTTTCACTGCGGCCCCGACCAGGTGATCCAGCGGCGGTTTTTCGGCGGAAAGCACAGGTGAATCTTCCATTTGCGAAGCCTATCGACACGTATGAAAAAGGCAAAAGAAATGTCACCGAACCACTCGCACCAGTTCGGCGGCAAACTCTCAGCGTCCGTTCAGGATGTCTCCTGTAAGATCATTCAACTTTGCCAACCCGTTGCGCAGATGATCTTCGGGCAGGGCCGAGCTGAACCGAAAATGGTTCTCGACCCCGAACCGTGACCCCGGAATGACCAGCACATCTTTTTCGCGCAACAGGCGCATGCTGAACGCCTCGGATGCGATCGGTAGATTGAACCGCACGAACGACATGGCCGACGCCTGAGGTGGTACAACGGAAAACACCCCCTGATGCCGCGCCAGTTCTTCCGTCAGAACGTCGAACCCCGTGCGGATCAGACGGCGCGCGCGGGCCTTCAACTTGGACCGTGCCGGTTCGGCAAGCGCCTTGTCCGCCAGCTCCATCGACAACATGGATGCCGCGATCGAGGCATATTCGTGCCGCCGCCAACAGTGCTGAATGATGTCTTCGGGCCCAACCAGCCATCCCAGCCTCAGCCCCGGAAGCCCATAGGCCTTGGACATGGAATTCACCACAAGAACCCTGTCCGTACTTCCCCAGAACGAAGGGGTTTCTGTGTCACCTTCCCGCTCGGTTCCGGCATAAACCTCGTCTGAAACGATCCAGGCGCCAACGCGCTCGGCAGCCGATACGATACGGGCGCGATCCGCTTCGGTCAGAATACGGCCCGTTGGATTGTTCGGGTTCACCACATGGATGATGCGGGTCCTGTCATCGACCGCCCGCTCAAGCGCCTCTGCGTCTATGGCCCACTCTTCGGATTCGATCAGATCTACCCAACGCACTTCGTTGCCTAGATTGGCGGCGTTTCCTGAAATCTGTTCATAGGTCGGTCGGAAACACACAACATTGTCGCCGGGCTCCAACAAGGTGTTGGCCACCAGAGTGTTCGCTTCGGTTGCGCCGACCGTGACCAATACCCCATCTGCCGTGGCCCCCGGATACAAGCCTGCGACAGTGTCGCGCAGGGATTTCTTTCCATTGACTTGCGGATAGTCGATCATCGTCTTCAGCAGAGCGCCGAGATCAATCCCGGCCAGTTCTACCAATCCCTGCAACGACATGGGATGAACGCCGCTTTCCGAGAAATTGAAGACCACCCCGTGTTCCGTCTCGGACAGGAACTGTTCGACCCGAAATGGTTGAAAATTTCGGTTGATCATGATGCATCCTTTGCTGGGCCGTGCTGCGCACCTGACAGCCTCAATCGGCTGCGTTTACATGAACCGTTCTGATACTGGGATCGACGCGGCTATAGGCGGCCAGCAAACGTGCCGTCCACTTCTGTGCAATGTAATCAGCCATGAACCGCGAGGGGGCAACCAAAATGACGCGCCCCCCTGCCCTTTCCGACTCGGACAGATGCTGGAACCAACTTGTCCACAACTCGGGATCGCGCCCGTGAAGGATTGACTGCACCTGCGACCAGACATCCTCGGGCTTGGCTTCGGGGGTGTCGATTTCTGGCCCCTGGGGTTTTGCCGCGAAAGGCACGACATTTGTAACGGGCTCAGAATCCTCGGTCATCCGGGCCTGGAAATCGGAACCTATGATCGACCAGACCTCCTGTGTATCGATCATGATCTGTTTGAGGTCGATTTCATAGACCGCGACCCGACCCCGTGCAGCAGGCCGTTTGACCGTTACCCAACCTAATGCGCGAAATCTGGCCATTTCGCGCTTTACAGTCCTTTCATTCACTGACCAAAGGCGCGAAATTTCTTCGCGCCCAATCGATACTTCGTTGTTTCGCCAGTTATATCGTGTCGTGATCAATGCGATGATACGAAGTACGCTGCGTTGCCGATGCTTGTCGCCTGACAACGCATATATGGTGAGCGCAGAAAGTATATCGTATTTTAAGGCCGCCGCATTTCGCCCGACCGGTCTAGCCAGCTGCATACCCGTTCTCACCGCTCTGTCTGCCTCAGACGGGTGTGTCCCGCCGTTCTTGCGCTGTTTGCCAACGCTTTTCGTCATCTTGGCCTAATTAGCGTCCAAAGCTTCGATTCTGTCAAGAAGAGTCTGAAACAGGTCAGAAAATTGCGCCAATCCAGATCAAAAAATAAAAGAAATCTGGTGAAGTATTGGTGATGGGGGACATTCTGTATGACCCCTTATTTGCCTGTTATGTCCCCCTATATGTCGCCGGTCCTGGAAGAATGCCCCCCTAAATACGGTTGAGGACGTGTTGCGAATCGCCACCCTTCTTCTTCAGCACTGCCGAATCGGCGATGGCCTTGCAGGGCCTTATTTTCTTACCCGTGGGTAAGATTTGAGTTTCATCATATTTTCTTTTGCGTAAAGCGCAAATCGGGCGTAAAAAAGAAACGAACATAAATTTACGTTCCAAACAAAGAGACATGAGGCATGTACACGCACGAAGACCTGAATGCATTGCGCAATCAATCTCTCAAACTCCAGGGGTGGATTCGTCAGCAGACCTTTAGCCCGGAGATGGAGAAGACACTCCGCCGGTTTTCGAGCTGGGAAGTGTCCGAGCTGATATTCCGGGTCAACCAGTCAACCTTTCGCGGAAAGCTGGCCGCTGATCCGTCTCTGCCCGGAGGCGAGGTCGAGCCCGAGGGGCGGCAGCGCTGGTTCAGCCTGGAAGAGGTGAATGAATTGCGGCGACGGCTCAAGGTGAACCGCAAGTCCCTCATGCCGCCGCGTCCCGAGGGCAAGCGGGCTATTCGTGCAGCCGTGGCGAACTTCAAGGGCGGGGCGGGCAAGTCAACGGTGGCATTGCATCTTGCGCATGCCGCCGCGCTTGATGGGTACCGTGTTCTTGTCGTTGACTTCGACCCGCAGGCCACGCTGAGCCATTCAATGGGACTGACCGATGTCGCCGAGGATTACACTGTCTGGGGGATCATGGCGCGTGACCTGATCCGCGAGACCGAGCGCATGAACAACCGGCCTGCCGCGGCCGAGTCCGGCACCGCCCTGCCCCGCCGGGAATTGCCCCCGGCGATCACCGATATGGGGCTTGGAGATCTGCGGATCAGCGATTTCATCAGACGGACGTCTTGGTCCACCATCGATGCGATCCCTTCCTGCGCGAACGCAGCCTTCGTCGAATTTGCCTCGGCACAGTATCGCCACTTGAACCCTGAATGGTCTTTCTTTGCCGCAGTGTCCCGGTATCTGGATCAAATTCCCGACGACGCCTATGACCTGATTCTGTTCGATTGCCCGCCGGCCATTGGGTATCAGTCCATGAACGCGGTGTTCGCGGCAGACATGTTGTACATCCCGTCCGGACCGGGATACTGGGAATACGACTCGACCACGTCCTTTATAGGTCAGCTGGCAGAAGCTTTGGAGGACCTGGCCTACGGGTTCGACAAAACCTTACCCACGGGTAAGATTGGTCTTCCCAAAACCTTCTGCGAGCTGCGGTTCCTGCTTACACGGTACGAGCCCGGAAACGCGTTGCATCTGGCGATGTTCGACGCGTTTCAGAAGGTTTTCGGAGACCACGTCGCCCAGCACCCTGTTGAAATGACCCGCGCGGTCGAACAATCCGGCCGTTTTTTGAGCTCGGTTTACGAGATGGATTACCGAGAGATGACCCGTGAAACCTGGCGTCGGGCCCGCTCGACATTCGACAATGTTTACGAAGAATTCCGGGGAGTGATGCTGTCTGCCTGGGACAAGCTGGAGGATGACGCATGAGCCGCAAGCGCAGAATGTTTGATATCGACCTGCCTGCAATGGATGACATTCCTGTCGGCAAGGTTCCGGACAAGGTTCTTGAAAAGCGGCGGGGCCCGATGGCTGCGGCCATTTCGGAAAATGCCGATGCGCTGCGCGACCAGCAATCGACGGAAGAAACCATTCGAGCAGAAAACGATCGTCTTGCGCATGAACTTGTGCGCCTGCGTTCCGAAGGTCTTGTGACCGAACGCGTAGCACTGGATGACATTCTGTTTGAAAAGCTGACGCGGGATCGCAAACCAGGGCCGGATCCGGAACTGGACGAGCTAAAAGCGTCAATTCAGGAAATTGGATTGTCCAACCCCATCCGACTTGAGCGACGCTCAGATGGACGATTTGAACTGATCCAGGGGATGCGGCGCCTGTCTGCCTATCGGGCGTTATATGAAGAAACGGGCGATGAGTCCTATGCCGGAATTCCAGCCGGAATTTCAGAGGCGGGCGATCTCGACAGCAGCTACCGGCGCATGGTGGATGAGAACCTGATCCGCAAGGATATCTCGTTTGCGGAAATGGGTGCTTTGGCACGCGCGTATGCCGAGGACCCGGCAAATGATTGCCCGGATGTAGACAAGGCGGTGTCCACGCTGTTCAAATCCGCCAGTTACACAAAGCGGAGTTACATTAGGTCATTTGCCAGTTTGCTGATGATGTTGGACAAGGTTCTGAAACATCCGAACGACATTCCGCGCAACGTAGGCGTAGAGCTGAAGCGCAAACTGGATGCAACGCCCGGTTTGGTGCGCCAGGTGAGTGCCGCGGTCATGAGCGAGCCGGACCGTGACGGAGCGCGTGAGGTTGCTATCCTCAGGTCATTTCTGGGCGCGCCGGAAACAAGCGTGGCGAAGAAGGCTCCGGTTGAAAGCGCCGATAAACCACGACGTGCAAAGACCACGTTTCAGGTATCAGGGCGGGCAGGGATCGCCAAGTGCTCGGCATCCAGTGGTCGAATTGAGTTGAGATATGATTTGGACTTTACGCGTGTTGATCGCAGCAAACTTGAGGCGGCAATAGCTGCTTTCATCGATGCTCTTCCCGAGGAAGACGATCTTACCCACGGGTAAGGTTTGGTTTGAAGGTCTGAGAAAAGGCGCCGGTCGAATCCGGCGCCGTTGTCTTGTCGCAAATGCCAGGGCGTTCTCAGCAGTGGATTCCTGCCATATGTCTTCTTGCCTTGAAGCTGTGACCTGAAACCGGTGGGGCAGGGGCTTGAGGTCGAGGCATGTGGAGTCAGCCATTAACGTTGGTTCTGGAACAGTCGGTTTCGCGGAGTGCTGTCGGGGCCTAACATCACGGCGTCTTGTCCGGGTTCGTACGTTCAGGTCACGGTAGGAGTCTCGATTCTGGCTCGAGATTGCAATTTGCAATATGTGACGCGAGAACACGGGTGACATTGCGGCCACTCTGCGCGCAAATCGGCGGGAAATCAATCACATCTGATAAGCGGTACTTATCAGGTTTAATTGAAATTTGATGGAATGACGAAAGTAACGATCAAAATAGTCTGTTTTTGCGCGTAAAGCAGGTATGGGGATTGCGACACGATAATTTTTGGGAAACGGTTTCTTGGGTATTGCCAAGTTGTTGACCCGAGCATGGGTTCTGTCGCAAACTTTGTTCCCACCTGTCAGGTCAAGCTTAGTTTTGGTAGCGCATGCTC
>NZ_JAEDOT010000006.1:0-212641 GCF_017872595.1 Ruegeria sp. HKCCSP346
GAGAAGCGCAGATTTTGATCGAAGAATGGAGGAAACACTACAACACAAAACGCCCTCACAGTGCTCTGGGATATAAACCGCCGGCCCCGGAAACCATCGTTCAAATGGACCAAAGGCCGGTCATGCACTGACAATCAACTTGGACCACACAAGTGGGGCTGATCACCTGAGCTTGTTTGTTTGCTGAACTGGCCGCTACTCAGGTCTTTGCCCGCGGAAATCACTCCGGATGGTGCCGAGGCGTAGGGAACCCACACCAGTCGAGCCAAGGATGCGGGCAGGCCGGTGGGCTAGGGGCAGGCAATCAAATTACCGGCCCAACGCAGCCGGTGGCAAATCAGTTGCCACCTCGAGGAACGCCGCAAACGCCCACGTCCGTCACAGTCCCGGTCCTTGCACCGGGCGCGGTCCCGAACGCAATTCCCGGTCAGGTGCCAACGCCGATCGTAGCGCCGACACTAGCTCCGCCATTAGTGCCAAACCCGACACCAAACCGGGTTCCGACAGCCGTTCCCAATCTGGTTCCGCCGTTGGCTACCGGACCGACTGCTGTGCCGCCGCAAGTTCCGACTGCAACTCCCAATCAAGTTCCGATAGCTGTCCCAGGCCAGGTTCCGCCTCAACCCAATGTGCCGCCCCTGGTGCCAACAGCAACACCCAACCAAATAACAGTCGCTGTTCCTGGTCAGGTTCCGCCTCAACCTAACGGTCAAACTGCTGTGCCACCGCTCGTCCCAACCGCGACTCCCAATCAGGTTCCCACAGCGGTTCCTGGTCAGGTTCCACAGTTGACTCCAAAACCTACCGCAACTCATATGGCCGTCCCAGGACATCCGAAACCACAAGGCGTAGTGACAGTTATGCGCCCAAAGCCAAGGCCGACAACCGGTACTGTCCAGCCAACTGGCACAACACAAGTTACCCACCATTTGACCCACCAAAGCAATTCAAAGAAACACGATCATGTCGCAGCAACACCTGGACGGCATGACCCGCACGACTTACCCAGGTTCCGCGACGCAGCGGCAAAGGAAAACTGGGAATGCGTTGCCAGCGGATTTGGACAGCGCCGTTACGATGCAGGGCGTGGTGTGTTGCTGAACAACGGAGCGTTGCGGCACCTCGGAAACGTGGACGCTATGGCTCGGGATGTACCAGCACGGCATCCAAAACACTCTGGGTGCATTATTTCGGTTAAACGAAAACAGCGCTGAAGCTTGTCTGGCAGCTATCGCTCGGACAATGATGTTAATCGACCAATAGTTCGTCCAAAATCGTCTGATTTGTTGGAGCTTGTACTGCCCTTATTCCCCTAGCACTAACGTTGGCTGACGTAGCACAACACTGCTCAGTACCTAAGTTTTTTCAAATAGGCCAACAATCTATAGTGCCGCACTTCCAAGATGGGCCTCCGGCTATCTGGGCCGGTCTGGTTAGGCGAGCAAAAGCATGAACGGCATCTTTGCAAAGTCAGATTTCTGCGCATTGCTGTCATGGGGGTATCGATCAGCATCGGTCAAAGTGGGCTCGAACCGAACCACTGCCGCGGTGCGATCGTAGGTCTGGTCTGAATTGGCGAACGGCAAGTGCCGCCCGCCAACATGGTTCAAATGTCGATTTGCTCGGCAATGCTCAACGCATCTTCAAGTTCGACACCAAGATATCTGACAGTGCTGTCAACCTTTGTGTGCCCAAGCAGGAGTTGAACTGCCCTGAGATTTCCGGTTTTGCGGTAGATTTCCGCTGCTTTGGTCCGGCGCAGCGAATGGGTGCCGTATCCGCTGGGCTCCAGCCCAATCGCGGCCACCCAATCCCTCACAAGCCGGCCATATTGGCGTGTTGAGATATGCGGGCGGTCATGAAACCTGCTGGGAAATATGAAATGGCAGCCGAGCATCTCCGGTGACTTGATCCATGCGGCAATGGTATCCCGCGTGTTTTCAGAAAGTTCAAACTGAAAAGGCCGCTTGGTTTTGCTCCGGATCACGGACACGCGTTCGCGAACGCGATCATCCTTTACCAGGTCGGCGACGGCCAGTTTCACCAAATCGCATCCGCGAAGCTTGCTATCAATGGCCGCACTGAACAGCGCAAGATCGCGCAGGTTGCCCGCCAGCTAGAGCCGCGCGCGGATCGCCCAGACCTGTTTCGGCCAAAGCGGCCATTTCTGGCCGATGATCCGGCCCTTGTGCCAGGCTCTTCGTTTCGGGGTGACAGCGGGAAGTTGGACTCTTGGCATTGTGCGCCCTCCAATCCTCCCGCCAAACCCTGACTATGCACAGCGCTGGCGCCTCAGTTTGCTGGTGGTTTGAATGGCCGTTATAAGCTTGCTGTTTCATTGGCGAACGCCGCAGACGCATTGGGCAGTAGAGAGCCCAAAGCAGAATTACTTAATCTATACACTTTGCATTTGCAGCCAGCGAATTATTCTGCCTGCCAGTTGTGCGATCGGGTCTCCTCATTTAGCGTGTTTGCGAACGCCGTCCGAATTTACGCACCTGCGTGAAAAGCTTCGGGCAATTCAATTTATCATTCGATCGAGGCGCCAAGTGAGCAAATTGCAAAACTTCAATTTGATGGCTTTGGTCGCTGCACTCCTTTTTCCTGCTCCGGGAGGTGCTCCTCTGCTCGCGCAGGAGGCACCAGCGGAGACATACACTCTGGAGGCTGATGTGATCTACGGCGCGGGCCTCGTGACGAAGGACGGGACGCAAGTATCGCGAGATCTGTGGATGGACGTCTACTATCCCCCCGAAAATGCTACCGAGCCACGGCCAGCTGTGATCCTTACTTTCGGCGGGGCTTTCCATCGCGGCAGTCCACGTCTGACATTTCAATCCGGAGGTGCGCAGGACACCTCGATGGGCAACTATTGCCGCCGATTTGCTGCAAGAGGTTATACCTGCTTTGCGATTGATTACCGGCTTACAACGGAACGCCCGGTGCTGTCCGGCGAGGGCTACCAAGAAGACTGGATAGATCCTGAAAGTCTGTTACCGCTTTTACCTCAAGCCAATTACATTCGGGGGACGATGAACCTGCCGCCGATAGATTTCGCGATTCCGGATCAAAAAAAGACAATGGTTGATGGCGTAGTCGCCGCCGCTGAAGACCTGCGCACAGCCGTTTTACACATTCGCAAGGCAGCCGGGACATACCAGATCGATCCAAACCGTATCGTTCTGGGAGGTTTTTCAGCAGGCGCGGTGACGTCCTGGAACGTCGCTTATGGCATGGGCGTCCCCGTTGCAGGTGTCTTTTTACTTTCCGGAACCGATGCGGGCTTTGACGTGAAAAAGACCGTGACATCGACCTCAGTAACACCACCGACTTTGATGTTTATGGGGCAATATGATCTTCCTGGCGCGCTATCCTCTGTGCCTGAACTCATCCAGCATTATGAAAAAGTCGGCGTTGACTATGAGTTCGCATGGGTTCCCGGGTTTGGCCATTTTTACCCTGCTGGTGCTGCCAGTCTGGGCGGCGATGCGGTGAGTGTGTCGATAGAAGGTCGGATTGCAGCCTTCCTTGACCGCTCCTTTGCCGATGATCGCTGAAGTGCGGCTTGCACATTCGCCTTCGGCAGTTTCTGCTAGTGACTGTATTTACAGCGCATACCAAAGAGAACTTTGCAACGCTCTTCAGGCAGTAGAGCACTTTGCGACGGTTATTTGCTTCAATCTTCATAACTATTTCGACGCTTTGACAAATCAGAGGCAAAGTACCGACGACCACTTCATTCAGAAGTGCCGACAGCGTTGCGAACCAGCACACTTTACTTTCGATTGGAGGATTCAATGATCCGTAAAAGCGTCTGGCTGTCTGTAGCCGCTTTGCTGCTTTTTTCAGCCGCCAAATCTGGCAACGCTGATCAGGTGTTTGGATACGAAACTGAGCTCGATGTTGTTTACGGGACAGGAAAAATCGCGCCTGATGGTATTCAGACAGAGCGGGAACTGCGGATGGACGTCTATTCACCCTCTGCTGCCAACGCGGACTACACCAAGGCTGCGTCAGTTTCAGACGGCCCGCATCCGGCGGTAATATACGTGCATGGTGGCGCGCATCACCGCGGTGGAAGACGTATAGAACCCTTTCGGCTAGAGGCCGCTGTGCACTCGCGCCCGGAAGATTATGCGCGGTTGCTTGCGCCGCTTGGCTACGTTGTTTTTGTTATCGAGTATCGGCTTGCCACCGAATACCCTGAGCCTGCTTTAGCGCCGGGGGAAGGGAACCTGATTGCCGATGTTGACGCCTACATCACGCCGCAGGTGTTTGAGGCGACAGTTCGGGCTCGGAATGCAATGGGATTGCCACGGCTAGAGAACAGCCCCGAAGACAGGCTTTATCTGTGGAAAGCCGGGCTGGCTGGTGCGGAAGATGCCAACCTCGCCCTCGAATTTGTCATTGAGAACGCGGAGCGCTTCAATATCGATCCTGAGCGCATTGCAATGGGCGGGCATTCGGCCGGTGGCGGAATTACACTCAACGTCGGAATTGGTATGGACGCCCCACTTGCCGCGATTTTTCCGCTGTCCGGGCCGAACATTCTCTTCGAGCATGAGGCGGTGATGGACCACCCTGATTTGCCACCCACACTACTGGCGTACTCTCAATTCGACGAACACACGCAGTTAAGTGACCTGCCAGGAGTTGTGTCGCTTTTGAGGGAAGCCGGTGTGGAATACTCACTGTCATGGGTTCCGGGATTTGCCCATTTTTATCCGCACAATGCTGTATCGCTGGGTGACGATGGCACTCGAATGTCTTTGGGAGACCGGATCATATCATTCCTTGATGTGCACTTGGGTTCAAAGTAAGGGTCCCCCGGCATCTACAAAAACCGAAAGCATTCACGAGTTCAGACGAACTTCAGCAATTTCGGATTTCCGCAAACGAGTGAATGACGAGAACGGCAGCAAAGTCCCGCTCCTAGTGAATTCGGCGTCTGTTCCTCGCTGCGGTCAACATGAATGACTGGTCCTTCCGCTGCGCGGCGGCACCGAAATTCACGCGCATGCAGCATTTCTGGTGCTGCGTGCGCACGTACCAAGAAATTCGAATTTACAAGTTGGGCTCGAACCTGACAGTGAAGTACCGGTGATCTTGGAGTCACCGGCACATTGTAGCCTTTCACTGCGCGGGATGTGTCGGCAGGTTCGGCATCGCGACCCATCCGGGCAGTTCGTCCGGCGAAACTGAAACATGTAGGCGTTCTGACGGGTCCTGCCCGACCTTGCGATGCTTTCGCAGCAGGAAAATCTTACCCCAGCCGCGCCATGTGCCAACCGACGGAGCATGGGGATCAATGGGAAACCGATCGCGCCAGCCGTCGGGCAAAGGCAGACCGTGCAATTCCGCCTTGTCCAGCATCCAGATCAGGGAAATGTTGCTCAGCGGCCGCGCCTCTTCGTAGCCGTTCAATTGGCCACCTATGTCGCCATGGGTTCCGCGGAACCAGACCTGCTCCACATGGCCCTTGAACTCGGGCGTGCAGGTCCACAGAACTGGTTCGAACACTTCGCGCGTCTCATCCAGCGCCAAAGCGTGATACCCGTGGCGGGTGACCGGGCCCAGCTGATGGTTGTGAAAGGCGTGCTTCTCTTCGGCCCTACGCCACAGCAGCGGCAAACGCAAACCCAGCGCCTTGACCGTGTCCCAGACGCCGACCATCTCGATCTCGACCCCTTCGTGGCAGAAACGTCGGCGGAATTCGCTGGCGGCGATGCCCTCTGGATTGCATTCATAGTGGCGATACGCTTGCAGTATGTTTCGTTCAGTGGCGTGTTCCGCCTTGAGCAGGCCGATCATGTCGATCACGCCGGCCAGGCTGCGCACGCCATAGGCACCGCGCGAATAACCGATGAAAAAGATCTTGTCGCCCGGCTTGTAGCGGGACGCCAAATACCCATAGGCGCGACGGATCTGGCGGTTGATGCCCCTGCCCATCATCACGTCCAGCGAGGACTTCCAGCTTTCCCACTGCACGCCTGCCTCGTAGAACACCGAAACCTTGCTGCCCATCTCGCAGCACAGGCGAAATGTCTGACCGGCGTGGGTTTCAAACCCCGGTTCCAGAGTGGACATGGTGCCATCAAGGATGATGACATGGCTGATCGGTTCGCGGTGCCGCGTCTCGGCGGAATGCTCGGACCGCAAAGGGCGCCCGAGCCATCCCAGAACCTTTCTACTCAGCCGCGACAGATTCATGCGTCAGCAATTCCCATACTTTGTGAGGTGTGAAAGGCATGTCCGCCTGCCGCACCCCATTATCCCAGAGCGCATCCTGAACCGCGTTTGCCACAGCGGCTAGCGCGCCCACGGTGCCAGCCTCGCCACACCCTTTCATCCCCATCGGGTTCGAGGTTGACGGAACCGGCGCCGAGGTAAACTTAATCATGGGTATGTCGGTTGCACGGGGCAAGGCGTAATCCATAAACGAAGCCGTGAGCAGTTGCCCATGTGCATCGTGCACGACATGTTCCGTCAGCGCCTGGCCGATACCCTGCACCACCCCGCCATGCACCTGCCCTTCTGCCAGCAACGGATTAATAAGATTACCAAAATCGTCAACCACGGTGTACCGGTCCACCCAGGTTTCGCCGGTGCAAGAATCGATCACGACTTCGGCAACATGCGCGCCGTTCGGATAGCTGCGCGCATCCAGGTTTGCGCGGGCCTCATGTTGCAGCAGATCCGTTCGACCATCGGCACGCGCCATCTCGGCAGCTTCGGTCAGGGTCGGCGTCAGGTTGGAGCCCGGCGCTCGGAATGTCTCGTGGTCAAAATGCACATCACTGTCCTCGACCCCCATCTTATCGGCTAGATAAGGCGTGAATGCGGCGATCATCTTGTCAATCGTGGCCAGGGTGGCCGTGCTTTGCACCGTGACCGAGCGGGACCCGCCAGTGCCGCCGCCATGGGCAAGCCGGTCGGTATCGCCCTGAATGACGGTGATCTTGTCCATGGGGATACCCGTCTGATCTGACAGGAACTGGGCGTAGACCGTCTCATGCCCCTGCCCGTTCGATTGTGTGCCGACGTAAAGATTCACCGTTCCATCCTCGCAAAACGCGACCTTCGCGTTTTCGGAAGGGTCCCCCAAAATGCTTTCGATATAGTAACAGAGACCCTGCCCCCGGATCAGACCGCGTTCGGCATCCGCAGCTTTTCGGGCCTCGAACCCGGTGGTCTGGTCGGCCGCACGGGTGAGGACCATGTCGAAATCGCCGACATCATAAGTTTCGCCAGTGGAAGTGGTGTAGGGGAAATCGGCGGAGCGGATGAAATTCCTGCGCCGCAGTTCCCACGGGTCAACGCCCAGTTCGCGCGCGGCGCGGTCCATCGCGCGTTCAAGCACGTAAATCGCCTCGGGGCGGCCCGCACCGCGATACGCATCCACCTGCGTCGTGTTCGTATAAAAGCCTTCGACCCGCAAATAGGTGGTCTGGACGTCATAGACACCCATCAGCACTTTGCTGAACAGGCTGGTCTGGATCGCCTGACCGAAGTGGCTGTTGTATGCGCCAAGGTTCACCTTGCTGTGGACGCGGTAGGCGGTGATCTTGTGATCGGCGTCGAAGGCCAGCTCGGCCAGCGAGGTCAGGTCGCGGCCATGGTGATCGGAAAGCATCGCCTCGGACCGGTCGGACATCCAGTGCACCGGCTGACCCAGCTTCATCGCCGCCGCGGAAACGCAGAAATATTCGGGGTATGGCATCACTTTCATACCGAAACCACCACCCACATCCGGGGTCGTGACGCGTATGTTGTCCGCATCCAGTTTCAGTTTTTGCGCCAGTTGGGCCTTCATCGCCCAAACGCCCTGACCTCCGTAAGAGAAATGCAGGCGCCCCTCGGACCAGTTCGCCTGACATCCGCGCGGCTCCAGCGAACTAATGATGACCCTGTTGTCGGCGACGTTCAGCGACACCGTATGCGCGGCCGCCTGAAAGGCAGCCTGGGTCGCGGTTTCGTCGCCCAGCCCCCAATCGAAAGCACGGTTCTCGGGCGCTTCCGCGTGCAGGATCTCACCGCCTGCCTTCACGTCCAGCTTGGCAGGGCGCTCTTCCGTGTCCATCCAAATCAACTCGACCGCGTCCTGCGCTTGTGCCAGCGTATCCGCGATAACAACCGCCACCGGCTCGCCCACGAAACGCACGCGATCCCTGGCCAGCATGTGCCGATCGGGCGCAGCGGCCTTCGATCCATCGCGGTTTTGTAAAACGGCAGCGTTTAGCACCGTGTCGATGCCCGAAGCTGCCAGATCGTCCAGCGTCATGACCAGCCGAACGCCGTCGGCAGCCCGTGCGGCCTCGACATCCAGAGACGTGATGTCACCATGCGCCACCGGGCTGCGGAAGAATGCGGCAAACAAAGCGTTCCCGGGCACCGCATCATCCATGTAACGCCCCTGCCCGGTCAGGAACCGTTGATCCTCGGTCCGTTTCACCGGCTGGCTTCTGCCGAACTTTTCCATGGGTGGCCCTCCTGCGCGGTCTCAGGGGCGAGCCTAGCCCGCGACCAGGCGATGTCCAGCGGAGTTCACTGAAATTCGTTTGCGCGCAAAGGATGTTCGGCTAGCCTTGGGCCATGAGCTGGACGCATGATACCGTTTTTCCCTTCTCTGCCCCGATGACCAGCGGGCAGTCGACCACACATGACGTTTATGTCGGCGGTGAAGGCCCACCGATCCTGATCCTTCAGGAACTGCCAGGGATCGGGCCCGAAACGCTGGCGTTGTCCGCCAAGCTCAACGCATCCGGCTTTCGCGTCTACCTGCCTCATTTGTTTGGAACATATGGCAAGGTTGAAATGGCCAAAAACATGGCCCGGTTGTTCTGCGTGCGGCGCGAGTTCAACATTTTCGCCCGCGGCAGGCAGAGCCCAATTGCAGGATGGATGCGCGCCCTGACCCGTGAGATCAAGCAACGCGAAAACAGCGCCGGTGTGGGCGTCATCGGCATGTGCCTGACCGGCAGTTTCGCCCTGACCCTCATGGCCGAAGACGCCGTTCTGGGCGGAATAGCCAGCCAACCTGCGCTGCCGATCCTCGGGGGCCGCCATCTGCATATGAGCGCTGAAGACATCGGCGCGGCCTCTGCGGGTATGGCCGCGAAAGGCCCCGGTCTGGCGATGCGGTACTCCGAAGACAAGCTTGCACCAAAGAAACTGATGCAGGCGCTTGAACAGGCATTCGGCAATCTGCTGGAAACCGTCGAATATCCCGGCAAGGATCATTCGCTGCTGACGCTGGATTTCCATGAACCCGCCTATCAACGCGTTGACGCCTATTTCAAAGCACGCTTTGGCGTGGCTTAGGCGCACTAGGCCTTCCCCTTGCCGCGCGCATTCGCTATTGCAGGCGCTGACCCGAATTTGTTGACGCAGGACGCATCCCATGGCGATGGAAAAGACATTCAACGCGGCCGAGGCCGAGGCCCGGATCTACAAGGCCTGGGAACAGGCCGGAGCCTTCAAGGCAGGCGCGAACCGTTCGCGCGAGGAAAGCTTTACCATCATGATCCCGCCGCCCAACGTGACGGGCGCGCTGCATGTGGGCCATGCGTTCAACAACACCCTTCAGGACATCCTGATCCGCTGGCACCGCATGCGTGGCTTTGACACGTTGTGGCAGCCCGGCCAGGACCACGCCGGCATCGCAACCCAGATGCAGGTCGAAAAGATGCTGGCCGCCACGCAACAACCCAGCCGCAACGAATTGGGCCGCGAAAAGTTTCTGGAGAAAGTCTGGGAATGGAAGGGTGAATACGGCGGCACCATCATCGAGCAGCTGAAACGCCTCGGCTCCTCCTGCGACTGGTCGCGCAACGCCTTTACCATGGCCGGTGCAGCGGGCGACCCGCGCACGGGCCATGAAAACAGCCCCAACTTCCACGACGCGGTCATCAAGGTTTTTGTCGACATGTACGACAAGGGCCTGATCTACCGCGGCAAGCGGCTGGTCAACTGGGATCCGCATTTCGAAACCGCGATCTCGGACCTCGAGGTCGAGAATATCGAGGTCGCCGGCCACATGTGGCACTTCAAGTACCCGCTGGCCGGGGGTGAGACGTACACTTACGTTGAAAAAGACGAGGACGGGAACGTCATCCTTGAGGAAGAGCGGGATTACATTTCCATCGCCACGACCCGCCCCGAGACCATGCTGGGCGACGGCGCGGTCGCGGTGCACCCCTCGGACGAACGCTATGCGCCGATCGTCGGCAAGCTGTGCGAAATCCCGGTTGGACCGAAAGAGCATCGCCGCCAGATCCCGATCATCACCGACGACTACCCCGACCCCGATTTCGGCTCGGGCGCGGTGAAGATCACCGGCGCGCATGACTTCAATGACAACATGGTCGCCAAGCGCGGCGGCATTCCGATGTACCGCCTGATGGACACCAAGGGCGCGATGCGGGCCGATGGGGCCCCTTATGCCGAAGAGGCAGGCAAGGCGCAGGACTATGCGCGTGGGCGCGCGTTCACCGAGAACGAGATCGACGCGATCAATCTGGTGCCGGATCATCTGCGTGGCCTCGACCGGTTCGAAGCGCGGGCCAAGGTGGTGGAAGAGATCACCGCCGATGGTCTGGCCGTGATGGCCCGCGCGGATGATCCGCGCCTGGGATCAACCGCGTTGAAGCCGGATCAGGAAGGCGCCGACACGCTGGTTCCGCTGGTCGAGAGCAAACCGATCATGCAGCCCTTCGGCGACCGGTCGAAGGTGGTGATCGAGCCGATGTTCACCGATCAGTGGTTCGTCGATGCCGCCAAGGTCGTCGGCCCTGCGCTGGACGCGGTCAAGGACGGCACGGTCAAGATCATCCCCGAGTCGGGCGAGAAGACCTATTACCACTGGCTGGAAAATATCGAACCCTGGTGCATCAGCCGCCAACTGTGGTGGGGGCATCAGATTCCGGTTTGGTATGGTCTAGACCTGTCCGCAGAAGACTTCATTGACGACGAGAATGATGGCGACCTTGATCTGGTTGAATTGGGTCGTTTGCTGAACGAAGGCGGCATGCTGCATCGTGGCAATGTCATGGAATGTGCCGCGAGCTTCGAGGCCGTTACCGAAAAGTTCCTGGACGACAATGCGGACATTCCCAGCCCTCTGAGCCACGCGACCGTGATCGAAGTCGCCGACAAGCAGGAGGCGATCCATCGGTTCGCCGAAAGCCTGGCGCAGTACGCCGTTGAACAGGATCCGACCAAGCTGGTTTACCCGGTGTGGCGCGACCCTGACGTGCTGGACACGTGGTTCTCCTCCGGCCTGTGGCCCATCGGCACGCTGGGCTGGCCCGAACAGACCGAAGAGTTGCAGCGCTACTTCCCCACGGACGTTCTGATCACTGGCTTTGACATCCTGTTCTTCTGGGTCGCCCGGATGATGATGATGCAGCTGGCCGTGGTCGATCAGATCCCGTTCCACACCGTCTATCTGCACCAGCTCGTCCGCGACGAGAAGGGCAAGAAGATGTCCAAGACCACCGGCAACGTCATCGACCCGCTGGAGATTGTGGACGAGTTCGGTGCCGACGCGCTGCGCTTTACCAACGCGTCGATGGCGGCGATTGGCGGGGTGCTGAAACTGTCCCGCGAACGCATCACCGGTTATCGCAACTTTGGCACCAAGCTGTGGAACGCCGTCCGCTTTGCCGAGATGAACGAGGTTTTCACCGACGCCGTGCCGCAATTGGATGCGGCCGATCTGAAGCCCAAAGCCGCCGTGAACCGCTGGATCATCGGCGAAACTGCCCGCGTGCGCGAAGAGGTCGACGCGGCGCTGGACAGCTACCGCTTCAACGACGCGGCGAACGGGCTTTATGCCTTTGTCTGGGGCAAGGTCTGTGACTGGTATGTGGAACTGTCCAAACCTCTGCTGCAAGGCGATGACGCCGAGGCCCAGGCTGAAACCCGCGCCACCATGCGCTGGGTTCTGGATCAGTGCCTGGTCCTGCTGCACCCGATCATGCCATTCATCACCGAGGAGCTGTGGGGCCTGACCGGCACCCGCGCCAAGATGCTGGTGCATGCCGACTGGCCGACCTATGCCGCCGCCGAACTGGTTGATGCCGCCGCGGATCGCGAAATGAACTGGGTGATCTCGGTGATCGAGAACACCCGTTCGGCCCGCGCCCAGATGCGCGTTCCGGCCGGTCTGTACGTGCCGATGCTGGTGACCGAGATCGACGCCCACGGCCAGGCCGCCTGGGACCGGAACGAGGCGCTGATCAAGCGACTGGCCCGGATCGACAGCCTGACCAAAGCCGACACGCTGCCCAAGGGCACCATCTCTATCGCGGCGCCCGGAGCGTCCTTTGGCCTGCCGCTGGCGGATATCATCGACATCGGAGCGGAAAAGGAACGGCTGGAAAAGGCCAAGGGCAAGCTGGCCAAGGAACTTGGTGGCCTGCGCGGGCGTCTGAACAACCCGAAATTCGTGGCCTCGGCCCCTGCAGAGGTCGTGGAAGAGGCCAAAGCCAACCTCGCCGCCCGCGAAGAGGAAGAAGCGAAACTGAACGAGGCGCTGGCCCGACTGACCGAAATCGCCTGATCTTCATCTTTTCCCAAATACTCAAATCCGGAACCCCGCCGCGACCACAACGGCGGGGTTTTCTTTTGCACGTTCAGACCTTGCCCGACCCTGCCCCTGCTTGTTAGCAATCAGCGAACACATTTCCCCGAGGCCGTCATGACGCACAAAGCCCCACCGTTCCAGACAGTCTCGACCGGGCTGGTTGTGGCAATCGTCGGCTTTTTCAGCTCTTTCCCGATTGTATTGCAAGGGTTGGCGGCGATGGGCGCGTCCCCGGCGCAGGCGGCGTCCGGATTGATGATGGCGGCGATCGCCATGGGCCTGACCGCCATCGTGCTGAGCCTGTGGTACCGACAGCCGATCAGCGTGGCCTGGTCCACGCCGGGTGCGGCCCTGCTGGCGGTTTCCGCCACACCTGCACTGGGGTTTGCCGAAGCGACAGGCGCGTTCCTTTGTGCAGGGGCTTTGACCGTGTTGGCCGGGCTGTGGCGACCATTGGGGCGAATGGCTGCGGCGATACCGACGACCCTGGCGCAGGCCATGTTGGGGGGCGTGTTGCTGCCGCTTTGCATATTGCCCTTTCAGGCAGCGGTTGACCTGCCATGGCAAGCCTTGCCGGTAATTCTGACATGGTTCATCGCCGGCCGGATCAACCGCCTGTTTGCCGTTCCGGCTGCGGTCGTAGCAGCGGCAGCCGTCGTCGTTCTGAACGCCGGGGACGCGTCGCTGACGCCGACGCAATGGATCGCGGCTCCGGTCTGGACCACGCCCAGCTTCTCTGCGGCTTCGGTCATCGGGATTGCCGTGCCGCTGTTCATCGTCACGATGGCGACCCAGAACATCCCCGGCATCGCGGTGATCCGCAGCTTTGGCTATGCGCCGCAGACCGGCAAGCTGTTCTCGTCCGTGGGTATTTCCAGCATCTTGTCTTCTCCGTTCGGTGCCCCCGCCACCTGCCTTGCGGCGATCACCGCTGCGATGTGCGCGAACGAGGACAGCCACCCCGACCCCACGCAACGCTATTGGTCTGCCGTGATGGGCGGATTGTTCTATTGCCTGTTCGGGGTGTTCGCCGTGGCGATTACCGGGTTCGCCGTTCATGCCGATCCACTGTTGATGGGCACGCTGACCGGTGTCGCGCTGATCGGGGTAATGGCCAATGCCACTTCCGCCGCGCTGGAAGTTCCGGCCGAGCGCGAAGCGGCCATCCTGACCTTTGCCATCACTGCATCCGGCATTACCGCGTTCGGGCTTGGCGCGGCCGTCTGGGGCTTGCTGGCAGGCGGGATGGCCTATCTTGTGAAACAACACTTTCGGTAAAACGGGTTCAAACCGCACTTCAAAACAGGTATGAAGAGGCCATGTTCGGAGCGTTAGGAAAACTGGTCGAGCACCAGATCAAGAAAGCCCAGACCGAGGGTCAGTTGCAGGGCCTCGAGGGCGAAGGCGAACCGCTGCCTGACCGGTCATCCGAGGCATTGAGCGATCCGGCCACCGCCGCCGGCCATCGGATCATGGCGCAGGCAGGCGTGTTGCCGGAAGAATTCGACATCAAAAAACAGCTCGACACAGCGCGGCAGGATTATGCGACCCTGACGGACCCCGCCGAGCGCAAAGCCGCAATGGCCCGTATCGCCGATCTGGAAATGCGCTACAACATGGCCCGCGACGCACGGCAAGCCTTCATGCGGTGATCATTTGAACACGGGCTTGCGGCCCTGCATCTGCGCCATGACAACTTCCATCTGGTCGGGTTTGCCAATCAGTTCCACCTGCTCAGCAGATTCCGCCATCAAAACGTCTGCGCGGGGCTGAGTTTCGGCAACCTCGATCAGACGCTTGGCGGCACGGATGGCCGAAGGGCTTTGGCCCGCGATGTTTTCGGCTAGGGCCAACGCTTCGGTCAACGGATCGTCGGACAATTGCGTCACAAGGCCCCACTCCGCCGCCTGCGGCGCACCGATCGGGCGGGCCGTATAGGTCAGCAGCCGCAGCACGTCCGACCGGACCAGCCGAGGCAACAGAACCATGCCGCCCATATCGGGAATGATGCCCCATTTCATCTCCATCACGGCCAGTTTCGCTTCGGGATGCGCGATACGGATATCCGCGCCCAGCGAGATTTGCAGGCCACCGCCATAAGCCGCGCCCTGAATTGCGCAGATCACCGGAACCGGAACGCGACGCCAGATCAGCGCCAGCTCCTGCATCTCGTTGGCGTCTTCATGGCTGCGAGTCATCAGCCATTCCGTGGGGTCCATATGGGCCATCTTGGCAAAGCTTGCCATGTCGAGCCCGGCGCAAAAGCTTTTGCCTTCGCCGGACAGGACCACGGCACGGGCATCCGACGCGGCGACCTCTTGCCCGGCGGACAAAAGTGCCTTGATCATTGCATCATCCAGCGCATTCATCTTGTCGCCTCGGGTCAGAGTGACATGGGCAACGTGGTCTTGATAGGCAACGGATACGCGTGACATGGAGGACCTCCGGAAATTCAATCGTGACAAACATGCCCGGACAGACTGCGGAATACCACTGCGACGTCAGGGCATGTCGCTGACAGGCATTCGCCCGAACCACGGGGAATCGAGCGTCATGACATAGAACTGATCCCCCGCAATCTTACCGCCGGTCGTGATGCCCAAGCGGCCTTGCGGGTCCTGTAGCGTGCGCAGGATCGTACCATCGCCATCAAACTGCACCATCATGCCGCGATGGATCGGCGCGGGGCGCACTGCCGGACCCAATCGCCAGATCACCTTGCGCAGGAACGGGTACGGCATCAGCGCTTCGGACGGGACACGCGGGCTGGCGAAGGCCATCCAATAGGTGCCGTCGCCCTGAGCCTCGAGGTTGTCGGGATAGCCGGGCAGGTTTTCCAGCAGGATCTCTTGCCGCCCTGCATTTGGTCCGGTCAGCCACAGCTTGTGCACGCGCGCGCGACCTGTTTCCGCGATCAGCAGAAAATCCTCGTCAGGTGAAAGCGCGACACCGTTGGTATAGACAAAGCCCTCGGCGATTTTCTCGGTGCGGCCGTCGGGTGTGCGACGCGCGACGTAACCCGTATCGGACTGTTCCCAGATGGTGAGGACAGAGGTCGGTTTGGTCCCGCCCATGGTTTCAGGATCGAAGCGGTCAGATGAATTCGAGAAGTAGATCGTGCCATCCCGCGCCACATCCAGCTGGTTGGCGTAGATCACCGGGGCGCCGTTGATGTCGCCCACCAGCGTGTCCAATGTGCCCGGACCGGTCCAACGCATCACCCCCCGATAGCTGTCAGCGATGTAAAGCGCGCCATCCGGTCCGGCCTTGAGGCCCAGCGGACGCCCGCCAAGTTGGTCAACCTCGACCGGTTCCGCCCCGTCGATGCGGTAGAGAGTGCCGGACAGGCTGGTTGTGTAGATCGTGCCATCTGGCATGAAAGCGATGTCTTCAGGGCCAATCTCTGCACCCGGCAGGCGAATCAGCTGCGCGACGCCCAGCGCGTTGTTCTCTGCGAAATCACCTGTGAAACCGGCATCTACCGGCATTTCGACGGCGACAGGTTTTACCGGGACCGGCCAGATCAGAAGATAGGCGAGCCCCAGGAGAAAAACGATCGAGAGAATGCGCATCTGCGCTCCTTTATTCATACTTCTATTCCAGCGCGCCCAACGCCTGTGCGCGCTTGCTCATTGATCGGGCTTGGGGTTATCTGCGGACATGACCGGACCTCGATACACCCCGCTTGCCCAATCCCTGCCCGCCACCGTGCCCTTTGTCGGCCCGGAAACGCAAGAGCGCCAGCGCGGCGCGTCCTTTGTGGCCCGACTGGGCGCCAATGAGAGCATTTTCGGCCCCTCGCCCCGCGCGACCCAGGCCATGGCGCAAGCCGCGTCAGAGATCTGGATGTACGGCGACCCCGAAAACCATGACCTGCGCCATGCTTTGGCCGACCATCACGGCGTATCGCCGGAAAATATCGTCGTGGGCGAAGGTATTGACGGGCTGCTGGGCTATCTGGTGCGGCTGATCGTCGGGCCCGGGGATGCGGTTGTCACCTCGGACGGGGCCTATCCGACCTTCAATTATCATGTGGCCGGGTTCGGCGGCATTCTTCACAAAGTGCCGTATTCAGGTGATTACGAGGACCCATCGGCGCTGTTTGCCAAGGCGGCGGAGGTTGGTGCCAAGCTGGTCTATCTGGCCAATCCGGACAATCCGATGGCCAGCTGGCATTCCGGCGCGGACATCGTGGCCGCCATGGATGCCTTGCCTGATGGCTGCCTGCTGGTTCTGGATGAGGCCTATGTGGAATGTGCGCCCGAGGGGACGGCGGCACCTGTGAGTGTAGATGATCCGCGCGTAATCCGGATGCGAACCTTTTCGAAGGTCTATGGCATGGCGGGTGCGCGGGTTGGCTATGCCATGGGCACGCCGGATCTGATCGCGGCCTTTCACAAGGTGCGCAACCATTTCGGTATGAACCGCGCCGCGCAGGCCGGTGCTTTGGCGGCTTTGCAGGATGGCGCGTGGCTGGAGCATGTTCAGGCGCAGATCGAACAGGCACGCGCGCGGATCGGTACGATTGCCCGGGAAAACGGATTGGCGGCCCTGCCTTCGGCCACCAATTTCGTGGCGATTGACTGCGGGCGCGACGGGGATTTTGCCAAGGCCGTGCTGGACGCCCTGGTGGCGCAGGGGATTTTTGTCCGAATGCCGTTCGCGGCACCGCAGAACAGGTGCATTCGGGTAAGCTGTGGCCCGGCGTCTGATCTGGACGCGTTTGCCGCCGCGATGCCCAAGGCGCTCACGGTCGCGCGGGTGCGCTGATTGATCCCTTTGCGCCCGGTCGGACAGCAAAAGGGGGGCTGTCTGCCCCCCATCGCGCCACGGCGCGATCCCCCCCTAGGATATTTTTGGCCAGATGAAGAAGCGGATCGGGCGGAGATGCCCGTAGGGTGTCAGGCCGCCAGCACGGCGGCGGCGGCTTCAAGGGCCCCCTTGCCACGCGATATGTCAAGTGAAGCCATGCCCGTTTCCACGCCGCCCAGAATCGCCATGACCATCTGCCCGTTGATATGCCCCATATGCCCGAGGCGAAAACAGCTGTCGTAGTCCTCCATCCCAAGACCAATGCCCAGCGTCAGGCCCAGCTGATGTTCAGTGAACGCGCGCAGGGCCGTGCCGCGACCTTCTGTCAATCGCAAGGCCGTGACGGCGTGACTGCGGTGGGCGCGATCGGCAACGTTCAGATGCAGCGCGCCGCCTTCGGCCCATGTTTCGCAGGCCGCCCAGATGGCAGTGGCCAGACGTTCATGGCGGGCCCAGACCTGTTCGATCCCCTCTGCATGGATCAGATCAAGCGCGGCGCGCAGGCCATAGAGGTGGTGCGTGGGCGCGGTGCCGTTGAAATACTGATAGAACAGGTCTGGATCGGCGCGCGGCTGCCAATCCCAATATTGCGAAACGCGCGGCATGGTGGCCCGTTTGGCTTGCGCTTTTTCGTTGAAGAAAACAAAGCCGATGCCCGCCGGGGTCATCAGGCCTTTTTGGCAAGCGGCAACTGTGACATCGACGCCCCAGCCATCCATCTCGAACCTGTCACAGCCAAGTGAGGCAATGCAGTCTGCCATCAGCAGCGCCGGGTGTTGCAGGTCGTCCAGAAGCCTGCGCAGCGCCGGGATGTCGTTCCGGATCGAACTGGATGTATCCACGTGGACCGCCAGAACCGCCTTGATCTGGTGGTTTCGATCCGCACGCAATGCGTCTGCGATCCGGTCAAAATCCCAGGTTGACGAGGTGCCGAAATCGATCAGTTGAACCTTTGCCCCGATGCCTTCGGCCATCTCGGCCCAGCCATGGGTGAACCGGCCCGAGGCAGGAGCTAGAACGGTTTCGCCTGGGGCGATCACGTTGGACAGAGCGGCCTCCCAGGTGCCGTGACCATTGGCGATATAGATGGCAACGTTGTGATTTGTGCGGGCAACCCGGCACAGATCGCGCGTCAGGCCGGGCATCATATCAATAAGTTCGCCATCATAGATGTTAGGCGACGGACGGTGCATGGCTTGCAATACCGCGTCCGGCATGACCGAAGGGCCCGGAATGGCCAAATATGTCCGCCCCTGGGAAAGGGAAACTGTCTGTGTCATGGGGTCAACCTGTATGAATTGACGCCCACATTACCGAGGGGTCGCGCGGCGTCAATCCGCCAGCTTCGACGCCTCGCGCGCAAGTGTCTCGATCCCGGCCCAGTCGCCGTTTTCGACCAGTTGCTTTGGTGCGACCCAGCTTCCGCCAGCGCAGATCACGTTGGGCAATGACAGGTAGTCGCGGGCGTTGGCGGGGGACACGCCCCCGGTCGGGCAAAAGCTGATCTGGGGGAGCGGCGCGCCGATTGCCTTGAGCGCGGGCGCGCCGCCCGAGGCCTCGGCCGGGAAGAATTTCAACATGTCATAGCCTTTTTCCAGCAACGCCATAGCCTCGCTTGCCGTCGCGGCGCCGGGCAACAGCGGCAGGTCTTCGGCTTCGCAGGCCGCGATCAGGGCATCCGTGGCACCGGGGGAAACGCCGAACTGCGCGCCCGCCTTTTTGGCGGCGCAGACGTCTTCGGGTGTGACCAGCGTACCTGCGCCGACCACGCCGCCCGGCACCTTGGCCATCGCGCGGATCGCGTCGAGCGCGGCGGGCGTGCGCAAGGTGACCTCAAGCGCGGGCAAGCCGCCGGCGACCAATGCCTCGGCCAGCGGGCGGGCCTGCGCGACATCATCGACAACCAGAACCGGAACAATGGGTGCCATAGCGCAGATTTCGCGGGTGCGTTGGGATTTGGACATGAGGTTAAACTCCGAAAACGCTGGCACCGGTGTCGGCCGAGCCGACATTCTGGCGGAACGCACCAAAAAGATCGCGCCCAGCGCCGTGTTGATTGGCGGACAGGTCGGCGGTCGCGGGGGACCGGTCCAGAACGCCTGCGGTGAGGATTTCCAGATCACCCCTGACCGCGTCGACGCGCAGGACGTCACCGTCCTGAAGGTATGCAATGGGGCCGCGGTCGAGCGCCTCGGGGACAACATGGATGGCGGCGGGTACTTTGCCGGAAGCGCCAGACATGCGGCCATCGGTGACCAGAGCCACTTTCTGGCCCCGGCCCTGCAGGATCGACAGCATGGGCGTCAGCGAGTGCAGTTCCGGCATCCCGTTGGCCTTGGGGCCCTGAAACCGGACCACGACGATAACGTCATCTGTGAACTCTCCGGCTTTGAAGGCGGCTTTCACCTCATCCTGATCGTGGAACACCCGCACGGGTGCTTCGACGACCTGATGTTCCGGCGCTACGGCTGATACTTTCATAACCCCAGTGCCCAGATTGCCGGTCAGGCGCGACAGGCCCCCGGTGGGTTGGAACGGGTCATTGGCTGGGCGCAGGATCTTTTCGTTCAGGCTGTGTCCCGAACCATCCTGCCAGATCAACTCGCCATCGATCAGTTTGGGTTCCTTGGTATAGTTGTGCAGCCCCTGACCTGCGACGGTCAGCGTGTCCGGGTGCAGCAAGCCTTGTTCAAGCAGAGTACCGATCGTGTACCCAAGGCCGCCGGCCGCGTGGTAATGGTTCACATCCGCCAGGCCGTTGGGATAGACCCGCGCGACCAGCGGCACCACAGCGGAAATATCGGAAAAATCCTGCCAGTCCAGCACGATACCACCAGCGCGCGCCATGGCGATCAGGTGGATCAGCAGATTGGTTGAACCACCGGTTGCCATCAGACCGACGATGCCATTGACGAAAGCGCGCTCGTCCAGAACCTGACAGACCGGAGTGTAGCTGTTGCCCAACGCGCTGAGCGACAGGGCACGGCGCGCGCCTTCCTCGGTCAGGGCGTCACGCAACGGGGTATTCGGATTGACGAAGCTGGAGCCCGGCAGGTGCAGCCCCATAAACTCCATCAGCATCTGGTTGGTATTGGCGGTGCCATAAAAGGTACAGGTACCGGGGCCGTGATAGGCCGCCATTTCAGCCTTCATCAGCTCTTCGCGGCCCACTTCCCCGGCGGCGAATTTCTGTCGGACCTTGGCTTTTTCGTCGTTCGGCAAGCCGCTGGTCATCGGGCCTGCGGGCAGGAATACGGCAGGCAGATGGCCAAAGGCCTGCGCGCCGATGATCAAGCCGGGCACAATCTTGTCGCACACCCCAAGAAAAACAGCCGCGTCATAGGTGTTGTGGCTAAGCGCCACACCGGTTGCCAACGCGATGACGTCGCGTGAGAACAGCGACAGCTCCATCCCCGCTTCGCCCTGGGTGACACCGTCGCACATGGCTGGCACACCGCCTGCCACCTGTGCCGTTCCGCCGGCGGCACGGATCGCATCGCGGATCAGGGCGGGATAGCGTTCAAACGGCTGATGAGCCGAAAGCATGTCATTATAGGCGGTGACAATACCCAGATTGCCCGCAGTGCCGGTGGCCATCGATTGCTGATCCTCGCCCGCGCCCGCATAGGCATGGGCCTGACCGCTACAGGACAGATGCGCACGGGCAGGACCCTTGGATCTGGCTTGCTCCATCCGTTCAAGATGTGGGCCGCGCAGATCGGCGCTGCGGTCGATGATCCGTTTGGTGACATCGGAAATGACTGAGTGAACCATGATTACCCTCCGATCTGACGCCAGCGGCGCCCATCGCGATGCATCAGCATCAATGCTTCTTCGGGGCCTGAACTGCCCTGATCGTACCGGGACGGGCGGTCTCCGCGCTGCTCCCAGCCCTGAATGATGGGATCGACCCAGGCCCAGGCGGCCTCGGCCTCGTCCCCACGCATGAACAGTGTCTGATCGCCACGGATGACATCCATGATCAGCCGCTCATAAGCGTCGGGGGCTTGCGCTTCGGCCCCAAGCGCATCGGCAAAGCTCATGTCCAGCGCAACATCCGACAGCCGGAAGCCCCCCGGTCCCGGATCCTTGATCGTGGTGCGCAGGGTGATGCCTTCGTCAGGTTGCAACCGGATCACCAGAACGTTTCCGTGCAGAGGGCCGACATTGGGAAAAATCGTGTGCGGCGGATCGCGGAAGAACACCGCAATTTCGGATTCCCGCGCGCGCAGACGCTTGCCAGTACGCAGATAGAACGGCACACCTGCCCAACGCCAGTTGCCGATATGAACCTTGAGGGCGATGAAGCTTTCGCTTCGGCTGGCGGGGTTGCCGACATGATCGACATAACCGCCCACGCCCTTATCGGCCCGATACTGACCGCGCGCGATGTCAGACTGGGCCACGGGCTCGAGCGCTTCGATCACCTTGACCTTTTCATCGCGCACCGCGTTGGGCGAGAATTTCGAAGGCGGTTCCATTGCGGTCAGACACAGCAACTGCACCAGATGGTTCTGGACCATGTCCCGCATTGCGCCGGACTGATCGTAATAGGCCCCGCGCCCTTCGACGCTTACGGTCTCGGCCACCGTGATCTGCACGTGGTCGATATGGGTCGAATTCCAGAGCGGTTCGAACAGCGAGTTGGCAAAGCGCAGCGCCATCAGATTCTGCACGGTCTCTTTGCCCAGATAATGGTCGATCCGGTAAATCTGATGTTCTTCGAAACAGGCACGCAAGCCTTCGTTCAGCGCCTTCGCCGAGGCAAGGTCGTGCCCAAATGGTTTTTCGACGACAATGCGGCTGTCCGGTGTCGCAAGACCGGTGTCATGCAGCCGCTGCGCGATACCCGAAAAAAGGCTTGGACCAACGGACAAATAAAAGGCCCGCACGACGTCTTCGCGCATCCGTTCTTTCAGGTCGGACCACCCGGCCTCGCCCAGCGCATCCACGGGCACATATTCGACATGGGCAAGGAACCGATCCATTGTTTCCCGGGAAAAACCGGGCGCGAACTGTTCCATCGATTTTCGGACCTGATCGCGAAACCCGTCATTGTCGATATCAGAGCGTGCCGTACCGATGATCCGCGCGCCGTCGGGCATTTGGCCGACCTCGAAGCGATGGTACAGGCCCGGCAGGATTTTACGCTGCGCCAGATCGCCGGTCGCACCGAAGAGTACCAGATCAAATGGCTCTACCGGAATTACGCGTGAAACCATCACAGGCTCCTTCTGAATTTGCCGATATCAGCTTAGCACGGCGTGATACCCCGCAAAACCTGACATGTTATCGCTAACACTGCCTGTCTATTAGAAAGCCGCCCATGAAAAATCAAGCACAGTTTGAAGAAACCGTGCCGTTTAGCGCATCAGGTCTGATGGCGCAGCCAGTCCATGACCGCAGGACGCACCGATTGCTCTCCGCGGTGGCGCGCGTCAGCGATGATTTTGCGAACCTCCGTCAGATTGGACCGCAACAGCAGGCTTTTGACCGGGCCGATCGAGGCAGGCCGCATCGACAGCGTCCGTATCCCCATCGCCGCAAGGCACAAGGCCTCGACCGGGCGGCCTGCATCTTCGCCACAGAAGCTGAGTGGCGTGTCCGAGATATCGCAGCGTTCGACGATGCGTTCCATCAGGCTCAGGAAGCTGACATTCAGCGTGTCATAGCGACGCCGGACCAGTTCGTTTTCACGGTCAGCAGCAAAGAAGAACTGCTTTAGATCGTTCCCGCCAATCGAAATGAAGTCCACTTCGTCAAAGAATTTCTGCGGCGCGAAGGCCAGCGACGGCGTTTCCAGCATCGCGCCAACTTCAAGCATCTCGGGCAGCACATGACCCAACCGTTTTTCCCGCTCGATGGTTTTGTTCACTTCCCAACGGGCTTCGCGATATTCCTCGGCCTGCGCGACAAAAGGGAACATGATGGTCAGCGGTCGACCATTGGCGGCGCGCAGCAGGGCCTGCAACTGCATCCTCATGACGCCGCGCTTGTCCAGACCGACCCGAATGGCGCGCCAGCCCAGCGCCGGGTTTGGTTCCGCCACGTGCTTCATATAGGGCAGAACCTTGTCCGACCCGATGTCGAGTGTCCGGAATACCACCCTTTTGCCACCTGCCGCGTCCAGAACGCGCTGATACTGGCTGACCAGTTCTGACCGTTTCGGCATCTGGTTGCGGATCAGGAATTGCAGTTCAGTGCGGAACAGGCCAACGCCCTCGGCGCCCGAGGTGCCAAGCGATGGCAGATCGGCCATCAGACCTGCATTCATCACAAGGTTAATCCGCGAGCCATCGCGCGTCACGCAGGGTGTTTCGCGGATCGACGCATAACGTTCCTGCGCCTTTGCCTGCATCGCGATCTTGTCGCGGAAGGCACTGACCACACTGTCTTCCGGGCGCAGATGCACAACACCTTGATCACCATCCACCAGAATGTGATCTCCGTTCAGTGCCTCGGTGGTGATCCGGCCCACATGCACGACCAAAGGAATCGCAAGCGCCCGTGCAACAATCGTGGCATGACTGCCGACAGAGCCTTCTTCAAGCACGATCCCCTTCAGCGCCCGTCCGTATTCCAGCAAGTCGCCGGGGCCGATATTGCGCGCGATCAGGATCGGATCGGGTGGCAGATCAGCACTGTCCGTCTTGCCTTGCCCAGTCAGGATGCGCAGCAGGCGATTGCTGAGATCGTCCAGATCCGCAAGACGTTCACGCAAGTACGGATCGGTGACCTGTCCCATGCGCGCACGGGCCTGGGATTGTTCTTTCTCCACTGCGGCTTCGGCGCTGAGACCCAGGGCTATGTCTTCCTCCATCCGCCGCATCCAGCCTTTGGAATTGGCAAACATGCGGTAAGCTTCCAGGACCTTCAGCTGTTCCTTGTCGCCGCCCTGCGAAATTTCGAGCATCTTGTCGACACCGACGCGCAGTTCTTCCACCGCATCGACCAAACGTTCGCGTTCCCGGTGAGGGTCTTCGGCAATGGGGTTGGTAACCACCACGCGGGGTTCGTGCAGCCAGACATGCCCTTCGGCAGACCCTTCCTGCGCCGGGCCGCCGCGCAGCAGAACCGATTGCTGGTGCAGGGGCGACAGGGCCGCGCCTTCGCCGACAAAGGCGCCAAGCTCGGCCATTTCGGCCAGCACCATGGCGACCACTTCCAGTGCATAGACCTCATCTGCGGAAAACTCGCGCGCCTCGCGGGACTGGACGACCAGAACGCCCAGCTTTTCCCCAAGGCGTTGAACCGGCACACCCAGGAACGAGGAGTACCGCTCCTCGCCGGTTTCCGGCATGTAACGGAAGCCCTTGGCCGACGGCGCGTCGGCGGTGTTGACGACCTTGCCGAACTTGGCGACCCGCCCCACAAGACCTTCGCCCATGCGCATCCGGGTTTTATGAACCGCTTCCGGAGACAGCCCCTCGGTCGCGCAAAGTTCCAGCGTGTCCTCATCGCGAAACAGATAGATGGAACACACCTCGGCCCTGATGCTGTCGGCAATCAGGTGCGTGATCCGGTCAAGACGTTCCTGACCGGCGGCTTCGCTCGCCATTTCTTCGCGCAACCGCCGCAGCAGCTTGCGGGATTCTGTTTCCGTGCCGTCCGCCATGGCCCAACCGATTTAGTGTGTCAGGCGATACCTTTGGCCGATAAGCTCAGGCCGCCTTGTCCAGTTCAAAGGCATCATGCAGTGCCTGAACAGCAAGTTCCATGTATTTCCTGTCGACAAGGACGGAAATTTTGATCTCGGAGGTTGTAATGACCTTGATGTTGATCCCCTCATCCGAGAGCACCTTGAACATCTTGGCCGCCACGCCCGATTGCGAGCGCATCCCGATACCCACAACCGAGACCTTGCAGACATCAGTGTCTGCAACCAGTTCGGCATAGTTCAGCTCGCCCTTTTCCTTGATCTCCAGCAGCGCTTTTTCGGCGCGTGCCACCTGATCGGTGGGACAGGAAAAGGTCATGTCCGTACGCCCCTCGTCCGAGATGTTCTGGACGATCATGTCGACGTTCACACCCTCTTCGCTGAGCGCCGAGAAGATTGTCGTGGCGATGCCGGGGCGGTCCGCCACGGAAACAACGGTCATTTTCGCCTCGTCGCGGGAATAGGCCACACCGGCCACAACATTGGATTCCATGATATCCTCCTCGTCGCAGACCAGCGTGCCGGCCTCATCGGATTGTTCTTCAAAACTTGAGAGAACGCGCAGTTTGACTTTGTATCGCATCGCAAGTTCGACCGAGCGGGTTTGCAGCACCTTGGCACCAAGCGACGCCAGTTCCAGCATTTCTTCGAACGAGATGCGGTCCAGCTTGCGTGCCTTTTCGCAGATGCGCGGATCGGTGGTATAGACGCCATCAACGTCCGTATAGATGTCGCAGCGTTCGGCGTCGAAGGCTGCCGCAAAGGCAACCGCCGTGGTATCCGACCCACCCCGACCCAGCGTGGTGATGCGGCCTTCGGGGCTGATCCCTTGGAAGCCTGCAACCACGGCAACGCGCATTCCTTCGCCGAATTTCTGATTCAGGTTCTCGGTCGGGATTTCCTCGATCCGCGCCTGACTGTGCGCGCTGGTGGTCAGCAGCGGCACCTGCCAGCCCTGCCAGCTGCGCGCGGGGATGTCCATTTCCTGCAAGGTCAGCGCCATCAGTCCAGCGGTAACATTCTCGCCCGAGGACACGACCGCGTCGTATTCCCTGGCGTCGAACAGAGGCGACGTTTCGTTCACCCAGCCCACAAGCTCGTTGGTCTTGCCCGACATGGCCGAGACGATGACGATCACGTCATAGCCCTTGGCAACTTCAACGCCGATACGTTTGGCGGCGCGGCGGATGCGGTCCAGATTGGCGACCGATGTGCCGCCGAATTTCATTACGAGTACGGGCATGGGGGCAAAAGTCTCCGCGCCTTGGATTTGACGTTCCGTGCCTCATAAGCGAGGGGCACCGCAAGGGCAAGGGCGCAAAGGAGTTCTGCCTGCGGCGCAGGGCCGCTTTACATTGCACCGGCGCGATGTCAGCCTAAGGATAACAACCAGATCAAGAGGTTCCTCATGTTTCGCCTAGCCCTCGCCTTTGCCCTATTGTCATCGCCTGCACTGGCCCAGGTCGCGAGTGTTGCCGGGACGGACGGCAAGAACGCGTTGGGCACAATTCCCTGCGCTGCAAATGCCGGTGATCCCGTACAAAGCTGCCACGCGGAACTGCGCCGCCATGATGACGGAAACATAACGGTCGCAGTGGCCCTGGGAGGCGGACATGTGCGCAATATCTATTTCAAGGATGGTGTGCCGGAATCCAGCAATTCGACCTCGAAAATCTCACATGAAACGCGAGGCGATATGATGGTGGTCTACATTGAACCTGGTGAGGTCTTCGAAATCCCCAAAGCCGCATTGGCCTCTCAGTAGGCGTGCGGTTGCCCGTCATAGGTTTCAAAACAGCCCGTTGTGCTTAGCGACAAGGCATCAAATCGTTCAATCAGGCCGGACACGGCCTGATCCACATCGATATCCGCCGCTGCACCGCCCATATCCGTCTGAACCCAGCCCGGATGATAGATGCCGACGGCAATCCCGTCATCTTTGAGATCCATCGCCAGATTCCGCCCAAGGTTCAGAGCCGCCGCTTTGGATGAGCGGTAGATATAACTGCCACCCGGCGCAAGTGTGTGCGACGCCATTTTCGACGAAAGGATCGCAACTTTACCGCCCGCGGCGCGCAGGTTGGGCAACAGGGTCTGTATAGTCAGAAAGACCCCCGTGACATTTACCGCAAAGCTTTGCGCCCACATGTCGGCCGGGTAGCCATCGATCGAATGCCCCTTGTCCAGATACACGCCGGCATTGCAGACCAGCAGATCGACAGGCTGGTCTTTCATCTGTTCTGCCATGGCGGATTGCTGCACGGGATCGGACACATCCAGACGCACCTGCATGCTGCCGTCACGCGCCGTCCCAGTGACCTTGTCACCCTGGTTCACGTAATGCTTTGCCAGGGCTTGCCCGATGCCGCGATTGGCGCCGGTGATCATGATGTGCATGATCAATTGGTCTTTCTGCTGGGGACAAACGGCAGCGGAGCCACCGGCACGCCATCTTCGATCAGGGATTTCGCCTCATCCAGCTTGGCTTCTCCGTAGATGGCACGCTCCGGAGCCTCGCCCAGATGAATCTTGCGCGCCTCGCTGGCGAAATCTTTCCCGACATAATCCGAGTTTTCTTCGACATGGCGGCGCATCTCGGCCAAAACCTTCTCGATTTCGGGCGATGGCGTTGCAACGTCGATCTTTTCTTCCGGAGTGGAACGGATTTCACTTTTCTTCCGGGCATTCCGCGCCGGGCGGACGCGAGGCGTCATGACCGCTTTCTCGACCTGCGTGCACCCGCAAACCGCGCAGGTGACCATACCCACAGAGGCCAGCTTGTCATAGGCTTCTGCGGATTGGAACCAACTGTCGAAACTGTGGCCTTCGCTGCATTTCAACGCGTATTGAATCATGTTCAGTCCAAAAAAACGATTGGCGAATAGATACCGATCAAGGTGACAATATCAAGCCTATCAGATGCTACTTCAATGTGAGTACGGCTTAAAGTCGCGCAACAATTCAGCGAGCTCATGAGAATCGACCTTTAGCGCCGCTTTTTTTGGCGAAAACCATTTGCGCCGACGCTCGGTCTTTTCCGGGTATTCCTGCGACACAGCGCTTACATGCACTGGAAAAACATCCACCAGACATAAGGATGGAGGCCGGTTCGAATGATGTTTGTGGTGCAGGAACTGCCCCAGTCGCACCCCGCTGATCCGACCAGATACGCCCGCCTCTTCCCAAGCCTCTTGCAATGCGGTTTCCTGCGGGCTCAGACCGGGGATGAGCCATCCTTTGGGAATGATCCATCGCCGTGCCTTGCGTGTCGCGACCAACAGAATCTTGGGACGGCCGCGCTTGATCCGGAAACACAAAGCCGAGGATTGCCGCAAAACTGGCTGCCTTGCAGCTTTTGGAAGGTCATGAAGCAACAATCGTGCTTTCATCAAGCGACGCTCCCTTTCGGTCGAACGTCAGCCATCCAAATTGGTACGCTCACCCAATCTAGCGGCTGCCACCTGCAATCATACCACATGAAGTATCACACGCCAAGTCACTCACGTCGCCCAGGATATCGCCTACATTCGGGCAGAAAGCCGCCGTGCCAGATCCTCATGGGGGATGTCAGCGTCAATTGCCAACCGGCGCAAACCGAAATGCACGCGCGCTATCTGTTGGTAGTAGCGCGTGTAGACATAATTCGTGCCACCGCCGGCCAATGCCCCCAGCACAGGAACGGACTGGGCTGCAAGCTTTTGCCCCAGTACTATCGAAAAACGCGGCGCAACGGCGGCAATCAGGCGTTGCATGGCCGGTCCGGTCAGGGTCAGCCGGACCGAGAAAAACCCCAGGTCTGCCCCATCATCATGCGACAATGGTCCAGCTGCCGACAAGACGCGAACGCAATCGAACTTTACGTTTTCGGCAGAGGGATCAAACCCCTCGCGCGCGGCGGCCCCTTGAATGGCACGCAGCAGCATCGCGGTTGTCGCGGGCAGCTCCATCAAGGCTGTCGAAACGCCGCCCAGCCCCCCGGCCGCACCCATGGCAGTCGTCAGCGCGGTATTGACCCAGGGCTGTTGATCAGGAACCGCGCGCCGCGAGCCCTCGGCCGCATGCATCGCCAGCCATAACGCCTGCTCGGTTGCGCCTGTCAGGCCATTCCGAACGGGTTCTGGCAATTGCTCCAGCAAAGACTCGGCTGACCCCCCAAGTTTGTTGAGAAGTTTCACGCCGACCCCTCCGGCGGACCGGTAGTGATCCGCCAAACGATCCAGTTCGGCCTCGGTATCCACGTTTTCAACAAGAACAACGTTCTGCATTCACGCCCTCCTGCCTTTCAACATCGGCGTTGCGCAGCATGGTTTCAATAGGTCAGCGGCTCCAACGTGTCACCGCGCCCTGAACCCCGGACCAGGCGCCGGGCACCAGTTCCAGCCCCAAAACCCGGTCAGGGTTGGTGGGCGGAGGCATTTCGACCGCGTGCAATCGCGTGAAACCGAACCGGCTGTAATAGGGCTGATCCCCGACCAGCATGACCCTCTGCCAACCGCGGGTGCGCCCCGCTTCGACTCCTGCATGTATCAGATATCCACCCAGGCCTTCACCTTGGTGGGTGGGGTGCACGGCAACCGGCCCCAGCAGCAGAGCATCATGATCACCAACATGAACAGGCCAGAACCGGATCGCACCGGCCAGAATCCCCTGACCGTCGCGCACGACCAAAGACAAGCCCGCAACCGGCGGTACATCATCACGCAAGCGGTAGGACGACAAAGCCTCGCGACCCGGCGCAAAACACAGGTCATACAGGGCTTCGACCTCCCACCAGTCGTCCGGTTCTTCCGGCCTGATCCCGAATTGCTGCACCCTGCCCTCATTTACTTGCTGGCAATCGCCCTAGCACTTCGCTACGCCTTGGGCAAACGCTTGGAGATCAGATGTTCTACCGCCCCGAAGACGGCCACGGATTGCCGCACAACCCGTTCAACGCCATCATCACGCCGCGCCCGATTGGCTGGATTTCGACTCGGGACGCGGATGGGGTCAACAATCTGGCACCCTATTCCTTCTTTAACGGCGTCGCCTATACGCCACCACAGGTCATGTTTGCCTCGACCGGCACCAAACAGGATCAGAACGCCGGCAAGGACAGCATCGCCAATATCGAGGCCACGGGCGTGTTTTGCGTAAATGTCGTGGCCCAAGCGCATCGGGACGCAATGAATGCAAGTTCGGCCGGGTTGCCGAAAGAAGTTGATGAGTTCTCGCATGCCGGGCTTTCACCCATAGAATGCGAAACCATACCCTGCGCACGGATCGAAGGGGTTCCAGCTGCGCTGGAATGCAAGCTGACCCAGATCGTCACGCTGCCCGGTGAAGCCAATAGGGTGGTGTTTGGCGAAGTGACGGGTGTACACCTGCACGACGATCATATTCGGGATGGCAAGTTTGACGTGACCTCGTTCCAACCTTTGGCGCGGCTTGGGTATCGCGATTACTCTGTCGTTTCCGAGTTGTTCAGCCTTTCGAGACCGGATGACTGATGCCCCTGCCTGACGCTGCGCGCCGATATCCTGTCACTCTGCCTGACGGCACGGAACATAAAGGAACGGCCTTTCTGTCACGAGTTATCAACCACCCCAGAATTCAGGTGGGAGATTACACCTACGCATCAGATTTTGACGAACCCGAGGATTGGGCCAATCGGTTGGCCCCTTACCTGTTCGAGTTCTCGCGCGAAAAGCTGGTTTTGGGAAAGTTTTGCCAAATTGCCCACGGCGTCCGCTTTGTGACAGCCTCGGCAAGTCATGCGATGGATGGGATAACCTGCTTTCCCTTTCCGGTTTTCGATCCGGAACAGATGCTGGAATTCCAGCCGGACGTCCGCGAAACCGTGATCGGCAATGATGTCTGGATCGGCTATGGCGCGCTGATCATGCCAGGAGCCAGTATCGGTGACGGAGCGATAATCGGCGCGGGTTCAGTCGTGCGTGGAACCATCCCGCCGTATGCGATCGTCTCGGGCAATCCTGCCGAAGTACGGCGATACCGGTTTGACGCCGACACAATCGAGCGGTTGCTTGCTTTAAAGTGGTGGGATTGGCCAGCCGAACTGATCGCCGAAGCCGAAAGCGCTCTGCTGACGGGAGATATCGATAAGCTGGAGCGCTTGGACCCTTGAAAAAGGCGGCCTGATTGGCCGCCTTTCGAAGTCAGTGCCCGCCCAGAATACCGGTGCGGACAGAGTAATCTACCGCCAGTTCGTAGTCCGGGTCATCATCACTGTCGACCATGAGGTGTCCGGCTTTGTTCAGCAGTTTGTGACAATCCCGGCTCAGGTGGCGAAGCATGACTCGTTTGCCTGCTGCCTCGTATTTTCCTGCGATATTCTCGATGGCTTGCAGCGCGGACTGATCCACCACGCGGCTTTCGGCGAAATCGATGATGACGGTTTCGGGATCGTTCGGGACGTCGAACAGTTCGATAAAGCCGTCAGAGGACCCAAAGAACAACGGCCCCTGAATTTCATAGACTTTCGCGCCTTTCTCGGTCTCGGAGTCACGCGTGACCGCATGAATGCGCTTGGCATTGTTCCAGGCATAGGCCAGCGCCGAGACGATGACGCCGACCACAACGGCAACGGCCAAGTCCTCCATCACCGTTACGACAGTGACCAGAACGATGACGAACGCATCGGTCATTGGTACTTTGCGCAGAATTTTGAACGAGTTCCACGCAAAGGTGCCGATCACAACCATGAACATCACGCCAACCAGCGCGGCCAGCGGGATTTGTTCGATCAGGGGTGATGCGAACAGGATGAAGACCAGCAGGAAAAGCGCTGCTGCAATTCCGGCAATACGAGTACGCCCGCCGGATTTCACGTTGATCATCGACTGCCCGATCATCGCGCAACCGCCCATGCCGCCGAAAAATCCGGTCACGATATTCGATGCGCCCTGCGCGATGCATTCCTGAGACGCCCCACCACGCTTGCCTGTGATCTCACCCACAAGGTTCAGGGTCAGCAAGGATTCGATCAGGCCGATGGCGGCCAGAATGACTGCATATGGCAGGATGATCTCAAAGGTTTCCCAGTTCAGAGGAACCATTGGAATATGGAAGGAAGGCAGGCCGCCTTCGATCGATGCCAGATCGCCGACGCGCGGCACATCAAGGCCAAAACCGATCACGATTGCCGCGACAACCAGAATACCGGCCAGCGGCGCAGGAATGATGCGTGTAATCCGGGGCATGACCCAGATCACTGCCATTGTCAGCCCGACAAGACCCAACATGGTGTAAAGCTGCATCCCGGACAACCATTCGCCGCCGCCCATGCCATGACCGGTATTTTCCATGGTTCCGGGCACTTTGAACTGCCCCATCTGGGCAAGAAAGATCACGATGGCCAGACCGTTCACAAAGCCCAGCATGACAGGATGCGGCACCAAACGGATGAAGCGCCCCCAATGCATCGCCCCGGCGATGACCTGAAGGATTCCCATAAGAACAACGGTCGCGAACAGGTATTCAACCCCATGCTCGGCCACCAGTGCCACCATGACAACCGCAAGCGCGCCGGTCGCGCCCGAGATCATGCCCGGCCGTCCACCGATCAGTGCGGTGATCAAACCGACCAAAAACGCCGCATAAAGACCGACCAGCGGGTGCACACCCGCCACAAAGGCAAAGGCCACCGCCTCGGGCACCAGTGCAAGAGCAACAGTCAGGCCGGACAGCAGCTCGATCCGCAGGCGTGAGACGGTCAGCCCTTCATCTGGAACCCAGCGCAGATCGGGAATGGCGAGGCGATTGGCAAAGCTTGCCAGCAAGGCTCGGGGCATCAGACAGTCCTATAGGATTATATGTTCGCGCGAAGGCGTCGTTGTAGCTGGCGCGCCGGCATTGAGCTACTGCATAAAACGGGATGCAGCCATGCGTGTGGCGCATACGTGACGCTCGCGGCAAGTTGATTTGCAGAACCATGATGAAGCCACAACATGTGAGGCCATGCGTTGGATCCTCTTCTTACTGTTCCCGGCCCTTCCCGTCCTTGCACAGGATTTGGATGGCAATGACACGGCCGGCAACTGGCGGGTAACGCATCACGAGATTTTCGGCATCTGGAATTCGATCTGTGACGAGCGCGAAGAAGACAACACCCTGCGGCAGCGGTGTTACATCCGACGGGCAGAGGTGTTTTCCTTTCGGCCAAAATTTGCGGCACAGTTCGTTTTCATTACGCCCGAACCTGAAGGTTTCAAAGTTGAATTCGGGATCGAGCCGGGCACTTTCTTCAACCCATCCGGATTTCGCATCGACAACGGCGAAGAAGCCATATGGCGCACGCGGCGCCCCGGATGCCTGACCGGGCTTGGCTGTACCTTCGAAGACCAACGTGCCGAGGCGCTTTTGGACGCCATGCTGACCGGCGATGCGTTCCGCTTTGTGTTTCGAGACCGGCACGGACAATCACAGGATCTGACCTGGTCTCTGGGCATGTTTGGCGCGGTCTGGGATGATTTCACCGTGCAATCGCAGCAGCGCAACCTGTTGACGTTACGGGAATAGGCCTCTTGTCAAATCCGGGCTGAACCCGCACAAATTCAACATCAGATATTCAGGCGGAGCAGGACAGTGACCCAAACCAGAATAGCCGTCATCGGCGGATCGGGCATCTATGACATCGATGGGCTGGAAAACCCGGAATGGGTAGAGGTTGAGACCCCATGGGGAACGCCGTCAGACCAGATCCTGACAGGGTCGCTTGACGGTATCGAAATGGCCTTTCTGCCACGTCATGGGCGCGGTCATGTGCATTCACCCACCGATGTACCTTATCGCGCCAATATCGATGCGCTGAAACGGTTGGGCGTGACGGACGTGATCTCGGTGTCGGCCTGCGGATCGTTCCGCGAACATATGGCACCGGGTGACTTCGTGATTGTCGATCAGTTCATCGATCGCACTTTTGCACGGGACAAAAGCTTTTTCGAAACGGGCTGCGTTGCCCATGTCAGCGTTGCTCACCCCACCTGCCCACGCCTGTCGGACGCATGCGAGACGGCAGGTAAGGCCGCCGGCATCACAATCCACCGGGGCGGCACCTATCTGGCGATGGAGGGCCCCCAGTTTTCAAGCCTTGCGGAATCCAGGATGTATCGCGAGCAATGGGGCTGTGACGTGATCGGCATGACCAACATGCCCGAGGCGAAACTCGCCCGCGAGGCCGAGCTGTGTTACGCGTCGATCGCGATGGTCACCGATTATGACAGCTGGCACCCGGACCATGGCGAGGTGGACGTGACCACGATCATCGCCACCCTGACCGGCAATGCCGAAAAAGGCCGCGCACTGGTCAAGGGCCTGCCGTCCCTTCTGGGGGCCGAACGAACACCCTGCCCGCACGGTTGCGACCGGGCGCTGGAATACGCGATCCTGACCGCACCGGAAAAGCGCGACCCGGCGCTTATGGCCAAGTTGGATGCGGTGGCCGGGCGTGTGATGTAAACGCCCGGTTTTGCTACTGATGGCTGGAAATCGCGCCGAAACCCGGCCTGGCACAGGGTACTGGTAAGGTTTGTTGTCCTGCCGGTTTGTCAGAACGGAACGTTCCCTGGCATTTTTCTTTAAGTGTTTCCTGCGACTTCTTGGGTTTCGAGCGTAATGCGTTTTGCGTATTTGGCCTGTTTTAGCGCCTCGAGGGAAATTGAATCCGACATTGTCGACTTGAATCCAATTCGTAGTATGACAGAAAATCTGTATGAATTGAGTTGAGTAAAGGAACCGCATCATGCCTTTTGAAGTCTGGCTGGCCTTTGTGGCTGCATCTACGGCTTTGCTGCTGCTCCCCGGCCCGACGGTGTTGCTGGTTCTCAGCTATGCCCTGTCCAAGGGGCGCAGTGTCGCCGTCGCATCGGCCACGGGGGTGGCGGTGGGCGATCTTTTGGCCATGACCGCATCTTTGCTGGGGCTTGGCGCGCTTGTTCTGGCTTCGGCCACGTTGTTTTCCGTTCTCAAATGGGTGGGCGCGGCCTATCTGGTCTGGCTTGGGATCAAGCTGTTGCGCAGTGCGCCAGCCGGTGGATTGAACATGGTCGACACCGGGCGGGATGTCACAGCGCGCAGCGTATTTGGCCACGCAGCCGCCGTCACAGCCCTGAACCCGAAATCCATTGCCTTCTTCATTGCCTTTGTGCCGCAGTTCATACGCCCCGCTGAACCGCTTGGACCTCAGTTCGTCATCCTGATTGCCACATTCGTCGGGCTGGCCTGGTTGAACGCGTTGGCCTACGCCCTGTTGGCAGACAGGTTGCGGCGTTTGATCGGCCGCGCCAGCGTAATCACTGCGATGACACGGTTTGGCGGGTTGACCTTGATCGGCATGGGTATGGCCACGGCGGTCCTACGCCGACCGGCCTGACACCGCATCAGTCTTCGGCGTGCTCTTTCATGAATCCACGGATAAATCTGCGGATTTCGCGCGCAGCCGACGTGTCCAGCTCTTTGCAAAGCTCGACAAACGAGTCACGTTCATCCCTGTCGAGGCGTAAGACCAACTGACTGTTTTTCTTGGCCGATCCTTTGCCTTCATTCCTGGCCACGTGTATTTTTCCCAACGAAGTTAAGCTCTATCTGGCGATGCTGTGCATATCCATAGCATAGTTTTTGTCGTTATCGGGCACTTAACGGCAAGGACAGGACATTGACAATGAACCTTGCCACCTTCGGACCGTTCTTGAGCCAGCTCCTCGCAATTGAAGCCGACCGCGCCTGAGACACGGACATGTCGAATTGCAAACCAAACAGATTGCTCATTGCGCTACCGGAAATTCGAGCGTGGAACTGTTTGGAACAGGTGGCAGCAAGCAAGAAAATGGGTCGGAGACTTATCTTGGCCGGCGCACAAGTTGACTCGGTTTTTGGCCTGCTCAACGCTGCAACCTCACTCCCGTGCTGATCCAGCCGTGGAATTGTTCCTTGCATGGCCAACCCTGTTGGGCCAAACACAATACCTGTGTTTGACGCTAAAAGGTTGGTCCATGTCCAGAAACAAATCTGTCAAAGATTATATCCGAACCATCGTCGATTTCCCGCATGAAGGGATCATGTTTCGGGATGTGACAACCCTGTTTGCCGACCCCCGTGGGTTTCGGATGGCGATTGACCAGATGCTGCACCCCTATGCCGGTGAGCAGATTGACAAAGTGGTCGGGCTTGAAGCACGCGGGTTCATTCTGGGCGGTGCGATTGCACATCAGTTGAGCGTCGGTTTTGTCCCGATCCGCAAGAAAGGCAAACTGCCCGGCACGACAATCAGCCAGGACTACAAGTTGGAATACGGAGAGGCGATCGTCGAGATCCATGACGATGCCATCCAACCCGGCGAAAAAATTCTGGTGGTTGACGATCTGCTCGCCACGGGCGGAACTGCAGCGGCGGGCATCAAGCTGATCGAGCGGCTTGGGGGCGAAATCGTCTCGTGCGCCTTCATCATTGACCTGCCCGAGCTTGGCGGCAGTAAAGTGTTGGAAGAGATGGGCATGGACGTGCATGTCCTGTGCGAATTCGAAGGACTCTGACCAGGAGTTTTTCACAAAAACGTGACTGGAAGCTAAAAACCGGAAAGGCTTAGGCTGGTTTTCGCGCCGATCAAGCCGCAAAACGGATCAATATAAGTGATCTTGTGGTCAGGCTGTCCCGTACCCTGTGTGATGCTGCTTGAAGCATTTCAACCCAGGGAGTTTAGCTCATGTTCCGCAAATTCGCCGCCGCCGGTGTCGCCTCGATCCTCTTCAGCACTGCTGCATTCGCCGATGGTCACGGCAAGGACATTGTCGACACAGCCGTCGCCGCTGGCAGCTTTGAAACACTTGTCGCGGCAGTTCAGGCCGCCGAACTGGTGGACACACTTAAAGGCGAAGGCCCGTTCACCGTGTTTGCCCCCACCGATGATGCGTTCGCGGCTTTGCCAGAAGGCACCGTCGAAAACTTGCTGAAGCCCGAAAACAAGGATCAGCTGGTTGCCATTCTGACCTACCATGTCGTGCCGGGCAAAGTGATGTCAGGTGATCTGAGCGATGACATGACGGCTGCAACCGTACAAGGCGGCGATATTACGATCGATCTGGATTCGGGTGTGATGGTGAATGACGCCAACGTGGTTCAGGCCGACATCGAAACCAAGAACGGCGTGATCCATGTGATCGACAAGGTGATCCTGCCTGCATCGTAGGAATCAACCGGGCACGGTCCGACGTTCGGGCCGTGTTCACCCTTTCAGAACCGCGCCGGGATTCATGATGCCCTGCGGGTCCAATGCCCGCTTGATGGCCCGCATCGCGCCCAGCTTGGCTGGATCGCAGTAGCGTTCCAAATCGCTGGTCTTGAGGCGCCCGACCCCATGTTCGGCACTGACCGAACCGTCGAAGGAATCGACCAGATCATGGACGGCCTGCTTGATCGCGCCTCTTTGATCATCAAATTCCGATCGGTATCGCCCTTTGGGCGGGAACACGTTGTAATGCAGGTTGCCGTCACCAAGATGACCAAAGCAATTGATCCGGAAGGGCCCCAGGCGTGCAATCAATTCTCTGCCTTCGCAAATGAAATCGGGGATTCTGGAAATCGGGATCGAGATATCATGGCTCGACACTGACCCGATCAGACGATTGGCTTCGGGAATGCGTTCGCGCACCGCCCACAAATCGGCTCTCTGCGCTTCACTTTGGGCGATTACTCCGTCCTGAACCTGACCGAGTTCTTCAGCGCGAACAAAGAGTTCCTCCAACGCGGCAAATGGTGATTGCCCATCAGCCAGACCCAGCTCGATCAAAACGCTCCACTCCGGGGGCGAGGCGAACGGCTGACGGACATCCGGCAGAACCTCGGTCAGGAAATCAAGCCCTTGCCGGTGGATCAGTTCAAACGTGCTGACGGCCTCACCCACCTTGTCCCGCGCCAAAGCCAGCAGGTCGATCGCCGCTTCGGGAGAAGCCACCTGAAACACCGCGGTCCCGACACCGGTGGGTCGCGGGAACAGCTTCAGCGATGCGGCAGTGATGATCCCCAGCGTCCCCTCGGCCCCAATCAGCAGGTTGCGCAAGTCATAGCCGGTGTTGTCCTTTCGCAGCCGGCTGAGGCCATGCCAGATCTCACCACTGGGCAGCACCGCCTCAAGCCCCAGGCACAGGTCGCGCGCGTTGCCATACCGCAAAACGTTGACGCCCCCTGCGTTGGTCGACAGGTTGCCCCCGATCCGACAGGATCCCTGCGCCGCCAATGACAAAGGAAACAACCGGTTTACCGCCTCGGCTGCGGCCTGAACGTCTTGAAGAATAGCCCCGGCTTCGGCGACCAGAACGTTCTCGGTTGGAAAGACAGACCGGATGACGGTCATCCGTTCCAACGAGATCACCAACGGCGCAGGCCCCGCCGACATCACCTGCCCGCCGACCAGGCCAGTGCCGCCGCCATATGGAACAATCGGAACCTGTGCCTGTGCAGCCAATTTTACCAGCTGCGCCACCTCATCGGTGTTGCGCGGCAAGGCCAGCAGACCGACCCGTCCCGAAAAACGCCCGCGCGGTTCTTCCAAATACCGTTCCTCTACGGGGCGCAGCACACCGTCGCCCAGTTTCGAACGGAGCAGCGCGGCAAAACGGTCATCAGCGGGGTTCAAACTCATACGCCTCCAATGCCCAAGCGATGCGGTTGCCGCAAGCCTTATTCAAGATCAATCAGATAGCGCGGCTCAAGCACCACAACCGTGGGTCGGTCCGGAAGGTTCCGCAACGACACGGTGATCTCCGACACCCCGCCGCGCTCAACCGGAAATGTATCCCTGATATCCACTAGGAAGCGATCCAGCGAAAACTGCGAGAACCAGTGCATCGGAATGATGACAGAACTTTTCAGCCGTTTCAGAACCGCAATCATATCGGGCAGAGGCATCGTGGTCCCGCCATCCACGGCGGCCATGACCACATCCAGCCGCCCGAGCGCGGCAAACTGTTCATCCGAAGGGACATGATGCAAATGTCCCAGATGACCTATGCACAACCCCTCAACCTCGAACACAAAAATTGAATTGCCGCGTTCTTCGACCCCACCATATACAGACCGGATATCGGTCGAGACATTGCGCACCAGCATCTCACCCAGATCCAGATGATGCTCGATACCTTTCCCGAACTCTCCCCACCCCGGAAGAACATGCGGAATGGCCGGGTCGGGATGCGCCGTCCAATGCGTGCCGTGGGCGTGGTTCATCGTCACCACGTCGGGGATCAGGTTTGCGCTGCCGATAAATCCGGTAAAATCCGTCACCGCATTCAGCCCGCCGCGGGTCTGGATCATGAAAGACGCATGCGCGATATAGCTGATCCGCACCGAGAATTCCGGCACCGGATCCTGCCAGGCCGCCCTGTGCAGATACTCGATTCCGGGCGCCGCATCGGCAATGGCGACACAATGACTTGGCCGTCGCTCCTGCGCAGCGGCCCCGCCCGAAATCACCATCAATGCCGCAATCAACCAGCGCATACCCCGAGTGTAGCGCAGAAAGACAACAAGTCATGCCCCTTGTTCATCTGGCCCCAAATATCCCGGGGGAGGCGCGGCTTGCCGCGACGGGGGCAGCGCCCCCTATCCCGCGTCGGTTTTTCCACGCCGGTCAGACCGCAGGCTGGCATACAGAACATGCGTCCGCCACCGCCCGTTGATTTGCAAATACGACTGCGCCACGCCCTCGTATTTAAAGGCCGAGCTTTCCAGCAACCCGCGCGACGCCCGGTTTTCCGGCAGGCAGGCGGCTTCAATCCGGCTCAGGTCCAAACGGGTAAAGGCATGGTGAACCATCGCGCCGATGGCTTCACGCATATACCCTTGTCGGGCAAAAGCCTGACCGGTCCAGTACCCCAATGTGCCCGCCTGTGCGGGACCGCGCCGAATGTTGTCCAGCGTGATGGCCCCAACCAACACGTCATCTTCACGGCGAAACAGAAAAAGCGGAATTGCCGTCCCGGCCGCTACCGAACGTTGTGCCCAATACACACGGTTGGTAAAGGATTTGCGGCTCAGGTGGTCCTTGGCCCAGATCGGCTCCCAAGGCGTCAGGTAATCTTTCGAGGCCCGCCGCAACGCGGCCCAATCGTTGAAGTCGGAATGTACAGGCGGGCGCAGGCTGAGCCGCGCAGTCTCGAGTTTCAGCTTGCGTCTGCCCAACAGCATCACGCCGCGCGCCTCTCCTGTAGTTCGGCCAATGTCGGCGCCCCCGAAACCGGCCCGTACAGCGCCAAAGCGGCAGGTGCGTTGACGGCCATCTGCTCGGCAAATACGCGCACATTTTCGGTGCTGACCGCATCGATCTTGGCCACCGTATCTTCCAGAGACGGGACCCGCCCCCAGATCTGAACCAGCCGCGCCAGCCGTTCGGCCCGGTTTGACGGGCTTTCCAGCCCCATCAACATCCCGGCTTTCATCTGCGCACGGGCACGGGCAACCTCTTCCGTGGTCATGTCCTCTGCTGCGCGCTTCATCTCGTCGATGGTGATGGTGGCAAGCTCTGCCACCTGATCTGCCGAGGTACCGGCGTAGATCGTCGTCGTACCGGTATCCGCATAGGCACCAGTCTGGGCAAAGATCGTATAGCAGAGCCCGCGTGTTTCACGCACCTCCTGGAACAGCCGTGAGGACATGCCGCCACCCAGAGCCGTCGAATATATCTGCGCCGTATAGATCGCATCGTCGCGATAGCCCGGGCTTTCCAGCGCAAGTGCAAAATGGGCCTGCTCCAGCTTTTTCTCCTGCCGTGCTTCACCACCGGTAAAGCGCGCAGGGTCAGCGATCAGCCCGGTGCGTGGTTGCAGATGACCGAACATCTCTTCGGCCATTTTTATCAGCTGATCGTGATCCACGGCACCGGCAGCGGACAGGATCATCTGATCGGGGCCATAATGCTCTGCTACGAAGCCAGAGAGGTCTTCTCGTGAAAACGCACTGACCCGTTCGGATGGTCCCAGAATGGTTCGGCCCAAAGGCTGGTCGTGATAGCTCTGCTCCTGCAACCAGTCAAAGATCACATCGTCGGGCGTGTCATAGGCCTGGCCGATCTCCTGAAGGATCACGCCGCGCTCAACCTCGATTTCGCGCGGGTCGAAAACCGGGTTCAGAACGATGTCGCCGATCACGTCCATCGCCAGCGCCACGTCGTCCTTCAGAACGCGCGCGTAATAGGCCGTTACCTCGCGCGATGTATAGGCGTTGATATACCCGCCCACATCCTCGATCGCCTCGGCGATTTGCAGCGCCGAACGGCGCTCTGTTCCCTTGAACGCCATATGTTCAAGGAAATGCGCGATTCCGTTCTGTTCGATCCGCTCATGCCGCCCACCGGCGGTTACCCAGATGCCGATGGCCGCAGATTGCAGCCCCGGCATATGTTCACTGACGATACGAAACCCGTTCTTCAGTTGGTCTTGTCTGACAGTCACTCAGCGATGTGCCTTTTTATATGATCCTCAAGGGCACCCAGATCATTGGCGATGCGGGTCACCCGTTCCGGACGTTCATACAGATCAGACATGCGGGATGGAAGAGGTGGATGCACGTCGCTCGCCCTCTCGACCGCCGCAGGGAACTTGGCGGGATGCGCGGTCGCCAAGGTGATCATCGGGGTATCGGTGGCACGGTGGTCTTCGCCGACCTTGATCCCGACCGCAGTGTGCGGGCAGACCAGTTCCGCGCTGTGTGCAAGCGTATGCCGGATCGTCGCCAGCGTTTCCTCCTCGGACACTCGGCCCGAGTCGAAACTCTCGCGCAGCGCTTCCATCGCGCCCTGGCTGACATTGAAGCCGCCGGACTTGAGCTCATCCATCAACTGCGCCACGGCACCGCCGTCCTCGCCATAGGCGTAATACAACGCCCGCTCAAAGTTCGAGCTGACCTGAATGTCCATCGACGGGCTGATCGAGGGGATGGTGTCGCCCTTGAAATACCCCTCACCCGACAGACAGCGGTGCAGGATGTCATTCTGGTTGGTTGCAACGACCAGACGGTCGATGGGCAAGCCCATGCGCTTGGCCAGATAGCCTGCGAAGATGTCGCCGAAATTGCCGGTCGGCACGGTGAAACTGACCTTGCGGTGCGGCGCGCCGAGGCTGACGGCGGCCGAGAAATAATAAACGATCTGCGCCAGCACCCGGGCGAAGTTGATCGAGTTCACACCTGCCAGCTTGACCCCGTCGCGGAAGTCGAAATCGTTGAACATATCTTTCAGCGCGGCCTGACAATCATCGAAATCGCCGTCCACGGCCAGAGCATGAACGTTGCTGTCCGCAGGCGTCGTCATCTGGCGACGCTGCACCTCGGACACGCGGCCATGCGGGAACAGGATGAACACATCCACGGCATCCAGCCCCCGGAACGCCTCAATCGCGGCAGAACCGGTGTCGCCGCTGGTCGCGCCCACGATGGTCACGCGGTCATTGCGCCGTTTCAGGGCCACTTGGAACAACTGGCCGATCAACTGCATGGCAAAGTCTTTGAATGCCAGCGTGGGGCCGTGGAAGAGCTCCAGCAAGAAGTGATTCTCGTTCAGCTGCTTCAGCGGCGCGCGGGCGTCATGACCAAAACCCTCGTAGGCACGCGCGATGATCTGCTTGAACTCATCCTCGGCAAAGGAGCCGCTGACATAGGGCCACATCACACGGAACGCGATGTCCTCATAGGGCAGACCAGCAAGCGCCGCGATCTCGTCATGGCTCATCACTGGGATCTCAACGGGCAGATAAAGCCCCCCATCGCGGGCCAATCCGGTCAGCATCGCCTCTTCAAAGGTCAGTTCTGGCGCTTGGCCACGGGTCGAGATGTATTTCATTGCTCTTCACTCTCAGAAGGGGCGCGATTGCGCCACAGGAAATAACCGGTCATCACAGCCCAAACCAGAGCCAAGCCAAACCAGGTGATTGCATATTGCAGGTGATCGTTTGGAATCCCGGCCGTATCCACCGGCAAAGGCGTCACGTTCGGGTCGGTCTGAGACCGCGCAATCAGCAACACCGGTTCGGCCCCCAGCGCGGCGGCCAGATTGGGCACGTCCCGGGCAAACCAGATGTTGTCGTCAATATCGGGCTCGGGCGTATAGCTGTCGACCTCATCCGGCCAGTGCAGGTTGCCGGTGATCTCCATCGGACCGGTCAGACGCGACGCCTGTTTTGCAGTTGTCGGCACAAACCCCCGATCGACCAGAATTGTGCGGTCCTCGGTGCTGAACGATTGGATGATGCGATACCCTGCCCCGACCTGTTTGACCGAAACAAGAACATGGATTTCGCCTGGTTCCATCTCACCCGAAACCGTTATCGGAAGGTATTTGTCGGTGTCCTCTGAAACCTGCCGGGGCAAGGCGATAGGGTCGGCTGAAATGCGACTTTCAATCTCTGCCAACAGCTCCTGTTTCCAGGCCAGACGCTGCATCTGCCAGATCCCCAGCGACAGCAGAACGCCCAAACCGGCGAGGCCGAAGATCAGCAGGAACAGAATGCGGCGCATGGCAGGGTCGAACCTCGTTTCAGGAACCGGCGTCTTGTTAAGGGGCGTGTGGGCCAAATTGCAACCACGCAATTGTATGGGGCGCAATCTTGCGCCCGGAACAGAGAAAAAGCCGCCCCTCAAGGGCGGCTTTAGCAATTTGATGAGCTGATCGAGCTTACATCAGCGGGGCCTGTCCCCAGATGTAGACTGCAAAAAACAGGAACAGCCAGACAACGTCAACGAAATGCCAGTACCAGGCCGCCGCTTCGAACCCGACATGCTTTTCCGGTGTGAAGTCGCCTTTGAGGGCCCGGATCAGGCAGACCGACAGAAAGATGGTGCCGATGATGACGTGGAAACCATGGAAACCGGTCGCCATGAAGAAGTTCGAATAGAACTGATCATCGCCAAATTTCCAGCCTTCATGGGCCAGCAGCTCATAGTATTCGAACGCCTGCAAACCGGTAAAGGCAATGCCCAGAACGATACCGATGGCCAGACCGTTGATCAGCGCTTTGCGGTCGTTGTCATGCACCAGCGCGTGGTGGGCCCAGGTGATAGCACAGCCCGACAGCAGCAGAACCAGCGTGTTGATCAGCGGCAGGTGGAACGGGTCAACCGCGTGGATGTCCGGCTGGATGTATTCGGTGCCGGCATAGTCGTACATCGGGTACATGCGATGTTTGAAGAACGACCAGAACCAGGCAAAGAAGAACATCACCTCGGACATGACGAACAGGATGAAACCGTACCGCAGACCGATGCGAACCACAGGGGTGTGATCCCCCTGGCGGCTTTCGACAACAACTTCGGACCACCAAGCGAACATGGTGTAAAGAACTGCGACCAGACCGGCCCAGAACATCCACGGGGTCAATCCGTGCATCCAAAGGACGGCTCCGAACAACATCACAAAGCCGCCGACAGCTCCGATCAGAGGCCAGATCGACGGGGCCAGAATGTGATAATCATGGTTTTTAGCGTGTGCCATCAGCGTCCCTCACCTACAGGCGTTAGTTCGTGTTTGTTTCTGCCTGCGCTTCAAGGGCGGCATAGCCCTCTGGCAGGTCAATTTCGTAGAATGTATACGACAGCGTGATCGTATGAACATACTTTGCTTCAAGATCTTCGACCATTTCAGGATCGACGAAGAAGGTCACCGGCATCTCTACCCGCTCGCCGGGTTGCAGCACCTGCTCTTCAAAGCAGAAACAGGCAATTTTTTGAAAATACCCGCCCGCCGAATAGGGTGCCACATTGTATGAGGCCTGACCCGCTATTGGACGATCCGTTGGGTTGTAGGCCTCATAGAAAGCCAGTCCGGTCTCGCCGATGCGCACTTCCATCTCGCGAACGACCGGTTTGAATTCCCAGGCCATGTTTTTGGCCTTGGACGCATCAAACCGTACGGTGACCGTGCGGTCCAGAATGTCTTCGGGGGCGGCTTCGGCCACACCGGTTGTACCGCCAAATCCGGTCACGCGGCAGAACCAGTCGTAGAATGGTACCGCCGCCCAGGCCAGGCTACCCATCAGGACAACCACACCCACGGTTTGAGCGACCGTTTTCTGTGGACCAGACAAAGCCATCAGTTCTGGATCTCCTGTGTGGCCATGTTGAAGTCAGTACCCGAGACCTTGACGATCGTCAGGCCGAAAATGATCACGATAAAGGCAGCCAGCGTCAGGCCGACGCCCAGATTGCGGCTGAACCGACGCTGATGCAGTTCATGGCTTTTGCGCAGGCTCATGACCATCCTCCCAAACCATAGGGTTTCAGCAAGGCTTCGGCCAGAATAGCGCCGAAATGCAGGAAGAGGTAGAGCAGCGAAAGCTTGAAAAAGCTGCGTTCGACCTTGAAATTATCGGCCTCCGAGTCATCCTCGGTCCGACGTGAAATTTGCCAGGCGCCGCGCAGGAACAACGCGTTCAACACCAAAGCCACGGTCAGATAGATGGGACCACCGATGCCAGAGAACGCGGTTCCCACCGCCAGTATCGCCAGCAGGGCCGTATAGACGAGAATGTGTACACGCGTCGCACGGCGACCATGCGTGACGGTCAGCATAGGCACGCCCGCGTCATCATAGTCCGAGCGCATGAACAGCGCGAGTGCCCAGAAATGCGGCGGTGTCCACATGAAGGTCAGGGCGAACATCAGCCACGGTTCAACCTCCATGGACCCGGTAGCAGCCACCCAGCCGATCACCGGAGGGAAAGCGCCCGCCGCACCACCGATCACGATGTTCTGTGGTGTCGAGCGCTTCAGCCACATCGTGTAGACAACGACATAGAAAAAGATTGTGAAGCCCAGAAACGCACCTGCGAACCAGTTGGTCGCAAGGCCCAGCATGATCACCGACAGGCCCGACAGGGTCAGGCCGATGGCCATCGCCTCACCCTCCTCTACCTTGCCGGAGGGGATCGGGCGACCTTTGGTGCGTTTCATCACCTTGTCGATATCCGCATCCCACCACATGTTCAGCGCACCCGATGCGCCGCCACCGATGGCGATGAACAGAATGGCGCAAAACCCGACAAAGGGGTGGACCGGAACCGGGGCCGCCAGAAGACCGACCAGCGCCGTGAACACGACCAGAGACATCACGCGCGGCTTCAGCAAGGCGAAGTAATCGCCAAAGCTGGCCTCGTCCGCGTGGGCGGTCGCTGTGCTGGCATTGATGCTTGCGTCGGTCATCTCGGGTCCTTTTGGGGCGAAAGCTGCGCGGTCAGCCCGCACAGCCTGCATTTCGTGTCAGGCGGGCTTTTACCCGCCCTCAGTGTGCTCAGTTCGATGCAACCTGATAGCTTTGCGGCAGACCGGCATATTCTTCGATCGCACCTTGCAGCCACTGGTCATACGCTTCTTGGCTGACGACTTTCACGGTGATCGGCATATAAGCGTGGTCTTTGCCGCAGAGTTCCGAACACTGACCGAAATAGATGCCTTCCTTCTCGGCCTCGAACCAAAGTTCCGCCAGACGCCCGGGCACGCCATCCTGCTTCACGCCGAAGGACGGGATAGTCCAGGAGTGAATCACGTCAGATGCGGTAACCTGCATCACGACAACCTTGCCAACCGGTACAACAACGGCAGTGTCGGTGGCCAGCAGCCATTCGTCTTCGCTGTAACCCGCATCTGCCAGCTTGGCGCGCATGGCATCATCCAGAACAAACGGGGTCACGTCGGCGTCAGCCGGGCGCGCGCCCTCGTCCAGAGTGGCCGGATGGCCCAGCAGGTAGCTGTCAAAGGCAAAATCGTGATCAACATATTCATAGGTCCAGTACCACTGGTTGCCCACGACTTTGATGGTGATGTCGCCTTCCGGAATTTCCTGCTGTTTGAACAGAACCGGCAACGAAAACGCACCGATGAAGACCAGAATCAGGATCGGGCCAAGGGTCCATGCAATCTCAACCGGGGTGTAGTGTGAAAAACGCGCCGGTTTCGGGTTAACGCGTTCGTTGTAACGCACGATGCAATAAACCAGCAGGCCGGCAACCAGCAGGCAGATGACGGTGATGATCACCAGAATCATGCCGTCCAGACGCTGAATTCCCGTGGCAAGGCTGGTGGCCGCGGGCTGAAAGCCCATACCGCCGTCAACCGGCTTGCCAATAATCTCAAGCTCCTGAGCCATGGCTGGAAGGCTGGAGAGGGCTGTCATAAACCCTGAAAGCATCAAAGCATTCTTCATGTTCTGTCCTGATCGTTTGATCTTTGCGTCCCTGGCGAAAAGGTGTGAATCGGTCGCACCTCTCCCGTTGTCTTTGGCCGCGTTAAAAACCATATTCCGTCGGGTAGATAAAGCAAAATGCTTGCGTCAAACAGACGCTATTTTTGATCTGGATCAAACCCGAAAGGTCGCAACCCATGTCCGACGCCCCGTTTCGCCCGTTTGAAAGCGCTCTACCACACGATGAAGCGCTTGCCATTTTGCGCTCGGCCACGGACGGGGCCGAGGACGGAGAGCTGTTTGTCGAGCGGCGAAAATCCGAGTCTCTCGTGTTCGATGACGGCCGTCTGCGCACCGCGTCTTACGATGCGTCGGAAGGGTTCGGGCTGCGTGCCGTACAAGGTGAAGTGGCTGGATATGCGCATTCCACAGACGTCTCGATTCCTGCCCTGAAACGGGCGGCGGAAACAGCAAGACTGGCTGTCGGGGATGGCGGCGGGGTCTTGGCGGATGCTCCGCGCTCCACCAATACGCGCCTCTATACGGACGAAGACCCGATTGATTCTGCCGCTTTCCCGGTCAAGATCGAGACATTGCGTGAGATCGACGCCTTCGCCCGCGATCTGGACCCGCGTGTGGTTCAGGTCAGCGCCACGATCGCGGCAGCCGTGCAAGAGGTCGAGATTCTGCGCCCCGATGGTGTGATGGTCCGCGATGTGCGCCCCATGACCCGCGTGAACGTGTCGGTCATTGTCGAACAGAACGGACGCCGCGAAAGCGGATCCGCCGGTGGTGGTGGCCGGGTTGGCCTGAGCGGGTTGATCGACCCCGCCGACTGGCAGGCCAAGGCCCGCGAAGCCCTGCGTATCGCACTAGTCAACCTGGACGCGGTTCCTGCACCGGCCGGTGTCATGGAAGTCGCGCTTGGCCCCGGCTGGCCGGGCATCCTGCTGCACGAGGCCATCGGCCACGGCCTGGAAGGCGACTTCAACCGCAAGGGCAGCTCGGCCTTTGCCGGGTTGATGGGGCAGCAGATTGCTTCGAAAGGCGTGACCGTGGTGGATGACGGCACGATTGCCGATCGTCGCGGCTCGATCACCGTGGATGATGAGGGCACGCCCAGCGCGCGCACGGTGCTGATCGAAGACGGTATATTGACCGGATACATGCAGGACCGCCAGAATGCGCGACTGATGGGGGTTGCTCCTACGGGTAACGGGCGGCGGCAGAGCTATGCGCACAAACCCATGCCGCGCATGACCAACACGATCATGCTGGGTGGCGAAGCCGACCCGCAGGCCCTGGTGGCTGATATCAAGGACGGCATCTGGGCCGTTGGATTCGGCGGGGGTCAGGTGGACATCACCAACGGCAAGTTCGTTTTCTCGTGCACCGAGGCATATCGTGTCGTAAACGGCAAAATCGGCGCGCCGGTCAAGGGCGCCACGTTGATCGGTGACGGGCCGTCGGCCTTGAAACGCATCCGCGGGCTGGGTAACGATATGGCGCTGGACCCAGGTATGGGAACCTGTGGCAAGGACGGGCAATGGGTGCCGGTGGGTGTTGGCCAGCCGACCGTGCTGATGGACGGGCTGACTGTCGGTGGTTCGGCCGCCTGAGTCGGAAGCGGCGCATTCCCGGAGGCGCAGGGTTAACCCAGCGTCTCTTTTTTTGCGAAAATTGCCTTAGGCGACCAAAGCGCCCTTTCTGACTGAGCATTATTTATTTTGCTTATTATCAATGTGTTCTATGCTTTTCTCTGACAGAATTGCAAAAAAACAGTTCTAATTTTCGACGATTCACAAGCTGTTAACTGCCTGTCCCGTAAACCAGTTCTGCAACAAGGCGGAGCAACGGATGACCGAAGAGCAGCTTTCTTCCAATCACCCCCCACTCCCACCCACCACGGAAGAGGACCGGTTCTCGTGGCTTCGTCTGTTGCGTTCTCGCAAGGTCGGTCCGGCGACATTTCGTCGGCTGCTTCGCGAACATGGCTCAGCGCAGAACGCGCTGGCCGCGCTGCCTGAAATGGCACGCGCCGCCGGTATAAAAGGGTATGAAACCTGCCCCCCCGGCGTGATCGAGGCGGAACTCAGGGCCGCAAAAGCCGCTAAAGCGCGGCTTTTGTGCCTTGGGTCCGCTGATTTCCCCGCGGCCCTGGCTGGACTCAACGAAGCCCCGCCGCTGCTTTGGGCGATCGGAGACGTTTCGCTGCTGCAAAAACCAACGATTGCGATGGTCGGCGCGCGAAACTGTTCCTCGCTCGGCGCGCGGATGGCACGTGGCCTGGCCACCGAACTGGGCAGCAAGGGGCACGTAATCGTCTCTGGCCTGGCGCGTGGCATCGATACAGCCGCACATATGGCCGCGCTGGAGACCGGCACCGTGGCAGTCATGGCCGGTGGCGTTGATGTGATCTATCCCGCCGAAAACACGGAACTGGCCCATGACATCGCGTCCCGCGGCTTACGGATTTCGGAACAACCGATGGGCGTAACACCCCAGGCCCGGCACTTTCCACGCCGAAATCGGATCATTTCGGGGCTTGCGCAGGCGGTTGTCGTCGTCGAGGCAGCCGCCAAGTCCGGCAGTCTGATCACGGCACGGGACGCACTGGATCAGGGGCGCGAGGTTCTGGCCGTTCCCGGCCATCCGTTCGACGCGCGGGCCGCCGGTTGCAATCTGTTGATTCGTGACGGCGCCACACTTGTCCGATCTGCTGAAGACGTTATTGAAGCCTTGCCGAGGCAGGACGACCTGATTTCCCGGCCAATCGAACCGCCCTCGGAACCAATCGTGCGTCCTGCAAGAGACCTGCACGAGCAAATCATCGCGCGGCTTGGCCCCTCGCCCATCGCCGAAGATCAATTGCTGCGGGATATCGCGGCCTCGGCCGGTGAGCTTGGACCGGCGCTGATCGACCTTGAACTTGATGGGCGAATCCAGCGTCAGCCCGGAGGTCTGTTGTCGCTGGCAAGTTGATCGTACCCTCGTTCCGGCGTGCCCGGTTTCTGAAGATTTGTGATAGCGCACTGAAATCACGGCGCTTTTCCACCGACGAAAGGAACGCATTGACAATTCCCGCTTGCCCCACACATTTTGCACCACCATAGAAGGCGCCAAATTCGTCGAGCGAGGTTTCCCCTTAAATGCCCGTAGTTGTTGTAGAATCTCCGGCCAAAGCAAAAACAATCAATAAATACCTGGGCCCCGACTACACGGTTCTGGCCTCTTACGGCCATGTGCGGGACCTGCCGCCAAAGGATGGATCGGTCGATCCTGAACATGACTTCTCGATGAAATGGGAGGTCGGGAACGACAGCCGCAAGCATGTCAAGGCCATTGCCGACGCGTTGAAAGAAGACAATGCGCTGATCCTCGCCACTGACCCCGACCGCGAGGGCGAGGCAATCAGCTGGCACTTACAGGAGGCGTTGACCAAACGCCGCTCGATCAAGAAGGATACGCCCGTCAGCCGCGTCACCTTCAACGCCATCACCAAGGACGCCGTGACCGAGGCGATGCAGAACCCGCGTCAGGTCGATATGCCGTTGGTCGAGGCCTACCTGGCCCGCCGCGCGCTGGATTATCTGGTGGGGTTCAACCTGTCTCCGGTTTTGTGGCGCAAACTGCCCGGTGCGAAATCGGCGGGTCGCGTGCAATCCGTCTGTCTGCGCCTGATCGTCGAGCGCGAGATGGAAATCGAGGCATTCAAGCCGGTGGAATACTGGTCGGTTCGGGCGCTGTTCGAGACACCGCGCGGGCAGACCTATGAGGCGCGTCTGGTCACGCTGGCCGGCAAGAAGCTGGACAAGCACGATCTGGCCAATGCGACACAGGCCGAGCTGGCGGTTCAGGCGATCACCAGCCGCGCGCTGAGCGTGACATCGGTCGAGGCCAAACCCGCCGCACGTAACCCAAGCGCTCCGTTCATGACCTCGACCCTGCAACAGGAGGCCAGCCGCAAATTCGGCATGGGCGCGCGCCATGCAATGCAGGTGGCGCAGCGGCTTTATGAAGCCGGATACATTACTTATATGCGGACCGACGGGATCGATATGGCGCCCGAAGCCGTGGCCGCGACCCGCGACGCCATCGCGGATCGCTACGGTGCAGAATATGTGCCGGACAGCCCGCGCATCTACAAGAACAAGGCCAAGAACGCGCAGGAAGCCCACGAGTGTATCCGACCGACGGATATGTCGCGCGACGCCAAGGCGCTGAAAGTGACAGACGAGGATCAGCGCAAGCTTTATGACCTGATCTGGAAACGCACCATCGCCTGTCAGATGGCTGCCGCACGTCTGGAGCGCACCACCGTCGAGATCGGCAGCGACGACGGTCAGGTCGGCCTTCGCGCCACGGGCCAGGTGGTAATGTTCGATGGGTTCATGCGGGTATACGAAGAAGGCCGGGATGACGTCGCGGACGAGGATGAAAAGCGCCTGCCACAGATCACGCAGGGCGATCCGGCCCGTTTTGCCAAAGCCTCTCTGAAGGATCAGTTTGCCAAGGCGACCAGCGACAGCGGTGACAAGATCGCGAAAGAAGCAATCCTGTCCGAGAACGAATCCGTTCTGGCCCTTCAACACCATACCCAACCGCCCCCGCGCTATACCGAGGCCACTTTGGTCAAACGGATGGAAGAGCTGGGGATCGGGCGCCCATCTACCTATGCCTCGATCGTGACGACGATCCAGGACCGGGAATATGTCCGCAAGGACAAGAACAGGCTAATCCCCGAGGAAAAGGGCCGGATCGTCACCATCTTCCTGCTGAACTTCTTCCGCCAGTATGTTGGCTACGAGTTCACCGCGAATCTGGAAGAGCAACTGGATGACGTCAGCGCCGGGGAGCGCGACTACAAGGATCTGCTGGGCAAGTTTTGGCGTGATTTTTCAGCCGCGATTGGCGAGACCTCCGAGCTCCGGATTTCGGAAGTGTTGGATAAGCTAGACGAAGCTCTGGCTCCGCAGCTGTACCCGCCGCGCGAGGATGGGTCCGATCCGCGTATCTGCCCGAAATGCGGCACCGGTCAATTGCACCTGAAGACCTCTCGTACGGGTGGGTTCGTCGGATGCGGGAACTATCCGGAATGTACCTATACGCGCCCGATTGCCGGTGAAGGCGCGGAAGGTGACGAAAGGCTGCTGGGCGAAGATGGCGGGGATGAGATCTGGCTGAAGTCCGGCCGGTTCGGCCCTTACGTTCAGCGGGGCGAACCCACGCCCGAGAACAAAAAGCCCCCGCGCGCATCCCTTCCGCGCGGGTGGAGCAAGGATGACATGGATCTGGAAAAGGCGCTGACGCTTCTGTCCCTGCCCCGTCAGATCGGCGAACACCCCGAAGGCGGCATGATCAGCGCGAATTTCGGGCGGTTCGGCCCCTACCTGATGCATCAGCTGCCGGAGGAGGCAAAGCCGGTCTACGCCAATCTGAAAGACCCCAATGACGTGTTCGAGATCGGCATGAACCGCGCCGTTGAATTGCTGGCCGAAAAGCGGGCAAACCCCGGTCGTGGACGGCGGGCCGCGGCGAAACCTCTGAAGGAGTTGGGTGAGCATCCCGATGGCGGCGCGATGCAGGTTCTGGACGGGCGCTATGGGCCTTATGTGAAATGGGAAAAGGTCAACGCGACGATCCCCAAGGACATCAAACCCGAGGACGTAACGCAGGAAATGGCCATCGAGCTTGTCAACGAGCGCGCTGCCAAAAAAGGCACCAAGAAGAAGGCCACGTCTAAAAAGAAAGCAACCATCAAGAAAGCAACAACCTAGTCTGACAGGTGGTCGGGGTTGAAACCCCCCCCACAATCGCCGTTTCGGCATTGCGGGGGGCTGTCAGCGAATTACCTGGGCTGAGGGCCGCACCGCACTTCGAGCGTCGTCTGCCAGTCTTCTGAGCTGCTTGAGCTAGGATAGTAGCCGGGTGCGCTGCCTGAGTTCTGGGCAGCAGCCGTCAGGACATCGATGATCAGGGCTGCATTCTTGTCCACCTCCTGATAGCCGGTATCGCTGGCCAGAACGAAGGCCTCTTTGCCCTGCTGTGCGCACCGTGCGTTGGCGGTTGAAATTGCAGATTCAAGTGAAGACTTCTCAGAATATCCAGTACCAACAACTTTGATCTTGTTATCATCGAGCTGAAGTACCGCCGCCTGATCAGGCTCACAGGCTGACAAAGTCAAAAGCGCAGCAGCTGCGGTTGCTCAGACCCAAATTCGTTTCATGTTTTCAACCTCCTATAAAAGTGCGGCGAACATGCAGAGCCACCCGATCAATTGCAACGGCCTTTTCCATTGGTAGAAATACGACCCAGCCTCCGGTTTCATTGACTTCCCTGTGACGCGACGGCACAACCAGCCCATCACCATGTCATTGGGGGAGTTTTCCATGAAGAAAGTCTATGCCAATGCCACCGAGGCGCTCGATGGGCTGCTGTCGGATGGCATGCTGATTGCCGCAGGCGGGTTTGGCCTGTGCGGCATTCCGGAATTGTTGCTTGAGGCCATCCGGGATTCGGGCGTCAAAGACCTGAGCTTTGCGTCGAACAATGCCGGTGTGGACGATTTCGGAATCGGCATCCTGTTGCAGACCAAGCAGGTCAAGAAGATGATCAGCTCGTATGTCGGTGAAAACGCCGAGTTCATGCGCCAGTATCTGAGCGGTGAGCTGGAGCTGGAATTCAACCCCCAGGGAACACTGGCCGAACGGATGCGCGCCGGTGGGGCGGGCATCCCGGGCTTCTACACCAAGACCGGCGTCGGCACCGTGATCGCTGAAGGGAAAGAGCACAAGGACTTCAACGGCGAGACCTACATTCTGGAAGAAGGCATTTTTGCCGATCTGGCCATCGTCAAAGCCTGGAAGGCTGACGACACCGGCAATCTGGTTTTCCGCAAGACCGCCCGTAATTTCAACGTTCCTGCCGCGACCTGCGGCAAGATCTGCGTGGCCGAAGTGGAAGAGATCGTTCCGCGTGGTTCGCTGGACCCCGACTGCATCCACCTGCCCGGTATCTATGTGCATCGCATCATTCAGGGCGAACACGAAAAGCGCATCGAACAGCGCACCACCCGCAAGAAGGAGGAAGCATAATGCCCTGGGACCGCAATCAGATGGCCGCACGCGCGGCAGAGGAACTGGAAGACGGCATGTATGTGAACCTGGGTATCGGGATCCCGACGCTGGTGGCAAACTATGTGGGTGACAAGGACATCACGCTGCAATCGGAAAACGGCATGCTGGGCATGGGCCCCTTCCCCTTCGAGGGCGAAGAAGACCCGGACCTTATCAATGCAGGCAAGCAGACGATCACCGAACTGTCCCGCACGGCCTATTTCGACAGTGCCACGTCCTTCGCCATGATCCGCGGCGGCAAGATCGCAGCGGCGATTCTGGGCGCCATGGAAGTGGATGAGAAAGGCGATCTGGCAAACTGGATGATCCCCGGCAAGCTGGTGAAAGGCATGGGCGGCGCGATGGACCTGGTTGCAGGCGTCGGCCGGGTGATTGTCGTGATGGATCACACCAACAAGCACGGCGACAGCAAGGTCCTGAAGGAATGCACCCTGCCACTGACCGGAAAGGGCGTCGTGGATCGCATTATCACCAATCTTGGTGTGCTGGATGTGGTTGAAGGCGGTCTGAAAATCGTCGAACTGGCGGAAGGTGTCAGCGAAGATGAGCTGCGCGCCGCAACGGAAGCGACAATCGTTTCCTGATCAAATGGAAAGGCCCGCCGGATCACGGCGGGCCTTGTTAGTTGGAAGTCTGAAAAACACAGCCATCGGAAATCAGGTCTGGCGGCGTTGCGCACAAAGCCCGCGCGATCTGAAACGCGGCGAGGACTTTTGGCACGTAGTCCCGGGTTTCAGCATAGGGTGGCACACCGCTGTGTTTGCGTACGGCCCCCTCTCCTGCGTTGTATCCAGCCAATACAAGTATTGGATCATTCCCGAACTCTTCCATCAGCCAGTTGAGGTATTTTACACCGCCCGCAATGTTCTCAGAGGGCTTAAGGCTGTCCTTTACCCCGAATCTGGCCGCTGTCGCGGGCATTAACTGCATAAGCCCCTGCGCGCCTGCGGAACTGACCGCGTCTGTACGCCCGGCCGATTCCACCGAGATGACCGCAAGCACCAGCGCAGGTGAAACATTGGTTCCCACAGTGGAACGAAGGATATCGATCCCGCGTTCCTTTGCGATATCTTGCAGCGATTGCAGTCGCGGTGATCTCACGTTGGTTGCGGCCAGGGCGCTGATCGCCGCGTCAAGCCTCCCGGCCCCACCTTCATCAATGTGCGGTGAAATCAAGTTCCAGAAAGCCTTGTACGATCCTTTGGGATCTCGTTTGACTTCCGCACCGGGCGCCGGCAGCGGAGCGACTTTGGTACGCGCGATGATTTCCGGCACCACCAGTTCAGTGCCCGTGCTGGGCGCTGAAGGGTTGGCTGCATGTTCTTCCGGAGTGATCTGCACGGTCACACGCGGACGTTCACCGGGTTTTGGGACTTTGACGCGCTTGTATACGCCGCGCGGCTCTGTCTCGGTCGCATTTACGGATGCAGTACCCGATATCAGAAACGCCAGCACACCGGCGCATTGAAGTGCGTTCCGGAGATTCATTTGCCTGCCTCATGTTTTCTTTTTAGGCGATTTGAACCCCGAATCTTCCCGCAAGGCCAGAAAAACAAAGCGAAATGGGGCAGTTTCGCCTCATTTGGCGCAATTTTGCATCGCTATAGGGCCTTTGCTTCAATCGTTGTGATTTTTTTATCTTTTATTTTCATTGTGTTATGAAAATTATAACCAAAAAGTTAAGCCATGCGAAAAAAAATCTGTGTTTGGCCCAATTCCTGCCACGCCCAACGGTCAAACATAGTCCCATACCGAGACGGACATGAGCGGACTGAGAGAGAAAGCTCTGAAAGACGCCTAGGTTTGTTAAACTCTTTTTGATCCTTTAGGAGGGACGTAACATGATCAAGTTCATCAAGAACTTCCGCAAAGACGAAGACGGCGCAGTAACAGTTGACTGGGTTGTTCTGACCGCAGCAGTCATCGGCCTGGCCGCCGTTGCATATCAGCAGATCTCGGCTGGCGCGACCGGCCTGGCAACAGACGTGAACACCGCCCTGAACGGCGCATCGCTGAGCACCGGCAGCAACACCGCGACAGGTGGTATCACCGGCGAAGGCAAAAACAACTAAGTTGCTGATCTAGAGAATTTCCAAGGCCGCGCTCATCGGGCGCGGCCTTTTTTTGTGATCTGAAACTGCTCCATCCCAAGTTCGCTGGAGCCTGCCCGCGCGCAAGTTGTGAAGGCAATCGCGACGATCATGGCGTTTTGCTGTAATTGCCGCGTTTCTTCTGCTCCAATCAATTCGACTAACGCGCGAAACCCGGTAGAAGCTCAAAATTTCCCTACGAAATCAATATTTAGCCCAACTTTCGCCATCCATGCGAACCAGTTACAGGCCAGCCTGTTGTTGGCACTGACGCGACGTATTTGGAGATAAGCACATGTTAAGGTTCCTTAATCAGTTCAAATCTGACGAAGCAGGAGCGGTGACAGTTGACTGGGTGGTGTTGACCGCAGTGGTCATAGGATTGTCAGGCGCGACCTACCTTGTAATAAGCTCAAGCGTCGACAGCATGGGCGGCAATATCAACGGGGCCATGAACAGCGCCGTCGTCAGCACCGGCTCGAATACTGCGCCGTCTGGTATTATCACGGCGGGAACTGCCGGCGGCGGAAACTAAGTCGCGGCTGATGCGCGCTCTGGCTGGTTTCCAAAAACGTCTTGCTTAACCGTTTCGAAGCAAAGCGCTGCGCCCGTTGGGTGCAGCGTTGTTTTGTTGCGCTCGGTCCGTTGGCAATCGTGGGAGGTAACAATAACCATGCGGAATTGTGCGGAAGAAGGCGCGGAAATCTGTCAATCAGGCATTTTTGTCCCACATTTCGACACAATTTGCGGTTAGCAAATAGGCTGTTTCAATGTGGTTCCTTGGCCGCTAAGTATTCGACCAAACAAAAGAATGAGGTACACGCATGCGAGCAGTTTTCGGACTTGTCCTGATTGTCGGCGTTGCTCTGGCCGGGGGCGCCGTTTACATGGCACGCAACTATATTTCGGCTTATCAAAGCGAACTGGCACGGCAGAAACAAGCGGCAGAAGAAGCGCTGGCCAATGCCAAAGTCGATGTCATTCCGACGGTAACTGTTTACGTTTCAAATCGTCCTCTAAAATACGGTGAACGCCTGACGCAGGAAGACGTACGCGCTGTAGACTGGCCGGAAAACGCGATTCCCGAAGGTACGTTCTCTGATCTCACTGCCCTGTTTCCCGAAAGTGGCGCCAATGAGCGATATATTCTGAGAACCATGGAAAAAGACGAGGCGATTATGGAGGTCAAGATCACGCGTCCAGGCGAATCGGCTGGCCTAACATCTCGACTTGAAAAAGGTATGCGCGCCTTTGCAATCAGCGTCGACGTGGCCTCTGGTGTTTCAGGCTTCCTGCGCCCCGGCGACAATGTCGACATCTACTGGACCGGATCAAGCGGCACCGTCGAGGGCAACACCGGCGGCATCACCAAGCTGATCGAAACCAATGTTCAACTCATCGCGGTCGACCAGACCGCTGGTTCGGACGTCGCAAGCGCAACGATTGCACGCACAGTCACGGTCGCAGCCACGCCGGAACAGGTCGCAGCACTCGCGCAGGCCCAGAACACCGGGCGTCTTTCCCTAGCTTTGGTTGGGGTGCAGGATGACTCAGTTGCGTCGGCAATCGAGGTGGATCAGCGCAAACTGCTTGGAATAACGGCAGCCGCTCCGGAACCGAAGGAAGAGGTTGAACAGGTCTGCACGACGCGCATCAGACGCGGTGGCGAGATTGTCAACGTGCCTATCCCCTGTACAAATTGACGCCAAATCAGAGTGTTACAAGATCGGAGCCGCATCTCAGATGCGGCTCTTTTCTTGTTGTTGTTGCCAATTCTCCACATAAGGAAAATTCCAGAAACCATTGATTATTGCAATAAATTCGGATTTCGCGCAGTCTCTTTGCACATAGGGCATAAGACCCAAAAAACGAGGCGTGATCGGAGAGGCAGGTCACATGACAATACGTTCCTGGATCAGCGCAACCCTGCTGGGGTTGTCGCTTTTTATGGGCCCGGTCGGCGATGCCGCCTGGGCTGAATCCCTTCGCGTGGTAAAAAAGGGCACAGTGGAAACGCTGGAAGTTCCGATGAACCGCGCGATTGTTGTGGAAAGCGAACAACCTTTCGCAGAGCTCAGCATTGCCAATGCCGGCATTGCAGACATCTCATCGTTGTCCGAGCGCACGATCTATGTTCTGGGCAAGGCCCCGGGCCTGACCACGCTGACACTGTTTGACGGCGCAGGCAATCTTTTGGCCAATGTCCGCGTCCGGGTCGCACCAGATGTTACGGAATTCAAGGAACGTCTGCGTCAAATCCTGCCCAATGAACCCATCGAGGTTCGCACAGCGAATGATGGCATTGTTTTGTCCGGTACGATCTCCAGCTCGGCCAAACTGGCCCGCGCACTTGAATTGGCTGAACGGTACGCGCCCGAACGTGTATCGAACCTGATGTCTGTGGGTGGCGTCCAGCAGGTCATGCTGAAAGTTCGCTTTGCCGAGATGAACCGCTCGGTCGCTAAAGAGCTTTCTTCAACGCTTTCAGTTGCGGGCACTGATTTTGTCGGTGGTTTCAATCCGCAGAACCTTGTTCCCCCTGTCACAGTGGAAAATGGTGTCTTGTTGTTTGGCTTCGGGGTCGGATCCGCACAAGTCAACTTACTTTTGCAAGCCCTCGAGTCGAAGGGCCTTGTTCGCAACCTTGCCGAACCGAACCTTTCAGCCCTGTCCGGTCAGGAAGCAACGTTTCTGGCTGGTGGTGAAGTTCCGATTCCGGTGCCGCAAGACGACGGTGTCGTGGCAATCGAGTACAAACCCTTCGGTGTGAATATGAACTTCATTCCTCGGGTTGTGGACGGCGACCTGATCAATCTGGAAATGGGCACCTCGGTTTCGAGCATCGACACCAGCACCAACTTCACGATCAATGGAGACACCGTTCCCAGCTTTATCGTGCGGGAAGCCAAGACCACAATAGAACTGCGCGACGGGGAAAGCTTTGCCATCGCCGGACTGCTTCAGGACAACTTTGTGGACCAAGTCAACCAAGTGCCGTGGCTGGGAGATGTGCCGGTTCTGGGGTCCTTGTTCCGCAGCGCTGATTACCAGCGTGAACAAAGTGAACTTGTCATCATCATCACGGCGCATCTAGTTTCACCGACTCGAGGCGAAACTCTTGCGCTTCCAACCGATCGGGTCAAACCGCCCAGCGAATTCGACCTGTTCGTGAACGGTCGGGTGGCGCGCACACAGCGCGCGGGCGCCGGCGGAGCGTCTGAGGTTGCCAAACAGAGCTTCGGCAGCTCGTACGGCTACGTCCTAGATTGATCAGGAGGATAGGACCAATGCAGAAGTGGATCATCACACTGGGTCTTACGGTCGCCGTTGCCGCATGTACGCGCGAGGTCGGATACGAGATCGATGCCGGAACCTTTGGAAACGCGACATTGAACAATATCCAGGTTCAAAACGGCGAGTTGACCTATGCTCAGATTCTCGGTCGCAGATTTGCCGCGGATGTGCCCAGCCAAGTGAACTTTGCCTTCAACAGTTCGCAACTGGACGCATCAGCGCAAAGCATACTGTTGCAGCAGGCTGACTGGATCAAACAGTTCCCCGAAGCCAGGTTCCGGGTTTACGGACATACAGATGCCGTTGGGTCGACCAGCTACAACAAAAGCCTTGGGCTACGCCGCGCGCAGGCCGTCGTTGCGTTCCTTGAACGGCAAGGCATCTCGCGTTCACGACTTGAAGCCGTTGTATCCTTTGGGAAAACGCAGCCGTTGATCGCGACACCGAATCGGGATCGCCGCAACCGCCGGACGGTAACGGAAGTTTCTGGCTTTGTTGACCGTCACCCGCAACTGCTCGACGGTAAATACGCGAACATTATCTATCGCGAATACGTTGAAAGTGCGACGTGGAAGACCGTGATTGAGAATGTATCATCAACAGATACGGCCAACTAGTGCCGCCGGAAGCGGTGGATAATACGTTTGAAATGGGCGACATCGTCGCCCATTTCCCTACAATTGGTTCTTTTGCGCCCAATTCTCGCCCAACTTCAAAGCAACATTGTGAACAATAGGGTGACCTGCGGCCAAATTTGACCGTATTGGGGCGACAGCACATCAATCTGGCGGATTTCGTTCATATGACATGCTGAGCCCTCACGACGAGGATAGTGTTTATGACCAGCGCGACGCCGCAAGACGACAATACTGCAATCTTGGCCTGCACCATCAGTCGGGATGTTCAGAATTTCGACCTTCTGATCGAAGACATGGAAGCCATCTTGGGCGAACGCTGGGGAGATCTGGGATTTGCAGAAGCGTTGGCCTTTTTCAGCCAACCCGAAGCTGAAACGCTGGAATTCGTAGCACTGGCGATCGACGGAGAAGACGAAGACAACCTTTCTCTGCTAGGTGAGATAATCACTCAAGCCAATGAAAAGAAAGTAAAAGTTGTTCTGATCGCCGAGGATGTTACTCCGGCATCCCTGCACCAACTGCTGCGCAAGGGTGCTGACGAGTTCGTGCCCTATCCTCTTCCCGAAGGCGAATTGCAGGAAGCCATCGAGCGAATGAAGCAGCCCGACCCGGTTGCCGTTGCGCAAGCAGCCGCCGTTCCTTTGGCCGGCGGCGCGTCCAAGGAAGGCGCACTGTTTGTCGTTCAGGGCCTGGCAGGTGGCGTCGGCGCAACGACACTGGCCGTAAACCTGGCCTGGGAACTGGCCTGTGCCTCGGACAAAGACGCGCCGACTGTGTGTCTGATCGATCTGGACCTGCAATACGGGACTGTTTCCACCTATCTGGATCTGCCGCGACGAGAGACCGTGTTTGAAATGCTGTCGGATACCGATGCGATGGACAGCGAAGTATTCTCGCAAGCCCTTCAAACATATGAAGAAAAGCTTCAGGTTTTGACCGCACCCTCCGACATGGTGCCACTGGACTTGATCACCCCGGAAGACATTCAGCGCGTGATCGACATGGCGCGCGCGCATTTCGACTATGTCATTGTCGACATGCCAAAAACGCTGGTCCTGTGGTCGGAAACAGTTTTGCAGGCCGCCCATGTGTATTTCGCCCTGATCGAGCTGGACATGCGGTCCGCCCAGAATGCCCTGCGCCTGAAACGTGCATTGCAGGCAGAGGAGCTACCATTCAACAAGCTGCGTTTTGCGTTGAACCGCGCGCCGAAATTTACCGATCTGAACGGGAAAAGCCGCGTGAAACGCATGGGGGAAAGCCTTGGAATCTCCATCGACCTTCTGCTGCCTGATGGTGGCAAACCGGTCATGCAAAGTGGGGATCATGGTCTGCCTCTGGCAAATGCGGCCGCCAAGAACCCTTTGCGCCGCGAAATCGCAAAGCTGGCGAAGTCGCTCCACAGCCTCGGCAGCAGTGCCGAAGAAGCTGCGTAAACATCATCCCAAGGGGGGATAAGCCGTGTTTTCAAGATACAAAAAGCAACCCGCAGCGCAGCCCGTCAAAACGCCGGCACAACCGGCTGAAACAGCGGCGTCTTCTGCACAGGCGACACCTGTCGCGACTGCGGTGGCACGCAAACCCGTGAAAAAGATTGCAGGTGAGGTCACAAGTTCAGACAAAGACCGCAAACGCAAGGAGCGGTTGGGTGAGATCAAGATCGAACTGCACCGCGAACTGCTGGAGAACCTGAACCTGGCCGCGCTGGAAAACGCCGGCGAAGCCGAGTTGCGCGCTGAAATCAGTGCTATCGCCAGTGAAGTTCTGGAAACACGAAACATTGTTCTGAACCGCGAAGACCGGTCCCAACTGAACAAGGAACTGTATGACGAGGTGACGGGCCTTGGCCCGCTCGAGGCGCTGCTTCAGGACGATTCGGTCAACGATATTCTGGTGAATGGTCCACAACAGATTTTTGTGGAACGTGCCGGCAAGCTGGAACTCAGCGACATTACCTTTAAAGATGAAAAGCACCTGATGCGGATCATCGACAAGATCGTGTCCGCCGTGGGCCGCCGCGTCGATGAATCCAACCCGTATGTTGACGCCCGTCTGGCCGATGGATCGCGTTTCAATGCCATGGTGCCTCCGATCGCGGTGGACGGATCGCTTGTTTCCATTCGTAAATTCAAGAAAGACAAGCTGGGTATTGACGACCTGGTCAATTTCGGTGCGTTCACCGAAGAAATGGCCGCCTATTTGCAGGCCGCCGTGTCCACGCGACTGAATATCATCGTTTCCGGGGGTACGGGTTCGGGTAAAACAACCACGCTCAACGCCTTGTCCAGCTTCATCGACGATGCCGAGCGGATCCTGACCATCGAGGACACGGCTGAACTTCAACTGCAACAGACGCATGTGGGTCGGATGGAAAGCCGCCCGCCCAACGTGGAAGGCAAAGGTGAAGTCAGCCCGCGCGACTGTCTGAAGAACGCCCTGCGTATGCGTCCTGACCGTATCATCGTGGGTGAGACACGCGGCGCCGAGGTCATCGACATGTTGCAGGCCATGAACACCGGTCACGACGGATCAATGACCACGATTCACGCCAACTCGGCCCGTGACGGCATTTCACGTCTGGAAAACATGATCGCGATGGCCGGGATCGAAATGCCGATCAAGGCGGTACGCAGTCAGATCGCCTCGGCTGTGAACCTGATCGTGCAGGCCAGCCGCCTACAGGACGGTTCGCGCCGGATGACCTCGATCACCGAGATCACCGGGATGGAAGGGGACGTGATTTCCATGCAGGAAATCTTTCGTTTTCAACGCGTTGGCCTGACACCAGACAACAAGATCATCGGGCATTTCACCGCCACTGGCGTCCGGAGCCACTATTCGGAACGGTTCCGTCTATGGGGCTTTGACTTGCCAGCGTCCATCTACGACCCAACCACAATGTAGGAGAACCGGGTATGCAATTGCCTATGGAGGCGATCATTTATGTCGCCATCTTTGTGGGGGTCCTTGCCTTGGTCGAGGGCATCTATCTTGTCGCCTTCGGCAAGTCCATTAGCCTGAACAGCCGCGTCAACCGGCGCCTGGATATGCTGGAAAAGGGTGCCGGACGCGAACAGGTGCTGGAGCAGCTGCGCAAAGAGATGCAGCAGCATATGAAATCGCAAAGCATTCCTCTGTATTCACTTCTTGCTGACAAGGCGCAAAAGGCTGCAATCGCGTTCTCTCCACGTCAATTGATCATGATCATGGGTCTGGTATCAGCCATGGCCTTTGTCGGTTTGAGCATTGGCACCGCTACGGACACGGCACTTCGTATCGTTGTTTCCATCGCGATCGGCATCGGCGGCGTTTACGCCTGGGTAAACCACAAGGCCAAGAAACGCATGGGAATGATCGAAGAACAACTGCCCGATGCGGTTGAGCTGATGGTACGATCTCTGCGTGTTGGCAATCCATTTGTGTCGACGATTCAGGTGGTTGCAAACGAAGTTCAGGATCCGCTGGGAACCGAATTTGGCGTTATCGCTGATGAATGTGCCTATGGTCGCGATGTGGGCGAGGCGCTGAAGGACATGGCTGAGCGTCTGGACATGCAGGATATGCGCTTTCTTGCCGTAGCCGTGGGTATTCAGCAGCAATCTGGCGGCAACCTGGCCGAAATTCTGGCCGGATTGGCAAAGGTGATCCGCGCCCGTTTTCGCCTGTTCCGTCGGGTCAAGGCGATTACGGCCGAGGCGCAATGGTCCGGCAAGTTCCTGTCCGGGTTCCCTGTTGCCTGTCTGATTTTTATTCTGGTCAAGGACCCAGGCTATTACGACGACGTGTTGGATCACCCCTGGTTTATTCCCGCGTGTTTTGTTGTCGCGATCCTGCTGACATTGAACCTGATCGTCATGAAAATCATCACCAACATCAAGGTCTGAGGGCAGCACCATGGAAATCCTGACCAGCATCAATGACCTGTTGACCCAGCACCTGGGTGAATTCGGACCGCTTATCGTTGTCGGCGTACTTGGCCTGCTTATGGTTCTGGTCGCTGTCACACTGATGATGAAGCAGCCGGAAGACCCCCTGAAGAAACTGCAAAGATCGAATGCGGCTCCTCCAAAGCAGAAAAAAGGGAAGAAAGAGCAGCTTCGAAACTCGAGCCGAAACGAACAGCTTGAGAAGTTTGCAACTTTCCTCGAGCCCAAGAACGAGGAAGAATACTCGGCCGTCGAGCTGAAGCTGCGCCAGGCGGGCTACAGGTCGAAGGATTCGGTTCGGTTCTTCCACTTTGCGCAGTTTTCCTTGGGGATCCTTGGTATTTTCATTGGTGTTCTGCTGGTCACGGTTTTTTCCGGCGGCCAGGAATTTACCGGAACACAGATGATGATCCGGGTGCTTGTCCCCGGCGCGATCGGCTATTTCGCACCCAAATACTGGATCACGCGACGGGTCGAAGAGCGGAAGGAAGCGATCACCGCCGGTTTTCCCGATACGCTTGATCTGATGCTGGTCTGCGTCGAGGCCGGTCAATCGCTGGATCAGGCCATCGTTCGCGTGGCCAGTGAAATGAGCGCGTCTTATCCGGATATCGCGCAGGAATTCGAAACCGTCGCGTATGAAATGAAGGCCGGCAAGGACAAGGATACCGTCCTGCGCGACTTCGGCGTGCGCTGTGGCGTTCAGGACGTGAACTCTTTTGTCACCGTCATGATCCAATCGGCAACATTTGGTACATCAATCGCCGAGGCGTTGCGGGTTTACGCCGGTGAGATGCGCGACAAACGCGTGATGCGCGCCGAGGAGGCCGCGAACAAGTTGCCGACCAAGATGACTCTTGTCACAATGATGCTGACGGTTCCACCGCTGCTGATTATTCTGGTTGGCCCGTCGGCAAATGTTATTTCGAGTTTTGGACGCTAGGTCGGATAGAGCCATATGAAAGCTGAATTCAGGTGCTTCCCTTCCGGGTTTCGCCTAATGTTCCGGGCCACCATGGTTTTTGCCATGGTGGCTTCTTGTACAGAAGGCCTGTCACCCAACGGTTTGGATGCACCGGGAGTTGACACCAAAGGTCAGGCCGAGGACAGCATCGAGGTCGGAAACAGATTGATGGCCGCCGGAGAATACGAACTGGCGCTTCAAACCTTTACCCGGGCCGCGCTGGAACAGGGTATGACGCCCCAGGTCCTGACGTCTCTGGGTACCGCAAATGTGGGGCTACGCCGCTTGGGACAGGCCGAAAAACTTCTGCGCAGAGCCGTCGAAGACGACACGGACTGGCCGGTGGCCTGGAACAATCTGGGTGTCCTGCTGATGGAAAAACAGGAATACCCCGAGGCCGCGCAAGTGTTTCAGCGTGCCTATGCGCTGGACAATGGCGAAAGTGACGCAATCCGGGACAATCTGCGCTTAGCACTCGCAAAAATGGAAAATCCTGTTAATAATACCCCACAAGAACAACAAGAATACACACTGGAGCAGCTTGGCGACGGGCAATTCACGCTACGCAAGATCCAGTAATTGAGGCGAGAGCAGTAAAGGACGCAAAAAATGCGCCAGCAATTCTTGATTCCGAGTGTTGTTATCAGTGGTCTGATCCTTTCGGCCTGTGCAAAGGAAACCGAAGAGGAAAAGGTTGAACGAACGTTTCAGGAAGTGAACGTCATTGACGAAACAAACCTGAGCGATGTGCTTCTGAGCGCCGCAGATCCAAACGAAGCGGTGACCTATTTCCACGGCGCAGCGCTCAAGAACCCGGACCGGATCGATCTTCAGCGCGGACTGGCAATTTCTTTGGGCCGTGCCAAACGCACGACCGAGGCCGTGACCGCATGGAAGCGCGTCACAACGATGAAGGGCACGAACGCCGCGGACAAGGTTGAATACGCGGACGCATTGGTCCGAAACGGCGACTGGTCGCAGGCGAAAACCGTTCTAGATTCGGTTCCCCCAACCTTTGAAACCTTCAAACGGTATCGCCTCGAGGCAGTCGTTGCGGATTCCCGGAAAGAGTGGAAACGCGCGGATCATTTCTATGAAACCGCTGTCGGGCTGACGACACGTCCGGGCAGTGTGATGAACAACTGGGGATATTCCAAACTGACCCGCGGCGAATATGCCGAAGCGGAGCGGTTGTTCTCGGAAGCGATCCGTCAGGACAACTCGCTGTTTACTGCCAAGAACAACCTGGTTTTGGCCCGATCAGCGCAAGGCAACTATAGCCTGCCAGTCGTCCCGATGACTCAGGTCGAGCGAGCGCGTCTGCTCAACACGATGGGTATTTCGGCAGTCAAACAGGGCGATATAACCACCGCCAAGAACCTTTTCCGCGAAGCCATTTCAACCCACCCGCAGCATTTCGACGAGGCGGTCCGCTCGCTTCGGGCGCTTGAAGGGGCCTGACACATGCAAATACCCGCAGTGGCAGCGGCCTGGTTTCTGCCGTTTGTGCTGCCGATCTGCTTTTACGTGGCCTTCACGGATATGCGTGAGATGCGGATCAAGAACCATGCAGTCCTTGCGCTGACGCTGGTTTACATCGTGATAGGACTGATCGCCATCCCGCCCTGGTCTACAGGCAGTGTCGGCGGCAACCTGGGGCCGATCACCGTGTCTATGCCGGTCTATTTCCGGCAACTGCTGCATATCGTCGTGGTTTTGGTCATTGGTATCTTCCTGAACGCCGCGGGCACCATGGGCGCTGGCGATGCCAAGTTTCTGGCCGCCGCATCGGCGTTTGTCTGGCTGGGCGATCTGCGAATTATGCTTATGATCCTGACCGCCTGTATTCTGGCTTCCGTGGTCACTCATCGTTTGGCCAAGATCACAAGGCTGCGCACGATCGCGCCGCATTGGGAAAGCTGGAGCCGGGGCAAACAGTTTCCGATGGGTTTCGCCTTGGGCGGATCATTGGCGATGTACCTGATTCTGGGCACTGTTCTCGGATCGTAAACTATCATCAGCGCGCCTTGCCGCTGCCTTTGTCCCGCCACAAAGCTGGTTCATTTTCTTCAAGACGCCCGTTTTCGGGTTCTTGGCGTGACATTTTGATGGACGAGCACCGCGCATGAATATGCAGAATTCCTCTGTTATGGCCCCCCCTGCCCCCAAAGGTCTGGGCGAAATGAAGCTTCCGCTTGTAATGATGCGGGACATTCTGCTGAAGACGATTTTTCGCAAAAACGCGAGCACGGTATCAGAAGTCGCCGAAGCCATCTGTCTGCCTGGTTCGGTAACACAGGAACTGGTCGATATCGCGCGCGATCAGAAACTGCTTGAAGCGACCGGGACACTGAACGCCAATAGCGGCAATGAGATGGGATATCAGCTGACCGATGCAGGCAAGGCCCGTGCGCTGGATGCGCTGAGCCAATCCGAATATTTCGGCGCAATGCCGGTGCCGTTGGATGTCTATCGCGAGCAGGTCAAACGCCAGTCGATCCGAAATATTCAGGTCACGCGAGAGCAACTGGTTGGCGCAATGGGTCATCTGGTTCTGCCCGACAGCCTGCTGGACCATCTGGGCCCGGCGGTCAGTGCGGGCCGATCGATTCTGATGTACGGTCCTCCGGGCAACGGTAAATCCTCAATCTCGAACGGGATCCGGGATGCGTTGGGTGATAACGTCTATGTGCCCTACGCTATCGAATATGCGGGTCAGGTGATCACGGTCTATGACCCGATCGTGCACACGGCGATCGAACAGGAGCCGGACGACCCCAACAGCCTGCGTCGTCGCAAGCGGTTCGATTCTCGCTATGTGCAATGCGAACGCCCTACCGTCGTAACCGGTGGTGAGCTCTCGCTCAGTATGTTGGATCTGGTCTACAATCCGACCGCCCGAACCTATCAGGCCCCCTTGCAGCTGAAATCCACCGGTGGCATTTTCATCGTTGATGACCTTGGCCGTCAGGCCGAACCGCCGCAGGCGCTGGTCAACCGTTGGATTGTCCCGCTTGAAGAAAACAAGGATATCCTCGGCCTTCAATCAGGTGAAAAGTTCGAAGTTCCGTTTGACACGCTGGTCATCTTCTCGACCAACTTCCACCCCAATGAGATCTTCGACCAAGCGGCCTTGCGCCGGATCTTCTTCAAGATCAAGATTGACGGCCCCAATCAGGAGAACTTCCTGAAAATCTTTGCCATGGTGGCCCGCAAACGAGGTATGCCGCTGGATGAGGCGGCATTGGTGCACCTGTTGAAGGTCAAGTACCCGACCATCAACAATATTTATGCCAACTACCAACCGATCTTCCTGATCGATCAGATGATCTCGATCTGCGAGTTCGAAGGCATCCCTTATCAGATGAGCCCGGACCTGATTGACCGTGCCTGGGCCAACATGTTCGTAAAAGACGAGAAAATCGTCAAATAACGCCGTGCCAATCCCTCCTCCGGGCGGGTAATCTGCAACCATGACGCAGATTCCCGCTCGGATTGGTACGTGGTTCTCCTCCAAAGGTTGGTCCATCCACCCACATCAGAAAGAAATGTTCGACCGGGCGAAGGAACCGGCAACCCTGCTGATCGCCCCAACCGGTGGCGGCAAGACCATGGCCGGATTTCTGCCTTCCCTGTCCGAACTGGCCGACGGGGACCACAACGGGTTGCATACACTCTATGTCTCGCCGCTCAAGGCGCTGGCGGCGGATATCAAACGTAACCTGCGCACCCCGGTGGATGAGATCGGCCTGCCCATCCGGATCGAGGATCGCACCGGTGACACCTCGGCCACGCAGAAGAAACGCCAAAGGGCCGATCCACCCCATATCCTGCTGACCACACCGGAAAGTCTGGCACTGCTGACCTCGTACAAAGATGCGCCGCGCATGTTCGATGGGGTACAGCGGATCATCGTCGACGAAGTCCACGCGCTGGCGGAAAGCAAGCGCGGCGATCAGCTGATGCTGGCCCTGGCACGTCTTCAGCGCCTCAACCCGGGTCTGCGTCGTGTAGGCCTGTCAGCCACAGTCGAAGACCCTGCGGCAATTGCCGGCTTTCTGGCGCGCCACCCGGACGCCTGCCGGATCGTGCAGGCCGATCCCGGCCCGGACCCGGACATCCAGATGCTGGAAACAACGGAAACGCCGCCCTGGTCCGGCGGAGGCGCGGCCTATTCGATTCCGGCTGTGCTGGACCAGATCCGGCGGCACAAGACCACGCTGATCTTTCACAACACCCGCGCGCAGGCCGAAATCTACTTTCACAATCTGTGGCTGGCGAATGACGACGGCCTGCCCATCGGCATCCATCATGGCAGCCTTGACCGGCAGCAACGCGAGCGGGTCGAGGCCGCGATGGTGCGTGGCGAATTGCGCGCCATCGTCTGCACCGGCAGCCTCGATCTGGGCATTGATTGGGGCGATGTCGATTTGGTGATTCAGATCGGTGCGCCCAAGAACGTCAAGCGGCTGGTGCAAAGGATTGGTCGGGCCAACCACCGCTACAACGCGCCTTCCAAGGCGCTGCTGGTTCCTGCGAACCGTTTTGAGGTTGTCGAATGCGTCGCTGCGCTCGAGGCCGCCAAAGCCCATGACCTGGACGGAGAACCCCGAGGCCCCGGCCCCCGCGATGTGTTGTGCCAGCACATTCTGATTGCGGCCTGTGCCGGGCCCTTTGACGCTGATGATCTATATGCCGAGATGACATCCGCGGGACCTTACGCACAGTTGACCCGATCCGAATTTGACGCCTGTCTGGATTTCTGTGCCACCGGTGGCTACGCCTTGCGCGCCTATGATCGCTGGCAAAGGTTACAGCAGCGCGCCGACGGGCAATGGCAATTGCGCGATCCCCGCGCAGCGTCGCGCATTCGCATGAATTTGGGCACGATTCAGGACACGGATACACTCAAAGTTCGCCTTAGACGCAGCCGTGGCGGTAAACCGTTGGGCGAAGTCGAGGAAGCCTTTGCTGCTTCGCTGACCCCCGGCGATACCTTCCTGATCGGCGGGCAGATTGTGCGGTATGAAGGTCTGCGTGAAATGGTGGTCGAAGTCAGCCGTCGCGCCGATCGCAAACCAAAGATCGCGACCTTCTCGGGCACGAAATTTGCGACCTCAACGCAACTCAGCGACCGCATTCTGCGCATGTTCGCCCAAACTGACTGGCCGCACCTGCCTTCCCATACGGCTGATTGGCTGGACTTGCAGCGCCAAATGTCCCGCCTGCCTCAACGGGATCGTCTGCTGATCGAAAGCTTTCCAAGCGACGGGCGAGAGCATCTGTGCGTATACGGATTCGCCGGCCGCAACGCGCAACAAACACTGGGGCTGCTGCTGACCAAACGGATGGAGGAAACCGGTTTGGCGCCGCTGGGGTTTGTCGCTACAGACTATGCCACGCTGATTTGGGGTTTGGATGCGGTCACTGACCCACGCCCTTTGTTTCAACCCGAAGCGCTGCGTGACGGGCTGGACACATGGCTGGCAGGCAACGCAGTCATGAAGCGTACCTTTCGCGCTTCGGCCACGATTGCCGGTCTGATCGAACGCAACTTGGCCGGGCAACGAAAAACCGGGCGGCAAGCCACGTTTTCGTCAGATATTCTCTATGACACTTTGCTGAAATATGATCCCGATCATCTGTTGATGCAGATCACCCGCGAAGAAGCCATGCGCGGGTTGGTTGACTTCGGTCGGATCGAGGCAATGCTGGCGCGCATCGGCGACCGCATCGACCTGCTGCGTCTGGACCGCGTTTCCCCACTGGCCGCGCCGCTGTTTCTTGAGGTCGGAAAGGTACCTGTCAAAGGAGCCGCCGAAGAAAGGCTGCTTGCCGAAGAAAGCGCCCGCCTGCTGGGAACCGCCGGGTTGGACCAGCTTTGAACCCCTTGCGCAAGATGTGGAATCAGGTCAAGAACGTATCATGAACGTGTGTGAATTTTCCTTTGCAGACCAGCAACTCGCTGCGTTGCCGTCTGGCGCATTATGGTGGCCGGCGCGGCGACTGCTTTGTGTTTCGGACCTGCATCTGGGAAAATCAGAACGTATGGCCCGACGGGGCGGGGCTACGCTTCCGCCTTATGACAGTCGCGAAACGCTTGACCGGCTGGCGCGCGATCTGGAACACACCAACGCCGAAACCGTCATCTGCCTGGGTGACAGCTTTGACGATCTCGAAGCGGCCCAAACCTTGCCCGACGCAGAAGGGTTGAGGATTGCGACTTTGCAGGCCGGGCGCCAATGGATCTGGATCGAAGGGAATCACGATCCCGGCCCGATCGAGATGGGGGGCTCTCATCTGGTCGAATGGCAGTGCGGTCCTCTTGTCTTTCGTCACATCGCCCTGGATCGGCCGCAAGGTGAAATTTCAGGCCATTTTCATCCGAAAGCACAGATTCGGACAAAAGGAAGGCACATTTCCCGGCCCGCCTTTCTGCTGGACAGAAACCGGCTGATCCTGCCTGCCTACGGAACTTACACCGGGGGGTTGCGCAGTTCGGATCGGGCACTTTCCGATCTCATGAGCTCGGACGCAATGGCCATTCTAACGGGTCCGCAACCACAGATGATCCCAATGCCGCGTTGAGTTCAGATCAACCCGTCTTCTTCCAACTTCGGTTTGTACTTGCGGCTTACTGGAACCAGATCGCCGTTCATCAGGCGCAAAAAGGTTTTACCCGCTTTTTTTTCAAGCCCAACAATGGACGCGTCTACCACCCAATGTGACCGGTGCGAACAGTGCCCGGGGACCGGTTCCATCTCGGCAATTGCGTCCGTAAAGCGCGAGCGGACCGTGAACGTGCCTTCTGAAGTGACAATATCCACATTGTGGTCCCTGACCGTCAAACGATGGATTTGACCATCGAAGTCAGGCGGCAGACGCCTGATCAGGCGCGGCTTCTCGGCGTCCGGGGTCGAGGCCATCAATGGGTTCAGATCATTGCGTTGCACAAGAACCAAACCCGTTGCAAACAGGACCCCATATACCGCTACGGTCTGGGCGCCAGGTACTATGTGGCCCCCGCACGTGAACAGGACCCACGCTAATATCCAAAGGGACGGCGTGAACAGAACCAGGATCAGTGCCGCGAATGCCAGATCACGGACGGGAACATTCAACAGAACAGGGTTTTTCTGCATCAGCTTGCGCGCCAAACCGGTGACTGTCAGGGCAAGGACCATCACCCCGGTCCAGAAAAGAAGACGCAAACCGAAGCTCAGATCCGCAACCAGAAACGGAGGAAACGCGTAGGCAAGCAAGGGAAGAAAGACAAGGCCCGCCGTCACTCGCTGTGGGGTACAAGCATTCCGAATAGTGTTAATCCCAGACGTCATACCGCTTTTGTGCATGACTCAACAAAATTCAACCTTAGCACGACACGCACTGATGCACCTTACCTGTAACCAACTGGGAATACTGGGATATCACGATTTCTTAAGCTGTCAAACCCATTCAGGGCAAAATGGCTACAGCGTGCAACGATTGTCTCGCAGGGTCACGCACAACCGAGGAGTGTGCCGGGCCGATATGATCGACCCGACCAGATTGCCTTACGCAGTCAAACCTTCGGGTTCGGGCAGAGCGTTGGCGCGGCAGCACGCAGTCAAAGTGTTGGCCAACAGGCATGCAATGGTCATTGGACCTACACCACCCGGAACCGGAGTGATGGCGCCAGCACGCTGGGACGCGCTGGCATAGTCCACGTCACCGACCAGCTTGTTCTTTCCGTCGCGTTCGATGCGGTTGATGCCTACGTCGATCACGGTCGCGCCTTCCTTGATCCAGTCGCCCGGAACCATCTCGGGGCGGCCAACAGCGGCAACAACGATGTCGGCGCGGCGTACGACATCCGGCAGATCCTTGGTGCGCGAATGCGCGATGGTCACGGTGCAGCTGTCGCCCAGCAGCAGCTGCGCCATCGGTTTGCCCACAATGTTCGAGCGGCCGATCACAACGGCGTCCATGCCGGAAAGCGAACCGTGGTGGTCACGCAGCATCATCAGGCAGCCCAGCGGGGTGCAGGGCACCATCGATTTCTGACCGGTGCCCAGAAGGCCCACGTTCGAAATGTGGAAGCCATCCACATCCTTGGCCGGGTCGATCGAGTTGATCACCAGATCCTCGTTCAGGTGTTTGGGCAGCGGCAACTGAACCAGAATGCCATGCACGGCCGGGTCGTTGTTCAGCTTGTCGATCAGCGCCAGCAGGTCTTCTTCCGACGTCGCGGCGTCCAGTTTGTGCTCGTACGAGTTCATGCCGACTTCAACGGTCATTTTGCCCTTCGAGCGGACATAAACCTGGCTGGCTGGGTCTTCGCCCACAAGAACCACGGCCAGGCCGGGGGTGATGCCGTTTTCTTCTTTCAGCTTTGCGACCTGATCGGCAACTTGACCGCGCACTTTTGCGGCAAAGGCCTTACCGTCGATAACCTGAGCTACCATACTTCGATCCCTTCTTTCAAAAAACGGATCGGGCGCACAGAACGCCCGGTCAGTCAGTCGGTGCCAATCACGCGCTCTTCGCGTGCAATCGACCAGTCAATCAATATGCGCCACAGCTTCTCGGCCAGATCCGGGTCCATCCCCAGCGCGTCCGAGCTTGCACGCACGCGTTGCACCACCTCTTCGACGCGTTCCGGGATACGGGCCGGAAGGCCCTCGCCCGGTTTCAGCTGCGACGCGCGGTCGATATAGCTGGCGCGTGTCACCAGCATTTCGATCAGTTGGCGATCCAGCTTGTCGATCTCAGCCCGCAGCTCCTGCATCGTGTTACAGTTCTGAGGCGGTGTCAGAGTGGGCATCGTCATCTCCTCATGGCCCGGGAATGAATCCCCGGACCACGAGATGTCCTATTCGGCGGCTTAGAACAAGCCCTCGATCTCACCTGCGTCATTGAGGCAGATGGTTTCGGCAGCCGGTTTGCGGGGCAGACCAGGCATGGTCATGATCTCGCCGCAGACGACCACGATGAAGCCCGCGCCCGCGCTCAGGCGTACCTCGCGCACCGGAACCGAATGGCCCGTGGGTGCACCGCGCAGCGATGGGTCGGTCGAGAAGGAATACTGCGTCTTGGCCATGCAGACCGGCAGGTTGCCATATCCGGCTTCTTCCCATTCACGTAGCTGGTTGCGGATCTTGTTGTCAGCCAGAACCTCGTCAGCGCGGTAGATGCGCTTGGCGATGGTTTCGATCTTCTCGAACAGAGGCATATCGTCGGGGTAGATCGGTGCGAAGTTCGCGGTGCCACCTTCGACGATTTCGACGACTTTCTCGGCCAATGGGGCAGACCCTTCGGAACCCAGCTCCCAGTGACGCGATAGAACCGCCTCGACGCCGTGCTCGCCACAATAGTCTTTCACCGCCTGAACTTCGGCATCGGTATCGGTGACGAAGTGGTTGATCGCGACGACAACCGGTACACCGAAGGATTTCACGTTCTCGATGTGACGGCCAAGGTTGGCACAGCCTGATTTGACGGCCTCAACGTTTTCCGCACCCAGATCGGCCTTGGCAACGCCTCCGTTCATCTTCATTGCCCGCACGGTCGCAACCAGCACCACAGCCGACGGGGCAATGCCCGCCTTGCGGCACTTGATGTTCATGAACTTCTCGGCACCCAGATCCGCACCGAAACCGGCTTCGGTCACGACATAGTCGGCAACTTTCAGAGCGGTCTTGGTCGCGATGACCGAGTTACAGCCATGCGCGATGTTCGCAAACGGGCCGCCGTGGACGAAGGCCGGGTTGTTTTCCAGCGTCTGCACCAGGTTCGGCTGCATCGCGTCCTTCAGCAGAACGGTCATTGCGCCTTCGGCCTTGATGTCACGGCAGTAGACCGGCGTCTTGTCGCGGCGGTAAGCAACGATGATGTCGCCCAGACGCTTTTCAAGGTCTTTCAGGTCGTTTGCCAGGCAGAGGATCGCCATAACCTCGGACGCCACGGTGATGTCAAAACCAGCTTCGCGCGGGAAGCCGTTCGATACACCACCCAGTGAAGCTGTGATCTGACGCAGGGCACGGTCGTTCATATCGACCACACGGCGCCATGCGACACGGCGGGTGTCGATCTCTTGCTCGTTACCCCAGTAGATGTGGTTGTCGATCATTGCCGACAGCAGCGAGTGCGCCGAGGTGATGGCGTGGAAGTCACCGGTGAAGTGCAGGTTCATCTCTTCCATCGGAACGACCTGCGCATAACCGCCACCCGCGGCGCCGCCCTTCATACCGAAGTTCGGGCCAAGCGAGGCTTCGCGGATACAGATCATCGCGTTCTTGCCGATGCGGTTCAGGCCGTCACCCAGACCCACTGTGGTCGTGGTCTTGCCCTCACCTGCCGGGGTCGGGTTGATTGCAGTCACCAGGATCAGCTTGCCGTCTTCGCGGTCCTGAACCGAGTTGATGAAGTTCTGGCTGACCTTCGCCTTGTCATGGCCGTAAGGCAGCAGATCCGCAGAGTCGATGCCGATCTTGGCACCGATTTCCTGAATCGGCTTTTTGTTCGCTTCGCGGGCGATTTCGATGTCGGATTTGTAGCTCATTGGCCGGGGTCCTTGATTGAATACCGTGCAAAACCGACGCGGGCGTCGGCGCTGTGCATTCCATACCCTTGTGTACAATCCCGATAGCCATGGATTCCGACATTCTGGCGTCGCGAAGCGTCGTAAGTTCGTTTCAGGGGTTTCTAATCGGAAACAAGCCCGTTTTCACAAGCCCAAACAGGTTGATCCGGAACAAACAGTTTCAGCCGGTCCCCCAGTTGAATGCGCCCCGGGCGTTCGACCCATCCCGTGACGCCCCGACGCCCGGCCGCCGCAGGTTTGAAAGCTGCGCCATGCCCCGGTTGATCCGCTTCGATCTCGCGCCCCGGCAGAACACAAGGGGCGTTTTCCATGTCCACTGTTATCGTCGCCCCGTTCGTTGCCTGAAGACGCGAGGACGGGGGAATATGAGAGAAATCCGGGATTCCGCGCAGCACAATGGAAGCCCCAAGATAGGACGGGTCAAGCTGATCCAACCCCATGTCCTGCGCAATTTGCTGCAACTCCTCCTCGGACAAAACTGAAAGCTGACGCACGTTGCGAATTTCAGTGCCTTTCGGGTAAAGGTTCGAGACCCGGACACAGGACGCCCGATTGAGGCCTTCGTGGCGCTCACCCTTCACGCCGTCAAAACCCAGATCCAGCGCGTCAACAGCCTGGGCCCGCAAAGAGGTTCCCGCAGGGACATAGCCAAGCCAGACTGCTTCGGCGGCAAATTCGGTTTCACGCAAAAATGGCATAAGCCTTCCCTTTTCATCCTTTTTCTTGCGCGCATATTGCCCGGCAAAACACCGATGAAAAGAAAAAAGACCCGGACTATGCGCCGGGTCTTTTTTGACTATGCGGTGGGTTCAGGCTCCATCCCGCCATCGGGCGGAGATTTCTTGGCCTTTGTCTTGGGAATGGCCGTGACACTGGGCGCGCTGCCTTCATCCGGCTTGTCGCCTTCATCATCCTCGCTGGGTGATTCACCATTCATAACGCGCTTGATCTCATCACCCGTCAGGGTTTCGTATTCAAGCAGGCCCTGCGCCAGGCGTTCCCATGCTTCGTGCTGTTCGGTCAGAATCTGGTGCGCGCGCTCATAACCCTGCTGGATAAGGCGTTTCACCTCTTCTTCGATCAGCTCTTTCGTATGCGCCGACACCGAAAACCCTGCGGTGTTGCCCTGATAGCCTTCATGCGCCTCGGCATAGTCGATGTTGCCAACCTTGTCCGACATGCCCCAGCGCATCACCATGGCACGCGCCAGCTGACTGGCCTGCATGATATCTCCGGCCGGGCCGTTCGAAACGTGGTCTTCACCGTATTTGATAACCTCGGCGGCTTTGCCGGCCATGGTCATGGCCAGCTTTTGCTCACACTCATCACGGTGGTAGTTCAGGCGATCCATTTCAGGCAGCGAAACCACCATACCCAGCGCACCACCGCGCGGAATGATCGTGGCTTTGTAGACAGGATCGCACAACGGCAGGGTCAGGCCGACAACGGCATGGCCGGCCTCGTGATAGGCTGTCTTTTCCTTCTGGTCCTGGGTCAGCACCATCGAGCGGCGCTCGGCGCCCATCATCACCTTGTCCTTGGCGTTCTCAAAGTCTTCCATGGTGACAAAGCGGCGACCCACGCGGGCGGCCATCAAAGCAGCCTCGTTCACGAGGTTCGCCAGATCGGCACCCGAGAAGCCCGGCGTGCCGCGAGCAATGATGCGCAGATCGACATCGGGGCCCAAAGGAGTCTTGCGCGCGTGCACGCCCAGAATCTTCTCACGGCCTTTGATGTCGGGGTTGCCAACGGTCACATTACGGTCAAAGCGGCCTGGACGCAGCAGTGCGGGATCCAGAACATCCTTACGGTTGGTGGCCGCCAGAATGATCACGCCTTCATTGGCCTCAAAGCCGTCCATCTCAACCAGCAACTGGTTGAGGGTCTGTTCGCGTTCGTCATTACCACCGCCGTAGCCAGCGCCACGATGGCGACCCACCGCGTCGATCTCGTCGATAAAGACGATACAAGGCGCATTCTTCTTGGCCTGTTCAAACATGTCCCGGACACGGGATGCACCGACACCCACGAACATCTCGACAAAGTCGGACCCTGAAATAGTGAAGAACGGCACACCCGCCTCACCCGCGATGGCACGGGCCAGCAAGGTCTTACCGGTGCCCGGAGGTCCGACCAGCAGCGCGCCCTTGGGGATCTTTCCGCCAAGGCGGCTGAACTTCTGTGGATTGCGCAGGAATTCGACGATCTCTTCCAGTTCTTCCTTGGCCTCGTCGATGCCCGCGACGTCGTCAAATGTGACGCGGCCATGCTTTTCGGTCAGCATTTTGGCCTTGGACTTGCCAAAGCCCATCGCACCGCCTTTGCCGCCGCCCTGCATCCGGTTCATGAAATAGACCCAGACACCGATCAGCAACAGGAACGGCAACAGCGTGATCAGGAAAGACTGGAAGCCCGACTGCTGTTGCTTGACCGCTTGAACCGGGATGTTCTCATCGATCAAAAGCTTGGTGACCTCGGCATCGCCGGGTTTGATCGTGACGTAAGTTGCACCGCTCTCGGTCGTATAGCGGATCTGTTCACCATCCAGCGTCACGTTCTTGACTTCACCGCCTTGCACGGCGCCGACGAAATCGGAGTAAGTTCTTTCATTGCTCTGAAGCGTTCCGCCCGGTCCACTGAACAGATTGAACAGTGCAAGGATTAGCAGGAACAGAACGACCCAAAACGCGATATTGCGAGCGTTGCCCAAGGAAATTCTCCCAAAAGTTCCGGCAGGTGAGAAGCTGCCAAGTTACCTCTTAAAATAGAGAGGATTGTGGTATGTTCAATGCGATAAAAAAGATGCGTGGAACTCGGGCCATTCCGGCGTCGTGTCCGCGCGCCATCCATTCGCGAATCCCGCAAGCGGAGCGGCCAGCACCACGCCCCCCTTCCAGACCGCGGGCGTCGCACTCAAGGCCAGCTTGGGCCGGCCTGTTTCGCGCCATTCAGGCACCTGTCGCAGCCCGTCTTCACCCAGAGCGCGGATCTCGGCACCGGAAATTTCGGGACCGGTCAAGACCCATTTGCCATCCCAAACTTCGTCACGTGCTGAAATCCGAGCCTCCACGGCCTTGAATTCCCTGCAAATCCAAACACTCAACTCTTCCGGGACCAACAGGCAACCGCTGAGCGACCCTGCCCGCCCGTCGGTTATGGCCTTCATGGCCTGCTCGACCGCCGCCTGACGCGGGGGATATCCCTGCCCTGCGATCCAGGCAAGGCATCCAAGCAACACGCGGCGTCGGACTTCCTTGGGCAATGCGGCAAAACCGGCCCTGTTCACCTTCACGTCGCATTGTTCGATTTGGGCGACATTCCGTGCGGATTCCTGCGCAAAAACGCCCAGGGCTGCATTGGCCTGCGCCAGATTGTCGGCCACTCGCGACAGTGAAAGCGCATCAATTCCCAGTGGTTTGAGGCCGGACATGGCCTCTCGTGCCTTGATCCGGTCGAAACGAGGGTCCTGATTCGACGGGTCTTCGACCCATGTTGCGCCGATACCGGTCAGGTAGGCTCTCAGATCCTTGCGTGTGATCCCCAGCAATGGCCGCAGCAATGTCACCCCTTCCCATTGCCGACTTGCCGACATGCCGGACAGTCCCGTGACACCTGATGAACGACCCAATCGCATCAGCAACGTTTCCGCCTGATCATCTGCCGTGTGCCCCAACGCGATGGCGTCGATTCCGCGCTGTTGCGCCCAACCGGCAAGCAGGCTGTAACGCGCCTTGCGGGCCTCGTCCTGAACATTGCCCGATCCGTCCCAATCCGCCCAATGCAAAATGTCATGCGGCAGCCCCAAAGCAGCGGCCTGGCGCGACACTGTCACGGCCTCCTGCGCTGCGTCGGGGCGCAAGCCGTGATCGACCGTGGCCACAAAAAGGGCGATCTCTTCGTTTTGGGCGACTTGATGCAAAAGATGCATCAACGCCACGGAATCCCCACCGCCCGAGACCGCCACGCCCAGTTTAGGCGGAAGCCTTTCGGGAAGCCGGGCGCGAAGCTCTGCAAGCAGGTTTTCGCTGTGACGATTCAAGAACACCCCAGCGCAGACATCTCTTGCGTCGCATCCGCAAATGCCGGTGCGGATGGAAAGCGCACGCCAACTTCGTTGAGCGTGATGCAGGCCTGATCGGTCTGCCCCAGACGCCCCAGCGCCGCGCCCAACTCGAACAGCGCCTCGGGGGCAAATGCGCCTTCGGAATCTCCGGTAAAGCTTGCCAAAAACGCCCGTGCCGCTTCGCGTGTGTCGCCAAGGCCTTCGAGCGCATGACCCCGTTTCAGATTCGCTTCGGGCGCCAGGGGGCTGCCAGGATAGTTCGCATCAAACTGCGCAAACAAATCAGCCGCAGTCTGGTAATTCCCATCGGCCAGTGCTTGCGATGCCGCGTCGAAATCCGCCCGCTCGCCCACGGCCAGTTCACCCTGATCGGTTTGGGATGGCGTGGCAGGCGTGATGACGGCCGTACCTACATCTGTGCCCTCTCCGCCCAGTGTGCTGGTCGGTTCGCCTGAAATCTCGCAGTTTGCCTCAAGCTCGCACAGGCGGAACTCCAGATCTCCGATGCGATTGGTGCCGTCTGAGACGATGTTTTGCACACGCTGGTTAAGCTGCTCGGTCTGACTGGTCAGGCGTTGCAGTTCCGCTTCAATGGCGTCAACCCGATCGAGAACCGAACTGCCGGACAAGTTTGGCGCGGGCGATCCTGTGGTGGAAAACTCGCGCTTCAGACGCTGAATTTCCACATGCAGCACCGTCAGCTCCTGACGTATGTCGGCCAGGGTTTGCTGATCCTGTGCCTGTGCAACACCGGCTGTCGCCATGACCGCCGCCAATACCCATCCTGCCATACGCATTGTCTTACCCCAGTGTTGATCCGGTCAGCACAGTCACTGCGCGGCGGTTCTTGGAATAGCATTCCTCAACGCTGCAAATCTCAATTGGGCGCTCCTTGCCGTAGCTGACGGTTTTGAGACGGTTGCCAGCAACACCGCGCGAAATCAGATACTCACGAGCGGCATTTGCGCGACGCGCACCCAGCGCAAGGTTGTATTCGCGGGTGCCCTGCTCGTCCGCGTGACCTTCGATCGTGGCAACAAAATCCGGATTGGCCAGAAGCCAGTCCGCTTGCCCTTGCAACACGGTCTGCGCCTGTGGTGTCAGGGTGGACTGGTCCACGGCGAACAGAACACGATCCCCGACGGTCTGCTGGAAATACGCAGGCGAACGCGGGTCACTGGGCGAGCCCGGTACGATTGCGCCTGTGCCACCAGCACCGCTGCCGCCCAAGGCGGATGGGTCATTGTTCGTACAGGCGGCGATCACACTCAGCGCGCCCAACGCCAGGACTTTGCTCAATACATTCATTTCAAGTGCCTCGTGTTTTGATTGTTGCCGCCTGTCTACCACAGGGACGATTCGTTGTGAACTTTGCTACGATCAATTCTGTAGTGGGCCCCATGATGGATCACTGCCGCCATCCGGTGTACGCACCGGGCGCAGGTTGCGGCCCGAGATATCCACCGAATACAGCGAGGCCCGGCCGCTGGCGCCCTGCGTTTCACGGGTGAACATGATGACGCGGCCATTGGGCGACCAGGTTGGGCCTTCATCCAGAAACGAGGCGGTCAACAAGCGTTCCTCTGATCCGTCCGTGCGCATCACCCCGATGTGGAAGCGGCCCTGATTTTGCTTGGTAAAGGCAATCAGATCGCCGCGCGGCGACCATACCGGCGTGCCATAACGACCCGCGCCAAAGCTGATCCGCGTGGCCTCGCCGCCATTCGCGGGCATCACGTAAAGCTGCGGCGTGCCCGAACGGTCGCTTTCAAACACGATCCGGCTGCCATCCGGCGAATAGCTAGGGGCGGTTTCAATCGCTGGCGTGTTGGTCAGACGCGTGCTTTGCCCCGACGCCAGATCCATTTTCCACAGGTCCGTGTTTCCCCCCTGAATCAAGGAATACACGATCGACCGGCCATCCGGCGAAAAGCGGGGCGAGAAGCTCATGGTTCCGTCCTGCGTCTTCAGTTCCTGTCGTTTGACGCGGCCCACATCCAGAACATAGATGCGCGGGCTGCCGCTTTCATAGCTGGTGTACAGCAACCGATCGCCAGTAGGCGAAAAGCGCGGCGCCAGAACGATTGCGGCACTGTCGGTCATGTACTGCACGTTCGCCCCATCATAATCCATGATAGCCAGACGTTTCAGGCGTTGGTTTTTCGGTCCACTTTCCGAAACAAAGGCCACGCGGCTGTCAAAATAACCGCCCTCGCCTGTAATCCGGCTGTACACCTGATCTGCCACTTTGTGGGCCATGCGCCGCCAGCCCTCGGTGGTGCCTGCCAATTGCAACCCATTGCCCAACTCCTGACCCGAAAACACATCCCAGACCCGGAACCGAACCGTGAGGTTCTTGCCCGAAACATTGACCGCCCCCGTAATCAGCGCGTCGGCATTGATCGCTTTCCAATCGGCAAACTGAACTGGTGCTTCGAAGCTGCTGACCCGACTGATGAAGGCATCCGAAGAGATCTCGCGGAACAACCCGGTTCCTGTCAGATCAGCCGCCACCACGCGCGAGATGTCCTGCGCATATTGCGCCGCTGACGGACCATCGGGAACAAAGTTCGGCACCGCAAAGGGCAATGGTTCGATAATGCCCTGGTCCAACTCCAGTCGCAGGGGACCGTTCTGTGCAAGAACCGGCGCAGACATCAGCGTCAGGCCGACAAAGAGGCTGGTCAGAAGTTTCATCATTTGATCCGCATCCTCTCGGGATTGAATGTAATCTCAACATCCTGCCAATGAGCGTATTTGTCAGCAGGCAAATCATATCCTCTGGCCCCGCAGCGCAAAATCGCGCGCCGGGCGGCCTGATAAGCCTGATTGGCCGCACCAGCAGACCCACCAGAACTGTCCAGCATCCGAATGCTGCCATCCACAACCGTACCATCACGGTTTAGCGAAAAAGCCACAACGACCACAGTACTCAGTGCATCCGTAGACAAAGAGCCCACATTCCAGCACTTGGACACGGCCAATCGCATCGCGTCCTTCTCGCCGCTGGTCAGCGGTGGGCCGGATGGCTGGGTTCCACTGCCCAAGGCTTCGGCCAAAGCGTCATTGATCGCGGCCTCGTCGGCTTGCGCGTCAGGTTCGGGCGCCGCCTCGGGCGTCTCTGCCACAACGGGTTCGGGCGGTGGGCTTGGGCGGTTCGGACGCACCCGCGGTCGCGGTGACGTAAGCGGAGACTGCTCTTTGGTTTCCTCTGCCTCGGTCACGATCTCGGGGGCCGCTTCTTCCGGCGCGGTCTGATCCTGTTGTTCTTGCTGAACCTCGGCGCCCTCGTCCGGAGACACCGGCGGCGTTTCGAAATCATCCGGTTTTGCCTCGGGCGGTGGTGGCGCTATGGCCTCGGGGGCAACACGATCGGATGGGCGCGGCTGCGCCTCGGGCCCCGGAGGCACCGGCTGTGCGACAGGTTCGACCTCGGGCTCTGTCAGTACCGGCAGCTCATCCGGCACGTCCGGTTCCGGCGGTGCTTCGACGATAACGGGGGCAGGCTCGGGTTCGGGTTCGGCAGGCACGACGGGTTCAGGGCGGGGTTGTTCCTCGACCACAGGTTCTGGCGGCGTGCTATCAGCCTGTGGTTCGGGCGGTTGTTGCAATGCCGTCGGCACCTCCGGGATATCAGGCGCATCCCGCTGGGCCGTCATGGCCGCGAATTGTTCAGCGGTTATCACGGACACATCCTGTACGGCCATCGGCAAAGGCTCGGACCGGAAGGTACCGCCGAAAAGCGCCGCTCCGATCAGGCTGACATGCGCAATCGCCGAAATCTTGGTGCCGGTATCCACCGTGCGCCCTCACTCTCCACCTTCGTCCAGCGTCGGCCCGCCCGTATCGGTCACAAGCCCAACGTTGGAAAACCCGCCCGCGTTCAGCGCGCCCATGACCTGCATGACCTGCGCGTAAGGAATCGCGCCATCGGCGCGCAGGAAAACCCGGTCACTGCTCCGCTCTGCGGCGATGGCCCGCAGCTTGCCGATCAGTTCCTCGCGCAACACGTCAGTTGTCTGAATCTGCACACGTCCATCTGCCGTCAGGGTTACGGTCAAAGGTTCTTCATTGTCACCGGGCAAAGCACTGGCGGCGGTCTTGGGCAGATCTACCGGAACACCGACGGTCAGCAATGGCGCGGCCACCATGAAGATAATCAGCAAAACCAGCATGACATCCACAAACGGTGTCACGTTGATCTCGGCCATGGGCTGCGCACGACCGCGACGCCGACCGCGTCTGCGCCCGTTTCCACCCGAGGATTGCTGAACCGCCGCGCCCATTGTCAGCTATCCAACTGGCGCGACAGGATGGTCGCGAACTCGTCAGCAAAGGCTTCGTAGCCGCCCACGATGCGGTCACAGTCAGCACTGAGCTTGTTGTAGAAAATAACCGCCGGGATCGCGGCCAGAAGGCCGAGCCCCGTTGCCAATAGTGCCTCGGCAATACCCGGGGCCACGACCGCCAGATTGGTATTCTGCTGTTCGGCGATCTCGATAAACGCATTCATGATGCCCCAGACGGTACCAAACAGGCCGATGAACGGCGCGGTCGATCCAACCGTGGCCAGAATGGGCAGACCTTTCTGCAAGGTCTCTGCCTCTTTCGCTATGGCCACATCCATGGACCGATCTATCCGCGCGGTCGCTCCGGCAATCAATCCACCATCATTTCGGTGCGACCTGCGCCATTCGATCATTCCGGCCGCAAAAATCTTTTCAGAACTGCCATCCGGCTGGGTTCCGATCTGCTCGAACAGCTCGTCCAAAGGGTTGCCGGACCAGAAGCTCTCGTCAAATGCCTGCGCCTCGCGACGGGCCGCGCGGTAATTTATCAGCTTCTGGATGATGATGCCCCAGGACCAGATGGATGCACCGATCAGCATCAACATCACCAATTTGACGATAAAGGTCGCGCGGGCATACAGCCCCCACATGGAGAAATCGATCTCCTGCGCCAGCGCCAGCGTTTCAGCTTCCATGAACCTGCTCTTTGTTTTTGCCTGACGGCCGTTTGTTTGGCCTTGTTTTGCCAAACGCTAACGCAGTTGGGGTTGAAATGCCAATAGAACCACCCCTGACCCTCAAATTGTTACATCAATGCGCGAATCTCTGCCGGAAGCCGGATCGGCCTGCCATCCTTGTTGATACACACGGCAGTGACCGAGGCGCGAAAAATCTCGGTCTCGCCACGCCGGACCAGCTGCGCCATGGTCAGCCGCACACCCGAGATTTCCGTGACTTCGGTTTCGACGATCAGTTCGTCATCGAACCTGGCGGGCGAAAGGTAATCGGCCTCGACCCGCCGCACGACCCAAACAATGCCTTCTTCCCGCATCGCGTTCTGGTCATTGCCCAGATTGCGCACCCAATCCGAACGCGCACGTTCGATATACCGCAGATAGTTCGCGTGATAGACGACGCCGCCCATGTCAGTGTCTTCATAATATACACGAACCGGGTAGGAATGTTTCATTGCGGTGGCTCCAACCGGGCAAACAACCTGAGCGCATGAGACGCATCCTGCGCCGAACCGGGCAAAACCGGATCGTAAGCAGCCCGAATCAACGCAGCAATATCGGGGCGCAGGATCGTCGTTTCGCCCGCCACGGCCAGCGGAGATTGCGTCCGAAACGCAGTATCGGACCAAAGCAGGATGGTCTGCACCACCTGGCTCAGCGCCAGCGTTTCCGCCGGTATCTTGGACAACTGCTTGTCCATGCGCAGAAAAACAAAAGCCGCGCGGATCGCACCGTCTTCTTCGAACCGGAAGATGCGGTATTGGTTTGCATCCGCTCTAACCAAGCGCCCGACCAACGGTGCCAGATCCGGGATCAGACGATCAAGATCCGGCACGTCCAGCAGCTCTTTCCAATCCCGGAAGAAGAAGACCATGCAGTTGACACCAAGTTCGGGGTCGGTTTCGGCCATTTTGTGACCGGCCAAGGTGACAACCGCCTCGAAGGCGCCCTTCACAGTGGACAGCGTTTCATCTTCAACGCCAAACACAATCGGCACGATGGGTCGCCCCCAACGGGCAAACAGAAACTCACCGCTTTCGCGCGTGAACAGCGCCTCAATCTCTTCCGGTGTCACGGTCAAGCCTTCATCTTTTCGAAAATACTCTCGCCGAAGGCATAAATTTTCCAAGCGCAAGCTTCAACCGAACAGATCGCTCTGCCGCTTGGGTGCAGCCATGCCCAGATGCGTCCAGGCCTTTTGCGCCAACATCCGCCCACGCGGTGTCCGCTGGATCAACCCCTGTTGCAACAGAAAGGGCTCGATCACTTCTTCCAGCGAGTCCCGGCTTTCAGACAGCGCGGCTGACATCGTTTCGATCCCGACAGGACCACCACCGTAATTTTCGGCGATCAGTTTCAGATATCGGCGGTCCGCACCATCCAGCCCCAAATGGTCCACACCCAGCCGCGTCAAGGCTCCGTCAGCCAGTTCGCGGGTGATCCGCCCATCTCCTTCGACAATGGCGAAGTCCACCACCCGGCGCAGCAGACGTCCGGCGATGCGCGGTGTACCGCGCGACCTGCGCGCAATCTCACGCGCGCCCTCATCATCTGCCGGAGCGCCGAGTTTCCGCGCGTTTCGGGTGACGATCTCATGCAGTTCATCCACGGTGTAGAACTGCAACCGGGTCGGAATACCAAACCGGTCGCGCAAAGGTGTGGTCAGCAAACCCATGCGCGTCGTGGCCCCGACAAGCGTGAAGGGTTGCAACTCGATCCGAACCGTTCGCGCAGCGGGCCCCTCGCCGATCACCAGATCAAGCTCGAAATCCTCCATCGCGGGGTAAAGCACCTCTTCCACCGCCGGGTTCAGGCGGTGGATTTCGTCGATGAACAGGACATCACGCGCTTCGAGATTGGTCAGGATCGCAGCCAGATCGCCCGCTTTCGCCAGAACCGGCCCGGACGTCATGCGAAAATTCACCCCCAGTTCACGCGCCATGATCTGCGCCAGCGTCGTCTTGCCCAACCCCGGAGGGCCATGGAACAACGTGTGATCCATCGCCTCGCCCCGCTGGCGGGCGGATTGGATGAAGATGCGCAGATTGGCGCGCGCCTCGGCCTGACCGATGAACTCATCCAAGCCCTGCGGGCGCAATGCGCGGTCGTTGTCCTCGGGCAATGGGTCCGGGCGCACAGTGGGATCAGCGTCTACCATTCATTCAGCCTTTCGGAGCCAGCAATTGCAGGGCGGCACGGATCAAACCCGCTTCGTCTGCATCCGGGTTGTTGGCGGCGGCCTCGGCAACCGCGGCTGCTGCATCCGACGGCCCATAACCCAGATTGGACAAGGCAGACAGCGCACCCGCTGATGCCGCAGCGGCCCCAGAGGCTGGTTTTGGCGTCCGCTTCGGAGCAGGCGCTGCCTCGACAGGCTCTACAACTTCGATCGAAGGGCCATCCATCGCATCAATCACCGTGCCACCCATGGCCATCACGCCCGGCGCCTTGTCCTTGAGGTCCAGAACGATCCGCTGCGCTGTTTTCGGCCCCACACCTTTCGCCGCCTTGACCGCCGCCCAATCTCCCAGTGCGATTGCGCGGCTGACACCGTCCGGCCCCAGCGCGCTGAGGATCGCCAGAGAGACTTTCGCTCCGACCCCCTGAACCGAGCACAAAAGGCGATGCCATTCCTTCTCGACCAGCGAAAGAAAGCCATAAAGCTGCATCAGGTCTTCGCGCACGACCATGTCCGTATAGATCGAAACCGCCTCGCCCACGCCCGGCAGTGCCGCCATGGTCCGGTCAGAGCAATAGACGATGTATCCCACCCCCCGGACATCGATCAGCACGTGATCTGCGGCGCGATAGTCCAGCCTTCCGGTGAGTTTTCCGATCATGCCCGCACCTCTTTCACACGCACCTGTTGGGTCTTGCCGTAATAGGCATGGCAAATCGCAATCGCCAGAGCATCGGCTGCATCCGCCCCTTTGGGCTGACATCCGGGCAATTGCAGTTTGACCATGTGCAGCACCTGCTCTTTTTCCGCGTGCCCCACACCCACGACCGTTTTCTTGACCCGGTTCGGGGCGTATTCCCCAACCGGCAAACCAGCCTGAGCCAGTGTCAGCAACGCAACCCCACGCGCCTGACCCAGTTTGAGCGTACCGGCACCGTCCTTGTTCACAAAGGTCTGTTCGATGGCTGCTTGGTCCGGTTGGTGATCGGCGATGACTTCGACAATCTGGTTGTGGAGAGACAACAACCGCTCACCCAGATCATCCCCATCCGACTTGCACAAACCGTTGGCCACGTGGCTCAGGCGGCTGCCATTTGATTCGATGACGCCCCACCCCAGGGTCCTAAGCCCCGGATCAATGCCCAGAATTCGCATGTTTTGCCTCGGCCTGCTCGGGTTCTGTGATCTTTTTTCAACGCCTAGCACGAAGCGTGAACATTTTCCAAGCGAATTGACCCAAGGCCTGAAAACGACACCCCTGTCCCAAGGGCGACTCAACGTGCCATTTGCGACTTCAAAAAGTCTGAATTCGACACTTTTGTGAACGCGTTTTCACCAATTATTTAAGGGGATTACAGCCTTTTGCAGCATTGCAGGAAACGCATAGGACACATGCAAAAACTGAACTTGTGCGGGCGATTTGGCGGCACTAGATGCCGGGCAGATCGCAAGACTGCAAAGTGAACACCAACCAGAAGGAAACAGGATATGGCTGCACTGGACACCACCCGCTTCGCCTCCACTGGCTCGTTCGGCCTCGTTGGCCGTATCGGCGCATTTTTCGTATCGGCCTTGAACGCAGCTGTCGAATGGAATGACGCCCGCGTTACCCGCAACGCGCTGACCGGTCTGAGCGATCGTGAACTGGAAGATATCGGCCTGTGCCGCGGCGACATTGACGCCATCGCCCAAGGTCTCCGGTAATACCGACCACCACTCGCATTCGCCCCTTCCTCCTCCCTTGAGGGGCAAACAAAAACACCGCGCGCCCCGGGCGCGCGGTGTTTTTTTTGGAAACTGAGTCAAATTGAGATTCAGTATAAAACCTTGTTGAGTTGCACGGCAATCGCCTGCGACACCGGGTCGATCTGCATCACCCAGGCACCTGCTTTTTCGACCGATGTGCCCTCATTCAAACTGTCGATCCGATATTGGTATCCGGTCGGGCCAAGGCTGGACAAAAGAAACGCCTTGAACGCCACAACACTCAGAAGCGTAAGCAACAGCACCCTGGCCGGTACTGCCGAGCTTACCCGCTGCGGCTTCATGACGACCAGGCCATCCTTGCGCATCGTCGCGCGATAGCCACGGCTCATCTTTTGATGTTTTTTGTTCAGGCGATTAACGCGCTGAGTGAACTCCAGTTGTTTACCCGTCATGGCAGCCTCCAAAAACCGCCCCCCTCGACTTCAGTCAGAAAACGGTAAATAGAGAATACGACAAAAACGTGGCAAAATTCCACAAAACTCCTGCAAATGGCCTAGTTTGCGCCCTGTTTCATTAAGATTAGGGTCGTCCACTCACCAATCTCGCCTCTATGAGCGAGATTGAATTCATTTTGAGAATAAACCGACACCACGTCATCGGCCTGTTCGTTAAGGATCCCCGACAGGATTGCATAGCCTCCGGGACGCAGATTCGCCGCGATTTCCGGCGAGAGGGCGACCAGAGGACCTTTCAGAATATTGGCAAAGATCAGGTCGTAGGGTGCGTGCGCCCTGAGATCGGGGTGATCGAAACCCGCGGCTTCCACGCACCGTACGGCACCGGACATCCCGTTCGCCTTGAGATTGGCTTCGGCCACGTCAACGGCCACTTCATCAATGTCACTGGCAATGATGTCACCGTCCCAAACCCGGGCTGCGGCCATGGCCAGAACGGCGGTGCCGCAGCCGATATCTGCCACTTTCGTCGCGGTGAACCCTTCGTCCAGCAATCTGTCAAAGGCCTTGAGGCAACCCAACGTCGTACCATGGTGGCCGGTGCCAAAGGCCATTGCGGCCTCGATCAGCAATGGAATGCGACCTTCGGGCAGCTTGTCGGCATCATGGCTTCCATAGACAAAGAAACGCCCCGCCTCGACGGGTGCAAGCTCGCGTCGCACATGCGCAACCCAGTCGGTTTCCGGCAGCTCTGAAACAACAAACGGTTTGGCGTCGAACGCCGCTGCCAGAACCGCCAGCGCGGTCTCGTCAGGGGCTTCGGTGAAATATCCGCCGACCTCCCACAGGCCGGATCCGTCTTCGACTTCGAACACACCAACGCCGGTTGGCTCTGGCTCCAGACGTTCCATCGCCTCGCCCAGACCTTCGGCGGCCTTCTTACCTGTCAGCGTCGTCAGTGCGGTGAATGTAGGCATTGGGGCCTCCTGTCTCGATTGACACCGCGCCTAGGACGCCGCGCCGTCAAGGTCAAGCGCCGAGACCTATTCCGCAGGGGCCGGAGCGTATTTGGTCAGGATGGTCTCGTTGCCAGGCTCGGGGTGACGCGGGATCAACAGGGACAACAGCAGCGAAACGATCGCCATCGCCGCGGCCAGGCCAAACACAGCGCCCGGCGACACGACCCAAAGCAGGCCAAGCAAAGCGGGCAAAAACACCGCCGCAATATGATTGATCGTAAAGGCCACCGCAGCGGTCGGCGCGATGTCAGCAGGGTCAGCGATTTTCTGGAAATAGGTTTTCAATGCCAAAGCCAGCGCAAACAGCACGTGGTCGATCACATAAAGGATTGCCGCAAGCAGAACGCCCCAACCGAACCAATAGATGCCGCCATAGGCTGCGAACACGATGGCCAGGCCGGTATATTCAAATATCAGCGTGCGCCGCTCACCGAACTTTGCCACCGCCTTTCCCAGCAATGGGGCGGCCAACATGTTGATCATCAGATTGATCAGATAAAGGCTGGTGAGCTCATGCACTTCAAAGCCGAATTTCTCGACCATCATGAACCCGGCAAAAACGACAAATATCTGCCGCCGCGCGCCTGCCATGAACTGCAATGCATAATACAGCCAATACCGGCGACGCAGGATCAGCTTCTTGGTCTGCGGCGTGGGCGCATCGAATTGCGGATAGGCGAACAGACAGAACAGTGCCAACGCAGCCGTAACTCCACCCGACGCCATGAATACAAAGTTGTAGGACAGATCAAAGCGATCCCAGGTCAGTACGATCAGCCCATACACCACCATGGTCGCCGCCGATCCCATCGCAACCAGCCATCCCAGCACCTGCGGAGCACGATCCTTGGGCAGCCACTGCAATTGAAGCGACTGGTTTACGGTCTCGTAGTAATGGAACCCGATCGAACTGAACAAGGTCACAAACAGCAACCCGCCCAGGCTGGGGAACCACGCGGTCACCGCCGTTGCGACACCAAGCATCATCAGCGAGATCATCGCCAGCACCTGCTCGCGAATGAAAATGATGACGGCAATCACCCCAACCGCCAGAAACCCCGGAATCTCGCGCACCGTGTGCAGCAGACCGATATCCGCGCCATCAAAGTTCGCCACCTCAATAACAAAGTTGTTCAGCAACGCGCTCCATGCGTTGAACGCAATGGGCATGGTCAGCGCCATCATGAACAACAGCGTGATGGGGCGGCGCCAGAACGGCAGGCTCTGCGCCTCTGTAAGGGGCATGGGTTTCAGCATGAGACCCCTCTACGCCCATTTCGCTGCTTTGGCGAGAGGGAAGCGGTCTGCGCACAATCACCCTGCACAGATGCAGAGGTCAGTAAAAATTCTGTGGGTCGATATCGACGGTCAGGCGGATATCGCCCTTCAGGCGCAACGGGGCGATCCAGCGGGCAATGGCATCCTGAATCGGCGCCCCTTTCGGGGCTTTCACCAACAAGCGCACTCTGTGGCGACCGCGTATACGTGCAATAGGTGCCGGCGCCGGGCCAAAGACCTGAGCACCGATCGCGCGCAGGGGCGAATCGTTGCGGGCCATTGCATTGCCGATATCGAAGACCGGCCCGACCTCGGGGCCCGACAACACGATCCCGGCCATGCGACCATAGGGCGGCACGCCTGCCGCCTGCCGACCCGCTGCCTCGGCTTTCCAGAACCCTTCCTCATCACCCGACAGGATGGCCCGGATCACCGGGTGTTCCGGTTGAAATGTCTGCAAAAGCGCCTGCCCTGGCTTGTCCGCCCGTCCCGCGCGCCCAGCCACTTGCCGCATCAATTGAAACGTACGCTCAGCCGCGCGCAGATCCGCGCCGTGCAGAGACAGGTCAGCGTCAATCACACCGACCAATGTGAGCTTGGGAAAGTTGTGCCCCTTCGCCACCAACTGCGTACCGATGATAATGTCGGCATCCCCGGCGGCGATCTCTTCTATCTTGGCTTTCAATGCCCGGGCTGAACCAAAAAGATCAGAACTCAGCATTGCGATTTTCGCCTCGGGGAAGGTCGCCTCGGCTTCTTCCCCCAGCCGTTCGATCCCCGGCCCGACCGGGGCCAGCTTGCCTTCCACGCCGCAGGAGGGGCAATCTTCGGGCATCGGCTTGGTTTCGCCGCATTGGTGGCACATCAATCGCTTGAGAAACCGATGCTCGACCATGCGTGCGTCGCACTGATCACAGGCGATCTGCTCGCCACAGGCCCGGCACAAGGTCACCGGCGCATAGCCACGGCGGTTGATGAACAACAGCGATTGTTCACCTTTTTCGATCCGCTGCTGCACCGCTTGCCGCAAAGACGGAGAAACCCACGTTCCGGGCTGCATCTGCTCGGCCCGCATGTCGATGGGCTTCATCTCGGGCAATACCGCCGCCCCAAAACGCGAGGTCAGGTCAAGCCTTTCGTACTTGCCCGCCTCGGCATTGGCCCAACTTTCAAGCGAAGGTGTCGCACTGGCCAGGATCACCCGCGCGCCACAGATCGCCGAGCGCAGAACCGCCATGTCGCGTGCGCTGTAGTGCACGCCGTCTTCCTGTTTGTAGGACGTGTCGTGTTCTTCATCGACGACCACAAGCCCCAGATCGCGGAATGGCAGAAACAGCGCCGACCGGGCGCCAACGACCAGTTGCGCATTGCCTTGCCCGACCATCCGCCAGACCCGCCGCCGTTCCGTCATGGTTGCGCCGGAATGCCATTCCGCCGGGCGCGCACCGAACCGCGCCTCGACCCGAGTCAGAAATTCTGCGGTCAGGGCGATCTCGGGCAGCAGGACCAAGGCCTGCCGCCCCATGCGCAGCGCCTCGGCCACGGCCTCCAAATAGACCTCGGTCTTACCGGAACCGGTAACGCCTTTCAGCAGCGTGGTGCCGTAATCACCGGTCCGCTGCCCGGCCTGAAGCCGTTCGACCGCCGCTGCCTGATCCGCTGTCAGGTCTTTCCCGGGAAGGTCCGGATCAAGATGAGGATAAGGCAGGTCGCGCGGGCTGTCCTCTTCGCGCACGGCGCCTTGTTTGACCAACCCTTTGACAACAGATGACGTTACACCCGCCTGCTCGGCGAGCTCTTTCAAGGTAAAAGCCAGCCCGCCGTAGTCGCGCAATACCCCCAGAACCCGGGTCCGCGCATCGGTCAATCGGTCTGGTTGGCCTTCACCCAACCGATAGACCTTGCGCATCGATGGCGGATCACCCAAGCCCGGTGCCCGCGTCGCCAGACGCAGCATCGCAGGCATTGGTGTCAGAGTGTAATCGGCGACCTTTTCCAGAAACACCCGCATCTCTTCACGCATCGGTGCAACGTCAAGAACCCGGATTACCGAGCGCGCCTTGCTCAGGTCAAAGCCGCCCTGCCCCGGCCCCCAAACCACCCCAAGCACCTTGCGTGGTCCCAAAGGAACCTCAACAAACGCGCCCAGAACGCACCCGCCTTCGGGCGCTTTGTAATCCAGCGTCCGGTCAAGCGGCTGCGTTGTAAGCACCGCAACCAGCTCTCCTTGGTCGAAAAATCCGTTAGCGCTCACGGCATATCCTTCGCAGGGGGTTCCAGCAGGGGTCTCTTTGAGGTAAAGCCATCCGCGACCAAGGCCAACCCATCAAAGGACTGCCCTCATGAAATTCTTCGTAGACACCGCCGAGATCGACGCCATTGCCGAACTGAACGATCTGGGCATGGTGGACGGCGTAACCACCAACCCTTCGCTGATCCTGAAGTCAGGTCGCGACATTCTGGAAGTGACCAAAGAGATATGTGATCTGGTCGATGGCCCGGTATCGGCCGAGGTTGTCGCCACCGAAGCTGACGACATGATCGCCGAAGGCCGCAAACTGGCCAAGATCGCACCGAACATCGCGGTCAAAGTTCCGCTGACATGGGCCGGCTTGAAAACCTGCAAGACGCTCAGCGACGAAGGCCAGATGGTCAATGTGACGCTCTGCTTCTCGACCAATCAGGCGATTCTGGCTGCGAAAGCGGGCGCGACATTCATCTCGCCTTTCATCGGTCGGCTTGACGATATCAACCTCGACGGCATGGACCTGATCGCAGACATCCGTCAGGTCTATGACAACTACGGGTTCGAGACCGAAATCCTTGCTGCATCGATCCGTACCGTCAACCACGTGACCGACAGCGCCCGCATCGGAGCCGACGTGATCACCGCACCGCCTGCCGTAATCAAGAAGCTGGCCGACCATCCGCTGACCGACAAAGGTCTGGAAACCTTTCTGGCCGACTGGGCCAAAACCGGTCAGAAAATCCTCTGATCTGGCTTGCAACCGCGCGGCGCCATCAGGCGCCGCGCCCGGCCCAACGGCCAAATACCTGATCTGTGATCGGGCATGGCGGGCGGGAGCCCCTTGCCACAACATGCAAGGAAATCCACCCTTGCGTGCATTTTTTCCAAGGCAAATCCGGTCCGGCATGTTATAAGCCGAGACAACAAAAAAAGACCGGACGGGACATGAGCAGCACCTCCAAACTCGAGGATAACCTCCGCGCGGCAATTCTGGCCGAGCCGGATGTCGTACTGGACGACAAAGACCTGATGCAGGCGCTTGTCGCTGCCAACGAGCAAGCGCGCGGCGACAACGTGATAGACCTGCGCGGCATTGCAATGCAACGGCTCGAGGCGCGGCTGGATCGGCTGGAAGACACCCACCGTTCCGTCATCGCTGCGGCCTATGAAAACCTCGCGGGCACCAATCAGGTCCACCGCGCCATTCTGCGATTGCTGGAACCTGTCGAGTTCGAAGATTTCCTGCGCGCGCTGGGCGCCGATGTGGCGGACATCCTGCGCGTCGACAGCGTTACGCTGGTTCTGGAAACAACCGTGGTTCAGAACGATCCCGCAATCGACACGTTGGGCGGGGTCCTGACGATCGCGGAACCCGGTTTCATCGACCGGTACCTGACCATTGATCGCGGCGGTCCTGCGAGGGATGTGATCTTGCGGGAAATCCACCAGCCAAACCGACGTATTTTCGGGTCACAGGCCGATCAGCTTCGTTCCGAGGCCTGCCTGAAGCTGGACCTCGGGGCCGGTCGCCTTCCGGGCATGATCGTCATGGCCGCCCGCGACCCGCGGCATTTCACCCCGCAGCTGGGCACCGATCTTCTGGCCTTTTTTGCCGGCGTGTTCGAACGCTCGATGCGCCACTGGTTGTCGTGAGCCTGATCTCGCCCGCCTGCCGCGACGCGCTTCAGCATTGGCTGGACAGCCTGAGCGCGCTTGCTGGACGATCCGAGAATACGCTAAATGCCTATCGTGGCGATGTCGTCGAGTTTCTGTCGTTCATAACCCTGCATCACGCCGAACGGCATGGCCTGAAGGCGCTGGAACGGATCACAGTGTCGGATATGCGCGCCTGGATGGCGGATCAGCGCGGCGCGGACGTCAACGCGCGGTCTTTGGCGCGCAAACTGTCGGCGGTCAAAAGCTTCTACCGTTGGCTGGCAGAGCGTGAGGGGTTCGAGCCCACCGCCGTTCTGTCCACCCGCGCGCCGAAATTTACCAAGAAACTGCCCCGTCCGCTGGCCGAAGATGCAGCCCGCGCTATGATCGATACAGTGGAACTGCAATCCACATCCGACTGGGTCGCGGCGCGCGACGTCGCGGTTGTCACGCTGCTGTACGGATGCGGCCTGCGCATATCCGAGGCGCTGTCCCTGACCGGAGCGGACGTGCCTTTGCCCACCACGCTGCGCATCGTCGGGAAAGGCGACAAAGAGAGGGTCGTACCGGTTCTTCCTGCCGCCCGCGAAGCGGTCGACGGATACCTGAAGCTGTGTCCCCATCCACAAGCACAGGACAAAGCCCTGTTTCGAGGCGTCCGTGGCGGGCCATTGAACCCGCGTGCAATCCAAGGGGTCATGGCCAAGGCACGTATGCAATTGGGGCTGCCCTCAACCGCAACACCCCACGCGATGCGGCACAGCTTTGCCACCCACCTGCTGTCAGCCGGAGGCGACCTGCGTGCCATTCAAGAGCTTCTAGGCCACGCCTCTTTGTCGACGACGCAGGCCTATACGGCAGTGGACACTGCGCGGTTGATGGAGGTCTACAACAGCGCGCATCCCAAAGCCTGAAGTGCACATGACTCGAAAACCCGGGCTTTTGGTTTGCATCTCGGACGCGCATCAGTCATGACGCTCGCATGACACTCAGATTCAAAGCTCTTTCCGTTCATCTCTTTACTGCAACAGGCGCTGTTTTTGCCATGTTGGCCATGCTGGCCGCGGTCGAAGATAAATGGAGCCTTATGTATCTTTGGCTTGTCGTGTCTTTCATTGTAGACGGTATCGATGGCCCGCTGGCGCGACATTATCACGTCAAGCACAACGCGCCCGAGTTCGACGGCGTTCTGCTGGATCTGATCATAGATTACTTGACCTATGTGTTCATTCCGGCTTTTGCCCTGTTCAAATCGGGGCTGATGGACGGCTGGACCGGATGGTTCGCGATCATCGTCATCACATTTGCCAGCGCGATGTATTTCGCGGATACACGCATGAAGACCAAGGACAATTCCTTTTCCGGTTTTCCCGGGTGCTGGAACATGTTCGTGATCGTGATCTTCGCACTGGAACCGAATTTCTGGATCATCCTGCTGCTGGTCACCCTGCTGTCGCTGGCCATGTTTCTGCCGCTGAAATTCGTTCATCCCGTGCGCACCGAGCGCTGGCGCAGCCTGACTTTGCCGATGGCGCTGGCATGGACGTTCTTCGCGGGTTGGGCCGCATGGGTCGATTTTCACCCCGAAAGCTGGGCCCATTGGGGGCTGGTCATCACCAGCCTGTACCTGACCTTCGCAGGCATCGCCCAACAGGTTGTTCCGCAGCGCCGCGCCTGACGTAGCGCTGCCCGTCCCGTTTTACAGAACGTCCTGCACCTCGAATTCGGTGCCGTTATGGGTAAAGACGTCGCCCTTTTGCAGACCTGCCATCGCCAGATATATCGGGCTTTGGGTTGAAATGCCCATATAGGTCTTGCCATCCACTTCAAACCGCGTTGTCGAGACACACACGACAAATCTGCGGTTGTTGAACTTGATCACAGCTCCTGGCCTGACCGTGTCGGCAAGGCTGAAATCGGTATTTTCGATGACATCAATCTTGGCATGATGCGCATGAACCGGGGCATCGAAGGCAGCCGCCAGATCGGCGTTTTCCCGTGATGCGGCAATGTCATCCTTGTCGTGACCTTCCCTGTCATCCAACTGGGCATCTTTCAAAAACGCATCGTAATGCGCCTGCGCCGTTGCAAGCTCTTGCGCTTCAAGCGACATCAACCGGTCGATAATGGCCTTCTTGCGGGCTGCACGGTCTTGTTCAGTGGTCATGCAATGCGGTCCTTCAAATTCAGCAATGGTTACAAGTTGTGTCTGCAAAAAGCGGATTGCAACCGAATTTCGACGCTCAGATCAAAAGACCTGCCGCCCGCTCATGCCGCAACAGGGCAACTTTCGTCTCAACACCACCGTCGCCCGAAAAACCGCCCAGGCCATTAGCAGCCAGTACCCGGTGACAGGGAATGATCACGGGAATGGGGTTTGCTCCGCAGGCCTGGCCAACCGGCTGGGCGGGTTGCCCCAGTTCTTTGGCGATATCGCCATAGGTGCGCGTTTCTCCAAGCGGGATGGCATACATCAGGTCACAGACCCGCTTTTGAAACTCTGAACCGTCAATGTGATACGGCAGATCGAAACGGTCAAGCCGCCCTTGATCATAGGCCCTCAACTGGGCGGCGGCTTCGCGCAGCAGCGCAGTCGGCTCACCCTCGTCCCTGCCGTTCCAGACAAGCCGTGTAAGGGCCCCGTCTGTTTCTTCAACACCAAGTCGTCCGAACTGAGTTTCAACGGAAATCATCGCCATGGACCGACGGTTTCAGATCAAAGCGCCAAGCACAAGCGCGGGAATGTGCAAGACCACGCAAAACGTCATTTTTGGGCATTGGCGCCATTCGTGATACGCTCCTGCCGTTACTTAAAGAGATTTTGGAGAACGCAATGGGTCGACATTTGATCCTCACGGTACATGGAATCGGTGAACAAAAACCCGGCGAAACCGTCGATCAGGTCGTTGGCGCAGCAACAACTTGGCTGGATGGAAACCCCAGACCACCGATCGAAGTCGAACGCGGCATGATCGAACTGGCCGAATCCACCTTCGACGGAAATCCACGAAATGCAGAGCTGTTCGAAGTCAATCTGCGCACGGTGACTGACCCGGCTGTTCCTCAGGACAAGGCCCTGTTTGCCGAAGTTTATTGGGCTGATCGCTCTCCGGCCCCGAAAGGAGCGATCAAAACCGTGCTGGACCTGATTTGGGTCGTTCTGGCGTTGGGATATCTGGCGATGGACAATGTCGAGCAAACCCACATCCGAAAAGGCGTTGCTTCGGACCAACCCAATGGCAGGAATACACTGGCGGCACAGCTGGTACATCTTTTCACATGGGTCTTCTTCGGTGCGGTTGCGACGCTGAACGTATTTTTGTTGATCGGTGCCGCAGCGGTCTTGACCGACCGGATACCTGTCTCGGTTTTCCAGAACCCTACCCTGTTGTTCTGGCTTCTGTTCGTGCTATACGCCGGCGGAGCCATTGTCGGGCTGGGGCAAAGCCGATCCGCACCGACCTATCTCAGGCGGGTCTTCTGGCGAGGAATGCTCGCAATGGGAACAGCACTGACCCTGTGCCTGGTCATTGGGCCGCTGGGCCTGAAATTGTGGGCATGCGCCCCTTCCGAAACCGGAAATTGCCCGCCGGCCCTGGAGCAATTCGTGGCGTTTCAGGTTTTTCTGCTCTCCATCTTCTGGGCCACTCTTATCTTCCTGACAATCATTCTTTACGCGTTGTCCGCCTGGACGTTGCGGATCAATGACACACTTTCAGAGCACAGGCGGCTGTACCCCAGCATCTGTGCAGGCATGCTGGTTTTCTGGATGTTCTTCATTTCCGGCCTCTGGTTGACCATAGAGCAATTACTGGAAACTGTTTCGGGCCTGTCCGGCGGTCAGCTGCAACGTCTTTTTGAAAGCAATTTGAACGAGTCCATCGAAACTCTCAGCGTGGCCTTTGTGGCCATCGTTCTGTTGGGGTTCGTTGGCGTCGGGCTTTTTGCAGGTCGCAAAACGTACAAGGCCAACCTTCACACCCGCAGCGGTCTGATTAGCCGGGCGATTGTAAACCGGCTGGCGCAGTGGGTCTTTCTGTTTGGTACAATCGTGCTGGTTCTGGTCACGATCCGAGAGATCGCAGCCAACCAGAGTTTTGAGGCCGCATGCAACGTGGGCATAGGTGAAACCAACCCGATCTCTTGGGCTTTGGACAGGTTGGCCTGTTCGCAGGGCGAGATCGGCCTGATCGTTCTTGGCGCAACTGCGTTGATGTACCGGTTTTCTGATTTTGTTTCCGCCGGGCTGGGCGTTGCACGGGATATCGTTACCTACGCCATTCGCGACAAATGCTATCTGGAAAAAGATCTGGAAACGCGGCAACGCAACTATCCGGATCGTAAGGCGATAGACGAGCGTTTCTATCGCACGTTGTACTATGTTCTCGATATCTTTCCAGCGGATCATATCACGGTGATATCCCATTCGCAGGGCACCGTGATCGCCACACAGATGCTTGCTGACCCACGTGTCCAAAGACGCATCGGCGGGCGGGCTCTGACACTCATCACGATGGGCTCTCCGGTCACCCATATCTATCAGCGCTATTTTCCCGAGATGTTCACCATCACCGCCAGTCAGTTGAACGCCGCGTGGTTTAACATCTTCCGGCAGGACGATTTTGTCGGAACCGAGATCGAGGGTGGGCTCATTTTTGCAAATCGAAACATCCCGGTCGATCCCGGCGGGCACACCGGTTACTTTACGGACTATCAGGTTTGGAAAGCCCTGTCAGGTCCTGCCATTGGCTTTGATCTGTTCAATCCAACACGGCAATCTGTGCAGACATAGCCCAAAATGCCCCCCGACTGAATTCGGGGGGCGCGATGATTTATCCCAGCGCCTCATTGCAGCGCCCGCAGACGCCCGCGTGGGTGTGGCGGCCCACATCAGGCAGGATTTTCCAGCAACGCTGACATTTCTCGCCTTCTGCTTTTTCGAACACGACGGCAACGCCTTCGATTTCCGGCACACGGAACGCCTCGGCCGGGGCGGGATCGCCGGTCACGGTCAGGCCCGAGGTGATGCACATGTCGTCCACGTCGAACGTGGCCAGCAGATCGCGGGTATCACCATCCTCGACATGCACGATCGGTGCCGCCTCGAGGCTGGAGCCGATCACCTTGTCCTGACGCTGAACCTCGAGCGCGGCAGTCACGGCCCGGCGCACACGACGCACCTTGGCCATATTGGCCTCAAGCTCGGCATCGCGCCAATCGGCGGGTGTGTCCGGGAAGTCCACCAGATGGACCGAACTGTCGTCGCCCGGGAACCGCTCCAGCCAGACCTCTTCCATGGTGAAGACCAGAACCGGGGCCAGCCAGGTGGTCAGGCGGTGGAACAGAATATCCAGAACAGTGCGCGCGGCGCGGCGGCGTGTGCTGTCCCCGTCGCAGTACAGAACATCCTTGCGAACGTCGAAATAGAAGGACGACAGATCAACCGTCGCAAAGTTGAACACGGCGCTGAAAACACCCTGGAAATCAAACGCGGCATAACCCTTGCGCACCTGCTCATCCAATTCCGCCAGACGGCTGAGAACCCAGCGTTCCAGACGCGGCATATCCTCGGGCGCGACGCGGTCGGCCTCGGTGAAGTCGGCCAATGAGCCCAGCATGAACCGCATGGTGTTGCGCAGACGGCGATAGCTGTCGGCAGTGCCCTTCAGAATCTCCGGCCCGATCCGCTGGTCGGCGGTATAGTCGGTCTGAGCCACCCATAGGCGCAGAATATCGGCGCCGTATTGCTTGACGACCTCTTCCGGCACGATGGTGTTGCCCAGCGACTTGGACATCTTGTTGCCCTTGGCGTCCAGCGTGAAACCGTGGGTCACTACGTTGCGATAGGGCGCGCGGCCCTTTGTGCCGCAGGCTTGCAGCATGGACGAATGGAACCAGCCGCGGTGCTGGTCGGTGCCTTCCATGTAGACATCGGCAATGCCATCCTCGGTCCCGTCCTCGCGGTCGCGCAGAACGAAGGCGTGGGTGGAACCCGAGTCGAACCACACATCCAGCACATCAAAGACCTGTTCGTAATCGTCCGGGTTGGCGATTCCGTCGAGGATCTTTTCCTTGAAGCCGTCGGTGTACCAGACGTCCGCGCCGTCCTTTTCAAACGCTGCCTTGATGCGGGCGTTGAGTTCGGCGTTGCGTAACAGGTAATCCGCGTCGGTGGGCAGAGCGCCCTTCTTGGTGAAGCAGGTCAGCGGCACACCCCATGCACGCTGGCGCGACAGAACCCAGTCCGGGCGCGCCTCGATCATCGAATACAGGCGGTTACGACCCGTCTGCGGGGTCCATTTCACCAGCTCGTCGATGGAGCGCAGAGCACGTTCGCGGATGGTGTCGCCCATCTCGCCCATGCCATCGTCCAGCTTACGGTCGACGGATGCGAACCACTGCGGCGTGTTGCGGTAGATGATTGGAGCTTTCGAGCGCCACGAATGCGGATAGCTGTGCTTGATCTTGCCGCGCGCCAGCAGCCCGCCGACTTCGGCCAGCTTGTCGATGACGGCCTTGTTTGCGTCACCCTCGCCGCCCTTGCGGGACAGGATGTATTTGCCGCCAAAGAACGGCAGATCAGCACGGAACGAGCCATCGTCCATCACGTTATAGGTGATGACCTGCTCCAGCATGCCCAGATCACGGTACAGCTCGAATTCCTCCATCCCGTGGGACGGCGCGCAGTGGACGAATCCAGTACCTTCGGTATCGGTCACGAAGTCAGCGGCGCGGAAATCGCGGATGTCGTCCCATTCGCCATTGCCGCCATCGGCGCCGGCCAGCGGGTGAAGCAGCTGAACGCTCTCCAATTCGTCGGCAGTCACGTCACGCACACGGGTCCACTGATCGTCGTTCAGACGGGCACGGCCCAATACATCGGCGGCCAGGTTGTCGGCCAACAGGAACTTGTCGCCTACCTTGGCCCAGCATTCTTCCGGCGCGCCGGTGACTTCGTAGAGTCCATAGGAGATGTCTTTACCGTATACGACGGCCTTGTTCGACGGCATGGTCCACGGCGTGGTCGTCCAGATCACCACACAGGCGTCATCCAGATCACCCGCGTTGACGATCTTGAACTTCACCCAGATGGTGAAGCTTTCCTTGTCGTGATACTCGACCTCGGCCTCGGCCAGGGCCGTCTTTTCGATGGGCGACCACATGACTGGCTTTGAACCCTGATAGAGCGTGCCGTTCATCAGGAACTTCATGAATTCGTCCGCAATCACCGCCTCGGCGTGATAATCCATGGTGATGTAGGGATCGGGCCAGTTGCCAGTGATGCCCAGACGCTTGAACTCTTCGCGCTGCACGTCGATCCAGCCTTCGGCGAACTTGCGGCATTCCTGACGGAAATCGACGATGTTCACCTCGTCCTTGTTCTTGCCCTTCTTGCGGTACTGTTCCTCGATCTTCCATTCGATCGGCAGGCCGTGGCAGTCCCAGCCGGGGACGTATCGCGCATCAAAGCCCATCATCTGATGGGATCGCACGATCATGTCCTTGATGGTCTTGTTCAGGGCGTGGCCGATATGCAGGTGACCATTCGCGTAAGGGGGGCCATCGTGCAGGGTAAAGGGCGTGCGGCCCTTTTTCTCGCGCAGGCGGTCATAGACACCGATGGTCTCCCACCGTTCCAGCCATGCGGGTTCCCGCTTGGGCAGGCCGGCGCGCATGGGGAAATCGGTTTTGGGCAGGTTCAGCGTGTCTTTGTAATCAGGTGTCTGGATCGTGTCGGCGCACATTTGGGGCGTCCTTTGGATGATCTGGTCGTCTATTGGATCGAAGTGGTCGGTGCGAAGTCTCAAACACCTTTGCCCGGCGTCTCAGGAGGTCAGAGCGCCGGGGATATAATTCGAATAATGATGGCCATCCGGTCATACATGGCGCGCTTATATGACGCCGGCACCTAATGGTCCAGAGGTTCTGCCCGCTGCGGCGAATGGCGCAGTTTCGCCCACCGGTTCAGCCACGCAAGACCGGCCAGCGCAAGGCCCAGCGCCAACAGCGAAAACACCCGGATCAGGCCGCCCAGACCGGCGATGTCGATCAGGAAGACCTTGGCCACCGCCAGCCCGATCACCGCCAGCCCGGCCTTGCGCATCAGGTCGGATCGGCGGGCAAGAGATTGATAGAACAAAGCGGCCCCGATCAGCAGCAGCACCAAAGTGTAGGTATACAGTTCCGGCTGGGTGACGCCGTTGCCTTCATACATACCCGCCGCGCCCTGCCAGACGTGACGGATGGTCAAACCCAACCAAACTGCCGCCAACGTCCCTGCAACGGCAAAGCTTGCTTGCATGATCGGTTTCGGCATTTCCCGGATCCTCCAGACCGATCCGCCGATGGCCAATGCGGGCAACAGATAAGCAACGGCCAGCGTATTCAAAACCGGCGGCCCAAGCACCGGATCCGCATTCGGATCAAACAAGGGGTTCTGGTCCGCCAATGCCTGCAACAGATAGAAAAGGCCATGCCCCGCAAAGAACAGTGCAAGCAGGTATCGCAGATAGTTCAGTTTGCCACCCAGCCCGAACCTCTGCACCTGCGCGAACGCAAGCAAAAGCCAGATGACGGCCAGCAGACCCAGGCCCCAATGGCTGTTGTCAGCGCCGCCCTCGCCGAAGCCTTCAAGCCAACGCAGCAGCAGCAACGAAAGCAGGATACCCGCTGTCGCCCAGGCCGCGCTTTCCAGCAGCAGCGCCGCCAGTGGGCGCTTCAACGGACGCAAAAGCCTCCAGCCCACGACAAATCCCAATGTGGCCGCGCCATAGACCATCGACATCTCAAGCACCGGAGCGGAATTGGCCCAGTCCAGCCCGGGATCAAGCACCAAACGCACCGTGACGGAAAAGACACCGGCCCAGATGAACCAGCTCATCGGCGGCAGGATGAACCTGCGGTCCAACGCGGCCGCAACCACAACGCTGGCGACCAATGCAACCGTCAGCGCCGCCGAGCTGAGCACGATGACGCAGGCAAAGACCAGACACGACAGCATGGACAGGGTGGCCAGTGCCGCCCGCATCCGGTCATCGCCGTCAACGCGGGCAAAGCGTTCAGCCAGAACCACCATCAACACAGCCAGCGCAATCGCGTGGAGCGCCCAAGGATAAGCCCCGATCACCGAAGCCGGATGCCAGCCTATTTCCAGCGCGATGGCCAGAACGGGTGCAAAAAGCGCGGCTCCTCCGGCCCAAACGGCGCGATACTGGCTTGCCTTGAATGACCGCCACGCCATCAGGGCCGACATCAAACCTCCCAAAGCGACGAGAACAGTCACCACCATCGGATAGTCGGCCTCGGGCGTTTCCGCGTAAGTGGCCGCGAACCTGCCCAGAACCGCGCCATTCTCAAGCCCGTGAGAGGCGACAAAGACCACCAAACCGGCCGCAGGCAGGACAGTCAGGTCCCGAAGGGCCGGTGCATCCTTGGCCCAGAGGAGCAGCGCCAGAACAAGGGCAGTCAACAGGCTAACGCCCAACCAGAATTCGGGTTCCGTGTCCGCCCAATGCCAGGACAGGATCACCGTACTTGCCGCGACGACCCCGGCGGCCAGACGAGTTGGGAATTCTGGCCAGGGGCGGGCCTTTGGGCGGCGGATCATCTCAGTTAGCATAGGGCCCGCGTGATTTGGCCAAATGCGCCGCACCGGAATGGCCGTTGCCAAAAGCGCCAGCACCGTTGCCGCGATCAGGTATCCCGATTCCGTACTCGGCGCGCCCATCACCAGAAGCAGGTTCGCCGCATAGGCCCCGAACAGTGTCAGGACCGAGATCCACGCCCAGCGCCGTACCGTGTCGATACCCAGACCAAAGACGGCGACCAGCAGGAAATACGCGTAAAGCCACGACGGATCATCGGACGTGCCCCCGACCAGGAAAGGCGCCGCGAAGGCACCGATCAAACCGACCGCAGCCAGCAGCGGACCATGGAACCACCCCAGAACGAGCCCCACCAGCGCGACAACGACCATCCCTGCCAGTGCCGTTTCGGCACCGATCAGGTTGTACAGCTGGCGCGCGGACAGGATGGCCCCGAACAAAGTGACAAGCCCGGCACCGGAAAAGACCGAGGGCAGATAGGCGGTTGCCACCGCTTCGTTATCACCGAACTTGCGGCGCAGGACTTCTCCTCCGATGATCAGAACCGTGCCGAAACCCAGGGCTGCGACGACACGGGCCGCCGGCGGCAGCAAACCGTTTTCGACGCCGTATTGCACAAGGAAAATACCGGCCAGCGCCAGAGACAGGGCCGAAACCACATAAAACCAGTTCTCGCGCAGCCACGCTCCCAATGCCGCAAACCTGTCATGGCGAAACACGACAGCCGGAGAAGAAACCTCTGCATCCTGAGCGTCGGCACTGTTGTCTTCCTGCCGCTTTGGAGCCGACCAGGGTGCCGGCCTGCGCGGCTTTTCTTCAGCAGCAGGATGCGGTGCAGGCGTTTCCTGTTCCGGTTGCGGCAGGACCGTCGCATCGCCTGAGGCCAAGGCGTCGATTTGCGCTTCCAGCTGCTCTACCCGGCGACGCAAACGGGAATGCCCGACCAAAAGAGCGATCAATGTCACAGGGATGGCCAGAACAATCAGGCCAACAAGAACAAGCAGCGATTCCAACCGAGTCTCCGATCCTTTTGGAGGTCAGGCTATCTTGAGCCGTCCGAAAGTGACAGTCAGGAAAGCTGTGAACCGATCTAAAGCACCGAAATCGCCGGGCGCGCGATCGTCGGCCTGAAAAGGTCCGGGGTTTGCGGTAAGGCCCACTGCAACAACCGTCATCCCAGCGCCGCAAATTTCATGGGTGGAACAGGGACCCGACGAGATACGCGATCAGCGCGGCCAGCCCGCCGATCAAAAGCGTCTCGATCCCCGACCGCCACCAGGGGGCCAGTGACCACCGGCTTTTGAGCGCGCCAATCGCAAAGAAGACAGCCATGGTCATCCAGGCCGAGATCGCAAACGCGTTCGGCACGGACGCCAGGAACGGCAGCAATGGGATCATCCCCGCCACCAGAAACGCAAAGAAGGTGGCCAATGCGGCTTTCATCGGATGCGGGTCGACACTGCCCAGACCATATTCACCTTCGATCATCAGGTTGATCCAGTTTTCGGTGCTCGAGGTGATCTCTGCCGTGGCCTCGATCAGAATGTCGCCAGACAGCCCTTTTTGCGCAAGGATCTCTCGCACTTCTTCGCGCTCACCATCCGGGTACAACGCAATGTGGCGTTCCTCGACCGCGCGGATGCGGCGAATGTTGTCCAGCTCGGCCTTGGTGCCTGAATAATTGCCTGCAGCCATCGAAAACCCGTCAGCCAGAACATTCGCCAGGCCAAGCGCCACGATAACGAAAGGGGAAAGACCTGCCCCTGCAACGCCTGCCACAATGGCAAATGTGGTGACGGACCCGTCGATGCCGCCATAGACGACATCGCGCAACACGCCGCGTCCGGGCGGTGCGTTGATCCGTTCGGCGATTTCCTGCGGGCTGTGACCGTGATCCGTCATGGCTGGCTCCTTTGACACATTCAGTGTGCCGAAGCGCAGGCCGGGGCGCCTTGCTTTGGATCAACCCTTGGAAAACAGGCCCTGCAAGGCGCGTTTGATGATGCCCCGCGTCGAAGGTTTGTGCCTGTCCGAGAAGGGCAACGGGCGGCACACCTCCATCGCGGCCACACCCACACGAGCGCTGAGTGCCCCGTTGACCAGACCCTCGCCGAACCGGCGTGACAGTTTGCTCAGAACGGAACCGCCCAGGACAGGCTCCAGCAGATCATCGCCGACTGCAACCGCCCCTGTCGCCACCAGATGCACAAATACACTGCGGGTCAGACGCCAGCCGCCCAGCGTACCCGCGCGCCCGCCATAGATTTCGGCAACCCGGCGGATCATCCGCAATGACGCGGCCAGCGCGGTTATCACATCCGCAAGCGCCAGCGGCACCAATGCGGTCACGGTTGCAACTTGCCGGGCCGCGGCCTCGACCTCGCGGCTGGCGGCTTCGTCCAGAGGCGCCAACAGCTCAACTTCGGCAAGTTCCAGCAGAGCTGACGCATCGAACTGATCTGCCATCCGCTCGGCCAATCGTTCGCGGCCCCAGCGTGTGTCTTCCCGGCCCTTGTAGAATGCGATGATACGATTGGTAACTGCGCGGGCCTGAGCCAGATCTTCCTCTGCCAACGCGGTATCTGCGGCCCGACGCAGGCCATCCACACGGGACAATCGCCCCAATGCGGCCAGTTCACGGATTGCGATCATAAGCGCCACAAGAACCAGCGCGGCGATCAACCCGGTTACGATCCACCCCAAAACAGGCGTTCGCGCCACCAGCGAAGTTGCAAAATCCCACGCGGCCACCGATACGGCCGCCCCGACCACTGCCAGGGCCAGCCCCCAGAACCAGCGCGCCAGAGCCGATGGCTTGCGCGCCGCCAGCCGTGCCGCGCCTTGCATCGCCTGCCCTTGTGGTTGCGCGATGTCCGGCACCGGCGGGGCCTTGGCGACATCGGCAGGGGGCTCATCCGCTTCAAGATCGATCAAAACCGGGCCTTTAGCCATTGATCACATCCTCGCTGCGCCAGACAAACCGTATGTCCGGCAGGTTTTCGTCGTTGTCCGCCCCATCGCTGCGGGCCACCTCGGCAAAGCCGTTACGTTCATAAAACCGGCAGGCTCGGGCATTGTTCTGAAACGCGTACAAGCTCAGCTCTGAGCGGGCCGATTTGGCGTGATCCAGCAATTGCCGACCAATCCCGCGGCCCCGAACCGAAGCATCCAGATAAAGCGAATGGATTTCACGACCGTCGAGCGCCAAAAAACCAACAACGCCGGCCTCGGTTTCGGCCACGGTCACCCATTCCAGATCAATCATTCGACCACAGAAAGCAATTGTCTCGACGCAGCTGTGCAATTCAGGCATCCAGTCGTTTTCCAAGGCGAAACCGTGCAGGATCGACCCGATGGTGCCCGCATCCGTCGGGCGCGCGCGGCGCAGAATTGTCGTCACAACCGATCTCCGATCAAGAACTGTGCCGCCCTGTCCAGCCGGATATGCGGCGGGCCATCACCAGGTTTTAGCGACAGCTTTGCCGGGGCAAAGGCCATGAAGCCGTAATCTTCGCCCAACCACGCATCAGCCCCGTTTCGGGCCGGACCCAACAGATGCGCTGGATCCTCGGGCAATTCTCCCGGGTAGAAGGCGGCCTGTTTGCCGTTCTCCAACAGGGTACCCCGAACGCATGGCAAGTCTGTCCCGTCGTGGTGGCGCAGTTCTTCGGTCGTAGCACGCAGCGAAGCCAGGGACATGGCCTCGGTCCGGGCCCCTGCGAAACTCGCCCGATCGCGCGCCTCGCGCGTCAATGCGTCGATGATCGCGGTCAGGCGGGGATGCTGGGTGTGGTGCAAATGGTCGGCTTTTGTCGCCGCAAACAAAATGCGTTCGACCCGCTTGCCCAACAGCAATTGGCTGAGCCATGCATTTCGGCCGGGGCGAAAGGCCGACAGGATATCGGCCATGGCGCGGCGCATATCCTCGACCGCCTGTGGACCTTTGTGAATAGCGCCCAGCGCATCGACGAGAACCACCTGCCGGTCGATGCGCGAGAAATGATCGCGAAAAAACGGTTTCACGACCTGGGCTTTATAGGCTTCGTATCGCCGTTCCATCTCGCGTTGAAGCGTTCTGCGCCGCGACGGGCCAGACACCACCAACGGCGCAAAGGTCAGAACCGGAGAGCCTGCCAGATCCCCCGGCAGCAGGAACCGCCCGGGGGTACAGTCGTAATACCCCGCTTCACGCGCCTGATTGAGATAGGTTGTGAACGACGATGCCAGCGCCTGCGCGGTCGGCTCGTCATGTGCGCCGGACGGGTCTGCGGCATCGACCTGCCCCAGATACTCGACCGCCTCCGAGCGGGCCTCGATACGTTCCAGTGTTTCCCGAGACCAGTCTGCATAAGACTTGTCCAGCAGGGCCAGATCCAGAAGCCATTCGCCGGGGTAATCGACGATATCCAGATGGACGGTGCGCGGCCCCTGCAAGCCAGCAAGCAAGCCGGCTGGGCGGGCTTTGAAGGACAGGCGCAGCTCTGACACCGCGCGTGTGCTGTCCGGCCAGTGCGGTGACGGACCCGTCAGGGCGGACAGGTGCGTTTCATAATCGAACCGGGGCACGGTGTCATCCGGTTGGGGTTGCAGATAGGCGGCATTGATCCGACCTTCCTGCTGCGCAACCAACCCGGTCATGCGCCCCCGATCCAGCAGGTTCGCCACCAACGAGGTGATGAAAACCGTCTTGCCCGATCGCGCCAACCCGGTGACACCCAGGCGGATGACAGGCTCAAAAAACGTCTCGGATACGCTGTCGCCGATGGTTTCGACGCCGCGCACAAGACTGTCTGCCAGAGATGAGATGACCAATCTGTCGCCCCGCAATTATCGTTTCACCCAAGATAGGTAGAGGGTACCGCACATACCAGCGCTTTCGCCCCCTTGCCCGTTCCCGCGCCGCGCTGTACCAGCGGCACATGCCCAGATACGCGTTGAAAGTCGAATACCAGGGGGAACCGTTTGCCGGATGGCAGCGGCAGAAGGATCAGCCGTCCGTGCAGGGCGCAATCGAACAGGCCCTGTCCCGTATCCAGCCGGGTGCGCATACGATTGCTGCCGCAGGGCGTACCGACGCCGGGGTTCATGCGTTGGGTCAGGTCGCCCATTGCGACATGGCCAAGGAGTGGGACCCGTTCCGCCTGTCCGAGGCGCTAAACTATCACCTCAAACCGCAGCCGGTGGCGATCGTGGACGCCGCACGCGTGACCGACGATTGGCACGCGCGGTTTTCGGCGGTCGAACGGCAATACCTGTTCCGCATCCTGATGCGACGCGCGCCTGCAACCCATGACAAAGGGCAGGTTTGGCAGATCAATCATCCGCTGGATGTCGAGGCCATGCAGGAAGCGGCGAACATGCTGCTGGGTCGCCATGATTTCACGACCTTCAGGTCGTCGATTTGCCAGGCGGCCAGCCCGGTCAAAACTCTGGATGAGTTGCGGGTTGAACAGGTTCAGGGATTTTCCGGCCCCGAGGTCCATTTCCACGTTAGGGCACGGTCATTCCTGCACAATCAGGTGCGCAGTTTCGTCGGAACCCTGGAACGTGTGGGCGCCGGCGCGTGGACCCCGGAAGATGTTCACGAGGCGTTGGAAGCCGCCGACCGTGCGGCCTGCGGGCCAGTGTGCCCGCCGCAAGGGCTGTATCTGGCGCGGGTTGGGTACCCGGAACCGGTATTCGACTGACCTAAATCGCACGCAGCAGCAATCCACTTGCGATCACGGCAATGATCAGCCCGGCGACCAGTTCGATGGTTGGGGCCAACACCGATGCGAACCGTGTGGCTGAGGCTGAGGCCAGCAGACCTCCGCGAAGGCCAAAGGACGTCCATCCCACCAATGTCGTCACCAGCGCCGTGCCCAATGCCATGGCAAAAGCCCCGGCGATACCGACCATCGCGATGCCCATCTGCCACGTCAGAATCAGCACGAACAAAGCCCCTGTGCATGGTCGTGCCGCGATGCCCGCAATCAGGATCAGGGCCTCGCGCAGTGAACCCACATTCGCAACTTCCTGCGCGGTCGGGCCATGGCGGTGGCCGCAATCTGAACAGACTTCTCCATCGTGTTGGTGGTGATGCGAGTGATCATTTTCCTGATGATGGTGCTCATGGGGCGATGTGGTATTCCGTTTCTTTGCAAAACTGCGCAAGGACCGGACCACCAGCCAAAGACCGATAAGGGCGATCGCTCCGTAGCTTATCGGAGCCATGACCTGTTCCGTCGTTCCAACAAGGCTTTCACGGGACATCTGGAACACCAGCACCCCGGCATAGACCAAGACGACGGCCGTCACCGCCTGCCCGAGGCTGGACAATACACTGATCGCCGACAACCGCCAGAAGGCGACACGCCGACCCAAACCGTAACCCCCGATCAGGACCTTTCCGTGGCCGGGGCCGATGGCGTGAAAGAACCCGTAGGCGAAACAGACCGTCAACAGCGTTGCCACCGCCTCGGGTTGCTCGGCACGCGCGGCACGCAAGGACCGGGCGATCTGGTTCTGGAATTCTCGTTGCTCCCCCGCAGCCCAAGCCGCAAGGCTGTCAAAGCCTCCGCTGCCCCAAAACCAGAGCAGCAGTACAATCGCCAGGCCGACAGGCAGGATCAGGTATCGGGACATGATACGCGGATCTCGGTGGCAAAACGTTCACCGACCAGAGGGATGTCATTTTCCTCGAGGTCATAGTCGGCGTCCAGGGTCAGCAGAAAGGCCTGCATCTGGGCCAGTTCGCCGTCGATATCCGGGTCAAACCGGTCAATCTGGCACGCGGCGGGGCCCGTCACGGTCACGGGTCGCGTCACCTCGTAGGCGGTATAAAACGTCTCATCAAACGCTTTCGCAGACAGCGCCGTGGCCGCGACGGAACCGGCCTCCACCGCCCTGAGATGCGTGGTGACAACGCGCCCGTCTTCAACTGTCGCCTGCGCCTCCATCGGGCCCGACAGCGCGACGGGGGTTCCGTCTGTGGTAACGACAAGATCGCCGTTATATCCTTCCACCCACTGCGTATCGAACCCGGTCAGGAACCGTTCTTCGCTTTCCGTCAGAACGCCGTCAGCATCCTGATCCAGCTTCATGTCTTCCAGAACCAACAACGAGTAGAATTCGTCATACGCCCAGGTCACGCGAACATGGGTCAGTTGACCAGCGTCATCCACGATGAACTCCAGCCCGGTATCAATGAAGACATGGGGGTGGGCGTTGGCCTCCATCGGCAAACAAAGGATCATAGTGGTTATAAGATAACGCATAGGTGCAAGATAGGTCTCCCTCCGCGTGGCGGCAACGACATTTTCACTCCCGATGCGAAATCCGGCCCAACATCAGGTCGGCGGAAACAGAACCAGTGTTTGCAGCGCAGTACCCACTGGACCTTGCGTATCAAAGAGCACGGACTGAGACATGCCGATGCCGGAAGGCTGCCAATGCGAAATCGATTTTGAGGCCAGCCAATCCGAAACCGGTTCACGGTGGATATGCACGGTCAGGTCAGTATTCATGAACCCCATTTCAGTGGTCGGCGCATTCCATGAGATACCGTTTCCACAATCGGCCAACGGGCACAGGGCCTGTATGGGCGATTGATCCTCGCCCTGCAAAAGCTGCGGAGTACGCATCCAAATCGTTTTGGGCCCGGCACCCTGTTTTCCCCCTGCGGGATAGCGAATATCGCTGTAATGGGCAAAGCCTGGCAGGTCGTGGCGAATTTCGCCTATCGGAAAAGGGCCATCGACAACGTCCTCTATTCTCGGCGCATCCATTTCGACATTCGGCACCTGCCCCAGATCGCGCCGCAACAGGTGCATGGTTGTTGCCGTGGCGCACAACGTATCGTCGAGATCGTGCACCGTGACCCGCGTGGTCCCAAGCGTCTTTGTGTGGCGCGTGGTCTCTGCCGCAACGCGAAGCCCGGCCAGCGGGAGCGGCCTCAGCAAATCGACAGTCAGTCGGGTCAGCATCTTCTCGGGGCCGATTTCGGTTTCTGCGGCCCGTACGATCAAGCCGCTGACCGGCCCCGCGTGGCAATGTGCGGCAGACCAAGGCCCGCGCGCGGCATCGTTACCAACAAACGCCCCGTCCTCGCGCTGATGAAAATAAGTCGTGTTGGTAAAGTCGAGCGCTTCCGCCATGTGATCCTCAGGTTTGTTCTTGCGCAAATCGTTTCCGTTTGTCTGAACCCAGGCGTTCAAACACTTTCCCCATTCCGACTTTGGCGGCGAAAATGTAGGACACGCCGGCCTTGCGATCAGTTTCGCCATTACCGCCAGGGACACATGCGTCATCCATCCGAGTGACCTCGACCCCGGTCATATCAGCAACGTCTTGCAGATGATCATGAATTTGCACGGCCAGGCTGATTGTCATGTTTTCGGAAATGTCCCTCTGAAGCACCGGGTCCGGGCTATACTTTTGCCTCAAGGATGGCTTAACTGCCCGGGCCCTGTCCACCGCAGTGACGGGACGTCACCACATCAAACACATGCAGGAGCCGCACATGGCGTTGTTGATCGAAACCGGGCTGTCCAACTGGATAAGTGATGACGAAATTGCCCGCAGTTTACAGGCCGTGTTACCGGATGCGGATATCCGCACCGCCGAAACGTTGGGCAATCCTGATGACATAACCATGCTGGCCGTGGTTGACATGCAACGTGACCACCCGACGCGATTGCCGAACCTGAAACTGGTACAAAAGCTGGGCGCAGGGGTCGAGACCATTGTCAGCCATCCCGGTCTGCCCGGTCACGTTCGCATCACCCGCCTGAAGCCTGACGCACCGGCACAGGGCATTGCCGAGTGGTTTCTGGCCTATATCCTGCGCGCTCAGCGACACATGGCGTTTCACGAAGCGGCTCAAACCCGCGCCGAGTGGTCCCCGCGAGCACCGGTTTTTACCCCGGACACCGTGGTCGGTGTTCTGGGTCTTGGTCACATCGGCGCCCGCACTGCGCGGATGCTGCACGCCGTGGGCTTTCAAGTCATGGGCTGGAGCCGTACGCCCAAAGCCATTGAAGGCGTAACTTGCATGCATGGGCAGGACGCGTTGCCCGCGCTTCTTGGCCAATGTGACCACGTTTGCGCCATCCTGCCCTCGACCCCTCAGACCGCTGGCCTGTTTGATGCCCGGATGCTGGCGGCGATGAAACCCGGCAGTCAGCTGCTGAACGCCGGGCGCGGAAATCTGATTGATGAGGGCGCCCTTATCGCGGCACTGGACGCAGGGGTTCCGGGGCATGCCGTTTTGGACGTCACCTCGCAGGAACCTTTGCCACAAGACAGCCCGCTATGGCGCCACCCCGGTGTGACGATCACACCACATGTTTCAGGCTGGCATCTGGGCGACGCCTTGTCGGATGTGGCTGAAAACTTCCGGCGCCTCAGCTCCGGCGCGGCCTTGCTGCATGAAGTCAATCGTGATCAGGGTTACTGAAATCTGAGCTGATGATCAGGGCGTAAGGATCCAATTGCCGTTGCCGTCGTTGCACCGGCGGGTTCGGATTTCCCTGCTCTGATCACCGCCGTCCGGCTGAATCACATGCTGAAGACCAACGCAGTTTCCCTGTACCGATCGCACCCGGATTGTCCCTTTGGAACCCGTGTCGTCATTCTTCCATGACCGTTCCTGGCCCACGGAAGGCGTACCGCTGGTCAAAAGCGCGTTCGAGGCTGCGTTGACCACTTCGAAATCTGCCGGAGACAACCCCATCTCGGCTATGATTCGGGACAGCGGCTTGGCCTCGACCACGGTGTTCATCAATAGAATGCCGCATGCGGCGATGGCGGTAAAACTTGGGGCATTCATGGCGGCCTCGCAGAGCTGAAATCATTTGTGGTCAAGGTTATACCCCTAACCCGGCAGGGCCAAGCCCCCGACACGTACCTTCGAAGCATACCAAAAAATCTGTCTGCGTGCCCCCTGTTCGCAAGCCCGCAACACAGGCGATCCGGGGTGGGTCAGGCATTGGCGGCACAGGTGCTGCAACCGGCATTTGCCATTGCCCACAGATTGTCGGTAACACCTGCCCGACGGGGTGGCGTCGCAAATTTCTGACCTTGGGGCTTCACAGGCGGGCCGGAATTTGCTGAAATCCAAGTAAATTCTGATTTTGAGCACTGGAGATTGTTCCATGAAACTACGCCCTGCCCTGCTGGCCGTCGCAGCACTCGCTTCATCCGCGGCCCTTTTTGCATCCCCCATCTCGGCCAAGGAAGAAACCAAATCCGTGTTCGTCATGAGCCGCACCTGGGCGGTGACACAGGTTTCCGATGCGCCGGTTGTCTATCGCGCCACGCGTGACAACAACAACCTCAACCCATTCGGTCCGCCACCGCGCCTGCGCACCGTTCAGGCCATTGCCGCGATTCAGCAGGCAACCGGGTGCAAGCCGATCGTGGCCAGCATGTATCAGAACATCTCGGGCCAGTTTTTCTCGCAGGTCAGCTGCAACTGACACAGCGTCAGATCAGGCATTGAGGTCGCCGGACCGGCCTGCCATAGCTTGCGCATGAAACTCGCAATAAACGGATTCGGCCGTATTGGCCGTACGATCCTGCGGCAGGTTCTGGCCCTGCCGACAGGGTCAGATATCGAGCTGGTGCTGATCAATGACATCGCGCCGCTGGACACCTGTGCATACCTGTTCAAATACGACAGCACATTTGGCCCCTATTCCGGCGATGTGTCCACAGGGAACGCCGCGCTGATCGTGGATGGGCACTCAATTCCCATGACCCACAGCGCTGATCTGACCCGCGTCGATCTGTCGGGCGTTGACGTCATGCTGGATTGTACGGGTATCGCCCGCAGCTCGGACGTTGCACGTCGCGGTTTGTCTGCGGGCGCAGGCAAAGTACTGATCTCAGGCCCCTCCCCTGCTGCTGATGTCACCATCGTTCTGGGTGCGAACGAAGACCAGTTGGGCAGCGCCCGGATTGTGTCAAACGCATCCTGCACCACAAATGGGCTGGTGCCACTGGTCAAGGTCATCGACGATATCGGCGGTGTTGCATCGGGGCACATGACCACCATCCACTGCTATACCAACAGCCAACCGATGGTGGATGCGCCGCGTGGCGACCTTGCCCGTTCCCGGGCTGGGGCGCTGTCGATGGTTCCGACCACATCGAGCGCGATGCACCTGATCGACGTCGTCCTTCCGCATCTGGCCGGGCGTATCTCGGGCGCGGCTGTCCGCGTTCCGACGGCAAGTGTGTCAGCCGTGGACCTCGTGGTCACATTGCAGCGCGGCATGAGCGCCGAAACCTTCGATCAAGCCCTGAAACAATCCGTTGCTGCATCCCCGGTGCTTGGCTGGACTGATTTGCCGCTGGTCTCGTCCGACTTGCGGTCCCGCCCTGAATCGCTGGTTGTTGCCGGGCCCGAGACCCGTATGGTGGGTGAAAATCAGGTCAGGGTCTTTGGCTGGTACGACAACGAATGGGGCTTCTCGGCGCGAATGCTGGACGTGGCCCGCCTTATGGCAGCCGAATAGCCGGGCGGCAACCTCAACACAATTTGGCCGGAAAAATTCTCGTCTCATGTATAATTCCTTTCCCCATCCGCTTTCAGATGCTCTAACCTGAATTCAAAGGGCCGTGCACGACACGGACAAGAGAACTGGAATTGGGACAGTTGGGGCAATTCATGCAAAGGAGCAAGCGGCAATGCCGTCTGGGGCGCTGGCTGATGGCCACAGTTGTGACTTTGGCCCCAACCACGCTGGCGGCGCTGGAAACGTCTCTTACCGCCCCTGGTGCATCGAAAGAACTGGTTGAACGTCTCAAGCAGACATCCTCAGTAACCACGGCTGAAGAACGCGGCCTCGACACCCCGCTTGAAATCCTCTCGGCGGCCTTGTCGGATTACCGTACGATCGTGCAAATCCTTTACGACGAGGGCTATTTCAGCCCGGTCGTCAGCATCAAGCTTGATGGACAGGAAGCGGCCGAGCTGAGCTCTCTCACGGTGCCTGCACAAATAAACCGTGCTGCGATTGCCGTTGAAACCGGGCCAAGCTTCAAATTCGGCACCGCCACTGTTCAGCCCCTGGCCCCTGAAACCAAACTCCCCGAGGATTTTGCCCCCGGGAAACTGGCGACGACCGGTGCCATTCAACAGGCCTCCTCGGCCGGTGTTCAGGGATGGAGGGACGCGGGTCACGCAAAAGCCGGAATTGCGGGTCAGACAATCATCGCGCGCCACGCCCAAGCTCGTCTGGATGCCCAGATCGACCTTGATCCCGGGCGCAGGCTGACATTTGGCAAGATGTTCATCAAGGGCAATTCAGATGTACGCCACAGATCCATCGAAAAGATCGCCGGGTTCCCTAGTGGAGAGGTCTATTCCCCTGAGAAAATCCAGAAGGTGGGAACACGGTTGCGCCGGACCGGCACGTTCAACGTGGTCTCGTTGCAGGAACGAGAGGTTCCAAACCCCGATGGCACACTGGATTTCGACGCCACGTTCGAAGACCTGCCCAAACGTCGGTTGACCTTTGGTGTCGAACTGGCCTCTCGCGATGGTGTGGATGTGACGGCGACGTGGACCCATCGCAATATGTTCAGGCGCGCAGAACGTCTGCGCTTCGAAGCGGCGGTTCGAAATATTGGCGGTGCAGAGGATATTGATGGCCGGATCGGGCTGCGTCTGGATCAACCTGACCGGCTTGGACCTGATGACAACACCTTCTGGAGCGCCCTGCTGGAACGCCGCAACACGGAAAACTACAATGTGACAGTGGCTTCGCTGGCCTATGGTGCGCGCCGGACGTTCTCGGACAATCTTTACGCCGAGGCATCGGCCGGGTTCCAGTGGTCGGACGCGGATGACGCATATGGCAGCGGGCGCAAGTTCAGGTATTTCATCGTTCCGTTCCGATCCGAATGGGATGAGCGTGACAGCAAAGTCAGTGCAACGCGCGGTTTCTATCTGGATTCCCAGATCATGCCCTTTGTCGGCTTTTCCGGCAGCGACACGGGAATTCGTCTGTTTTTCGACGGTCGTGCCTATACCAGCCTTGGCACCGGAGGACGGGTTGTACTGGCGGGGCGGGCGCAACTGGGATCGGTAATCGGCCCACCCGCAAATGGCGTCACGCCCGATTTTCTGTTCTTCTCGGGCGGTGCGGGAACCGTTCGCGGGCAGCCGTATGAAAGCCTCGGCATTCCGGTCGGAAGCGGCGTCGCGGGCGGCAAGTCATTTATTGGCTTGTCCGGCGAGATCCGAGGCAAGGTGACTGACAGCCTGTCGCTTGTCGGGTTTTACGACTACGGTGTCGTCGATACATCTTCGTTTGTCGGCAGCGGCGCGGAAGACCACTCGGGCGCCGGTATCGGCGTAAGATACGATCTGGGCGGGTTTGGCCCCTTGCGTCTTGATCTGGCCTATCCTGTCAGCGGTCCCACCGGGGACGGGCTACAGTTCTATATCGGGATCGGACAGGCATTTTGAGACGGCACCTTTCATATCCTCTGCTGATCGCCGCGCTGGCAATCGTGCCTGTGGCCGGACATCCGCAGGAGGACGAAGGCGGCAGCATGATCGAGCGGTTCCTGCAGGATACCCTGTCGGGCGACGATCAGAACGTCACCGTCAAGGGCCTGCAAGGTGCACTGAGTTCACGTGCCACGATTGCCGAGATCACGGTTGCCGATGACGAAGGGGTCTGGCTGACTATAAAGGACGCCGAACTTGACTGGAACCGGCTGGCTTTGATCCGTGGGCGGTTCTCGGTCAATGCCTTGACTGCACAAGAAATCGACGTCGCCCGCGCGCCGGGCACCACCACCAAAGATACGCCGCCGCCAACTGCAGAAACAAAAGGCTTCCAACTGCCTGAACTGCCCGTAGCCATCGAAATCGGTGAAATTCGCATCGACGAGCTGGCTTTGGGCCAGCCCCTGATCGGAGTGGCCGCAGAACTGGCGGTTAGTGGCAACCTGTCACTGGCCGACGGAACGCTGGACACCAACCTTGATATCACGCGGCTGGACCGGGCGGGCGATGAGATCAAGTTGGCCGCGGGCTTTCAGAATTCAAACAGCCAGATCAATCTTGATCTTCAGGTGACAGAGGCAGCGGGCGGCCTGATCTCGACCGCTCTTGAAATGCCGGATACCCCACCTATCGCGCTGACAGCGAAAGGGTCCGGGCCCGTGACCGATTTTACGGCCGATATCGGTCTCAGCAGCGATGGTCAGCCTCGGGTGACAGGGCAGGTTCGGTTGCGCTCGGCCCCGACTGCCGCGGCCAGCGCGGAAGAGGGCATTGCGTTTACTGCTGATCTCGGCGGTGATTTGACACCTTTTGTCGCCGAAGAAATGGATACGTTTTTCGGTGCCAAAACACAGCTCTATGTGGATGGGCGAACCCAACCTGAAGGTGCGCTGGAAATTGACGAACTTGAGATCTCGTCACAAGCACTGAACCTGAAAGGCCAGTTACAGTTGGCGGCAGGTGGGCGATTGCAACTCGCGGCCCTGCAAGGACGCATAACGCCACCGGAGGGTGAAAGGGTAACTCTTCCAGCCTCGGGCGGTGACACGTCCGTTGGAGCGGCACAGATTTCGGCGCTGTACGACGAAAAAAACGGCAATCATTGGGACCTGAGCCTGACTGCGAACGCCGTGCAGGCCGAGCAAGTTAATTTGGAGCGCGCGCAAATTACTGCTCACGGGACCTTGGAACAGGGCGCAGCGCTAAAAATCAATGGCAATCTGCAGGCCGCGTTGGACGGAATTGATCTGGCGGACGAGGCCCTGAATGCAGCAATAGGCGACCTCATCACTCTGGATGGCACCTTTGACTATGGCAGTGACCAATCCCTGAACCTGACCGGTCTCGAACTGGTTGGTTCGGATTACGAATTGGGTGTCGACGCATTGGTCAGCGGCCTGTCCACCGGTTTGGCCATCGACGGCACCGCCACTCTGGAAGCCACGGATCTGTCCCGGTTTTCGGAGCTGGCCCAACTGGAGCTGGGAGGCCAGGTCTCGGCCCGTCTAAACGGTAAAGGCTCACCACTGGAAGGCAGTTTCGACGGCAAACTGGAGGTCGAAGGAACCGACCTCTCGACCGGGCGTGATGACATCGATCCGGTGATCAAGGGCAACACAGCAATAACGCTCGACGCCAAGCGTGGCGCAGATGGCATAACCATCCAAGATTTCACCCTGATCGGTGATACCTTGCGCGCCCAGGCCGACGGCACCGTAACGACCCCTGATGGCAACGTGACGATCGATGGTCAGGCGACGGTCAATTCCCGGGACCTGTCCGTGTTTTCGGGCCTTGCCAAACGCGAGCTTGGGGGTGCAGTGCAAGCGAAACTGAAAGGAAAAGGAACTGTTCAGACGCTGGAGTTTGACGGCACGGCCAGCGTATCGGGCCGGGATATCAAAACCGGTCTGGCCGAGATCGACCCGCTGTTGGTCGGTCGCAACGAGATCACGTTCGACGGTGCGCTGAGCCAGGAACAGATTGTGATCCGCGACGCATCGGTGAACGGTTCAGCGCTGACCGTCAAGGCCTCTGCCACCATAGACGACCCAAGGAAAGCCCTTGCCATTGACGGGCAGGTCAATCTGAACATCCCGGACCTGTCACCGTTTTCAAGCCTTGCAAAACGCGATCTGGCAGGGGCGATCCGTGCGGATATTGTCGGCAAGGGCGCAGTCGGCAGCAAAGCGTTCGACGTAAAAGGCAATCTGGCGGCGGACGACATCAAAACCGGGATCGACGCCGTTGACGACCTGATCCAGGGTCGAACGAACCTGACCGTGGACGCGATGAACGACGATGAAGGCCTGGATATCCGTACGTTCCAACTGATTGGAACGGCCCTTTCGGCGAATGCATCGGGCAAGCTGAACCGAGACGCCGGCGGTTTGGACTTTTCCGCCAAACTGGATGACCTTGCCCGTCTGTCGCAAACCTTGTCCGGCCCGCTGAACCTGAGCGGGAACGTCGCTCCGACCGGCTCTGGGTTGGAAGGCACTGCCCGCCTGGACGGGCCTGACAGCTCTTACGCCAGCCTTCAAGGAACGGTCGGCCAGAATGGCTCGGCTGATGTGGATTTTGACGCCAAACTGAACCGGATCGAGCGGTTCGTTCCCGAATTTCCCGGCACTGTGGCAGCAAAGGGAACGGCCAAACGCGATAACGGTGTCTGGACGATTGACGCCAAGGCGCAAGGGCCTGCCGACATAGACACCACGTTGGCTGGCACCTTTGATGAAACCAGCGGTCAGGCGGATCTGAAGGCACAGGGCGGCATCAACCTTGGGATCGCGAATGTCTTCATCACACCCAACAAGATCGACGGGTCGGCGCGCTTCGATCTGGCACTCAAGGGTGCTCCGGCGCTGGCGTCGCTGAGCGGTTCAGTCACCACTTCGGGCACATCCCTTGCCATTCCGGGTGCTGGTCAGACCATTACCGGGATCAGTGGTCAGGTGGATCTGGCGCAAAGTCGCGCAAACATTACACTGAATGGCGGAGTTCGGGCGGGAGGCAACTTTACCGTCAACGGGCCTGTTGACCTGACCCCTCCGTTCAACGCCCAGATTACCACCACCCTGAACAACCTGGTGCTGACAGACCGGTTGCTGTATGAAACCACCCTGAACGGTCAGATTGCCATGACCGGGGCGTTGGCCGGAAACAGTTCGCTTGCCGGTCAGATCACGTTTGACGAAACCAACATCAACCTTGCCGCCGCGTCCGGCGCGGTAGGCGCGGCACCTATCCCGGACATCCAGCACATCAACGAAAGTCGCGCCGGTTTCATCACGCGAGAGCGGGCCGGATTGGTCGTGACCGAAGGATCGGAGAAAAGCGCATCCCGTATTGCGCTGGATATCAGCCTGCTTGCACCCAAGGCGGTTTTCGTCAGAGGACGCGGGGTGAACGCAGAACTGGGCGGTCGAATTTTCATCGGCGGTACCACTGCCTCTGTTGTTCCGTCCGGTCAGATCGAACTGATCCGAGGGAATTTCGACATTCTGGGCCGCAGATTGGCACTGACCAAGGGGATCGTCACATTGCAAGGCGACCTGACCCCGTATATCGAGTTCGAGTCTTCAGCCAGCACGTCTGACGGCACCGCGACGATCGAAATTGCCGGCCCGCTGGATTCACCTGAGGTCAATGTGTTTTCCGACCCTGAACGTCCGGCTGAAGAAGCGCTGGCAATGTTGCTGTTCGGGAACCGGTTTTCAGAAATCTCGCCTTTCCTGATCGCGCAAATGGCAGCATCACTGGCGCAGCTTAGCGGTGCGGGTGGTGATGCAACCAAAGGTCTCCGCGACTCCACCGGAGTCGACACGGTCGACATAGGAGCTTCGGAAAGCGGCGCGGGCCGTTTGGGCGCGGGCGCGTACCTGGGTGAAAACCTCTATACGGATTTCACCGTGAACACCGAAGGTGACACCGAAGTGAACCTAAACCTCGATGTCACGGACAATTTCACGGTGCGCGGTACGGTCGATGGCCGAGGGGAAACCGGCCTGGGTCTGTTCTTCGAGCGTGACTATTGACCAGCTGCCAATAAAAGCCGCGTTGAGCCATCCGTTTGTTTCGCACCAGCAGGTGACGGGTGTTCACATTGCCTTATGGACGCCTGGTTCCGATTTCGTTGGTGGTCGCGATGCCATCGCCAGTGCGGAAATTTGCGTGGTGCCGCGACCAAATGAAAACGCGACGAATTGCCGGGGCAAGTCAGATGAGGCAATCGTTTGAACGACGGCGCGGCAAAGAAAAAAGCGGCCCCTTCCAGAGGCCGCCCTTGTTCAGTCTGGCCGCGATCTTACTCCGCTGCCATCGCATCCTCGATCTTTTCGACACGAATGGCCGAGAACTTGAACTCGGGGATCTTGCCGTAGGGGTCGATGGCCGAGTTCGTCAGGATGTTCGCCGCCGCTTCGACATAGGCAAACGGGATGAACACCATGTCTTCGGCAATGGCCCGGTCGGCGCGCACCATGATTTCAATCGAACCGCGACGCGTGGTCAGGCGGATCATTTCGCCCGGATCAATTCCCATCAGCTTCAGAGTGCGCGGGTTCATCGAGCAGTTGGCCTCGGGCTCGACCGCGTCAAGAACCGTTGCCCGGCGGGTCATTGAACCGGTATGCCAATGTTCCAGCTGACGGCCGGTGGTGGCAATCATCGGGTATTCGTCATCGGGCGCCTCATCGGGCGGGATGACGCTGGCCGGTGTGAACCTTGCTTTGCCGCCCGCGCGGGGGAAACCATCACCGAACACGATTGACTGGCCGGGATCGGTTTCGCTGAGCGAAGGATAAGTGATCGTCTCGGTTTCCAGCCGTTCCCAGGTGATATTGTCCAGCGACTCCATGGTCAGTTTCATCTCGGCAAAGACCTCAGACACATCGGTATAATCCCAGTTCAGACCGATCCGTTGTGCCAGTTCGACTGTGATCTTCCAATCCTCGCGTGCCTCACCCGGGGGTGCCACGGCCGGACGGACACGCTGAACCTGACGGTTGGTGTTCGACACCGTGCCGTTCTTTTCATACAGCGCCGAGGCCGGCAGGATGATGTCCGCATAGTTCGCGGTTTCGGTCAGGAAGATGTCCTGCACGATCATCAGGTCCAGCTTGGCCAGCGCCTCACGTGCGTGGCCGACATCCGGATCGGACATGGCCGGGTTTTCACCCTGAATGTACATGCCCTTGATGTTGCCTGCATAGGCTTGGTCAATGATCTCGGTGACGGTCAAACCCTTCTCGTTCGAGAAGTCGTCCGAGTTCCAGACACTGGTGAACTGCGCGCGAATGCTGTCATCGGTAACAGTCTTGTAGTCCGGCAGGAACATCGGGATCAGACCTGCGTCCGACGCGCCCTGCACGTTGTTCTGCCCCCGCAGCGGGTGCAGACCCGCGCCCGGCTTGCCCACATTGCCCGTCATCAGGGCAAGGCTGATCAGGCAGCGCGAATTGTCGGTGCCGTGGATATGCTGGCTGACGCCCATGCCCCAGAAGATCAGACCGGCCTTGGCCTGCGCAAAGGTGCGCGCAACGCGGCGCAGCTGATCCGGTTCGATGCCGCAGATCGGTGCCATCGCCTCGGGCGTGAACTGGCGCAGGTGCTCTTTCTCGGCCTCCCAGTTCTCGGTCCAGCGGTGGATGTACTGGCTGTCATAAAGCTCTTCTTCGACGATCACGTTCATGATCGCGTTCAGCATCGAGACATCGGCACCGGGCCGGAATTGCAGCATTTCGTCGGCAAACTTGCGCATACCAACGCCGCGCGGGTCCATCACGATCAACTTGCCGCCGCGCTTGGCGAACTGTTTGAAATAGGTCGCCGCGACGGGATGGTTTTCAATCGGGTTGGCGCCGATGATGATAACCACGTCCGAATTTTCGACCTCATTGAACGTCGCGGTCACAGCACCCGAGCCGACATTCTCGATCAGAGCGGCGACCGACGACGCGTGGCACAGACGGGTGCAGTGGTCGACATTGTTGTGCTTGAAACCCTGACGGATGAACTTCTGGAACAGATAGGCCTCTTCGTTGGTGCATTTGGCTGAACCAAAGCCCGCAACGCTGCGCGGGTCTTCGTCGCGCAGGGCTTTCAGCCTGGTTGCGGCCAGATCCATCGCCTCTTCCCATGATGCTTCGCGGAAATGGGTCGACAGGTTGCCGGGATCGACGTTCAGCCCCTTCTCGGGCGCGTCCTCGCGCCGGATCAACGGCTTGGTCAGACGATGCGGGTGGTGGATATAGTCGAACCCGAACCGGCCCTTGACGCACAGACGGCCTTCGTTTGCCGGGCCGTTGATACCCTCGACATACTTGACCTTGCCGTCCTTGACCTTCAGCGAAACCTTGCAGCCCACCCCGCAGAACGGGCAGACGCTTTCGGTCTCAGAGTCGTAATCTTTGCTGTCGCCCTGCTGTTGGTCGTCCAGCACGGTTGCAGGCATCAGGGCGCCGGTCGGGCAGGCCTGAACACATTCACCACAAGCGACACAGGTTGAATCGCCCATCGGGTCGTTCTGGTCGAACACCACCTGAGCGGTGTGCCCGCGACCAGCCATGCCGATCACGTCATTCACCTGCACGTCGCGACAGGCGCGGACACAGAGGTTGCAGTTGATGCAGGCATCCAGATTGACCCGCATTGCCACATGGCTGTCATCCAGCAGCGGAATCTTCTCGGGCTCTTTCGCCGGGAAACGGCTGTCGCTGACATCGTTCAGCTTGGCCATGTCCCAGAAGTGGCTCGATTTGTCATGCGCCACCTCGGGCTGGTCGGCCACCAACAGTTCCATGACCATGGCGCGCGATTTCTCGGCGCGGTCACTGTCGGTCTTGACCACCATCCCGTCAGCAGCCGGGCGGATGCACGAGGCGACCAGCGTGCGCTCGCCTTCCACCTCGACCATACAGGCGCGGCAGTTGCCATCGGGTTTGTAACCCGGCGCCGGTTTGTGACACAGATGCGGTATCACCAGCCCACGGCCATTGGCCGCTTCCCAGATGGTGGTGCCTTCGGGCACGGTGACGTCATCGCCGTTCAGGTTGAAGGTGACGGTTTTGTTTGGGCTTGCATCAAGCATGGCTCTGTCTCCCTCAGATCTCATTGGCGAAATGTTTCATGACCAGGCGGATCGGGTTCGGGGCCGCCTGCCCCAGGCCGCAGATCGAGGCATCGCCCATCACCTGGCACAGATCTTCCAGCAGATCAGTGTCCCACGTGTCGGCCTGCATCAGCTTCACCGCCTTTTCGCAGCCCGCCCGGCAGGGGGTGCATTGGCCACAGCTTTCGTCCTCGAAGAACCGCAGCATGTTCAGCGCCGCATCGCGTGCGGTGTCCTGATCGGACAGAACCACAACCGCAGCAGACCCGATAAACGTGCCCAGCGGCTGTAGAGTGTCAAAATCGAGCGGGACGTCGTCGATGCTGGAGGGGAGAAGACCTGACGACGGCCCGCCCGGTTGATACGCCTTGAACACATGACCTTCGGCCATGCCTCCGGCTGCATCAATCACGTCAAGAATGGTCGACCCTGCCGGCAGCAGGTAGACGCCGGGTTTCGCCACCCGGCCCGAGACCGAATAACTGCGAAGCCCCTTGCGACCATTCTTTTCAACAGAATTGAGGATTTCCGGGCCTTCCCGGCAAATCTTGGATACCCAGTAGAGCGTCTCGACATTGTGCACCAGCGTCGGCCGGCCGAATACGCCGACCTGTGCCACGAAAGGCGGGCGGTGACGCGGCAGGCCCTTCTTGCCCTCGATCGACTCGATCATCGCGGATTCTTCACCGCAGATATAGGCGCCTGCACCACGGCGCAGGTCGATATAGCCAGGCTCAACAATTCCGGCATCTTCCAGCGCGGCGATCTCGCGGCGCAGAATTTCCAGAACCGCCGGGTATTCGTCACGCATGTAGATAAAGCAGGTCTCGGCCTCGACCGCCCAGGCGGCGATCAACATGCCTTCAAGGAAGACATGCGGGGTGCGTTCCAGGTAATAGCGGTCCTTGAACGTGCCGGGTTCGCCCTCGTCCCCGTTCACGGCCAGGTAACGCGGGCCGTCATTCATGCGGACAAAGCCCCATTTCTTGCCCGACGGGAAACCTGCGCCACCCAAACCGCGCAGGCCCGAGGCCAGAACCTGTTCCTGAACCGCTTCCCAGTCGCCGCCCTCGCGCAGCTCTTTCAGCTTGGTATAGCCGTCATTGGCCTCGTAGGCCGCGAAGGTTTCGTAATCGGGTAGATGAGCATGGGTGTCATCGGCAGCAATAGCGGCCTGCACTTTTTCAGGGGTCGCGTGGTCGATATGGTTGTGACCAATCTCGAGCACCGGTGCCGTGTCGCAGCGCCCCATGCAGGGAGCGCGCAGAACGCGCACTTCGGACGGGTCCAGCCCATCCTCCAACGCTTTTTTCAACTGCTGCGCACCAGCCATTTCGCAGGACAGGGAATCACAGACACGAATGGTCAGCGCGGGGGGCTGTGTTTCACCTTCTTTCACCACGTCGAAATGGGCATAGAAGGTCGCGGTCTCGTAAATCTCGGCCTGCCCGATCCGCATCTCGACGGCCAGCGCGGCAATATGGTCGGCGCTGATATGGCCGTGCGTGTCCTGAATCAGATGCAAATACTCGATCAACAGGTCGCGGCGGCGTGGGCGGTCGCCCAGCAGGCGCGCAATTTCGGCCTGTGCTTCATCCGTAAACTGTCGGCCTTTGGGCGTGTGCCGCCCCTTGCCTTTACCTGACTTCCAGACGCCCTTGGGTGCGCCTGATGGCTTGGTGTCTAATGGTGCCATAATGCCCTCCGATTCAGGCCCCGTGTCTCATCAGGCTAGCATATCGTCAAATCGCTTTTTGCAATCGCACGATAACGACATCTTATCACCGTAAAGACGTCACCACAGCGCGCAGTGCCTGCACCGTTGGCAGTTCAGGATCTCGGCTCAGGGTGGCCAGACAGATCGGTTTGCTGACAATCGGATCGACCAGCGGCAGCACCTTTGTCCCCTGCAACTCGCCCAATGCCCGAATAAGGACACGTGGCACAACCGTGGCAGCCAGCCCCTCGCGTGCCATCACCATCGACGCGGTAAATCCGCTGGTTTCGGCAACCACGTCCGGGTGCAGCCCCTGTTCGGCAAAGATACGATCCAGAATACGCCGGTTTTGCATCTGCGGCTCGAGCAGGCTCAGCGGAAATTCAGCCACGCGCGCCCAAGGCAAGGGGCCGTTTTCGTCCGTCATGTGTGACGGAACCAGCAGAACATAGGTTTCCTCGTACAAAGGTTGCACCTGTCGCAGATCGGTCCCGATGCTGTCGCCATATGTTATCCCGGCGTCCAGGCTTCCTTCGTCCAGCCGGTGTTGAATGGCGGTGGCAGACATGGTTTCGATGCGCGTAACGATGCGCGGATGCGCTTGCCGAAAGCGTTTGGTGAGGCGCCCGGTAAAGGCGATGGCCGTCGGAATCACGCCAAGGATCAGCGTACCGGTGATCTCGCCCTTGGTGGCCAGCACCTGCTGTTCCAGTGCTTTGGTGTCATCGAGAATGCGACGCGCCCGCTGGACGATCATCTCGCCCTCTTCGGTCAGACCCTGAAACCGGTTGGCGCGGCGGACGATAGAGACGCCCAATCGGTCTTCGAGGTTACGGATACGCATCGAGAACGCGGGTTGAGATATCCCGCATTCCTCTGCCGCCTTGGCAAAATGCCGATGCCGTGCCAAGGCACTGAGCAATTGCAGGTCGCGAATTTCGATCATCTCAGGGCATTCCTGTTGGCAGGTCGTTCGTCAGAGTATCGGATATTCGACGGCAGAGAAAAGAGCGCTTAAATTGCGCGGGCTGCGACTTGTGATTCCCGAACTCAAGGCATTTACCATGCAGGAACAGTTAATCGTATGACGTCTTCACCCAAGCGAAACAAAGCTGACAAAACCCGGAAATTACCTTAGCTTCCAGAGGCGGAGGTTTCAGGATGACGGAACGAATAACTGGTGGGTGCAAATGTGGCCTGGTTCGCTATGCAGGCACCCGACTTGATGTACCAATGTTTCGCTGTCACTGTCGCGACTGCCAGCACCTCACAGGTTCCGGGCATTCAGAGATGATGCCTTTGGTCCGTGACTCTTTTGAAATAAGTAGTGCTTGCAAAACGTACGAAATGCTGGGCGGGTCGGGCAACCCAACGTTCAGCGGCTTCTGCCCGAACTGTGGAGCGCAACTTACAAGGCGCAGCAGTCTTATGGATGATCGTATCTATGTTCACGCATCATCGCTAGATGATCCGCGAAAATACAACCCGGAAAAATCAATCTATCAAGAGTCTGCGCAATCTTGGGATGCAACCTCAGTCGTCGGACAGACTTAAAAGCACAGGACAGTTCATTTCCCGATTTGAGTTGGCGGGCCTCGATACGCCAATACGATTGCGGATTGTGGCGCAATTTCAGGTGTTGAACAAAAAGTGCATCACGTCGCCATCCTTGACGACATAGCTTTTCCCCTCTGCCCGCATCTTGCCTGCCTCTTTTGCCCCTTGCTCGCCGTTGCAGGCGACAAAGTCTTCATAGGCGATGGTCTCGGCGCGGATGAATCCCTTTTCGAAATCACCATGAATGACACCAGCCGCCTGCGGTGCAGCGGTGCCGGTGCGGATGGTCCAGGCGCGAGCTTCTTTCGGGCCGACCGTAAAATAGGTTTCCAGTTTCAGCAGGTCGTAACCTGCACGGATCAGACGGTCGAGACCGGGCTCTTCCAGACCCATTTCCTCAAGGAACATCTGTGCCTCGTCCGCTTCAAGCAGGCTGATCTCTTCTTCGATCTTGGCGCTGATAATGACGTGAGAGTTGCCCTGGGCGGCAGCCATCTCGGCAACTTTCGCCGAGTATTCGTTGCCTTCAGCGGCTTCTTCCTCGGACACGTTGCAAACATAAAGAACTGGCTTGGTGGTCAGCAGTTGCAACATCTTCCAGGCCTTGGCGTCCTCGTCCGAAACCTCGACCAACCGTGCAGGTTTGCCGCCTTCCAGCATCTTTTGCGCTTCGGCAAGCAGGCGGTCCTGCTGTTGGGCCTCTTTGTCATTGCCTTTCAGCTTGCGCACCAGATTGGCGCGGCGCTTTTCGATGCTTTCCAGATCGGCGAGCATCAGCTCAGTCTCGATGGTGTCAGCATCGGCCACGGGGTCGATGCGGCCTTCTACATGGGTCACGTCGCCATCTTCGAAACAGCGCAAGACATGGGCGATGGCATCGACCTCGCGAATATTTGCCAGAAACTGGTTCCCGAGCCCCTCTCCTTTCGAGGCCCCCTTCACCAGTCCGGCGATATCAACGAATGTCATGCGCGTCGGGATGATCTGTTTTGACGATGCGATTGCGGCCAACTTGTCGAGCCGCTCATCCGGCACGGCCACATCGCCGACATTGGGCTCAATCGTGCAGAACGGGAAATTCGCGGCTTGCGCGGCAGCGGTTTTGGTCAACGCATTGAACAGGGTCGACTTGCCCACGTTCGGCAGACCCACGATTCCCATCTTAAAGCCCATAACGGCCTCCTGCATAGAATACGAACGCAGCTTCTATGCAGGTCCGCATCAATGCGCAAGTGATTGCCGGGCCACTTTGTTTGAGTCCCTTCGGCCACATCACGAAATTGTTCTCAAATCGTGTTCTTGTCGGCCCTGAAAACCGAAGGGTAGGATGAACAATTAACATAGCGCGATCAAATTAAATGGCAGAATATAATGGAAAAACTACTTCTTGCAGCCGTACTGACGGTCTCTACATTTGCTACAGCCCATGCTCAGACGGTTGTTCTTGGTGCCGGGTATTCAGATTTTTCCGAGGCGACGTCCGAAGATCAGGCACTGATTGCTCTCGAGTACCATCACACTCCTTTTCACCAGGCAACTCGGTTCAGTGCTGGCTGGGGTGCTGCGTTTTCTGTGAACGAAGACGGGGATACGCATATCGGTGTTGGGCTGGTCGGGCTGTATTCTCTGGGTGAGCGCTGGTTCGTCGAAGGCAGTGTCATGCCGGGATACTTCAATGCCAGCAACGACCAGAACGACCTGGGCGGAGACTTTCAGATCCGCAGCCTTTTGGGTCTTGGATATAACCTGAACAACGGCAACAGAATGTCAGTTGCGATCACGCACAAGTCGAACGCCAGCACCAACGATGAGAACCCTGGTGTAAACGCGGTTCTGCTGCGGTACCATCTGGGCTTCTGAGCTATTCCTGCGTTGGCGGGATTGATTTTCGGTCAAAGTTTCTGCACACGGGTCCAAACCCGATTGCAAGGACATCCGATGACCCGTATCGACGCTAAGTTTGCCGCCCTGAAAGCCGAAGGAAAGAAGGCTTTTGTTGCCTACGTGATGGCAGGGGACCCGGACTATGACACCTCGCTCGACGTGGTCAAAGGCCTGCCCGGCGCGGGTGTGGACATCATCGAACTTGGTTTGCCCTTCACTGATCCGATGGCGGATGGCCCCACAATTCAGGCAGCGGGTCAACGCGCGTTGGACGGCGGGATGACGTTGCAGCGCACATTGGATCTGGCGCGCGCGTTCAGGGAAACAGATGACACAACGCCAATTGTCCTGATGGGGTACTACAACCCGATTTACAGCCGGGGTGTAGAGGCTTTTCTGGCCGATGCCAAAGATGCCGGTATTGACGGGCTGATCGTTGTCGATCTGCCGCCCGAGGAAGACGAAGAGCTTTGCCTGCCTGCGCAGGCGGCCGGCCTGAACTTCATTCGTCTTGCAACACCTACCACGGATGACCAGCGCCTGCCGCGCGTTTTGCAAAACACCTCGGGCTTCGTGTATTACGTCTCAATCACTGGCATCACCGGCGCGGCCGAGGCGCAGGCAACGGATGTGGCCCCCGAGGTTGCCCGTATCCAGGCCGCAACCGAGCTGCCGGTGATCGTGGGCTTTGGCATCAATACGCCCGAGAAATCCCGCAATATCGCGTCCGTGGCAGATGGTGCCGTAGTCGGATCGGCGATCGTCAGCCAGATCGGTGCAGGCAAACCGGTCAATGAAGTGCTGGATTTTGTAAAGTCCCTGTCGGATGGCGCTCATAGCGCCTGATCCCGCAGATAACACAGACTGAAAAGCCTGCCGCAGACTGTTCTGGGGCAGGCTTTTTTGACTGCCCGACGCCGGGCCAGATCATTGCAGGCGTTGACATGCATTGGTAAGGAAAACGAACCAGTAAGTTCGGAGGTCTGAGTCATGCCTGTGATAACCAATATCGAAAACCTCAGGCGCATTTACGAGCGTCGCGTGCCGCGGATGTTCTACGATTACGCTGAAAGCGGCAGCTGGACGGAACAGACTTTCCGCGAAAACAGTTCCGATTTTGAAAAGATCCGCCTGCGTCAGCGGGTTGCCGTTGATATGTCCGGGCGTTCGACGGCCTCGGAAATGATCGGCCAGAAGGTGTCAATGCCGGTCGCGTTGGCCCCGGTCGGGTTGACGGGGATGCAGCATGCGGACGGAGAGATGAAGGCCGCCAAAGCCGCCGAGGATTTTGGTGTGCCCTTTACCCTTTCCACAATGTCGATCAACTCGATCGAAGACGTGGCCGAGCACACCGACAAGCCGTTCTGGTTTCAGCTCTACACGATGAAGGACGATGACTATGTCAGCCGTCTGATCCAGCGGGCCAAGGACGCCAAGTGTTCGGCGCTGGTGATTACGTTGGATCTGCAGATTCTGGGCCAACGGCACAAAGACCTGAAGAACGGCCTGTCCGCACCACCCAAGCTGACCGCAAAGACCATAGCGAACCTGATGACCAAATGGGCCTGGGGCATTGAAATGCTGGGTGCCAAACGGCGCGAGTTCGGCAATATAGTGGGACATGTGCAAGGTATCTCGGACGCGTCTTCACTGGGGGCCTGGACCGCTGAACAGTTCGACCCCACCCTCGACTGGAGCAAAGTCGAAAAACTGATGGAAAAGTGGGGCGGAAAAGTGATCCTGAAAGGGATACTCGACGCGGAAGATGCCAAAATGGCTGCCAAGCTGGGAGCGGATGCCATAGTCGTGTCGAACCATGGTGGGCGTCAGCTGGATGGTGCCCTCAGCTCGATTCGGGTATTGCCCGAGATCATGGACGCTGTCGGCAACGATGTCGAAGTGCATCTGGACAGTGGTATCCGCTCGGGTCAGGACGTGCTTAAGGCATTGGCACTGGGGGCCAGGGGGACGTATATCGGCCGCGCATTTATTTATGGGCTGGGCGCCATGGGCCAGAAAGGCGTCACCACCGCGCTGGAAGTGATTCAGAAGGAACTTGATACAACAATGGCGCTGTGCGGTGAAAAAACCGTTAGCGCGCTGGGGGCGCACAATCTTCTGGTACCAGAAGATTTTGGTGGTCGCTGGCAAGCCTGAGACCGCGGCAGATTTGGGGCTCTGCCCCCGCCGCCCGTTCCGGGCGTCTCCCCCGGGATATTTGTGGCCAGATGAAGCAGCGGACCCTTCACTCATTTGACGAAGAACACTCCGAAGCGCGCGGTTGGGCCATAGAGAACGACAAGCTGTGATTTCCCCCCTTTCCAAACCGGATGAATCGAGATAAGGACGCGGCTTCACGCGGGTATACAGCCTTGGAGGATACCCGCCCTAACATTGGAGAATTATCATGGCTGGAGAGATTCCTGATCTCGTAGCTCTGGAACGGACGGGGACAGGCAAGGGCGCCGCTCGCAAAACGCGCCGCGAAGGCATGGTTCCGGGCGTAGTGTTTGGCGGCGACAAAGATCCGCTGCCGATTCAGATTCCGTTCAACGAACTGTTCAAGCGCCTGAAGGCCGGTCGCTTCAAGTCGACCCTGTGGAACCTGAAAGTCGAAGGCCATGAAGACGTTCGCGTCATCTGCCGCGACGTTCAGCGTGATGTCGTCAAAGACCTGCCGACCCACCTGGACTTGATGCGCCTGCGCCGGACCACCAAGATCGCACTGTACATTCCGGTTGAGTTTATCAACGAAGATGAAGCCCCCGGCATCAAGAAGGGCGGCGTGCTGACCGTTGTCCGCCCGGAAGTCGAGCTGTTGTGCACCGCAGGTGACATTCCTGAGAAGATCACCGTTGATGTGGCCGGAATGAACATCAACGACGTCGTCACCATTTCGTCGGTTGAACTGCCCGAAGGCACCAAGCCGACCATCGACCGCGACTTCGTGATCGCAAACGTCTCGGCACCGACCGGTCTGTCGACAAGTGACGACGAAGAAGGTGAAGAAGCAGAAGTTGCAGTCGACGAAGTCGAAGTCGTCGGCAAAGAAGAAGAATAAATCCGGATCAAACATCTGGATTTTGAAACGGGGTTCTGACGAACCCCGTTTTTTTGTGGTTATGACGCGCGGCGCCGGCTGGATTTCCATGGCAATTCCGGGCATCACATAGCCTCGAGGCTACAGAGGCGGAGCTTGGTCATGAAACTCTTTGTCGGATTGGGAAACCCGGGGCAGAAATACGCCCGAAACCGGCACAATATCGGGTTCATGGCTGTGGAGCGGATTGCGAAAGATCATGGGTTTGGCCCATGGAAATCCAAATTTCAGGGCGAAATCTCGGAAGGGCGGTTAGGGTCTGAAAAAATCCTTTTGCTGAAACCACAGACCTTCATGAACCGGTCCGGTCAATCCGTGGGTGAAGCGATGCGTTTCTACAAACTCGAGTCCACAGATGTTGTCGTGTTCCATGACGAGCTGGACCTCGCCCCGGGCAAAGTGCGGGTAAAGGCGGGCGGCGGACACGCTGGGCATAATGGTCTGCGTTCGATCCACGACCATATAGGCGCAGCCTATGACCGTGTCCGGCTTGGGATCGGACATCCGGGCCGCAAGGAAATGGTCTCGGCTTATGTCCTGAGCGACTTTGCGAAATCCGAGAGTGACTGGCTGGACGACGTTCTGCGGGGTGTTTCGGACGGCGCGCCCCATCTGGCGCGAGATGATGGTGGAAAATTTATGAACGCGGTGGCCCTGCGTACTGCTCCGCCCCGGTCGTCCAAGACGGCGGCTCCGAAAGCTGAAACCGCATCTAAGGCACCTCCGAAGCCACCAGCCGACGAACGGTCGGCCATGCAGAAACTGTTGGACAAGTTCAAATAGCGCCCCGCCCTCTTTCCGTTACGTCGGCGTTGCGAAAGCGGGATGTCCACGTTCCAATACACGCAAACAAGGGAGGCTATGCGATGCGGTCCATACTGAAGTGGGTTCTGCGCATTGTGCTGGCGCTGGCTTTGGCCGCCGCTGCCGTTGGGCTTTGGAAACGCGAAGAGTTACAGCGCCTGATGGCGGTGAACTCTCTGTTTTCCGAGGACAAGATCGTTCACAACTTTTCGCATATGGATGAAGCCTTTCTGACCGTGGATCTGCCGCGTGGAAACGCCCCAACATGGGAACTACCCTACGGCGAAGGTTTCGATCTTCCGGAAGGCACCGACACTTGGATCAATGAACGCTCGGTCACTTCTTTGCTTATCATGCAGAACGGCAAGATCCGGTTCGAGGAATACTATCTGGGCACCGGTCCCGATGATCGCCGGATTTCGTGGTCAGTGGCAAAAAGTTATCTGTCGGCGCTTTTCGGCATTCTCCTGCAAGAGGGCGCAATCGATTCATTGGATGATCCCGTCGTCAAATACGCCCCCAAACTTGCAGGCAGCGCATATGACAGGGCGACAATTCGGAACGTTCTGAACATGGCCAGCGGCGTCACGTTTGACGAAGATTATCTGGACCCGAAATCTGACATCAACAGGATGGGCCGTGTGATTGCCCTGGGCGGTGAACTGGACGATTTCGCGGCCTCATTGCAGGACAGTTTCGCGCCCCCCGGTGAAACCTGGCAATATGTTTCCATAGACACGCATGTATTGGGCATGGTGATACGCGGGGCGACCGGTCGCAGTGTCGCGGATCTATTGACGGAAAAAATCCTTCAGCCCCTGGGCCTTGAGCGGGACGGGTATTATGTCACTGACGGCGCTGGTGTCGCCTTCGTTTTGGGCGGATTGAACTTCACGACACGTGACTTTGCACGGTTCGGGCAAATGATCCTGCAAGATGGGTCATTGAACGGCCGGCAAGTGGTGCCCTCCGACTGGATTTTCGAGGCAACTCAACCCAGCGCCCCGACCGCTCAGGGGAAGATTGGATATGGGTACCAGTGGTGGATCCCGCGCGGCGCCCATGAGGGAGAGTTTCTGGCCCGGGGCGTGTATGGGCAATACATCTATTTCAACCAACCTCGCGGCGTTCTGATTGTGTCTACCGGCGCTGATCGGAAATTTCGCGACACTGGCGTAAACGACCAGAATATCGAAATGTTCCGCAAGATCGCAGAAAGCCTGTAAGGTGTGTTCATGCAGAAGCAAGACAGTATCAATGTACTCGGCGGCGTTCTGGCGCCCTGCTCACGCGATCCTCTGACCGGGTTCTTCCGCGACGGTGCGTGCAATACCTGCCCCGAGGATCAGGGAAGCCATACGGTTTGTGCCGTGATGACGGCCGAGTTTCTGGCATTCTCGAAATACGTCGGCAATGATCTGAGCACGGCTCGGCCCGAGTTCGATTTCCCGGGCCTCAAGCCCGGTGACAGCTGGTGTCTGTGTGCCGGCCGGTTCCTACAAGCCCATGACGAAGGATGCGCCCCAAAGGTTCACCTGGAGGCGACCCATCAACGCGCGCTCGAGATTGTGCCGCTTGATATCTTGCTTCAGAACAAGGCGAATGCCTAGACAGCCATTGCGCCTGGGGCGAGACCTGATCCGCGATCCAGTTTCGCCCCAAGGTCAGAACGCCATTTGCCAGATCAGGCTGATGCTGTAGTTTTCAAAACCGCTTTCACCAATGCCATCGTAGAACACGTTTGCTGCAAGCAAGCTGTTGTTTTCCAACCGATAGTCCAGGCCCAGATCCGCACGGGCACGGGCGGTGTCGCCAATCGGTGTCACGCCCGGGGCGGTGCCAGTACCCGAAGTCGTGCTCCAAATCCCAGAAAGCCCGCCCGTCAGCATCATCTCTCCTCGTGACACTTGAAGCGGGTGGCTGAAATCCACACCCAGCCGTGCCGTCGTCAAACTGAAATCCTGCTGTGGAATCAGATTACCCAAGCTGTCGGTATAAGCTTTCTGATCGTCACTGGCATAACTTACGTCCAGCAAGGGCATCAATGTCAGGGCGCCACGCTTTATCTCACCTGTCACGCGCGACTGGACCAGCCAACGGTCACTGTCGAAACTGTCTTCGTAGGTGCCAAACGGAGAGATGTTGTTGTCGGCCTGGCCATAAAGTACCCGCCCTTCAAGAAACACCGAATGATTGGGCAATTTTGCCACCACATAAGGACCAACCAGCCAGCCCGTACCGTCCACGCTGGCCGGGCCGTTTTCCGTTTCGGCATAGTCGAACTGAAGCATGGCGCCGATCAACAGGTTCGAATTGATCTGGCGATGAGCCCCGACAACAGCCAGTGCATAGGAGTTGTCATAATCATCCTGAGAACTCCAGTTGCCGGTCACACTGAACCAGACGGGGCGCGCCGGATCACTGGCGAAATTCAGATACCCCGAGCCCTGCGTGACCGAAGCGTCCAGTACACCCGACCCCGAACCTTGCAGAAACTGGGTCAGTTTCGGCTGGTTCGACACAAGGCTGTTGGCCCGGGCGTTCTGGAACGCCTGAATCTGACGTTGAGCATTTGTCACGGCCTGAAGCGTGCTGACCCTGTTTGACTCAAGGTTCAGATTCCCAGCCGCGTCCGAGAACACCCCTGCCGGAATGAAAAGCTCGATGGTACCGTTGTTCTGGGGCGTCAAAGTGGCGACATAGCTGGTGCCGGACCCGGTCAGAGTGGTCGTTGCATTGGTGACGGACAGGTCGCCCACGGTGAAATCGGTGCTTGGTTCGCTCAGCGTAATGGTTGCTTGAAACGTTCCGCTGCCGGTCGGCGTCAGGGCCCCAATCGTTGCAGTTGGCTGTGTCGTATCCACCAGAACGCGCGTGTTGACGATTTGGGTGTTCGTTACACCGGACAACGCGATCTCATAGCGATAAAGCGGCCCTCCGACGGTTTCGCGCGCAGTGAACGTAATCCCCATATACCCGTCTGCCGCATATGTGGAATCCGCGCCATCCTGACTGAGAATGGTTGCGCCGATATAGCCCAGGGAAGCAAGGCCGGCAGGCGTGATCGCACTCAGGTTCAGAATGCCGTTGTTGAAATAGAAACTACCGCCGGGAACCTGCCCCGACCCACCCAGCGAAACAAAGGCCGATCCGGTAAGTGGGATATTGTTGAAAAAGATGCTTCCCCCGTTCGGCGTCGGAACTGAGGTTATGAAGAAGCCGCCACCAAGGGCCGCACCCTCTTTCGCGCTTCCGATCATGAGTGCTGAAATCAGAAAACAGAGGCACAACAGCCTCGAAATAACGGACCTGACCATTTTACCTCCTACAACACCGCGAGGGCGCTAAACACCAGGGCGCCCGGGCAAAGACACTGTGCCCCGAGCCACGTCATCCATTGTCCCATCCATTGCAGAGACGTCCCCTGAACCGGCCGCAACTACGCCAGTTACCCAATAGTTAATTCAAATTGGAGACACTGTATAGAATTGGAAGCAACTCAACTTTGGCGTGCGGGCCACATGGCTGTGCACAAACCAAAAGACAAAGGCAAAAAATGTCGGAAAGCACTTCAAACCCCGGTGTTTTCAAGGAGTCTTCTCGGCAAGACGTCACAACAAGCCGTGACTTTGCAAGTCACGTGCTCAAAATATGCCGGTTACAGATTCTCGACCTTGACGGGATGTTCGAAACAATCCCAGGCAGAGATCGCAACTGGCAGTTGTCGGGAAACAAATGCAGGCACAATGATCGAGGTTTCCCAGCAGCCGGCGATTCCTCGGGCCTCTGTGTTGTCCTTACATGCGCCTTGGCGGCGGCCCTTTTTTTGCAGGGCAACCTGATTTGGGCGGACATGTCACATGTTTGACTATCCCGCCTGTCCTGCTCTGGAACGTCAGGACATTTCGCCTTGAAAATGTTGCTTTCAGGACCGCTTGAGCCAAGGACGCCATAACAGAGCAACCGGGACATGCCGCCCCGGTTCACACTCAACCCGCCGTACGGCCTTCGGTGTCTGACATATCGAAGTTCAGATATTTGGCCACGGTCTGAACGTCCTTGTCTCCACGGCCGCACATGTTCATGCAGATCAGGTGATCCTTGGGCAATTCCGGTGCGATCTTCATCACATGGGCCAATGCGTGGCTTGGTTCCAGCGCCGGGATGATCCCCTCGGTTGCGCAGCACAGCTGGAACGCCTCGAGCGCTTCCTTGTCAGTGATCGAGACGTAATTCGCGCGTCCAATTTCGTGCAACCAGGAATGCTCGGGCCCGATGCCCGGATAGTCCAGCCCGGCCGAGATTGAATAGCCTTCAAGAATCTGGCCATCGTCATCCTGCAACAGATAGGTCCGGTTGCCGTGCAGCACGCCCGGCCGTCCGCCGGTCAGCGAAGCGCAATGCTCCATTTTCTCGTTCACACCTTTTCCGCCCGCCTCGACGCCTATGATGTTGACGTCCTTGTCGTCGAGGAAAGGATAGAACAGACCCATCGCGTTCGAACCGCCGCCGATGGCCGCAATGATCGTGTCGGGCAAACGGCCTTCGGCCTTCATCATCTGCTCTTTCGCTTCCTTGCCGATGATCGACTGGAAATCGCGGACCATTGCCGGATAGGGGTGCGGCCCAGCCACGGTGCCGATGCAGTAGAACGTGTCGCGCACATTAGTCACCCAGTCGCGCAGCGCGTCATTCATCGCATCCTTGAGCGTCCCACGGCCCGAGGTCACAGGGATCACCTCGGCCCCCAGAAGACGCATGCGGAATACGTTCGGGGCCTGACGCTGCACGTCGTGCGCCCCCATATAGACAATGCATTTCAAGCCAAACTTGGCACATACGGTGGCGGTGGCCACGCCGTGTTGCCCTGCCCCGGTTTCAGCAATGATCCGGGTCTTGCCCATACGCCGCGCCAGAATGATCTGCCCAAGCACGTTGTTGATCTTGTGCGCGCCGGTGTGGTTCAGCTCGTCACGCTTCAGATAGATCTTGGCACCCCCCAGATGCTCGGTCAGGCGTTCCGCAAAATACAGCGGCGAAGGACGACCCACATAGTTTGCCCACAGGTCATCCATTTCGGCCCAGAACGTCGGATCATCTTTGGCCTTGTTGTATTCCTCTTCCAGTGACAGGATCAGCGGCATCAGAGTTTCACTGACAAAACGCCCGCCGAAGATGCCGAAACGTCCCTGTTCGTCAGGGCCGGACATGAAGGAATTGAAAAGATCGTTGGCCATGGGTGTCTCCCTCGTCGTATCTGTTGTTCATAGGTGGTGGCAGCGGGATTTGCCATGGGCAAAACGCATCATTCCACAGCCTGCGTGTTTTGACGCCAGACCTGAACCGCCTGCGCCGAGCTGGGCACACCAATGCACGGAAAATGATGAAACCTGTTCACATCCGCCAAACGATCGGCCGCCAACAAGGCACGCCTGTGTGGGCCGGATTGGGAAAATGTCAGCATTGCTTCGATGTCTTGCCAGACACTGAATGAAAAATAGATGCCATCCTGCCTGAACAAGTCAGCGTGCAGGCACAATGGGTCGCCTTGCGCCTGCCGACAGGCCTGTCCCGCGCGCCAGAAAAACTCCGGCGCATGGTACCAATGTTTCAAGGAAACGCCCCCGATTGCTGCGAGCATGCTCAACCCCTCTGTTTCGTGGGATACGCAGCAAGATCTTTATCAGATCACCTGAGAGCCGATGCAAAGTCGCGGATCAGGGCAGCATCTTTCACACCCGGCGCGCTTTCGACACCGGATGACACATCCACCTGCCGGGCACCTGTCATCCGGACTGCTTCGGCAACGTTCTGGGGTGTCAGGCCACCGGCCAGCATCCAAGGCCGGCGCCAGTATTTCCGTCCGGCCAACAGCCGCCAGTCAAAAGCCAACCCGTTGCCGCCCGGCAATTCAGCCTCTCTGGGCGGTTTCGCATCGATCAGCAGTTGATCGGCCACCTCCGAGTAAAGATCGACGGCCGCCAGATCCTCGGCCTCGGCCACTCCTATGGCTTTCATCACCGGCAAACCAAATCGCTCGCGAATTTCGGAAACCCGTTCGGGCGATTCCTTGCCATGCAGTTGAAGCATATCAAGCGGTACAGTCGAAACGATTCCGTCCAATTCTTCGTCAGTGGCATTCACCACCAAAGCCACCTTGGCAACGCCAACTGGGACCAGATGCGCCAGTTCTGCGGCCCGCGAAATATCCAGATTGCGTGGCGATTTCGGAAAGAAAACGAACCCAACATAGCCTGCCCCGGCGTCTGCCGCAGCGCGCACGTGATCCGGTGCGGTCAGACCGCAGATTTTGAACCGAACATCAGGCATAGCGGTCAGGCTCAGCTCGCCTCATCCAGAATGGCAAGTACATCGTCCTTGCCTTCGTTTTGCTTTTTCTTGAGCTTCTTGACTTCGCGCTCAAGCTTGCGCACTTCGGTTTTCTTCACGGTCGCGTCGCGGCGGTGCTTGTGTTCCCGCAGCCATTCCCACAGGAAACCAATAACCAATCCTGCCGCAACACCCCCCAAAACCACCAGAAACAGCGGCAGTGACGCGCTGAGGTTAAAACCCAGAAGCTCGGCCAGAGCATCCGGCATCAGTTTCAGTTCTACGGACTGAACATTGGCAAGAGACACGGAAATCAGGATGATCCCGAGGGCCGCCAGAAAAGCATATCGAAGGTAACGCATCATGGTGTCAGGCTTTACCGTTCAATCGATCCCTGAGCAACTTGCCAGTTTTGAAAAACGGTACACATTTTTCTTCGACCTGCACCGTTTCGCCCGTGCGCGGGTTGCGCCCAACACGTGCGTCGCGTTTTTTTACGGAAAAGGCACCAAAGCCCCGCAGTTCGACACGGTCACCGCGCGCCATGGCGTCTGTGACTTCTTCGAATACGGTGTTCACGATCCGCTCGACATCACGCTGATAGAGATGCGGGTTTTCGTCAGCGATTTTCTGAATCAATTCTGAACGGATCATGCGTGATACCCTCCCAGGCAGCCGGTGTGACAGGTCTACTGTTTTGACAGTATAGGAAAAAACCCGGAAGGGGGGAACGGATACTCTGAGTTTTGAGGCTTTATTTTGCCACATTCTCGCGCGAAATTTTATCTGTCAGGCCAATTTCCACACTTAATGCGCGATCAATCCCCTAATTAACCCTGCGGTTCGGAACATATTGATTCGCAACAAAAACGGCCCCGCACTGTCGTGCGGGGCCGAAATTCATGCTTGGGATACTGCCTTGGCTTAGTCGCCCGACTTCAGCGCTGCACCCAGGATGTCGCCCAGCGACGCGCCCGAGTCGGAAGAACCGTACTGTTCCACGGCCTCTTTTTCTTCGGCGATCTCGCGCGCCTTGATCGACAGGCCCAGACGACGGGTCTTGCTGTCGACGTTGGTGACGCGGACGTCGACCTTGTCACCGACCGAGAAACGCTCGGGGCGCTGTTCGGCACGGTCACGCGACAGGTCCGAACGACGGATGAACGACTTCATGCCTTCGTACTCGACCTCGATGCCACCATCTTCGATCGCGGTGACTTCAACGGTGATGACCGAGCCACGCTTCACGCCGCCCACGGCTTCGGCGAACTTGTCACCGCCCAAGGCTTTGATCGACAGCGAGATACGCTCTTTTTCCACGTCAACTTCCGAGACAACGGCCGAAACCATGTCGCCTTTGCGGTAGTTCTGGATCGCATCCTCGCCACGCTCGTCCCAGGACAGGTCCGACAGGTGAACCATGCCGTCGATGTCGCCTTCGAGGCCAATGAACAGACCGAATTCGGTGATGTTCTTGACTTCGCCTTCGACCTCGGTGCCCTCGGGGTGTGTTTCTGCAAACACTTCCCATGGGTTGCGCTGAGTCTGCTTCAGGCCCAGAGACACGCGACGCTTGGCGCCGTCGATTTCCAGAACCATGACGTCGACTTCCTGGCTGGTCGAAACGATCTTGCCGGGGTGGACGTTTTTCTTGGTCCAGGACATCTCGGATACGTGCACCAGACCTTCGACACCGGCTTCCAGTTCGACGAACGCGCCGTAGTCGGTGATGTTGGTGACGCGACCCTGATGGACCGAGCCCAGAGGGTATTTCGCAGCAACCAGATCCCACGGATCTTCCTGCAGCTGCTTCATGCCCAGGCTGATGCGGTGGGTCTCTTTGTTGATCTTGATGACCTGAACCTTGATGGTTTCGCCGATCGTCAGGATCTCGGACGGGTGGTTCACACGGCGCCATGCCATGTCGGTGACGTGCAGCAGGCCGTCAACGCCGCCCAGGTCAACGAATGCACCGTATTCGGTAATGTTCTTGACAACACCCTCGACGGTCTGACCTTCGGACAGGTTGCCGATAACCTCGGCACGCTGTTCGGCACGCGATTCTTCCAGAATTGCGCGACGCGAAACAACGATGTTGCCACGGCGGCGGTCCATTTTCAGAATCTGGAAAGGCTGCTTCAGCCCCATCAGCGGGCCAGCGTCGCGCACGGGGCGGACATCAACCTGCGAGCCGGGCAGGAACGCAACTGCGCCACCCAGATCGACGGTGAAACCACCTTTGACCCGACCAAAGATTGCACCTTCGACGCGCTGGTCGTCGGCATATGCTTTTTCCAGACGGTCCCATGCCTCTTCACGGCGGGCCATCTCGCGCGAGATGACGGCTTCGCCACGGGCGTTTTCTGCGGCACGCAGGTAAACTTCGACCTCGTCACCTACAGCGATTTCAGGGGCTTCGCCGGGATTTGCGAATTCTTTCAGATCAACGCGGCCTTCCATTTTGTAGCCGACGTCGATGATGGCCTGGCCGGCTTCGATCGCCAGAACCTTGCCTTTGACAACAGAACCCTCTTCGGGTGTGTCCATTTCGAAGCTTTCATTCAGGAGGGCTTCGAATTCCTCCATGGATGCGTTAGCCATGTGGCGTTGTTTTCCTTTACAATACGTTTTTGCTGGCCGAGCGGTTGTCTCCGCCGGTCTTGATTCATGGTGCCATCGGACGTGACCCGGTGCGCCCCTGAGCAAACAAACACAAAGGGCCGAGGTAACCCGGCCCTGCTCAGAAACGTCATCCGGACGTTGACCGCCCTTGTATCGACAGCGCGCGTATAGGCGGATTCCCCGGTATGTGCAAGGGCAAAGCCCATATTTTCAAGGTTTGGCGGCTCTGTACCCAGGCGCGTTGCCGGTTTTGAAGGTCCAAACCCCGGCATCGCGCCGCAGCATGGCCTGTTCAATTGCGTCCAGTCGCATCAACGCTGCGGAAGGGTTGCACGCGCCTCCGGCCCGGGTCCAGATTTTTTGCGCAGAAACGGGGCTCCACGGCAAACTTGCCGAGGCCAACCACTGGCGCAGCCCTGACGGCAGAGAATCGTAAACCTGCATAGGCGCCGCCTGTCGTCTCCGACGTTTGAGGGTGCTCCGCAAGTTCCGACCCTTTGTTTGCCCTTGTTTCTTCTGTTGTCGCAAAGCGGTCGCCTTTCACTATATATGTGATTACATTACATATTGATAAAACAGTTGGAAGTAAAAAAGACGGGGAGTTTGCACCCCGCCTTTCCTGCAAACATTCCCTGCGCGACGGGCAGGAAGCAGTCAGAACAGTTGCAAATCCTTTTTACCGCTTTGGATTTCAGCAAAGTTCGGCATGTTCTCGATGACCACAGGGGCTGGCGCCGTGCCCGGCATCGCCACTGTCGGCTTCATTGCCGCCGCCATTCCAAAGGCAGGTTGATCAAGTTCCCCCCGGATATCGCGCAACAGTGTTTTGTGATCCGGCATGGATTTAACGATCTTCGCCAGATCCATTTTCGCGTTCTTCATACCCTGGAACCAAATCGGTTTCTTCAACGGTCGAAGACGATCACGGATGCCTGAACCATAGCCCGTATCATAAACCTGTTTGCCCAAAAGAACGGTTTGATAAACGCGGCTGTCAAACAAAGTGGCGAACTCGATATCGTGATCCATCGGCAGGCGATACTGCCACAGTTCAAGATTTTCGGCCAATCGATCCGGTATCTTCATCTCGGTGCGCGCATCGATCCAGTATTGGTCATCGGTACGGTTGCCCAACCGATAGTGTAAACAGATGAATTCCAGTACCTCGTTATAAAGCTTGTCCATCTGCCGATTGTATCTGTCCCTCAGCGAAGGCTCGATGTCTCGCGTGGGCAAATGCTCGGCGAACCAGCGTATCGCATGGTCAATCATATGGATCGCCGTGCTTTCCAGCGGTTCAATGAACCCACCGGACAGGCCTATGGCCACGCAATTCTTGACCCAGGCATTGCGCACGCGACCAACGCGCATCGGGATCACGCGCGGTGTCAAACCTTTGCCGCTGTCACCCAGCCACTCAAGGTACTCGTCCGCCGCCTGGTCATCCGTTCGGTGTGCCGACGAATAGACATATCCTGTGCCCACACGGTTAAAAAGCGGCACGCGCCACGTCCAACCTGCGCCCAAGGCAGTGGATCTGGTGGCGCTTTCGATCTTGTCAGGATCTGGATGCTCGATCTGCAACGCCATGGCCCGATCATTGGGCAGGTAGTCAGAGTAATCCAAAAATGGCTCACCGAGTGCCTTGTTGATGATCAGCCCACGAAACCCGGTGCAATCCACGACCATCTCAATATCATGGCGGCCTTTTGCCTCGAGCATGAGATGACTGACATTGCCCTGTTCATCCAGCTCGACCGTTTGCACCTCATCCCGGATATGTTCCACTCCGCGCTTCGTGCAGACCCTGGTCAGCATGCCTGCAAACTTTACGGCATCCAGATGATAGGCATAACCAAACCGTTGTTCGAATTCCGGCTGCCCCAACTGACGCGCGCCCTTGCACAAACGGGCCAGATCATCATGCGGCGAGATAGACTGCGTGAAATCCCTGTCGCCATTGCCGAAGCGCAGGAAATACTCGGCAGCCTCCAGTCCCTCAAGCATCTGGCCGTGCGCAAAGGGGTTCATGTAGTCGATGCGATTGCCCTTGGCGTCATTGTTCCAATTGCAGAACTTCACACCCAGCTTGAACGATGCGTTTGTCTCGCGGAAGAAACTCCGCTCTGAAATGCCCGCCTGACGCAGCGTGACAGGCATCCGCGGAACCGTGGCTTCACCCACCCCCACGGTCGAGATGTTCGGGCTTTCGATCAGACAGATTTGCGGTCGATCCTTGGGCGCTGACGTGCGGGAAAACACCATGTCCAGGATCAGCGCGGTCATCCATCCAGCCGTACCGCCACCCACGATAGTGATTTTGTTCAAACGATTGTTCATGTAGTTTTGTCCCTGTTGGCTCGGGATTTTTTTGCTGCGCCCCTGCTTTTTGCGGGTTGTGTCGCAGCTTTCCCTTTTCGCTGGGAAGAAACTATAACAGCTTTCCTGAATCCATCTAGGGTCTATGAAGGCCCGGCCGCGCAACGTCGGCCAACCAGCAGGCGTCACGCCATTCCCATATTCACGGTGCAGGTCAGATCTCTTCGCCTTTCTTCAGCAGTTCTTCAATCAACTCACGTTGCAGATCGGTGCTGTCGCCGCCTCCGAACTCTGCCGCGCCACCGGAATACAGGGTGCCATATGTCCTGGCGATGTTCACAGTCTGGGCCAGCCCCGAGATCAGCTGATCTTTTTCCAACAGGGACAACGGGTGGATAAACGCAGCCCACAAGGTGCCATTGGCGATCGCGTAACGGGCATCCAGAGTGCTGTCGAAATTGGCCTGCATCATTCGAATCAAGTCTTCCTCCGACAGCGCCTCGGCGCTGCGGATCGGGACCATGGCCCGCATCCGATCCGCATTGGTGTCGGTGATGACCAAGACCTGTACCCCTGCAATCGTCAATTGAAACCCGGGGCCGCTCGGCTCTGCTTCGGGGTCAAGCGCGAAAAGAATGTTGCCCAGCCGTTCGTACGTCATGGGCGGCTCGGCTTCGGGTGGGCTTTGCACGGGCTCTTGCGCGGCAAGGCTTCGGGCAATGAAAACAAGAATGAGGGCTAATCGGATCATGATGGCACTCCTGCAGGCATTCTTTCAGCATAGGTACGCAAAACCACACTGACCAAACAAAGCTTGGTGAACGCGCCTTCTGGCCATTCAGATACTTGTACGATCTGCAATATTTGATGGCCTATCTGCGATTACACGTCCAACTTTCACCCCCTAACTATGTTTCACCGGTCGACGATCCGATCGACCCGAACCCAGAACCAAGAGGAAACGTGTAATGAAAACTATCGTCTTCACCGCCCTGGCGGCCGCCATCGCCCTGTCCACTCCGGCTTTTGCCGCGGACGAAATCAACGTGTCGAACGGCATCTCGGCCGCAGGTGCCCCGCTTGCCGCACATGGGGTCGATCTGGTTGCTTTGGTCAATGATGGCAACCCGGTCGAAGGCTTCGCCACCCACTCGGCGACATATGATGGCGCATCCTATTACTTCACCACCGCCGCCAACCTAGAGGCGTTCGTGGCCAACCCGGCGGCCTATCTGCCGCAGCATGGTGGGTTCTGTTCATTCGGCGTGTCGGTCGGCAAGAAGTTCGACGGAGACCCGGATCAGTACCTGGTCGCAGATGGAAAACTGTACCTGTTCCTGAACGCCGAAACCCGCGCGGCCTTCCTGAAGGACGTTCCCGCCACCACAAAAACGGCGGACGAACAGTGGGCAAATATCAAGAGCATCGCCGTAGGCGAGCTGTAAACTCCGCCCCTGCCTGCGACGTCAGCGCGTCGCGGGCAGTTTTGCGCTTATGATTTCAAGCGCTTTGGCCAATGCAGCCTCGATACTGAGGTCTGTTGTGTCCAGTCGCACTGCATCCTCGGCTGGCTTCATCGGCGCAGCGCTGCGCTCTGCGTCCCGCGCATCCCGCTCTTTAACATCTGCCAGAACCTGTTCGCGCGTCACGTCAGCACCCTTTGCGCTAAGCTCCAGAAACCGGCGTTCAGCTCGCACCTCTGGGCTGGCCGTTACAAACAGCTTCACCTCGGCATTGGGACAAATCACCGTCCCGATGTCGCGCCCATCCAAGACGGCACCGCCCGACCTTCGGGCAAAGGCGCGCTGAAAATCCACCAAGGCGGCGCGAACCTCGGGGATCACCGCCACTTTGGATGCGGCCTGCGCGATTTCAGCCGTGCGCAGATCACCCTGCTCAAGCTCTTCGGCGGTCAGGGCCTGCGCTGCTTCAAGCGCGCCAAACCCTTCAAGAGTACGCCGCCCAACGGCGCGATACAGCAAGCCGGTGTCCAGATGCGCGAACCCGAAATGCGCCGCAACGGCCTTGGAGATCGTGCCTTTGCCCGCAGCCGCAGGTCCGTCAATGGCGACAGTGAAGCTCACCTGCGCTCTACCTTTGCACCAAGCGACGCCATTAACGGTTCAAAAATCGGGAAGGATGTCGCGATCGGACCACCATCATCCACGCTTACCGGGTTCTGCGCGCCCATGCCCATCACCATGAAGGACATGGCAATGCGGTGATCCAGGAAGCTTTCGCACGTCCCGCCGCCGGGAACCTTGCCGATACCCAACCCTTCGACCGACCACCAGTCGTCACCCTCGTTGACCGTGACGCCGTTGGCGCGCAGACCGCGCGCCATGGCATCGATGCGGTCGCTTTCCTTCACCCGGAGTTCCTTCACTCCGCCCATCATCGTGGTGCCCGTGGCGTTTGCGGCAACCACGGACAAAACGGGATATTCGTCAATCATCGAGGCCGCGCGTTCAGGCGGTACGTCAATACCCTTCATGTCTGGCGAGTATTTCGCGCGCAGATCGGCAACCGGCTCGCCGCCCTCTTCGCGCTCGTTTTCATAGGTCAGGTCGGCGCCCATCTCGCGCAGCGTCGTGAACAGGCCCGCGCGCGTGGGGTTCAGGCCGATACCCGGCACCAGAACGTCCGAACCGGGCGTGATCAGCGCGGCGCAAACCGGGAAGGCAGCGCTGGACGGGTCGCGTGGAACGGCGATGACTTGCGGCTTCAACTCCGGGCGCCCCGTCAAAGTGATGACCCGGCCTTCATCGGTGTCTTCCACCGTAATTTCGGCACCGAAACCGGACAACATCCGCTCGGAATGATCGCGGGTCGCCTCTTTCTCGATAACCACGGTTTCACCGGGGGCATTCAGACCCGCCAGCAGGACGGCGGATTTCACCTGGGCCGAGGGCACCGGAACTTCGTACCGGACCGGAGTCGGGTCTGCCGCACCGACGATCGTCATGGGCAAACGCCCCCCCGAGCGGCCCACGGCCTGCGCGCCAAACAACGCAAGCGGATCCGTTACTCGCGCCATGGGACGCTTGTTCAGGCTGGCATCGCCGGTAAAAGTTGCCGTAATCGGCGAGGTCGCCATGGCACCCATGATCAGCCGGACTCCGGTGCCGGAATTGCCGCAGTTAATCACCTGATCCGGTTCGGCAAACCCGCCAACGCCCACGCCATGCACGGTCCATTCGCCGCCGCCATGATCTGTGACTTCTGCCCCGAAGGCCCGCATTGCCTTTGCGGTGTCCAAGACGTCCTCACCTTCGAGCAACCCCGATATCCTGGTCTCGCCTACAGCCATCGCGCCAAGGATCAGTGACCGGTGCGAAATTGACTTGTCGCCCGGCACCTCTGCCGTGCCGGTCAGCGGGCCGCAGGGATGCGAAGTCATCGGGATGGGCGTTCCGTGTCCGGACATGGGGGCTCCTTTTGCGCTATCAGTGCTCAAGCCGATTAGCGAATTGGCACCGGTTGGTCCAGCGGCAATCAGTCTTTGCGGCGGAAGGTCAGGTAATGGGGCGTGCGTCCTTCACGCAAGGCTTTCTGCTCGTAGCGTGTGGAAATCCAGTCGTCCCACGGCTCGCGCCAATCTGCGGGGCGCTCGGCCAGCCACTCGAACCCGGCGCGGGGGACTTCCTCCAGTGTCTGCCGCACATAGTCGGGGATGTCCGTGGCGACCCGGAAGATCGATCCGGGCTTCAAGACCTTTGCCAATGGTTCAAGATGTTCCGGCGTCACGAAACGGCGACGATGATGCCGGGTTTTCGGCCACGGGTCAGGATACAGAAGGAAGGCGCGCGATATACTGGCCTCTGGCAGCACGTCGAACAGGTCTCGGGCATCGCCGGGATGCACAGCAAGGTTATCAACCCCCGCCTGCCGAATTTTGCCCAGCAGCATGGCAACGCCGTTGATATAGGGCTCGGCCCCGATGATGCCGATGTCGGGGTTGCTTTGCGCCTGATGAACCAGATGCTCGCCGCCGCCAAAGCCGACTTCCAGCCAAACCGGTTTGCCGCCGAACAACGTGTTCAGGTCCAACGGCCTGCGTTCGGGGTTTGTATCCCAATCCACCGCACCGGGCGACAAAGCCGCCAGATCTTCGTTCAGATAGGTCTTTTGGCTGGGCTTCAGGGTCTTGCCCTTGAAGCGGCCATAGAAGTTTCTGCGCGGGCGTTGTGGGGTCTCGGTGCTCATGGCGGTCGCCATACTGCGCGCCAGAGAACGTTGCAAGGGCGAGCGGCACGCACAAGGAAAAAGCGCGCCCTCAAAGGCGCGCTTTGTGTTGTTCAGGTCAGACTGCGGATTTCAACGCATCGACCAGATCGGTGCGCTCCCAGCTGAAACCACCATCATCGCTCGGCTGGCGACCAAAGTGGCCGTATGCAGCTGTGCGCTGATAGATCGGCTTGTTCAGTTGCAGATGCTGGCGAATGCCGCGCGGTGTCAGATCCATGACCTCACCCACAGCTTTTTCGATAACCGCATCCGCCAATTGGCCGGTTCCATGTGTGTCGGCATAGATCGACAGCGGCTTGGACACGCCAATCGCATAGCTCAGCTGAATCGTGCAGCGTTCGGCCATGCCGGCCGCCACGACGTTTTTGGCCAGATAGCGTGCCGCGTATGCTGCCGAGCGGTCAACCTTGGTCGGGTCTTTGCCCGAGAACGCGCCGCCGCCATGAGGGGCCGCGCCGCCATAAGTGTCCACGATGATCTTGCGCCCGGTCAGGCCCGCGTCACCATCCGGTCCGCCGATAACGAATTTGCCGGTCGGGTTGACGTGCCATTCGGTTTCGGCCGACAGCCAGCCGTCAGGCAGGGTTTCACGGATATAAGGCTCGACGATGGCGCGGATGTCATTCGAAGATAGCGCTTCATCCAGGTGCTGCGTAGACAAAACGATCGAGCTGACGCCGACCGGCTTGCCGTCGCGATAAACGACTGACAGCTGCGACTTTGCATCGGGGCCCAAAGCAGGTTCGGTGCCATTCTTGCGCACTTCAGCCAGTCGCCGCAGGATAGCGTGTGAATACTGGATCGGTGCAGGCATCAGCGCCGGAGTTTCAGTCGTGGCATAACCGAACATGATGCCCTGATCGCCGGCACCCTCGTCCTTGTCATCCGCAGCGTCAACGCCCTGAGCGATATGGGCAGATTGTTCGTGCAGCAGGTTGGTTACTTCGACGGTTTCGTGGTGAAACTTGTCCTGCTCGTAACCGATGTCTTTGACACAGTCGCGGGCGATCTGTTCGATGCGACCCATGTAATCGTGCAGCTTGTCTTGATCAGACAGACCTACTTCGCCACCGATCACAACCCGGTTGGTCGTGGCAAAAGTTTCGCAGGCCACACGGGCTTCTGGTTCTTCATTGAGAAATGCATCAAGGACAGCATCCGAGATACGGTCACAGACCTTGTCGGGATGCCCTTCGGAAACGGATTCCGAAGTAAATGTATAGTTCTGTCGGGACATAAATGCGCTCCATTAGGGGTTTCTCCGCCACGCCAGGAAGCCGTTGTGACAGGTCACAGACGCATACGCTCGCTTAAAGATGGGGTCAATCTCTAATTATTTGCTCACGCGACGGATGTTGAACCACGCCAATGCAGCAAGAAACAATAGCAACCCAAGAACAGGGCTGTCCCCGATGCGGGAATAAACTGTTGGCTGATGTGGCTGCGGCAGGATCGCATCCACGTATCCCGCCTTGCCCAGCGCCAATGAGGCCGTGACCTGACCCAATGGGTCAATCATGGCCGATATGCCGGTATTGGCCGAACGGATCATCGGCAGACCCTGTTCAATTGCCCTCATCCGGGCCTGTGCCAGATGCTGAAACGGTCCCGAACGCGTTCCGAACCACGCGTCATTTGTGATCTGCAACAGAAAGTCCGCCCGACCCGCCGCCCCGTTCACATCTTGCGGGAACACGGCTTCGTAACAGATCAGAGGCAGCGCCCTTCCCAATTTGCCAAGGCCCAAGAGCTCGGGCCCCGGCCCTGCGCTGAATCCATGCCCCGTTGTGGCCGCCATCCCATAAATCCCAAAACGGCCCATCAACTCGCCAAAAGGCACATATTCTCCAAACGGGGCCAGATGGTGTTTGTCATACAGACCGCCCTGCTGCCCGGCTTCATCCAGATAGACCATCGAGTTGAAAATCCTCGGGCCGTCTCCACGCTGGATCCCCAAAACCACGGGCGTCCCCTGAGCGGCATCCGCAATGGCCGTCAAATACGGTTGCGCGCTGCCCAGCCAGGCTGGAACTGCGGTCTCGGGCCAGACGATCAGGTCCGGTCTGGGCAAAGCGGCGGAATATTCAATCTGACGGGCAAAGAACAAGGGCGCATATGCCGGGTCCCACTTTTGGTGTTGCGGCGCGTTGGGCTGAACGACACGAACTGTGTGCCGGCCTTCCTGAACCGTTGGCCGCATCGACGCATAGCCAATCGCCAGCACCGCCGCCGCAGCTGTAAATCCCAGTGGACGGACCAGTGCCCGCAAGCGTCTTTCCTGAATCAGTGCCGCCCCTATCGGAAACGCCACGGCAAATGTCAGCGCATTCAAGCCATACGGCCCCACCAGAGACAGCACTTGCGCCACGGGCGTATTCATCCAGATTTGCGCCACTCCGCCCCAAGGGAACCCGGTCAGCACGTATCCCCGGGCCAGTTCGGCCAGCGACAGCGTTGCGATCAGCAAAACGCCTTGCTGCATGGCGGTCGCGCCAACATGCCGCGCAAGTCGAAACGCAATTGCCCAGAACAGGGCGAGCCCGCCAGCCATGAACACCAGCGCAAACGGTGCCATCCAGGCGTGACGCTCTGCATCCACCTGAAAGGGCTCGATGATCCAGCTGAGCGCATGGGCAAAATAGCCGGTGGCGAAGAACCAGCCGATCCACCCCGCGCGAGCACGGGTTTCACTGGCGAGGAACACCGGAACGATCAAAACCAGTGCAACAACCGTAGCGCCCCAATACCCATGCGGTGCCTGGCCAAAAGCGCCGAAGGCGCCCAGTGCGGCGGCGGCAAACAATCTCAACGATAACGGCCAGCCCCGGACAGGCGTCATGCAGCGACGTCCGGCAGCATGACGCGCAACCGTTTGATGCGTCGCGGGTCGGCTTCGATCACTTCGAATTCCGGCCCTTCCGGATGAATCACGACCTCACCCCGTGCCGGAACACGCCCGGACAGCATGAACACTAGCCCCCCCAGCGTGTCGATGTCTTCTTCATCCACATCCTCGTGGCTGGTCAAGGATCTGCCGATCTCGGCCTCGAAGTCCTCAAGCGGCACACGTGCCTGCACAACGTAACAGCCCGGCTTTTCCTGCACCCAAAGCTGATCTTCGTCTGCATCGTGTTCGTCCGCGATCTCACCCACGACCTGCTCGATCAAGTCTTCGATCGTCAGCAGCCCGTCGACGCCGCCATACTCATCAATCACCAACGCCATATGGCGACGTTCGGTCTGCATCTTGGTCAGCAGGACACCGATCGGCATTGAAGGCGGCACGAACAAAAGCGTGCGCAACATGGATTTCAGGTCAAACTTGTCCGCACCGCCATTGAAACCATGGGTCAGCGCTAAATCCTTGAGGTGAACGAAGCCCAACGGCGTATCCAGCGTTCCTTCATAGACCGGAATTCTGGACAACCCACTGTCCCGGAATACGTCAGCCAGCTCATCCTTGGTGATGGTCGAAGGAACCGCGATGATCTCGGCCGTGGGAATGGCCACGTCTTCGACGCGCATCCTGCGCAGGTTCATCATCCCGTGAGGCCGAGCTGCCGCTGCGCTCTGCCCGTTCATCCCCGGGTTTTGCTGAGTCTCCTGACTCGAAAACGCATCGAAAATTCGGGAAATAAACCCGCTTTTCTCTTCTGTATCATTGCCGCTGTCCTGAGGTTGCGCGCTTTGCGCCGCCCTAGAACTGCCGTCTGTTTCGCCCATTACCTTGTTCCAACTGATCGGGTCACATGACCCACCTTATACCTTATATGGGTCATCTATACCCAACTTGCCAAGTATCTCGACCTCAATCCCTTCCATCAAAGCGGCGTCGGGGTCACGAATGTGATCATATCCCAGCAAATGCAACGTTCCGTGAACAAGCAAATGGATGACGTGATCGTCAATGTCCTTGCCTGCCTCATCCGCCTCACGCGCGCAGGTGTCGAAGGAGATCGCAATATCGCCCAAAGGAATTTCACCGGTGAAATCCGGCTTTGGCGGATGGGGCGCTTGCCCGGCTTCCTCCGGGGCCAAATCTTCTGCCGGCCAGCTCAGAACATTGGTGGCGGCTGGTTTGCCGCGAAACTCTGCGTTCAGTTCCGAAATGCATGCGTCATCGCATCCCAGAACGCTGATCTCGCAAAGTTCAGGGTCCAGTTCCGCATAGGACAGGACAGCGGATATCGCTTGCCGCGACAAAGCTTCAAGCCCTTGCCACCGGTCGTCTTCGACAGTGAGTTCCAGATTCATCTTATCGCACAAAAGCCCTGTGAATGAGCCTTGCAATCAAGTGGATTCCCGGCCCGCATCCGCCTCATACGCCTCGATGATCGCGGCCACAAGCGGGTGGCGAACCACGTCCTTGGACGTGAAATAGTTGAAACTGATGTTGGGGATCGTTTTCAACAGTCTTTCCGCATCCTGCAAACCCGACTGAACGCCGCGTGGCAAATCCACCTGAGACCTGTCGCCGGTGATTACCATGCGGCTGCCTTCGCCCAGACGAGTCAGGAACATCTTCATCTGCATGGTCGTGGCGTTTTGTGCTTCGTCCAGCACCACAAAAGCATTGGCCAACGTGCGTCCACGCATGAACGCCAGCGGCGCTATTTCGATTCGCTTTTCCTCAATCAACTTGGCCAGTTGCTTGCCGGGCAGAAAATCATTCAGCGCGTCGTACAGCGGCTGCATGTAGGGATCGACCTTGTCTTTCATGTCACCGGGCAGATAGCCCAATTTTTCACCCGCTTCGACCGCCGGGCGGCTGAGGATGATTCGATCCACATGCCCGCCAATGAACATCGACACGCCCACGGCAACAGCCAGATAGGTTTTCCCCGTGCCAGCAGGCCCAATGCCAAATGCAAGCTCATTTTGAAACAGTGACTGCACATAAGCTTTCTGGGCGTCCGTGCGCGGTTCCACCAGTTTCTTGCGGGTTTTGATCTCGACTGAACCGCCCTTGAACATTTCCAACTGATCGCCGTCGCGGCTGCCGGTCCCCTGTTCCGAACCACCCATCCGCAGTTCTCGGTCCACGTCCGCGGCCTCGACCTCGCGCCCGCCTTCCAAGCGCGCGTAAAGCGATTGCAGCACTTCAATAGCCTGCTTCTGGGCGTCTTCATCGCCCATCACGACAAGCTGGTTGCCGCGGCGTACGATCTGGACGGAAAGCTTGCTTTCGATGTCGGTCAGATTGCGGTCGTATTCGCCGCACAGGTCAATCAACAATCGGTTGTCGGGAAACTCTAAAAACGCCTCGCGTTGGGGCATTTCGTCTTGCGGTGGGGTCAGGGCACCGATGGCCAATCCGTTCTCCTGTCTTGGCGGTTCACCCCGAGCGTAGACAACAAATCTCGGTGGGCGCAAGCCACAGTTTCAAAAATAAGCCCGCGGATGACAAAAGCGCCGATCATACAAAAGAAAAAAGCCTGTCAGACGCGCATCAGAACGTATAGTTCAGCCCGAATCTCAAGCCGCCGTATTTCGGTGTGGACTTCGTGGAAAAGCCCGAACCGAATTGAACGTCTTCGGATTTGAACTGGACGTATTCGTATTCGCCGGTGACCGACCAATTGTCGGTCAGCTTGTGTTCGGCACCGATGCTTGCGGTATATCCGCCCCGCCGATCCGATGCCGAAAAGCTCTGTACTGTAGCTCCGGATGTGATGTTGTTGGTTGTTTCAACATCGCCCCACAGGTAACCGACGCTGAAAAAGTACAGAACCCGACCATTTCGGCTTGTCAGGCCGCTTCGATATTTGAGGGACAAAACGTCAGATATCTCTGCCCCACCCTCAACGTTCGAACCGCCGATCTGGGCCCTGACACTGTCGTCCAAGGATCCGAAATCATAACTGACTTCAAAACCATAGACGAAATCACGCCCCCACCTTGAAGGCAGAACACCACGCCAACCACCACGAAAGCCGCCGTATGCGCCGGATACGTTCAGCTCGCCAATATCAAACAGCCCGGCGGGCGTTCTCAGACCAAATCGATCGTCCCAGCCTGAGGCGTAGCCGCCAGCAATCCCCAGGTAAAATGCACTGACGTCACTGCTGAACTTCTTGGGGCTGATAACGACAGGATCGGTTGTCGTGCCCTTCAGGTCTCCGGCAATCGTCGCGCTGGCAAAAAAAGTAACAACCGAGGCCAAAGGCAAGGTTTTCACTAGGCTCAGGGTCCTGAAGCTGTTCAAGATTGGCACTCGTACCTCCATCACTCCGATCTTTAGATCGGCGTATAATCGTTTTTTGACGCAATAACGGCGCCTGAAAAACATGGCTCCTCTCGGAGCATAGTTCCAAGCAATAAATCAAGGGTAAATTTTGGAAACAAACACCAACTATGGGGTCTGAACGGCGGGATCTTACCGAGTCAGAGCAGCTCACCCGCCAAAGAGTTGGCGCCCGAGTCGGTGATCCGGACCTCTTTCAGATCACCAACGGCAATCTCGGGCCCTTTCACATGCACCGAATGCAGATACTCGGATTTTCCGACCATCTGGCCCGGCAGGCGGCCCGGTTTTTCAAACAAAACGCGGACTGTACGACCGACCATACCGTCCTGAATTTCCCTTTGGTGCCGTGTGATAAGGGCCTGAAGGCGCTGCAATCGATCATCCGCCGCAGCCGGATCAACCTGAGCCCGCTCGGCCGCTGGTGTTCCCGGGCGTGTGGAATACTTGAAGGAATAGGCGTAGCCGTATTTGACCTCTTCAACCAAATCCATCGTTGCCTGAAAATCCTCTTCGGTTTCTTCTGGGAAGCCGACGATGAAGTCCCCCGACATCACAATATCCGGGCGCGCCGCACGAATGCGTTCGATCAGGCGCAGATAGCTTTCTGCCGTGTGGCTGCGATTCATTCGCTTGAGGATACGGTCCGAGCCCGACTGAACCGGCAGGTGCAGATACGGCATCAGTTTCTCACAGCTGCCATGTGCCTCGATCAGGTCGTCGGCCATGTCATTGGGGTGCGACGTGGTGAAACGAATACGTTCCAGCCCGTCAACCTTGTTCAGTTCCCAGATCAGCCCGGCCAGGGTCATGTCTCCGTCGGGGCCGGCCCCGTGATAGGCGTTCACGTTCTGACCCAACAGCGTGATCTCGCGCACGCCGCGTTCAACCAGATCATGGGCTTCGCGGATGATGCGATCAGCGGGGCGGCTGACTTCGGCCCCACGCGTATAAGGCACCACGCAGAAGGCGCAGAACTTGTCGCACCCTTCCTGAACGGTCAGAAACGCCGTCGGGCCGCGTTTGGCCTTGGGACGGTTTTTCAGTTTTTCAAACTTGTCTTCCTCGGGGAAATCGGTGTCCAGCGCCTTTTCGCCCGCACGGGTCTTGGCCTCCATCTCGGGCAGACGGTGATAGCTTTGCGGGCCGACGACCAGATCGACCAGCGGTTGGCGGCGCATGATTTCTTCACCTTCGGCCTGCGCAACACAGCCTGCCACACCGATTTTCAGGTCAGGCTTTTCGGCTTTCAGACCCTTGAAGCGACCGAGTTCCGAATACACTTTCTCAGCCGCTTTTTCGCGGATGTGACAAGTGTTCAGCAGAATCATGTCGGCATCGTCAGGCGTTTTGGTTTCGACATAGCCCTGCCCGCCCAGCGCCTCGGACATGCGTTCACTGTCATAGACGTTCATCTGACAGCCATAAGTCTTGATAAACAGCTTCTTCGGTTCAGACATGGGACGGGCCTTTGCATTCGCTGGATCGGCGTCATCTATACGCTTCGAACGCCGCTTGCAATGCGGGCGCAATTACCCGAATTTGGCAGGACTTTCCAGCAAGGCCGGACCCAAAAGCACCCGATGACGTACGATTCCCTCGACCATTTCCTGAAATCGGGACAGGCCGCACTGGCCAAAGGCCCCGTAGCATTGATTTTTGCCGAGGACGACGTCGAGTTGGCCAGCACGCTGCACCATCATCTGAGGCTGGGTTTCAAATCCGTCATCGTCTTTGCACCGGACGAGTTTCATCTGACAGAGGACCTGTCCGCCACGGTGCATCGGGTCAATTTGAAATGTGTTCCCCGGCTGGTCGTGTTCGAAACCATAAACAGGATCATTCAGGCCGCACCCGGCATCTGGATGTATTATTGCTACAACGCCGAATACCTGTTCTTTCCCTACTGCGAAACGCGCAGCGTGGGCGAGATGCTTGTCTTTCATGGTGAAGAGCGTCGCAATGCGATGCTCAGCTATGTCATTGACCTGTACGCCGAGGATCTGACCGCACATCCCAATGGCGTGGCCCCCGATCAGGCCATGTTCGACAGTGTTGGCTATTATGCCCATACCCGCCACGACCCAAGCGGCCAACCGCTGGACCGTCAGGTGGATCTTTCGGGCGGGTTGCGGTGGCGGTTCGAGGACCACATTCCCTACGAACGTCGCAGGATCGACCGCATCGCATTGTTCAAAGCACAAAAAAACCTGGTGCTGAGACCCGATCACACTTTCAACGAACCGGAATACAATACCTATTCCTGTCCCTGGCATCACAACCTGACGGCCGCCATTTGTTCTTTCCGTGCCGCGAAGGCGCTGAAATCCAATGCAGGGTCAACCTTTGACATCCGAAGCTTTCGCTGGCGCAACTCGGTGCCGTTTGAATGGCAGTCCCGCCAGCTGCTGGATCTCGGGCTGATCGAATCAGGTCAGTGGTTCTGAGCCGGCCTGGCGCTGCAACAAGATCGGAAACCAATCCTCGCGCAGGCGCTGTCCCGGCGTCATGTCATGACCGGGAAACGGGGGCGAGGTTCGGCCGGGGCGCTCTACATACCGGGCATCGTCGCCCACCAGCCGCAGTGAAAAGGCGCGGCGACGGCTGTCCGACTGGTTTCCGCGCGCACCGTGCAGCGTGCGATAGTTGAAAGCGACGGCATCGCCGGGCTCCATCTCGAATTCGATGACCTTCATACCTTCGGCATCCGGATCCGGCACGGGGATGTACTGACCTTCATCCGGGAAAAAGCCGTCCTCGGAAACCCATCGGGTCGGCAGAACTTCTTTATCCCATCGGTGCGACCCGGCAACACACCGCAGCGTCGCCTGTCTGACCGGATCAAGCGGAGACCAGAAGCTGATCGTCTGCTGACCCTCGACGAAATAATATGGGCCGTCCTGATGCCACGGTGTCGCCATCGACGTACCGGGCTCCTTGACCAGCACGTGATCGTGAAACATCTGAACGCGTTTCGATTGCATCAGATCCGCGGCAACCTCAGCTGCGGGAGACGTCTCGATCACGTCGCGGAACTGCGGAATCCGGGTCCAATTGCAGTAATCATCAAAAAAACGACCTGTTTCACCCGCCTTCTTGTTTTCCGAAGCATAGGGACCGGGATCGGCCATATTCGCGGCCACACCATCGCGCAGTTGATCCACATGATCCGCAAACAGCCCTTTGACCAGTACGACGCCGTCGGCCTGATAAGTGTCGATCATCTGCTGAGTAACAAGAGGGTGTGGCATCGGAAGCTCCTGAAGTTTTTTTGCTTTTGACCGGAAAAATGTATTCTGTTCAAATCATATCTTTCGAAGTTATTATTAATCTCATGTTATATATTTCGCTGCGCCAATATGAATATGTCTGTGCAGTCGGGCGTCACGGCAGTTTGTCGGCGGCAGCCCAGCATCTCAATGTTTCGCAACCGGCCTTGTCCACTGCGCTGACGCGTGTTGAAGCCCATTTGGGGTATCCGCTGTTCGTTCGCCGCCGGGGTGCAGCCATGGCACTGACACCTCAGGGACGTACGTTCATAGAGAACGCCGAGGTCTTGCTGAAAAATGCTGCGCGAATCGAAACGTCCGATACCTCCGCGCCGGGCACCTCCAGGCTGAGATTGGGCTGCTTTACGGACCTGGCCCCCTTCCTTTTGGCCCCGGCCCTGCAACTTCTCCGCAACACGTTCACCGATCTCAACCTTACCTATGTGGCCGGGTCCTTCGAAGGGCTGCTGAATGGATTGATGGATGGCCAGATTGACATCGCAATCACATACGACCTGACCATGGATGCGGGGTTCGCCCGTACAAAACTGTTCGACAGCAGACCGAAGGCCTTGATGTCCCCGGATCATCCATTGGCGACAACCACAGAAGTCACCCTTGCAGCGCTGGAAGGTCATCCGTTGATTCTGTCTTCGGAAGGATTATCCGCCCAACACATTCTCGGCCTGTTCCGACAAAACGGGCTGCGCCCTACCGTCGCGCACCGGGCGGCATCCCTTGAGATTCAACGCAGCCTTGCCGCCCATGGTGAGGGAATCGGGATCAGCTATGCCAGCCCACCCAGCAGCTTCAGCTATGACAACAAGCATCTGGTCAGCGTACCGATTGCCAATCCGGACACAGCAGAATCCGTCGTTCTGGCGCGGCACGGCACAGGACCCTCTGACACGGTCATCGAAAAGGCCGAGCGAGTTTTGGTGGCCGGGCTGACAGGCGTTTAAGGTCTTTTACTTTTTGCGCAAGCGAATGACGACATCGACAGATGCGATTTCGACACCTTCCGGCGCCTCGGGAAGGCGCTGAATGACCAGCTGATCCGACGGCGCATCGCTTAGCCTTGCGTCGTCTTCCCAATAAAAGTGGGGATGATCATGCGTGTTCGTGTCGAAGTAGCTTTTCGATCCGTCCACTGTGATTTCTTGCAGCACACCCGCATCGCAAAAAGCACGCAAAGTGTTGTAGACCGTTGCCAGAGACACCGCATCGCCATTCGCCTTTGCCGATTCAAATAGGCTTTCTGCGGTGACGTGGCGATGGCGGCCGTCGCCCACCAAAAGCTCGGCCAGCGCCACGCGCTGACGCGTCGGTCGCAAGCCGGCATTCACCAGCCAACCTGTTGCGATTTCGCGGCTCTGAGGTGTCATCGATCCGATACCCATTATTCCTGCCTTTATATATAGGGGCGCATCACCGGCAATTACAAATGAAATTCATTCGCAAGATAAGAACCAACACAACATGATGTGGCGCGCCGCTCTTGCAGGACCTTGCAAACGGGTGTTAGACGAAGCCAGATGTAAAGACAGACCCCCGGCAGGAAAGGTGGCAGAATGGCCCAGTTCCCTAGCAGTTTTGACAAAGATGATCTGCTGAAATGCGCTCGTGGTGAGTTATTTGGCCCCGGCAACGCACAATTGCCCGCCCCACCGATGCTGATGATGGACCGGATCACCGACATCTCTGCCGATGGTGGTCTGCACGGCAAGGGCCATGTGCTGGCCGAATTCGACATCACACCCGACCTTTGGTTCTTTGAGTGCCACTTTCCGGGCAACCCGATCATGCCGGGCTGTCTGGGGCTGGACGGGCTTTGGCAACTGACCGGTTTCAACCTTGGCTGGCGTGGATGGCAGGGGCGCGGCATGGCCGTCGGCGTCGGCGAAGTAAAGCTGACCGGCATGGTGCGCCCGGACCGCAAGATGCTGACGTATAAAATCGATTTCAAAAAAGCGATTCAAACGCGCCGCCTGACAATGGGCGTGGCGGATGGCATTGTCGAAGCCGATGGCGAGATGATTTATGATGTCAAGGACATGAAGGTCGTTCTATCCGAGGCCTGAGCCTGAACGGTCTGAAACAAGGAGTGCGCACATGCGTCGAGTAGTCGTCACCGGTCTGGGGGTTGTGTCCTCGATCGGGAACAATGCCGAAGAGGTTCTGACCTCGCTCAAAGCAGGTAAATCCGGGATCGTGGCCAGCGAGCAGATGGCAGAACATGGTTTTCGCAGCCAGATCGCGGGTACGCTCAAGATCGACGTGGCCCAGCATGTGGACAAGCGCACATTGCGCTTTATGGGTCCAGGGGCCGCCTATGCACATATCGCCATGAGCCAGGCGATTGCCGATTCCGGGCTGACCGAAGACCAGATCGTCAATCCACGCACCGGGCTGGTTGCGGGCTCTGGCGGACCTTCGACCAGCGCGATGCTGACGGCGCATCAAACCGTTCTGAAGACGGGCGCGACCAAGCGGATCGGGCCATTTGCCGTGCCAAAATGCATGTGCTCGACGATCTCGGCCAATCTGGCGACCGCGTTCAAGATCAAGGGCATCAACTATTCGATCACCTCGGCCTGCTCGACCTCGCTGCATTGCATCGGCAACGCGGCCGAACAGATCATGCTGGGCAAGCAGGACGTGATGTTCGCCGGCGGCGGTGAAGAACTGGACTGGACGCTTTCCTGCCTGTTCGACGCAATGGGCGCGATGTCGTCGAAATATAATGACACACCCGATAAAGCCTCGCGCGCGTTCGACGAAAACCGTGATGGTTTCGTGATTTCGGGCGGCGGTGGAATCGTTGTTCTGGAAGAGCTGGACCACGCTCTGGCCCGCGGCGCCAAAATTTATGCTGAAGTTACAGGTTATGCCGCAACTTCAGATGGTCACGACATGGTTGCTCCTTCAGGTGAGGGCGGCGAGCGCGCGATGCGACTTGCTCTGAGTACCCTGCCCGAGGGGCGCAAGGTCGGCTATATCAATGCTCACGGCACCTCGACCCCCGTCGGCGACGTGGGTGAGGTAGAGGCGGTGCGCCGCATCTTTGGCGAAGGCAATGTACCCCCCATCTCCTCGACGAAGTCGATGACAGGCCACGCTCAGGGCGCGGCGGGCGCGCTTGAGACGATTTTCTGCCTGCTGATGCTGGAAAATGATTTCATTACTCCATCGATCAATGTCGACACGCTTGCCGAAGGCATTCAGCCCGGTGAAATTGCAACTCAAGTGGTTGAAAACGCAGGACTGGACAGTGTCATGACCAACAGCTTCGGCTTTGGCGGCACGAACGGGTCCATGGTTCTTTCAAAGTATAACGGGTGAAAGTAATGTCGGATCTTCTCAAAGGTAAACGCGGCCTGATCATGGGCGTGGCCAATGACCGCTCGATTGCGTGGGGCATTGCCAAGGCCATGCACGAGGCTGGCGCCGAACTGGCATTCACCTATCAGGGCGAGGCATTCGGAAAGCGGCTGGAGCCGCTGGCTCAGAGCCTGGACAGCGATTTCATGGTCGATGCGGATGTCACCGACGACGAGTCGCTGGATCGCGCTTTTGGCGAGCTGGCCAAACGTTGGCCCACCATAGATTTCCTGGTGCATGCTATCGCCTATTCGGACAAGTCCGAGCTGACAGGTCGGTTCCTGAATACCACACGTGCGAATTTCAAGCATTCGATGGATGTCTCGGCCTATTCCTTCATCGAGGTCGCGCGTCGCGCCTATCCGTTGATGAAAGACAATGGCGGTTCCCTGCTGACCCTGACGTATCAGGGCTCCAACCGGGTTGTGCCCAACTACAACGTGATGGGTGTCGCAAAGGCTGCGCTGGAATCGGCAACGCGCTATTTGGCCAACGATCTTGGCCCCGATGGCATCCGCGTGAACGCGATTTCCCCAGGGCCGATGAGAACCCTCGCCGGTGCAGCGATCGGCGGTGCCCGCAAGACCTACAAATTCTGCGATCAGAATGCACCGATGCGCTCTAACGCCACACTTGAAGCTGTCGGCGGAACGGCTGTGTACCTGACGTCAGATGCAGGTGCCTGCACGTCGGGTGAGATCATCCGCGTTGACGGTGGCTTCCACGTTCTGGGCATGCCTCAGCCCGAATCCATGTGACCATATCTTTCCCTGCCGCTGCCCAGATTTCACCATCATTAGGCGGCAGGTAATCGATATGAGCAAACTTGACCAAATCATTGCAAACAATGCACGCGCGACGCAAAGCCGGCGAAAGCCCGGCTTTCTCAGCCAACGGGCCAGGGTGCTATTGCTTACGTTGACTTCACTGTTGCTGGTGTTCGTCTTCTTTACGCAGCCACAGGTAAGGGCCGCGATTCAAGCTCTGATAGGGTGAGATCGGGGCCGGACATCCGGCCCGAACCATGTCTCAGTTGACTGAAACGACTTCGATCTCGAAAACCAGATCCTGCCCTGCCAGCGGGTGATTTGCATCCAGAGTAACGGTGGCTTCGTTTGAATCCACAACCGTTACAGGCACGGCCTGACCTTCTGGCGTTTGCATCTGCAACTGTGTCCCGGGATCCAGGGGGATGTCGTCTGGAATGCCTTCACGGGGAATTTCCTGACGCATCGCAGGGTTGATCGGGCCGTAGGCGTCTGTACAGGCAATTTCCACCCGCGTCTTGTCCCCGGTGGACAGGCCCGGCATGGCACGGTCCAGCCCCGGGATGATCTGGCCCGACCCGACCACGAATTCCAACGGATCCCGCCCGTCCGAGCTGTCAAAGACTTTGCCGTCCAGCAACGTCCCGGTGTAGTGGATGCGAACCGTGTCGCCTTGTTTGATTTCGGTCATCGTGGCCTCCGGCCGTTCCAAGGGGTTAAGCGGCCAACCCTATAGGTTGACACAATGTTGTAAACCCTCGGCTCTTTCACCCCCTGCGCCGATGTGCCAACCTGCGCGCAATCTAAGGAGGACTATATGCCGATCACGACCTGTGTGTTCGATGCCTACGGAACATTGTTCGATGTTGCCGCGGCTGCCCGACAGGCGGCAGACGAGCCGGGTTTCGAAGCCCTGAAAGACAAATGGACCACCGTTGCGGGGCATTGGCGTCTGAAACAACTGCAATACACATGGCTGCGCGCCGTGGCGGATGCGCATGCGGATTTCTGGGACGTTACCCAGGACGGGCTGGATTGGGCTCTGGAGGCCGCAGGCCTGCAAGGCAACCCGGGGCTGCGCCAACGTCTGCTTGATCTCTATTGGGAATTGCAGGCCTATCCCGAAGTTCCGGCCATGCTGAAAGCCCTCAAGGATGGTGGGCTGCAAACGGCGATCCTGTCCAACGGGTCGCCCCCGATGCTGGACGGAGCCGTGAAGTCCGCCGGAATCGGCGATGTATTGGATGATGTGCTGTCGGTCGAAAGCGTCGGCGTCTTCAAACCCCACGCCCGTGTCTATGATCTGGTGCAAGACAGGTTTGGCTGCGCACGCGATGACGTTTTGTTCGTCAGTTCGAACGGCTGGGACGCTGCCGGGGCCAGCGGGTACGGTTTTGTGACCGCATGGGTCAATCGGATTGGTGAACCCATGGATCGCCTTCCCTGGACACCTGCGCATGTGCTGTCCGATCTGGCCTCGATTCCCAAGCTGGCCGGTCTCTGATGTCAGAATTCATGACAACGGACGGCAGGCGCATCTATTTCAAAGAGTCCGGCACCGGCACGCCGCTTTTGTGCCTGGCCGGTCTGACCCGAAACAGCCGCGACTTTTCGTTTTTTGCGCCACATGCCTCGGGCCTGCGCATGATCGCCATGGATTACAGGGGGCGCGGGCGTTCGGAATACGACCCCGACTTTATGAATTACAATATCTTCCGCGAATCCCATGACGCGATTGAGCTGCTCGATCATCTGGGGATCGAGAAAGCAGTCATTCTGGGAACATCGCGCGGCGGGCTGATCGCCATGGCGCTGGCCGCAAGCCACCCCGAACGTCTGGCCGCCGTAATTCTGAATGACGTGGGTCCGGTTATCGAGCCGTCGGGCATCGCCAAGATCATGGCCTACGTGGGGGCGCAGCCCACCGCCAAAACCTATGATGAAGCCGCCGCCGCATTGAAACACGTAATGGAGCCACAATTTCCCGGTGTTCCACTGGAGACCTGGCGCAAGCAGGCAGAATTTCAGTATGAAATGCGCAAAGACGGGCTGAAGCTGCGATATGATCCAGCCCTGCGCAAGGGGCTTCTTGAACAAGCTGCAAGCGCGGCAGCCCCTGATCTTTGGGTGTTCTTCGAAGCCTTGCGTGGCATTCCCACCGGTGTGATCCGGGGCGCGAATTCCGATGTTCTGGGCGCGGACACTCTGGCCGAGATGCGGCATCGACACCCGGAGCTGATCTCGGTCGAGGTACCGGATCGCGGGCATGTTCCGTTCCTGAACGAAGTCCAATCACTGGACCTGATACAGAAGGTATTGAAGAACGCCGCATGAGCACATTTGAGATGATCGAAGCCGCCGCAGAACGGCTGAAAGGACACGTTCGCGAAACGCCGATCCTGTCGTCGCCCTTTCTCGACACGCTTGCGGGCCGCCGCATTTGGGTCAAACCGGAATGCCTGCAACATACCGGCAGTTTCAAGTTTCGCGGCGCGTGGTCGGCCATTTCGGCGCTGGATGAAGGCATACGCCAGCGTGGTGTGATCGCATATTCATCGGGCAACCATGCGCAAGGCGTTGCGATGGCCGCTTCGAAACATGGGATTGCCTCGGTCATTGTCATGCCATCGGACGCGCCGCAGCTCAAGATCGACAACACCCGGGCGCTGGGCGGCGAAGTCGTTTTGTACGATCGCGCGAATGAAAAACGGGAGGAAATAGGCGAAGCCATCGCTGCTGAACGTGGTCTGACCCTGATCCGCCCCTATGACGAACCGCAGGTCATCGCGGGACAAGGCACAACCGGGCTGGAAATCGCCAGGCAGGCCGCGGAAATTGGGGTTTCGCAGTCGGATGTTCTGGTCTGTTGCGGCGGCGGAGGTTTGACCTCGGGCATTGCGCTGGCGCTGGAGAAACACGCGCCGAATTTGCGGGCGCGCCCCTGTGAGCCGGAAGGGTTCGACGACGTCAAACGATCCTTGGCGTCAGGTCGCATTCAAAACAACAATGCGGCGTCGGGTAACATATGCGATGCGATCCTGACACCGCAGCCCGGCGACATCACCTTTCCGATCCTTCACCGTCTTTGCGGCCCCGGACTCTCTGTCACCGAAGACGAGGCATTGCAGGCCATGGCATATGCCTTTCTGCGCCTTAAAATCGTATTGGAACCCGGCGGCGCCGTAGCACTGGCCGCGGCCCTTTTCCGGGGCGACGAGATCGAAGGCGACGACGTGATCGTCGTCACATCGGGCGGGAATGTCGATCCGGGAATATTTGCTAAGGCGTTGGAATTCCTGACCTGACATCGGTGCGAAAGCCGTGCAAATTGCATCAGGACGGCATGACGACAAGGACCTTTGTCATGATGATCGCTGATCTGGGCGACGTGAAACTGAACTATCGCATCGACGGCCCCACGGACGGTGCACCCATTGTGTTTGCCAATTCCCTGGGAACCGACCTGCATATTTGGGACGCGGTGCTGCCATACATGCCCGACGGGCTGCGCATCATCCGGTATGACAAACGTGGGCACGGGCAATCCTCGGTGCCCCCTGCACCCTATTCGATGGGCGCTTTGGTGCGGGATGCCGAGGCGCTGCTGGATCACCTTCAGGTTCGCGATTGCGTCTTTGTCGGCCTCTCGATTGGCGGGATGATCGCGCAGGGGCTGGCGATCAAACGCATGGACCAGATTCGTGCGCTGGTGCTATCGAACACCGCTGCCAAGATCGCCACGCCTTCGATCTGGCAAGAGCGCATTCAGGCGGTGCGAAAGGGCGGGATCGAGGCTTTGGCCAATGCCACGATGGAGCGTTGGTTCTCGCGCGAATTCCGCCACGCCCAAAATTACCTGCCCTGGCGCGATATGATGGTCAGCCAACCAGTCGAAGGGTATCTGGGCTGCTGTGCCGCCATTGCCGGTACCGACTTTTATACCCCCACAAGCGGCCTGCGCCTGCCCACGCTTGGAATTGCGGGCAGCGAAGACGGATCGACCCCACCCGATCTGGTGCGGGAAACGATTGATCTTGTTCCCGGATCCCAATTTCGGCTGATCCGCCGCGCTGGACATTTGCCTTGCGTTGAGAAACCCGCGGAATACGCAGAAATCCTGACCGGATTTCTGACCGAGATCGGACATGTCTGAAGGAGAATGACAATGGCGTCCTTCCTGTTGGTCCATGGCTCGTGTCACGGCGCCTGGTGCTGGCGCGACCTGATCCCCGCTTTGGAAGCCCTGGGCCATACCGCCCGCGCCATCGACATGCCCAGCCATGGTGCAGACCCCACGCCGGTGGCCGACGTCACGCTGGACGGTTGCCGCGATGCCATTTTGAACGCCTGTACACCCGATACGATCGTCGTCGGCCATTCCTGGGCCGGCTTTCCGATCAGCGCAGCGGCCGAGGCCCGCCCGGATGCGATGCGCGCCTTGATTTACCTGTGTGCCTATGTCCCTCGGGATGGTCTTTCGATGGCGGAAATGCGCAGGCGCGGGCCACGGCAAACCATTGCGCACGCAGTGGAAAAATCTGCGGACGGGCTTTCCTATACCGTGTCCGTGGATGCGATCCCACAGCTGTTTTATCACGATTGCCCGGACGACGTCCTGCCATACGCATACGCGCGCCTGTGTCCGCAAGCCATCCTGCCACAAGAAACACCGCTGCCTGTCGGCCCACGCTTTTCCAAGGTCCCCAAGGCCTATATCCGAACAACCGACGACCACACGATACCGACCGAGTACCAGGCAGACATGAGCGCCTGCGTCCCCGAAAACCTTCGACGTACAATCGACAGCTCGCATTCGCCGTTTTTTTCACATCCGCAGGAATTGGCTGAGCTTCTGTCCGAACTGGCGGGCAAACTCTAACAACCTGCCGCAACGACATGGGGTGTCCCGCGGAACTGTCTCTTCCCTCATTCGCCGGGCATGACTAGGGTGCCGCTCACAACTCATGTGTTCAGGTCCCATGCGTCTGCCGTTTTTCTTTATCCTCTGCATCGTCATGATCGATGCTATGGGCATTGGTCTTGTGATGCCGATCATGCCGCAACTGATCGTCGAGGTTCAGGGCGGCACCCTGGCCAATGCCGCGATCTGGGGCGGTGTGCTGAGCACAGCCTTTGCCGCGATGCAATTCATCTTCGGCCCCATTCTGGGAAACCTTTCCGATGCTTACGGGCGCAGAACGGTATTGCTGGTGTCCTTGTTCGTCATGGCGCTGGACTACGTCGTCATGGCCTTGGCGGGCAGCATCTGGCTTTTGCTGGTCGGACGTATCGTCGGCGGCATAACGGCGGCCACCCATTCGACGGCGGCGGCTTTCATGGCCGATGTGTCCGACCCAAAAGACAAGGCCGCAAATTTCGGCCTTCTGGGCGCGGCATTTGGCGTGGGGTTCGTTCTGGGTCCGGTGATCGGCGGATTGCTAAGCGAATTTGGAACCCGCGCACCATTCTGGGCTGCTGCGGGTTTGGCGGCGCTGACCTTCTGCATCGGATATTTCGTGATGCCCGAAACGGTGACCGATGAAAACAGGCGTGCCTTCAACCTGCGGCGCGCGAACCCGGTGAACTCGCTTCGCGCCATAGCATCATTGCCCGGCATCCGGCCTATGCTGTGGGTCTATTTCCTGTATTCGGTTTCAATCTACGTCTATCCGGCCATCTGGTCCTATTTCACGACCGAGCGCTTCGGTTGGTCCGCGCAGATGATCGGCCTGTCGCTTGGAATCTATGGTATCGGCATGGCCGTCGTGCAAGGCGGTCTGATCCGCCCGGCCATCCGGCTTTTGGGCGAGCGGGTAACAATCATCTATGGCATGATCTTTGAAATCATAAGCTTCGCCATTCTGGCCTTTCTGACCAACGGCCTGATAGCACTGCTTCTCATTCCGATTACCGCCATTGGGGCGGTCATCACGCCCGCCCTTCAGGCGATGATGTCACGGGCCACACCAGATTCTCAGCAAGGTGAATTGCAGGGTGTCCTGACTGCGTTGCATGCGCTTTCGATGGTGATCTCACCGTTGGTGATGACCAGCGTATTCGCGCAGTTCATTCGACCTGACACCCCGCTCTACCTGCCTGGCGCCCCGTTTCTGCTGGCACTCTTGTTGATGCTGGCAGGGTTCCTACTGTTTAGACGGTCCCGGCCTGTCGTGGCGTAACAACGACACGCAAATGGCGGTTTCTGCCTTGCGAGCCGCCTTTTCCCGCGCCACCGTGAACCCAACGGGAGTGAGGGACAACATGCAAAAAATCAAAGCCGCAGTCTGCCGGGCATTTGGCGAGCCACTGGTGATCGAAGACGTTTATCTGGCCCCCCCCGGCACGGGCGAGGTCGAGGTGACACTGGATGCCGTGGCCATCTGCCATTCGGACATTTCCTATGCCGAAGGCGCATGGGGAGGGTTCCTGCCAGCGGTTTACGGGCACGAAGCCGCAGGCGTGATCACCGCAGTCGGAGACGCGGCCGGGGATTTCAAGGTCGGCGACCCTGTGGTGGTGACCCTGATCCGCGCCTGCGGGTCTTGCCCTGCCTGTGCAGGCGGGCAACCGACAATTTGCGAAACACCCTACGACACTGTCAAAGGTCCATTGAAAACAGGCGATGGCGGCGCGCTCGAACAGGCGATGGCATGCGGGGCCTTTGCTGAAAAGGTCGTGGTAAGCCACCGCCAGATTGTCAAAATCCCGGATGACCTGCCTAAGGAACTGGCCAGCCTGCTGTCCTGCGGCGTGATCACCGGGGTCGGCGCTGCGGTTAATGCGGCAGGCGTGCGCCCTGGTCAGGACGTGGTGGTCATTGGGGCGGGCGGGGTCGGCCTGAACGCAATTCAAGGCGCGCGGATTGCAGGCGCGCGGCGGATCGTGGCCGTGGACATGACCGAAGAAAAGCTTAAGATCGCCAAAGAGTTCGGCGCAACCCACGGCGTTTTGGCCAGCTTGGATCAACCATGGAAAGCCGCATACAGGGCGCTGGGGGGGCGCGGTGCCGATGCCGTTCTGATCACCGTCGGCGCGATTCCCGCTTATGATCAGGCTCCGCGCTATCTTGGGCGCGGCGGCAAGGCGATCATGATCGGAATGCCACATTCCGGTGACATGGCCAGCTATGAACCCGTTGTATTGGCAGCCCTGGGCCAGGGTATCGTCGGGTCGAAAATGGGCGACGTGGTCATTCAGCGCGACATACCCTGGATGGTGGACCTGTATAAGCAGGGACGGCTGAAACTGGACGAGCTGATCTCGGGCCGCTGGTCTCTGGATCAGATCAACGAGGCCATCGCCGACACCAAAACCGGATCGGCCAAGCGAAATGTGATCCTGTTCGACAGGACCTGACCCACCGAAAGGATTTGGGATGAAACTTCAGGATCTCGACGTCATCGTCACCGCCCCGCCCGCCCCGGGCTGGGGAGGGCGATACTGGATACTTGTCAAAGTGACGACCGATACCGGCATCACGGGATGGGGTGAGTGTTATGCCTCGTCCGTGGGCCCCGAAGCGATGCGTCATGTCATTCAGGACGTGTTCGACCGGCATATGTTGGGAGAAAACCCCGAAAACATTGAACTCATGTTCCGCCGCGCCTATTCCAGCGGCTTTACGCAGCGGCCGGACCTGACGGTGATGGGCGCATTCTCGGGGTTGGAAATTGCCTGCTGGGACATTCTGGGCAAAGATCGCGACAGGCCGGTGCATGCGCTGCTGGGCGGCAGGATGAATGACCGGATCCGGGCCTATACTTACCTGTACCCCCTGCCCCAGCACAACCTGAACGATTTCTGGACCTCTGCCGAACAGGCCGGTGAAACGGCGGCGGAAATGGTGAACCGTGGCTACACCGCCGTGAAATTCGACCCGGCCGGCCCCTATACCATCCGCGGCGGGCACATGCCCGCGATGAGCGACATTTCCATGTCCGTCGCCTTCTGCAAAGCGATCCGCGAGGCCGTGGGGGACAGGGCCGATCTGCTGTTCGGCACCCATGGCCAGTTCAACACAGCCGGTGCAATTCGGCTGGGGCAGGCGTTGGAACCATACCAACCCCTGTGGTTCGAGGAACCTACGCCGCCGGACAATATCGAAGACATGGCCCGTGTCGCGCGCAATGTACGCATTCCGGTTGCCACTGGAGAACGGATGACCACAAAGGCCGAATTCGGAGCCGTCCTGCGCGCCGGAGCCGCCGAAATCCTGCAACCGGCGCTGGGGCGTGCAGGCGGAATATGGGAGATGAAGAAAGTCGCCGCCATGGCCGAGGTCTTCAACGCGCAGATGGCACCGCACCTCTATGCGGGTCCGGTGGAATGGGCCGCCAATATTCATCTGGCGGCGTCCATTCCCAACCTGCTGCTTCTGGAAACCATCGAAACACCGTTCCACGATCTACTGATCAAGGGCTCGATCCGGGTCGAGAATGGCTTTGTCGCCGCCCCGGATGCTCCGGGCCTTGGGATCGATGTCGATGAAGACCTGGCCCGCGCGCACCCATATGACGGCGACGGGTTGCATCTCCAAATGCAGGAGGACCCATGCGATTACGTTGAAGGCAACGCTTTTCAAGGGGGCGCCCCGGCAACCGAGGGGTGACAATACAAATGGCCTTGATGCATATTGGCATCACGAAACGCGATATGACGGTCCGAAAGTGGCACTTAACGAAACCGAACCTCAGGCACACCCAACAGACGCTCCGCCGGACATGAAAGACAACGCTGCACGCGCGGCTGCATTTCTTAAAACACTGGCACATGAAGGGCGCCTGATGATCTTGTGCCATCTTGGCGGTGGTGAAAAATCCGTCGGCCAACTTGAAGAGCTGCTTCAGCTACGACAGGCTGCCGTCAGCCAGATGCTGGCACGCCTGCGCGAGGAAGAGTTGGTCTCGACGCGCCGGGAAGGCAAAACGGTCTATTATTCATTGCGCGACGGTGCCACGGAAAAAGTGATCCGCCTGCTTTATGATTTGTTCTGCAACACGGACTCTTGATCGCTAATTGGACACATAGCCGGCGATAACCTGCAACAGCTTGAATGCGGTCGCCGCGTCGTTTTCCACAACGGCAAGGAATTCTTCTTCACCGATCCGCAAGCAGGAAAGCTGGGTTTCCGCCACCATGCTCAGCGCACGTGGTTCTTTTCTGATCAGGCCCAACTCTCCGACCAAAGCACCAGGCCCGACTTTGGTGATCAATTGGTCAGGCCCCTGTTCTTGCGGCAGATACAAACCTGCTTCGCCCTCCAGCACCACATAGGCACCGTCGGTGGGTTGGTCATCTTTCAAGAACACCACCTGCCCCGGCGCGGCATCAAACCAGCGCGCACCAAAGGCCAGCAGGCGCAGCTGACGCCGGTCCAGACCCGAAAACAAGGGGGTTTGTTCCAGAGCGCGCAGTTTCCGCGTCAAATCCGCCGATGCTGCACTGTCTTCCTCCACCGCCACAGGCCCTCCGTCCGAGACCACACGACCTTGCCGGATTTCAACATACATGTCGAATGCACCGGGGTTTTCAAACTGATCATTCAGATAGACGACGGTGGTGTCCGGCAGCAGTTCACGGAGCCGTTTATAGACCGCCACCTGCGTTTTCATGTCGTAGCTGGCCAGCGCGTTTTCCAGAATCAGGATGTCAGGTTTCTTGATCGTCGCTCGGGTAAAGGCCAAGGGTTCGGCAAACACCGCCGGAAGATTCTGACCGCCGAGAGCAACCTGGACATCATAGATCAGCTCTGTGACCAATGGGCGCGCGCCGTTTTCAGCCAACACATCCACTATCACCTTGCGGGCTTCGTCCGAACGGGAACCGCCAATCTGGCTGACTTTTCCGAACAGCGCATTTTCCATGACCGTCAATCCGGGCGCAAAGACGTTCGGATCCAATGGAACGAAGACGTCTTGCAAACGCTCCATCAGTTTCTCGGAATGGCTGTGCCGGAGTTCGAGGATGCGATCCTTCAGTTCATCCGTGAACGCAGGTCCGATCTGTTCGGCAGAGATCACAAATGGCACCGCCAACATGTTGGCAAGCTGTTCGTCATCCAGCCCGTCCGAACCTTCTTTGCGGGTCTGGTCCACCAGATCCACCGCAATTTCATAGGTTTTTGCATCAAGACCAAGCTTTTGGAATAACGGGTGGTCGGTTCCATCCATCCCGAAGATCTGGCGCAGCATGTCGATCACGTCGCGGGTCAACGCGATCAATGTCTCGTCCAGCCCCAGTTCACGCAACTGTCCGAGAAAGACCTTTTGCTGCGCAAGCAAAGCCTGTGTCACAGGAACACGTGGCGTTGCGAAAAGCAGATTTTCAGCCACAGGCAGGGCCGCATTATAGGTGTTCCGGTCAAAGACAAGCGCCTGTTGTTCCAGCCCGGCATCCCGAACCGCCTGCTGCACGACCGGGCGCAGCTCGATCAGTTTCTTTGCCAGTTCACAATGCTCGGCCGCATCGAAGCTTTGTTCGGCGCCCCGTTGGAACAGCGCTGCGCCAAACCCCATTCCATCAATCAACTGCAACCACCAGGCACGCAGTTCTGTGGCGTCCTGAAAGCCGGCCAGAGTTGGGTCCAGCCATTCCGCCCCAAACGGATCGGCACTGTTGCCTGCCCTCAAGGTTTCGAGAAAATCCGGGTCGTCCGGCGGGTCAGTCAGCGGTTTGAACCGCATCGGCATCATCACGTTGTCGCCCAGCGTACCCTGGAACATGACAGGGCGTGATGTGACATACCCGATACGCGCGGCGACAACCACCTGATGCAACTCGGCCAGTTTCAGATCTCCGATCCGAACCTGGCCAGCACTGGGGCGTATTTCCCGTGTCAGCAATTCGCCGATGGCGCGTCGATCTTCCTCGCTGGGGGCGGCGATCCCAATTGTCTGTCCGGCAGGAAAACTGAGGTCCAGATCATCAAGCACCTGATTGCCATCCATGTCACGCACCGAAACGTGGTCCAACACGATGTCGCCGTTCAGGTGCGGCCACTCGGAAGGTTCACTTTCGAACAAGGTTTCATCATGCATTCCGGCCGGGGCAAAACGGTCAATGACCACATCCCAGCGCAGCGACATGTCCTGGGTCTGGTTGTAATAGGTCAGCAGTTCCTTCCAAGGTGAGCTGAGATCCTTGTACGCAGCCAATGCGGCAACCAGCGCCCCCAGCGAAACCGAGCCCTGAAGCACCAACAGACCACCAACCAGATAGAACATGAACGGTGTAAGCTGCGAGATGAAGTTGTTCAGGAATTTCATGAAGAACTTCTTTTGATAGATCTCGAAACGGATGCCGAACAGGCGTCCCAATTGCTCTGAGATCATCGACCGGCGAAAACGCCAGCCGCCATTGGTCCGCAGGGTGGACGCGCCCGCCGCGTTCTCGCCAATCTGCGCCGCCAGAACTCGAACCTCCTGAATGCGTTTCTTGTTCAGCAGGTTGATCTGGCGTTGCAGCTTGGGGATCAACCAGGCCTGCAAGGGTATCAGCGCCACGGCAGCCAGCCCGAACCAGACGCTTTGTAGGAACAGGAAGGAAAGTATGGTGATCATTTGGCCAGCCTGAAGAACCGGCTGGCTGATCGCGTCGCCCATCAGGCCGCCCATCGGCTCGCTTTCGGCGGTGATCATTGACACCATTTCACCCTGGCTGACACGCTCGAAATAGGGTTGAGGAAAGCGCAGCGCCCGGCTGATCAACTGATAGCGAAAGCGCCGCAGCATCCGTTCACTCAGCACGCCCTTCATGGTGTTGATGCGCATTTTCATCAGGCCATGGCACAGCACGGCCGCCAGAAAGGCAAAGCACAGAGCAACCAGAAAATTGGTCTGCGACATGGAATAGCCCCAGATCGTCACCTCAGAGGTGGACGACCCGATCGCGTCATTGATTATTCGTTTTGGCAACTCAAGTGTGAGATACAGCAAAGGAAACAGCGTCGCCGTCACAGCCAGCAGGACCAGCTGTTCGCGCTTGGAGTATTTCCAGATAAAGCGGAAAATTGTGCGTTCTATGGAACCTGCCCCTGCTGCTGACCTTCGACGTGGATTAAACGCAATGCATGCAATTTCAACAGCATGAATCAAATATCATCCAGACAGGATAAGCAAATTTTTCCCTTTTGGAAAATTTCTTGACCGAATGTGAACTAGTTCATTTACGCGTGCCCGTTTTATTGCCTAATGTTGGCGTCAGAACGATATCGGGAGGGTTCTTTTGACTGCCAGTATTGGCGCAGTGTTTCTTATGCTTTGTCTTTTGCTGATCAAGCATATGTTCGCTGACTACTACCTCCAGACACCGAAGATGCTTTCCGGTCGGGGTGAGTATTTTCACTTGGGACGCGCGCAACATGCCGCTGTGCATGTTGTGGGTTCTATCGTCGTTTTTTTGGTGTTCGGCGCGCCGCTGGTTTTTATTCTGATTGTCGGGGCGCTGGAATGGTTCATCCATTTCAATATCGATTTCATCAAGGCCAGCTATTCAGACAAAAAGCGACTTGAGCCAACGCAACCCGCTTTTTGGCGCGCCGCAGGTTTGGATCAGTTGATGCACAACCTGACTTATGTTGCGATGGTTTGGGCCTGGGTTACCTTCGCCGCCTGAACGGTGTCAGGCCGCGTTCTCCGATACGGCAAGCCGATAGGCCCTAAGCCACATCCGATCCAATGCGTCAATCGCAGCAGGGTCGAACCGGTGCTCAACTTCCCAATACCGACCCGAGGCTACATAATAGCCAAGATCATCTTCCATTCGCTGCACACTGTGCATGGCTGCAATACCGGGAAGCGGTGCGGCTGTCAGGTCAGATAGGTTGACGGATGGAAACACCAGCCGGCTTGGCGCGCCGGATAACCGTACGGTTCTGCACCCCTGAGCGGCTGCATAAAGCCCCAGTCGGGCGGCCTTCGCTTCAAGCGAACGCAGTGTCACGTCCTTTCGCAAAGGGTCCGCCGTGCCATTTCCGTAAAAATGTGTTCGCCCCGATCCTGAATACATCATGTCGCAACCGGAAAAAGCCAGAACATCCGGCTTCAAGACTGACAAGGCCCAATAGCCTGCCGTGAAAGCCATCGTTCCGCCGGCATAAACGAACCCGCCATAGTCATTCTGTCTTGGGACGTATTCGTCGGCAGTGACTATGTGTTGAGTGCCAAGAACTTTTCCAGGGAGGCGCTCTGCCGGGAAGTCTTCGGGGTGGATCAGGTAATCCCAGTCTTCTCGGATGCGCCATGCGTTGTTGATGGCGACGATATGCGTGAAAGGCGCGCGCGACCATGCCCGCGCCTCCAGCGCCGATGGGGCGCTGCCAAGGATCAATACGGTTGTCTTTCGGTCGGTCATGTCAGGGCCGGGCTTGTTGACAGCCACACACGACATAGACCGTTTGCGAAACGCGACTAGCCCAGAACCGAGAAACTGCTTTCCTCATTGATCGGTCGTTTGCGCGAGTAGAAGCCCACGTCGATTGTCCGCTTGATGTATGGCAATTCGAACTGCAACGGTTTCGCGTCGTGATCGGCGCCACCTTCACAGTAATCGATCAGTGCCGCCATCATCTTGCCCGCAATGGGCGCATTCTTGTATTGGTTTCCGCTTGAACCACAGGCCATGTAGAATCCCGGCAGGCTGGATTTGTCATAGATCGGAATCCAGTCGGTAGACGCATCATAAAGGTCAACCACGCCCCGCGTTTTCGATGGAATACCAAGGCTGGGCACACGCTGCGCATACCGCATGGCCTGCGTGGTCCATTGATCGGTGAATTCACGATTGTAGTTCACATCGTCCTCGCACCACTGATGCGGATCACATTCCGGATCCTCAGATCCGACAAGGATGTGATTGCCGTGTTCCGGGCGGCAATAGCAGGCAATGTCACTGTCCGAAACGATGGTTCCGTCGTGTTCAAAATCGAACCCTTCAGGGGCTGGAACGTGCACGACCTCTTGCCGCAAGGGTCGGGTTTTGATGGTCATATCGTCCAGAACGCCGGCCATCTTGTTGATGATGGACGAACCAGGTCCTGCCACATTGACCACAACCTTGGCGTGGATTTCCTCGCCCGAGGCCAGCTTGACGCCGGAAACGCGCCCGCCCTCGGTCAGGATTTCCGTGACTTCAGCGCCGGTGCGCAGCTCGGCCCCATGCTGTTTCGCGGCATCCATCAGGTTCTGAGCCGACAGGGCCGGGTCGGTGACATAACCCGCCTGAGGCCAGTACACCCCGCCCGTCATTTTACGCCCGTTGGGTTGGCCGAATTCAGGATCGTCCATACGGCGCGCGGGGGCAAAGCTGTCCAGCGAATAGACCGGCAAGCGTTCCAGCACTTTTTCATCTGACCATTCTTCGAACGGGCAATTCAGCTCGGACGAATTGCGCATGTGTTTTTCCAGCATCCCGTTCGCCTCGGTTTTCATGACCAGACAGCCGGTTTCGCGGAACTGCGCAAGGTTGGCGTCTTTCGGCAAGCCAAGGTACTCGGCCCAGTCGCGCCAGTAGTGGTAGCCTTCCCAGGCAAACGCGGTTCCATCGAATGTGGAATAATGCATCCGGATAATCGCGCAGGACCCCGCGGTAGAACCGTGCCCGACCTGAGAATTCCGGTCCAACGACAGGGTTTTCCATCCCGCCTTGGACATCTCGAACGCAATGGCCGCGCCGATCACGCCGGTTCCGATGATGATTGCGTCTGGTTGGCTCATGTCTGGTTTCCTTTCCAAAAGCGTAGGGAATACGCGCTGAATTCTTCAACTTCCTCGGGTTTCGGCTCGACACCTGTGAAGGCGTAAAGGTAATGCGGCACCATCGACAGCCGCATCTCGATAGGTTCGTTCAATTGCGCCAGATCATAACCGATCTGCATGTAATACAGCACGCGCGCCCGGGTTTCGGCTTCGATCTCGGAATAGCCGTAGCGGGCGAACATGGCGTGCAGCGCTTTCAGCCTGCGGGCGTCCGACTGATCCAGCATACGCCGCACCTTGCCCGATTTTCGCGCCCAGTCACGTACGGCAAAATCCAGCGCAGTATCGAACAGATCGGTGTTCACCACGCACCGATGAACGTTGCAGACGGCCGCCGTTATCGTCTCGGCCGGTGCTTCGGCCTGCGCGACCAAGGCGGCGGTGTTGGTGGCCTGCCAGCGCGCCAGCAACGCATCCAGCAACTCTTGCCGGGATTTGAAGTACCAATAGAACGACGACCGCGATACTGCCATCCGTTCGGCAAGGTTCAGGACCTTGATCTGGTCCACCCCGTCCGAAATCAGCACATCCATCGCCACGTTCAGCCAGTCGTCACGCGTGACCTTGATGTTGCCGATCAATGGTTCGGCCTCGGGGTCATCGCGATGAAGGATCGGTTTCGGGCTCATTCAACTCTCCGGTGGGGCACCGCCCTCGGCGGTACGACGGGCAATGAAGTCATGTAAATCACCTGTCCGATCATTGTCGACAGCGGGCGCCCGGAAGTCGTTCAGAATGCCTTTCCAAACATCCGTTGCCCGATGGTTCGCGTCCACCGAACCACGCTCGGCCCACGTGCCGAAATTGGCGTAGTCATGGACATGCGGTTGATAGAATTCAGTATTATAGCGCTCCATCGTCTGGCTTGATGCGAAGAAGTGGCCACTGGGTTCAACCTCACTCAATGCAGTTTCAAACCCGATCTCGGACGGCCCCGCCTGCGCACCTGCGCACAGTTCGGCGACCATATTCAGCACTTCGGCGTCGCAGACCAGCTTTTCGAAGGAAACCGTCAAACCGCCTTCCAACCAGCCTGCGGAGTGGATGATCACCGTTGCCCCGGCCATAAGGCATCCCCAAAGCCCAAACTGGTTTTCGTTGGCGGCTTGTACATCGTTGGTGTTTGACGCCGATCCGGCAGCCGACCGCCAGGGCAAACCAAGATGCCGCGCCAGTTGGCCCGCAGCCAGTGATGCCTGAAAGTGCGACGGCGTCCCAAAAGCGGGCGCGCCGGACTTCATGTCCACGTTACTGGTGAACGTGCCATAGCAGACCGGCGCTCCAGGATTGGCAAGTTGGGTCAAAGTCAGCGCGGCAAGGGCCTCGGCATGAGACAAGGTGATCGCCCCGGCCACAGTAATCGGCGCCATCGCGCCCATCAGGGTAAACGGCGTGATGATCGACATCTGACCGTGGCGGGCAAAGTCGATCAGACCTTGCGCCATCGGGATGTCCAAGGTGCGCGGGCTGTTGGTGTTGATGATAGTATAGCAATGCGCATGGCCCCGGAACGCATCATCCGAAAGACCGCGGGCCGTGGTCAGCATCTCAAAGCAGTCCATCACCTGTGGGGTTCCGCGCGAAAAGAAGAACGGAAACTTGTCTGTCAGTTCCATCTGGGCCCGAGTCGTGAAGTAATGACGCAGATGGGTCGGCACATCTTGCGGCTCGACCTGTGGCGAAATCATCTGGAACACGTCGAAATGATGCGTGAGCTTCAAAAACTCCAGATAATCCTGACCTGTCGCCGGGCGCCGACCACGCTCAAGGTCGGTTGCGTTCGGCGCACCGGCTCCGGGTTGAAACACCAGCGAGCCCAGTTCGAGAGTAAAATCGCGACGCCGCGAGCCGGCGCGGCAGGCGATGGAATTGGGCGCTGACGCGACTGCGGCTTCAACTATCTCGCGCCCGATAAACACCATCTCAGTGTCTTCATCCACCCGCGCGCCGCCCTGTTTGAACAGTTTCCGCGCCTCGGGCAGCAGGGTCTTTACCCCCAACTCTTCCAGTGTCCGCAAGGCGGTGTCATGCATATCCGCGATTTGATCGGCCGGGAACACTTCCATCTGTGGGAAAGGATTCCTGAGCTGGCGATAGTTCACATCGCGACCGGGCTGCGGGGCGGCTTCAGCCCCCCGCCCCCGCCGTCGGCGCCCGCGCTCTGCAGCAGTCATGATCAGCCTCGCATCGCTTTGCCTTCGGGGTCATAAGGTGACGGCGCAATCACACGCGCCGGACGTTCAACGCCCACCACGTGGACGGACAGTTCCGTGCCCGGTTCCGCCTTGTCCCGATCAATCAGGGCCATCGCCAGTGACTTGCCGGTATAGTGCCCGTAGCCGCCCGAGGTTACGAACCCAACGCGTTCGCCATTGGCCCAGACCGGTTCGTATCCGCTGGCATCTGCGTCCAGAGCATCGATTTCCAGTGTCGCCTGAATTTGCGCGGGGCCGTTGCCGTCACGTTCGGCAAGCGCGCCCGCCTTTCCAACAAAGTCCTTGTCCCAGTCGATCCAGCGGTCCATTCCGGTCATGCCCGGTGTGTACGCCTGCGTGAACTCCGCCGACCAGATGCCAAAGCTTTTCTCAAGCCGCGTGGACAGCATCGCGTTGAAACCGCATTCGCGGATGCCTTCCTCGGCCCCCGCTTCCAGCAGGAGGCGGCGCAGCTTGATATGGTCGCCATAGCGGCAGTTGATCTCGTAGCCCTTTTCTCCGGTCACCGACATGCGGGCGACGCGGGCGCGCACGAGGCCGATATCGAAATCGCCGCACCCCATGAACTTCAAGCCCGAGATATCCTGTTCCGCCAGTTTTTCCACAACCGCCTGTGACTTCGGCCCGACCACGGCAAAGCCGCAATATTCCTCGCCCAAATCACGGATATTGACGCCATCCATCATGTGATCGTCGAACCAGCGCATATGCCAGGCCCGCAGGTAATAGCTGCCCATGATCCACCAGGTCCCGTCGCCCCAATTCAGCACCGTCAGATCACCCTTCAGGCGTCCATCCTCACCCAACATCGGGGCCAGTTTCGCACGACCCGGGCCGGGGAGCTTGGAGGCCATGACATTGTCCAGCCAAGCTTCTGCGTTCGGACCGGAAACCTCGAACCGCGAAAAGCCCGAAATATCCAGCAAGCCCGCACCTTCGCGGATCACTTTGCATTCCTCGGCCACGATGTCATGCGCGTTCGAACGCTTGAGCGTCGGGGTTTCCTCGAACCCTTTCGGCGCGAAATAAAGCGGTACTTCGAGATCCCAGCTGACGCCCCATTTGCACCCTGCCTCGGTCATCGCATCATGCGCCGGTGCCATTTTCAGCGGCCGTCCGGCGGGCAGTTGCTCGTTCGGATAGGTCATCACGAAGCGGCGGGAATAGAACTGGCCCGTCGTCTCGCGGATGTAGCGCTTGTTCTGTGCAAAATCGCCATAGCGCGCCACATCCATCGGCCACGCGTCGGCCTCGGGTTCGCCATGGATCATCCATTCGGCCAGCGTCTTGCCGACGCCGCCGCCTTGCAGGAACCCGGCCATCACCGCGCAGGCGGTCCAATAGCCCCGCTTGCCCGGCACCGGACCGACCAGAGGGTTGCCGTCGGGCGAGAAGGTGAACGCACCGTTCACCCATGTCTTGATGCCCACGTTCTGGATCGCCGGATAGCGTTCGAACCCCAGCGTCAGTTCGTTTTCGATACGGTCCAGCTGCTCCTGGAACAGCTCTTCGCCATAATTCCACGGCGCGCCGTCCATGGCCCAGTGTTCGTGATCGACCTCGTAGATTCCGACCAGAACACCCTTCTGATCCTGCCGCATATAGGTGAAGCCCTCGAGATCCACGGTCATCGGCATCTCGAAATCGGCCGCTGCGACCTCGGGCACCGTGTCGGTGATCAGGTAATGGTGTTTCAGCGGAGAAACCGGCAGTTCGACCCCTGCCATGCGCCCCACCTGCTTGGCCCACAGGCCGGCGGCGTTGACCACATGTTCGCAGGTGATCGTGCCCCTGTCGGTCACCACCTGCCAGCCATCTGCCGTCTGGATCAGTTCCTCGACCTTGGTTTCCTCGTAGTATTCCGCCCCGCGCTTTTTCGCGGCGGTAGCATAGGCCTGCACGGTGCCCGTGGTGTCGATATAGCCTTCGCGGTCGGCCCACATCGCGCCCAGAATGCCGTCGGTGGACATGATCGGGCAGCGTTTCTGCGCCTCTTCAGGGCTCAGCAGTTCACAGTCATCAATGCCGATGGACTGGAAGATACGGTAATTGGCCTGCAACCACTCCCACCGCTCGGGGGTTCCCGCCAGCGTCAGACCACCGGTCATGTGCAGGCCGATATTCTGGCCTGATTCCTTCTCGATCTCGCTGAGCAGATCAATGGTATAGGCCTGCAAAGACGCCATGTTCGGATCGGCATTCAAAGCATGAATGCCTCCCGCTGCGTGCCAGGACGACCCAGACGCCAGCCGCCGCCGTTCCAACATGACGACATCCGACCAGCCAAACTTGGCCAGGTGATACAGAACCGAGGCCCCGACAACGCCTCCTCCGATGACCACGACGCGATATTGGGATTTCATCCCGACCTCCCCTGAACAGAATCTGAGGAGACGCTAGTGGCACTGTTCACATCTGTCTAGACATTTCTGTACAGTGCTGATCACAACGCAACCCGGCACGGTTCAGCAGGTTTACAGACTTGCGCTTGGACGAGATTGGATGGCTTGAAACCACGCAAGGGTGGCCGCGTTGTCTTCCGGGATACGCATCTTGATGACGCGGGCGAAATCGACAAAAACGAAAGCCGAGATATCCGCCAGGGAAAACACGTCACCGGCCACAAACAGGCTTTCCGTCAGACGTGATTCCAGCATTTCAAAGAAGGATGCCACACGCTCGCGCCCGCGCTGTGCAAGTTCGGGAATCTGGGCATGATTGGAAGGGCCCGGAATGGCGCGATCCTTGAAGGCGGGATGTCCATTGCGCAATGCCTCGGCAATCGGTGCCCCGCCCTGATGTTCGACGATCGCGTTCCACATCAGAACCAAACCTTTTTCCTTGGGGGTTCGGCCCATCAAAGGCGGTTCCGGAAACTGTGCCTCCAGAAATGCCGCAATGCCCAGATTTTCTGTCAGAACGGTTCCGTCATCCGTTACCAGAACCGGGATCGTGGCCCGTGGGTTCACAGCGCGAAAGGCTTCGCTCAACTGTTCACCTTTCGCAATCGAGACCTCACGCGTTTCGATATCCAATCCTTTTTCGGCAATGAACATCCGCGCACGACGAGGGTTTGGAGCAGTGGAGCAATCGTAGAAAATCATGCCGTTACTCCTTTTCGGTCAGCGGCGATATATGAAACAGCGCCCTTCGACGGCGCCTTCGGGCAACGGCATCTCGGTCAGCCCTTCGAAATACATCCGATCACTCGAGACCATCAGCCCGCCCGGAGCAAGCAAAGGCTCGATGAGCGGAGATACAAACCGCGCGAATTTGTCATTCTTTTCGCGATTGTGCCCGCCAAGATCCGCGTGGATCAGGCTGGCTGACGCACCGAACCGTTCAACCGATGCAGGTAGGGTATCCCGCACATCACCCAGAATCACGCGATCTTCGGGCGGGGTCGAGTCGGGGTGCGAGGCCACCGCGCGTTCGAACACATAGACCGGGCGACCATCCATGTGCTGCACAAGATGGTGATACGTACGCCCGTTGCCCAAACCCAATTCGAACACCGGACCTGTCATGCCCGCAGTGTGCCGGATTGCGTGATCCAGACAAGCGCGCTGAGACACCATGCGATCGATGAACAGATCCAGACGGCTTTGATTCTTGGACACCGGAAAATATCTCCTTGATACCATTCGAGAGCATAAATGCGCCCGATGCCGTCCTTGATGGCAAAATCTCAAGACTTTGTGTAGCGACGAAGCCCATAGTTTCACGATTTCGCGACATTTCGGCCCAAGAACGGGTTTGACTAGACGGGCGGAACCGCGCGACACTGAACAAAAAATCACGGGGAGTTGAAGTAACCGATGTCATCGAACGGTCAAACGGGTGGAAAACCCGCATGAGCGCGTTGTTGTCCGTAAGAGACCTCAGCATCGGCTTTGGTACGGGCAATTCCGTGGTCACGGATGTGAACTTCGATGTCGAAGCCGGACAGACGCTTGCCCTTGTCGGAGAATCGGGATCGGGAAAAACAATCACATGCCGCGCAGCCTTACGTATCCTGCCCCGCACGGCGCAGATTCGAAGCGGCACGATTACCCTGAACGATTCCAAGGGCATGTGCGAGCTCACCACGGTTTCCGAACGTGAGCTGCGCGACATCCGCGGCAATCGGGTTTCAATGATCTTTCAGGAGCCCATGAGATCGCTGTCCCCGCTGCACAAGATCGGCAATCAGGTCAGCGAGGTTTTGTGGCTGCATCGTGGGCTGTCCGAGTCCGCGGCGCGCAAAAAGGTCCTGACGCAATTCGAACGCGTCGGTTTCCCTGATCCACAGCGTGCCTATGACTCCTACCCATTCGAGTTGTCCGGCGGTATGCGCCAACGTGCCATGATCGCCATGGCAATGGTGTCCAAACCCGAATTGCTGATCGCGGACGAACCGACCACCGCTCTGGATGTGACCACGCAGGCGCAGGTTCTGGGCCTGATCAAGGAATTGCAGCGTGAAACCGGCATGGCGCTTATTCTGGTGACTCATGACCTGGGTGTCGTCGCCAACATGGCCGAGCAGGTCGTCGTCATGCACAAGGGACGTATCATGGAGGCCGGCCCCGCCGCCCCGATCCTGACCGCGCCCGCTCACCCGTACACCAAGCAGCTGTTTGATGCCGCGCCGGAAATACCGGATCAGGATGCGGTGGGTATACCGATGCGCGACACGGATCTGATCCTGCAGATGAAGGATGTGTCCAAGACCTATACCATGCGGTCCAGCAAAGGATGGCAATCCGACAAAGCAATCTATGCCTGCCGAGGAGTCGACCTGAACCTGGCGCGCGGCAAGACTTTGGCAATTGTCGGTGAAAGCGGATCTGGAAAGACAACGGCGGCCCGCATCGCCTTGGGGGCTGAATTGCCCGACCCCGGTGGTGAAGTCCTGTTTCGTACCGCCCCCGACGCCGACCCGATCACGGTGCACAAAATGACCCGAGCCCAGCGCACAGCGTTTCAGCGCAAGGCGCAGATGGTGTTTCAGGACCCTTACAGTTCGCTCAGCCCGCGGATGCGCATCCAGGACGCCATGACCGAGCCACTGGAAATCCATCGCATCGGCACAACAGCCGAACAGCGTGACAAAGCCGCCGAGATGTTGCAGCGCGTCGGCCTGACGGGTGATATGCTCAAACGCTATCCGCACGCGTTTTCCGGAGGGCAGCGACAACGCCTTTCAGTGGCGCGGGCCATGATGCTGGACCCGCAGTTGATCGTGTGCGACGAACCGACCTCGGCATTGGATGTGTCTGTTCAGGAACAAATCCTGACTTTGCTGGAAAACCTGCAAGACAGCCTGAACCTGTCCTACCTGTTCATCTCACATGATCTGGCCGTTGTTGCACGGATCGCTGACGAAGTTGCCGTCATGAGGCGGGGTCTGATCGTCGAACAGGCACCGCCCGAAACTCTTTTCTACAATCCGCGCCATCCATACACCAAGGCGCTGATTGCCGCTCAACCCGAACCCGACATCAATCGCCCGATTGACCTTCAATTGGTTTCTCTGGGTGCCGGCGCGCCGGACAGTTGGGATGAAGCCTTTCGTTTCTCGGACACCGTGATACCCTCATTGGTGGAATTGGAACCGGGCCATAAGGTACGTTGCCATGTTTAATACCATTCGCCCTCTGCTGCTGGCTGCAATGCTGGCGTTTTCAGGGACCCTGCCCGCCGCGGCAGAGACAATCCCGACACCTCAGGAAAGCGCATTCTGGAGCGCCGAGGTTGAAAGCGGCAATCTTCCGCCAGTGCAGGAGCGTTTGCCCAAGGACCCTCTGATTGTGGATCTGGCCGCAAAAGGAAGAGAATTCGGGAAACCGGGTGGCACTCTGCGCACCATGGTCACACGATCCAAAGATATCCGGCAGATGGTTGTCTACGGCTATGCAAGGTTGGTCGGGTTCAACCAAGATTACGAATTGGTACCCGACCTGCTGGCCTCGTATGAAAACGAGGGCAATCGCAAATTCACCCTGAAACTGCGCGAAGGACACAAGTGGTCGGACGGCTCACCCTTTACCTCGGAAGACTTCCGCTATTGGTGGGAAGACGTCGCCAACAACGAGTTGCTCAGCCCGTCAGGCCCACCCGATTTTCTGATCGTCGAAGGCAAATTGCCCACGGTCACGTTTCCTGATGAGACCACGGTGATCTTCGAATGGGATGATCCCAACCCGAACTTTCTGCAATCTCTGGCACAAGCACGACCGCCTTTTATTTACCGGCCGGCCGCCTTTCTGAAACAGTATCACGAGAAATACGCAGATGCGGAAGAGCTTGCCTTTCAGGTTGAAGATGCCCGGGTCAAAAGTTGGGCAGCGCTGCACAACAAGCTGGATAATCTTTACAAGTTCGACAACCACGAACTTCCCACGTTGCAGCCATGGCTGAACGCCAGCTCGGGCAAGAAAATCCGTCACAGCTTTGTGCGCAACCCCTATTATCACCGCATCGACAGCAAGGGGGTGCAGCTTCCCTATATTGACGTGGTCGAGATGGAGATCGTCGCCCCCGGTCTTGTTGCCGCCAAGACCAACGCCGGTGAAAGCGACCTGCAAGGCCGTGGCCTTGCCTTCCGAGACGCGTCGATCCTCAAGAAAGGCGAAGCACAGGGCGGATACAAAACGCTGTTGTGGAAAACCGGCGTGGCCTCGCAGGTCGCGATCTACCCGAACCTGAACTTCTCTGATGACGTCTGGCGCAATGTACTGAGGGACGCTCGTGTTCGGCGCGCCTTGTCGCTGGCCATCGACCGGCAGACCATCAACCAGGCGCTTTACTTCAAACTCGCACACCCTGCCGCGAACTCGGTTCTTCCCGCCTCGCCCTTCTACAGTGAAGAAAACGCTGCGGCCTGGGCACAATACGATATTGATCAGGCCAATGCACTTTTGGATGAGGCTGGTCTGGATCAGCGCGACAAGAACGGCATTCGCCTTTTGCCTGACGGCCGTCCGATGGAGCTGGTTATCGAAACCGCAGGTGAGCGGCAGGAAGTCGAAAACGCGCTTCAGATCGTAACCGATACCTGGCGTGAAATCGGCGTCAAACTGGTCATGCGCCCGCTGGACAGGGACATCCTGCGCAACCGCGTTTTCGCGGGCAATTCCATGGCGTCCGTCTGGTTCGGTTGGGATGACGGTATTCCACAGGCGCATACATCTCCGGCTTATCTGGCCCCGACAGATCAGGTGTTTCTGGCCTGGCCAAAATGGGGGCAGCACTATCAGACCGGTGGCGAAGCGGGTGAGGCCCCCGACATGCCAGAGGCGCAGCGCCTGATGGAATTGGCGCATGAATGGCAAATCGCCGCGACCGATGAAGAACGCGCAGCTGTCTGGACCGAGATGTTGAAAATCCATGCCGATCAGGTCTATGCGATTGGCATCCTGAACGGCGCCCCCCAGCCCATTGTGGTGTCAAACCGCCTGCGCAATGTTCCGGAACAGGCTATGTGGGCTTGGGAACCCGGTGCACATTTCGGCATTCACCGCCCGGACGAATTCTTTTTCGCCGACTGAGCAGGAGCAGCTAAATGATCATGCTGCGCTACGTGGTGTATCGCTTTTTCACGATGCTGCTGACTTTGTTGGTGGTCTCGGTTCTGGTTTTTGTAATCATCAACCTTCCGCCCGGCGACTATCTGAGCAACCAGATCGCTGAACTTCAGGCCTCGGGCCAGTCCGCAGGTGTCGCAAAGGCAGAGTTTCTGCGCGCTGAATACGCTCTGGACCGTCCGATGTGGGAACAATACCTGATCTGGATGGGATTCTGGCCCGGACCGCACGGGTTTTCCGGGTTGATTCAGGGCAATTACGGGTGGTCCTTTGAATTCGACCGTCCCGTTTCCGAAATCGTCGGTGACACGCTTTGGTTGACAGTTGTGGTCAATCTGGCTGCAATCCTGTTTGTTTATGCCGTCGCATTGCCACTGGGCGTTATCGCCGCCGCGCGGTCCCGGACATGGATCGACTATACCTCGGCCTTCGTCGGATATCTGGGGCTAGCAACGCCGAACTTTTTGCTGGCGCTGATCCTGTTCTATTATGGCCACCAGTATTTCAACCTGCCGATCGGGGGCTTGATGGATCCGAGTTTCGAAGGCCAGCCGATGAGTTGGGAGAAATTGAAGTCCATCCTCATCCACCTGATCGTACCGACCTTCGTCATCGGTACTTCAGGGGCATCGGCGATGATGCAGCGTCTGCGCGCGAACATGCTGGACGAACTCGGCAAACCCTATGTGGAAACCGCCATCGCGAAGGGCATGGCCCCGTCACGAATGCTGACCAAGTATCCCCTGCGGGTGGCCTTCAACCCCTTTGTCGCCGATATCGGCAACCTGCTGCCGTCGATGGTGTCCGGCTCGGTTCTGGTATCGGTCGTTCTGGGCCTGCAAACCATCGGCCCCACACTGCTGACTGCTTTGAAGACGCAGGATCAGTTCTTGTCGGCGTTCATCCTGATGTTCGTCGCCCTGCTGACGCTGATCGGCACGATGATTTCGGATATCCTGCTGGTGATGCTGGATCCGCGCATTCGGTATGAGGGGCGCGAGGCATGACTGATCGTCCTGACAACCGCTATGTCGATGACGCGCCGTTTGATCCGCAGGCCTCGATTCAGCAGCTGGAACGCGCCGATCTGGATGCCCCCAACTGGGTTCTGGTCTGGCGCAAGTTCAAAACCCACAAGCTGGGCCTAATCTCGGGCATTTTCCTGCTGTTTTGTTATCTAATGCTGCCCTTTGCCGGGTTTATTGCGCCTTACGGGCCAAATGACCGAAACGGAGAGCACCTGTACGCGCCGCCACAATCGGTAAACTGGTTTCACGAGGGCGAGTTCATCGGCCCACATGTCTATCCGATCGTCGCCGAGGCGGACCTTGAAACCTTCCAATGGAAGTTCGTCCCCGACACCGAAGACCCGCGCCCAATCCGGTTCTTCTGCGAAGGCTCTGAATACAAGCTGGCCGGTTTCGTACCGTCGGACACACACCTGTTCTGCCCGCCAGAGGGGACAACGCTGTTCCTGTGGGGATCCGACCGGCTGGGCCGAGACATCTTCAGCCGTATTCTCTATGGCGCACAGCTGTCTTTGACGGTGGGGCTGATCGGCATCTCGGTGTCCTTCTTTCTTGGCATCCTGTTCGGTTCGATGGCCGGCTATTTCGGCGGACGTATCGACTGGACCATCAACCGTGTCATCGAAATCCTGCGTTCGTTGCCGGAACTGCCTCTGTGGCTGGCCCTTTCCGCCGCCGTGCCTTCGAACTGGAGCCCGGTCGCGGTGTTCTTCATCATTTCGATCATTCTGGGCATCCTCGACTGGCCGGGCCTGGCGCGCTCGGTTCGCGCAAAATTCCTGTCTTTGCGGGAAGAGGAATATGTCCGGGCCGCAGAGATGATGGGGGCAAGTTCGGGCCGTGTGATCCGCAAGCACCTGCTGCCCAACTTCATGTCGCACCTGATCGCGTCGGCCACTTTGTCGATCCCGGCCATGATCCTTGGGGAAACAGCGCTCAGCTTTCTTGGCCTCGGCCTGCGCGCACCTGCGGTCAGTTGGGGCGTGATGCTGAATGACGCGCAGAACCTCGCGTCGATCGAGATCTATCCCTGGACGGCAATCCCGATGCTGCCGATCATTGTCGTGGTCTTGGCGTTCAACTTCCTTGGTGACGGGCTGCGCGACAGTCTCGACCCCTATCAGCAATGAGTCTGCTGGCCACTCTTCCCGCTGCCGGCAGCTATCACAGGGTCGGTGCCGGTATGCTGCCAAGCGCCTTTGCCGTTTCCGAACTGGCCACCGCCAGTTTCGCAGCCGTGGGGCGGGAAATGGCCCAGCTGATCCAGGCGCTCAACCTGTCCACGAAGGCACCCGAAGTCTCGATCGATCATCGGCTGGCATCTCTGTGGTTCGGCTATTCCTTCAAGCCGGATGGTTGGGACATGCCCAGTTTGTGGGATGCGGTCGCGGGCGACTACAAAGCCGCTGATGGCTGGATCAGGCTGCACACAAACCTGCCCCGCCATCGCTCTGCCGCGTTGAAAGTCCTTGGCACCCGGCCAGAGCGTGAAGCCGTGGCAAAAGCCGTCAGATCTTGGTCAGTATCGGATCTGGAAACGGCGGTTGTTGCCGAAGGTGGGGTGGCCGCTGCCATGCGCAGCCGGACGGAATGGCTTGATCACCCACAAGGCCGCGCCGTGTCGCGCGACCCTTTGATCGGTTGGCAGGGACCGCGCTATGTCAACCTGCGCGACAGACCTCGGGCCACCGCTGATCGGCCTTTGGCCGGGTTGCGGGTACTGGATCTGACGCGCGTTCTGGCCGGCCCGGTTTCCACGCGAACGCTTGCAGGGTTCGGAGCCGAGGTCTTGCGCATCGACCCACCTGGCTGGGATGAACCGGGGGTGATCCCCGACATATCGCTGGGAAAGTGCTGCGCCTATCTTGATTTGAAATCCGAAACCGGCCTTGAACGATTGCATGGGTTGCTGGCTCAGGCGGATGTGTTCGTACACGGGTATCGACCCGGCGCGCTGGAGGCACTGGGTCTGACCCGGGCCAAACGTGACGAGCTGGCTCCGAACCGGATCGAAGTCACGCTGGATGCCTATGGCTGGCAAGGTCCATGGTCGACCCGGCGCGGGTTTGACAGCCTTGTCCAGATGAGCGCGGGTATCGCCCATGCCGGGATGGAGTGGGCGAACGCGGACAAGCCGACCCCGTTGCCGGTTCAGGCTCTGGACCACGCGACCGGCTATCTGATGGCTGCTGCCGTCCTGTCCGCACTGGCCGAGGCCGCGTCAGGCAATTCCATCATGCACGCGCATCTCTCTCTGGCGCGCACCGCCGAACTTCTGGCCGTGCTCGGCAAAGACGACGCAGAAGCTTCACCCATCAGCCCGGCAACACCGGATTACGGCACGGCGACAGAGGCGTCCGGCTGGGGGCCGGGCCATCGCCTCAACCCTGCGCTGAGGGTCGGCGAAGCGACGATGCGCTGGGATTTGCCCGCGTCGAAACTGGGCAGTTCAGAACCTGTCTGGCCGCTCGACGCCTACTGACCATCCGGTACGCAGCCGCGCCCCTATCGATCGTCGCCCCCAGGGCCGATATCGTCCAGGTAATCCTCATCGATCGCTGCCTGCACCGCGCCTGTTACCGCCTCACGCTGTTTCGGCGTCAGGTCATCGGCGTCTTTGCCGTCTGCCAACCTCACGGTGACTTCGCGATGCGCGAATTTGATGCCTTCCCGCGCGAACAATTCACGAATTTCCTGATAGACCTTCTTGCGCACCAGCCACTGATCGCCCGGTTTGGTCATGAACTTGACCCGGATGATCATCGCTGAATCCTGCATTTCGATCACGCCCTGGGACTTCAGCGGCTGTATGAAGTTTTCGCCGATCACAGGATCGCTCAGCAACTCCTGCCCCAGCTTCTTGATCAGCTTTCGCACCTTTTCCACGTCAGTGTCATAGGTCACGCGCAGCGGCAGTTTCATGATCACCCAGTCACGGGAATAGTTCGTCAGAACCTTGATTTCGCCAAAAGGAATCGTGTTCAACGCGCCAAGATGGTGACGCAGCTGGAAGGACCGGACCGAGATCTTCTCGACCGTTCCCTTGACGTCTCCGATATCGATGTACTCACCCTTCCGAAAGGCATCATCCATCAGGAAAAACGCCCCGGAAAAGATGTCTCGCACCAGTGTTTGAGATCCGAAACCGACAGCCAGACCAACCACACCGGCACCCGCAAACAGCGGGCTGACATTGATACCAAGTTCCATGAGAACGATCAGCATGATGGTCACGACCACAACGGCCAGAATTGCGCCGCGGAACAATGGCAGCAGCGTCGCCAGCCGGCTTTGTCCGCCTTCCCCGCCCTCATCGCCCAGTTCGGCCTCGGTGCCATCATCGACTTCTTCCGCTATCTTGCTGTCGATCCAGATGCGAAAGAAATGAAACAGGATGTAGCCGATGAAGATGATGACCATTACATCCAGCACACGTGCAACCGGCAGGTCCTCGCTCCATTCCGCATCGGGATACCAAATCACCACAAGGGCATAGACACCGATCACAAAGGCCAGAATTCCAGCCACCCGACGCGCCAGATCCTCATAGGTCAGAAGATACTGTTTGCGCTGTTCTGCCTCGGGCGTTTCCACGGGCTCGGCATCCGCTTCGGCAGCGGCGGTTTCTTCGTTTATCTCGTTGATCTTGCGCGAACGGTCAAAATACCGCTCCAGCACGTAGTTCATCGCACCATAGGCAACGACGACAGACATGAAGATCATATAGCTGCTTGCGATCAGCGGCAGCGGCGTTGGGTTCTCCAGTGCAAGATCAACCGCCAGGCGGAACCAGCTGAACACGACATAGACGATCAGTGCAGGTGCCCAGCCGAAGGAGACGAACCGCAACAACCACGAGACCTGATCCGGCGCTCTTCCGCCCCGGATGGCATTTGAAATGGCCCGGGCATTGAACAGGATCATCAGAATATTGCCAAAAGCGCCTACCATTGTCAGGCAGCCATAGACCATGGCGTAGACGTTGTAGTTCAGCCCGAAATCCGCAACCCAGGTCGAAAACAGAACAACCGTGATGTCATAGGTCGCGAGGGCCGAAGCCCACAGATACAGCCGCTTGGCGTCCCGGTCCGAGAACGGCGGCAGCCGGTATTGACTCAGGTAAGGTGACAAAACCATCCGCCACAGATCGGACACCGTGCGCGACAGGAAGAACGCCGTGAAGATCGCCGTGACCGTGAACTGGATCGAGATATCGTCCGCTTCGCCAAAAAACAGGTATCCGACGATCAGGGCCATGAGCATGGCAAATATCGTCGCTCCGATCCCCATCAGGAACCGGAACAGAAGGAAGGGCATCTTTTCTCGGTAACCCTGCGGTTCATCCTTGATCCGCGCCACGACCCAGCGACGCGCGATGCGTTTCCCGTATATCTCGATAGACAGCCAGCGGCCCAACAACAGGAACAGGATGTTCCAGCCCAGAACTTCCACATAGGTCTGAATGCGACCGTCCGGACTGGTCTGGCGCAGGATATACTTCACTTCGAACACCGAATACGGCAGCGCCTCAAGCCGTGACTGCATGGACTCACGGAATTTCGAGAACCGCTCCTGCGCCTTCATCAGCTGCGATCCCTCACCCATGGGATTGTTCGAATCGCCCGCCGCATCATTCGTACCCGCATCCGTGCCGCCTGCCGTTGTCACAACCTGCCCGGCGCTGTCGATGACGATCACACTGGCCCCGGCTTCGCTGGCGGCGCGAATTGCGGCAGCCAGGTCACTTTCCGGCGAGGACGCAGACGAACTGTCCGCGTTGTATCCCGGAATCAAGGATGTTTGCGCTGAAACGCTTACCGGAAGCGCCAGTACAAAAGCCCACAAAGCCAGAAGTGTTGCGGCCAGAAAGGTATGTTTCATGGGGTTTTGCATCCAGTTTTTCCGATAGCGATCAGATTACAGAAGGGTTTTAGGCAGTTCAAACACTCGGGTGCACCCTGCTCAATATCGTGTTCGGGCGTGTTCTTGGCGCACTGCGTAATTCCGGATGTTTTCAATCTGGCGAAAATTGAATATGAACGGCAGTTGAAGGCCCTGCCCCTTTGCCAGTTCATCGGTTCTTTTGCGATCCCTCTCAAGCTTTGGTGCGACATGACGCGAAACCGTCAATATGCTGTTGCCAAATCGCAATGCTTGGAACATTTGCTGAAGAGCAATTCCTCCTTTGGCAAGCGCGACGGGGATATATACAGTAACGCTTGCAAACGCGCGGATTTCGAACCGGGATCAAGAAGACAGGCAACACTATGAGCCTAGGCAAAACCAATTCCAAACCGGGCCGCGCACCGCGTATCCTGTTTTACAGTCACGATACGTTCGGGCTGGGCCATCTTCGCCGGTCTCGGGCTTTGGCGGCCGCGATCACGCAGGCGGACCAAAGCGCATCCGCGCTGATCCTGACGGGATCACCCGTGGCCGGACGGTTTACCTTTCCCCGTCGCGTTGACCACGTGCGCCTGCCCGGTGTCACCAAACGCGCAGACGGGTCTTATGCTGCACGCACGATCGGGATGGGCATCGAAGAAGTGACCGAGCTGCGGTCAGGTCTTATTCAAACCGCCGTTCAGCAGTTCGACCCTGACGTGTTGATCGTCGACAAGGAACCGACGGGGTTTCGGGGTGAGCTGCTGCCGACACTGAACCATCTGCAAAAGAACTGCGGAACCAAAATGGTGCTTGGGTTGCGCGATGTTCTGGATGAACCCGAAGTCCTGGCCGCCGAGTGGGCGCGCAAGGAGGCCGTTGAAGCCACCGAACGGTTTTATCACGAAATCTGGGTTTACGGCTTGCAGTCGATTTATGACCCGACGCAGGGGTTGCCGCTGAGCGCTTCGGCGCAGTCCCGCATCCACTGGACGGGATATCTGCGCCGCGATCTTGGTCCGGTCGGCGAGCCTCCGCAACAACCCTACATCCTGATCACGCCCGGCGGTGGCGGCGACGGCAAGGCGATGGTCAACCTCGTCCTGTCCGCATATGAAAAAGACCCGGATCTGTCGCCGCGCGCGGTTTTGGTCTATGGCCCCTTCCTGTCCGGTGAGTTGCGCGAAGATTTCGAAACCCGCGTTGCCGCGTTGAACGGCCGCGTCACTGCCGTTGGGTTCGAATCCCAGATCGAAACGCTGTTTGCAGGGGCCGAAGGCGTCGTCTGCATGGGCGGCTACAACACGTTCTGCGAGGTTCTTTCCTTTGACAAACGCGCTGTCATCGTTCCGCGCACCACGCCCCGTCTGGAACAGTGGATACGGGCCTCGCGCGCAGAAGGGCTGGGCCTTGTCCGAATGCTGGATGAAAACCGGGATGGCCTGACGCCGGACGCGATGATCCGCGCCATTCGGGAATTACCGCACCAGTCCCTACCGTCGCAGGCGATACAAAGCGGATTGCTGGACGGGCTGGATTATGTCACCGACCGCATCGAGAGCCTGCTGACCTGGGAACAGGAACGAGCCACCGGATGACCTCAGATTCTCCTCGATTGGCGGTTGTGGTCAAAGGTTGGCCACGACTGTCCGAAACGTTCATTGCGCAGGAACTTGTCGCCTTGCAGGAGGCCGGGCATCGCTTAGACATCTGGTCTTTGCGGCACCCGACCGATACGAAACGTCATCCCTTGCATGACCGGTTCACAGGACAGGTCCGATACCTGCCCGAGTATCTTCATGATGAACCCAAACGGGTCTGGGCGGCACGGGCCCTTGCCCAAACGCTTCCCGGTTACGACAGGGCCTATCGGACCTGGCGTCAGGACTTGAAGCGCGACCCGACGCCCAATCGCATCCGACGGTTTGGGCAAGCCTGCGTTCTGGCCGCAGAATTGCCTGCCCGGACGCAAGGGTTGTACGCTCATTTCATGCACACGCCGTCATCCGTTGCCCGTTACGCCGCAATCATGCGCGCATTGCCGTGGAGTTTTTCGGCTCATGCCAAGGATATCTGGACGTCGCCGGATTGGGAAAAACGTGAAAAGCTGCAAGCCGCCTCCTACGGGGCCACGTTTGGCGCCACCTGCACAGCCATCGGAGCGGAACATCTGCGCAGCCTGGCCGATGACCCCAAGCGCGTGGACCTGATCTATCACGGTTTGGACCTGTCTCGCTTTCCCAAGCCCCCAACGCGACAGCTGCGTGCTGTGAATGATCCTTTTCACATGATTTCTGTCGGGCGGCTGGTCGAGAAAAAAGGCTTCGATCGTCTGATCGCGGCTTTCGCATTGCTGCCCGATGACCTGAACTGGCACTGGACCCATATCGGCGGCGGCGCATTGGATGACGTTTTGAGGGCACAGGCGAACGCAGCCGGCATTGCGAACCGGATCACTTGGAAAGGGGCTTGCGACCAGCCCGAGGTCATCGCAGCAATGCGTGATGCCGACCTGTTCGTTCTGCCCAGCCGCATAGCGAAGGACGGAGACCGCGACGGGTTGCCGAATGTGCTGATGGAGGCCGCGTCTCAGTTGTTGCCAATCCTGTCGACACCGGTCTCGGCGATCCCCGAGTTTATCGAAACCGGAACACATGGGGTTTTGTCCGATGACGCCCCTTTTGCACTTGCAGAAGCCGTGGAACGTTTGTCAGCCAATCCGCAGCAAGCGTCAAAGATGGCGCATGCGGCCTATGACCGTCTGATCGCTGAGTTCCGGATGGCTCCCGGCATCGCACGGCTGTCGGAACGCCTCAACTCCATGTGCATGGAAAACGCCTAATGGCGCGGGTCGCGTTTTATGCCCCGATGAAATCTCCTGACAGCCCGAAACCTTCGGGCGACCGTGAAATGGCCCGGAATCTGATGCAGGCGCTGACCGCCGAGGGTGATACGGTCGATCTGGCGACCGACTTGCGCATCTATGACAAAAGCGGCGACGAAGACCTGCAACAAGCCCTGAGGCGCGCGGCAGAAGATGAAGCGAAGCGACTTGTCTCTGACATGCCTTCAGATACCGATTTGTGGGTGACCTACCACAACTATTACAAGGCACCTGACCTGCTGGGCCCTCGGGTTTGCAAGGCGCGTGGCATTCCCTATGTGCAACTGGAAAGCACCCGCGCATCCAGTCGGTTAAACGGGCCGTGGGCTGAGTTCGCCAATGCGGCGCATCAGGCCTGCGATGCAGCGGATGTGATCTTTTATCATACGGCCAACGACCTGATCACTTTGCGGCGGGATCGCTTTGGCGATCAGGCTTTGGTCGAATTGCCTCCGTTCCTGCCCATCTCGGAACTGCCTCCGGCCGCCACAGGTGGCGCACCCATGCTGACCGTCGGCATGATGCGGCATGGGGACAAGCTGGCGTCCTATCAGATATTGTCCGAGGCCCTGGCGCATTTGACCGGGGACTGGCACCTGAACATCGCAGGAGACGGCCCGGCTCGCAGGCAGGTTGAGGCGCTGATGGCGCCGTTCGGACAGCGGGTGCGTTTTCTGGGTCAGCTTGACCGGGAAGAACTGCAACGCGTCTATCAACAATCATCTCTGCTCGCATGGCCCGGAGTGAATGAGGCTTACGGCATGATTTACCTCGAGGCGCAGGCTGCGGGATTGCCTGTGGTCGCTCAGGATCGGCCCGGTGTACGCGATGTTCTGTCCCCGGCGGCCTATCCATCCGTCGAAAGCGGCGCCAGGGGATTTGCGGATGGCATGCAGGCCCTTTTGTCGGATTCCACGCTGCGCCACACTCTGGGCGCTGCGGCACGCAACTACGTGGCAGAGCGCCACCTGATGCCACAGGCGACCGAGCGCTTGTGGGCAACCCTCCGACCCCTGCTGAAGGACGTATCATGACCCGGCTTGCACTGCTCCGCCACGGGCACACCCATTGGAACCGCGCGGGACGGATCCAGGGGCGCAGCGACATACCGCTGGACGATGACGCCCGAGCCGAATTGGCGGGCTATGGATTGCCGCAGGACTGGGCCAAGGCTGACATCTGGTCCAGCCCCCTGCACCGCGCCAGTGAGACGGCGCAAATCGTGACCGGTCGCGACCCGAACACCTCGGACGCGTTGACCGAGATGAACTGGGGCGATTGGGAAGGTCAGCGCGGGGTCGACCTGATCGCGGACGCATCCAGCGGATATCGTCATATCGAGCATTGGGGCTGGGATTTCCGCCCACCAAACGGAGAAAGCCCGGCCGAGGTTCGGGACAGGCTTCGCCCCTGGCTGTCCGCGCTGCGGCAGGATACGGTCGCAGTCTGTCATATCGGTATCATGCGGGTCATTCTGGCTTGGGCATGGGGTTGGAATTTCGAAGGACCTGCCCCCTTTAAGATCAAACGCAATCGGCTGTATATCGTCGACATGAAGACCATGACCGCCGACGCCGACCCCGTTCGCCTGATCAAATACGAGGCCCCGCAATGAAGGTGATGATAATCGTCACGCACCTGTTGGGCACCGGGCATCTCAGCCGGGCGCTGACATTGGGGCGGGCCTTTCGGGATGATGGCCACGACGTCATGGTCGTGACGGGTGGCATGCCCGCGCCGCAATTGGACAGCACGGGCATGACCCTGTTCGGCTTGCCGCCGCTCAGGTCAGACGGAACCAACTTCACCCGTTTGCTGACCGAAAGCGGCGACGAGGCTGACGCGGCCTATCACGCCACGCGCGAGGCCGCCCTGGTGCAGGCGGTGAACAGCTTCCAGCCGCAGATCCTGATCACCGAGCTTTACCCCTTTGGTCGCCGATCACTGTCGGCCGAGTTCGATGCGGCCTTGAATGCGGCAAGCGCGTTGCCTGAGCGTCCCGTCATTCTCGGATCCATCCGCGACATTCTGGCTCCGCCCTCCAAACGCGCCAAGGCCGAGCGCGCGGATGAAATCGTGTCTCGGCATTATGACGGCATTCTGGTGCATTCCACCGAAAGCGTTACACCCCTGTCGGTCAGCTGGCCGGTGTCGGACCGATTGGCCAAGCGACTTCACTACACCGGCTTTGTGGCGCCTGCATTGCCCCAACCTCACCCCGACGCAGCGGGCCAGGATGAAATCCTGGTCAGCGCTGGCGGCGGATCAGTCGGGCAACCGATCTTTCGCGCGGCCATCGAGGCCGCCCGAAAGATGCCCAACAGGCGCTGGCGCCTGCTGGTCGGTGGAACGGATGCAAAGGTGCGGATCGCGGAATTGTCCCGGATGGCCGAAGGTGCTTCGGTTGTTCTGGAACCTGTGCGGCCGGATTTCCGCCAGATGCTGCCCCTGGCAGCGGCATCGGTAAGCATGTGCGGCTACAACACTGCCATGGATATCCTTCAAAGTGGCACCCCCGCCGTGTTTGTACCTTTCGACGACGGCAAAGAGGTGGAACAAGGGCTGCGCGGGCAGAGCCTGTCCGATCTGCCCGCAATCGAAGTTCTGGAAAGCCGAGCGTTGAGCGGGGCGACATTGGCTCGGGCGGTGGAGCGTGTCGTGGCCGACGGCCCCCGTGTACAACAGGATTTCGGTTTTGACGGGGCCATCCAATCCGTCCACATCGCCAAGCGCCTGCTGGAGCAGCGCACATGAACCCCGACTGGCGCCCACTTGACGTCGAGTTGAATCATTGGCGCGCCGAAAGCTTGCCCTTGCCTGTGTGGTGGCGCGATGATGATGCCATTGCGCCAACACCGCAATTGGACCGCCTTTCCGAGCTGGCCGACAAACTGGGCCTGCCCGTGCATCTGGCCGTCATTCCACGCGACGCGACGCCCGCGCTGGCGGAATACGTCGCCGCGCGCGCGTCTCTTGTTCCGGTCGTACACGGGTGGGCGCATACAAACCATGCGCCCCGCGGCGAGAAGAAGGCCGAGTTTCGGCTCGACCGTCCGCTGGACATGATGGTGACGGATGCGGAGGCCGGGATGGTGCGTCTTCGGTCCCTGTTTGGTGACAATATGCGACAAATGTTCGTGCCCCCCTGGAATCGCATTGCACCCGAAATGGCCAAACAGTTGCCAAAGCTGGGATACCGCATCCTGTCCACCGCAACGCCCCGCAAATCATGCCTGGCCGCACCGGGTCTTGAGCAGATCAATACCCACCTTGATCCGATCGACTGGCGCGGGTCGCGTGGCTTGATCTCAGCCGACGCCCTGATCGCACAGACTGCTGGTCTTCTGCGAGACCGACGCGAAGGCCGTTCAGACAACACCGAGCCCTTCGGCATATTGACCCATCATCTGGTCCATGATCAGGACATCTGGACCTTTACCGAGGCCCTGCTGCGCAAATTGCTGAGCGGGCCCGCCACAGCCTGGGTCGCGCCAGAGAACGAATGAGGACATCACCATGAGCCGATTGGATTCCATGCTGCGCCGACTGACGGCCCAACGCGACGGATTGAACTGGGCGGCCGAGCGGATCAGTGGCCAGCCGGGGGATGTGCTGGATATGGGCCTGGGCAATGGCCGCACCTATGACCACCTGCGTGAAATCCTGCCAGAGCGCCGGATCTGGGTGATGGATCGGGTCCTGCAATGCCATCCGGACAGCACCCCCCCGGCCGAGGATTTCCTGCAAGGTGAGGCTGAACCGATGCTGCTCAGACTGGCGGCCGACGGGCATAGGATCGCGCTGGCGCATTACGATTTCGGACGCGGCATCAAGCACGAGGACGTCGCCGAAGCAGAGCGTCTCAGCCCGCTGATCGCGAAAGTCATGCAGCCCGGAGGGTTGTTGATTTCAGGTCAGCCCCTGGTCGGCTTTGCCCAGATCCAGGGGCCCAAGACAATCGCCCCGGACCGTTACCTGTTCTACACGGCCTGATCACGCCACGCGTCGACCGCGCACCCAGACCGAACTCGGGACGGGTACACCCGCGCGCATCCGGAAGCGGATGACATCGGCGCGGGCGTCGGCGCGCAACTCGCCCCGCTCCTCCAACCCTGCCGCCCGAGCCGGGGCCAGCGTTACCGTCTTCATCCCCCGCGCCATGTCGCCCCAGATCTCGCCCAGCCTAACCGCTGAAAGCAACAAGGCCGACGGCACATAATCCGAAGACAGGATATCCAGATGCCCAAGCTGAGCCAGCTCGTGGGCAGCAACATTGCCTGAATGCGACCCCCCGCGGATTATGTTCGGCGCGCCCATCATGACAAGAATTTCGTTCTTGTGGCAGGCGCGTGCCGCTTCGACGGTTGTGGGGAATTCGGCCAGACGGATGCCGTGACCTGCGGACACTTTCACCTGATCTTCAGTCGTGTCGTCATGGCTGGCCAATACTGCTCCGAAACGGCGGGCAGCTTTGACAGCTTCGACCTCGTGCAGTGCGCCATTGCGATCTCGAAGCCCTTTCAATTGCGCCACGTGCTGAAGGAACGTGTCATCATCCATGGCATATTTGCCCTTCAGAAAGGTCTCCAGCTTGCCCATATCGCGAAACTGACGCTGACCGGGTGTGTGATCCATTATGGACACAATGCCAACCCTGTCTTCCGGTCCAAATTCGCTCAGCTCTTCAACCAGAGTTTCCGAACACACCTCGGCCCGCAAGTGCAGAAAGTGGCTGATCTTGAGCGCATCCTGTTCGTGCAGATCCCACAGCTCCTGCGACAGGCCACGGGCGTATTCCCCATACCGCCGCGCGCCCGACGGGATCGATCCAACCCGCATGGCATCGAACACTGTCGTGATCCCGGCGCCGGCCAATTCCGCATCATGCGCAAGAATTGCGGCGGCATGGGGCCAGTTCACCTGTGGGCGCGGTTGAATGTGACGTTCAAGGTTGTCCGTGTGCAACTCGACAAGGCCGGGGCTGACATAGTCGCCTTCGCAATCTATCGCGCCCGCGGGAACCCCGTTTCCGGTGTCGATTTCAGCGATGGCCTCACCCACAATCCGGACACTGCCGGTTACGGTTTCATTCGGCAATACAAGCGTGGCATTGGCAAGGATCAACTCTTCTGTCATCTGAACTTCACGCATGTTGAGACCGAGGAAGGCCACGCAAGAGGAGGCCGACATGACATTCACGCGATACGCGATCTATTTTGCGCCGCCTGCGGGAAAGGAATGGGCGAAATTTGCAACCAGTTGGCTGGGTTGGGACATGGAGGCGGGAAAGCCGGTTGCCCATCCGATTGTCGAAGGCATCGACGTTGCCGCTGTCACGGAAGTACCGCGCAAGTACGGGCTGCACGCGACACTGAAGCCACCGTTCAGACTGCGCGACGGCAAAACGTTCGAAGCCCTGCAAGAGGCGTGCAGGTCGCTCGCCTCCCGCCAACCACCTGTGTCGCTGGATGGCCTCGAGATCGCCCGGTTTGGGCGCTTTCTGACCCTGCGTCCGTTGGGTGAGACGCGGGCACTGAATGCGCTTGCCGCGGCCTGTGTTCGGGAACTGGACAGCTTTCGTGCGCCTACCTCCAAGGCCGAACTGGCCCGCCGTCGCGCCGCCGGGTTGACCCCAGAGCAAGACGCCAACCTGGTTCAGTGGGGCTATCCTTACGTACTGGACGCGTTCCGCTTTCACATCACGCTGAGCGGCAAGCTGGACAAACCAACCCTGAGAGCAACTCGGAACGCGCTGCAAACCGATCTGGTCCCACTGCTGCCGCAGCCCTTCCAGATCACGGATCTGGCCCTTACGGGCGAGGCTGAGGACGGGCGCTTCTACCTTATCCATCGCTACGGGCTTTCCGGTTGAAGGTGCGACAGGATTTCGGCAACCGTATCTTCCATCGCACCGGAGTTGTCGAATTCCAGGACCTGATTCAAACCGTTGGGCAAAGACGTTTGGGCCCGGTCCAGACGCCGCGTCTGTTCCGCCTTGCTTTCCCGCCCTCTTAAGGACAAGCGTTCGGACAGAACCTCGGGCTTGGCCGTCAGGGAAATCACGATCAGATCACCAAACACCTCCTGCGCCTCAAGCAACACCGTTCGTGACAGGTTGACCAGAACGGCCACGGCCACCTGCCGCTGCCGCGTGATCGTCTTTGGCACACCGTAATATAGCCCATGCGCATGCCAACTCAGCGCAAACGCACCAACCCGTTCCATTCGCTGAAATGTATCGACCGAGACCCGGTCGAAATCTTCGCCGTCTTCGCCTTCGGGACGGGTAATCACCCGCCGCTGCCGCTGAACACCCGGCGCCCGGACCACCAACGCGTTCATTACGCTGTCCTTTCCGACCCCCGAAGGACCCACGACCGCTATGATCGGAGCAAGCGTCATGCAGCCATCCCCGGCGTGAAGTCCGAGACATCGACCTCGCGATCGCAGACCCGTTCGCGTGCGTCGAGATCGTGAAAAATCCCGACAATCGTCACGCCCTTGTTCTTTGTCTCTTCGATCAGGGACAAAACCGTTTCCCGGTTCTGCGCATCCAAGCTTGCGGTCGGTTCATCCAACAGCATTGCCGGATATTCATGCGCAAAGCCCCGCGCAATGTTCACTCTCTGCTTTTCGCCGCCCGAGAAAGTCGTCGGGCTGAGGGTCCACAGACGTTCGGGAATATTCAGCCGTTTCAGCAATCCGGCTGCCCTGTCCATTGCCACTTGCCTGTCACAGCCCGCTGCCAGCAGCGGCTCTGCCACAACGTCCAGCGTCGGCACCCGAGGCACGACCCGCAGGAACTGGCTGACATAGCCCAACGTGTCACGACGCAGCAACAGGATCTGCCGCGGTTCAGCCCGGGCCACGTCCAACCCTGCGACCAGCACCTGACCAGTGGCCGCCAGATAGTTGCCGTAGATCACCCGCATCAGCGTGGATTTGCCTGCACCCGACGGCCCGGTCAGGGCGACGCACTCACCCGGTTCCACTTTCAGAGACGCGCCTTTTACCACCGGGATCGCGGCGCCGCCCTGATTGTGCAGGGTGAAGCTTTTGCTGACATCGACAAGTTCAATCATCGCTTCATCTTTCCCCAAAGCCTCAAACCTGCAAAACGCTGGACACCAGCAACTGCGTATAGGCATGTTGCGGGTCGTCCAGTACCTGATCCGTCAGCCCGGCCTCGACCACGCGACCGCTTTTCATCACCATCAACCGATCCGCCAGCAGACGCACCACGGCAAGATCATGGGTGACGATGATCGCACTCAACCTCATCTCACGCACAAGTCCGCGCAACAAATCCAGTAAACGCGCCTGTACCGACACATCCAGACCACCGGTCGGTTCGTCCATGAACACCAGCCGAGGACCTGTCACCAGATTGCGCGCGATCTGCAAACGCTGCTGCATCCCGCCCGAAAACGCGCTTGGGCGGTCATCGACGCGGCTCTCGTCAATCTCGACCCGGCCCAACCAGTCAATGGCCTTGCCCCGAATGCTGCCATAGTGGCGTCCGCCGACGGCCATCAGCCGCTCGCCAATGTTGCCTCCGGCGCTGACAGACATCCGCAACCCGTCGCGCGCATGTTGATGGACAAAGGCCCAATCGGTGCGGCTCAGCATCCGGCGCTCTGGCTCGGACATTGTGACCGTATCGACCGGGCCGTCTGCACGGGTATCAAAGATCACCTGCCCGGCATCCGGCTTCAGAAGGCCGGCCATACAGTTGAGCAAGGTCGACTTGCCCGACCCACTTTCACCAACGATTCCCATTACTTCTCCGGGGAAGAGATCAAAATTCACATCCGCGCATCCGATCCGGCGGCCATAGCTTTTTTCAATGCCTTTGATTTGCAACAGAGGGGTCATTGCGCGTTCTTTCCGGCCAATTGGCCTGCATGCCCCGCCTCACGCCGTGACCGGCAGTAATCCGTGTCAGAACAGACAAACATCCGGTTGCCCGCGTCATCCATGATAACCTCGTCCAGATAGCTGTCTTCGGCCCCGCACAGATCGCAGGGATGATCGGCCTTGGTGGCCTCGAACGGATAATCCTCGAAATCGAGGCTCACGACTTTGGTATGCGGAGGCACCGCATAAATACGCTGCTCGCGCCCGGCTCCAAACAGCTGGATCGCGTCCATCTCAAGCTTTGGATTGTCGAATTTCGGAATCGGGGACGGGTCCATGACATAGCGTCCAGCCACGTTCACCGGATAGGCATAAGCGGTCGAAATTGCCCCATGCTGGCTGATATCCTCGTACAGTTTCACATGCATCAGCCCGTATTCCTCAAGACTGTGCATCTTGCGCGTCTCAGTCTCGCGCGGTTCCAAAAAGCGCAGAGGTTCGGGAATCGGCACCTGATAAACGATGATCTGATCTTCGCGCAGTTTTGCTTCGGGGATGCGGTGGCGGGTCTGAATGATTGTGGCCTGTTCCGTCTTTTCCGTGGTGGCGACCCCTGCGGTGTTTTCAAAGAACTTGCGGATGGATACGGCGTTGGTCGTGTCGTCTGCGCCCTGATCGATCACCTTGAACGTATCCTCGGGCGTCAACGTCGCGGCTGAAACCTGTACGCCCCCGGTACCCCAGCCATAGGGCATCGGCATCTCGCGGCTGGCAAACGGCACCTGATACCCCGGTATGGCCAGACCTTTGAGGATCGCCCGCCGGATCATCCGCTTGGTTTGTTCGTTCAGATAGGCGAAGTTGTACGCGCTCATAAGCAGCCTCTTTCTGCAAGAGCGCGTTCAAGCGCGTGCGGCGCGGTGAAGTGGATCCCATCCATGCCCACCGCACGCGCGCCTTCGACATTGTGCAGCCCGTCATCGATGAAAATGCAGTTCTCGGGTGAAAGCCTGGCCCGCTTGCACAACAGATGGAAAATCTCTGGCTGAGGCTTCAAGAGCTTCTCCTGCCCCGACACGACGGTGACACCAAACACTTCGCCCAATTCGGGATGTGCCCCCACGCCGACAGGCCAGGTTTCCGCTGACCAATTGGTGATCGCATGAACCGGAGTGCCTTTCTCTTTCAGGCGGTAAAGCAGGCGCCAGCTTCCCTCGATCTTTTGCGGAACGGTTCTGGCATAACGTTCCACGTAAACACTGAGGCGCTGCCGATCTTCCGCATTTTCCAGTTCAGCGGCCAGATCGGCGAACATCTCTCCTCCATCGGCCCGCAGGTTGCGTTCGGGGAAATTGATGCGCGTCAGGAACTCTGCCACCGCCTCGCGGCTGCCCATCTCCTCCAGCCATGCCAGATGCGGATCCCACTTGACCAGAACGTTTCCGATATCAAAAACGACGGCTTTCATTCCACGGCCTCCTCTGACATGCGCTCTTGGGCCTTTCGGCGCAGTTTGCGGACCAGTTCCAGCTCGGACTGGAAATCGACATAATGCGGCAGCTTGATATGTTCGAGAAAGCCGGTAGCCTGAATGTTGTCCGCATGGCTCAGAACAAATTCTTCATCCTGCGCGGGCGCGCCCACGTTGTCTTCACCCAACTCTTCCCACCGCAAGGCCCGATCGACCAGCGCCATCGCGATGGACTTTCGTTCAGACTGGCCAAAGACCAGCCCATAGCCCCGCGTGAACTGTGGCGGTTCCGTTTTCGAACCGGTGAACTGGTTCACCGTCTCACATTCGGTCAGCTCGACCTCGCCGATATCGATGGCAAAGCCCAGCTCGGGGATGTCCAGCTCAACCACGACCTTGCCGATACGCAATTCTCCGACAAAGGCGTGGTTGCGGGCGTAACCGCGCTGGGTCGAATAAGCCATGCCCAGCACAAATCCCTCGTCCCCACGGGTCAGCGACTGAAGGCGCGCCGGGCGGGTGGACGGGAACTCCATCGGTTCACGGGTCAGATCGCCCGGAACGTCATCGCGGGCCGGTTCATCCTGAATGATACCCTCATCCTTCAGGAATGCGGTAACATGTGGCGTTGATTCCAGCCGCACAGGGCCTTCAGGCGCCTTTGGAACTTCGCTCTCGGCCGCCAGCTTGAAGTCCAGCAATCGGTGGGTGTAGTCGAAGGTTGGCCCCAGAACCTGACCACCGGGGGCATCTTTGAACGTGGCCGAGATCCGGCGATCACAGGCCATGTCGCCGGTTTTGACGGGGTTGGAATAGCCGAAACGAGGCAGGGTCGTGCGGTAAGCGCGGACGAGGAAAATCGCCTCGATCAGATCGCCGCGCGCCTGTTTGATTGCCAGCGCAGCAAGGTCGGGATCGTATAACGACCCCTCAGCCATGACCCGGTTCACCGCAAGGCCCAACTGTTCACGGATCTGCGCGAAGCTCAGTTCCGCGACATCTGTCGCACCGCGGCGTTCTTCGGCAAGCCACGCATGGGCGTTTTCGATAGCTTTTTCGCCCCCTTTGACAGCGACATACATGGCTTACCCCCTGGACCTGATTTGCGTGCTACGCGGCAGGGCCGCGACCGCCTCACCGCAGGTGAAGAAAAAATCACACCCCAAAGGGTAAAGCAGCGCATTGTTCTGAAGAGCCGGAACATCCGGCAGAGAAAGCCGCGCCGTGTGCCGGATGCCGGGGCCGCTCAGAACCGCTCCGTTCTGCTCCAGCCGCTTGCATTCCACAACAAGTGTCGCGGACCGGTCCGGGTATTCCGGCGTCCCGATACAATAGGTGTTGAGCGGCGCCAGTGCATCCCACGTACCAAGGGCAAAATCAGCCTCTTCCGCCGCCACTATCGGTGCACCCGTGTGAAAGGTCAGCCATTCGCGCACCACATCGGTGTCGGCTTCACCCGCCAGATGAACGTTTGTCTCGGCGTCGCAAAGCGTCAGGAGCAGCGTGCCAGCCGCGACGGACAAGGGCGCAGGTGGTGCGCAGCCAGTCAGGGTGCGGAGTTCACCCGGGCGTGCCATGGCGGTCATGGCCGCGCGGAATGCATGTGCCGCGTCGACAGGTGCGTCTTGAAAGCCCCCCGAGTACCGCATTTGAACAGGCATCAGTCTTCCCCCCGAGCCAGCGTGAAAAACTCGACCTTGGTGGCCGCTGCCTTTGCGGCGCGCGCTGTCTTGATCGACTGCATTTGCAGCCTCAGCGGATCAAGCAGCCGTTCCTGCAAATCACCAGCAGCGGCCGTCTGCATCATCGCATCAATCAATGCCGCCGCTTCTGCTTTGGATTTCGACCTGCCCTGAACATATCCGTGACCGACCGTACCATCCTGCAACACGACCGAGCAGCGCGTAACGGTCATTTCACCCAGGTTGAACAAAGCGCCGGTTCCTCCTATGCGGCCACGCACCATGACACCACCCACTTCGGGCCTGCGCAGCCATTCGAAACTCGGGCAGTCCTGAATGCCGTCCCACAGCGCCATTAGGGCAGTGTCCGGCGCGCGCGCCAGCAGACCCATCCATTCCTTCCGTGCCTTGATCCCGATTTTCGTCTGGTTTGCCATCAAAGCCTCTTGGATAGGTTGTCTACATGAACTATACAACTAGACAAATGTTAACCGACAGGTTGTCAAAACGCAATCTGCGACCGTTTGAAGGTTTGGTGGAATGAGCAAAACGCCGATCTGGAAAAGTATTGCCCTGCGCCTGACCTCGGACATCGCCGAGGGGCGCTATCAAACCGGAGATCGCCTGCCGACCGAAACCCAGCTGGCCGCCACCCATGGCGTCAACCGCCACACGGTACGGCGCGCTTTGGCTGACATGTCTGATCAGGGGCTGGTGCACGCTCGGCGCGGTGCGGGCGTTTTTGTTGCGGCACGGCCAACGGATTATCCGATCGGCAAAAGGGTGCGCTATCACAAGAACATCTCGGCCAGCGGCAAGATACCGGGTAAGAAAATCCTGGCTTTGACCACGCGCGTCGCCGATGAAGCCGAAGCCGAAGCTCTGGGCCTTAACAAGGGTGATCCAGTGCACGTCTATGACGGATTATCCCTGGCGGACGGGCAGCCCATAGCCCTGTTTCAAAGCGTTTTCCCCGCGGAACGATTTCCGGATATCTTGCAGACATTGACCGAAACCCAATCCGTCACCAAAGCGCTGCAAGCCTGCGGCATCAGGGATTACGTCCGCGTCTCGACTCGCCTGACCGCGCGCGGGGCGACCGCAACGCAGGCGCTACAACTTCAATTGTCAGAAGGTGCTCCTGTTCTCTTTTCGGTCGGCGTCAATGCCGACCCGGATGGACGGCCAGTCGAGTACGGCCGCACGGTTTTCGCGGGTGAGCGTGTAACGCTGACCCTGAACGAGGCATCAGCGAACTAGGATTCTCAGCCGCATCCGACCTCCGGGCCGAGGTCTCAACCCATTGGGTCAGATGCCACGCGGCAAGAGTTTTGTGGCGGCACAGCGTTTGCGGGGGCTATCCATCCCACCGGCTCAGGGGTATACGCATCCGCGACTCTTCAGCTGATACGAGGCCACCATGAGCTTTGACCGCACCATCAAGATCGCGCCGTCTATCCTGTCCGCCGATTTCGCCAATTTTGGGCAGGAAATTCAGGCCATCGAAGCGCAGGGCGCCGACTGGGTTCATGTTGACGTGATGGATGGCCATTTCGTTCCAAACCTGACCTTTGGCCCTCCGGCCGTGAAAGCCTTTCGCCCGCATGTGAAAACGGTGATGGACGTTCACCTGATGATCACGCCGGTCGATCCCTACATCCAGGCCTATGCCGATGCCGGAGCGGACATTCTGACCGCACATGTCGAAGCCGGCCCCCACACCCATCGCACCTTGCAGGCCATTCGCGGCGCCGGAATGAAAGCCGGCGTTGCCCTGAACCCCGGCACCCCAGCCGAAGCGGTCGAGCATCTGCTGGACCTCACGGATCTGGTTTGCGTGATGACCGTGAACCCCGGCTTTGGGGGCCAGAAATTCATCGACATGACTGGCAAGGTTAAAAAACTGCGTCAGATGATCGGTGATCGTCCAGTGCATATCGAGATTGACGGTGGCGTCGACCCGAATACCGCCCCGCTGGTGGCCGCGGCGGGTGCGGATGTGCTGGTGGCCGGATCGGCGGTGTTCAAGGGCGGATCGGTGGATCAGCCGGAGGTTTATGGTGAGAACATCCGGGCTGTTCGGGCGGCGGCTAACGAGGCGGCGTCGAAATGATCGACCGTACGAATTTCGATCACAGCGCGTTCTCACTTAACCGTTTGAACGGGTGAAACGTTCGGGCACCCAAGTTTCGTTCTCACTCCCTATGCTCAGATTATTTCGATCTACACACCCAAAAAGCACCCACGAGCAGAGAAACAACAAGGGGCGCCCGGTTAGGCGCCCCTTGTTGTCTAGAAGCTGTGAAAGGACCCCCCTTCAATCAGCCGCCGTGTTTGGTCGCATTAGCCGACTTTCGCCCGCCCGCAACGCTCCGAATTCAGCAACCAGTGCCACCTCCGGGCATCAGGTTTTTCCGAACAGAAATCATACACGAACCCTCCTTTGCAAACAACTTAAGTCTGAGCTGCAAACTTGCAAACATTATGACAAAAATGTGTCAAAACTGCCATAATCTTTAGTCGCTTGCCTGCATCCTCTCCTCATGGGTAGCCATATCCTCTGACCGGGTCAACTGCTTTGGCTCTTCATGCCCGCCCATGGAAGCCCACCACAGATATACCCCGTTACCCCTGAGCAAAGGTTCGCTCATCTCAACCCTCACGCCATAATCATCCTTGTCAACGGCAGTGAACTCATCGTTCGGGTGAATGGTGGTAACATGCAAATCAAACTCACGCGGGTCGTAGCTGATCTTAACGTCCAAGTGTGAACAAGTGTCTAACGACTGCCAGATTTCCGAGTCGGTGGTCCGTTTGCGTAAATGAAACCCCAGCACAACTTTCATAGTTTGATCTGGGCTCAACTTTTTCACCAGCTTAAAGTTGGTGTATTCGACAGTATCTTCTGCTTCTTCATCCGCGGCTTGTATGTCTTCAGTAGACAGGTGTTCGCCGTCAACAATGACCTTATAAAAGCCTTTCTGTACAAACGGCGGCGGGGCATCCCCAAGCTCTTTCTCTATGTAAAACTTGATGTCAAAGGGCTTCTTTTCGCGCGACACGTTGCGAATTTCATATTCAAACTCGCCCCTTATCAGGACCCATCCCTTTTTTACTTCCTCAAAATGATAGTCTATTCTCTGATAGTCTTTCACGAACGGGCTCTGAAAGATGTTCTTTTCGATGCTCAAGAAAATGTCCTTGGGAAGCCTGACCGAGTAGATGTAGTCGAAGATGTTCTTGTTGAGAATCTTCTCTCTATTCAAAAGCTCTCCTTCAAATTCCTCTCTACGCTCCATCACCTCCTTTTCGTGCGCATCCCTTGCGCGCACTTCCAGCGTCGCAAGAACAATCCAGGCGATAACAAACGCGAAGCCAAGTTCTGTGATCCCGGCATAGACGACCTTCCAGAACAACGTGGATGGCTCATATTTGAGCAAAAGGAATAGGCCGAGGAAAGAAACAAGAAAACCAACAGCAAGCGGCCACTTAGCTGCCTCGGCTATTCCCCTAAACCAATCATCTTTTTGAACTATCCCGGGTTGTTCATTGCTATCGCCTGACATGTAACCTCACTTAAATTGAAAAGACTTCATCTCTCAACTTCTAGCACCATTCGGGAAAAACAAAAAAGGGCGTCCCGAAGGACGCCCTTTCCGTCTGATCATTCGCTTGCGCGAATTATTCAATAATTTTCGACACGACGCCGGCGCCGACGGTGCGGCCGCCTTCGCGGATCGCGAAACGCAGGCCGTTTTCCATCGCGATGGGCGCGATCAGTTCAACGCCGAACGACACGTTGTCGCCGGGCATGACCATCTCGGTGCCTTCGGCCAGGGTCACGGTGCCGGTCACGTCCGTCGTACGGAAGTAGAACTGCGGACGGTAGTTCGCGAAGAACGGAGTGTGACGGCCGCCCTCTTCCTTGGTCAGGATATAGGCTTCGGCTTCGAACTTGGTGTGCGGAGTCACCGAACCCGGCTTGCACAGAACCTGGCCACGCTCAACGCCGTCACGGTCAACACCACGCAGCAGCGCGCCGATGTTGTCGCCTGCTTCGCCGCGGTCCAGCAGCTTGCGGAACATTTCAACGCCGGTGCAGGTGGTCTTGGTGGTGTCGCGGATGCCGACGATTTCGATCTCGTCGCCAACGTTGATCACGCCACGCTCGACACGGCCCGTAACAACAGTACCACGGCCCGAGATCGAGAACACGTCTTCGATCGGCATCAGGAACGGCTGGTCAACGGCACGCTCAGGGGTGTCGATATATTCATCAACAGCCGCCATCAGTTCGCGGATCTTGTTCTCGCCGATTTCCGGGTTGTTGCCTTCCATCGCGGCCAGAGCCGAACCTGCGATGA
>NZ_JAEDOT010000007.1:0-197448 GCF_017872595.1 Ruegeria sp. HKCCSP346
CTCGTCAGGCTCATAACCTGAAGGTCGTAGGTTCAAATCCTACTCCCGCAACCAAAATAAATCACTTGATTACAGCTTTTTACCCGCCGCCCCAAGGCGGTGTTTCTATTTGTGCCGATACCGCTGGAAGCACTGTGGAAGCAACAGGAGCGGAGTCGTCCTGTGGTGAATGTGCAACAAAGGCTAGGCGCCGAGCCAGCGCACGTGTGGTCTACCTTGCTGCACCTCGTTCAGATAGGCAAAAAGGCTGATGGCATCCCCGCCTTTTTCACCCGTCGCGAAGTCTGCCCACAGTCCGCTGTCGAGATTGATCCGAAACGAACCCCGCGACCGATCTGCGCGGGTGGGATTCGGCGCCACCCATTCGCTCCCGATGATCCGGCCATCTGGCAACCATTCGGCCAGTAGAGTTTGCAGATTGATCCGGGCCAGTGCAGCAATGCCCGCAAATTCGATGGGTTTCCAGTTACCAGTCATTTGCAACCACCTCCTGAAGACGCGCGATCTCGAACGCTTCTACATCTCCCATGCGATAGCGGACCAATCGGCGATGGCCGGATGCGGTAAAGGTGTTGAGAACTCTGCCAACACCTCACATGGACTGACCGCAAAATGCCCTGCTCAACTTGGATTTGGTGAAGCGGGTTGCCGGGGCTGAAAATTGCAAAAATTTTCGAAAAACCTTAAACTCAGCAGATTAAGGCCAAAAGCCATTTCCGGTTTCTGACAGCAAAGTCATACGAAAACAGAAAATTCCCGGCTGAATTTTATTTCGTGGAGCCAAAAATATGACTGACAAAAACACCTTTATTGACATGCACACCCACCTGTTCACGGCGCGATATTTACCGTTGCACAGTATCTTCTACTCGTTCACTTCACTGTATTGGTTTTCGCTTGCGTTGGCCTTTCTGGCGGTTCGTTTGACCCGCATGAGTGACTTCAGCAAACTCGCGACGGAAGAACCTGACCAGGACGATTTGATCGACGCGTTGCTCGATCACGATGTGGACCGGCTTATGCGGGCCATTGCACATCCAGTTCGCGAGAAGATCAGAGAGTATCAATCGACACCCAACCCCAGCCACCAAGATTGGAAGGACACAGAGGAGCTGATCCGAGCCCTGAACGATATTGACCGTGATATCAACTATTCAAGGGCGGGTGACCTCCCAATAGGTGTTCAGCTTGTGGGCGGCGACAGAATTTCTGAAAGGTCCGTCTTTGGAGACAGTGGCACGGACCCTGATTTGCTGGACCGTTTTCTGGCCGAGGCCTTCAGGACCGCTGGTCAAAAAGCGGCAGAAAGAGATTTCTTTCATGAAGCTGAACACATGCAGCCGGGTGAGTTGTACAAACCTGGATCTGATGCCGGCTTTCGTGCCGTCCGCATTCCAATCGGTCAAATCGGCATTATCTTTCAGTTTCTTGAATTCTTTGTCATCATGACCTTGTCCGAGCGAAACCGGTTCAAAGCGCTCAAGAGGGATTTCAAGAAGGATGGTCAGCCGAGCGACCCGGAAGCCAGCCTTTTCGTGGGTATCCTGCTGGATATGCGCCGTGCCTTCGACAAGCTCAAGGAATTTTGGATGCCCGGATTCCTACCGCCGTATTTTGACTTCACCGAACAAATGGACCGGATGCAGTCACTCGCAGCTGAGAACCCGAATGAATTGATCAATTTTGGGGCAGTTGACCCGTTTCGAGGCGGGAACTGGAAACAGATTGTCGATTCAGGCGTTGCACTAGGGATAACGGGATACAAAATCTATCCGCCCTTGGGGATCCGGCCGATCGATATGCGCGGCTACCAGACCCCGGTCGCCCCTGGGCGAAGTCTGGACAAGTACAAAGAAAAAGCGCAGAACCCTGCGCCCTACCCGATGGCACAGGCCAAGATGGGTGACATCATTCGCCATTTCTCCAGCCACAACCTGCGTTTGTTTGCCCATTGCAGCCCGATGGGGTTTGAGGTGGAGAAAGGTTACGGCGTCTATTCCGATCCAGAGTTGTGGAAGCACGCGATGGAGACCCACAATGCCCAGGACCTTTGGTTGTTCCTGGCTCATGGTGGTGGCGCAAAAGAAGTAGATTGGATGGGATGGGCAGCAACCAACAATTTTGACCAAACATTTGCCTATCGTGCTATTCGCTTGGTTGAGGAATTCGACAATGTCTATCTTGGCTTGGGTCATTTTTTGGGAATTCTGGATTCAAAGCTCAAGCCAAAGATATTTCAGCGATTGAAATCAGTACTAGTGGCCAAGAGAACCAAGAACGCACCGCACCATTTCCGGGACAAAGTGTGTTTTGGAACGGATTGGGCGATGCCCCTGATGGTCGGCAGAACCCGTGAATACCTGATCGAATTTGACAAGTTCTTCAGCGATCCACAGATCAGTCCTTGTGCACCTAACTTCTTTGAAGGAAATGCAAAAAAATTCCTGGGTATTTGATGGATTTCCAGGCTGAGAGTGCCTGACCGGCGTCCATGACAACCTGAATTTCCGATGGTCCTGTTTCACACGGACTCCCAATACCTGAGGCGATCTCTGAATAATATATTGTGCATTGTAAATACATGTTATGTTGGTTGGGGGGTATTTTTATGAGTCGTATTTTGGAAGAGTCTTATAGGGCTTACGAACCTCGTCCTTTTACTGCGGATCAGCGCAAGGATGTCACCCTGTTGTTTGGTGGGGTTACGTGGCGCGCCGAAAAACTGCTGGAAGGCCTGTTCAAAAGCGCGGGCTACAATGCGCAGCGCCTGCCTGATGTGACAGTTGAAGACTTGTACCTGGGACGTGAACTGGCGGATGTCGGACAGTGCTGCCCCACAGCTTTCACGACGGGCAACTTGTCGAGTTTCCTCAGAAACGAAGCCGAGGCCATCGGGGCTGACGAAGTGGCCGAAAAATATGTTTATGTGACCGCCGGGGCCTGCGGAGCCTGCCGTTTCGGTCAATATCACCAAAGCTATGAGCTTGCGCTGAAGAACCTGGGGCTCGAGGCGTTCAGGATGTTCCTGGTTCAGCAGCATGAAATCGATCAGTCGAAAGGCAAAGACGCCGGTTTGCAGACTGACATTCACCTGCTGCTGAGCACGGCCTTGGGCATGATGGCTGCGGATGCCATTCAGGATCTGGAATACCAGCTGCGACCCTATGAGCTAGAGCAAGGAGCGACCAACCGGGCGGCTCAGAAGGCGGTTTCCGAGATATACGACGTCATGTTGAGCAGGCCGAAACACATGCCGAAATGGGGATCAGTCCTGTGGCATGCGACGACCAGACGCTTTCTGAAGGCCATGAGGCGTGCGCGCGGCCATTTTGAAGACATCCAGCTTGATCGCTTGAGGGTCAAGCCGATGGTCAAGATTACCGGCGAGTTCTATCTGGCCACCGCCGAAGGGGTGCAAAACTACAATATGCATAACTGGCTTGAAGGCGAAGGCGCCGAAGTTCAGCCGGCGCCGATGGTCGTATGGTTCGACTACCTGATGCGGTATGGCGGACAAAAGCTGGAGCTGGGTTTCGGGATAAAAGAAAAAGCGCGTCAGAATTATGTTCTGTTGAAACTTGGGCAGCGCTTTTTCAGGTTCAAATACGATCAGATGCGCCGGATGCTGGGGAGTGTTCCGCGTCCGATGCCCGATCAGGACAAGCTGGGCAAATTGGCGGCTCCTTTTTTTGACAACATGATCAACGGGGGTGAGGGTGATTTGCTGATCGCCAAGGCGATCTGGGCGCATACCCAGCGAAAAGCACATATGATTTGCGAGCTGTCGCCCTATGGCTGCCTTCCCAACACAATGAGCATCGGCGCAATGGCGGCCGTACAGGGCCGGTATCCGGACATGCTCTATGCCCCAATCGAGGTAAAAGGGGACAGCGACGTACACGCTTTGTCGCGGTGCCAGATGGTGCTGGCAGACGCCAAGATCCGCGCGCAGGAGGAATTTGAATCTGCTCTTGCCGCCGCCGGGTTGACTGCGGACGAGGCCAGAAAGCGCGCCAAAGAGCATCCCAAGGTCAACACGCCATTTTGGAAAGTTCCCCATCGCGGCGCCGTGGGTACGGCATCCAATGTCGTGCTTGAGCTGGGAAATACCACGTTGTGAAATTCGCTGGGGTAGATATTGGATCGACAACTGTAAAAGGCGTCGTGGTGGAAGATGGCGAAGTCATCTGGAAAGCCTATGGTCGTCACAAAACACGCCAGGCCGAGAAAACCCTTGAACTGCTGTCGCAGATGGAGCTGGAGGCCGGCCTGACCGCCGGTCGCGATGTCGTCACGTTTACAGGATCCGGGGCAGGGACACTGGCAGATCATGTGAACGCGCGGCAAATCCAGGAGGTTGTCGCCGTCGCCGCCGCCGTCGAAGCGTTGCATCCGGATGTGCATTTCGTGTCTGAAATTGGCGGTGAAGACATGAAGACGTTGTTCTTCACACCAACTACCGCAGGCAAGGCCAAGCAGGTCTATATGCAATCAGCGTGCAGCGGCGGTACGGGCACCTTTATCGAAAAGTCCGCACGAAAACTGAACATCTCCCCGGACGAGCTGACCACTCTGCCATTCGATGGACAAACCCTTCATCGGATCAGCGCCAAATGTGGGATCTTTGCAGAGACGGACGCAAACAGTCTGGTCAAGGCCGGAGTTCCCAAGACCGAAATCATCGCAAGCTTGTTTGACGCAGTCGTTCGGCAGAACCTGGCGACTTTGACAAAAGGCAACACCCCCACACCATCAGTGCTTTTGCTGGGTGGGCCGAACATGTTCTTTCAAGGTCTTCAGCAGGCATGGGCAAGCCATTTGGCCGCGCTCTGGGACGAGCGCAATGTCGTATTGGAAGCAGGACAGAACGTCACCGATGCAATCCTGGTTCCCGGCGATGCCTTGTACTATGCAAGCCTTGGTTGCGTCGAGATATCTCGTCGGGAACAAAATGTATCCCGGGCCTATTCCGGCACGGATGGCCTGAAATGGTGGGTGGAAACAGGCCAACACGGTGAAAAGGCCAAGACCGGGCAAGAGGCCTTGGCCCGGAACGGTGAACTCGCCCGGTTCCTGGAGGATTTTACGCAACCAGTGATCCAGATGCCCCAGCCCGTTGTGGCCGAGACATATTATGTCGGGTGCGATTTCGGCAGCACTACGGTCAAGGCGGTGGCGTTGGACTGCGACGCTGAAATTAAGGCTTCGGTTTATCAGCATAGTCAGGGAAACCCGATCGAAGACGCCAAGTCCGTTTTCCGCAAGTTGCGCGATGCAGGGATCGAGGATATCGGCGCTCTTGGCCTGACGGGGTACGGGAAAGATCTGCTGAAGGATATTTTGGGGGCGGACGTGCCAGTGGTTGAGACGGTCGCACATGCGGCTGCAGCCATGCACATACATCCCGACGCAGACGCGATATGCGACGTCGGTGGGACCGATGTCAAAATCATGCTGTTGCGGCAGAAAGCGGTCGTCGATTTTCGGCTCAATTCCCAATGTTCTTCCGGCAATGGGGCGTTTCTTCAAGGCGTTGCCGAACGCTATGATGTCCGGCTTGAGGATTACGCCGAAAAAGCCTTCAGCGCCAAGCGGATGCCGAAACTGATGATGGGGTGCGGCGTGTTCCTTCAGTCCGACATCGTGAACCAGCAACGCAAAGGGTGGGCGGCAGAAGAAATCATGGCAAGCCTTGCTGCGGTCCTGCCCCTGAATGTTTGGGTCTATGCCGGGCAGTTTCAGAACCTCAAGGCCATCGGCAGGAAGTTTGTCCTGCAAGGTGGAACACATCGAAACCTGGCCGTCGTCAAAGCCCAGATCGATTTCATCAGGGGTAAAATTCCTGACGCGGAAATTACCGTGCACCCTCATGCTGGCGAGGCTGGCGCTTTGGGCGCCGCCCTTCTGGCGCTCGAACATGTGAACACCGGGCAAACGTCCCGCTTCGTCGGGCACGACCGCATCGAAGAGTTGGAATATGTCAGTACAACCAACAGCAAAACCACCTGCAAGTGGTGTGCGATGAACTGTAGCCGGGCCTTTGTGGATGTTCAGATCCCCGGCGGCCGTGGCCGGGCAAACAGCAAGGTCCCTCTGGCGGAAGGGTGGGAGCGGGTGATTACCGGCAATTCTTGCTCGAAAGGGTTGATTGAAGACGCAGCCGAGATGAAAGCGCGAAAAAAGCAAATCGACGAGGAAGCGAATGCCAATCCAAATATTGCAGAAAGCGTTCGCGAAGGCGCCTTTCGCTAAGTCCAAACCACCCAAGCGGGATTTTCGGATCGGCATCCCTCGGGTCCTGAACCAGTGGTCGACGCACAGGTTTTGGACGACATTGTTTGTTGAACTGGGAATCAATCGCCGCAATATCGTTTATTCGTCGGACACATCGGAAGCACAGCAGCTGAAATTCGGAAAAGGGCGTGGTGCTGTTGATTGCTGTTACCCCGTCAAGTGCATGTCCGGCCATTATGGTGAATTGCTGGACGGGCAAAAGCGCCCTATTGATATCCTGTTCGTTCCCATAATCCTGACTGTCCCATCCTTTTTGCGGGGTCATGTCCGGGAAAACATGGCCTGCCCGCGCGTTATTGCCGGCCCCGAAAGTACACGAGCCGGATTTCGGCGGGAAAAGGACGTGTTCAAGGAAGTGGGCGTACATTATCTTTCGCCCGCCGTATCCTTGGCAGACCCACAAATTGCGACCCGGCAGCTGTACGATGCCCTGAAGGGCGTAATCACCGACTTGCGCTTGGCTGAACTGCGCGCTGCGGTTGCCAAAGCTTATGACGCCCTTCAAGAGTTTGATCAGAGTCTGCGGCGGCAAAGTCTGGCGGTACTGTCCGAGTGCGCCACGCAACATCGGCCTTGCATCCTAGCCTTGGGCCGCCCCTACCACATGGACACCGGAATTGGCCACGCCATTGAAAGTGAGTTGCAGGCCTTTGGTTATCCGATCCTCTGGGGTCAGTACCTGCCATTGGACGCAGAGATACTGGATTGGTTATACGGCGATCTGATCAAAGCTGGCCGAATTCAAAGCCCTTTTGACATTTCGGATATTTGGAAAACGTCTCACAGTGCAAACACCAACGAACTTCTTTGGGCTGCACGCTATGGATCTATTATGCCGTGGATAACCTGTTCAATCCGGTTTTCAAGCTATGAATGCGGAATGGACCAGCCGACTTATTCACCAGTCCAGGAAATTACCGAAGCGCTTGGAACGCTTTTCTTTGTGTTTCAGGATCTCGATGAGACGAAACCTGCCGGCTCTGTCCGAATTCGCGTGGAAACCATTGCTTACTATCTGGAACAGAAATCGCCGAATATCATTCAGAGCAAACTGGAGGCCCTGAAAACAGCACCACCTGAATTGTTGTTGCCAACTTGATCCAACGGCCGATTTTCAGGGCAGTACGGCACCCGTTTGCGGGCGCGAGGCCAAAAGCGGTTCAGGCTGTGTTGGCGTCGCGACGCGAAATTGACTTCTGAACAAACAACCTGGGGCTTATCGACTAAGAAAGGGATTTGAGGGATATTTTGCTTAGAGCTGGCGCGGGGGCGATGCTTTGCTGAAACACATTGTGGACTCTGAAAATCCGATCGACGATGGAAAAATAAGACGAAAAATGCAAGTTGTTAACGTTGCAGCCTTTATTGCGTCGCTTGGGTTCGGCTTCACAGCTTTCTACCAGTTCCAACTTGGACCAGACTGGAGATATCTCGCATGGGTAAACTTTGGTCTTGGCTTCGCGGCACTTTTGACGATGACGTTGGATCGCTTCGGCCTTGAGGTCAAAGTCGCTTATTTTACAGTGTGGTTATTCCTGTTTCTGGCCCATGACATCAGTGTCGGCAAAAACGGTGAAGATCATCTGGTCTTGCTTGTTGGCCCGCCCTTGCTTTTTTATTTTCTGGGGGCCGCATATTGGCGCTGGATCACTTTGATAACGATCCTCAGCGCAGCTTTGTTTATTTACATATCGCTTGTCGTTCCTTTGCATATACCGCCCGGCGAAACGATTTGGGATATTATTGCGCAGTCATATCGGGACGGATTTGTAAGGCAACCTCAGGATGTTATTTTCATTGTGTTGATTTTGGGAATCGTCTCGGCGCTTTTTTTCACCTCCTATTCTGCAAATGCCGCAATAGATCGATACGAAGATGCTTTGGAAAGGGAATTTGCTGTTTCCGAGCGGCTGATAAATGTTCTTTTGCCTTCGCGCATTGCAAGGCGCATCAAAGCGCACCCGGACAGGTTAATCGCTGAAAGAATTGATGACGCCACAATTCTGTTTTCTGATTTGTCTGGATTTTCTGAATTCGCAGCCGCCAATGGGGCAAGGGCGACGGTCAAATTGCTGGGCTCCGTGTTCTCAGCATTCGATGAACTGGTTTTGAGCTACAAGCTGGAGAAAATCAAAACCATCGGTGACAGTTACATGGTTGCAGGTGGTTTGGACCCCTCGGTCAAAGAGAGACAACCGGATTCTGTTCGCATGGCGGCGTTGGCGATTGATATGATTGCGACGGTCGAGCAGGTGACAGACAAACTGCATCCAAAGGTGTCCCTGCGGGTCGGAATTCACAAAGGCCCGGTAATCGCAGGTGTAATCGGCGGCGACAAACCGTTTTTTGACGTTTGGGGTGATACAGTCAACATCGCCTCAAGAATGGAAAGCACCGGAGAACCCGGGCGCGTTCAAATCTCACCCGAAGTAAGAGACGAGATAGCCGAATATGTAGATTGCGAGAGACGAGAGGTTATCAATATCAAGGGAAATGGCGAAATCCAACCGTATTGGCTGCTGAAGGTCCACGACAAACCTGCAACGTCACACTCGTCCGAGCGGCTCATCAAAGGCTGAAAACCTTATCTTCTCGGTGAAACGTGCCAATGTCAGTGCGGGTTCAATCAGTGACTGGAATGGGGCGAACCTGGGTCAGTTGAAACAACAGATCACGCGGAGGCAGCTGCGAGCCGCAGCCGGATGGCCTGTTGTGACAGTGAGAGCATTCCTTTGAAGCCCGGCCGCTTTTTTAAAAACGAGCCGCCGGATGAAAACCCCGGCGGCTCGGACCTTGGCGCTTTACGGTGAAACTGGGACAACCGTGGTCAGCGGTTTTATGCGGCAACTTCCTGCTCGGGCGCGCTGAGCGAGATGACAAGCACCACGGCCGCGCCGTTCAGCCAATAAAACACCGCATCCAGTCCTGAGAACCCCAGGACGCTGGGTGCAAACAGGAATGTGATGCCGACAATCAAGTCTACGGCCAGATGGAACTTGTAGGGAAGGACCCGCCAAATCCCAAGGTGGTGATCCGTCAGTACCGTCAGAACAAACGCAGCAACACCGGTGACAACCGACAGCCACAGGGCCAGGGGGTTGGATTGGCCCAATCCCAACAGGAACGGCAACGTCATGAGGGCAATGGCGACGGGGTAGTCGAGGTAAGCATGGACAGAGCGGGTAACGAAACGCAGGGACATCAGATCTTCCTTTTCTCAATCAATGATAAAGGGAAGGTAGGACGCCCATGCCGAACGCTGAATTCCTGATCGTCTCTAATACCATGCAGATCGTTCAAAAAACCTGGGGGATCAATGCATCGCCCGGTACGCAGCCGGTGACAGCCCAACCTGTTTCTTGAACACGCGTGAGAAAGCCGCCTCGGAGGCATACCCGACCTCGGCCGCTGCATCTGCAACGTTCCATCTTGCCTCGGTCAGGCCGTGGCACGCGATTTGCATCCGCCAATCCGTGAGGTACTGCATCGGCGTAGTGTCCATCTTTTCAGCAAAACGCTGAGCAAAGGCAGTGCGCGACATACCCGCCACACGTGCCAAAGACGCGACGCTCCAGTCCTTGGCCGGGGCCTGGTGGAACGCGGTCAAGGCCCGCGAGATGCGCTGATCAGCAAATCCTGCCAATGCGGAATCCTGCGGGCTTTGACGCTCCAGATAGGCCCGGATCGCCTGTGCGAACAGGGCCTCGGACAGTTTCAGCGCGATCAGGTCGCCACCGATTTTTGCGCCTGAAACCTCAGAGCCGATCATGCGCAGGGTGGCTTCCATCCACGATCCGGCCTCTTCGCCATAATTCTCGATCAGGATATAGGGCGGCAGGCGGTCGATCAGCATATGCCCGGTGCCGTTTCGGCCGGCCGGGCCGGAAAAAGAGAAATGACCGCAGATCAGCTGTGTATCCCGTTCCTCGTCAGCACCGCCATAGACCAGCACGCCTTCGCCCGAGTAGCCCGCGCGCTCCAGCACCTGCTCCAGAGGCAATGCGTCCAACGGCTTGACCTCGGCGCAGAGCAATGCGTGTGGCGCCCCGTGGGGGATCAGGATCAGGTCCCCCTGCCTCAACCGCAGCGTTTCGCCCGTGGTCGAGACATGAACCTTCAGCTCACCACGCTGCACAAAATGAAACCGCGCCACGTTTTCGAACCCCGGCACCTGAATTCCGAAGGGCGGAGTGAATGACGTGCGAAAGTAAAACGTGCCGCGCAGGGAAAGGCGGGTGAGAATATCGCTGAGAAGGTCCAACATGTGCCGAAGATACGCAATCTGTGCAATCCGTCCAGATGGCCGAACGGTTTGCACAAAAAATTGCACGTTTGGCAACAAAAAGCCCCCGACAAAGCGGGGGCAATGTCTTACGAGCGAACCAGTTTCTCGTAATGTTCGGCGATTTGGCGGGTCAGGTCGCCGACCTCGAATGTATATTCGCCGATCTGTCCGACAGGCGTGACCTCGGCCGCGGTGCCGGTCAGCCAGCACTGTTCGAAGTCAGCCATTTCTTCGGGCTTGATGCGGCGCTCATGCACGGTGATGCCCTTGTCTTTCAACATCTGGATCACCGTCTGGCGGGTGATGCCGTTCAGGAAGCAGTCTGCCAGCGGGGTGTGCACCTCGCCATCCTTGACGAAAAACACGTTTGCGCCGGTGGCCTCGGCGACATAACCGCGCCAGTCCATGAACAATGCGTCCGAGCATCCTTTGGCCTCGGCCTTGTGCTTGGATATGGTGCAAATCATGTAAAGACCCGCCGCCTTGGCATGGACCGGGATGGTTTCCGGGCTGGGGCGTTTCCATTCGGCGATGTCCAGCTTGGCGCCCTGCAACTTGGCATCGCCGTAATAGGCGCCCCAAGGCCAGACTGCGATGGCCATGCGCACCGGATTGCGCGCCGAGGCCACGCCCATATCCTCGCCCGAGCCACGCCAGACCAACGCCCGCACATATGCGTCCTGCAAACCGCTGGCTTTCAGCGCTTCTTCCTTCGCAGCTTCGATTTCATCAACCGAATAAGGCATCGGCATGTCCAGCGCTTCGGCCGAGGCGATCAGACGCTGGGAATGTTCGCGGCTTTTGAAGATCTTACCGTTGTATGCGCGCTCGCCTTCGAATACCGATGACGCATAGTGCATTGCGTGGGTCAGAATGTGCACATTGGCCTCACGCCAGGGCACCAGCTTGCCATCCATCCAAATGGTGCCATCACGATCATCATACCCCGCCATGCGAAACCTCCTGAACCGGGTTGAGTTTTCGATTGTTGCGCGATTTAGGTCCGGTGCGGACACAATATTGCGCAAAAACTGCAATTCGATACCGCTCTACTCTTGGAATGTCAATAACGCTGACATAAACTCGGCCCCGGTAGTAACGAATGAGGCATGATATGTCCGACATCCGTCCGGCCCCGCGTTATGGGGGCGAGAGCCTTTTGTTTTTGACCGATGAGCAATTGAGGCAGGGGATCGAGGCCATGTTCTTCGCCTATCGCGGCTTTACGGCTGATCCCGATCGCATCCTCGCAGAGATGGCCTATGGCCGCGCCCACCACCGGGCAATCCACTTCATCAACCGCGCGCCGGGCACGACGGTCAACAATTTGTTGGCCATCCTTGGCGTGACAAAACAGTCTCTGAACAGGGTTTTGCGAACCTTGATCGAGGATGGTTTGGTGGAAAGCCGCGTGGGTACAGTGGACAAACGCGAACGCCACCTATTTCTGACAGAAAAGGGGCAGTCGCTGGAAACCACGTTGTCGGATGCTCAGCGGGCAAGAATGCGCGCCGCCTACAAGGATGCCGGTCCCGAAGCCGTGGCTGGATTTCGCAAAGTGCTTGAAGCAATGATGGATGCTGATATGCGTCATGCCTATACGAAACTTCGGGATACGACCACATGAGCGATATGGATGCCCATCTGCTGATTGTTGACGACGACGAGCGCATTCGTGATCTGCTCAAGAAGTTTTTGATGCGAAACGGGTTTTTGGTTACTGCGGCACGGGATGCGGCCCACGCGCGGCGCGTATTGTCGGGGTTGGATTTCGACATGATCGTCATGGACGTGATGATGCCGGGCGAGGATGGTGTCAGTCTGACCCGCGCTTTGCGGGAAACGCATACGACACCGATCCTGCTGCTGACAGCAAAGGGCGAGACGGAACACCGGATCGCGGGCCTCGAGGCCGGGGCGGATGATTACCTGGCAAAACCGTTCGAGCCGAAAGAGCTGCTGTTGCGGATCAATGCGATCCTGCGCCGGATGCCGGAAACGCCGGCAGAAGAAACCACGGCGAAGATCCTGAACCTCGGGCCCATCCGCTATGACATTGAACGCGGTGAGATGTGGCAGGGCGAAGCCCCGGTCCGTCTGACCGCAACCGAAAGCCAGTTGATGAAGATATTCTCGGCCCAGCCCGGAGAGCCCATCAGCCGCGCCAAGCTGGTCGAGGATCTGGGCCGCGACAAGGGTCAGGCGCAGGAGCGCGCGGTGGATGTGCAAATCACGCGCCTTCGACGCAAAATCGAACAGGACCCCAAGCAGCCACGCTATTTGCAGACTGTGCGGGGCGCGGGGTATATGCTTGCGCCGGATTGAGATGCCGCTGCGCGGCGTTTTTTGGCCTTCGGCGAGGATATTTGTAGCCAGATGAAGATGGGATCCCAATGACAACCGCCCTTTTGACCCACGCCGATTGTCTGGGCCATGTGACACCTGACGGGCACCCGGAACGGGTGGCGCGGCTGGAGCATATATTGCATGCATTGGAAGCGCTGGAGCTGAAGCGGGTGACGGCTCCGCTGGCTGCGGATGACGATCTTCTGCGCATTCACCCCGAGAGCTATATCCGCGACATTCGGGCCGCGCGCCCTGCGGACGGATTCGCACAGATCGACGGGGATACGTTCCTGTCTCCGGGATCGGTGGACGCAGCATACCGCGCGGCGGGTGCGGCGGTGCGGGCCGTTGATCTGGTTTTGGGCGGTGAAGCATCGAACGCGTTCTGTGCCATTCGCCCGCCGGGGCACCATGCGGAAACCGAAACGGCCATGGGCTTCTGCCTGTTTGGAAATGCAGCATTGGCGGCGAAACATGCGCTGGACCATCACGGCTTGAATCGTGTGGCCGTGGTCGACTTTGACGTGCATCACGGCAATGGAACCCAGGACCTGTTGTGGGATGAAGCGCGGGCATTGGTGATAACCAGCCAGCAGATGCCTTTGTGGCCCGGATCGGGCCGGCCCGAGGAAACGGGTGTTCATGATACGGTTCTCAACATCCCTCTGGCGCCCGGCAGTGGCGGCGTCGAGATGCGTGCCGCCTATGAAACGAAGGCCTTTCCGCGCTTGCGGGCCTTCAGGCCGGAACTGATCATCATTTCCGCCGGGTTCGACGCCCATCAGGACGACCCGCTGGCCAATCTGAACTGGGCCACTGATGACTTCGCCTGGATCACCGCAGAGCTGTGCAGGATTGCCGACGAGGTTTGCGACGGTCGTATCGTCTCGACTCTGGAAGGCGGGTATGATCTGAACGCACTGGCCCAGGCCACACGCGCCCATGTGGAAGAATTGATAAAGGCAGCCCGATGACCCAGACTCCCGTAGACCAGATGACATTCGAACAGGCGATGAAAGAGCTTGAAGCCGTGGTCGGCCAGCTGGAACGTGGCGATGTCGCGCTGGATCAATCAATTGCGCTGTACGAACGCGGCGCAGCGCTGAAAAAGCGGTGCGAGGAGGAGTTGAAGCGCGCGGAAGAAAAAGTCGCAGCGATCACTCTGGACGCCAGTGGTCAGCCGACCGGTACGACGCCTGTCGAAGGTATGTGAATGTTCCCCGAAAGACTTGCGCAGGATGCTGCCAGCATTCAAAGCCATTTTGATCTGGTTTTGGGCGCGTTTGCAGACGTGGATGTAACCCGGGCCATGGCATATGCCACCCGAGGCGGAAAGCGGCTGCGCGGGTTTCTAGCATTGGAAAGTGCCCGACTGCACGATGTTGAAGAAGACCGGGCGATCTGGCCGGCCACGGCCATAGAGGCGCTGCACGCTTATTCCCTGGTGCATGACGACCTGCCCTGCATGGATGACGATGACCTGCGCCGCGGGCGGCCCACCGTTCACGTAGAGTGGGATGAGGGCACGGCTGTTCTGGCCGGGGATGCCCTTCAGACGCTTGCTTTTGAACTTTGCACCTGTTCGCAGGTTGGGTCCGCAGACATTCGCGCAGACCTTGCCCTGACCCTGGCCAAAGCCAGCGGCGCACAAGGTATGGTGCTGGGACAGGCGCTGGACATTGCGGCGGAAACGGCCGCCAATCCGCTGACGCTGGACGAAATCACGCGTCTTCAGGCCGGCAAGACGGGCGCCCTGATCGAGTGGTCTGCCTGCGTTGGCGCCGTTATGGCCCGATCCGATCCTGACCCGTTGCGCCGATATGCCCGGGCAATGGGTCTTGCTTTTCAGATCGCAGATGACATCCTTGATATCGAAGGCGATGCCCAAAAGGCGGGCAAGCGATTGCAAAAGGATACCGAGGCAGGGAAAGCCACTTTTGTTTCGCTTTTGGGTCTGCCTGCTGCCAAAGCCCGCGCAAGTGAACTTGTGGATCAGGCCTGCGCCGCTTTGGACGGGTTTGGTCCGAGGGCGGAAACCTTGAAGGAAGCCGCCCGCTTCGTTATTGCCCGGGACAGCTAAGCCAGGAACGCGACACATGTCTGACCGCCCCAATACGCCCTTGCTGGATCTTGTGAACCGCCCAGCGGATCTCAAGCAGTTCTCGGACGCGCAGCTGCACCAGGTCGCACAGGAGTTGCGGGCCGAAACAATTTCGGCGGTTGCCGTGACCGGCGGGCATTTGGGGGCCGGCTTGGGTGTCGTTGAACTGACCACCGCGTTGCACGCTGTGTTTGATACGCCCCGAGACAAGATCATTTGGGATGTCGGTCATCAGTGTTATCCGCACAAAATCCTGACCGAACGACGTGATCGCATCCGCACATTGCGCATGAAGGATGGCCTCAGCGGTTTCACCAAGCGCAGCGAAAGCCCCTATGACCCATTTGGCGCTGCGCATTCCAGCACGTCGATCAGCGCTGCTTTGGGTTTTGCTGTCGCACGGGATCTGGGTGGTGTCACGCCCGAAGGGCTGGGCGACGCAATTGCGGTGATCGGCGATGGTTCGATGTCTGCGGGCATGGCCTTTGAGGCGATGAACAATGCAGGCCACCTAAAAAAGCGTCTGATCGTCATTCTGAACGACAACGAGATGAGCATCGCGCCGCCAGTTGGTGCGTTGTCCAGCTATTTATCGCGTATCTATTCCGAAGAACCGTTTCACGATCTGAAAGCTGCTGCAAAAGGCGCTGTCTCATTGCTGCCCGAGCCATTCCGGGAGGGTGCCAAGCGCGCCAAGGAGATGCTGAAAGGCATGGCGGTGGGCGGCACGCTGTTCGAAGAGCTTGGGTTTTCCTATCTCGGCCCGATAGATGGCCATGACATGGACCAGCTGCTGCCTGTTCTGCGTACGGTCAAAGCACGGGCAACCGGGCCGATTCTGATCCATGTATTGACGAAAAAAGGCAAGGGGTATGCCCCCGCCGAACAGGCCCGCGACAAAGGCCATGCCACGGCCAAGTTCGATGTGGTTACTGGGGAGCAAAAGAAGGCACCTTCAAACGCGCCCTCTTATACGTCTGTATTCGGCAAGGCGCTGGTGGATGAGGCCGCGCGTGACGACAAGATCGTTGCCGTTACTGCTGCGATGCCCGACGGAACTGGCCTCAACCTGTTCGCCGAGCGCTATCCGTCACGTTGCTTTGATGTGGCGATTGCCGAACAGCACGGCGTGACGTTTTCGGCTGCGCTTGCCGCAGGAGGAATGAAGCCGTTTTGCGCAATGTATTCGACCTTTCTGCAGCGTGGTTACGACCAGGTGGTACATGACGTGGCGATTCAGCGCCTGCCCGTACGTTTTGCAATCGACCGGGCAGGTTTGGTCGGTGCTGACGGCGCCACCCATGCGGGGTCGTTCGACATTGCCTATTTGGCCAACCTGCCCGGTATGGTCGTCATGGCTGCCGCAGACGAGGCCGAGCTGATGCATATGGTGGCGACCGCCGCCGCGCATGACGAAGGCCCCATTGCGTTCCGCTATCCGCGCGGCGAAGGTGTCGGGGTGGACTTGCCCGAACGCGGCGAGGTTCTGGAGATCGGCAAGGGCCGCGTTATCCGGGAAGGTGCGCGGGTGGCTTTGCTTTCATTCGGTACACGTCTGGCAGAGGTTCAGAAGGCGGCGGAATCCCTTTCAGCCAAAGGCATAACGCCCACGATTGCCGATGCTCGTTTTGCCAAACCTCTTGACCGTGACCTGATCCTGGATCTGGTATCCCGCCACGAGGCGTTGATCACCATAGAAGAAGGGGCCGTTGGCGGTTTTGGCAGCCATGTCGCTCAACTTTTGGCGGATGAAGGTGTATTTGATCGGGGGTTGAAATACCGCTCGATGGTTTTGCCTGATATTTTCATCGATCAAGCCAGCCCCGCGGACATGTATGTGGTGGCCGGCATGAATGCCGAGCATATCGAAGCGAAAGTTCTGGACGTTCTGGGTGTTGCCTCGATCGGAGAGAAACGCGCTTAGCGCGCCAGTCGGCAGGGCAGCGGAGGTTGCGAGGGCCGAATTCCGTTTGACCTGGATATATCTGGTGCCGCTGAAGGGACTCGAACCCCCGACCCCATCATTACGAATGACGTGCTCTACCAGCTGAGCTACAGCGGCACCTTAGGTCATATGGAACTGATTATGACCGGATGCGAAGTTTCGTTTAAACCGTCAGTCTGGCGCCTGCAAGCCCGGTCGTAACCGTTTTGACGTTGCTCAGCATGGCTGGGCCTCGAGTTGTGAACCGAAGGCCTGCGGCCAGTCTTTCAAATTGGCGCTCTGATCCGTGAATTTTTTGTGACGATGCGGAATGAAATTGACCCATCTTCTTTATTTCAATATTTCATGAAATATGATAGAAAAGATAATCGATCAGTTTACCATCCTTGGCCACCCGCAGCGCATCACCGTGTTTCGCATGTTGATGCGACGGTTTCCTGACAGGGTTCCCGCAGGCGAGCTGGCGGCGGAGCTGGATATCAAACCCAGTACCATGTCGAACTACCTGAATGCATTGCAGCGGTCGGGATTGGTGAAACAGGAACGATCCGGGACGTCTCTGCTCTATTCGATTGAAATGAAAACTGTGCAGCAGATGCTGGATTTCCTGATCATGGATTGCTGCCGTGGCCGTCCGGATATCTGCATGCCCTTTCCAAAAGACACCGCGACGAACCGAAAGGTCAATGTGCTGTTCATTTGTTCCGGCAACTCGGCCCGTTCGATTTTTGCCGAATCCTTGCTGCGACAGATCGGCGGCGACCGGTTCAACGTCTATTCGGCCGGGACGCGGCCCAGTTCAGAACTCAATCCCTTTGCGGTGCAGGTTCTGCACGACAAGGGGCACGATATCTCGGGCCTGCGGCCGAACAACCTGTCCGAGTTTTCGGCGCCGGACGCGCCCGTCATGGATTTTGTCTTTACTGTCTGCAATCAGGCCGCCAACGAGGAATGCCCGGCTTGGGAGGGTCAACCGATAAGTGGCCATTGGGGCGTGGAAGATCCGGTTAAGGCCGAAGGTACCGACGCCGAGAAAAGCCTGGCCTTTCAAACCGCCTATGGTGCACTGAAGCGCCGGATTCAGGCCTTTTCGTCATTGCCGGTCGAAAGCCTTGACCGGATCGCATTGCAATCCGCCGTCGATGAAATCGGGCGTACGCCTACCGAGGAAACGAAATGACCACCTACGCACTGAACGGCCTTGGCCGTATGGGAAAACTGGCCCTGAAGCCCTTGCTTGAAAAAGGCGCAAAGATAGCCTGGATCAACGATGCCGTCGGTGATCCCGAGATGCATGCGCATCTGCTGGAGTTCGACACCGTGCATGGGCGCTGGGACGCGGAATTCGACCATGATGCAGACAGCATCACGGTCAACGGTACCCGCCTGCCGTTCGTTGGCACAAAAGACCTGAGCGCGTTGCCGCTGGACGGTGTTGACGTGGTGATCGACTGCACCGGCGTGTTCAAGACCGAAGCGAAGCTGGCACCGTATTTTGACGCTGGGGTGAAGAAGGTTGTTGTCTCTGCTCCGGTCAAGGACGGGCCGACGGCCAATATCGTCATGGGTGTGAATGACGGAACCTACGACCCCGCGGCGCATAGGATCGTGACGGCGGCCTCGTGCACGACAAACTGTCTTGCGCCTGTCGTGAAGGTCATTCACGAAAACCTGGGCATCCGCCATGGATCGATGACGACGATTCACGACGTAACCAACACGCAGACAATTGTGGATCGGCCTGCCAAGGATCTCAGGCGCGCACGCTCGGCCCTGAACTCTTTGATCCCGACCACGACCGGGTCGGCCACGGCCATCACTCTGATCTATCCGGAACTCAAAGGTCGTTTGAACGGCCATGCGGTTCGGGTGCCATTGCTGAACGCTTCGCTGACCGATTGCGTGTTCGAGGTTGAGCGTGAAACCACGGTTGAAGAGGTCAACGCCTTCTTCAAAGCCGCTGCCGAAGGCGAACTGAAGGGCATTCTGGGCTATGAGACGCGCCCGCTGGTGTCCACCGATTACACCAATGACGAACGCTCTTCGATCGTCGATGCGCCCTCGACCATGGTTGTGAACGGGACGCAGGTGAAAATCTATGCGTGGTACGACAACGAGATGGGTTATGCGCATCGGCTGGTGGATGTCGCGCTGATGGTCGGGGCATCATTGTGACGCAACGCCCCGAAGGACTGTCGGCTTATATCGCGGTCACGGCTGCCTATTGGGCCTTCATGCTGACCGACGGGGCGCTCAGGATGTTGGTGCTGTTGCACTTTCACACACTGGGCTTTTCACCGGTGCAGCTTGCCTATCTTTTTGTGCTTTATGAAATCGCCGGGATTGTCACCAACCTGTCCGCCGGTTGGATCGCAACACGGTTCGGGCTGACCTCGACCCTCTATGCTGGGCTGGGGGTGCAGATCGTCGCGTTGCTCGCCATGACGCAGCTTAACCCGAACTGGACCGTCGCGGCTTCGGTCACTTTTGTCATGATCGTGCAAGGGGCCAGTGGAGTAGCCAAGGATCTGGCCAAGATGTCTTCAAAATCGGCGGTCAAATTGCTGGCACCCTCCGAAGGAGGCGCGTTGTTTCGATGGGTTGCGGTTCTGACGGGTTCGAAAAACGCGGTCAAAGGGCTGGGATTCCTGTTGGGTGCCGCCATGCTTGCGACGCTGGGCTTCGTTCCGGCAGTGCTTGCCATGGCCGTCGTTCTGGCGGTGATCCTGGTCGCGGTGATGCTGTTCATGCCAGCGGGCCTTCCGAAGGGACGCAAGGGCGCAAAGTTCTCTGAGGTTTTTTCAAAGTCCGCGAATGTAAACTGGTTGTCCGCGGCGCGTGTCTTCCTGTTCGGCGCGCGGGACGTCTGGTTCGTGGTCGGCATCCCGATCTATTTCTATGCTGTTCTTTCAGATGGCACCGAAGAGGGCAATCGGGCCGCGTTCTTCATGATCGGAACATTCATGGCGGTGTGGATCATCCTCTATGGCGCCGTGCAGGCCAACGCGCCAAGGATTCTTCGTGCGTCAGATCGAACCGAAGGTGATCTGATCCGTGCCGCACGCAGCTGGGCGGCGATCCTGTTCTGCGTTCCTGCGGCTCTGACACAGGCAGTTTTGCTGTCAAATGGGCCCGAGACCTGGCTGACCCTGACACTGGTCGTCGGGCTTTTGGTCTTTGGTGCGATCTTCGCGGTCAATTCATCGCTGCATTCCTATCTGATTCTTGCCTTCACCCGGTCCGAGCGTGTGACGATGGATGTCGGCTTTTACTACATGGCAAATGCGACGGGGCGGTTGGCCGGCACCGTCTTGTCTGGCCTGACCTATCAGGTCGGAGGGCTGCCCATGGTGCTGGGCACGGCGGCCGTGATGGTCGGGCTTGCCGCGCTGACCTCTGGCAAACTTACGGATCAAACGACTGAGGCGCTGTCATGAGCATTTTTGAACGGTATCTCACGATCTGGGTTGCACTTGCGATGATCGGTGGCGTCCTGATCGGGCTGGCCGCGCCGGGGCTGGTGCACCTGGTGGCAAGCGCCGAAATCGCCAGCGTCAATCTGGTGGTGGCGGTGCTGATCTGGGCAATGGTTTACCCGATGATGGTCAACGTCGATTTCGGCGCAGTCGCCGGAATCGCCCGCCAGCCACGTGGTCTGATTGTGACGCTGGTAGTGAACTGGCTGATAAAGCCTTTCACCATGGCACTGCTGGCCGTCCTGTTTTTCGACTATGTCTTCGCACCCTGGATCGCGCCCGAAGATGCCGCGCAATACACTGCCGGTCTGATCCTGCTGGGGGCCGCCCCTTGCACCGCCATGGTGTTTGTGTGGTCGCAGCTTACCAGAGGCGACGCGACTTACACGCTGGTTCAGGTCTCGGTCAATGATCTGATCATGGTCGTGGCATTTGCGCCGATCGTGGCCTTTTTGCTGGATGTCACCGACATCGAAGTGCCGTGGCAGACTTTGGTCTTGGCCACGGTCCTTTATGTGGTGCTGCCGCTTGCCGCCGGGTTGATCACCCGCCGCAGATTAGGCTCTAAACAAGCGATAGAAGCCTTTTCTTCGCGGGTGAAACTGTGGTCCGTCATGGGATTGATTGCAACCGTGGTCATCTTGTTCGGCCTGCAAGGTCAGACCATTCTGGCGAAACCTACGGTCATCGTTCTGATCGCCGTTCCCATTCTGATCCAAAGCTATGGGATTTTTGCCATTGCCTATGGCGCCGCTTATGCGCTGAAGGTTCCCCACCGGATCGCAGCGCCCTGTGCCATGATCGGGACATCGAACTTTTTTGAACTGGCCGTTGCCGTCGCAATCAGCTTGTTCGGTCTTCATTCCGGCGCGGCACTGGCGACGGTCGTGGGGGTCCTGGTCGAAGTACCGGTGATGATGTCGCTTGTGGCTTTCGCCAACCGAACATGCCAGCGTTTCCCGGAACCTGCGACATGACAGAATCGGTCAACGCAGCAGGGCGATAATCGGAACTGGCGGCTATGCACCGCCAGCCTTGCAGCAACGTTGCTTCAGAAATCCACGCCGCGCTGTGCTTTGATGCCCGCTTGGAACGGGTGTTTCTCCTCGGTCATTTCCGTGACCAGATCAGCATAGTCACGCAGCGCGTTCGGCGCGTCGCGACCAGTCAGGAATACGCTGGTCTTTTCCGAACGCGTGTTCAAACCTTCGATGACCTGTTCGACCGACAGGTATTCGTAACGCAGGGCGATGTTGATCTCGTCCAGCACAACCAGATCGTATTCGCCGCTGGACATCAGGGCGCGGGCCTTGTCAAAGGCGGCGTTGGCAGCCGCAATATCGCGTTCCCGGTCCTGTGTGTCCCAGGTAAAACCTTCGCCCATCGTATGCCATGTCACCAGATCGCGCTCTTCGAAGAAACGGCGCTCGCCGGTTTTCCACTTGCCCTTGATGAACTGCACCACAGCAACCTTCTGGCCCCAGCCCAAGGCACGAATGACCACGCCGAACGCGGCCGAGGACTTGCCCTTGCCCTTGCCGGTATTGATCAGGACCAGACCGCGGCCTGGATCCACGGCCTCGGACACTTTCTTGCGGTGCTGGGCCTGCACCTTCTGCATCTTTTCCTTGTGATCCTGCGCGTCGCTCATTTGGGAACCTCTTTGACTGTTCGGCCCAACCTAGGGAAAGATTGCAAAAGGTAAAGTCACGCTTTGGGGTCTGTAACCGACCGGGCCTTGCCGCGCTCCAGCCCCAACTGGTGTTCGCGCCAGATGACGACAACATTGCCTGCAATCACCAGCGCGGCCCCGATCAGGATTGCAAGCGTTGGCAGTTCGTCGAACCAGACATAGCCGATCACGATCGCAAAAAGCATGGTTGCATAGTCATAAGGCGCCAGCATCGAGGCCTGGCCAAACCGATAGGAAGATGTGACCAAAATCTGCGCGACGCCGCCGATCAGGCCCATCATGACTATGATCAGAGCCTGATTCCATGTGGGCATCGTCCATCCCCAGAATGCTGTCAGAGCGGACAGGAGCGTCGCGGTCATCGAGAAATAGAACACGATGGCCGCAGGGTGATCGACCTTGACCAATTGCCGGATATGGATCTGAACGAAGGCACGGGCGAGGGTTGCGCCCAACACGCATAACGCGCCGATGGTGGCGGCGAGTTCCATCTTGGTGGTGCCAATACGTGGCCATATCATGATCAGGACGCCCAGCAGACCCAAAGCCACAGCGCCGATACGGATAAGCCGAATCCGTTCGCCCAGCATGACGGCGGCCAGAATCAGGGTGAAGATCGGTGTCGCATAGCCGATGGCAGTAACTTCCGGCAGGGGCAACAGGCTGAGGCCGGTAAAGGTAAGACCCATGGCGCTTGTCCCCAGAACACCGCGCCAGAAATGGCCCATGGGTTTCTTGACCACAAAGCCTTTCGACAACTCCCCCCGCGCGATGAGCCAAAGAATGATCACGGGGATTGCGAACAGGGATCGGAAAAACACCAATTGGCCCGGCGGGAATTCATCTGAAAGTGCTTTGACCAGCGCGGACATCGACGTGAACAGGAACAAGGCGCACAGCTTCAGCGTTACGGCAAGCAGAGGTCGATGCGAAGTTAAGGGTTTTGTCATCGGCGCGAACCTGCGTCTTTGACGGGCAAAGATCAACGGGTGGATTCAGCAATTCACCCAGGATTGCGGCAAGGAACAGCCGATCTCTTCGGCGAATTCTTCAAGAAAGCGGATCATGCGAGCGGTGCGTTGTTCTGCAATCCGCCTTCCGGTTTCGGTCAACATGTCACCTGGCAGGCGCAGAAGTTTCACCTTCCAGTGGTCGAGCGAGAAATGAAGGTCATCCAGTGGCCGGGCTTGGGCAAAAGGGTCCGCCGGATCGTAAAGAGTACGCGCCAAGGCTCCGGAAACGGAAAAGTTGCGGGCGATACCGATGGCGCCTAGGGCGTCAAGGCGGTCCGCATCGCGCAGAATGCGTGCCTCGATCGTTTCAGGGGGGATATCGGCCGAAAAACTATGGGCTTCGATCGCGTGCTGGATCGCACGGACCTGATCGGCCTCAAACCCGATTTCCTTAAGAATAGGCTCTGATTCAGCTGCGGATCTGCGCGAGGCAAGATGCCGGGCGGGATCGTCCTTGGGCAGATTCACAAGATCGTGCAGGTAACTTGCGGCCAGCAGCACGGACATATCGGTTTGATCATCTGCGATGGCCCGGGCGTTGGTCCAAACACGATCCAGATGGGCCAGATCATGGGCCGGATCCGTTTCCATGCGATGTGCGACCACAGCCCGCAGGCGGGAGCGCAGATCAGCCGATCCGTCCACGGTTCTCTCCGATCTGGCCGCGATGCAAGAGCAGGTGGTCGAGGATCACGCAGGCCATCATCGCCTCTCCTACCGGGACCGCGCGAATACCAACACAAGGGTCGTGACGGCCCTTGGTGATGATCTCGGTCTCTTCGCCTGATTTGGTGATGGTTTTGCGTGTGGTCAGAATAGACGAGGTCGGCTTGACCGCAAAGCGCACGACGATGTCCTGTCCGGTTGAGATGCCGCCCAGAATCCCGCCCGCATGGTTCGAGCTGTATTGTGGGCCATTCTGGCCCATGAAAATCTCATCCGCGTTGGCCTCGCCCGTCAGTTCAGCCGCGGCCATGCCTTCGCCGATTTCGACGCCTTTCACCGCGTTGATCGACATCATCGCAGCGGCTAGATCAGTGTCTAACTTGGCATAAACCGGCGCGCCAAGCCCTGCGGGCACGCCGCGCGCCACAACTTCGACAATTGCGCCAACCGAGTTGCCGGACTTGCGCAGATCGTCCAGATAGGTGGCCCACTTCTCGGCGGCTTGCGCATCCGGTGTCCAGAACGGGTTCTGCTCGATCTGGGACCAGTCGAAATTGTCGCGCTCGATCTTATGCGGCCCGATCTGGGTCATGTATCCGGTGATCTGCACGTTGGGCGCAATCTGTTTGATCGCCTCACGCGCCAATCCACCCGCAGCAACACGTGATGCTGTTTCGCGTGCAGAACTCCGCCCGCCGCCGCGATAATCCCGGATCCCGTACTTCTGCCAATAGGTGATATCGGCGTGCCCCGGGCGGAACTTTTCCATGATATCGCCATAGTCTTTCGAGCGCTGATCGGTGTTCTCGATCATCAGTTGCACAGGCGTTCCGGTGGTCTGCCCTTCGAACACACCAGACAGGATTTTCACCTGATCGGGTTCGCGCCGCTGGGTGGTGAACTTGTTCTGCCCCGGTTTGCGCTTGTCCAGCCAGTGCTGGATCATGGTCTCGTCGATCGCGACACCCGGCGGACAGCCGTCAACAGTGGCACCCAAGGCGGGTCCATGACTTTCACCCCAGGTGGTGACACGGAATAGATGGCCAAAACTGTTCATCGACATGGGGCGGGCTCCTTTGGGATCGTGATTAGCGGGGAGCGCCGTGAGCCTCAAGGGGATTTGCGAATTGGTGCGCGCCACCTTGCGGTGGCGCGAATGAGTAGTTTTGAGAAGATGAAGATCAGGCGGCCTGCGTCAGCGCCGTTCGGGTCGCTGTGATTTTCAGCGCAGCTTGTGCGGCTTCGCGGCCTTTCTCAACAAAATGCGCGCGGTAGATGGCGTTGTGATGATCGGTTTCCTGATACTGGTGCGGCGTCAGGGAGACGGACAGGACCGGTACGCCGGTATCCATGCCGGCGCGCATCAACCCGTCCACGACGGCCTGCGCCACGAAGTCGTGCCGGTAAATGCCGCCATCCACGACAAATGCGGCGCAGGCGACAGCCGCGTAGCGGCCGGTTTGGGCCAGATCGCGGGCCAGCAGCGGCATCTCGAACGCGCCGGGAACGTCGAAAACATCGACCTGATCGGCCGGGATCAGTTCAAGAAACCCGTCCAGCGCGCGGTCGACGATGTCGGAATGCCAGTTGGCTTTGACAAAAGCATAGCGGGTGTGTGTCATCGTGATCTCCTTTCAGTTCGGTGGCCTGCTGGCGGTCGCGAAAACCTTTGCTGCCAGCCCGGCATGACACGTCACCCAAGGCGATCACGAGCAGGCGCGCCGGTTCACCGGCACGACTTGCACGTTCTCTTCCATCCGGACTTTGACCGTCGGCTCTGGCCTCTCACCAGATCTGCTGACACTCTTTCGTGGTTCCACACTTTGTCCGAATACCGGCTCCTGCCTTTCGGATCGTGGACACGGCAGAGCCGCTCGCGGGCTTACGGGTCATGGCCCGCATACCGCCGGTGGGGAATTCCACCCCGCCCTGAGAACGAGGCAGACCTTGCCAAGAACCAACCCCATCTGCAAGAGATTTGGCAGGAGGTCGCCCATGCACCCAAATCCAGCCTTCCGCGCCGAGGATCGTGCGCGTCATATTGAATTCGCCCGCGACCGGGCTTTTGGCGTTCTGGCGATTTCCGGCGACGGCGCGCCATTGATCAGTCACGTGCCCTTTCTGCTGTCTGAGGACGGTGCGGTGGTCGATCTTCATCTGGTGCGATCAAACCCGATTGCCCGTATGCTGCACGGGCCGAAAGAGGTCAGGATCGCGGTGCAGGGGCCTGATGGCTATGTCTCGCCCGACTGGTACGGTGTCGCCGATCAGGTTCCGACTTGGAACTATGTTGCCGTGCACCTGACCGGACGGCTTGAACTGCGCCCGCAGGACGAGCTGCGTGATTTGCTGGATCGACAAACGGCATTCTTTGAAGATCGACTGCTGCCCAAAGCGCCATGGGTCACCGGGAAAATGTCTGATGACGCGTTGGCCAGAATGATGCGGATGATCGTACCATGCCGGATGCAGGTAGAGGATATCCAGGGCACCTGGAAACTGGGCCAGAACAAGCCGGAGGATGCAAGAATCGCTGCTGCCGACAAAGTGCCCGGCGGATTTGGCAGTGAAACCGGTCAGCTGGCCGCCTTGATGCACAAGGCGTAACCAGCACCGGGAAACAGGATTACTCGGAACTGAAAGTTGCCAGATAGGCGGCGATATCTTCCGCGCCTTTCCTGAGCTTGACGCTCATGTTCGGGCGGGCGGTTTCGTCATCCAGATACTCTTTGATGAAACCGATGGGGTCTTTGGAATAGGCGGCAATGTTTTCTTCGGTCCAGATCAGACCTTCTTCGCCGGCACGGATCATGTCATCGGTGAACATACCGACCGGCAGGCGCTCGCTGCCGTAGCGATAGTCATTTTCGGACCCGGCGACACGTCCGACGACACCATAGAGATTCGGGCCGGTGATTCCGCCTTTGACCAGTACTTCGCCGTCCTTGATGATCGCATGACACGATGAACAGCGGTTGTACATCGCCTCGCCTTTCGTTGGATCACCTGCCGCAAGTGTTTGCGAGGACAGGGCCAATGTGAGTATCGCAGTGGCCAGGGTGATTTTTGACATTGGGGTCTCCTTGCAGGAGTTCGCGCGTTTTTGCGCTGTCCGGTATTCACGCAAAAAGTGCAACTGTGTAATTGCGCTCAATTTTCGATTTAAATCATCTATTTGGCAAATATGATTTACCCAGCAGACAATCGCTGCTTCGCGATGCTGATTGTCAAGAATACGCTCTCAAATGATTGGCCGGCTGGTGGTCAGAATCGGGCTGGATTTCGCCTGCAAAACTGAGTTCGAAGTTCGAATCAACCCCCGTTGATTCGAAGTCGCAGGCAAAGTTGCGGACGAGAATCACCAAAAAAAGCCCCTCGTCACGTGCATGAAGGGACACATGCGGCGTATTGCGCGTTTATGAACGCTGGACGAACACTATTCTCCCCGATAGTAAGCGCGGTTAAGACACCGCATTCGTGCGGTGCGCGAGCTATTTGCCCGTCCGCGGGCGCCAGATAATCGGAGATAACCTCGTGTCCCACGCAGAAGACCACGAAGGCACCCGCAGAGATTTCCTGTACTACGTCGCTGGCGGCGCAGGTGTCGTTGCAACGGGTGCAGCCGTATGGCCACTGATCAACCAAATGAACCCGTCGGCAGACGTTCAGGCGCTGTCCTCGATCCGTGTGGATGTGAGCGGCGTCGAGCCGGGCACGCAACTGACGGTAAAATGGCTGGGAAAACCCGTTTTTGTCCGTCACCGCACCGGTGCCGAGATTCAGGAAGCCCAGGAACAGGACGCCGAAGGTGTTGATGCGCTGCCAGATCCGCTGGCACGCAACTTCAACCTGAGCGCAGATGCACCTGCGACTGACGCAAACCGTGTCATGCCGTCACCGGAAGGCGAAGCGCCGGGTGCTTGGATCGTTCAGATGGGCGTTTGTACGCACCTCGGCTGTGTGCCTCTGGGGGATGCCGGCGACTTCGGTGGCTGGTTCTGCCCGTGCCACGGCTCGCACTACGACCTCGCCGGTCGTATCCGTAAAGGCCCCGCGCCTGAGAACCTGCCTGTCCCGCCCGCAGAATGGGTGGACAACAGCACAATCAAACTCGGCTAAGGGAGACCCAAACTTATGTCCGGAATTCCCCACGATCATTACGAGCCGAAGACAAACGGCGAGAAGTGGCTGAACAGCCGCCTGCCGATTGTCGGCCTGCTGTACGATACCCTTATGATCCCGACCCCCAAGAACCTGAACTGGTGGTGGATCTGGGGCATCGTTCTGGCGTTCTGCCTGGCGTTGCAAATCATCACCGGTATCGTTTTGGTGATGCACTATACCCCGCATGTCGATCTGGCCTTTGCCAGCATCGAGCACATCATGCGCAACGTGAATGGCGGTCACTTTATCCGCTATCTGCACATGAATGGCGCGTCGCTGTTCTTTGTGGCGGTTTACATCCACATGTTCCGCGGCCTGTTCTACGGCTCGTACAAAGCCCCGCGTGAGATCACGTGGATCATCGGTATGCTGATCTATCTGATGATGATGGGCACCGCCTTTATGGGCTATGTTCTGCCCTGGGGTCAGATGTCCTTCTGGGGTGCGACTGTGATCACCGGCCTGTTTGGTGCGATCCCGTTTGTTGGTGACGCGCTGCAGACCTGGCTGCTGGGTGGGCCCGCCGTGGACAACGCCACGCTGAACCGCTTCTTCTCGTTGCACTATCTGCTGCCGTTTATCATTGCGGCATTGGTTGTGGTGCATATCTGGGCCTTCCACACCACCGGCAACAACAACCCGACAGGTGTTGAAGTGCGCCGGGGCTCGAAAGCTGAGGCCGAGAAAGACACGCTGCCGTTCTGGCCGTACTTCGTGATCAAGGATCTCTTCGCCCTAGCCGTGATCCTGGTCGTGTTCTGGGCCGTCGTGGGCTTTATGCCGAACTATCTGGGCCACCCGGACAACTACATCGAAGCCAACCCTCTGGTGACACCTGCACACATCGTTCCCGAATGGTACTTCCTGCCGTTCTACGCGATCCTGCGCGCGTTCACCGGTGAGGTCTGGGTCGTTCAATTCGCCAGCTTCATCACCGGCGGTATCATTGATGCCAAGTTCTTCGGTGTTCTGGCGATGTTCGGTGCGATCCTGGCCATGGCGCTGGCGCCCTGGCTGGACACCTCGAACGTGCGTTCGGGCAAGTACCGTCCGATGTTCAAATGGTGGTTCTACCTGCTGGTCATCGACTTCTTTGCCCTGATGTGGCTGGGTGCGATGCCCGCGGAAGAGCCCTATGCGACCTTCTCGCTGATCGCGTCCGCCTACTGGTTCGCCTATTTCTTCGTGATCCTGCCGATCCTCGGAGTGATCGAGAAGCCTCTGGCACAGCCCGAGACCATCGAAGAAGACTTCAACGCGCATTATGGCAAGGCTGACGCCAAAGCCACGCCGGCCGAGTAAGAAGAGGGACCGGAAACATGTTCAAGAAACTTGCAATCGGCGCCGCGTTTGCCTTGGCCCTGACCCCTGTTGCATCCATTGCAGCAGGTGGGGGTGAGCAGCATATCGAAGACTTCGACTTCTCGTTCGAAGGTCCCTTCGGTACCTGGGACCAGCATCAGCTGCAGCGCGGCCTGCAGATCTATACCGAGGTCTGCGCAGCCTGCCACGGTCTGCAATATGTGCCTCTGCGCGATCTGGAAGCGCTGGGCTATTCGGAAGAAGAAGTTATCGCTTATGCAGCGGGCAACTTCGAAGTGTTCGACCCCGAGCTGGACGATTTCCGCCCGGCGATTCCGACTGACCACTTCCCGGCCAACAACGGTGTCGGCGCACCGGACCTGAGCCTGATGGCCAAGGCCCGCGCGGGCTTCCACGGACCTTACGGTCTGGGCATCAATCAGCTGGTCAAAGGCATGGGCGGAGCCGAGTACATCGCCTCACTGCTGGACGGCTATACTGGTGAAGAGAAGGAAGAGGCAGGCACTGTCCTCTACGAAAACAAGGCCTTCCCCGGCGGCTGGATTTCGATGGCACCGCCGCTGGCGGATGAACAGGTCGAGTTTGCTGACGGGCACTCGAACTCTGTCGAACACATGTCAGAGGACGTCGCGGCGTTCCTGATGTGGGCGGCCGAGCCGAAGATGATGGAGCGCAAGAACGCCGGCTTTGTTGGCGTGATTTTCCTCACCGTTCTGTCGGTACTTCTCTATCTGGTCAACAAGCGCCTGTGGGCTCCGCATAAGGGCAAGAAATCGGTCTGATCCGTCAGGGTAGGTTTAAGAAAATTAAAAAGGCCCCGTGCGTCGCGCGGGGCTTTTTCTTTGAAACCGCTCGACAACTTGTTCCTTGACGCGAACCCCGTGCAACACGACGCTGGTTTCATTGTAGAAGTCATTTTGGAGTGAATTGTCATGAACGCTTTGTCGAATGCCGCGAAACTGCGCGAGGCCTTTTCCAGATGGAACGAATCCAAGGGTTCGAACCTGAAAATGTGGGACGACTACACGACCGACGATATCTGCATCCGGTCCCTTGGCGAAGGGAAAAACGGGCTGGACTTCAGTTGCGCCCGCAAGGGGCAGGGTCAGATGCACCAATATCTGAAGGAATTGACGGATGCCTTCGAAATGGTCCACTGGACGTTGAAGGACACCATAGCCCAGGACGACCGGGTCGTCGGGGTGGGCGTCACGGCCTGGACACACAAAGCCAGCGGCCAGAAGGTCGAAACGCCGGTCGTTGTCATTTGCAAGTTCTGCGGCGACCGGGTCTGCGAATATCAGGAATTCTACGACACGGCCGCCCTCGCTGCCGTGACCGGGCAATGAATGCCGCCGGCAGCCGACGCCATCACGCGATCAGCTGGGTTTGAGTATGACCGGTGACTGCCGCCGTCACGATCTCGCCCTCGGTCCGGGGGGCCGAAAAGGACACTTCGGTGAATTGCTCGGTTCGGCCCATGTGCGGGCTTTCCATCAGGATGTGATGGGTTTTGCCGATTTGTTGTGACAAGTGCTTTGTGACCTGAGCGTCGCCTGCTGCGCGCAAGCGGGCGGCGCGATCCTTGATGACCGTTCCATTCACCTGCTGCGGTATGCGAGCTGCCGGTGTGCCTTCACGCTTGGAATAGGGGAAGACATGCAGCCAAGTCAGGTCGCAGTCGCTGATCAGCTTCAGCGAGTTTTCGAAATGCGCTTCGGACTCGGTCGGGAAGCCTGCGATGATATCCGCACCAAAGGTCATGTCGGGGCGCAGCTTGCGTGCCTCTTCGGTAAAGCGGATGGCGTCGTCGCGCAGATGGCGGCGTTTCATGCGCTTTAGAATCAGATCGTCGCCGTGCTGAAGCGACAGGTGCAGATGCGGCATCAGGCGCGGCTCGGTTGCGATGGCCTGCATCAGATTCTCGTCCACCTCGATCGAATCGATCGAGCTGATGCGCAGGCGCGGCAGGTCGGGCACCAGCTTGAGGATGCGCATGACAAGATCGCCCAGTTTGGGGCTTGCGGGCAGGTCGGCGCCCCAGGATGTCAGATCGACCCCGGTCAGCACGACCTCGTTATAGCCCTTGTCGACAAGCCGCTTGATCTGATCCACCACCACACCGGCCGGCACGCTGCGCGAGTTGCCCCGGCCATAGGGAATGATGCAGAAGGTACAGCGGTGGTCACAACCGTTCTGGACCTGCACATAGGCGCGCGAGCGGGTGCCGAATCCGTCGATCAGATGGCCGGCCGTTTCGGTGACCGACATGATGTCATCCACCTGCACCGCCTCGGTCTGACCGATGAAATCAGTCGCCATGCCTTGCCAGGTCTCGGGCTGCATCTTTTCGGTGTTGCCGATGACCGCATCGACCTCGTCCATCTGCGCAAAGGTTTCGGGCTCGGTCTGGGCGGCACAGCCTGTGACGATCAGGCGGGCATTCGGATTCTCGCGCCGTAGCTTGCGGATTTCCTGCCGGGCCTTGCGCACGGCCTCAGCCGTCACGGCGCATGTGTTCACCACCACAGCGTCTGTCAGACCGGCCTGTTGCGACAGTTCTTTCATCGCCTCAGTTTCATAGGCATTCAGGCGGCAGCCCAACGTGGTGAACTTGGGCGGGTTCATCCCAGAGACCTCAGAAATTCAGGCGTCAGAGTGCCAGAGAAAACGTGACATGTCGGGCCGGTCATCCAGACACCATCGTCGCGCCAGTCGACCCAAAGCGTGCCACCATCCAAATCAATCCGCACTTTGCGCCCGGTCAGCCCCCGTCGCGCGGCGGCCACGGCCGTTGCACAGGACGAAGACCCAGATGCCAGAGTGATGCCTACTCCGCGCTCCCATACGCGCATACGGATGTGATCCGGACCAATGACCTGGGCCACCTGGACATTAGTGCGTTCGGGATAAAGCTGGTGGTATTCGTAACGCGCGCCGAATTCTGCCAACGGGATCGCTTCGGCGTTGTCAACGAAGAACGTGCAATGCGGGTTGCCCATTCCCGTTGCCGTCGGGGTGCCTTCGATCGGCAATTCCAGCGTGTCCATCTCTTCTGCCAGAGGAACTTCGCGCCAGTCCAGCTGCGGGTGCCCCATGTTGACCGAGGTGAGCCCATCGCCGGCATCCCGCGCATGAAGGGTTCCCCGTTCCGTGGTGAGCTTGAGGGCAGAGCGACCCGTCTCATCCATAAGCAACCGTGCAATACAGCGGGTGGCGTTGCCGCAGGCGGCAGAGGTTGATCCATCGGAATTGTAGAACACCAGATGCGCGTCGGCTTCACCCTTTTCGATAACGGCCAACTGATCGAATCCCACCCCAAATTGCCGATGCCCGATTCCCCGGACCAGCGTCGGCGTGATCGGGGCATCCTGTGCGCGTGCGTCAACAATGACAAAGTCATTGCCCAGCCCGTGCATCTTTATGAAGGGCAGTCCGGTGTCGAGTCTCTGTTGCATGGCGGGCATATAACGTCGGTCCGAACATGAATCCACCCTGTCGCGAAGATTCCTCAAAAAAGGGGTTGACCCTCCAGCGCCACCTGCCTAATTAGGCCGCCTATCGGGTTGCCGGAAACACGCGTTGTTACGGCGAAACGAGGCGCAAAATAAGGGCTTGAACCCGGTCGGGGAATTGCCGTAAAGAGCGCCACGGATCAACAGATCCAACAAAAGAGTGGGCCGTTAGCTCAGTTGGTAGAGCAACTGACTTTTAATCAGTGGGTCGCAGGTTCGAATCCTGCACGGCTCACCACTTTTTTCACTGAAAACAATTATTTACACGGAGTCGTTCAGAATGCGCTACGTGACGTGCGGCTTGCCGGAAGCAATACGGAAGCACTGTGACAAAGATTGAAGTGTGCCTATTGGATCACAACGGTATCGCGCGGCGGAAGCTTTTGGACACGGGTGTGCAACGCCCCGGACAAACTCAAGCGGGACTTGAGCAGGTCGGGCCACCAAGCGGACCTTCGCTGCATCGGCAACCTTCTGTGGTCCGTTGCGCCCATTAAAACAGTGCATCACAACCAACTCAGGCCAAGTCCAATAGCCTCTCGGTTGGACAACGAGTCGGCATGTTGACGAATATACACTGGCGAAAAGATCAACCGCATGATTTAAAACGCCTATTCAATTTCGAAGTAGCCAAAAACCGGAACCTCTATGCTCATCGGAAAGAACTTTGACGATATAGACGCAACAACAATTCAGACTCTCATCGAAGCAGGAGCTACCGAATCCATCTACTTAGAATTCAAGAGAGATACATACGGAGGCACAGACGCCGATAAGAGGGAGTTCTTAAAGGACGTAAGCGCCTTTTCTAATTGCTTGGGCGGCCACATGATCATTGGTGTTAGGGAAGAAGATGGCGCAGCGGCAAGCGTATCCCCGGTCAAAGGTGTAGACATAGATGCAGAGCTACTTCGCCTTGATGGCATTATCCGCACTGCTATTGAACCGAAAATCGTAGGTTTTCTCATGAAGAGCATCGAAGTCGATGATGGGCACGTAATAGCAATCCAAATACCTCGAAGTTACAATCCTCCTCACCGTGTAATTTTCAAAAATTGGAACCGTTTCTTTTCAAGGAATGCTGCTGGCACTTATGAGTTGTCACTTGAAGAACTGCGGATGCAGTTTGGTGAGCAACGGACAATAGAAGAGCGGGCAAAATCATTTTCCAATGAACGTTTCCTAAGGATTCAAGCAAACGATGGCATGATTCCTAATCCTGCTACAGATAGCGCTATGGTTATGCATTTAATTCCTTTGTCAGATTTTGGTGCAGACCGCCGAATTGATATGGCTACTTTGAAAGAGCATTCATCATGTTTCAGACCGATTGGTACATATGGATCATCTGGGCGGTTCAATCTTGAGGGGTTTAGAGTTGATAGCGGGGGAAGTGTTTGCACTGGCTATACACAGATATTTCGAAACGGTTCTGTTGAAGCAGTAAGTTTTGATTCAATCTCGAGCCGTAATTCAAAGCGTCTGATACCTTCTATGGCACTACCCACTCACCTCACAAATTCTTTGAACTCATATATGGAGGGCATGAGGAAAATTGATGCCTCGCCACCCTTTCTGATAAAAATTTCGTTTTCTAGTATGGCTGGGGTTGGGTTAGCGGTCGATCCTTCAAGAGCGTTCGAGATGACGCATGAGTACGAACGTGATACTTTGTCTTTACCTCCATCTTTGATCTCAGAATATGAAAATTCCGACAACTATGAACCCGTTGTAGCCGAGCAGATGGATTTTCTCTGGAATGCTTATGGATATGAAAGATGCTTCTATTATGACGAAGCCGGTAAGTGGATAGCCAATTAGTGCGCAAGACGGTGTTTATAATGGTCGCCATTTGCGCGTAAGCCGGTACATGTCAGCCTTCTTGCAGATTGTTGTTGGCATATTCTTGCGACAATGCGTCAATCTTGCCTATCAGTGCTGAAGCTAGAGCGATGTACTCCTTTGCTTGTTCAGGCGTGGCGAAGTAAGTTTCACCGTGGGTGATCTTGTTTCGAAGAAGTCTTAAATCTCGGAAAATCTTGATTTCCCGCTTGTTGAGCACTCCGGAGGAGTCAAGCAACTTCTCAATAAGTCGGTATGGTGCAGCAACTTTGTAGTCTACGCGAGTACCGCGTGCCTTGATGAGTGCTTTAGATGATTGTTCAATTTGACGAAACGCCTCGACAATTGCGGCGTTTGGCGAAATCTCCGATATCTGCAGTAGGTTTTGTTCGAAATCTTGGGCAACCTCTTCATCTTGAATGTCGCCAAGATCGCTGCCCTTAATTTCGTGTTCAATTTTTTCCAAGCCACGGTCAAATTCAGCTTCCAGTTCCTTGTATTTGATCCGTTGTAGGCGAGGAATTGCCTCCACAAGCTGCTCTTTGAACAACACCAAAGCGACAATGGCCACTGTCGGCCATGCCAAGGATGATGCAATCGACGAAAAAAATTCTAGCCAAGTCATAGTGTTGAACTCAATAGTTATTTGAGCTTCTTACCGCAATGACGCAGGTGCTAGCAATGAGAAAGGGTCTACTCGGTTGGCCGCCAACAGTGCACTCGGATTGCACCACCAATGACTAAACAGAAATGGCTTCAATCTGGAGGCTGCGACCGCAGTAACTTGCTAGCACGACAAGGGCAGCTTTGGGCTCGAAGCTGCCGCCAATGCTGCAGGCGCATTCGGCGGCTAGTTCTTCGCTACATGCCTGAGGTATAAGCCTCAGTGTTCGGGATCTAATTAAACCCACTCATGGACCGCCAACCTTAGTAACCAATGGTAAAGTAGCGGTCCAAGTTATCAGCCTGTTGGATTGAAAGGCGCGTGGTGCATTCAGCCAATACCGCGCCCCAGCCCGAACCCCCCTTATGCCAACCGACTATATTGTCTTCGGAACACATTTCATTCGCGAACTGAAGCCAGAGGCGCTGAGCAGCGCGCAGATTGGCTACCCCTTCCTCGTCTATCCCCTCTTCGTCCTGAGATCCCAGCGGTCCTTGTTTCATTATGCGTTGATAAACAGCGTTCAGATGTTCGTCCGCTCGTTCCAAACCGATGTAGTTACAATACTCGTGAGGGGACACTGCGGCTCCTCCGGGTATGTAGAGACCTTTGCTTTCGAGAACTTCTTCCAAGTCTTTCACGCACTCTTGAATGCCCGATATGACACATGCTTCGCGATTAATTGAATCGCTTTCAAAACACTCCTCAACCTTAAGATAGGATTTGTTGTATTCGGCGGCGGCTGCCTCCGAGTCATAGGCATGCGCACTGGTTCCCATAATCGTAAACCCAATAGCCAGTATCCGTATAAGCATATGTATTTCCTTACAATTTTTTGCTTGAGATTGACCCAGCATTCCCCACGCGGGTTGCTGTTTGATGGGAAAATGGTCGGACGAGACTCTGCCGTCAAGCACTTCTTGTGGTTGATCGATGCGAGGCGCGTACCCGCTCCGTCCGAATCACGGCTCTCTGCGTAAGAAAAGTAAAACGTGGAGGCGAAGGTCCTGTTAGGGGCTCAAACTGGCCAAATGGATACGTCACAAAAGAGGCGGTTACTTGTCAGTGGTTTACGCAATGAATCTATATCTGTTCTTCGCTTCATGCAGCTTGTTTGCGGCGCGCTCAGGATCAGCCTGTACATTCTCTGCGAGCCTGCCCCCTACACTTTCCATGAAATCACTCAACTCACTTTCCTGAGTATCCTCCAGTGCGGCCAGCGTGATCCCAAGGCCCGCAATCTGTGTCATTATCAGACGTATCTGCTCGTTTCGGTGTACGTGCTTAATGCTGGTCGCATCGATGTGGCTGCGCATTTCCTGCAAGTCATCTTCCGACGATCCAGCAACCAAGTCCCAAATTTCATGATTGGACCACCGGGCGCGATTGCTGTCATCAGGATCAGGTTCACAGTAACGTATCTTTTTTAATGCCTCTGCGATGACATCGCCGAACATGGCATCGAACTGAGGCCACGTCCTGATCTGCCAACGATCTTTGAGCAAGTCCTTCCCCGCACGCACCTCAATCCGCCAAACACGGCTCTGAGACGCATCAGAAGGGTCTAATGGGGGTAAACCTTCCCGCTCTAGGTTGGTGTTCCAGACATCCCACCAGATCGGCTTTTTCTTATCAATCACTTCGCGACGCTTGTCATAGATGATGACCTGCCGTCCCGGCATTTTGCCAACCGTGACAGATGTGAACTGACCAGATTTACCGTTGCTGCGCATGTCATCTTGAGCGGTAAGATAGTCAGCGCGGTTGGTGTGGCTGTGAATGACGAAGTTTTCAGGAACAAGTTCGAATTCCGGCGCGAGAATATCGACGCAGAAATCGGCACGACTGATACTGACCTGATGCGACTCAAAGCGGATTCCAAGCCTAGTTAGGGTCTTATCGATGTAGGAACGCGCGTATCCGAGTCCTTGTGTCGCTAGAAGAGTTGAACCAACCGAAATCCGAATGCCCCAAGGGTCGCGTGTATTTGGTTTCTTGAAGGACCAATGCACATCCAAAGGCCCCCCTTTGAGGATAAAGCGATACCCGTTGCCACCATGGGGCAACAAGTCAAAGTCTGCTCCGCCGTAACTGAAAGGAACGGGGTGCCGTTCTTCTTCGGCTCTTTCGCGTTCGGTGTTCAGCAGGTCGAACAACTCCTGAGAAATATTCGCCTGAATCGAAAGAGCGATAGTGTCGAATCCACGATGTACTACGTGCATTTTGAAATCTCCTTGGGTTCCGGTATTTCCAGAGGGGGGTGCTACAATCACCCCCCTCTTTCGGCGAATGCCGCGCGATTTGGTTGAGGTTGGGAAAAGGGGCGGGCGCAAAAGCGCCCTTCGATAGTGCCTCCGGCGGGGCAGCTATTGTTTTGGGGCCGGGCTAGACGCCCGGCGGATATCATTGGCTGGCTGCTGCCTGCTTGCGTGAAATCCAATTCTCTGCACGTTCTGCGCATTTGGCGACGTTCAGAAGGTCATTGTGAGAAAACGCGCTGGTGGTGCGCCAGTCACCTTCCCCGTTCTTGTAGGACCGTGAAATATCGACGGAGAAAAACCCGTCGTTGTCCCAGATCGTTGCGGTGATCAGCCCGATTTTGAATTTGAAAGCGGGTTGCTGTGTCATGGTGAACTCCTTGTTTGAATCATTTGGCAGGTACAGAAAGGGCGCGGGGTGGCGACACCCCGCGCCCCAAGAGCCATCCGGCCCCAAAATCCCGCTCAGCGCTGCCAACTCTGAACGGGCAAAACTCAAATGTTAGGAAGGTGCGGCGCTGGTATTGGCGACGCGCTTTTCAGCGATCCATTTTTTCAAGTCACTGCGCGTGTAACGGACAGACCGACCAGAGACCTTTACAAACATAGGCCCACCACCTCGAACACGCCAATTTTGCAACGCGCGTACGGAATAACAGAGATAGTTGGCGGCTTCTTTCTCGTCGATGAGCCGGTCGAAGTAGTCAGGGTCAATCTGTGCTTGCATGGTTGCCTCGCTGCATATCGTTTCATTGCAGCCAATATGCAGCGTAGGTCCGTCTCAATCTAATGTCATATATGGCTCAAAATTTGTCCATTTATGACATCCCCTATTTTTTAAGGCCAAACACGCGCAATGTCGCGTTTCCGAGAGTGTGCGACGTCGGGAATTTGTGATTCTGATCGATCCAGAAAAACGCATACATGAAACTAAAGAAGTCGCTCTTGTAAGGTTGTTCTTCGTCCAGTTCGTCATAGCGATAGGTCTTCATTGGATTGCGTCCGGTGTAGTGCTGGAACACTTTCGCAAGCTGTTGGATTGTATCTTCCAAGCTTTCATTCTGTTTAGGGCGGGCGCGTGGGCGCTTGTGATGGTCCAGACCTTCTTGGATCAGGAACGCTATCTCGGGGAGATTCCCTTTCAGGACGTCAATCAAATACTCTCCGTAGTCCAGCCCTTCGTGGTCAGCACCAATCGCGTTCTCAAAATAGTCTTCCGGCTCATTCGCCATTCCAACTTCTTCAATTTCCCATTGAATAGAAGGAGGCAGGTTTGAAAGCTGATCCAGCAGAGAGCCGATGGTCTTGTTGAGCTTGCTGTAAATCGCCTTGCGCTCTTTCGCAGGAAGCGGCTTTAATCGCCGGTCTTTGGGGCGATAGTGTCGAGCAATATATTCAATATCCGTGGCAAAGCCCTTAGCGACGGGCAACGGTAGTTGCATCTGGTTCCACATATGCTCAAGGTCCAGTTCAAGCTTCTTGTCGTGATTGTCCAGCATGTGTTCCAAGCCTGTATGATATCTTCTGGTCGCGTTGTGGTGCCCTATGTAACGTAACCTATACATAGAGCGTTCAAATCCTTGCCGATGCCCCTATGTAAGGTAACATTACTGCACAACCCGAAGGGGCGCGGTTCTTACGTCCTTTCGAACAGCGCGTGCCAATCTTGACGCGACAGACCCAGCCGCGCGCTGAACAGCATCATCGGCAAGGTGCGCGTAACGTAGTGTCGTTGTCAGATTCTTGTGTCCCATAATCTCTTTCAGAGTGAACGGATCGATCCCGTCTTTCATGGCGACCGAGGCATATGTATGTCGCAGGTCGTGAATGCGGACATCCTCCAACCCTGCCGTCTTACGTATACGCCGCCACGGCTTTTGCAGGTTGTTCAATGGGCCATCATCTGACTCCCCTAATATTACATAGGGGTTCCCCGGTTGCCGGGGCAACTCCATCAGGATGTCATAGGCTTCCCTTGGCAGGGGAATGCGGCGGCGTCCGGTCTTGCTGTCCGGCAATTCCAGATGGTGTGACGTTACATAGTCCCAGCGCAGGGTCAGAATCTCGCTGAGGCGGCATCCGGTGTAAATCAGCAGTAGCAGGGCCGACACCACGTAAACGGTCTCTGTGCCGTCTTCCAGCGCCTCGGCCAGCACTTCGCCAAGCCGTATCTGTTCCGCGTCTGACAGATAGCGTTTCTTTTCTTCTTCGCGGAATTTCTTGATCCGACGGGCGGGGTTCGATCCGGGTTGACGCAATCCCCAATCCTCGGCCAGATTAAACAGCTTCGACAACATCGCTGCTGCCCGGTTGGCTTGATACGGTGTCTCGCGCAAACCGTGATGAAAAGCCACCACGTCGGCACGGGTTACTTCGGCAATTGGGATAGGCCCAAGTTTGGGTCTGATGAATCGGCGAATGACGCTGTGATAATCGCGGGCTGTTGTCGGTTTACAATGCTGATCGACATATTCCTCAAGGAACCGGTCACACAGCCCGGCAACGGTCGGTGCGCGCCGCTTGGCTTTCTTCTCGGCAGATGGGTCTGATCCGCGCGCAACGTCGCCCAGAAGCTGCTTGGCGTGTGTCCGTGCTTCCTCAGCCGTCAGAACACCATGCTGGCCGATTGTGATCCGTCGCGTCCGGCGACCGGCTCGGTACTGAACTAGATAGGCCTTCTTGCCGGAGGGATAGACCCGCAGCCCAAAGCCGCGCATGTCCCGGTCCCAGACAAGGTATTCCTTGGTCTCTACGGCAAGCCCCTCAACCGCGCGTTTGGTCAATTTGAACATATCCAGAACACTCCTTGCTTCCGGCCTGCTTCCGGAAGCTATACGGAAGCAAATGGCGGCGAATTCTGGAGTAATTCATGAATTCGAGGCGCAGCGAAGGTCAACGTAAATAATTGTTTTCGCTTCATTTTTGTCAATGTGGCGAAATCCGGAGAAATACAGCGAAATGGCTCTGGCCGTTCTTTTAATCAGTGGGTCGCAGGTTCGAATCCTGCACGGCTCACCACTTTTTTTCATGGACTATGATCTTGGCTTACAGCGAACTGCTTGTGTTTGGCCCAGCTGTGAACGACGGTCGAAGCCACGGGCTTGATCGAGGTGCCGGACACGCTTTGTGCCATCCAACACGACCTCGGCGGAACAAATCTCGAATTCGGCCAGCATGGTATCAAGCGGGATGCGATGGAAGAGGTCCACGCCTCGCACATGTCGAAACCCAGAGCAGACGGGCAGCTGGTTCTGCGTGAAGATGACAAAGTTCTGAAAGTGCCGGACATCCGGCGACCCAATCTGGCCCGGATTCTGCAACGGGCAGAAAAAACGCGCCGAAAGCCGCAGCGGGTGTCAGCCACGCTGCGGCTTTGATCGGGATGCGAAGCGCCTAAACCTCGACTTCGACCTTGCCGATCGGGTTCGAGCAGCAGGCCAGAATGTACCCCGCGTCGATGTCGTCTTCCGAGATCCCTCCGTTGTGGACCATGTGGACCTCGCCAGCGGTTTTCTTGACCTTGCAGGTACCGCACACGCCGAAGGTACAGCCTGACGGAATGTTCAGGCCAACCGAGCGGGCGGCGGCAAGCACCGTGTCGGTCTCGGCAACCTTGGCCGTCACGCCCGAGGTCGCGAACAGGATTTCGGCGCTGCTGTCGTCGTCCAGAACAACGTCATCCAACTTGGGCTGATCCGCCTCGGTTTCCACCGGCGCGCCGAAGCTTTCCTGATGGTAGTTGTTCATATCAAAACCAAGACCGGCCAGCGCGTCGCGCACCGCTTGCATGAAGGGCTCGGGACCGCAGCAATAGACTTCGCGCTCAAGGTAATCCGGCGCCATCAGGCCCAGCATCAATTGGTTGAACTGCCCCTGATATCCCGTCCATGGGCGGTAGCGGTCCGGCTCTTCCACCACGAACTTCAGGTCCAAACCATCCGTGCGGCTGGCCATCTGTTCCAAGCGCTGGCGGAAGATGATCTCGGATGGCCGCTTGGCGCAGTTGATGAAGACAACGTCCAGATCGCGGCCTTCGTCCCACATGCAGGTGGTCATTGACATCATCGGTGTGATGCCTGAGCCAGCCGAGATAAACAGGAACTTGCGCGCATCGCTCAGTGCGTTGGTGAACAGGCCCGCAGGCCCAATGACCTTGAGCCGCATGCCGGGTTGAAGATTGTCCAGCATCCAGCGCGTGCCGATACTGTCGGGTTGCGCTTTGGCGGTGATGGTGATCGACCGCGGCCGCGATGGCGACGATGAGATCGTGTAGGTGCGATACACGACTCCCCCGGGCTGGCCGGGCGCCGGAATCTCGAGCGTCAGGAACTGACCGGGGTGATAGGCGAACTGCGCCCCCGAGGGGGCTCGGAACGAAAAGCTGGCGGTGTTCGGCATCTCGGGCACGACCGAAACACATTCCAGCATCTCTCCATCCTGCCAGACGGCTGATGAAAGCGTGTTCAGATCTTTCATCAGACTTACTCCGCCGCCATGTAGTCAGGGGTCAGGCGGGCCGACACTGTGCTGCAATACCAATCCACGAATTGCAGTACGCCGGATTCCTGAATGGCTGAATACGGGCCGGGCACATAGGCCGGGCTGTTGATGCCCTGCTGGTTGTCCTCGACCACCTGACGGTCTTCGTCATTCGTGGCGACCCAGACTTCGGTCAGGCGTTTCACGTCGTAGTCAACGCCTTCAACCGCATCCTTGTTGACCAGCCATTTGGTCGTGACCTCGGTCTCTGTCGGGCTGATCGGCGTAACACGGAAAACAATCGAGTGATCGGCAAGAAAGTGGTTCCACGTGGTCGGATAGTGGAACTTCAAAAGCGATCCCGCATCCGCAAAGGGCGACCGGCCCAACCAGCGGCGCACGGCGGATTTCCCGTCCATCGTATAGCTCTCGGCGCCTTCTTTCAGCGGCATCCGCGCCAGACGGAATTGGCCGTCCTCGTGCAGATAGAACTGCGATGGCATACCCGCTGACTGGCACCTGTCGAAATGGGCTTGCATATAGGCTGGGGTTTCACCGCCTTCGATCCCCGTCACGCCCGGATCATCAGGGAAGGTCCGGCACAGCGCAGGGTGGTTGCCGCCGCAGTGATAGCACTCGCGATTGTTTTCCCAGACCAGTTTCCAGTTGCCGTTCTCGACGATCGAGCTTTCGAATGCGACCTTGGCATTCGCAAGATCATGCGGCTCAAGATACGGGCGCGCGATATTGGCAAACGTGTCAAAATCCGGGGCGACATCCGCCAGACAGATATAGACCAACCCGGCAAGCTCGCGGCAATGAACCGTCTTCAAACCATGCTGTCTGGGATCAAACTCCGGCCCCATGTCGCGGGCCCACAGCAAAGAGCCGTCAAGCTCGTAGGTCCATTGGTGATACGGGCAAACCAGCTTCGGCGCGTTGCCTTTTGCTGCCTTGCATATGATCGAGCCGCGATGGCGGCAGGTGTTGTGAAACGCCCGGATCTGGTTGTCGGCGCCGCGCACGATGATCACGCGATAGGCACCCACGTTGTACGTTACATAGTCGCCGGCTTTCACCAGTTCACAGGCCGGAATGGCAAATAGCCATTCGCGATAGTGGACGGTTTCCAGGTCGGTCTGAAAGATCTCGGGGTCGGTGTAAAAGGCCCGTTCCAGAGCATAGCCCGGGATTCGACGCGCCAACAGGTTTTGGACATTGTTCACTTCTGGCTCTCCTGCCGCGCCCCGCGGCATTGCTTGGGCAGATGACAGGGAGGAACCGTCCGGAGGCGCGCGAGGACCACGTCCGAAACCCGTGCCCCCACCGCCACCCGCGGTTTGACATATCTGCAAGGCTGGTTTCCGGACTTGAAAGGGGCTTGCACCCGGTTGCGACACCTTCCCGGGATCCTCGTCCCAGTGGTTGATTGTCGAACCTGACCTTCCTTACCGTTGCGGGGGCAGCGCCGGAATTCCACCGGCTTCCCAATTCTCCGCGGTCTGAGAATCAAACAGCGGCACCTCACGATGGCAGCCTACTTTCTACCTGCTTGGGCGCTGAAATGCTTGCGACATTTCCGGTTTCAAAACAGACATGGAAATTTTCCGGCTGAGTGGACGGCGCCGGGATCACGGTCCTTGGCACAGGGGCATGGCAAGCCCGCCAGCACGGCGTTCTGCAGGGGCCAGTGGGCTTTGCGATGGATGCGGCCACGTCTGACATCCGCGCCGTCAAATTGTCCCCCAGCCGTGACAGCGAAGGCCCGGCTGCTCTGCTCAGAAACGAAACGCTGCACGTCGCCTGAGCATGGCTGGAAAAGAGAGAGTCAGGCCAAGTGAAGGAGGTTTGCAGCAAACCTTTTTGGGTGAAGTTGATCCGTTTGGGATAGTGCTGGCTTGCCATGAGGCAGGTGAAGAAGGCGAATATCCGTCATGCGAGAGTTGTCAGTCCATCCTGTCAACGGACGGTAGAAAACCTCGTTTTGTCCATAAAAAATTGTCTTTTTCGGGAAAAACCATTACGTTTTCCGAAAATGGTGGAAAACACCGGAGGCAGTAAGAGAGCAGATGCCAAAACCGAAAACAGGTGTTTTGCGGACAACAGTTCCTTCGCGCCTCATGGGAAAACGGGATGGTCTGTTTTTCCTCTGGGGGCAGATAGAACGCGCGCGCTTGAAGGTCGAGGGCGGCGAACGCGCCGAGGGCGCAGCCTCGGACGGGCCAAGGGCAAACACGGCCGGTGAGGTCAAGGGATCGACGACAGCATTGGTGGACGAGTTTATTTTCTACTGACTTTTGTGATGAAACCGGGCCTGACGGCCCTATTTCTTCTCGAAGAACAGGATGACTTCACCCAGACGGACGCCATAGCGTGAGACATACGCGCGGTTCAGCAGGCGGTCGTCATCCAGCAGCCACATCCAGTCGTCGAATTTGACACGCATGGTCCCGTCCTTGATCGGCAGGTCGATCTTGTATTTCCAGTTGAACGTATCCCCGCGTTCAATCCCGCTGGCGGTGCCCAGCACGCCAGGCGCCGTACCGGTCCACGTATCCTCTCCGGTTTTGGTCAATGTCCAGATGCGTTGTTCCGTCGCGCCATCGTCGTAGACGAAGTCTTCGACCAGGGTCAGGGTTTCGCCGTCCCATGTTCCGTCGATATCAACCGTGAATCTGCGGGGGATATTTCCCAGAACATCCTGAAACTGGCCGTAGGCCACTGTTTTACCCTCAAAAAACTCTTCCAGGTTCAACTGCCGGTCCGACAGAAACGTTTTTGGAACCTTCGGTTTGCTGGAGCAGGCCGCCAGAAGTGCAAGGCTTGCGATGGCAATGCAGGCGATGAAAGAGCGAAAGGTGATCATTGCAACGGCTTCCCTTCCAAAGTCGCGTCATACCCGTTTGACCCACTTGGATGCATCGGTTTCGATCTGGGGCTTGGACGCATTGTGGCGATCAGTTCCGCGACCTTGACGCCAAACTTGCGCATCTCGGACCGATTCATGATGACGCCGGTTTCTGTCAGGTACATCCAATCGGTGACATCCAGTGTGTGTCCACCAGCGTCATCTGGCAGAATGATACGATAGGTCAGTTTTACCGTGGACCCCGAGATGATGCCCCGACCTTCGCCCACGATATCATCCGCCATTGCCGTGAATGTGTTGCCAGTTCCCAGCGTCAGGTACCATTTGCGGGTCATCTGTTTTCCGTTGGAATAGGTGAAGTACTCGGTCAGCGTGCCCGAGTTGCCTTGCCATTCGCCGGACATGCGCGCGACAAAGCTGTTCGACATTTTGCCGTTGGGGCCATAGATCAGGCCTTCGGACAAGATCTCTCCGTTCAGGTGTTTTTTCAGCGAAAAATTTGGCCCGGTGCCACTGTAATCGGACGGCGATTGCGCGCGAAAGCTCAGCAGCCTTGCACGGATGAAGACGGCGGTCAGAAGGACCAGAAGGATAATGCTGAAAGCGTTCATTTGCTTGTGACCTCGGTGGGCAGGGTCAACACCATCCCGAACGCTCCGACTTTCAGGATGCAGGGCAGCACCGCATAGGCAAGATTGAGTGTATCCAGAGCCTGTGCTGAATTGGTTTGACCGGGGGTGAAACCGCTGCGTTCCAGCAGTGGCAGAGTGAAAAAGGCAGCCAGGGCGAGGCCCAGTTTGCCAGCGAAGGACCAGATGCCAAACGCGGCTGATGCGTTCAGCCCGGCTCGGGTAAGGACGATCGAGAACATGGCCGGCAATACGACCATATCCGCGCCCAGCGCCGCGCCCGAGGCGAGACAGATCATTGCAAAACCCGCAAGATTTCCTGCACTCAGTGTGGCAGCGCCGATAAAGCCGGCAATCGAGAGCGGCATGGCGATGATCAGAGTCTGTTTCGGGCCAATTCTGTTGCTGAGCTTTGCCCAGAGCGGGACGCTCGCGCCTGCGCTCAGGAAGAACAGGATCAACAAAGGACCCGCCTTGCCCGGCAGTTGCAGCCGGTCTTCCACAAAAAACAGAAACAGGGTGGAGGTTATGGCAACCGGGAGGCTGTTGACCAAAGCCAGAGCAAGAAGGCGCAAGCCACCGGCCTGACCCAGACCCGCAAAGGACAGGCCTGATCCGGTGATCGGTCTGCGTCGCCAGATCGGGATCGTCAGTGTCAGGGTCACAACGGACAGAAGCCCCAGGAACGCGCCGAATGCGGGGTAGCCTTGGGAGTGTGCCCCGAAAGCAACCAACAGGGCCGGAGCGCTGGCTGCGATGACCACTCCGGTCAACTGCCCGCCTTCACGATAGGCGGCCAGTGTCATCAGCTCTTTCGGATCGGTTCGCTTCGCCAGAGTTGCGCTGCGACCATACAGAAGGATGGTTCCCAGGCTGTATGCCGAGAACAGCAAGATCAGGATCGCGACCAGTTCCGGCACGCTGGCACCCTGCGGCAGATTGAAAAGCAGGGGAAACCCGATCGCCAGCCCCAAAGCCGCCATCGCGGCAAATGCAAGCTGGCCGCCGGGCCATCGGTCGATTGCCCAACCGATCAGCGGATCCTGCACCAGATCCACCAAACGGATCACCAGCAGCATCGTACCAATGACCCCAAGGCCAATACCCAGGTTCACGGCTGCAAAGCGCGGCAAGTGGATATAAAGCGGGATACCCGCCGCAGCGAGCATCAGCGCATAGAGACTGACCCGGGGATAGAGCATCACCGCCCCTGTAGCCTGCGCGTGAAGGACGCGGACCGCGTGTTGTCTCCCAGGAATACAGACATGAAACTGCGCTTGATGCCCGGATGCGCCATGGTGCACGTCTTTTGCCCGTTCAACCAGAAACTGACCTTGTCGGGACCATCAGAAACCGCCAGATAGCTGTCCCCTTTTGCCACGGCTTTGAAACACCGGTTCAGTTGGTCGCGAACCGGTGCTGAACGGCCAATGCGGTCCATCTCGTCAAGCGTCGAATTGACCAGCGCTTTCTTCTTGATGTTCTTGCGATAAGTCAGTTGCAGGGCGATATCTTCGCTCCAACTGAACGGCGCACCTTTGGGCGTATAGAGTTTGGCGTCATAGATCGGCAAACCCAGATACCGGAACGTCGCGGTTCCGCGCAGTTGGGCACCGTTCAGTTCTTCCGTGACCGGCGATGCGATCAGCCCATTGGGGATCAGCAAGGAAAGTGCAAGAAACGCTGTGCGCCATATCGCCTTATTCTGCGGCAACAGATAGGGCCGGGTCCTTCCCAAGAATGCCATTATCAGCTCCGATGGTTTGCGGGGCACCATTTATTTGAGCAACGACATGCATCGCGCTGGCTATCCCGTCTTCGTGAAATCCGTGCCGGTTGTAAGCACCGGCAAACCAGGTTCGGTTCTGTCCCTGCATCTCGCGGATTTGCCCTTGCGCCTTCAGCGCGGCCTTGTCGAAGACCGGATGGGCAAATTCGACTTTGTCATAGATCTTTTCCGCGGGAATTTCTGATGAAGCGTTCAGCGTTACAAACAGCGGGTCACTGTCCGGAATGTTCTGAAGCCGGTTCATCCAGTAGGTTACCCCCACGTCTCCGGCTTGCGAACGATAGGTCCAGCTTGACCAGCAGGCGCGCCGCTTTGGCATCTGACCTGGGTCACAATGCAATATGGCCATATTGGGCTGGTAGCGGATTGCGCCCAATGCAGCGGCTTCCGCGGGGGTCGCGCCATCACCTAAAATGGCAAGCGACTGGTCCGAATGGGTGGCCAGGATGATTTCATCGAACTGATCCACGGCGCCCTGGCTGTGGATGGTGATGCCCATCTCGTCACGGGATATATTCTGAACGGGGCTGGCCAGACGTATTTCTGCCCCCCGCGCACGAAGGGCTGCGTCGATCCGGCGGACATACTCTATGCTGCCGCCTTTGACCGTGTACCATTGATGCTGGTTTGCGCGACCACTTGCCAGCAAAGCGTGATTGCGGAAAAACTGTACCAAAGAGCGTGCGGGGAACTGATCCACGAACTCGACCGGCGTGGACCAGATGGCACCGCACATCGGCATCAGATAATTGTGCCGGAACCAGTGACCCAGCCGCAGCTGGTCCACCAATTCGCCAATCGTGGTGTCATCGTCCTTGGCGGCTCCGGGGGCTTCTTTGCCAAACCGCAGAATATCAGCGATCATCTTATAGTAAGCCGGACGCGCCAGATTGCGCTTTTGAGCGGTCAGTGTGCGCAGATTGTTCAGCCCGTATTCAATGCGGCCATTGTCGATTGTCGCGCCAAAGCTCATCTCGCTTTCGATCACGGGCACGCCGAGCTCATCAAACAGCCGGGTCAGGTAGGGATATGTCGCATAGTTGAAGACGATAAAGCCCGTATCGACCGGTTGATCCCCGTTCTTTCCGGCCATCACCGTGCGGGCATGGCCACCAAGCCGAGGCTCGGCCTCATAGACTGTCACGTCGTTGTTTTTTGAAAGATAGTAAGCGGCGGAAAGACCCGAAATGCCTGCACCTACAATCGCGATTTTCTTCCGTACACCCCGGGGTTCGTCGAACATTCCAGCCTCTTTATGTGACAGTTTACAAGAAGATACGCAGGGTAGGCACAAGTGGATCAATCCGATTAGAAGTTTTTAACAGATGCACTACCTTGTGGCGTCTGGTTTGAGCTTCCGTGACCTGCGCCACCGTTTTGATCCGAAGCAGGCGCAAGGCCGTATTATCGTGAAACACAACTGAATCGGCCCACACATGAGCAGCTTTGACGGCAAAACCATTTGGATCATCGGCGCTAGCGAAGGGCTGGGTCGCGCTTTGGCGCATGCGCTTGGCCAACAGGGTGCTTCCCTGATCCTGTCTGCGCGCAATCTTGAGAGGTTGTCCGAACTGTGTTCTGAACTGCCGGATGCGCGCGCGATCCGGTGCGATGTGACCGATTTAGACTCTGTTCGTTCGGCTGTTGCCGAGGCGGGGCATGTCGATGGGCTGGTTTACAATGCCGGGGCTTATGACCCCATGCGTTCGGTCGAATGGGACACCGAGGCGTCGCTCAGGATGAGCGATGTGAACTATCTGGGTGCGCTGCGGGTTCTGGGTGAAACCGTTCCGGGTTTTGTCCGGGCAGGCCAGGGAGAGGTTACTCTGATCGGGTCACTGGCCGGGTATCATGGGCTGCCTGCCGCCATCGGGTACGGAGCCAGCAAGGCCGCACTGATTTCTCTGGCCGAGACGATGCGACACGATCTGGCGGATACTGGCGTGACGGTGCGTGTCGTCAATCCGGGCTTTATCAAGACCCGACTGACCGAAAAGAACGGTTTCAAGATGCCGATGCTGATGTCGCCCGAGGATGCGGCGGATCGCGTGGTCAAGGCGATGGCGCGTCGCCGTTTCCGTACGGATTTTCCGGCACCGTTTTCCTGGTTCATTCGTCTGATCGACTGTCTGCCGGATCTGCTGGTTTATCGTGGGAAATAGACTCTAACAAAACTGCCCCTGACAGAACCAGCCTGCGGACATCGCGCCCCCGTGCCCATAGAACAACCACAGGCGCTCCCCTTGTTCTGTCACCACCACCCAGTAATCGCGTACCCCGCTGCGCCAGTTGGGATCATCCAGCCACCATTCCGGCGCGATGCGTTCCGGGCCGGTGGCCTGTGCCAGTTGCCAGTCTCGTCCACGCCAGCGAAAGGTGCGGGGCACATTCGGGGTTTCCGGGGCCATCACGGGTTCGGGCTGCCACATCTGCAAGGGGCGGGAGCGCGGCGGGGCAGGCCAGTCGCGCGCGGGTTCCGACCAGGCCGCCGCCAGCGTTTGCGCCGTTTTCTCGGGGATATGAGAGGCCGCAGGATGCCGCCGGGTGATCGCGTCCAGCCCTACCCGCGCGCCCAGTTTCCCAATCAGGTCATCCACGGCTGTATTGCCCTCAAGCCGGTTGCGGGCCACGCGGCGCGCTTCGGCATGACCGGCGATGGTGCGGGCGTGGATGGGTTCTGTCTGGATCGTTTCAAGCCGCAGCAAGTCGATGCCATAGCCTGCGTCGATCTTGTCAACTTTCATCTCTAACAAAGGGCGAATGCGGTTTTTATCATAGGTCGGACGGGCCAGGCCGATCTCGATAATTTCAGCGGCCTGATCCGCACGGTGGGCTTCCAGGCGCAGCGTGCGGACCCCGCGCCCCTTCTCTTCCAGTTTGGTGCAGAGCGTTGGCAGAATCCGATCGACAGCGGCCATCACGTCTTCGACCAGGCCAATCGGGTTGGGCAGAGTCATCCGCACCGCAAAGTGATTGGGCGGACGGGCGGGCGAGACCGGCTCGGGCGCGCTGCCCATGGCCTGATCCAGACGCAACACCAGCCCGCGGCCGAACCGCCGTGCCAAACTGGCACGCGGCTGGCCCAGCAGATCACCGATCCGGCGCAGGCCCAGGCGGTTCAGTTGCGCCACGGTCTGATCGTCCAGCCGCAGCGCCGCGATGGGCAAGGGGCTGAGCGCGCCATAGGCCTGCCCCGGCGCGGCAATCCGCGCGCCACCGCCCAGCGCCATCACCTGTGGCGCGGCCCCGCCCCTGGTCCAGTGCCGCCGCTTGCTTGCCCGGGCGCGGGTGGCGCGGGCCTCTTGGGCAATAGCATCACCGTTGCGATCGGACGTGGCCTCTTGCCCGGCATAGCGCGCCAACGCCCAGGCTGCGCCCAGCGTGTCGGCGATGCCCATCTGCACGCTCAGGCCCATGTCGGCGCAGTCGGTCTCAAGCACGCTCAGCAAGGCCTCTTCACCGCCGAACAGATGGGCACAGCCCGACAGGTCAACGATCAGGCCATCGGGGGCCTCTTCGGCCACCCACGGGCTGAACTTGCCCGCCCAGCGGCGCAGCGCGGTCAGAAACGCAGCCTCGGCCGGGGCGTTGCGAGGGCGGGTGATCAGGCTGGCGCACATGGCATGGGCATCGCGGACCGGCTGACCCACGCGCAATCCGGCGGCCTGCGCCTCGGCATTCAATGACGTGACGATCTGCATGTTCGACTGTTCGGCCACAACGGCCAAAGGCCCGGCATGCAGGCCCCGCGCGGCGCGGACCAGCCGTTCGGCCCCCAGACGGGGAAACCAGAGCGAAAGAATTCGGCGTTTGGGCATCGGCAGGCATCATTGATGTTCTTATTTTGTTCTTAATTCAGAATCACCTGCCGAGTCCACGCTTACCCGCAGGTCAGACGCTGAATAACACCGGCGTCGTTCACATAGACGTTCAGCCTGTCGATACGGTAATCCTGTGTCGCGATGTCGTCCGGGCCCAAAACACGAGACCGTTCGGGAAGACCAGCCTGAATCGTTGAAACGGGCTGACCAACGGATTCGGCAAAGGGCTCGCCCTTGCAAAATGCCAGATCAACAGGTGCGTCTTCTGAGGTGGCGGCGACATCCTGCGGGACGCTTGTGTCTGCGCAGGCCGCCAGAAAGATAAAGATCGGTAAAAAACGGTGCATTGGCGTTCCTCATTCTGGCAATGTCGTTTCTGCAATATCAAATAATTAGCCAACCTGCCAAGAAAGCACAGTTGAAACCACCCTGTATTTGACGCAGGGTCGGGGCAAAAGTGACAGGGAGATAAGTACCATGCGTACCCGTGCCGCCGTCGCCATTCAGGCAGGCAAACCTTTGGAAGTGATGGATGTGAACCTTGAAGGCCCAAAGGCGGGCGAGGTTCTGGTTGAAATCAAGGCCACCGGTATCTGTCATACGGATGAATTCACCCTGTCGGGTGCCGACCCCGAAGGCCTGTTCCCGGCCATTCTGGGCCATGAAGGCGCAGGCGTCGTGGTCGAGGTCGGCCCAGGCGTGACCAGCCTGAAGCCGGGCGATCACGTGATCCCGCTTTACACCCCCGAATGCCGTGAGTGCGAATACTGTCTGCATCCCAAGACCAACCTGTGTCAGGCGATCCGGGAAACCCAGGGCAAGGGTCTGATGCCCGATGGCACCTCTCGTTTCTCGACCTTGGATGGGGATCCGATCCTGCATTACATGGGCTGCTCGACCTTCTCGAACCACACGGTTCTGCCCGAGATTGCGCTGGCCAAAGTGCGTGAAGACGCGCCTTTCGACAAGATCTGCTACATCGGTTGTGGTGTGACCACCGGCATTGGCGCGGTGATCAACACCGCCAAGGTGGAAATCGGCAGTCGTGCCATCGTCTTCGGTCTGGGCGGTATCGGTCTGAACGTGATTCAGGGTCTGCGTCTGGCCGGGGCCGATCAGATCGTCGGTGTCGACCTGAACCCCGCCAAGGTCGAGATGGCCACCAAGTTCGGCATGACCGATTTCGTCAACCCGTCCGAGGTCGAGGGCGATCTGGTGCCCTATCTGGTCAACCTGACCAAGGGCGGCGCGGATTACACCTTTGATGCAACAGGCAATGTCGGCGTGATGCGCGCGGCGCTGGAATCGGCGCACAAGGGCTGGGGCGAATCGATCATCATCGGCGTCGCACCCGCGGGGGCCGAGATCTCGACCCGTCCGTTCCAGCTGGTCACTGGCCGGTCATGGCGCGGCACCGCCTTTGGCGGCGCACGTGGGCGCACGGACGTGCCCAAGATCGTCGACTGGTACATGGAAGGCAAGATCGAGATAGACCCGATGATCACCCACACCATGGGTCTGGACGACATCAACACCGGCTTTGACCTGATGCACAAGGGCGAAAGCATCCGGTCGGTGGTGATTTACTGATGCAGAATGCATTCGTCGCTCGAGACAGCGACGAAATGCTTCTAGTGCTAAAAACGTGGGGGGCTTCTGCTCCCCCGCGGTTGGAAAGGCGGGGTCGTCAAAAAGAACTCGAAAGATTCTGTCTTCGACTCTTGTTACTGCATCAATGCCAAAATGGCCTGCTCGATTTTCCTGTGACAATACAGGAAAGTGAAAATCCAGATTTTGTCCTGAATTGCGATGGTCATAAGACAGGCGTCGAGGTCGTCGAGGCGAGCGATCCTAATGAGCAAGCGGAATGGACGGCGCGTGAAAAAAGAAGTTTTGGATCCGTTCGGCCCATCCTTCGAGAGATAGACTTGATGGACCCGGGCAGAATGTCAAAGTTCCGTGCCCTAGTTGAAAAGACGATCCTTTCAAAATCAAAGAAATGTAGTTCTGGCGTAGACGAATTACTGATTTACGCGAACACGGATTGGGACGACTTTGAAGACTTGGAATGGAAGACATCCGCTCTTGCCGGCTGTAGACAACTCGGGCGCCAATTCTCCAAAATTTGGATTTTAAGTGGCGGAGACGTATTCACCATTTCCTCATGAACCCGGCCGCGACGCCCCCGTATCCGAGCGCGGTGAGCGCACCCGCAAAACCGGAGTATTCACAGATGTGGTATTCGACCGGCTCTCGCGCCAGACCACGAATACACCAGACGCGATGATGACACTGGCCCCGACCGCGACCCAGCCGTCCGGGCGTTCACCGAAGAAGATCATGCCAAACAGCGTCGCCCAGATGATCTGGCTGTATTGGCTGGGCGCGACGACGCCGGCGGGCGCGGCGCGGTAGGCCAGGATGATCAGGTGTTGCGCGATGACCGAGAACACGCCGACCAGCGCCATCATCGCCAGATGCAGCAGCGAGGGCGGCTGGTAGACGGCGGGTTGCAGCAAGCTCATGACCACAATAGCTAGTAGCATGGGGTAGAGGATCAGCACGGCCGAGCGCTCCTCATTCCCGATTTTGCGCACCAGAACGGATGCAAAGGCGCTGCAAAACGCAGCCGTCAGGGCGGCGAGGTGGCCCAAAGTGATATCCGTTGAACCGGGGCGCAGCACGATCAGAACGCCGATCAGGCCGACGCCAACGGCGGCCCAGCGCTGGGCGCGGACAACCTCGCCCAGAATCGGGATCGACAGGACCGTGACGATCAGCGGGAAGGAAAACAGCAGCGAATAGACCTCGGCCAGCGGCAGGACCGAAAAGGCATAGAACGCGCAGGACATGGCCGTGACCATCAGACCCGAGCGCAGCAACACCAACCAGGGGTGATGCGGCAGGAAGTTGCCCGTGGTCCGGTCCGTCAAGATCGTCACGGCCATCGGGACAAAGGAAAACAGCGTGGCAAAAAAGATGATCTGCATCACCGAGTAGGTCCCGCCCAGCACCTTGATCAGCGCGTCATGGGTGGCGAAGACCGCAAAGCCCGCGAATGCATAGCCAAGACCCCGGAGGGTGGTGTTCTGAGTGCTCATGGGTCGGCCTCGGGTGATGTGTCGATGTGAAGGGGCAGCGCAAAAGGGGCTGTCTTGTCTCTGACTAACCCTATTTCCTCGACCCGCATAGCCCCTAATTTACCGCTAACATCGCAAGGCAGCCATGACGTGGGCTCAACGCAGGATCGGTGGCGCGTTCTTGGGCTGGCGGGCCGATTGCACCCCGGCTTTCATCCCAACACCGATGCGGCGCGCCAGTGCGATCCATGGGGTGGCGGTTTCCGGGGGCAGGGTCTGGGTGGCGACCTCTTCGAACAGGTCCAGCCAATGGGCGAACATCTCGGGCTTCACGTCCGGTCGTTCGATATGCACCCGCTGCGGGTTGCCGTCATAGCTGCGCTCGAACAGGATGGCGTTGCGCCAGAAGGATGCGATCTTTTCCTCATGCGCGGGCCAGTCGGTGACATGGTTGGCGAATACCGGGCCAAGTACCGCGTCCTGCCGCACACGGGCGTAAAAGGCGCGAACCTGTGCGTTGATCTGCTCGGGCGTCGCGGGAAAGCGCGGCGGAAGGGTTGGTCTGGTCATGGTGGCCTGTTTTCACCTCTGTTTTTTGGCAGATAGGCGGTTCCGGCGTTATGTGACAGAGGTGGTATTGTCGCGCTGCCCCGGCGTCAGCAGGTGCCGCAGCAGGGCCACGGGATGCGCCCGCAGGCTCAGGCGGGTGGCGACGTAATCCTCGACCACCTGTTCGCCCAACGACATCCGGGGCAGATGGGCGGCGGGCTCGTCCAGCGCCTCGCCTTCCAGATCCTGCGCAAACAGGGGCAGAGGCTTGGCTGTGGCAATTGCCTTGGCCTGCCACAGCGCCTCGCGCCGGGTCAGGCTGCAGGCGGCAAAGGCATCGGCCTCGGCCAGCCGTTCGATCACCGACGGGCCCAGCCCCGCACGACGCCAGACATCATCGACCTGATGGTAGCCGTTGCCGCGCGCGGCGGTCAGCCAGCTGGCGTCTTCCTCGCTCAGCCCCTTGATCTGGCGAAAGCCCAGCCGCAGGGCCAGCCCGCCCTGACCGTCAGGCTCCATTACGTTGTCCCAGAAGCTGGCATTGATGCAGACCGGGCGCACCTGCACGCCATGCTCGCGCGCATCGCGCACGATTTGGGCGGGGGCGTAGAAGCCCATCGGCTGCGAATTCAGAAGCGCGCAGGCGAAAATCCCCGGGTGGTGGCACTTGATCCAGGCGCTGGCATAGACCAGCAGCGCAAAGCTGGCCGCGTGGCTTTCGGGGAAGCCGTAGGAGCCGAACCCCTCGATCTGCGAGAAACAGCGTTCGGCAAATTCGGCGTCATAGCCGTTGCGCTGCATCCCGCGCAGGAACAGGGTGCGGAATTCGCTGACACTGCCATGCTTCTTGAAGGTCGCCAGCGACCGTCGCAGCCGGTCGGCCTGTTCCGGGGTGAACCCCGCACCCACAATGGCGATCTGCATCGCCTGTTCCTGAAACAGCGGAACGCCCAGCGTCTTGCCCAAGACCTCGCCCAGTGCGTCCGAGGGAAAGCTGACCTCCTCCTCTCCGTTCCGGCGGCGGATATAGGGGTGAACCATATCGCCCTGGATGGGGCCGGGGCGGATGATGGCGACCTCGATCACCAGATCATAGAAATTGCGCGGCCGCATCCGGGGAAGGAAGTTCATCTGCGCGCGTGATTCCACCTGGAACACGCCCACCGAGTCTGCCTTGCACAGCATGTCATAGACCACCGGATCCTCGGGCGGCAGGGTGGCAAGGGTGTAGCTGGTCTGGTGATGCTGGCCGATCAGGTCGAAGGCCTTGCGGATGCAGGTCAGCATGCCAAGGCTGAGGACATCGACCTTGAGGATGCCAAGACTGTCGATATCGTCCTTGTCCCAGCAGATGACCGTGCGGCCCTCCATCGTGGCGTTTTCGATGGGGACAAGCTCATCCAGCCGACCCTCGGTGATGATGAATCCTCCCACGTGCTGCGAGAGGTGGCGGGGAAAGCCGTCGATCTCATGAACCAACATTAGAGTCTGTTTCAGGCGGCGGTCTTGGGGGTCGAGGCCGATTTCGCGCATCCGTTCCGCCTCGAGCCCCGAGGCCGAGAAGAACCCCCACAGCTGCGAGGACAGGGCGGAAATCGTGTCCTCGGTCAGGCCCATGGCGCGGCCCACCTCTCGGATGGCGCGCTTGCCGCGATAGTGGATCACGGTGGCGCACAGCCCCGCGCGATGGCGGCCATAGCGTTCATAGATGTGCTGGATCACCTCTTCGCGGCGTTCATGTTCGAAATCCACGTCGATGTCGGGCGGCTCGTCCCGCGCCTCGGAGACGAAGCGCTCGAACACCATGGTGCCCATTTCGGGGCTGACCTCGGTGATGCCGAGACAGAAACAGACCACCGAATTGGCCGCCGAGCCGCGCCCCTGGCACAGGATCCCGCGGCCGCGGGCAAAATGCACGATGTCTCGGACGGTCAGGAAATAGGGTTCGTATTTCAGCTTGCCGATCAGCGTCAGTTCATGCGCCAGCATCTTTTGGGCTTTCTCGGACGCCCCGGCGGGATAGCGCCATTTCAACCCTTCATGCGCCAGCCGATGCAGGCGCTGGGTCGGGGTTTCCTTGTCGCTGCCCTCGCTGGGATATTCATAGCGCAGCTCGTCCAGCGAGAATGTGAGTTCCTGGCTGAGCGCATAAGCGCGGGCCACGGCGTCCTCAAAGCCCTTGAAGATGCGCAGCATCTCGGGTTCCGAGCGCAGGCGCTGTTCGCCATTGGCCAGCGCGTGGCGGCCCAGATCGTCCACCTTGCGGCGCAGGCGGATCGCGGTCAGCACATCACCCAGCTTGCGGCGCGACCCGTGATGCATCATCGGTGCGGCGCTGGCGATTGTGGGCAGGCCCAGATGATATGATTCAGTCTCTAACAAATGGAAAAATGCCGCATCCGCCCCGTCATAGCGGGGATGCATCAGCAGATGCATGCGCTCGGCAAAGCGGCGCGTCAGCTGTTGCGCCTGTGTCCGCCACCCGCTCGCGCCGCCGCTCGGACGGCCCGCCTGTGGCCAGAGCAGCAGGTGCAGACCGTCGGAAAATTCCAGCAGGTCGGACAGGTGCAGGATGCACTCGCCCTTGGCCGCGCGCAGCCGTCCGGTGGACAGGAGGCGGCACAGGCTGGCCCAGCCCTGCCGGTTGATGGGCAGGACGGTGACGGGCGGGGCATCGGTAAAAATCAGCCGCGCCGCCGGGATCAGGCGCGGCACCGCATGCACCGGGAACGAGGGTGGTTTCGGGATGTGATCGGGGCAGGGCGGGCCGATGGGCGTGTTCTGCTCGTCCCACGCGCGGCGCTCGCGCACCTTGCGGGCGATCTCGCGCGCCTGGGTATGGGCGCGGACGATGCCGGCCACCGAGTTGTCATCGGCGATGGCGATGGCGGGCAGGCCCAGGGTGACGGCGCGCTCCATGTACTCCTCGGGGTGCGAAGCCCCGGTGAGGAAGGTGAAGTTCGACGTGATCGACAGCTCGGCATACATGGCGATTCCACATTATATTCACGTTTTGTTCTTTTTCGAGTCCTTTGCGCAGGAAACGGGTCGCCTGGACCAGGCCAGGCGCGCATGGTTGCAGAAAAAGGAGACCCGATATGTTCAAGATCACCGCTCTGCCCACTGACGAAGTCCGCGCCCTTCAGGCAGGTCAGCCTGATGCATATGGCGCCGCGCCCGAGCGCGCCGTTTCGTCGGGGGCTGGCAATCCCTGTCGCCACTGCCTGAAGAACATTCCCGAAGGCGCAGAGATGCTGATATTGGCGCATCGCCCCTTTTTAGAGCCACATCCATACGCTGAAACAGGGCCGATCTTTCTGTGCGCAACGCCTTGCGAGCGCTATGAAGACGACGCCCTGCCCGAGATCTTGACCACTGCACCCGACTATCTGATCAAGGGGTATGGACCAGATGACCGGATCGTCTATGGCACCGGGGCAATCACGCCCAAAGATCAGATCGGCGCAAAAGTCAGCGATATTTTTGCCCGCCTGGACGTGGCCTATATTCACGTCAGATCGGCGCGGAACAACTGCTACCAAGCACGGATCGACCGGGTTTAGAGCTTGACCCGGTGCAGGCCCCGGCGCGGCTGGTCCTGATCGTCGGCCGGAGCATCGTCGGTGCGCGAGGAGGTCAGGGCCAGGAACACATCCTCGAGATCGGCCTCTTCGGTGCGCACGTCGCGGATGCGGATGCCCGCCGCCCGGACGGATTCCAGAACCTGCTCGGCGCTGGTCCGGGCGCTGCGATATTGCAGTATTAGGCTGCCGTCTTCACGTAAGCTGGCCTCGACGCCTTCGGTCACCGGCAGGTCGACCACCGGGGTGTCCGGCACAATGACCATGGTCCGGCTGTCCATGCGGCCCAGCAGGTTGGCGGTACTGTCCTGAGCGATCTTTTCACCGTGGTTGATGATGGCGATTTCGTCGCACATCTCCTGCGCTTCTTCCAGATAGTGGGTGGTCAGGATGATGGTCATGCCCTGCTGGTTCAGCTTGCGCACATTGGCCCACAGCATCTGGCGCAGTTCGATATCCACGCCTGCCGTGGGTTCGTCCAGCACCAGGATTTTCGGGTGGTGCACCAGCGCCTTGGCCAGCAGCAGCCGCCGCCGCATCCCGCCCGACAGCGTGCGGGCATAGGCCTCGGCCTTGTCGCTGAGGCCGACCAGTTCAAGGGTTTCATCGCTGCGACGTTCGGATTTCGGAACGCCGTACAGGCCTGCCTGTACTTCCAAGGCGCCCCGCGGGGTGAAAAACGGGTCAAGGTTCAGCTCCTGCGGCATCACACCAATCGCGGCGCGGGATTGCCGCGGATTCTGATCCTGATCGAAACCCCAGATCGACACACGGCCCGAGGACTTCACCACCAACCCGGCCAGAATATTGATCAGGGTCGATTTCCCGGCGCCGTTCGGGCCCAGCAGCCCGAAAACCGAGTCCCTGGGAACAGTCAAATCAATGCCTTTCAGCGCGTGTTTCTCAGGCTGACCCTTGCCGCCACGATAGGTCTTGCGCAGACCTTCGATCCTGATTGCCGCATCGCTCATGTGGCTCTTGCCCCCGGATTGCTCATCGCTCATAAACGCACCTAATACATGCCCGCGAGGCCGACAACCGAAGAAGGATCGCCAGCCGTGACCATCGAAGCGCCGGAAACCAAGATCGTCGAAACCGCCCGTGTCGCCTGTGACGGCGGCGAAGGCGCATTGGGCCATCCGCGCGTCTGGCTGCAAATCCCCGAGGATACAGGCTGGGTCGAATGCCCGTATTGCGACTGCAAATATGTGCTGAAGGGCACCGAACAGGGCTGATTGCCTGACCAACCGGGTTTTGCCCAAATCTTGCCTCGGTTTTCATGTTAGTGCTTTGGCGCAACCAAAGCAGGGATACGTGATGACCGGAATTTCGGCCACCGACACAGTGAACCCGGTTTTCGGCTGGGCTGGGTTCTGCATCGCGTCTTTGGCGTTGTTTGCTGCGTTGTTCGTATTCTGGGCGGGGCCCTTTGCACCTCAGCAGACTGCGGGTGTGTCGCTGGGCGAACTGGCGGCCGAGATCGGCAAGTCGACCCTGAGGGCCGCCGCCGGGATGGAACAACCCGAGCCCGTTGCCCGCGCCCGCGATCTGGATGATTTCCTGCGGATCGGAGTCGCCATGCTTGGCGGGCTTGCGATCGTCATCTCGGCCGTTGGCATCCTGCGTCACGAAAAGCGGCGCCCTGCCATCGCCGGAATTGTTATAGGTACGGGGGCAATCCTGTTCCAGTTCTTTGCCTTTGCATTTTTTGCCTTGCTGGGGGTGTTGGTGATCATGGCTTTGCTGAACAGTTTCTCTGACGTCTTCTCGGGATTGTTTGGCGGTTAGGCTGCGTTCTTGGCTGGTCACCCGCGCGACCCTGTGGCAGAACCATCCCTGACCGACAGGGAGCGCGCGCATGAGCAATTTCGGAAAAGGATGTCACCTGCATCTGATCGACGGATCGGCCTTTATTTTCAGGGCCTATCACGCGCTGCCTCCGCTAACCCGCAAGTCGGATGGTCTGCCGATTGGGGCGGTGTCCGGGTTCTGTAACATGCTTCAGAAATATGTCGAAGGAAACACCGGGCCGGATGCGCCAACCCATGTGGCGGTGATTTTCGACAAGGGGTCGCACACATTCCGGAATGATCTGTACGACCTGTACAAGGCCAACCGCGAAGCGATGCCCGAGGACCTGCGCCCGCAAATTCCGCTGACCCGTGAGGCGACAAAGGCGTTCAATATCGCCTGCAAGGAACTCGAAGGCTATGAGGCCGACGACATCATCGCCACCCTGACCGTGCAGGCGCGCGAGGCTGGGGGCCGCGTGACCATCGTAAGTTCCGACAAGGATCTGATGCAGTTGGTCGGTGATGGCGTCGAGATGCTGGATGCGATGAAGAACAAGCGCATCGACCGGGACGGTGTGATCGAGAAGTTTGGAGTTGCTCCTGAGCGCGTTGTGGATGTTCAGGCGCTGGCCGGGGATTCCGTTGACAACGTGCCGGGCGCTCCGGGAATCGGGGTCAAGACGGCCGCGCTGTTGATCAATGAATACGGTGATCTGGAAACACTGCTGGACCGGGCCGAGGAAATCAAACAGCCCAAGCGCCGGCAGACCCTGATCGAAAAGCGCGATCAGATCGAACTGTCGAAGAAACTGGTGCAGCTGGACGAGAACACACCGCTGGATTTCACGCTGGATGACCTTGAAGTGAAAGAGCCCGATGCCGAGACCCTGCTGGGTTTTCTGGCGGATATGGAATTCCGCACACTGACCAAACGGATCGCCGACAAGCTGGGGGCCGAAGCACCGGCCATCGCCGACGCTCCGGCGCCTGCGGCCAAAGAAGTTGAGGCCGAGACGATCCCGTTTGACGCGGCAAAGTATGAATGTGTCCGTGATGCAGCGGCTTTGCAAAAGTGGATCGATCAGGCCCATGAACGAGGCTGGATCGCTGTTGATACTGAAACCACCGGTCTGAATGAAATGATCGCCGATCTGGTCGGTATTTCGCTGTGTGTCGAGGCCGGCGAAGCCTGTTACATCCCGCTGACCCACCGCGATGGTGCGGCGGATGATTTGTTCGGGTCGGACGCGCTGGCTGAAGGGCAAATGCCCCTGGATGAGGCGCTGACGCTGCTGAAGCCGGTGCTTGAGGACCCCTCGATCATCAAAATCGGGCAGAACATGAAATACGATGCCAAGATTTTCCGGCGTCAAGGTATCGATGTGGCCCCCATCGATGATACGATGTTGATGTCCTATGCCATGCATGGCGGTGAGCATGGACACGGCATGGATACACTCTCGGAACGGTATCTCAGCCACACGCCGATCCCGATAAAGCCGCTGCTGGGGTCAGGCAAATCTGCGATCACCTTCGACAAGGTGCCGATCGACGAGGCCACCGCCTATGCCGCCGAGGATGCGGATATAACGCTGCGCCTGTGGCAATTGTTCAAACCGCAGCTGCACTGGGTGCAGGTGACGACTGTCTACGAGACACTCGAACGACCACTTGTGCCGGTTCTGGCCGAGATGGAGATGCATGGCATCAAGGTCGACCGCGACGTGCTGAGCCGTATGTCGAACGCCTTTGCCCAGAAAATGGCCGGTTTAGAGGCTGAAATTCACGAGCTGGCGGGTGAGAATTTCAATGTCGGCTCACCCGCGCAGTTGGGCGAGATCCTGTTCGACAAGATGGGCCTGGAAGGCGGCAAGAAGGGGAAGACCGGCAAGTACTCGACCGGGGCCGATATCTTGGAAGATCTGGCGACCGAGCATGAACTGCCGCGCCGTGTGCTGGATTGGCGCCAGCTGTCCAAGCTGAAATCGACCTATACCGACGCGCTTCAGACCCATATCAACCCCGACACGGGCCGGGTGCACACGTCTTATGCCATCACCGGGGCGAATACGGGGCGTCTGGCCTCGACTGACCCCAATTTGCAGAATATCCCCGTGCGCACCGAGGAGGGCCGCCGCATCCGCGAGGCCTTTGTCGCCGAGCCCGGAAATGTTCTGGTCAGCCTCGACTACAGCCAGATCGAGCTGCGCATCCTGGCGCATATCGCCGACATTCCGACCCTGAAACAGGCCTTTTCCGATGGGCTGGACATCCACGCCATGACCGCGTCGGAAATGTTCGACGTGCCGCTGGACGAGATGACGCCGGACATCCGCCGTCAGGCCAAGGCAATCAACTTTGGTGTGATCTATGGCATCTCGGGCTTCGGCCTGGCGCGCAATCTACGCATACCGCGGGTCGAGGCACAGGGTTTCATCGACCGCTATTTCGAACGCTTTCCGGGCATTCGCCAGTATATGGATGACACGGTGGCATTTGCCAAAGAGCACGGCTATGTCCAAACCCTGTTCGGGCGCAAGATCCACACGCCCGAGATCAACGCCAAGGGGCCGCATGCAGGATTCTCGCGCCGGGCGGCGATCAACGCGCCGATTCAGGGCACGGCGGCGGATGTGATCCGGCGCGCGATGGTGCGGATGCCGGGTGCGATCAACGAGCTGCCCGCCAGGATGCTTTTGCAGGTCCATGACGAATTGTTGTTCGAAGTCGCCGAGGATTCTGTGGATCCGCTGATCGATGTGGCGCGCGAGGTGATGGAGGGTGCCTCGGACCCGGCGGTGAAATTGGATGTGAAGCTGAGCGTTGATGCCGGCCAGGGTGCGAACTGGGCCGAGGCGCACTAGCGCCGGGTCAGCCCCCCAAGTCAGCCTTGTGGCCTGACCCACCCTTCGACCATACGTTTCACCGAAGGTCCCAGGACCAGGATCACCGTGAACGCGATGGGCCAGCAAAAGGCCCAGGACGCCATCCAGTCGCCCAGCGTTTCAGGATGGAACCCCACTGCCTTGACCGTAGCGATCCCGGTGACAATGCACGACATCAGCCCTGACATGATCAGTCCAAAGATGGCATGGGCAAAGCGGGCAGGGATCATATCGGTCATCCTTGAAAACGGCTTGCCCGATATGTGCGCCTTTCGGGCTGCTAATTCCAGCCCGAAGAACGGCGTTAATGTCGCATCCAAGCCAAGGTCGCATCCGTTCGAGCGGTAGAAGGCGCGTATTCGGCACTGACCCAACCGGTGTAACCAGCATCATCCATTGCCGCGAAAAGCTGCGTGAAATCCGTGGGCCCGCGCCCCGGTTCAGAACGTTCGGGGGCGGCCCCGATCTGGGCGTGGACAACGCTGGGGTGAAAACGCTCCCAGACGGCCAGCGCGTCGCCGTGGATCATATGTGCGTGAAAACTGTCATATTGCAGACCGACATTCGGGCGATCCACGCGGCCCAGTACCTCGGTCGCCAGATTATAGTCGTTCAAGAAATAGCCGGGTTGGGACATTGGATTGAGGGGTTCGATCGTAAATGTCTGCTGCGGTGCGAAATCGGCGGCCCACTGTAAGTTTTGCACGAAGCAGTCCAACGCATCCGTCCCGGCGGCGTATCCTGACATGATATGAATGAAACCCGGCCGCAGCACCTGAGCGTAGCGCAGAACGCGGCGGATATCAGACTGAAACCGGGACGCACCGCCGGGGATGGCGGCATAACCCGGTGCGCCACCGGTATAATTCGGCGGAGGCGCGTTGATCAGAACCAGTTCGAGCCCGTTGGCCAGCAAGGCACGCCGGGTTTCTTTTGCAGCCAGTTCGTACGGAAACAGGATCTCGACCGCCTTGAACCCGGCATCTGCCGCTGCCTGAAACCGATCCAGATACGGAAGTTCGGCAAAGAGCAATGAGATATTCGCGGCGAATTTTGGCATAGGCGGCCCATGGATTTCAGGTGGCCCGACCTTATCCGCGCGTTGATTTCTGTGAAAGTGACAGAAAACGACAGTTTGTCGAAATTCGACCAGATCGACCCGATGAAATCGGAAACGCTTCCTGCATTGCGGCGAATCAATTTTCTGACGCCGTGCCAATGGAAGGTTTGAAAACGATGGCGATGAGCCCAGACCCCGTCCGCGGGAACAGCCTTTCTGCGCCGGCGGGACAGCATTCTGCCTTGTCGGGCAACGGGTTGGCCGTGGCTTCGATGCTGACATGGGCGGCCGGGTTTCCGGCGGCCGAGGTGCTGTTGCAAACATGGCCGCCCGTCGCCCTGTTGGCCGCGCGACTGGCGCTGGCCGTGTTGGTGATGGTGCCGGTCTGGGTGATTCTGGACGGGCCGCGTCGGGTTGTTTCAGCCCGCTGGGGTCATGCAATGACCGTCGGCGGCCTTGGAATCGGGTTGGGAATGTTCCTGTTGATCTTGGCGCAAAAGCTGACCGACCCGGTGACGGTGGCAATCATCGTCTCCTGCGCACCTTTGGTGGCCACATTGCTTGAATTGGCTGCTGGCACACGCCGGCTGAAGTGGAATTTTGCGCTGGGCGTTCTTGTGTCGGTTGTCGGCGGATTGATCGCCACCAGCGCCTTGGCCCCGGCCCAGTTGGGTCTAGGCGCGGCCTGTGCGGTTGGATCAACGGTGCTGTTCTGCTGGGCCAGCATGGCAACCGCCCGTGATTTCGCCGAACTGAGCCAGACCGGGCGCACCACGATCACCTTCGTCGGAGGGCTGGCCATGGCATCGCTGCTGGTTTTCGGATCGGCGCAGTTTGGTCTGGACGTGATGCCTGCAACTGCGTTCGACACGCAGCAGGCGGGCATGCTGATGATCTATGCGCTTATCTCCATGGGTCTCAGCCAGGTATTATTCATCACCTCCGTCGGCAAGCTGGGCGTGGCGCTGGCCTCTTTTCACATCAATGTTGCCCCGTTCTACGTGATGCTGATCATGCTGATGCTGGGGGACGAGTGGAACTGGACCCGGGCATTTGGTGCGGGCATTGTTGCAATGGCTGTCGTGCTGGCACAGGATCGCGCGCCGCGGTCAGCTCAGGTCGGCTGAAGGGATCAGGCCAAAGAACTGCCCGCCTGACCAAACACCGAACCAGCCGTCATGGTGCGTTCCGATCTCGACGAGGCGGTAAAAGCTTTTGCGGTCTATCCGAGCTTCAAGGTTGTCGCGGATCAATATGTAGGGTGAGGGTTCATCTGTTTCAGGGTCGATTACAATTCGGATCGGATGATCAGCTCCGGCCAAGGCCCGGTCGCCAACATGGGTTGTGAAGGTCAAGGACTGGTCCTTTCCATCCCCGTCCCGGACGAAATCCACTGCGACAAACGGCGCGTCTTCTACAGTGATTCCCACCTTCTCGACCGGGGTGACGAGGAAGTATTTGCCGTCTTCCTTCTTAAGAATTGAGGAAAAAAGCTTCACAAGCTCGAAACGGTTGATGGGTGAGCCTAAATAACTCCATGTGCCATCTTTTGCGATCTTGATGTCCAGATCGCCGCAAAACGGAGGATTCCAGAGGTGAACGGGCGGTAAACCGTTGGTTTTGGCCGCCTTGACCGATGCCGCCAGACCATCTGGCGACGGTTTCACAGGTTTTTGTCCGCTCATTGCTTTTGCCATTTCCTCTCAGCGCGATACACTTCAATCATAATAGTCCACGGAAGGGAAAGTCATGACCGAACCTGCCGACCTCGTAGCCGAGATCGAAGCGCTGGAAAACAAGCTGCAAGAGGCCAAGGCCTCGATCACCCGCCGCTTCATCGGGCAGGAGAGGGTCGTGGACCTGACGCTGACCGCGCTGCTGTGCGGCGGCCATGCCTTGTTGATCGGTCTGCCGGGTTTGGGCAAGACACGCCTGGTCGAGACTCTGTCGACGGTGATGGGCCTGCATGGCAGCCGCATTCAGTTCACGCCCGACCTGATGCCCGCCGATATTCTTGGGTCCGAGGTTCTGGACACTGCCGACGATGGCAGCCGCCATTTCCGTTTCATTCCCGGCCCGATCTTCTGTCAACTGTTGATGGCGGATGAAATCAACCGGGCAAGCCCGCGGACACAATCGGCGCTGTTGCAGGCGATGCAGGAACGCACCGTTACCGTGGCAGGTGAAGATCGTTCATTGGGTACGCCGTTCCACGTGCTGGCAACGCAAAACCCGATCGAACAGGAAGGCACTTATCCGCTGCCCGAAGCTCAGCTTGACCGGTTCCTGGTGCAGATTGACGTCGAATACCCCAACCGCCAGACAGAGCGGGATATTCTGCTGGCTACGACCGGGGTTGAAGAGGAAGAGGCGCATCAGATTTTCAGCAAGGAAGAGTTGCTGGCCGCGCAGGTCTTGTTGCGCCGGATGCCGGTCGGAGAATCCGTCGTTGAACTGATCCTTGATCTGGTGCGGGCGTTCCGCCCCGAAGAACCCGGTGTGTCCGAACGGGTTGCCGAAACCGTGGCCTGGGGTCCGGGCCCCCGTGCCGCGCAGGCGCTGATGATGACGGTGCGCGCGCGGGCCATGTTGCAGGGGCGCCTGGCACCCAATGCCGAGGATGTTCTGGATATGGCGCGCCCGGTGCTCAGCCACCGGATGGCGCTCAACTTTGCGGCAAGGGCGCGTGGTGACAGCCTTGCAGAGCTGATTGATTCGACCGCTGTCGGCCTGATCCGGACCGAGGCCGCGGCGTGAATGCCGAGCTGACCCTTCGCGAAAGATCCGAAGCCGAGGCATCGCGGCTACCGCCCCTCTTGGCGCGGGCTGAGCACTTGGCCGGAACCGTTCTTCTGGGCGACCACGGTCGACGGCGGTCCGGGATGGGGGATGATTTCTGGCAATACCGCCCGGCACAGGTCGGCGACAGCCGTCGCATGATCGATCACCGCCGCTCGGCGCGGGGGGATCAGCAGTTCGTACGTGAACGGGAATGGCAGATCGCGCAATCCGTGATGCTGTGGGTCGATCAGGGGGCTTCGATGCGGTTTGCGTCCGACAAGACCCTGCCGACCAAAGCGGATCGCGCGCGGCTGTTGGGGCTGGCGACATCCATCCTTCTGGTGCGCGGCGGTGAACGCGTAGGTCTGACCGGCACCACCTTGCCGCCCCGGCGCGGCAATGCGCAGATCATTCGGCTGGCGCAGGCCTGGTCCGAGGATGATCAAGCGGATTACGCCCCACCCGAACACCGCGCCATGATCCCTCATGCTCGCGCCGTGTTCATCTCGGATTTTCTGGGCCCCATGGATGAGGTTGAACTTGCCCTGACCAAAGCCGCCGACCGTGGCGTGCGCGGCGTGGTTCTGCAAGTGCTGGATCCGGGTGAAGAGTCGTTTCCCTATCGCGGGCGCACCATTTTCGAAAGCGTCGGAGGGTCCGTCCGACACGAAACGCTCAAGGCCGCCGAGCTGCGGGACCGTTATCTGGAACGCCTGGGGCACCGCAAGGACGCGTTGAGGCAACTGTGCCGAGCGACGGGCTGGCAACTGGGCCTGCACCACACGGGTGACAGCGCACAAGCGGCTCTGTTATGGCTTTATCGGGCCTTGGATGGGGGCACGCGATGACGGTTCTGGCGGGCATCGGCTTTACCGCGCCATGGGTGTTGCTGGGTATTCTGACTCTGCCGATCCTGTGGCTGATCCTGCGCGCGGTTCCGCCCGCACCGATCCGCCGCTTGTTCCCGGCGGTCACGCTGCTGTTGGGCCTTAAGGACGACGAAAGCGTATCTGACCGCACCCCATGGTGGCTGTTGCTGCTGCGGATGCTGGCGGCGGCTGCGATCATCATCGGGCTGGCAGGGCCGGTTCTGAACCCGTCACGGGATGAAACCGGAACCGGGCCGCTGCTGCTGGTGCTGGACGCCAGTTGGGCCGGAGCCGCGCGCTGGCCGGCGACACTTGACCAAATCGACACGCAACTGTCGGAGGCCGGGCGCGCGGGCCGAACGGTTGCGATTTTGCGCCTGACAGAGCCGGAAACACCGGTATTTCAGGCTGCGGAAGCGTGGCGTGGGCGTTTGCCGGGGCTGACCCCGAACCCCTGGCAGCCGAATGCGGATCAGATTGCTCAGATCATTGCCGCGTTGAACGCCGTTGACGGCGGATTTGATACCCATTGGTTCAGTGACAGGCTGGATTATGCAGACCACGCTGAACTGGTGTCCAGCCTTCAGGCGCGCGGAGATGTGACGGTCTATCAGGCGGCCTCCCGGCCCGTGGCGATCCGGCCTGCGGCCTATCAGGACGGGCTGATCCAATTGACCGTTCAGCGCGCGGGCCCCGGACCGGAAGACCGCGTGACGGTATTGGCGCAAGGCCGTGATCCGGCGGGCACGGCCCGGGTGCTGCATTCCGTTGAGCTGACCCTGGAGGCCGGTGAAACCTCGGCGCAGGCCGATCTGGCGCTGCCGTCGGAATTGCGCGCCCGTATCACGCGGTTTGAAATTCAGGGCCAAAGGTCCGCCGGGGCCGTGACTTTGACCGATGACAGTCTGCGCCGGCGCGAGGTTGCGCTGATTGCCGGAACCCGCAACCGTGAAGGGCTGGAGCTGTTGTCACCCCTCCATTACCTGACGCAGGTCCTGGTCCCGACCGCGGATTTTGTCGATGGCGGCCTGCTTGAGGTTCTGCCCGCCAACCCGGATGTGATCGTCCTGTCGGACGTGGCGCAGATGTCGGAGCCAGAAGAGGCCGCTTTGATCGAATGGGTCGAACAGGGCGGGCTTCTGCTGCGTTTTGCCGGTCCGCGCATGGCGGCCAGCGATCTGGGCAGGGACACCGAAGACACCCTGTTGCCGGCGCGGCTGCGCAGCGGTGGGCGATCCGTCGGCGGTGCGATGAGCTGGGGCGAAGCCAAGACGCTGGCTCCATTCCCCGAGAGCTCTCCGTTTTTTGGCCTGGATATCCCAAAGGACGTGGTTGTTTCGACCCAAGTCATGGCGCAACCAGACCCTAACTTGGCGGATCGCGTGATTGCTTCGCTGTCTGACGGGACTCCGTTGGTAACACGCAAGGCTTTGGGGCTTGGGCAGGTGGTGCTGTTTCACGTCACTGCGGATGCCGAATGGTCCAGCCTGCCGTTGTCGGGTTTGTTCGTCGAGATGCTGGATCGTTTGGCCGTGGCTTCGGCAGCCAAGTCGCGGCAAGAATCGCAACTGCAAGGCACCACGTGGGAGCCGGTTCAGATCATGGACGGGTTTGGCGCCTTGTCAGATGCCGGAACCCTGGCCGGTGTGGATGGCGTTCAGCTGATCTCGGGCCGGATCGGGCCAGATTTGCGTCCGGGTCTCTATGAAAGCGGAAAGCAGAAGCTGGCATTGAACGTGGTTTCGGAAGAAACCGAGCTGCGCCCGGTGACCTGGCCCGCCAATGTGCCGATCAAAGGGCAGGAGGTCAGCACGGAAACCCCGCTTGGTGGCCTGTTGCTCAGCCTCGCGCTGATCTTGCTGACGGTTGACGTGATTGCCTCGCTGGCCTTGTCGGGCAGGCTGGGCCTGGCGCGAACGGCGGCTGCCGCGCTGGCCGCTTTTCTGCTGGTGCCGGACGTGCAGGCGCAGACGCCCGAAGATACCGAATTTGCCCTCGCTGCAACGCACGAGCTTGTGCTGGCGCATGTGCTGACCGGTGAGACGCAGGTGGACGATATTGCCGAGGCCGGATTGCGGGGCTTGGCGCAAACCCTGTTTTTTCGCACTTCTGTCGAACCGGCGGACCCAATCGGCGTTGATCTGGAACGAGACGAATTGGCATTCTTTCCGCTTCTCTACTGGCCCATTACGCCGAACCAGCCGCAACCTTCGGCCGAGGCGTATATCAAACTGAACGCCTATTTGCGTTCGGGTGGGATGATCCTGTTTGACACGCGCGATGCGGATATTGCCGGTTTCGGCGCATCCAGTCCGAATGGCCGCAAGTTGCAGCAACTGGCCGGACCGTTGAATATCCCTGCATTAGAGCCGATACCCCGCGATCATGTCCTGACCAGAACATTCTATTTGCTCCAGGATTTCCCGGGCCGCTATTCCGGCGCAGAAGTCTGGGTCGAAGCCGCGCCCGGGGATGCAGAACAGATCGAAGGGATGCCATTCCGAAACCTCAATGACAACGTGACACCGGTGGTTATCGGCGGCAATGACTGGGCCGGGGCCTGGGCCGTGGATCGCAACGGCCAGGCCCTTTTGCCTGTCGGTCGTGGGTATGCCGGGGAACGGCAACGCGAACTGGCCAATCGTTTTGGCGTCAATCTGGTGATGCACGTGCTGACCGGGAATTACAAATCCGATCAGGTCCACGTGCCCGCTCTTTTGGACAGGTTGGGACAATGACCGGAACCGTCATATTCGACCCTCTGATCCCGTGGCCGCTTTTGGCTGCTGTGGGGGCGATTGCCGCTGTCGGAGTAGCTCTGGCCTTGTGGCGCGGTTTGTCGGGCTGGGCCTTGCGGGGATTGGCGGCCCTGGTTGTCATCGCGGCACTGTCCGGTCCGGTCTATCAAGTCGAGGACCGCGCGCCGCTGACGGATATCGTTTTGATGATCGAGGATGAAAGCGCCAGCCAGACACTTTCGGACCGGGCCGAACAGACTGCGCAGGCCGCCGAAGATCTGGCCGCCGAGATCGAGGCGCGGGACAATACGGAACTGCGCCGCATTCGGGTCGGCGACGGTGACGGGGATGAGGGCACGCAGGTCATGGCCGCCCTGAATGAGGCCCTGGCCGAAGAACCGCGTGCGCGCATCGCAGGCATTCTGGTGATATCGGACGGGATCGTGCACGATGCCGATCAGGCCCCGGAATTGCCGGCGCCGATGCATCTGCTGCAAACCGGGCGTGCGGACGACTGGGATCGCCGGCTTATCGTCCGAAATGCGCCTGCTTTTGCCATCATCGGTGAATCGGTGACTTTGACCCTGCGCGTTGAAGACAGCGGAGCAGCCCCCGCGGGTGCCGCGACAGCGCCGTTGGAGATTTCCGTGGACGGTGGTGAGCCTCAGCAGCTGAGTATTCCAATCGGTCGGGATGTCGAACTGCCTGTCACCTTGCCTCATGGCGGGCGCAACGTGATCCAGTTTTCCGTGCCCCTGGCCGAAGGCGAGTTGACCGACCGCAACAACACCGCGCTGATCCAGATGAACGGCGTTCGGGATCGCCTGCGCGTTCTGCTGGTCTCGGGCGAGCCGCATCCGGGCGGGCGCACATGGCGCAATCTTTTGAAATCCGACAGCTCGGTCGATCTGGTGCATTTCACCATCCTGCGCCCGCCCGAGAAACAGGACGGCGTGCCGGTGGACGAATTGTCTTTGATCGCCTTCCCGACACGCGAGTTGTTTCTGGAAAAGATCAACGATTTCGATCTGATCATATTCGACCGCTACAAGCGGCGCGGCATCCTGCCTGCGATCTATCTGGACAACGTCACCAGTTATATCAATGACGGCGGCGCCGTTCTGATTGCGGCCGGTCCCGATTTCGCCGGAGCTGACAGCATTTTCCGGTCGCCGCTGGCGCCGATCCTTCCGGCGCAACCGTCCGCGCGTGTCTTCGAGGAACGCTTTGTTCCAAAGGTTAGCGCGTTGGGTCAGCGCCATCCGGTGACAACAAATCTTGGCGATTCCGAGGATTGGGGGGCCTGGTTGCGCCAGATCGATGTGAACCATCGCTCGGGCGAGGTTCTGATGACGGGCATTGACGAACGCCCCCTGCTGGTTCTGGACCGAGTGGGCGAAGGGCGTGTTGCGATGCTGGCATCTGACCATGCCTGGCTGTGGAGCCGTGGCTTTGAAGGTGGCGGTCCGCAACTGGAACTTTTGCGCAGGCTGGCCCATTGGATGATGAAGGAACCCGAACTCGAGGAAGAGGCGCTGTGGGCCGAAGCCAACGGCCAGTCCATGCGCATCATTCGACAGACGCTTGGGGATGATGTGGGTCCGGTGACTGTGACGCGCCCGAACGGCGAAACGCTGGAAATCACCTTGCAGGAGGTCTCTCCGGGGCGGTTCGAAGCGCAATACTATGGGCCCGAGATTGGTCTTTACCGTTTGCAGGAAGGTGACCACATGGCCGTGATCGGGCTTGGTCCCGCCGCGCCGAAGGAGTTTGAACGCACCATCGCAACGGGGGATGTTCTTGAACCGGTTCTGACCGGCATGCGGGGCGGCGTGATCCGGGTGGAAGATGGATTGCCGTCGATCCGCAACGTGCGCGCCGGGCGCCCGGCGGCTGGTCGGGGCTGGATCGGTCTGACCCCGCGCGATGCCTACGAGACACGGGATGTTACCCAGGCGGGTCTGCTGCCACCTTGGCTGGTTTTGCTGTTGGCAGGAGGTTTCCTGTTGGGCGGTTGGCTGCGCGAGGGAAGGCGCTAATCGATCCTGATTGACGCCCTGTCGGATTGACCTTGCGCATCCACCACGACAAGTGAGGTGAAGCCGGTCCCCGGATTTGGGATTTCGAACTCTCGTCGCCGCTGCCCGGTCAGCACCGGCACGCCATCTGCCAGTACGGAAAACGGCCCGACGCCGCCACGCAGTTTGACCGTCAGAGGTGCTCCTGACGTCTCTAATACGGCGTTATCGGGCGGGAACAGCAGGTCCGGTGCCGAGGGATCATCCTTGAAAGCTGTCGTGCGGGGGCGAAATCGCTGCAACGGCTGAGGCAATTGGGCCGCGCCGACAAGCAAGGTCGAAGGTGGCGGTGGGCGCAGGGGCGTTAGATCGGGTTTCAACAGGTTGAAAGCCTCGGCCAACAGGGGTGCGGCAAGGTCGCCCCCGAATGCGCCGGGAACAGGCGTTCCATCGGCGCGGCCCAGCCAGACCCCTATGACGTGCTGCCCGTCAAAGCCGATGGCCCAGGCATCGCGGTGGCCATAAGACGTGCCGGTCTTGTAGGCCAGCGACCCTGTTGCACCGCCTGCCGGTGGCGCAAGCCCGGCCAGAATGTCCGAAACCTGCCAGGCCGAGGTTTCCGACAGAACGCGCCGGGTGCGCTGGGCGTCTGCCAGAACGTCATGATGCAAGATCGGGCCTGTGCCGCCAGCTGCCAGAGTGGCGTAAACCTGCACCAGATCGTGCAGGCTCAACCCCACGCCCCCCAAAGAAATCGCCAATCCGGGTGTTGCGCCATTCAGACGTGGCTCTGATCCGGCCAACCTCAATGCTGTCATCAACCGAGCGGGGCCCAGCTCATTCGTCAGGCGCACGACGGGGATGTTCAGCGACAGCTGTAGGGCGTCCCGCACCCGGACATCGCCACGGAAGGCGCCGTCGAAATTGCGCGGTGCGTATCGGCCAAACATCACGGGGCTGTCGCTGATCAGGGTCTCGGGATGGGCCAGCCCCTGATCGAAGGCCAGCCCGTAGACCAGAGGTTTCAGGGTCGATCCGGGCGACCGTACGGCCCGGGTCATATCCACGAACCCCTGACGGGCATCTTGGTACCCGGCAGATCCGACCGATGCCAGAACCTCGCCGCTGCGATGGTCGGCCACGATCAGAGCCCCGGAAACGCGTGGTCCGACGCGGTTGGCGGCCCGGGCCACCAAGGTTTCCAGCCGGGCCTGCAATCCGGCATCCAGAGTCAGATCGAAGGCCTGTGTTGCGGGTGCTTGCCGCCTCACGCGGTCAGTCAGATGAGGTGCAAGACGCGGAAACGGATTCATCCGATCCGGAAGAGGCTCGGTCATGGCCGCGCGCGCTTCGGCATCGGTCAGGACGGTGTGGCGCACCAGCCTGTTCAGAACCCGGTCGCGGGCCTGCCGGGCAGCCTCGGGCTTGCGATCCGGGCGCCGGGCCTCGGGGGATTGCGGCAACGCAACCAACAGGGCGCTTTGCGCGGGCGTCAGCCGGGTGGCGTCCTTTCCAAACCACGCGCGGGCGCCGGCGCGGAGCCCTTCCAGATTGCCACCATAGGGGGCATGGGTCAGATAAAGGTTCAGGATTTGCTGTTTGCTCAGACGTCGCTCCAACGCCAATGCGACTCTGATCTGGCGAAATTTCCCGCTCCAGCGCCCGGTTGGGCCATCTTCGATCAACCGCGCCACCTGCATGGTCAGAGTGGACCCGCCCGACACGTTACGCCCGTTCCACAGGCTTTGCCCGGCAGCCCGCAGCATCGCGATGAGGTCCACTCCGGCGTGGGTCCAGAACCGTTTATCCTCGTACCGGATCAGCATAGCGATGAAATCCGGATCAACTGCGCCGGGCTGCAGCCTCCAGATGCCATCCTCAACTGGAAACGCCCGCAGAAGGTCGCCATTCCGGTCCCGCATCTCGACCGAAGTTTCAGCCATAACGGAAGGCAGGGTTGTGGCATCGACCCAGCGGTCAACACCATCCCGTGCCAGCGCCGTCAGGTAGAGTGCTCCGGCCAGCGCAAACAAGAGCCGCGACCGCTTAGGCATGACGACCACCCAAACAAGGGTATGGCGCAAGTCCGGTCACTGGATCGCGACCCGTCCGGTAGATGTCCGCGCCCGGTTCTGCGGGCGGTACATGTCTTCGACCGAGGCCGCCGGATGATGGAACACGCCAGGTGTCACGGCGCGCGCCACGTAGGCCAGCGTCACGGTTTCACGACCGGACAAATCAACGGCGGCCAGGAACCGGTCCGAGCGGAACTCGGTATGGGTGGCGTCGGACAGATCCAGCCAGTCCAGCGATCGGACATCGCCCGAGCGCAGCAGGCTTGGGTTGTCAATCTCGATCCCGGCGGCCAGTGGATCGTTCACCATCAGCCGCGCACCGCCGTTTTCGAACGGTGTAACTTGCAGCACAGTGACGAACCGATCACCCACGGCAAAGCTGTCTGAATCGATCAGATCGCCATCCATCGAATAATACCGCCGTTCGATTGCATAGCCGGTGCCGCCTGCCTCGGGCGGAACCTCCGGGATGCCTGTGACCGTCAAAGTGATATCCGTCGCCTGACCGTCGGCGGCCGTGACGTGGATCTCATCCGCCTGTCCGGATTGCAGAACTTTCACAAACGGACCGGAAACCGGCGCCCCGTTGACCATCAAGCCCGATCCCGTTGGGTCAGACACAAGCGCGTGCGCCGCCAGCAATGACCACGTGGCCTCCTGAGTGGACAGCGGCGCGCGGCCGGTGCTCACCCGTTGGATCAAAGCATCGCGGTCAATCGCCTCGCTGCCCGCGTCCACGGCAAGGCTTAACAAGCCCGCTGCATCTCGAAGGTGGGTGCCGTAGTCAGCGCGCCAGACGTTCAGTTGGTGGTTCTGTTGCCGATCCAGCATCCGCGCGGCACGGTTGAACATCGCATCCGCTCGGGTCTGGTCGCCGTAAGAGGCCAGAGCTGCGCCCAGTTGCGCCGCCGCCAGAGGGGTGTCGAAGGCATCCCCTTTGACATCCGCGTAGTAACGCAGATCGCCCATCGAGGCCGCGCCTTCCCGCGCAAGAACCATCAGGGCATAGGCGATGTCCTGACCGCCTTCGTCGAAATCAGGCGCGTAATTGACCCTGTTCCGAAGATTGTCCATCGCCTGAGCGAACGCCCGGTCCGGCACGAGATGCCCCTGAATGCGGGCACGGGACAGGAAGTCGGTCACATAGGCGTCCAGCCAGAATTCCCCGCTGTCTGCGCGCCACAGGCCAAAGGCGCCGTTTGCGGCCTGACGGGTCAGGATGCTGCGGATCGAATCGGCGATGCGTTGATCCACAACCGGGCCATCCCCCAGCCCCGTGGCTTGCGCAACGGATGACAGATACAGCAACGGCAGCGCTTTGCTGGTGATCTGTTCGGTGCAGCCATAGGGGTAATGGTGCAGCTGATCCAGCAGACCGGGCGTGTCGAATTTGGCCAATGCTCCGGCGGACAGGATGGCCTTGGCCGAACCCGGCTGGAACCCGTCAAACACATCCTGCGAAAACAGGAAGCTATCGCCTGCGCCCAAGGCAAAACGCCGCGTCTGTGCAATCACCGGGTCATTGGCCCGCACCGGCATGCGCAGGGTTTGCGACAGGTCGCGCCCATCAGGTGTGGTGATCGATACGCTGATTTCAGGATCGCCGATGGCGCTGGCCGTGATCGGGATCTCGAAAACCGCCTTGCCACCGTCCTCCAGCAAAAAGCTGGCCGGTGCCGCGCCCAGTTCCAAACCCTTGGAGGCGGTCAGGCCAAGTGCCATTTCTCCGGGTGTGCCATCCGCATGGACGATCTCAAGACGCATCCGGCTTTGATCGCCCGGGGCAAGGAAGCGCGGAAGGCTGGCGGTAGCGACCACCGGGTCGCGGACGATCATTTCAGCTTCGGCCTGACCGACGGCTTTGCGCGACCACGCGACGGCCATCAGCCGGACGGTTCCGTTGAAGGCGGGAAGGGGAATGTCGATCTCAACCTCTCCATCCGCGCCGATCTCGACCGGGCCACTGAACACGGCCATCAGGTCTTGTGTCGGTGGCGGAGACTGGCGACGCATCCCGCTGTCATTGTCGCCGCCCGAGCGCACTGTGCCCATGGCTCCGTTCATGCCGTCGATCAGTCGCCCGTAGACATCCCGCAGATCAACACCCAGACGGCGCTGCCCGAAATAGTATCCTTGCGGGTCCGGGCTTTTGAACCCGGTGAGGTTCAGAATGCCCACGTCGACGGCGGCCAGCGTCAGCCAGACCGGCTCATCGTCCACGGTATTTTCGACCCTGATACGGGCTTTTTGCGTCTGACGCGGTGCGGTGACCTCGGGCACGTCGACAGTTACGGAAAGTCTGCGGTCCACTGGATCGATGCTGGCATGGGCAACGCCCATCGCCCGCGCCGGGTTCTGACCGGCTGCAACATCCATTGGGCGGATCACGGTTGCGGTGACATAAGCCCCGGCGCCCCAATCCTGGGTCACTTCAATCGGGATCAGAGTTTCCCCTTCGGGCACCTCCACGATCTGGCGGTGGATCAGACGGTTCGAAAGGACTTCGATCTGAGCGACACCGGCCATGCGGGGCACGATCCGCAACTGCGCCGTATCCCCGATGCGATAGCTGTCGCGATCCAACGACATTTCAAGCCGGTCCGGCGTGGTCGATGCATCGGCGGCCTGATACCAGCCCGCATAGAAATCGACGGCGGTTTCGGAATATGTTCCGTCAACTCGCTGCACCACCAGTTCATAGCGCCCCCATTCCACCGGTTGCGTCAGCGTCAGAGGGTCAGAGAGGACGTCCACCTCGCCGGTGGCGACACGGCTGCGGCGCGTTGTCGGTTCCCAGTTCCAGTCGCCGTGAAGCTGGTACCATTGATAGCGCGTTTCTATCTTGTTCAGCGTCCAGCGGAGACGCATCGGAACGGGCGTCAACTCAGGAGACAGGCCAACGATCTCGAACGCTGCCTCGGTGCCTTCCGGGATGACTTCGTCGAACAGAGGTTTGACACCAATAACAGGGTGCGGCGGCAGGACGGGCGCGGTCAGGCGACGCTCGACCGGGCGGCCAGAGCCATCGGCCAGCCGGGCGATGATTTCAGCTTCGATTGGCTTTCCTTCAGTTTCTAACACGGGGACTTTGACCGCCACGGTCGCGTGCCCGGTTGCGTCTGTGCGCGTGTCTCCGAAATATGTGCTCTTGATCGAGGTTTCTGCATCATAGCGGCCAAAGCGATATCCGTCGTAGCCCGGGACCGTGTTCGCCGGGCGGGCGATGACCTGCCCGTCAATGCTCAGGTCCGACCCCGGCGCTCCAAACAGATAGCGCGCGTCGATCGCGAGCGGTGGACTGTCGCCGGGGCGCAGGGGTGCGTCGGACAGGGTCAGTTCGAAATCGATCCGTTCGGGAAGGAAATCCTCGACAAGAACGGTCTGACGCGCCAGCGCATCGCCTTTTGGATCGGATTTGATTTCAATCTTCCATGCGCCGCGCGGTACGTCTGCGGCCACGGGCAGGGCAAAGACATGGCCCCCGGCAACACCGCCATCCGAGACAGACCGGCGGTATTCCACCCCGTCCGGGCGATACAGGATCGCCGTCAGAGGCAGGCCCTCGATGGCCTGCGCTTTGCCATCGCGGGACAGGGCGGTGACATGGATTACTTCGCCGGCCCTATAGGCACCTCGGTCGGTGGTCAGAAAGACATCGACCGGCCCCGCCGGTGCGCGCCCTTCAACGCCGCGATCCGACAGGTCAAAGGCAGGATCGGTCAGCGAGAGAAAGCTGAAATCCCTCTCATCGATTGCCGCCGTCACCAGAGCAGGCGCACTGGCCCCTGTGCCGCGTGTCAGGCCCGGATCGAACCTTGCATAGCCGGTTTCATCGGTCTGTGCCGATGAGATGACGGCGTTCGCCCCTGAGATCAGCGAAACTTCGACACCTTCGCGCGGTGCCGCGTCGCTTAGCCCGCGCACGGTCACGTGCAGCCCGTCAGTGCCCAGAGCGGTGCTGATCCCCAGATCAGAAAGCACAAACCATTGCGTTGCGCCGGGATCGTCATAGGGATCGGTCCCCGGAACGCGGGCGGTCAATGCATAGATACCGGCAGGTTGATCCGAGATCGCTTCGGCCATGGGAAGACGTGCCGTCATGGTCTGGTTCAACTGGTTTGAAACCTCGGCAGTACCCGTCCAGATGTCCTGGGCAATCTGGTCCGAGAATTCTTCCTCCTGCCATTCGCTGAGCGGGCGGCCGAAAAAGTCCTGTTGCACGGCCCGCAACAGGTTCCGGTCACTGACCCGCCGCAGGGTCAGGTCCAGTTCGGTGACATTGACCGTTTCGACGGGCAAGGCCGCGTTGGCAGATTTCGGAAGGACATAGCTGCGTCCGGGAAACCGAACCGAAGGCGTCCGGTCGCGTACATAATGGGTCAGTTCGATGCTGCGATTCAGTGCTTCGCCCGAGGCGGCAGGCAAGCCTTCGCGCAATGTCAGGCGATAACGCTGGCCATGCGCGACCCCATCGATGCAAAGCTGGCTGTCCTCGGCCTGCACGACCAGCCCATCGGCGTCACGTTGAACGAAGGGATCATAGTCGACCCCGGCCTTGACCAGTGATTCCGAGAATTCGATACAGATCCTGGGGGCTGCCGCATCGCTTTCGACCGAGCTGTCGACCACGCGGAAACCGTATTTGCTGATGGCTTTGTCCAATGCGGTCAGCACGTCTTCGCGCGGCTGCACCTGCTCGGCCAACCGAAGAACGGGAATCATGTCGCGCCCGCGCTCAACCTCTTCCAGGGCTTCCGCAAGGGTCATCAGAGCAGCGATCTGGGTGCCGGGGGTTTCGGCGCGCAGATAGCCATTGATCGCCGCATTCAGCGCGCGGTTGCGCAGGTCGCGCCGCTCGGTCCAACCCGAAGGGTTCATGGCCAGCAGCAGGTGCGCATATTCCACCCAAAGATCCGCGCGGTCGCTGAGCGATACGGCGACACCGGTCCACTGCATCGTTTGTGCGACACTGCCTGCGTCGCGCGCCGCATCCAGAACGGCCCGCAGATCATACCCCCCTGCCGAGTGCAGGAATCCCAGATCGCGGGCTTGTTTTCTTGCGTGATCCAGATCGTCAGAACTCAGGACGCTCAGTGCTTGCGCGCGCGTTTTTCCCAAGATTAGAGTCTGTTCGCTGCTTGGCACCTTTTGCGCGGACAATGCGCCTTGATACGCCTCTTGTCTGTTCACGCCACTTTTGGGAAAGCAGGCATCGGAACGGGTGTTATAGGTGAACGCCGTACATTGCGCGTTGGCCGAGCAGGCCTGAACACAGGACTTCAGATCGGTGTCGAACAACGGATCCAGATCCGACCCGTAAAAATCCGTGTCCCGAGAGGTGACATAGCGGAACTCAGGCACCGCACTCTGCGCCAGAACGGCGGCGGGAAGGATCAGAAGGCCAATTATGTAAGTTATTGAAATAAAAACAAAGCGGTGCATCGTGCTCTCCTCTTTGGGCTCAACCTTGCATGGCGCGCGCCTGTAGCGCAACGGCTTAAACAGTTTTTCATTCTCTGTCGCGATGCTGAAATCCGAACGTCCTGGAACCGATCAAAATGAGTCTTGCAAACAAACTGGCACAGGAACGGCGTGCGCGTCTGGCAGCCGAACGAATGCTTGCCTTGAAACAGGCCGAGCTTTCGGCCGCCAATCGCAAACTGGGCCAACACGCCATGGCGCTGACCAGGCGCATTGGTGAAACTCAGGCCGAAGTCGAAACTGTTCGTGGGGAAAACGAAAAGGTCAAATCCGATCTCTCTGTCGCTCATGCCAAGATCGAGATTGCCGAACGCCGCCTTTGGCATTCGATCCAGACCATTCAGGACGGGTTTGCATTCTTTGACGGCGACAGCAGGCTCATCAGCGCAAACGCTGCATATCTCAGCGTGTTTGAAGGGCTGGATGAGGTGGCGCCAGGGATTTCCTACCAGCGCATTCTGCAATTGCTGACCACCGAAGGAATTGTCGATACCGGTGACGAAACTGCCGAGGAATGGCAGGCCAGAATGCAGGCACGCTGGAATCGGGCCAATCCAACTCCGATCGTCATGCAGCTGTGGAACGGTCACTACATTCGCCTGATTGATCAGCGTGGCAGCGGTGGTGACGTGGTCAGCCTGGCGCTCAACATCACCGCGTCGGTCCGGCACGAAACAGAACTGAAGGTTGCCCGCGAACGGGCGGAAGCGGCCAACAGGGCCAAATCAGCCTTTCTCGCCAATATGAGCCACGAAATCCGCACGCCGATGAATGGTATCGTGGGTATGGCCGAACTGCTTGATGAATCTCCGCTGGACGAAGAACAGCGGCTCTATGTCAACACGATCCGCAATTCGGGTGAGGCATTGTTGGTTATCATCAACGACGTGCTTGATTACTCCAAGATCGAGGCGGACAAGCTGGTTCTGCACCCTGAACCCTTCGATCTGGAGCGCTGCATTCTTGAAGTCGCAATGCTGTTGCAGCCAAGCGTGCGCGACAAGGGGCTCACGTTGCTCGTGGATTACGACCTGTTCCTGCCCACCCTTTTCGTGGGCGATCCGGGCCGAATACGGCAGGTTCTGACCAATCTGGTCGGCAACGCAGTCAAATTCACCACGGAAGGTCATGTCCTGGTCCGTGTGACAGGCGTTCCGCATGCCCAGGCTCAGACATGCGACATCCATGTTGCCATCGAAGATACCGGCATCGGTATCGATGCAGAAAAGATCAACCACATTTTTGGTGAGTTCAATCAGGTCGAAGATGAACGCAATCGTCAATTTGAGGGTACCGGGTTGGGTCTTGCGATCACCAGGCGCCTGATCACCATGATGGGCGGTTCAGTCTGGGTCGAAAGCGAACCGGGTCGGGGATCCTGTTTCGGGTTCAGGGTGTCGCTGCCCACGGCAGAAGGCCCGCAGCCCGAACCTCCGAAACTGGCGGATTGTGTGAATCACGTCATGGTGGTCGAGGATCTGGCCGTAAACCGAGCTATTTTGGCGAAACAACTTGGCCGTTTGGGGGCCGAAGTGACGATTTGCGCATCAGGGGCCGAGGCGCTGGCAGAAATGCATGACGCGATTGAACTTGTCCTGTGCGATCATGATCTGCCGGATATGGATGGCTTGGATCTTGCCGTCACCCTCAAAGACCGTGGGTGGGGCGACGCCTCGGTCATCGTGATGTCTGCAAATCCATCTCTGATCCACACGCACCCAGCCCGCGAACTGATCGACGGTGTGTTGCAGAGGCCGATCCCCAGGGCCGAGTTGTATTCCAGGCTCGTGGCTCTCAAGGACACCCCGCCGCCAGAACGTCGTTCGACGCAGCGAAAACCCGTCTCTGTCCGCCAAGAAACCAAGGCCTTGGAAGCAAGGCGCATGAAGGTACTTGCGGCCGAGGACAATCTTACCAACCAGCTGATCCTGAAAAAGATGGTCAAAGACCTGCATATAGATCTGCGATTTGCGTCCAATGGAATAGAAGCCGTCGAGATGTTTCAGGAATTTGACCCGGACTTGATCTTCATGGACATATCGATGCCAAAAATGGACGGCAAACAGGCCACTGCTGAAATCCGCAGGCTCGAGGTCGAAACAGGGCGTCATGTCCCGATTGTCGCCTTAACTGCTCATGCAATGGCCGGTGACGATCAGGGCATCCTGTCCGCAGGGTTGGATCACTACATGACGAAACCGCTGCGCAAAAATCATATTCATCAAATGATCCTGCAACACCAACCGGATGGCGTAAGCGAAGTCATGGACAATCACCTCGCCCAGAAACATGCACCCATGTGTGACCGCGAACAGGATCCCACTTCATCTGGCTGAAAATATCCCGGGGAGCGCGAGGGGCTGGCCCCTCGCTCGGATCCACGGCCCAGAACCGTGGAAGGAAATATCGATCAGGTTGTCAGGGTCTCAGGACGAATAAGGTCGAACAAAGACAGGTTTATCCTTTTCCGATAGGTCAGCACGATACGCGTAACCGCCCGCATCGAAATCCAGCAGGGCATCGGGGTCGGTCAGGCGGTGCTGAATGACATATCGCGCCATTGCACCACGCGCCTTTTTGGCAAAGAAACTCACGATCTTCGGAGTGCCGTTCTTGTCTTCCATGAACACCGGCGAGATGACGCGCAATTTCAGAGCGTTCGGGTCCACGGCGCCGAAATACTCCTGACTGGCGCAGTTGATCAGAACGTCGCTGCCGATCATGTTGCCTTGTGTGTTCAGAGCTTTGCTCAGCTGGTCGCGCCAATACTCATACAGGGTCTTGCCGCGCCGTGTTTTCAGCTTGCTGCCCATCTCCAGCCTGTAGGGCTGTATCGCATCCAGTGGCCGCAAGACACCATAGAGACCTGAGAGGATGCGCAGATGATCCTGTGCCCATGCCAGTTCATCAGGATCGAGCGAAGCTGCTTCCAGACCCTGATAGGTGTCCCCAGCAAAGGCCAGCGCGGCCGGGCGCGTTGCATCGGCGTCTGGCATTTCGGAAAAAGCACGATAGCGATCGCGGTTCAGGCGCGCCAGATCATCGCTCAGACCCATAAGCTTTTTCAGATCGCCAAGGGTCAGATTGCGCGCGGTTTTGGACAGTCTGATCGCATCATCCTGAAAATCGGGCTGTGTGACTTCAACATCCCGCTCTGTCCAGTCCAGCCGCTTGGCCGGGGAAATCACTACCAGCATACCTGCCCTCTTTCCTTACCTGTCCCGGCGTATCTAGCCCGCCTCACGCAGCACGTCCAGAAAGGCGGTGCCGAACCTTTCGTGACGCCGGTCGCCCAGCACCTGTTCAAGCCCGCGCAGGTCATCCGGGCGCATCTGTGCCACCTTTGCCAGTTGCGAGGCCGAGCAGGTCAGAGGCTTGTCTATCCCCTCGGGACCGCGGGACAATTGGGACTGTACTTCCAGCAAACGGTCATAGATGTCGCCCTGATCGCGACCGGCCAGCTTGCGCCGCGCCGGGTGCAACGCCTGGGCCTCGCCCGCTATCACTTCAAGGAAGGTGTCGCCATACCGTTCCAGCTTCTTGGCGCCGACGCCGCCGATCCGGGCCATCTCGTCCAGCGTCATGGGGCGCTTTTCCGCCATTTCGATCAGGGTGCGATCCGGAAAAATAACATAGGCCGGGACCCGGGCGGATTCTGCCAATGCGCGTCTCTTGGCCTTGAGAGCCGACAGCAAGGGCGCATCTTCATCGGACACCATGGCTTTCACGGCGGGGCGACGGGTTGCCTTGCGTAGGGCGTCCTTGCGCAGGTTGATCTTTGCCTCGCCCTTGAGAATAGGTTTGGCGGCCTCGGTCATCCGCAAGGCCCCGTGGCGTTCGGGGTCGGGGCGCACCAGATCGTGCCCCATCATCTGGCGGAATATTGCCTGCCATTGCGCGCGCGACCAGTCCTTGCCGATGCCCCAGGTGGACAGACCATCATGACGACGGGCGCGGATCTTGTCGGTCTCGTTTCCCAGAAGGATGTCGATCAGATGACCGCTGCCAAACCATTCCTCGGTGCGAAGAATCGCGGACAAGGCCATTCGGACGGGTGTTGTTCCATCAAATACTTCGGGCGGTGTATCGCACAGGTCGCATTTGCCACAGGGTGCGGCCTGTTCCCCGAAATAGCCCAGCAGGGTCTGGCGGCGGCATTCCAGTGCCTCGGCCAACCCCAGCAGCGCGTTCAACCGCGCATGATCCGCCATGCGGCGTTCGGGTGGCGCCAGCCCCTCGTCAATCTGGGACCGCCGCAAACGTATATCGTCGGGGCCGAACAGAGTCAGGGTCTCGGCCGGCCCGCCGTCGCGCCCGGCGCGGCCGATCTCCTGGTAATAGGCCTCGATGGATTTCGGCAGGTCCGCATGGGCGACCCAACGAATGTCGGGCTTGTCGATGCCCATGCCAAAAGCCACGGTGGCCACCACGATCAGCCCGTCCTCGCGCGCGAAGCGGGTTTCGACGATGCGGCGGTCCTCGGCCTCCATCCCGCCGTGATAGTGGCAGGCGCTGTGGCCCTGTTCGCGCAGCGCCTGCGCCAGCACTTCGGTCTTGTTGCGGGTGCCGCAATAGACGATGCCCGACTGGCCCCGGCGCGCATCGGCGAAATCCAGGATCTGCTTGCGCGGGCTGTCCTTGGCGGCAAAGGCCAAGTGGATGTTCGGGCGGTCGAAGCCGCGCAGGAACTTGCGCGGAGGCGTGCCGTCGAACAGTTTCTCGACGATCTCGTCCTGTGTTTCGGCGTCGGCGGTCGCGGTGAAGGCGGCCAGAGGCACGTTCAGGGCGTGCCGCAACTCTCCGATCCGTAAATAATCAGGCCGGAAATCATGGCCCCACTGGCTGACGCAATGGGCCTCGTCCACCGCGATCAGGCTGACATTGATCCGCCGCAACATGCCCAGTGCCGAGCCTGCCGCCAGCCGTTCGGGCGCCATGTAAAGCAGTTTCAGCCGCCCGGCCTCAAGCGCTTCCCACACGGCATCGGTTTCCTCGGGCGTGTTGCCCGAGGTCAGCGCGCCGGCCTCGACCCCGGCTTCTTGCAGCCCCCGCACCTGATCGCGCATCAGGGCGATCAGCGGCGAGATCACCACCGTGACCCCGTCGCGCAGCAGGGCAGGCAGTTGATAACACAGGGATTTGCCGCCGCCCGTGGGCATGATCGCCAGCACGTTCTGGCCGGCGGTTACGGCATCGACGATCTCTTCCTGCCCAGGGCGGAATTCATCGAATCCAAAGACATCTCGCAGCAGAGGCGCGGCGTCGAACATGTGCGGGGGTGCCCTGTTTCAAGATTTGACTGCTCTTGAAAGGACAATCACACAGTCGGAATCGGGGAACAAGAGGTCAGTAGAAATAGACCGCGTTGTTGATCAGGATGATCCGCAGCGCATAGACCCCGATCAGCACCACCAGCGGCGTCAGGTCCAGACCGCCCATATTGGGCAGGATGCGCCGGATCGGGCCATAAATAGGCTCTAACAGGCGGTTCAGCCCGTACCAGATTTGCGCGACCAGCTGTTGGTGCAAGTTCAGCACCTGAAAGTTGATCAGCCAGCTCATGATCACATGGGCCAGGATGATGAACCAGACAATGTCCAGGATCAGCAGCAGGATTTGGATCAGCGACAGCATGGGTTCTCCGTATTCTTGTTGGCCGAGACCTAAGCACCATGGCGACAAAGAGCAAGTGTCTGGCACTCAACGCTTGCGATTTGAATGAAAGCCCAGTCATATAATCGCAACGATAAACAGGGGCAGAGATGGCAGAGATTTCCAAGCGCAGGCGCATTTGGGGCTGGTGGTTCTTTGACTGGGCCAGCCAGCCCTTTCACACCCTTCTGGTCACCTTTGTCTTTGGCCCTTACTTCGCGGGCGTCGCCGCCGGGTATTTCACCACTGAAGGGCTGGGTGCGCAGGCGGCTGCGGCGCGCGCGCAGACTGTTTGGGCGAACTGTCTGACGATCACCGGGCTGATCATCGCTTTTGGTGCGCCGCTTCTGGGGGCGATGGCGGATGTCTCGGGGCGGCGCATCCCGTGGATATTTGCCTTTTCGGTCATGTATGCGGTCGGGTCCGCGGCGCTTTGGTATACGATGCCCGATGGCTCGAACATGTGGCTGATGCTGTCGGCTTTTGGTTTCGGCTTCGTAGGTGCGGAATATGCGCTGATCTTCATCAACTCGCAGCTACCCGATCTGGGCGATGACAGCGAAGTGGGCGAGATCTCGGGCTCGGGCTTTGCCTTTGGCTATTTTGGAGGGCTGATTTCGCTGGCGATCATGCTGGCGCTGTTTGTGGAACAGCCAAACGGCAAAACCCTGATCGGGATGACGCCCGCCTTTGGTCTGGATGCCGCCACCCGGGAAGGCACGCGTTTTGTCGGCCCATTTACGGCAATCTGGTTCATTCTGTTCATGGTGCCATACTTCCTGTGGGTCCGCGACGATGCGGCGACGGACAGGAAGGGAAGCGTGGGTGAGGCGCTGCGCCTGTTGTCGAAATCAGTGTCTAACTTGCGCTATCGCGCCAGTCTGGCCAGTTATCTCGGTTCGTCCATGTTCTATCGCGACGCACTGAACGGGCTGTACAGTTTTGGTGGTGTCTACGCGCGGCTGGTGTTGGAATGGGATCTGATCAAGATCGGAGTATTCGGGATCGTCAGCGTTCTCGCTTCGGCCGTTTTTGCGTGGATCGGGGGGAAGGCAGACAAGAAATACGGCCCGAAACCAGTGATATTGGTGGCGATCTGGGTATTGATTTTTGTCTGCGTCACAGTGGTGTCGATGGACCGGACGCAGATCTACGGCATCGGCCTGCCTGACGGATCCAACCTGCCAGACATGGTCTTCTTTGGCTGTGGTGTGCTGATCGGTGGCATGGGAGGCATTCTGCAATCGGCCAGCCGTTCGATGATGGTGCGCCACACCGACCCCGAAACCCCGGTCGAAAGCTTTGGTCTTTATGGTCTGTCGGGGCGCGCGACCGCTTTTGCGGCCCCGTTGTTGATCGGGATTGCAACAACCGCAACCGGCAGTGCGCGTCTGGGGGTGTCACCAATCATTCTGTTGTTTATTCTGGGTCTATTCCTGATGCGCTGGGTCAGACCTGAAGGGGATCAGAGCAGATGATTTTACTACGTTTTTTGGCACTACTGGTAATAACCGCGCTGGCGAATACGGCATCGGCGCAGCCCTTGGCAAAGCAGTTGTTCGGGGCACAGAAGGTAAGCTCGCAACAAAAATCGGCTGCTTTCGGCAGTTATTCGCGCGGATGTGCGGCCGGATCGGTTCAATTGCCCGAGACCGGGCCCACGTGGCAGGCCATGCGACTGTCGCGCAATCGCAACTGGGGGCATCCCGAAGCGATCGATTACGTGCAGGACCTCAGCCGGTTTGCGGCGAAACAGCCGGGTTGGAACGGTCTCTATATTGGGGATATCAGCCAGCCGCGGGGTGGGCCAATGACTTCGGGCCACCGCTCGCACCAGCTGGGGCTGGATATCGATATCTGGATGCTTCCGGGTGACAACATGCGCCTGTCGCGCAAGGCGCGCGAGAATATTTCGTCCATATCGCTGCGCCGCTCGAACGGTGCCTATGTCAACAGCAACTGGACCAAACAGCACCACGCGGTGCTGCGCGAAGCCGCCAAGGACAAGCGCGTGGCACGTATCTTCGTGTTCCCCGGGGCTAAGGTTCAGATGTGCAACGATGAAAAAGGCAACCGGGCCTACCTGCGCAAGATCAGGCCCTGGTGGGGGCATCACTACCACTTCCATGTGCGCCTGAAATGCCCAAGAGGATCAAAGGGATGCGTCAACCAGGATGCACCACCCAAGGGCGATGGCTGTGCCGAGGCGCAACAATGGGTGCGTAACATTCTGAACCCGCCGCCGCCCGATCCAAACGCGCCGCCGCCCAAGAAACGCCGGGAATATGTGCTGGCCGATTTGCCGAAGCAATGCGCCTCAGTCTTGCAATCCAAGTAGGTGCGGCACTGTTTCTGGCCACGGCGGCCCCTGGAGTGGATGTAAAAACCGCCACACATCAAAGCAGTTTTGCATGGCGTGACAAGGCGGATTGGTTCGGTGGATTCTCGGCGCTGCACATTTCGGACAATGGGCAGCAAATGATGGCGCTGAGCGACCGGGCACGGTTGGTGATTGCGCGCATTGAACGTCTTGATGGCGAGATCACCGGCATTCGCATTCTGGGGCAATGGCCGGTTCTGTCCAGCAATGGGCATCTCATGTCCGGCGGCGTTGGCGATTCCGAAGGGATTGCGGCGGCTCCTGACGGTGGGTTCTATATCTCATTCGAAGGGGTGCACCGCGTCGCCCATTACCCCGCAGCGGGCACGAAGGCGCGTGTATTGCCACGCCCGCAGGTATTTCAGCATCTCGCCGACAACGGGTCCTTTGAAGGTCTGGCCATCGACAGGCGCGGACGGCTGTATACGCTGCCGGAAACGAACCGCACCCCGGACGGAGATATTCCCGTCTATCGCTGGAATGGCCAAACCTGGTCGACCCCATTTGTTCTGCCCCAGCGTGGTTGGTTCAAACCGGTTGCCGCTGATTTCGGTCCTGATGGGCGGTTCTACGTGTTGGAGCGAAACCTCACGGCAATCGGATTTCGCTCGCGCCTGCGGCGATGGGATCTGACAGGCGACGTGCCAAACGCCGAGGAAACCCTGTTCGAAACCGGAACCGGCGCGCATGACAACCTCGAAGGCTTGTCGATCTGGCGGGATGATCAGGGACGTTTGCGGGCCACGATGATCTCGGATGACAACTTTCTGGCACTGCAACGGACCGAGTTGGTCGAGTATCTGCTGCCCGATTGACACACGGCAGATGAAGGTCTAAACGCACAGCCTGCCTTGGGACGGTCCCTTGGCCAAGTCGCCGCTACCTTGTCAAAACGGGCATCACAAAATGCAACGCAACTATATTCCCGGCATTCTTGCCATGGCCGCCATCGTCGTGGCCTCGAACATCCTGGTCCAGTTCCTGATCTTTGACGGCCTGTTGACCTGGGGTGCCTTCACCTATCCGCTGGCCTTTCTGGTCACTGATATTATGAACCGCGTCTACGGTGTGGGCCCGGCCCGCAAGGTTGTTTTCGCGGGCTTCGTCACCGGGGTGATCTGCTCGCTGATCGGCAGCCAGATCATGCTTCAGGGCGACGGGTTTATCTATGCCGCCGTGCCGCTGCGCATCGCCGTCGCTTCGGGCACCGCGTTCCTGATCGCGCAACTGACCGACGTCACAGTGTTCAACGCCATGCGCGGCGGTCAATGGTGGCGTGCGCCGCTGGTCTCGACCCTGGTAGGTTCAGCGCTGGATACCGCGATCTTCTTTACTATCGCCTTCTCGGCCTCGGTCACCTTCTTTGGTGCCGATGCAGATGCGGCCATCAATTGGGCGTGGGAGCCCGTGCCCTTCATGCTGTCAGGCCCCGAGGCGCCGCTGTGGGTGACGCTGGCCTTTGCCGACTGGTTGGTGAAACTGTCGCTGGCTCTGATCGCGCTGATTCCGTTCAAGGTGATCGTTGCGCGACTGACCGCTGCACGGCCTGCGTAAAAAAGTGCTTTGAGAATGGCGCATCTTGTGTCACGCTTCTTTTCAAACGCAACAGATAGAAAAGGAGGTGATCCAGTGTCGAGAAAGAGATTGGAGAGAGGTGTCGGAACAACCGGGAGGACCGCCTGCTAGGGCAGCCCTTGGCCGAGCGTACGCTCCGGCTGGTCGATTGATCTAACCGACCCGACCTCCTGAACTTTCGAAGGGCCGTCCCATCGGGGCGGCCCTTTCTGTTTTTACCCGCTCCAGCTATGGTCTTGCCCATGTTGCGCATCTCTGACGATATCACACTGCAAGACTGGGAAATGACCGAGAGCTTCATGCGTTCCTCCGGGCCTGGCGGGCAGAACGTGAACAAGGTCTCGACCGCCGTTGAACTGCGCTTCGAAGCCGCGCGCTCACCCTCGCTGCCCGATCCGGTCAAGGCGCGGCTGAAACGACTGGCCGGGCGCCGCTGGACCAAGGATGGTGCGATCATCATTCAATGCGAAGAAACACGTTCCCAAGCCCGCAACAGGGAAATTGCGCGAACAAGGCTGGCCGAGCTGATCGGCAAGGCGCTGGTCAAACCTAAGCGGCGCATCGCGACGAAACCCACCTATGGTTCGGTCAAACGCAGGCTTGCGGCGAAAAAGGCGCGGGGCGACGTCAAGGCGCTGCGCGGCAAGGTGTCCGAAGATTGATCTGGCATCTCGTCCGGGCATTGATAGTCTGGCCTGCAAAAGGTGCAGGAGAGTAACGCCATGAGGCTGGAGGGGAAAACCGCAATCGTCACTGGCGGTGCATCCGGGTTTGGTGCGGGGATCGTAAGGAAGTTCCTCGCCGAAGGTGCGCGTGTTATGATCGCTGACATCAATGGCGATGCCGCGCATGAATTCGCAACCCAGCTTGGGTCCGAGGCGATTGCTCAGCAGGTCGATGTAGGCAAGGGCGCCTCGGTTCAAAAGATGGCGGATGCGGCTTTCTCAACCTTCGGCCATCTGGACATCCTTGTGAACAATGCCGGTGTGACCCACCTGCCGACGCCGCTGGAGGAGGTCAGCGAAGCGGATTTCGACCGTGTTTTCAACGTGAACATGAAATCCGTCTATCTGACCGCGCGTGCATTGGTTCCACCTATGAAGGCGCGCGGGGCGGGTTCAGTACTGAACGTTGCTTCAACCGCAGGCCTGTCGCCGCGCCCAAACCTGAACTGGTACAACGCCTCCAAGGGCTGGATGATCACCGCAACTAAAACGATGGCGGTCGAGCTCGCCCCGTCCGGCGTGCGGGTGAATGCGATCTGCCCGGTTGCCGGGGAAACGCCGCTATTGAAATCCTTCATGGGCGAGGATACGCCCGAAATCCGTGCCAAATTCCTGTCGACCATCCCGTTGGGCCGCTTTTCAACCCCCGAAGATATGGCCAATGCCGCCTGTTTCCTGTGTTCGGACGAGGCCAGCATGATCACCGGCGCCGCGCTCGAGGTGGACGGAGGCCGATGCATCTGATCCGCTCTTCATCTGGCCAAAAATATCCCCGCCGGAGGCAGCGCGCGCCAGCGCGCTTTCCAGCTCGACCACCGAGGTTTGCATGATCCCCGGACCCAGAAACCTGATCACGGATGTCCCCGGCCTGAAGGTCGGCAACGCACAGAACGCACCTTTGAAATCAGGCGTCACCGTCCTGACCGGCGCGCAACCACTCCGAGCCTCGGTGCACGTGATGGGTGGCGCACCCGGCACGCGCGAGACAGATTTGCTGGCCGCCGACAAGACCGTTGAACAGGTGGATGCGATCGTGCTTTCGGGCGGGTCGGCCTTCGGGCTGGATGCCTGTTCGGGCGTCATGGACGCGCTGCATGCCCTGGGCCGCGGGTTTAAGGTGGGTTCCGCCGTGGTTCCGATCGTGCCCGGGGCGATCCTGTTCGATCTGCTGAATGGCGGCGACAAGGCGTGGCACGAGAATCCCTATCGCGCATTGGGCCGTGCGGCGTTCGAGTCCGCGTCGGACCGGTTCGAACTCGGAACAGCAGGTGCAGGAACCGGGGCTTTGACCGCGATGCACAAAGGCGGGTTGGGTTCGGCCTCGGTTGTTCTGGACAGCGGTGTTACCGTTGGCGCATTGGTTGCAGTCAATCCGCTGGGCAGTGTCACCACGCCGGGTGACAGGCATTTCTGGGCCGCCCCATTTGAAATGGACGGCGAATTCGGTGGATTAGGGCCTGATTCCAATGCCGGACTGGGCCAACCAACGGTCAGTCGCAAAGCGCAGGTGATGCAGTCCGCGAGGCCGGACAAGGCCAATACCACGATTGCCATCGTTGCGACAGATGCGGACCTGACCAAACCGCAGTGTCAGAGACTGGCCGTTGCCGCCCATGACGGTATTGCCCGTGCTATTGTACCCGCCCACACGCCGGGGGATGGTGATCTGGTATTCGGGGTCAGCACGGGCGCGCGGGGTGTCGCCACCGACACCGAACCAGGTGTCATCGGGCATGCGGCCTCGCTGTGCCTCGCGCGAGCTATTGCGCGCGCCGTGTATCTGGCGACTCCGTCCGTGGGCGATCTGTTGCCTTGCTGGTCCGATGTACATGACAAAAGTTAAGGACATCCTATTTGTCGCAGTGGCACAGTAAGCGCGCGCGGCAATCTGCGCGTTGACTCTTTTTTGCGCCGACGGTCCATTCGGCGCAGCCAATTTCTATCGGAGCAAAAGCTATGAATCGTATCCTCGCTACCGCAATCGTGGGCCTTCTGGCCCTTCCTGCTTATGCTGAAGGCGACGCTGAGGCGGGCAAGAAAACCTTCAACAAATGCAAGTCCTGCCACATGATCGCCGACCCGGCAGGCGAAGTGATCGTCAAAGGTGGCAAGACCGGTCCCAACCTCTATGGAATCGCGGGCCGCACCGCCGGTACCGTTGAGGGTTTCAAATACGGAGACAGCATCGTTGCCGCCGGTGAGAAGGGTCTGGTCTGGGACGAAACTACTTTTGTCGAGTATGCTCAGGACCCCAAGGCATTTTTGAAAACCTATCTGGATGACACATCCGCCAAATCGAAAATGACCTTCAAGCTGAAAAAGGGCGGTGAAGACGTCTATGCCTATATCGCAAGCGTGTCGGGTGAATAACACCTGATACTGTGCACCACTGCACAAGGACCAAAGGCCGCAGCCCCTGCGGCCTTTGGTGCGATTGATAACAATGTGGAACAGCCGCACTTTGAAGTCAGACGGCGGTTTGCCAAGCAACGCCGCAAAGCCAAGCCGGTCCGGCAACAGCTATAATCAACATCAGGGCTCGTCAGGCGGATTGGCAGCAGGAGAGGACAGATGGGTATCATGATCCCAGCTTGGGTCGATGGTGAGTTGACCCCTGTAGACAAGCTTGAAGTTCACGAAAAGGGGCTCAAGCACAAGGCTGTGTCGGTTTTTGTCGTACGGGGGACCGAGATCCTGTTGCAGCGTCGCGCTTTGGGCAAGTACCACACGCCCGGCCTTTGGGCGAACACCTGCTGTACGCATCCCGATTGGGACGAAAGCTCGTCCACCTGTGCCGTGCGCCGCCTGCATGAGGAGCTTGGGATCACAGGCCTGTATCCCGAATACCGACACCGGCTGGAATATCACGCCGATGTGGGCAACAGCATGGTGGAAAACGAGGTTGTCGACGTCTTTCTGGCCCATGTCCGCGGCCCGCTGAAAATCGCGCCCAACCCGGATGAAGTCATGGATATCCGTTGGATCGACTATCATGATCTGTTGGCCGAAGTGAAACGCCACCCGGACCGGTTTACACCCTGGTTGAAGATATATCTCCACAGCCACGCGGACACGATTTTTGGCCCGGATCTGATCATTTCTGCCAAATCATGACCCCGGCTGGAAATCCGTGCCTTGCAAGGGCGGCGCAAGCCGCCTAAATCAACCCGTCATGGCCAAGCAGAAGACAGACCCGAATTACAAAGTGATCGCCGAAAACCGGCGCGCCCGCTTCGATTATGCGATCGAGGACGACATCGAATGCGGTATCGTTCTGCAAGGATCCGAGGTCAAATCCCTGCGCGCGGGTGGCTCCAACATCGCAGAAAGCTATGCCGCCGTCGATGACGGCGAGCTGTGGCTGGTCAACAGCTATATCGCGCCATACGAGCAGGCCAAGGTGTTCAAGCACGAAGAACGCCGCCGTCGCAAGCTGCTGGTGTCCCGCAAACAGATGTCCGATTTGTGGAATGCAACCCAGCGCAAGGGCATGACGCTGGTGCCGTTGGTTTTGTATTTCAACCACAAGGGGTTGGCCAAGATCAAGATCGGCATCGCCAAGGGTAAGAAAACCCATGACAAGCGCGAAACCCAAGCCAAACGCGATTGGTCACGGCAGAAACAGCGTTTGTTGAAAGACCACAGCTAGAACGCCATCGCAGCCTGTACCGCAAGTTGCCAACGGTCATAGGCCGCATCGCGTTCGGATTGTTCCTGCGTTGGCTCGAACCGGCGATCCAGCGCCCATGTTTCCGCAAACCCGGCCTGATCGGGATAAATTCCGGCTTTCATGCCTGCCAGCCATGCGGCGCCAAGGGCGGTCGTCTCTTGCATGACGGGGCGGTCCACAGGTGCGCCGAGACAGTTCGACAGGCCTTGCATGGTCCAGTCGGACGCGGCCATCCCGCCATCGACGCGCAGGATGACATCGGCATCGGCGCCCCAGTCGCCTTGCATGGCATGCCACAGGTCGCGGGTCTGGAAGGCGATGCTTTCCAGCGTGGCGCGGGCGATCTCGGCCCGTCCGGAATTGCGCGTCAGCCCAAACAGCGCCCCGCGACAGTCTGGTTTCCAATAAGGCGCGCCGAGGCCGGTGAAGGCGGGCACAAGCACCACATGCTGGTTCGGATCGGCCTGAGCCGCCAGTTCGCCGCTTTGTGGCGCCGCGTCGATGATCTGCAACGCGTCGCGCAGCCATTGCACTGCGGCCCCCGCGATAAAGATCGAACCCTCCAGCGCATAAGTTCGCCGGCCGTCCAGTTGATACGCGATCGTCGTCAGCAGGCGGTTATTCGACTGAACCGGCTGCGCGCCGGTGTTCAGCAGCGCAAAGCAACCCGTGCCATAGGTTGATTTCATCATACCGGGCTGGAAACAGGCCTGCCCGATGGTGGCGGCTTGCTGGTCGCCTGCAACGCCCAGAATGGGAATGCCGCCGCCGAACAAAGTGGTGGTTCCGAAATCCGCGGCGCAATCCTTCACTTCGGGCAAAAGGTTCAGGGGCACATCCAGCAGGTCGCAAATCTCGGCGCTCCATGTGCCTTTGTGGATGTCAAACAAAAGGGTACGGGCGGCGTTGGTGGCATCGGTTGCATGAACACGGCCTTCGGTCAGCCGCCAGATCAGGAAGCTGTCGATCGTGCCGAACAGCAGGTCTCCGGCTTCTGCGCGCTCGCGGGCGCCCGAAACGGTATCCAGCAGCCATTTGACCTTGGTGCCCGAGAAATAAGGATCCAGCAACAGACCGGTCTGAGCTGTGACGTCATCCTCGCACCCGGCCTGTTTGTAGCGCGCGCAGATATCGGCAGTGCGTCGGTCCTGCCAGACGATGGCATTGTGGATGGCCTTGCCGGTCTGTTTGTCCCAGACAACCGTCGTTTCGCGCTGGTTGGTGATGCCGATACCGGCAATCTGATCCGCTGAAACACCGGTGGTCTCCATCACCTCGCGGCACACGTGCAGAACGCTTGACCAGATATCCTCGGGGTCGTGTTCAACCCAGCCTTCCTGCGGAAAGTGCTGAGGAAACTCCTGCTGGGCGGTGCCAACAGGCCGCATCTGCGCGTCAAACAGAATGGCGCGCGAGGATGTGGTGCCTTGATCGATTGCCAGAATATGGGTCATTTCCGCTCTCCCCCGGTATCGTTTTGCCGGACTTTAGCGCAAACAATGGCGAAGGGGCCAGTGCAGAAATCAGGCCGGATTGACAGGAATATTGTCGATCAGGCGGACGCCGTCGGCCCAGGCCGTGACGAACAGGCGGGCGGGTTGACTTGCGCTGGACAGGCTTTCCAGCGTCTCGGCACAGCGCAGGTCGATATACTCGACTTCGGTGAACCCGACCTTCAGCAGGGTTTCCTTGGCCTCCTGCGCCAGCATGGCAAAGTCTGCTCCCTTGGCCAGATCGTCCGCCACCTGACGCATGACGCCGTTCATTTGCTCTGCGATCTTCAACCCTTGGGGGGAAAGAAGAAGGTTGCGCGACGACATCGCCAGGCCCGAAGGTTCTCGGACAGTCGGGCAGCCGATCACCTCGATCGCGATGTTCAGATCGCGCGCCATCCGGCGGACAACCAGCAGCTGTTGATAGTCTTTTTCCCCGAAATAGGCTCGATCCGCCTGTGTTTGCAGGAACAGCTTGGCGACCACCGTGGCCACGCCTTCGAAATGTCCGGGGCGGAAGGGGCCTTCCATCACGTCGGTCAGACCGGCAACCGATACCGTCGTCGAAAAACCTTCCGGATAGATTTCCTGCGGGTCCGGTACATAGATCGCATCCACACCATACGGGGCCAGCTTTTGGGCGTCTTCATGTTCGGTGCGGGGGTAATTTGCCAAGTCTTCGGGATTGTTGAACTGCTTGGGATTCACAAAAATCGTCACGATCACCCGGTCGCAGCCCTGTTTCGCAGCCTGCGCCAGTGACAAATGCCCCTCGTGCAGCGCACCCATGGTCGGAACCACGCCGATCCCCTCACCGTTTCGGCGCCATGTGGTGGTGTTGGCACGCAGCTCGGCCAGAGAGCGCAAAATCGGTGCGGTCATGTCTTTTGTCCTTTGGCCGGAGCCTGATCGGCAAAGACATGTTCGTCCGCCGGGAAGGTCCGCGCGCGCACTTCGGCGGCGTATTCTGCGATGGCTGCTTCCGCCAACGGGCCCAGCTCGGCATAGCGTTTGACGAATTTGGGTTTGAAGGCGGTGAAAAAGCCAACCATGTCGTCCACGACCAGAATCTGCCCGTCACACCCCGCAGATGCACCGATGCCGATGGTCGGGATCGCAATCTCTTCGGTGATCTGGTTCGCCAGACCTTGGGGCACTTTCTCCAGAACGACCGAGAACGCACCAGCCTCGTTTACGGCGCGGGCGTCTGCCATGACGGCTTCAGCCTGATCGTCACGGCCCTGCACCTTGTAGCCGCCCAGCGTGTTGATCGACTGCGGCGTCAGTCCGATATGAGCCATCACCGGGATGCCTCGTTTCACCAGAAAGCGGATGGTTTCAGCCATTTCCACCCCGCCTTCCAGTTTGACCGCGCCTGCATTTGTGTGCGCCATCAGGCGTGCGGCGTTACGAAAGGCTTGTGCCGGGCCTTCCTCATAGCTTCCGAAAGGCATGTCGATGACCATCATCGCACTTTTTAGGCCGCGTGATACGGCCTGACCATGCAGGATCATCATCTCCATCGTGACCCCCAGCGTGGATTCCAGCCCGTGCAGCACCATGCCGACGCTGTCACCGACCAGCACGAAATCGCAATGGGCGTCCATCAGGCGCGCCATTGGCGTGGTATAGGCAGTCAAAGAGACCAGAGGTTCGCCGCCTTTTCGGGCGCGAATGTCCTCGGCGTTCGGGGCTTTCTTGCGGGCGGTGGCGCTCATGGATCGCTCCTGCAGTATTATGTTGCAGTGCGGCATAGCAGATCGGGAGGGGCCGAAGAAACCCCGGTTGCGCGAACATTCCCTTGATTGACCTGAGGTTTACAGGAAGACTGTCAGTAAAATGGCCCTGAAAACAAGGGCACAACCCGTTTCAGTAGGGAGAGTTCACATGACAAAATTCCTGTTCCGGACCTTTGCTTCGACCCTGGCCGTGGGGGCCAGCCTGCTTGCCACGCAGGCTTTGGCCAAGTCGGACATCACCATTGCGATGCAGCTTGAGCCTCCGCATCTGGACCCGACAAGCGCCGCGGCGCAAGCCATCGACTCGGTGGTTTACACCAATATCTTCGAAGGCCTGACACGTTTCATGGGCGACGGCTCGGTCGTGCCCGGATTGGCGGAAAGCTGGGAGATTTCCGAAGACGGGACGGTCTATACCTTTAACCTGCATGACGGGGTGACCTTCCATGATGGCACCACCATGGACGCCGAGGATGTCAAATTCAGCCTTGACCGCGCAACCGCGGAAGACAGCGCCAACGCGCAGAAGGCCCTGTTTGCCGGTATCGAAACCGTCGAGGTCGTCGACCCGCTGACGGTGAAAGTCACCCTGTCAGAACCGAACGGAAATTTCCTGTTCAACCTGGCCTGGGGGGATGCGGTCATCGTCGCGCCGGAAAGCATAGGCAACATCAAGACCAACCCGGTTGGTACCGGTGCCTATACCTTTGGAAACTGGGTGCAGGGCGACAGTATCACGCTGAACCGAAACCCCGATTACTGGGGCGAACAGCCCACATTAGAGACTGCGACGTTCAAGTTCATCTCGGACCCGACCGCCGCTTTTGCCGCCATGATGGCCGAGGATGTCGACGTGTTTGACAACTTCCCGGCGCCGGAAAACCTGCCCCAGTTCGAGGCCGATCCGCGCTTTCAGGTCCTGGTGGGGTCGACCGAAGGTGAGACGATCCTGTCCACCAACAACAAGCAGCCTCCGTTTGATGATATCCTTGTTCGTCAGGCATTGGCCCATGCGATTGACCGGCAGGCGATCATCGACGGCGCAATGTTTGGCTATGGCACGCCGATCGGAACCCACTTTGCGCCGCACAATCCGGCCTACGTCGATCTGACCGCGCAATCCGCTTACGACCCCGAAAAAGCCAGAGAGTTGCTGGCAGAGGCCGGATTCGAAAATGGGTTTGAGACCACATTGCATTTGCCGCCGCCGTCTTATGCCCGTCGTGGGGGCGAAATCATAGCGGCGCAGCTGGCCGAGGTCGGCATCACCGCCGAGATCATCAATGTGGAATGGGCCCAATGGCTGGAATCCGTGTTCAAGGGCAAGGAATTCGGTCTGACCATCGTCAGCCATACCGAGCCTATGGATATCGGCATTTATGCGCGGCCTGATTATTACTTTCAGTATGACAGCACGGATTTTCAGGCGCTGATGGACACTCTGAACACCACCACCGACCCCGAAGAACGCACCCGTTTGCTGGGTGAGGCGCAGCGCCTGATCGCAAGCGACTATGTCAATGGCTACCTGTTCCAGTTGGCCAAACTGGGCGTTGCGAAAGTCGGCGTTCAGGGCCTTTGGGAGAACGCGCCCACCGCCGCAATCGATCTGACTCAGATCAGCTGGTCCGAGTGATGTTACAGCCCGGGCCGCGCCGGGCGGCCCGGGCCTTCCATTGTGTCAGGGTGTTCTCACGTATGTTCTTGCTCCGTGCCATTCCCGTCTTGGTTTTAAGTTTTTTTCTGGTGCTCGGTTCCTCTGTCGCGGCCACGGCGCAGAATGTGTTGGGGGGTCGGATGGATGCCCTGCCCGGAACGCCCGAGAATCCGTTGAATGTTGGGATCGGAATTCGCATCGACCAGATCACCGGTGTTGATCAAAAGGCCGAAAACTATGGCGCGGTTGTGGTCTTGCGGGTGGAATGGACCGATCCCGCGCTGGCATTTGATCCCGAGGAACTGGGGAGGGATATCAGGGTCTTCAACCCACCCGACCTTGCCAATCATGCGGCAAGTATCGGGTCCGTTCTGCCGGCTTTTGTCATTCACAATCAGCAGTCCAACAAGTGGATCCACGAATCCGCCGCATCCCTGCGTTACGACGGTCGAGTGCTGTATGTCGAAAAATCGTCTCTTACACTCCAGGCGCCTCATTTCGATTTCCGAAAATACCCGTTCGACACGCAGGAGTTTCATTTCGAGGTGGTTTCGGTCTTTCCCTCTGAATACGTCACTTACCATCCGTTGAACGAATTCTCGGGCCTCGGAGATCAGCTGGGCGAAGAAGAATGGATTCTGAACAATGCACGGTTGGAAACATCCAGGGTCTTGGGTCTATCCGGGAAAGAAAGCGATCAGGTCGCGCTTGTTTTTGAGGGCAATCGACATCTGACCTATTACGTCATTCGGGTTTTCCTGCCGATGCTTGTCTTGATCTCGGTCGGCTGGGCGCTGTTTTTTCTGGATGAATACCGCCGGAGGATCGAGATTGCGGGCGGCAACTTGCTGGTCTTTGTCGCGTTCAACTGGGCAATATCCGCAGATCTGCCCAAGCTGGGTTATCTGACTTTTCTGGATTTTGTCCTTCAGTGCATGTTCCTGGTGACCGGGGCGCTGATCGTGTTCAACGTCGCGCTGCGACGATTGAAAGTGTCCGGCAAGGAGGGGGCGGCGCGCACCCTGGACAATTATGCGATCAAGTGGATCTATCCACTGGGCTATGCCGCGATCGTTGCCTATGCGGTTTCCGCTTTCCTTCTGGTGCCTTAGACGCTGGACCCGTGCCTGATGTGACTCTAACGTGGTGCCAATGCTCCGCTACGTCCTCAAACGACTGATTTCCTTGCTTGTCAGCCTGGCCGTCGCCTCGGTGGTCATCTTCGCCGTGATCGAGGTTGCCCCAGGTGATCCGGCATCGTTCATGCTGGGCGTCAATGCGCAGGAGGACACGCTGGCGGCGCTGCGGGCCGAGCTGGGCCTGGATGGGTCAAAGATACAGCGCTATTTCCACTGGGTTGGCGGCATGCTGGTGGGCGATTTCGGCACGTCATACACCTATCGCACACCAGTGTCGCAGATGATCGCTGACCGGCTGTGGGTGTCGTTACCCCTGGCGCTTTACGCGCTGACGCTGTCCACATTGATCGCCTTTCCCGCCGGAATCTATGCCGCTGCGCGTCGGGGCAAACCGGGGGACCTTGCAGTGATGGGGGCGACGCAGCTTGGCATCGCAGTCCCGAACTTCTGGTTCGCGATGATGCTTGTGCTGATCTTCGCCATCAATCTGCGCTGGTTCAATGCAGGCGGGTTTGTCGGTTGGAACGACGGTTTGTGGGGCGGCCTGCATTCCCTGACCCTGCCTGCCGTGGCTCTTGCCTTGCCACAGGCGGCGATTCTGGCGCGGGTCATGCGGTCGGCCTTGCTGGACATTCTGGGTGAGGATTTCATGCGCACGGCTCGGGCCAAGGGCCTGTCCCGTCGTCAGGCCCTTTGGCGGCATGGGGTGCGAAATGCGCTGATTCCGGTTCTGACCATCATCGGCTTGCAGTTTTCCTTTCTGCTGGCGGGGTCGATCATCATCGAACAGGTGTTCTATCTGCCGGGCCTCGGGCGGCTGGTGTTTCAGGCCATTTCTGCCCGAGACCTCATCGTCGTGGAATCGGTCGTGATGCTGCTGGTCTTTGCTGTGATAACGGTCAATTTCCTTGTCGATCTTGCTTATGCGGCCGTGGACCCACGACTGAGGAGCAGGACATGAACCGGAACCTGATCCTTGGGGCCTTGTTGTCGTCGCTGGTGGTTCTGGCCGCGTTGGTCTCGTTCATCTGGACCCCTTACGACCATGCCGCGCTGGACATTCCCAATAAATTGCAGCCACCAAACGGGCAGCATTGGTTTGGAACCGATCATTTCGGCCGCGACATGTTCTCGATGATCATGGTCGGTGCGCGTACGTCGATTGCGGTGGCGTTGGTGGCCGTCGGCATCGGCATGGCAATCGGCGTTCCTCTTGGCCTGGCAGCGGCCGCGCGCAAAGGCTCATGGCTGGATGAGGTCATCATGCGTGGCAACGATCTGGTCTTCGCTTTCCCTTCGCTGGTGATCGCCATCCTGATCACGGCCGTCTATGGCGCCGGAGCGATCAACGCCATTGTTGCGATCGGTATTTTCAACATCCCCGTCTTTGCCCGTATCACCCGCGGGGCTGCTTTGTCGCTTTGGGAGAGAGAGTTCATCCTCGCCGCCCGTGTGTCGGGCAAAGGGGCCGCGCGGATATCAGCTGAGCATATTCTGCCCAACGTGGCCAATCTGCTGATCGTGCAGGGGACCATCCAGTTCAGCCTTGGCATTCTGGCCGAAGCGGGCCTGTCATATGTCGGTCTGGGCGCTCAACCTCCGACGCCCAGCTGGGGCCGGATGCTGGCAGACGCACAGACGATGGTCAGTTTTGCCCCGCATTTGGCTCTGATTCCGGGTCTGTCGATCATCGTCACGGTGCTGGGTCTGAACCTGTTGGGCGACGGAATGCGGGACTGGCTGGATCCCCGGATCAGGGTGGCGCGGGCATGAGTTTGTTGCAGATTGAAAACCTGTCGCTGACGATCCACGGGATGCCAATCCTGAAACAGGTCAACTTGTCGATCGACCCCGGCCAGATCGTGGCGCTGACGGGTGAAAGCGGCTCGGGCAAATCGATGACCGCATTGGCGGTGATGCAACTGCTGCCGCATGGGGCCAGCACGGAAGGTGCGATCTGGCTGGACGGTCAGGATCTGTTGACACGGTCAGAGCCCGATTTGTGCGCCTTGCGCGGCGCGTCCGTGGGGATGGTATTTCAGGAACCGATGACAGCGCTCAATCCGGTAAGAACCGTCGGCGATCAGGTGATGGAGACGATCCTGATCCACAAGGCGATGCCTCCTGCTCAGGCCCGGATCCGCGCCAAAGAGGTGCTGACCCGCGTTGGCCTGCCACCTGATCGGTTCCCCCTTTCCCGCTATCCGCACGAACTGTCCGGCGGGCAACGGCAACGCGTGGTCATTGCCATGGCCATCGCTCTGCGCCCCAGGCTGTTGATCGCGGACGAGCCGACGACAGCGCTGGACGTCACGACACAGGCGCAGATTCTCGACCTTCTCAAGGGGCTGGTGCGCGAATACGACATGGGGCTGCTGATGATCACCCATGATCTGGCCGTTGTCTCTGATATGGCCGACCAGATCATCGTCATGCGCCACGGAGAAGTGGTTGAAAGCGGGGCCACACAGCACCTGCTGAGTCACATGCAACACCCTTATACCCGAATGCTGTTCGAGGCGTCTGGCCATCAGGTCACTTTGCCGGAACCCGCGCAACCGCAAACGTTGCTGGAGGTAACCCAGGTTGTTCGGGACTACCGATTGCCCCGAAAGGGCCTGTTGGACGCGCCGCGGCATCACCTGGCAGTGGATGGTGTCAGCTTCTGCCTCAACCGAGGCGAGCGGTTGGGGCTGGTCGGGGAATCCGGATGTGGAAAATCGACCCTGACACGGGCAATTTTGGGATTGGAGGAGGTTCAATCCGGTCAAATCCGGTTGGATGGTCAGCCGGTTTTCACCGGCCACAGGCCCAACCTTGCCGTGCGTCGGAGGATGCAGGTCGTGTTTCAGGACCCATATGGCAGCTTCAATCCCCGCCACCGTGTCGCGCGCCTGATTACTGAACCCTTTCACCTGTTGGAAACGCCACCAAAGGATTCAGAACGCCAGGACCGGATTTCGGAAATTCTGACGGCAGTGGGCCTCGGCCCTGATGATGCGGGCAAATACATCCACGAATTCTCGGGCGGGCAACGACAACGGATCGCCATTGCACGCGCCCTGATCATCCGGCCCGATCTGATCCTGTTCGACGAGGCGGTTTCGGCGCTTGACGTTTCGGTCCGTGCTCAGATCCTCGATCTGCTCGCTGAACTGTGCGACGCCTATGACCTGACCTATCTGTTCATCAGCCATGACCTGAGCGTTGTCCGCACGATCACCGACCGTGTGCTTGTGATGCAGTCCGGGCGGATCGTCGAACAGGGTCAGACCAAGCAGGTGTTCGAAAACCCGCAACATCCCTATACGCAAACCCTGATTGCCGCCGCGCCCCGGTTGCCCGAGATAAGGCCGCTGACGGCGTAGAGTTCCTTGTTAGAGCCTGATTGGAGGCCCAAAATGACCCAGAAGATTTGGTTTGATCCCACCTTGTGCCTGATCGGCGGGCGCTGGATCCGGGCGGCCGCGGGCGACAGCCTGCCCTTGATCAACCCTTCGGACGGGACCGAGATCTGCCGGATCGCCCGAGGGTCCGAGGCGGATATCGACGCGGCGGTACAAGCCGCCCGGTCTGCGTTGAATGGTGATTGGGGGCGAAAGACGGCGTTGGAACGCGGCCGCATCCTGACCCGGCTGGGCCAGCTGGTGCTGGAACGGGTGGACGATCTGGCGCGGCTTGAGGCGAAGGATGTCGGCAAACCGCTGACGCAGGCCCGGGCAGACGCAGTCGCCCTGGCGCGCTATTGCGAGTTCTACGGCGGCGCGGCCGACAAGGTGATGGGTGAGACCATTCCCTATCTCGATGGCTACACCGTCTATACCCTGCGCGAACCGCATGGGGTGACGGGCCATATCGTGCCCTGGAACTATCCGATGCAGATTATCGGACGTTCGGTCGGGGCGGCGTTGGCCATGGGCAACGCCTGTGTTCTGAAACCTGCGGAAGAGGCCTGTTTGACCGCGTTGGCCTTTGCCCATCTTGCGCAACAGGCCGGGCTGCCGGCCGGTGCTTTGAATGTAGTGCCCGGTCTGGGGGCCGAGGCGGGTGCGGCGCTGTCCGGACATTCGGGTGTAAACCACATCTCGTTCACTGGTTCTGTTGCCACAGGGGCCCTTGTGCAGCAGGCGGCGGGACGCAACGTGGTGCCCGTGACGCTGGAACTGGGCGGGAAATCCCCGCAATTGGTTTTTGACGATGCCGATCTGGATGCGGCGCTGCCGTTTCTGGTGAATGCGGGGATCCAAAATGCGGGCCAGACCTGTTCGGCCTCGTCCCGGATCCTGGTGCAGCGTGGCGTGTATGAACAGGTCAGATCGCGCATGTCCCAGGCCTATGAAGAACTGACCGTCGGCCCGGCGATGCAGGATCTGCGGGTTGGGCCGTTGATCTCGGACCGGCAGAGACAGATTGTCAGGGGCTTTCTGAAAACCGCCACGGACCTGACGATCGCTGCGCAGGGACAGATTGTCGAAGACGCGCCAGAGGCCGGAGCCTATGTCCGGCCCACTTTGTTCGCGGACGTGCCGCCAGATCATCACTTGGCACAGGACGAAATTTTCGGCCCGGTTCAGGTTCTGATCCCGTTCGACACCGAAGAACAGGCTCTGCATATAGCGAATAGTACGGATTACGGCCTGGTCGCCAGCGTCTGGACGCGGGATGGCGCGCGGCAGATGCGGTTGGCGAAAGCGCTGCACTCCGGTCAGGTTTTCATCAACAACTACGGTGCAGGCGGTGGTGTTGAACTGCCGTTTGGCGGTGTGGGAAAATCCGGCCATGGCCGCGAAAAAGGGTTCGAAGCTTTGTACGGCTTTTCACAGTTAAAGACAGTTGCCGCGTTTCACGGATAGCTTTTACCCAGGCAATTCAGATCAGCTTTGCTTCCAATGTATGATTGCCCCAAATCTGTGATGTCCGCGTGGCAGAATGCCCACTGAACCAACCTCCGACCACCTCGTCGGAAACGTTGGCACTGGCGGGGAACTTTTGTCTGCCGCCGTCTGCCAGGATCACGAAGTCAAACCAGACCCGAACTGAATACGGCACATTGATCCGGCCAGAATTCAGGTTGTACTTGTGCCAGTGTACCGGGCAGCTCAAGAAAACGACCTTGTTGAAATGCGCCCCCATCTCGGCGGCTTTCATGACGACATTGCAGCCGTGGCTGTGGGCAACCACATCGCAGCCGTGATAAGCCTCAAGGTCTATCCAGTTTTTCAAGTGTTTGGCAGCAATATGTCGGCCGCGGTCGGACCACCGGCCCTCCCATTCATAGTAGTTCTGCCCTGAATAGATGTCGTTGCGATGCGGCTTGATGTAATTGTGCAAATCTCCGACATGGGGATAGTACCATGTGGGGTCAGGATTGACTTCGAAGTGAGTGCCATGAACAAGAAGCAACCCCGGGACACCGGCTAATTGTTGTGCGGGCGCCGGTGGAACCTGTGAAGCGGGCGGGTCTGAAATCAGAGCGGACGACAACACAGTAAGCAAATCTTGCGAGAGCGGATCCAATTGCGTCCAACGTGCCGAAAACACACCAAGCCAAAGACGTGGCGGAAAGGATTCTGGCGAATACAGTTTGAGGCACGAACTCAGTGCGGCAAGAGCGACAATTGAATCAGGGGCCGCAAGTCCAAGCTTCAAAGCAGCGTCGATGTATTCGACGTTCGGCTGTTCTTCTGCTGCTATGATCGCCTCGAACAAACGTTGGTAATACCCCTCAGGCTCCGGCAAAGAAAACAGGTCGAAGGGCCTCAGGTCGCCGGGGCCATCAAAGAAACGCATGTATTCGTGGGCGGATATTTGGCGGTCGTCAATTGGCCGGAATCCGAGCATGACAAGCTGTTTGGACAGAACGGCATCGTCGGTTTCTTCCCAATCGCGGCCCAACAGTAAAAAGTCGCTGTCATTGCCTTCGGCTTGCAGAAACTGCGCGCGGGATATCAGGTATGCGGCGTAGGAAAAAAGTGAAAGCTCATCCCGGGATCCGCCGGTTTCGTTGAAGTTCCTTGGTTCAAAAATCATTGTATCTCAACCTTAATGCTCAATGGGAATGCCTTCCAAAATAGCATCAGGTGAGTTGCCGATAAATGATGAATGCGCCGCCGTGGTTCAGACGATCACCTCGATCGCCTTTTGCTCTCCGACCCCAAACACCCGCTTGTAGCGTTCGATTTGGTCTTTCGGACCCATCGCCTTTTCCGGGTTGTCCGACAGTTTCACCGTCGGGCGGCCATTGGCGGATACCGCTTTGCAGACCAATGAGAACGGCGCCAGCGCGTCATTGGGAACAAGCCCACGAAAATCGTTGGTCAGCAAAGTTCCCCAGCCGAAGGAAATATTGGCGCGGCCCGCGAACTGGGCGTGCAATTCCTGAATTTTCTCGACATCCAGACCGTCAGAGAAAATGATCCGTTTCCCTGTCGGGTCTTCGCCGCGTGCATTCCACCAGTCAATTGCGATCTCGGCCGCCGCTGCCGGGTCTCCGCTGTCGATGCGAATGCCGGTCCATCCCGCCAGCCAGTCAGGAGCATTGTCCAGAAACCCCTTGGTGCCATAGGTGTCGGGAAGGATGATGCGCAGGTTGCCGTCATGCTCGTCATGCCAGTCGCTGAGCACGTCATAAGGCGCCTGCGCCAACGCTTCATCCGTATCGGCCAGCGCGGAATAGACCATGGGCAGTTCATGCGCATTGGTGCCGATGGCCTCGACCTCGCGTCGCATGGCGATCAGGCAGTTCGAAGTGCCGGTAAAGGATGCGCCCAGCCCTTCGATCATCGCCTGCACGCACCAATCCTGCCACAGGAAGGAATGCCGCCGTCTGGTGCCGAAATCCGCGATCCCAAGCCCGTTTATCGAGCTCAACTTTTCGATCTTTTCCCAAACCCGGGTCATCGCGCGGGCGTAAAGCACCTGCAATTCGAACCGGCGCATATCGTTCAGCACCGCGCGCGAGCGCAGCTCCATCAACACCGCCAGCGCGGGAATTTCCCACAGCATGACCTCGTGCCACTTGCCTTCAAAGGTCAGTTCATATTGGTCGCCTTTGCGTTCAAGATGATAGGGCGGCAGGCGCAAATTCTCGAACCACTCCATGAAGTCCGAGCGGAACATCTGCCGTTTTCCGTAGAACATATTGCCGCGCAGCCAGGTGCTTTCCCCACGGCTGAGGCTGAGAGAGCGGATGTGATCCAGCTGTTCCCGCAGCTCGCCTTCATCGATCAAACGCGCCAGGGGAACGTGATTCGACCGGTTGATCAACGAAAATACGACATCTGTTTGGGGCTTGTTTCGAAACACTGACTGGCACATCAGCAGTTTGTAGAAATCAGTATCGATCAAAGACCGTACAATTGGGTCAATCTTCCATTTGTGATTGTAGACGCGGGTCGCGATGTCGACCATGGGGAACTCCTGCGATTTCCGTAGTTAGATCAATCGACTCTGGAAATGGCAAGAGTCACTGATTTGGTGACAATGCCAGTTTGACGTCACAATACCGGCATATTGTGCATTGTTTTTACCGGTTAGTGAGAAGAGGGGATGGAAAGTCGAAACTGAGTTTGTAAATGGGTATCGAGTACGATTTTGATATTGTTAACGTAGCGCTGGAAGATCTGGACCCCGAAAAGCTGGGGTCTGCCTCTGATACGGAACGCCAGGTATGTGCGGTGTTCCGCGATATCAGAGCCGCGGACGCGTTGCGTGGAACATCGCCGAAAATCCGCAAGATTTTCATGGATGCCGGGTTCAGCCTCGAGTCGCGCAACAGTGGCATCGTGCCGGGTGTATTTCCGGCCGAGGATCATGCGGATCGGGTGCGAATTCTGCGGTCGCTGTTTGACAACATCAGGACGCGTGGAATTCAGGGTGAATATTGCGGCGATTTCAACCTTTGGGATTTCCTGCATTATGTGCGAACCGCGCAACCCATGGCTGGGATCGTGCGCAGCCGGCCGATGCGCGTTCCGTCACCTCCTTCAGACCGGACCAACCCGGAACGTCGCACGATACCAGGGCGCATTGGGTTTGCGCTGGGTCTGGCGGTTGTTCTGTTCGTGATGATCAAGCTTCTGGCCGCCGCAGGGGCCACACCTTAGGTCAATACGACTCCGGCATCTCGCATCGCCTGCTCGGCGGCTGCCAGCGAACCGTCCATATCAATCGCGCGGCACGCGCCCATGCGGACCGTGACATCGAAACCCAACCTGGCGGCATCTACCGCGGAATAACGCACGCAGTAATCGGTGGCCAATCCCACAAGGGTCAAACGGTCGATACCGCGTGTATCCAAATAGCCTTTCAGGCCTGTCGGTGTCTGGTGGTCATTCTCGAAGAATGCGGAATAGCTGTCGATGGTACTGCGGAATCCTTTGCGAAGGATCAGGTCGCCATCCGTGCGCAAGTCGGGATGAAAACCGGCGCCGCGCGTGCCCTGCACGCAGTGGTCGGGCCACAGAACCTGTGGGCCATAGGGCATGTCGACCAGGACGAACGGGTTTTTGCCATCGTGGGAACTGGCAAACGAAGAATGTCCCGTCGGATGCCAGTCCTGAGTCAGGATCACGGCATCGAATTCATCCATCATGGCGTTTATCGGTGCGACGATCTCGTCCCCTTCTGCCACGGCCAGTGCCCCGCCTGGGCAGAAGTCGTTCTGGACATCGATCACGAGCAAGGCATGGGTCATGGCGGCCTCCTTTTACCGCTCTATCGGTAGGCGGCGGCGCGCGGGGCGTCAATGCAATCCCTTGCGACTCTGGGTCTGCAAAGGTAGATCGCGCGTATGTACACAATCGCTGCCCTCTATCACTTTACACGTTTCGCGGACCCGGCCGCGTTGCGCGACCCCTTGCTGGACCTGTGCCGCGCGCAGTCTGTCACAGGTACGCTGCTGCTTGCCCAGGAAGGGATCAACGGCACGATCGCTGGTCCGCGGGCCGGAATCGACGCTGTGCTGTCACATGTCCGATCCTTGCCCGGTTGCGCTGATATGGAGTGGAAAGAAGCGACCTCGGACCACCCGCCTTTCGGCAAGATGAAGGTGCGGCTGAAGAAAGAGATCGTGACCATGGGCCAGCCCGACGTGGACCCTCGCGCCCGTGTCGGCAACTATGTCGACCCGCAGGAGTGGAATGACCTGATCCGTTCTGACGATGTGGTGCTGATCGACACGCGAAACGACTACGAAGTGGCAATCGGGACGTTTGAAGGCGCTATAGACCCTGAAACAGCCAGTTTCCGCGATTTCCCGGAATGGTGGGAACAGAACAAGGACCGCTTTCACAACAAGCGGGTCGCCATGTTCTGCACGGGCGGCATCCGTTGCGAGAAATCCACCAACTACTTGTTGGGGCAGGGGGTCGAAGATGTCTATCACCTCAAAGGCGGTATCCTGCGGTATCTGGAGGAAATCCCAGCCGAAGACAGTTCCTGGCAGGGTGAATGCTTTGTGTTCGACAATCGCGTTTCGGTTGGCCACGGGCTTGTTGAAGGGCCGCACAAGCTTTGTCATGGCTGCCGGCGTCCTATCCTGCCCGAGGATATGAAGCGCCCGGAATACGAGCACGGCGTTTCATGCCATCAATGCATCGATGAGACGTCCGATGCTGACAAAATGCGCTTTCGCGAGCGGCAAAAGCAGATCCTGCTGGCGCGGGAACGGGGTGAGGCGCATCTGCGGCAGGAATGAATTCGGGTTGCGGGCGATGCCTTTAGGTCGGATGATTGCCCGAAGACCGGATTGAAGGGGCGTTCATGCACCGCAAACCCACGACATTGGACGAATGGAAATCGACCCTGATTGCGGCACTGGGGCTGGTTCTTGCTAGCTTCCTGGCCTGGTATGGCCTGTCCCGCCTGAGCGAGGCGGCTGCAGGCGATACGATTGGCACAGTCGCCTCGATCGGGTTGTTGATCTGGCTGGTGTCACAGTCCTGGTATTACATGACACAGGTGAAATCGCCCCGCAGGCTTTTGTTTCTGATGGGTGTTTCGTTCATACAGGTTGTTCCATTCCTGTTCGCCGCAGTTTACGGGGCCTTTGGGTATAACGACCACTGTGTCATTGGTGCGCAGGGTCCGGGGGATATCCTGTATTTTTCCTATGTTACCTTTACCACAGTCGGATATGGCGACATGTCCCCGACCGGTATGTGCCGTGGGCTCGCCGTGTCCGAGGCCGTAACAGGCTATATCCTACTGGGTATGTTTGTTGCCGCAGCAGTTTCGCTTTATGCCCGCAACCACAATCCGGATAGACCCTAATTCGGGGCTACTTGTTGTGATCGATCCAGCGCGACATCATTTTCTTGTCGCGGAAACACTCGGATGGGATCGGGCGACGCTTGCTGCGTGAAATCCGCTCGGCAAACGCGACTTGTTTTCCCGTCGGGTAATTGTCGAACTGCGAGGTCCCGCGTGGTTTGTGGGCTGAAATCCAGTCAGATAAAAGCCGCCGGTCACGCTGTGCCTCAACCGGAATCTCAAGGGCTGACTTCTCGGCAATCGCTCGCGCATACCGCATCTGCCGATCGGTGACCGGAAGCAAGTGATAGTCGTTGTTCGGCCCGTTCAGGGCTGTGGGGCGTGTTTGCTGGGTCATCGGTTTGTCCTCTGACTATGTAGAACATAAATAGAACATTAACCAAAAATTTCAAGGTTTGCGGGGTTTGGCAGGCGTGAAGCCACCCCTTCGATGATTTTATTGACTGGTCAATCAATAACCGATAGGCCGATTTTCGACTGACCATTTGTCCCGTCCTGACGGGTGCGAAAGAAAAGGACACGGTATGAAGTTTCAGCCCCGGGCCAGCCATTTCATTGATGGCGAATATATCGAAGATACAAACGGCGCAGCCATCGAAGTGATCTATCCCGCTACAGGCGAAGTGATTGCACGTTTGCATTCGGCGACGCCGGCGATCGTGGAACAGGCTCTAAACAGCGCAAAAAACGCTCAGGCAGCATGGGCGGCCCTGTCCGGGACGGAACGTGGCCGCATCCTGCGCCGCGCCTCTGATATTATGCGCGAACGCAATTACGACCTGTCCGTTCTGGAAACCCATGATACCGGCAAGCCGATTCAGGAAACCACAGTGGCCGATGCCACCTCGGGGGCCGATGCGCTGGAGTATTTTGGTGGATTGGCCGCCTCTCTGACTGGCGAGCATATTCCGCTGGGCGGGGGGGATTTTGTCTATACCATCCGCGAGGCGCTGGGCGTTTGCGTCGGGATCGGCGCCTGGAATTACCCCACGCAGATCGCCTGCTGGAAAGGTGCACCTGCACTGGCCTGCGGCAACACGATGGTATTCAAACCTTCGGAAACCACGCCCCTTTCGGCATTGAAAGTGGCCGAAATTCTTGTCGAGGCCGGCGCGCCCAAAGGTGTCTACAACGTGATCCAGGGTTACGGCGATGTCGGTGCTTCGCTGGTCACCGATCCGCGCGTGGCAAAGGTCTCTTTGACAGGTTCTGTGCCGACAGGCCGCAAAGTCTATGCTGCTGCGGCGGACGGCATGAAGCATGTGACCATGGAACTTGGCGGCAAATCCCCGATGATCGTCTTTGACGATGCCGACATCGAAAACGCTGTTTCAGGTGCGATCCTGGGCAACTTCTACTCTTCGGGCCAGGTTTGTTCCAATGGCACCCGCGTCTTCGTTCAGAAAGGTATCAAAGAGGCCTTCCTGAAACGTCTGTCAGAACGTCTGGATCACGCGAAAATCGGCGATCCAATGGACGAGGACGTCAGCTTTGGCCCGATGGTCAGCGAGAACCAGATGAACATCGCCCTGGGCTATATCGAAAAGGGCAAAGCCGAAGGCGCAAGGTTGGTTTATGGCGGTGAACGGATCGAAAGAGACGGCTATTTTGTGCAGCCCACGGTTTTTGCTGACGTCACGGACAACATGACCATCGCGCGCGAGGAAATCTTTGGCCCCGTCATGTCGGTGCTGGATTTCGAGACTGAAGAAGAGGTGATGGCCCGCGCCAATGACACTGAGTTCGGTCTGGCCGCAGGTGTCTTCACCAATGATCTGACCCGGGCGCATCGAATTGTGGCCGGATTCGAAGCTGGCACTTGCTATATCAACACCTACAACCTTGCCCCGGTCGAAGCGCCGTTTGGTGGATCGAAGATGTCCGGCGTCGGGCGCGAGAACTCGAAACTGGCGATCAATCACTTCTCGGAAATGAAAACCGTCTATGTCTCGATGAATGATGTTGAGGCTCCGTACTGAATCAAGGACGGTTGTCCGCTGTTTTTGACGCCTCAGCTCCCGGTGCCCGGCACCGGGAGCTGAGGAAACGCCAGCCAGTGGCGGGCAATACTGTACTGGCAATACCGATGCCTGTCAGCGTGTCGGAAAAGGCGGGCTTGCAGAATTTGTGTCCAAAGACGTTGCCACCCCAAGCCGGTTGGCCAGGTTTGATGAGGAGACACGTCCGCGATTTCTCTGACCACGGAACTCATTGAAGGCGCAGAACTTTTACCGCCGTATTTCTGATGTGGCGTCTCGTTTTCACGCTTATGCCGCAAATGCCACGGCACCGGTTGCTTTACGGGCGGTCAGCCGTCGTGACCTTTTTGGTTGAGGAACGTGGCCTGAAATTCGGCGGCCTGTTCTTCTGTGTCATGTCTGGAACACAACATCCTTGAAAGAAGTTGGAGCCATGTTTGCATCCCCGCCTGATCGGGCGTTCTGATTGGACCCGCTTTGAAGCAACGGCGCCGGGCTCCCAACGCTGCCACCGGTTGAAACGCATCGCAGGGTATACCGGTTTAGGGACCAGCGTTCACTTTGCCGGGTGCGGCCGGAACAGTCGCGATATACGTCATTTTACCCCAACTGCGTTCAACATCTCATCGATCCGCTGGCGGGCCGACTGGCTGTCCTTCAACAGGTTTTCCGCATCCGCCAGCGGTTTTTCCGCCAACCGTTCCGGCAGGTCAGACAAAGCTTGGGTCGTTTGGTTCAATGCCGCGTATTTCCCGCCCGCAGGTTCCAACCTTTCATCCGATACTCCGGCCAGCCAGAAATACCGGTTTGCCGCTTCGATTTGTTCGAGATCTCGGAGCATATCGGCGGCAGCTGCAAATTCTTCTGTTGAAACCTTCGCCTGCGCGCGCAAGGCTATCGCCTCTTCGGAATTGTCATCAGCCAGCTCTAACAGGGCTTGATGAGGGCGCCCCGACAGCAAAGCGGCCCGAGCCCGCAACCGAGCCCGATCCGAGCGCCGCGACTGATCTTCCGGTCTGTTCGCCAGCGCAAATGTATGCTCAGCAAAGCCCAGATCAGCAAGGCGGCTTGCCAATGCAATTGCAGTATCGGTTGTCAGCACCACCGGCATGTCCGGCTGCATTACCTCCATCGTCTGGCTTAGAAAGGTTGCGTCATCCGATCTTTCAGCAAGCAATTGCAGATGCCGATTGATCGCGCCGTCACTACCGGGTCCGGGTGGCTGCGCTTTGATCACGTCAAATGCACGGTCGAATTCCTGGCTCAGGCTCAGAGCGATCGCATAGGTGCGGTTCATCATCGGGCCCAGCTCCGATCGCCTGAGCTCGACCGCATAAGATGCCGCCAGATCAAGCTCCTGAGAAGAAACAGCTTTGCGTTCAGACCAACGTTTTTCCACCAGGCGCGCCAAAGCCAGCGGAGATTCAGCGGCGGCGTCGGTAGAGGTTATAACCTCGGTCAACAACTCTTCTTCACGGTCACTGTTTCCTTCCGCCTTGGCAACGCTGGCTTTGGCCTGAGCGACACTGGATGTCGTTTCCGGTTCAATCCGGTCAACCGAGCGAAGGATTCTGCGGGCAGCCTCCAGGTGTTGTGCTCTCACCAGTATTCCTGATAACCGCGGCCCCAGCTGGCGGCGAAGATGATCCGGCAGTCTTGAATACGCGTGTTCGATTGCTTCCACGTTTGCGTCAGGTGCCAGTTCCCCTTCGGACAACACAGCCCAAAGCGCGGCATCGCTGTCACATCGTTGCAGGTCGTTGAATGGATTCCTGGGCAGCGGCGGCCGGTTATCTACAACCCGCGCAATTGCCGCAACGGGTTCGAAGCCCGCTGGCGGCGTCTCCAACAGCCTCAAGACACTCAACGCTTCGGCTCCGAAACTGAAAGAGGCGTAGAGTCTGGCCAGGGTCATGACCTTTTCGCCGTCAAGTTTGTCAAACTCTTTGTACAGCCCAGAGCGGAGAGCTGACACCTGATCCGGAAAAGGCGTGTTCCCTGACCAGGACGCAAAATTCAGCTCAGCAGTCGAGATGCAGGCCGGTCTTTGGTCAATTGGTTGCAGTTCTGCGTTCAAAACATTCTGCAAATCGTCCAGAACCGTGGTCAGACGTAGGTTCGAACTCAATTGGGGCGGCACAACGCGTGTACCGGACGGAGCGGTGTTGCGTGGCCCGACAGGAGCAAGCTCCAAGTCCAGCAGCTTGCGATCGGTCCCTTGCAGAAGACGAGTGGACAGCTGGTCTTTTATCCACTGCTCAGTCATGGTGAGAAGCGGCAGGTGCAACCCTGTCTCCACCGAGGGCGGTTTGCCTTTGGCCGTTTTTCCGATCAAGGGTGGCGGTACATTCTCAAGAAGCGGCGGCAACAATTCCCCTGGTGCGATGTCCAATACGATCATCGAGTTTCTGTACAGAAACGCCGACGCCACGCAGTCGCACCCGAACTCCAGCTCCAACGCGCTGCCGGGGTTTTCCTGCGACAATGAGGCCAGTCGGTTCGTGGTCAAACGCCCAAAAACCGAGCTGGTCTTGAATGTCACGTCGTCCAGGGCAATTGTAAGGCTGGCGCCGTTCTTCCGTTGCGCCAGCACCCAGCGGGTATCCGGTGGCACGTCGAAAACCAGACGTGTGAATCCGTCATGCTCACCGGATCGCACCACCACGCCCTGTGCGGTCACGGCAGATGCAGCCGTGACCAAAACCGCAATCAGAAACCCGATGCGCTTCATGCTGCAGCCTGCTTGAGCTCTTTCAATGCGTCTTCCAGCTCGGAAAAGCCAGGGCGGTTATGGGTTGGGGTGTTCTGGCGTCCGACCTCAATGCACATGGCAGCATTGTGGTTGTGCAGGTTGGCCACCAATACTTCTTTGATCAGCTGATAAAAGTGGTTGTCTTCTTCAACCACGGCTTTCAGTTTGCCTGCGAAGGGGCCGACCAGACCATAGGCCAGAAAAACGCCCAGGAACGTGCCCACAAGGGCACCCCCAATCAGCTTCCCCAGCACTTCGGGCGGCTGATCGATTGATCCCATCGTCTTGATCACGCCCAGAACCGCAGCAACGATCCCCAGCGCGGGCAGGCCGTCTGCCACTGTTTGAAGTGCATGGCTTGAGTGCATGGCGTGATGAAAATTCGCCTCCATGCGCTTCTCCAGAACCTCTTCAACCTGATGCGGATCGTCATAATTCATCGCCGCCGACCGCATAGTGTCACAAATCAGGTCGACGGCCTCCTTGTCTGATTGGATCTTGGGGTATGCGGAAAACAAGCTGGAGTTTTCGGGGTCTTCAATATGCTGCTCGACCTCAACAGGGTTGGCTCGGGCAATGCGGATTAACGAAAACAGAAGGCACAGAAGGTCACGATAGTCTTCGGGCTTCCATTTCGGGCCCTTGAACACCTTGCCCATGTCTTTGATCGTATGTTTCACGCCGCCCATGTCATTGCTGATCAGAAAGGCTCCTACGGCAGCACCACCGATCATCATCATTTCGAAGGGAAGAGATTTCATGATGATGGTCATCTTGCCACCTGCCGCGAGATAGCCGCCGAAGACCATTACGAAGATGACAACAATTCCAACAATTCCAATCATTTGAGATCTCCAGATGAGTTCTGTGCGTTACCGGGCAACACGAGCGACTACTCCTGTGGGGCCGAGGCGTTGCGTCCGGCCATGACAACGCTGATTGTATAGGCCGCTTCGGGGCTCAGGCCCGCCAGTACGCCAGCCGCTGCGTCCGCCGGCATGCGGGACAGGAACCCTGCGGCAAAGGTCGGGTCCATGGTTTCAAACAACGCGGCTGCGTCCTTGGGTTTCATGTTCTGGTAAACATCCGTCAGGCGCGCCAGATCGTTCTCTGCCGCTTTGTCCGCAACCGCCAACGTGGCACGCAGGGCATCTTCTGCTTCCTTCAGGGCCGTCAGACGCGTTTCAACGGCCTGGGTTGCGATCTCCAGTGCTTTTTCCTGATCGCGCAATTCAGCCTCTCGCTGTTTGACGCGATCCTCCCGGCGCAAAAGCTCCGCCAGCACAACCTGAACATCGCGTGTTTCGGACGCGGCGGGCTCGTTTTCCACGGCTTCGTGTGTCGCCGGTTTGGCGAGCGCGGGTCCTGCCTCCAAGCCAACGCGAATGGCTGCCGAGCCGATCATCAGCAATGAGATGACAGCAAGCACACCACCGCGCGGGCGTGTATCGTGTTTGGCGTTGCGCGCAAGGCTCATACCTGCGCCCCGTTCTGCTTGCGGTCATGGCGGAAGAACATCAGGCCCTCTGGCGCCTTGGCTTGCTCTTCACGCGCACCAGTTTCGACCGGTTCCGCTGCTTTCTCGTGCTTGGTGCCCTGGTCCTCTTTAGGCTGGGGCTCGTCTTGGACAGGCTTTGCTTTTTCCGGGGCAGCAGTTTCTTCTTCGGGGATGACATCATGCAGAGATGCCATCATCAGCTCCAGGCGCTGCGCCACGGTCTCAGCCCTTTGCGTCAGCGCCTTCAGCTGATCCCCCGATTGATCAGAGGCATTTCGCGCGCTGTCCAGGGATTTCTTCAGCTCTTCTGCCTGGGTCGACAACACGGCCACCGCGCCACCGACGCCTTTTTCAAGATCGGTGAACCGCCTGAGGCGGCGCGACAGCACAAAACAATAAAGACCCGCGCCCAACGCACCGGCGACCAGCAAAATATCCGCAATCAGCTCCAATTCCGCCTCCTAATTCAGTACAAATTCCATCACCAGCACATCGCGAACGCGCCCTTCGCCAACGACAATTCCAATGCGTCGCAGCAGGTGACCTCGGATGCGCGTCAATGCCAGCGAATCCTCCAGGTCCTTCAATTCGACGGCTCGCAGGTATCCGTTCAGGACATCCATGATTCGTGGCTGCATTTTTTTCACATCAGCTATGTACGGCGCGTTAACTTCGAGCTGAGCGTGGAACTTCAAATGTCGTGACTTGCCGGAATTCACCGATACAACAACCGGCGGCAGATCAATGAACCCGACATCTGCCAGCGCTTTGGCAGGTTCTTCTTTCGCCTTGTCCTTGCCGGCCTCAACCGCGGCCTTGCCACCCAGCGGAATCAATCCGGATGACGTCAGGAAATACCCGCCCGCAGCGCCGGCGATGGCAAGAAGCATACCGATCAGCATTCCCTTTTTCCCTTTTTTCCCGGTGGGTTCCGCCAGTTCGTCGGTTGCGTCGGTCATGACGTCCTCATTCATCCGTTCCGACCCCGTCATAACCGCGCAGGGACTAACCGATTGTTAAGAGCAATCGTCCAAACAGAGGGTGCGTCGGGCAGAATGCCGGCGAGTCGGAGGTGAGCGTGCAGCAGATCGGAACTGTCTGGGCTAATTTGGACAGGCGTAAACAAATCATCGTCGCCGGTGCGGTTGCGCTGGTGTTTCTGGGAATCCTTGGCATGTCGCGCCTTGTAACGGCTCCGTCCATGACGCTGCTTTATGCGGGTCTGGAAAGCGGTGCCGCCGGGGAAATAGTACGCGCGCTGGACCAGCGTGGCGTCACATATGAAATTCGGGGCGGATCGATCTACGTATCCGGCGCGCAGCGCGACGAGCTGCGAATGACCCTTGCCAGCGAAGGCCTGCCCGCAAACGGCAATAAAGGGTACGAACTGCTTGATTCGCTAAGCGGGTTTGGCACTACCTCTCAGATGTTCGATGCTGCCTATTGGCGCGCGAAAGAGGGTGAACTGGCGCGGACGATTGTCGGTAGCCCGCATATAAGTCAGGCGCGCGTCCATATTGCCAACGGGACGGCAAACCCGTTTCAGCGCAGCGTGTCACCAACGGCTTCGGTCTACCTCGTGCCATCCGGGACCGAAATTACCGGGGATCAGGCCAAGGCCATCCGGTTCCTCGTTGCCTCGGCCGTCAGCGGCCTGACGCCCGAGAACGTCACGGTGGTTGATTCGCACGGGGCCGTGATTGGCGGGCAGGATACCGCAGCGCCTGCGGACACTTCGGACGACAAGTCGCGCCAGTTGCGGGAACGTGTTCTGCGTCTGGTCGAGGCGCGTGTCGGTACCGGCAACGCCGTGGTCGAAGTCAGTGTCGATACCGAAACCAGGACGGAATCCATTCGCGAGCGGCGCTTTGACCCCAAAGGCCGCGTGGCGATCAGCACGGATGTCGAAGAACGTTCGGACAGCGCCCGAAATCAGTCATCGGATGTCACCGTGGCGTCGAACCTGCCGGATGGCGATGCGGCGGGCGGGGACGAATCGAACTCGACGGCTACCCAGACTCGTGAGCGGGTGAACTACGAAGTCTCCGAGACAGAGCTGGAAGTCCATAAAGCCCCCGGCGCGATCAAGCGTCTGACGGTTGCAGTTCTGGTCAATGGGAAAAGATCGGTGGACGCCTCCGGTGCCGAAGTCTTCACGCCCTTGCCTCAGGAAGAGCTTACCGCTCTGGAAGAGCTCGTGGCGTCGGCAGTCGGGTACGATGCGGCGCGCGGGGACGTTATTACACTGAAATCCATGGATTTGCCGTCGGTCGAACCACAGGGCACTCTGGTTTCGTCGTCGCTCTGGCAGAACATCCATCTGGATGTCATGTCCTTGATACAGATGGCTGTGCTGGCTTTGGTTTCGCTCGTGCTGGCCTTGTTCGTGATCCGCCCGATCCTGACAAATGCAACACCGACACCGGCGCTGCTGGCGGCGGCAGGAGGGGCGGATTCGGATACCCTGGCACTGACAGGTGAAATCGCACCGGAGGAACCGGCAGAGCACTCGACCCTGCCGGCAGAGCGTGGTGTTCCGGCTCTCGGCTCGAACGCCACTGAGGATCCTGTCGACCGGCTGCGCGCCATGATCGGTGACAAGCAGGAAGAAACTGTCGAGATCCTGCGCAGTTGGCTTGAAGAAGGCGAGGAGCGGGTATGATGTCGATTGCCCATCTTCTTGAGGATTTCACCACCCAGACCGGTACGGGGCCCGTTCTGATCTTGAATGAGGACACGCTGGAAGAACAACGGCTCTCTGCCTTCGAAGACGGGTATGGGGCCGGTTGGGAAGATGCCTCGCGGGCGCAGGAGCAAAGCCGCAGCCAGATTTCGGCTGAATTGGCAAGGTCGCTTGAGGATATGTCTTTCACCTATCACGAAGCCATCGCCCGCATGACCCTGTCGCTGGAGCCCATGTTCACCAGCCTGGTTCAGACCGTACTGCCTGAGATGGCCGATCGGGGCCTGGCAGCCCGCATTGTGGAGCAATTCTGTGAAATGGCGCGTTCGCGGATAGAGCAGCCGATGCAGATTTTGGTGCCGCCGGGATGTGCCGAGAGTGTCGCAGCGCTGTTGCCGCAAGATCTGCATTCCACTCCTCAGGTGATCGAACACTCTGAACTGGAGCCGGGTCAGGCCCGCCTTCAGGTCGGCACGAGCCGGCGTGAGGTTGATTGCACCGCTTTGCTCGCCGCCATCGAACAGACCTTTGACGCTTATGTCTTTGAGACAAGAGAGGCTTTGTCCAATGAATGACACCCAGATCCCGAAATCTGAAAAACCCAACCCCTTCGACTCGGTCCCGATTGAAGTGACCGTTTCCGTTGGTCGTGCGCGCCCATTGATCAAGGACCTGTTGAACATGGGAGAGAATGCCGTGCTGACCCTGGACAAACGGATCGAAGATCCGGTTGACCTCTATGTTGGGGATCAGTTGGTGGCGCGCGGGCTGTTGGAAGAAATGGAAGGCGATCAGGCAGGGCAACTTGCAGTGCGCTTGACCGAGATTGCGGATTTGCACAACGGAATCGGTTGATGCGCTATGTATTCTGCCTGGCTTTGGTGGCCGTGTTGACGCCCTCACTGGCCGCTGCCCAGGATTTGACCTTGTCCCTGGGCGAGGGCGGCTCGATTTCCGCCCGGACGATCCAGCTGATTCTGCTGATCACAGTCCTGAGCATCGCTCCGGGGTTGGCGATCATGATCACCTGCTTTCCCTTCCTGATCACCGTTCTGTCGATCCTGCGGCAAGGGATCGGCCTGCAACAATCTCCGCCCAATATGCTGTTGGTCAGCCTGGCGTTGTTCCTGACCTATTTCATCATGGACCCGGTGTTTTCAGAAGCATGGGCGACAGGGATACGACCGATGATGGAAGAGACGATGGAAGTGGAACCAGCGTTGGAGCGCGCGTTAGAGCCGTTCCGTGCCTTCATGGCGGCCCGACTGGATGCGGACACGTTCTATGCCATGGCGGCTTTGCGCCCCGGCGGTGAGGCTATGGAGTTGTCCGCAAAAGCGCCGTTGTCTGTCTTGATGCCGTCCTTCATGCTGTCGGAAATCGCGCGGGCGTTTCAGATCGGGTTTCTGATTTTCCTGCCGTTTCTGATCATCGATCTTGTCGTGGCCGCTGTATTGATGTCGATGGGTATGATGATGGTGCCTCCGGCCATCGTATCCTTGCCATTCAAGCTGGCGTTTTTCGTGATCGCCGATGGGTGGGCTTTGATTGCAGGCGCTTTGGTGCGCAGTTACATGCCGTGACCTCGACATGTAGCCGCGGCGCGCTGAAAAAACAGGTGGTCAGACGCCTCTGCCCCACTGTTGCCAAAGGCGTAATTCAATGTCCCGCCGCAAGTGAAATGGATCAGCCCGTCTTGTTCAGGTCTTTGATCAACTGGTCCAGGTTGCCTTTGCGGGCATCCAGCATCGCGCCGATTTCGGTACGCTCGGTCAGCAACAAATTCACGCCTTCGATGAACATGTTGTAGAATTTTTCACGCCCTGACTTGTCCGAAACAAGGAACGTCACATCAAACGGAGCCGAGCCGCGCAGCTTGACAATTGTGCGCACTTCATATCCGGCCTTGATCTTGCGGGCATTGCGCACGTTGACCTTACCGCCGATGAACTCGCGGAAGCGGCGACCATATTTACGCGAGATATAGCCCTGAAAAGCCTTGGTGAATTGCTTTAGCTGGGATGGGGTGGCCGTGCGGGCATCGGCACCGAGGGCATAACGCGCCATGATCGGGACGTCGGCATATTGCACAAAGATCTTCTCGAAATCACGCAGCATCGCATTCTCTGACTTGCCCGATGCGATAACCCTGTTGATGTCGTTGACCACACTGTTGACCAGTGCCTTGGCTGATGCCTCGGTTTGGGCAAACGCGGATTTGGGCAAGACGGCCAAAGCCAGACCGGCTGCGACAAAGTTACGGCGGTTCAACTCGTTATTCAGCATAGGGGTCCTCGTAGGGGTCTAGATAGGGGTCCCTGACCGGGTCTGTCCCGGTTTCGGCATAGGGGTCAGAATACAAATCCAGATAGGCGTCTTCGTCATCTCTCGCCAGTTCGAAGCGGCGGTTTTGCAGATAGATCAGGCGGGCCTGCGCATAACTGTCTGCGCTTTCATACAGAATCGAGTCCACGGTATCCGAGAACCGTCCACGATCACCCATGCGGCGAACGACTTCGGCATAGACGCCCAGATTGTCGGCGGGCCGGACCGGGGTAAAATTGATCGGATTCGAGAACAGGTTGATCACGACCCCGATGGCATCCCTTTGGGTCGACGGGCCATAGAAAGGCAGTTCAACATAAGCCCCTTCGCCGACCCCCCAGACATGCAGGGTCTCACCGAAATCAGTATCGACGGGCGGCAGGTTCAGCTCATCTGCGGGCGCGGACAGGCCAAAACCGCCCACGGTCATGTTGATTACGAACCGCAGCAGCGCATTCCCCATCTGTTTCGGGTTGCCCTGAAGCAGGTAGTCGACCGCTTGTCCGGGCAACGAGATGTTTTCGGCGAATGTGCTGAAACTGGTGACCATGGGATCAGGAACGATCTTCACGTACCCTTTCGACGCAGGTCGAAACAGAAACCGGTCAACGCCCAGATTGAACTTGTGAATTCCCCGGTTCGCGTTTTCGTAAGGGTCAAACACGTCGCTGCGTGAGGCGCCCTCGGGCGGTGTCGTTGCACAGGCGGACAGAATGGCCATGAGTGACAGGACAACCAGGTGTTTCAGGCAAAATCTGCTCGACACGATCTTTGCTTCTCCCAAATGCCCGACATCCGTTCTCTCGGGCCAACAATCACAATTCACCAATACTAACACGCCGGTAAGGCACAAGTTCTTGTCACATAGTCGTTTCAGGTCTCAAATGAAACACCTAGCGTGTAACCTGTTCGTCAGGTCCGGGTAAAGCAATTGAGCATCTGCAAGTCATAATAAGTAAAGATATGCTCAGATCGCATGCAAGCCGGAATTTGCCGCATTCCGTCTTTCCACGGATGTGCTTCCCGGTTAGCGTCCGGCAGAGTCAATCAGGGAAGGACCCTCTCAATGAGCATCGCTGCAAAATTGGAAAGCCTCGGTGTCACGCTGGGCGACGCACCCGCGCCAGCGGCAAATTATGTGCCGTATGTACGTGTGGGCAATATCGTGTACGTGTCCGGCCAGATATCGAAATCAGACGAGCTGATCACCGGCAAGCTGGGCGATGACATGGATGTCGCGGCCGGAGCCGCAGCGGCGCGGGTCTGCGCGATCAATCTGCTGGCACAGGTCAAGGCGGCCTGTGGCGGAGATATCGACAAACTGGTGCGTGTCATCAAGCTGACCGGTTTCGTGAACTCGACCGCAGATTTCACTGCGCAGCCGCAAGTGATCAACGGTGCATCCGACTTCCTGGTCGAAGCGCTGGGCGACGCCGGTCGCCACTCGCGTTCTGCCGTAAGTGCTGCGTCGCTGCCTTTGGGCGTGGCGGTCGAGATCGAAGGCATTTTCGAGATCGAATGATACCGCCCCTGCCAGCTGCGTTTTTGCAGGCCCCGATTGCTCATCGGGCGCTGCATGACGTCTCGAACAACCGCCCGGAAAACAGCCGGGCGGCCATTCGTGCCGCCATTGATGCCGGATACGGGATCGAGATCGACCTTCAGCTGACATCTGATGATCGTGCCGTCGTTTTCCATGATTACGACATGGGGCGTCTGACCGGCCAGCCCGGGCCGATCCGGCAGGTGTCGGCGGCGGCGGCGTCCGAATTGACCCTTCTGTATGGTGATGACGGCATTCCAACGCTGGATGAAGTGCTGGATATGGTCGCAGGCCAAGTGCCGCTGCTTATCGAGCTGAAGGATCAGGACGGCATTATGGGTATGAATATCGGTGCCCTCGAGCACGACACTGTGCGCGCATTGCAGGGCTATGACGGCCCGGTGGCCCTGATGTCCTTCAATCCAAACTCGGTTGCGGAACTGGCGCGGCTGGCCCCGCACCTGCCGCGCGGCATCACGACTTGCGCCTATGAGCCCAGTGTCGAGCTTCTGCCGCATGACGTCTGCGACACCCTGCGCGACATTCCTGATTTTGAACGTGTCGGGGCCGGTTTCATCAGCCACGAGGCGGAAGATCTTTCCCGCCCGCGTGTGGCCGAACTGAAGGCGCAAGGCGTGCCGATCCTGTGCTGGACCGTCCGAACGCCTGAACAAGAGGCAGAGGCCCGCATGGTTGCCGACAATGTGACCTTCGAAGGGTATCTGGCTGCGCATTCAGCTTGAACCTTGCCGCTTCGGTCACAGATAAAGGGCTGGTGCGGAGGAAACATGGATCAGGCCCAAATCGAAGTTCAGGTCATTGGGTCTCTGTCGCGGATTTCAGCGGCCGAGTGGGATGCCTGCGCCTGCCCCGAGACCGCCGACGGTGGGCGTCCCCTTGATCCCTTCACCACGCATCGTTTTTTGCTGGCGCTTGAAGAAAGCGGCTCGGTCGGGCGCGGTACGGGTTGGCAGCCGCAATACCTGACCGCCTTTCTTGACGGGATCCTGATCGCAGCGGCCCCGATGTATGCCAAATCGCACAGCCAGGGCGAGTACATCTTTGACCACAGCTGGGCCCATGCCTATGAAAGCGCAGGCGGGCGGTATTATCCCAAGCTGCAAATTGCGGTGCCGTTCACACCCGCCACCGGGCGGCGGTTTCTGGTGCGCCCGGGTTATGACAGGATCGGAATGTCGGCTTTGGTGCAGGGTGCCGTTCAACTGGCGGCCGACAATCAGGTTTCTTCGGTTCACGTGACCTTCTGTACAGAAGCCGAGGCATTGGCCGGTGAGCAGATGGGGCTAATGCTTCGCAGCTCGCAACAGTTTCACTGGCTGAATGATGGCTACGCCGAATTCGATGACTTCCTTGCGGCCTTGTCCTCACGCAAGCGCAAGAACATCCGCAAGGAACGGGCGCAGGCCAATGGCTTTGGCGGAGAAATCCGCACATTGACGGGCGATTACCTGCGCCCGGAACACTGGGATGCGTTTTGGCGGTTCTATCAGGACACCGGGGCGCGAAAATGGGGCTCACCCTATCTGACGCGCCAGTTTTTTGACATCGCACAAGAGACGATGGCGAATGACATGGCCCTGGTTTTGGCTGAACGGGATGGTCATGCCATTGCGGGTGCGCTGAACTTCATAGGCCGCGAAACGCTTTTTGGGCGGTATTGGGGCTGCATCGAACATCATGCCTGCCTGCATTTCGAACTGTGCTACTATAGGGCGATAGACTTTGCCATTGCCCACGGTCTGGCCCGGGTGGAAGCGGGCGCTCAGGGCGAACACAAGCTGGCGCGGGGCTATTTGCCGACGCGCACGCATAGCTTGCACTGGGTCGGCGATCCGGGGTTTGCCGATGCCGTCAAAAAATATCTGGACGCCGAAGGCCGCGCAGTGGGAGAAGAGATCGAGATTCTGACGGATTACGGCCCGTTCAGGAAATCGAACCCGGAGGAACAGCAATGACTGAACTTTTGTCCGCCGAGACCCGTGGCCCGCTGCTGGATCCGCTGTTCAAAAACGGCTGGACCATGGTCGAAGGCCGCGACGCGATCACCAAGACTTTCATTTTCGACAACTTCGTGCACGCATTTGGCTGGATGACGCAAGTGGCGATCTGGGCCGAGAAATGGAACCATCATCCAGAATGGTCCAACGTCTACCGCACGGTCGAGGTGGTTCTGTCCACCCATGACGTAGGCGGCCTGTCGTCACTGGACGCCAAACTGGCCCGAAAGATGGACAGTCTGTGCTAGCGGTCGTTGCCTGACCCTTGGCCACCGGCAAGCGACGCAGCCGTGCCCATCTGCTTGAATTCCGCAGGTGTGACGGTGCCATCGCTGACATCGATGGACCTTGGGATGCCAGTGGTCTTGTTCCCGATCTGGCGCACGCTGCGCGCCGCTGGGTTGATATCCAGACACCGGTTTTCATAGCAGGTCAGGCCAGACGGATTGATCTGGATGCGGGCCTGTCCGTCAGGCCCCGTCACCACAGGAGATTGCTGAACGTCACAGGCCGCGACCAGTGCCAAAGCACCCATTCCGATCCATTTTTTCATAGCAAGCTCCCTCAAGCGGGCTTAGTCCAGTTGACCATTGCCATTCTGATCTGCCACGCCGAAATCTTCATTCATCTGTGCATCATATTCCGATCTTGAGATAAAGCTGTCCTTGTTGCGGTCAACATTCTGGAACTGCTTTATGTCCAGAAACGGCTTGGCCTCGGCCTGACCCAGTGTGCCGTTCTTGTCTTCGTCCATGGCCTGAAACGCATAGTCTGAAAAAGCGTCGAATTCGTCTTTGGACAGGAACCCGTCATTGTTTGCGTCGATGGCATTCAATTCTTTTTCATGCAGCTCGGCCACGGTTTCGGCATTGGTCGCCGAGGCCAGGACTGCAGCCGTGAATACAAAAATCGTCCGTTTCATGTCCAATCTCCTCAGCATGCAAACCTTTGGCCTTCAATGCCACCGGCAGCAGCGCCGGCTGCGGTCAGGATCGTCTTGCCCGATCCGCCGCCGAACTGGTTGCCGATCGCGCCGCCGATCAAGGCGCCGCCCAATGTGCCGCTGAGGCAGGCAATTTCGTGCTGCCGGGCGGCTTGCTGTTGCGGGGTTGGGGCCGGACCGCAGGCTGCCAAAAGGGCTGCGCTGGTCAGGATGGATGGAAATACCTTAAGTTTCATAAAAGTCTCCCCAATTTTGTGCGACGAGTATTCGCGCATTGAGGCAGTGCTTCAAGTTAAATTGGGTTCACGCGGCCCCGGACAGACCGGGGCCGGCCAAATTCAGATCACCTCCAGCAGACCTTCACCCGCCGAGATCCCGCAAGCACCGGGGTTATCTTCCAGGTTCAGGGCCGTGACCTTGCCGTTCTCGACCAGCATCGCATACCGTTTCGAGCGTGCGAACAGGCCAACGGGCGGGGCGTCGAAATCCATGCCGATGGCTTTGGTGAATTCTGAGGCCGCGTCTGAAACCATGGTCAGTCCGGCTGCGGCCGCGCCGGTGGATTCACCCCAGGCCTGCATGACGAAAGGGTCGTTGACCGACAGGCACATGATCTCGTCCACGCCCTTGTCGTCGAACTGCTTTTTGGTGCGAATGAAGCTTGGCACATGTGCGGTGGTGCATGTGCCGGTATAGGCGCCGGGCACAGCGAAAATGACAACCTTGCGCCCTTTGGTCTTGTCTGAAATCCGAACTTCCTCTGGCCCGTCGGCCCCCATCTGGATCAGTGTGGCCTCGGGCAGAGTGTCTCCTGTTGAAATCATTTTTCAGCTCCTGTCGTTTGGATTTGCAGAATTGGGCTAAGCCGCAATATAGGTGGTCAAATCAGAGAGACCACGGGAAATCTGCAGGGTGGGCAAAGCATGAGCCATATTGTCGTGATTGGCGCGGGTCAGGCAGGAGCGTCCTTGGTGGCGCGGTTGCGCAAGGACGGGTTCGACGGAGAGATTACTCTGATCGGGGCCGAGCCGCATCTGCCGTATCAGCGCCCGCCTTTGTCCAAGGCCTATCTTCTTGGAGAGATGGAACTGGAGCGCCTGTTCCTGCGACCCGAAAGCTTCTATGCCGAAAACAACATCACTCTGCGGCTTGGCCTGCGCGTGACCGGCATCGACCCCAAGGCCAAGACGGTCACTGTTGGGGATGAAGTCATCCCGTATGACGAACTGGCGCTGACCACCGGGTCAGATCCGCGCCGCCTGCCTGCCGCCATCGGAGGTGATCTGGACGGCGTGCACGTGGTGCGCGACCTGGCCCATATTGACGAGATGGAACCCAAAGTGACCGAAGGCGCCCGCGCGTTGATTGTGGGCGGCGGTTACATCGGGCTCGAGGCCGCCGCCGTCTGCGCGAAACGCGGCGTCAAGGTCACCTTGGTCGAGATGGCCGACCGCATCCTGCAACGGGTCGCTGCGCCAGAAACCAGCGCGTATTTCCGCGCGTTACACAGCGAATACGGTGCCGACATCCGCGAAGGCGTCGGGCTGGATCGTCTGATTGGCGAAAATGGCAGGGTTGTGGGGGCCGTGTTGACGGACGGCACGACGCTGGACGTTGATTTCGTCGTGGTTGGTGTGGGCATCACCCCCTCAACCCAACTGGCCGAGATGGCAGGGCTCGAACTGGACAACGGCATCAAAACCGATGCCCATGGTCGCACGTCTGATTCGTCGATCTGGGCGGCGGGCGATTGCGCCTCTTTTCCGCATGGCGAAGGGCGTATCCGTCTGGAAAGCGTCCCAAACGCCATCGACCAGGCCGAAATTGTGGCGCAGAACATGCTAGGTGCCGCCAAGGATTATGTGGCGACCCCATGGTTCTGGTCGGACCAGTACGACGTCAAGCTTCAGATCGCGGGCCTGAACACCGGATATGATCGCGTGGTGACCCGCAAGGGCGAGGGTCAGACCGTGTCTTTCTGGTATTACAAAGGCGACAGGCTGATTGCTGTGGACGCGATGAATGACCCGCGGGCATACATGGTCGGCAAGCGATTGATCGAAATGGGCAAGACCGCTGATCCCGAAGTCGTGGCAGACCCCAACGCGGACCTGAAACCGCTGCTCAAGGCGTGAGGATCATAGCCGGAGAATTCCGGGGCCGCGCCCTCGCCTCGGTTGGCAAGGGTGATGCGGGCGCGCATCTGCGCCCCACCACCGACCGCGTGCGTGAAAGCCTGTTCAATGTGCTCAACCACCAGATCGATTTTGACGGTTTGCGCGTGCTGGATCTGTTCGCGGGAACCGGGGCGCTGGGGCTCGAGGCGCTGTCGCGGGGGGCGTCGCATGTCACCTTCGTCGATGACGGGCGGGTGGCTCAGGGGTTGATACGCAAGAATATCGACCTGACCCGCAGCGCCGACCGTACCGACTTGGTCCGTCGCGATGCGACCCGGTTGGGCGACAATCCCGGCGCGCCATACGATCTGGTTTTTCTGGACCCGCCTTACGGGAAATCCATGGGGCAGAAGGCCGTCGCCGCCTTGGCCAATGGCTGGATCGCGGATGATGCCTTGTTGGTCTGGGAAGAAAATGCCCCGATGCAGGCGCCGGCCGGGTTCACATTGCAAGACAGTCGCAAATATGGCGACACGCATATTTCCTTGATGTGGAAAGATGTGCCAGGCTGAGATGTTCCGTGCGGTTTGGCCCGGGGCCTGTGTTTGCATTGACGGGACAGCTTGGATAGGCCGAGCGCGAGGCACAGCAGGAATCCCATATGCACGATCTTGTCATTTTCGATTGCGACGGCGTTCTGGTGGACAGCGAGGTGATCTCGAACCAGGTGCTGGTGGACAATCTGGCGCATCATGGCCTGCAACTGGCACTGCGTGAATGCATGTCCCTGTTCGTGGGCGGAACCATGGTGGGGGTGCGGGACAAGGCCCGCGCGATGGGCGCCGTTCTGCCCAAAGACTGGATAGATCAGGTCTATGCCGAAACCTACGACCGCCTACGCGCAGGTGTGCCATTGGTCCCCGGCATCGCAGACCTGCTTGCGGGGCTGGATCAAAAGGGTATCCCCTGTTGCGTCGCGTCGAATGGCAGCCCGGACAAGATGAAGATCACTCTGGGTCAGAACGGGCTTTGGGACCGTTTCAAAGACGTGATGTTCTCGGCCCATGTGCTGGGCACCGGAAAGCCGGACCCAAAGATGTTCCGCCTGGCTGCCGAGCACTTTGGCGCGACGGCTCCGGTGGTGATCGAAGACAGCCACAGTGGTGTCACGGCGGCGATCCGCGCCGGCATGCGTTGCCTTGCTTATGCGCCTCATGGAGGCGGTGAAAAGCTGGCGGATCTGGGGGCCGAGGTGATCACGGACATGTCACAGGCGCATGGGTTGTTGGGACTTTGACCCGCGGTTGTGCTAGTGTGCACGCATGGACCGCACCCTGACACCTTTTGCCTGGACCTTTTCCAGTGATGCAGAAGTTTCCACCAGCCCAGAGCGCAAACCCTTGCGCGCGCCGGTCTTCATCCACGACGCGGTCACGCCGTGGGGGGCTGAAACGGTGCTGCTGAAACTCCTCCGTGAGCAGGCCGCGGATCAGGAGGAATAGGTCGGGTGAAACTTGCCAGCGGGTGACAGGGTAAAGATATCGACCCCATCCGAGGTGACGCCCACCGAATGCTCGAACTGTGCCGACAACGATTTGTCGCGGGTCACTGCTGTCCAGTCGTCGGCCAGAGTCTTGGTTTCCGGGCGACCCAGATTGACCATGGGTTCGATGGTAAAGAACATACCCTCTTCCAGCACGGCACCGGTGCCCGGGCGACCATAGTGCAATACGTTCGGTGGCGCGTGAAAAACACGACCCAGACCATGACCGCAGAAATCACGCACGACGCTCATCCGATGTGCTTCGACATAGGACTGGATGGCATGGCCGATGTCACCAAAGGTATTGCCCGGCTTGACCATCTCAATGCCCTTGAACAGCGCGTCATGGGTCACCTGGATCAGCCGTTCCGCCTTGCGCGGCAGCTTGCCTGCCACATACATGCGCGAGGTGTCGCCAAACCAGCCATCGACGATGACGGTGACGTCGATATTCAGGATATCGCCGTCCTTCAGCTTTTTCTCACCTGGAATACCGTGGCAGACCACGTGGTTCACGCTGATGCAGCTGGCGTGCTGATAGCCCTTGTAGCCTATGGTGGCCGAGGTCGCGCCGGCGTCTTCGACCATCTGCGTGATCAGCCCGTCAATGGCGCCCGTGGTTTGTCCGGGAAACACATGTTCGGCAATATCATCCAGAATCCGCGCCGCCAAAGCCCCCGCCGCGTGCATCCCGGCGAAGTCACCTTGTTCATAGATGCGAATGCCGTCCTTGGTCAGGCGGCCACGATGCTCTTTCATCGACGCTAAGCTCCAAATGTTGCGCGCAGCATTCCTTTTACGCTGCTTGTGCAGAAAGTACCAGAGGGCGCGTGTTCAGACTGCGTAAACCATGCGGGAAACTTGGTTCCGTTGGCTCAGGATTCAAGAGTAGGGGCTGCATTGCAGCATCTCGGACCCCACCGCCTCGACTGCAATCCGTACGGCTACTGGCTTGGACACTTTTCACGGCAGGCGGATCAGTATCTAATGATTGCACTTTTTCTTGAGAAAATCAGGGAACCGGATGCATGTCACAGAAACGAGAATTGATCTCTAACGGAAACCCCATGGAAAGCATCGTTGGGTTCAGCCGAGCGGTTCGGGTCGGGAACTTCATCGCGGTCGGGGGAACCGCACCAGTCGATGCTGACGGCAACACTGTGGGTGTCGGCGATGTCTATCTGCAAACCAGACAATGTTTCGAAATCATCAAAGATGCGCTTGAGCGTGCCGGGTCAGGGCTGCACGATATTGTCAGAACGCGTGTCATCCTGACCGAAATCGAAAACTGGAAACAGGCGATCGAAGCCCGAAAGCTGTATTGTCTGGATGCTCGCCCTGTAGATACTATCATGGCCATCGAACGATTTGTGAATCCCGAGTGGCTGGTCGAGATTGAGGTTGATGCTGTCGTTGCGGACTGACTCAGCCGGCCAAAATCCTCATTTCAGTCTGCACCCAAACCCCCGACGGCGTTATCCGCGTCCCGCAAACGATCCGTTCCACCCCTTGCGCCTGCGCCGCCTCAAATGCCGCCGCGTAGGCTGGATCAATATCGGCCGCCAAAGCAAACCGGTCGCAATCGGTTCGCTGAACCAAATACAGCATGATCGCCCGGTGCCCTTGTGACGCCATCGCGGCCAACTCGCCCAGATGCTTGGTGCCACGGGCTGTGACGCTGTCGGGAAACTCGGCCAGTCCGGGCTGGCGTGACAGTGTCACGCTTTTCACCTCGACATAGGCATCCGGCAGGCCCGGCTCCGTCAGCAGGAAATCGATGCGGCTGTTGTCGCCGTATTTCACCTCGGGCCGGATGGTGTCATAGGTGGCCAGTTCGGGAATCTCACCGGCTTCCAAAGCAGCCCGCAGCGCCCGGTTCGGGACCGAGGTATCGACCCCGGTAAAATGCCCGTTCTCGTGGTCCACCAGCCGCCATCCGAATTTCAGCTTTTTCTTCGGATCGTCGTTGGGTTCCAGCCAGATTTTCTCACCCGGCTCGGCCAGCCCCATCATCGATCCCGGATTGGCGCAATGGGCCGTTACCTCACTCCCGTCCTCAAGCCTGCAATCAGCCAGAAAGCGTTTGTAGCGGCGGATCAGCCGGGCGGGGACAAGAGGGGTTTCAAATCGCATGGTTCAGGGCCTATACCTGCCCCTGAGAACGATCAAGAGGGGACAGCGCCATGGGCAATCCAACCGCAGCGATGCTGGTGATCGGGGATGAAATCCTGTCGGGTCGCACCCGCGATGCGAATATGCATTTTCTGGCGCAGGAACTGACCAAACACGGCATCGACCTGAAAGAGGTCCGCATTGTCAGCGATGACGCCCCTGCCATTGAAGCGGCCGTCAAAGCGCTGTCCGACGCTTATGACAATGTCTTCACCAGCGGCGGCATCGGCCCGACCCATGACGATATCACGGCCGATTGCATTGCCCGCGCTTTTGACACACCCATTGATGTGCGCGATGACGCGCGCGCGCTATTGCAGGCCCATTACGACAAATCCGGGCTGGAACTGAATGCCGCCCGCCTGCGCATGGCGCGTATTCCGGACGGGGCGACGCTGATCGAAAATCCGGTTTCGACAGCGCCCGGGTTCACGCTTGCGAATGTGCATGTCATGGCGGGTGTGCCGTCGGTTTTTCAGGCGATGGTGGCGAGCGTGTTGCCAACATTGACCGGAGGCCGCCCTTTGCTGTCGCAAACTCTGCGTGTGGACCGCGGAGAAGGTGATATCGCCGCAACCCTGGCGGCCTTGGCCGAAGATTTCAGTGACTTGTCCATCGGGTGCTATCCGTTTCAGATCAACGGTGCCTTCGGGGCCAACGTGGTTGTACGCGGCACCGACGGAGGCCGGATCGACGCGGCCACCACCCGCCTGGCGAAAGAGCTTGAGCTTTGAGCAATAACTGGGCGGAAATAGTCGACGGAACATGGCCCGCCGCACGCTATCAGCGGCTTGGCCCGTTTCTGCTGCGTGAGGGGCGGGGCGGAGGGTCGCGCGTATCAGCGGCCAGTGCATTGGGCCCGGCCAACGAAGACGATATCGACGCCGCCGAGGCCGCGATGCTGTCCATGGGGCAAAAACGCATCTTTTGCCTGCCGCCCGGGGATGAAGCTCTGGATGCAATGCTGGCCCAGCGGGGATACGACATTCTTGACCCGGTCAACATTTATGTCTGCCCCATCTCTCGGCTGATCGATCAGCCGATCCCACCGGTAATGGTGTTTTCGATCTGGGAACCGCTTGAGATCATGCGCGAAATCTGGGCCTCGGGCGGGATCGGACCCGAGCGGATCGCGGTGATGGAACGTGCCAAGGGACCCAAGACAGGATTTTTGCTGCGTCACAACGACAAACCCAGCGGCGTGGCTTTTGTGGCGATGCATGCAGACACTGCGATGGTCCACGCGCTGGAAGTGTTGCCCGAGCACCGTCGTCAGGGGCTGGGCCACTGGACCATGCGCGCGGCCGCATTCTGGGCGCGTGATCACGGTGCGCAGAACCTCAGCGTGATCTGCACCAAGGCCAATGAGGGCGCCAACGGTCTTTATCGTGCCCTCGGGATGGAGATCGCGGGCGAATACCATTACCGTCATCTTGTCTGAACCGAAGAGGCCGCCGTGACACAAAAAGACATGCCTACCGCGCTGAACCTGCCCATGGTCGATCCACTGCCGCCGGAAACGCAGAAATACTTTGATATCTGTGTCGAAAAACTGGGCATGGTGCCGAATGTGCTGAAAGCCAACGCATTCGACATCGACAAGCTGAACGCCTTCACCGCGATGTATAACGACCTGATGCTGGCTGACAGCGGGCTGACCAAACTGGAACGCGAGATGATCGCGGTCGTCGTCTCGTCAATCAACAAATGTTTCTACTGTCTGGTCGCCCATGGGGCGGCGGTGCGTCAGCTTTCGGGCAATCCGCAACTGGGCGAAATGCTGGTGATGAACTATCGCGTCGCCCCGCTGGAGCCGCGTCAACGGGCGATGCTGGACTTTGCCGCAAAGATGACCACCGCCAGCGCCGAGATCGAAGAGCCCGACCGCCAGCGCCTGCGCGATGCAGGCTTTTCCGACCGCGACATCTGGGACATCGCCAATGTCGCCGGGTTTTTCAACATGTCAAACCGGGTCGCCAGCGCAACGGCGATGGTGCCCAACGAAGAATATCACGCACAGTTTCGATGATCCGCGCCGCCGCCCTTGTTGCCCTGCTGATGACAGGACCTGTTGCCGCACAGGACCTGACCCTGCCGGCCAGTGCCCGACAGATCAGCGACCGAACATCGCCACTGGACAGCTATGACCTGCCGACGGGGCCTTATGCAAATGGCTCGGTTCCCGCAGAAACGCTCGAAGGGCGCGTGGAACGCTATACGTGGCGGCTTCAGGCGGGGTCGAGCACGACATTGCAGCTGCTGGCACCGTTGCGGGAACAGATCGAGGCGCAGGGCTACAAGATCCTGTTCGAATGCGACGCGCGGGTTTGTGGCGGTTTCGATTTCCGTTTTGGCACCGAGGTCGTGCCAACCCCGGACATGTATGTCGCCATTCAGGATTACCGGTTTTTGTCGGCCACCAAGGGGCCGGTTGCCCTTAGCCTGCTGGTCAGCCGCAATCCCCCGGATGGCTATGTTCAGATGATCCGGGTCACACCCCAGGACGCGCCGGACCCGGACCCTGTGGTGATCGAGCAAGCCGTGGAAGGCCCGGTCGGATTGCTGGAGGCCTTGGCGACAACGGGCCACGTGATCCTGGATGACCTGCATTTTCCGACGGGCGAGGTTGCCCTGGGCGAAGGGCCGTTTGACTCGCTGACCTTGCTGGCCGGATACTTGACCGACAACCCGAACACACGCCTGGCGTTGGTAGGGCACACTGACGATACCGGTGCCTTACAGGCAAATATTGCGGTTAGCAAAAGCCGGGCCGAGGCGGTGCGGACCCGCCTGATCGATGCGCATGGCGTGGCACCCGACCGGATCGAAGCGCAGGGTGTTGGCTATCTGTCTCCGCTCACATCGAATGCAACTCCGGAAGGGCGCGATCTCAACCGTCGGGTCGAAGCCGTATTGCTGGTCAACTGACCAACCACAGGTACAGCGGCAATCCGACGGTGATGTTGAACGGAAACGACACCCCCAGCGACAAGGTCAGATAGATCCCGGCCTCGGCCTTTGGAAGGGCGATCTTCATCGCGGCGGGAACCGCGATATACGAAGCCGAGGCTGACAGCACCATGAACAGGAACAAGCTGCCCTGTGGCAAGCCGATCACGGCACCTACCGCCCAGGCCATAAATGCGCCGATCAGGGGCATCAAGACACCAAAGGCGAACAGGCCAACCGACAGCTTGTCTCGGTTGCTGATCAGGCTGCGCCCTGCCGACAGGCCCATATCCAGCAGAAACAGGCACAGGATTCCTGTGAAAGGCGTCACGATGAAAGGCGCGATCATCTGCATGCCTTCACCACCGGTGATGGCTCCGATCAGGAAGGCACCGGTAAGCAGCACGATCGAGCCGTTGGCCAGCAGATCGCGCCACAGCTTGTCATCCTTGACGCCATTGCTTCCGGTCTTGTGCGCCAACCAAAGCGCCGACAGGATTGCGGGCACCTCCATCGCAGCCGCAACGGCCACCATGAATCCGTCATGGGTCAGCCCCACCAGATCCAGCAGGCTGGTGGCCGTAACAAAGGTGACGATCGAGATCGAACCATAGTGCCCTGCCACCGCCGCCGCGTTCAGCGCATCCAGCCGTGTCATCACCCTGAGCAGGCCAAAGGCCACGAAGGGGATGGTAAAGGACAAGGCGACACCGCCCAGCAGCGTCAGGAACAGTTGCAGGTGAATGCCATGCGCGGCCAGACTGGCACCGCCTTTGAACCCGATGGCCAGCAGCAGGTAAAGCGACATGAACTTGGCCGCGCCCGCCGGAATGGACAGGTCACTGCGTACAAAGGCAGCCAGAAGCCCAAGGGCAAAAAACAGTATGGTCGGCACAAGCAGGTTGCTGGAAAGCGTCTCGATCACTCCGGGCATAATTGACTCCTGATCCCTCGTTTTCGGGTTAGGTGCCTTGCAAAACTGATTTCGCCAAATACTATCTTTCTAAGTTATATATAGTTTCAGGCTATGAAATGCGTCCCACATTGCGACAGTTGGAATACATCGTTACGGTCAGTCGCCTTGGGCGATTCAGTTTGGCTGCCGAGGTGCTGAATGTCAGCCAGCCCAGCCTGTCGACGCAAATTGCGACTGTAGAACAAGAGCTTGGCGTTCGGATCTTTGAGCGTAACCGGGGTGGTATCCAGGTGACGGCGAAAGGAGAAGAATTCATCTTGCGCGCACAGAAGATCCTGGCAGAGGTCAAGGACCTTCGCCACGCCATGTCGAACGATATGCCCGTCGGAGGAAGGTTGCGACTGGGGGTTTTGCCTTCGATCGGGCCTTATCTGTTGCCGCAAGCCATCAAACAGGTGCACCGGATTCGCCCCGGATTGCGTATTGCGGTTCGCGAGGAAAACACACTGGATCTGGAACAGGGTCTGAAATCCGGTCGCTTTGATCTGATATTGTCCACGCCCGAAGATCATCCGAATACCGTGCAACACCGGTTGTTCAACGAACCTCTTTGGGTCGCGGTTGCCGTTGATGACGTTCTGGCGCGGGACTTGCAGGGTGTCAGTGCCACCGATCTTCAGAACCGGATCTTCCTCACCCTGGATCAAAGCCACCGCCTGTCGCGCATCGTCTATGCATTGGCGGCGGAATGCGGTGGGGTTGTTTCGGATGAGTATGAAGGCACGACGCTTGATTCCATTGTTCTGATGGCGGCTTCGGGTGTTGGTGTTGCGGTACTGCCTGATCTTTATGCTCGCAGACAGGGGATCTACCGCGACGAGGTGCGCTTGCGACCGCTGTCCATCGCCAATGCAAATCGCGATATTGCTCTTTTGGCACGCAGTTCCGAGACCCCACCGCCGGGTCAGAATGTGCTGACGGACAGCTTGCGCACTTCCGCCCGGTCCATGGGACTGTCAGTGATCGACCCGTAAAAAAAGGCCCGCACTTTCATACGCGGGCCAAAGGTTGGTCTTCAGGGAGAAATTACCAGTCCATCGGACCCTTCCCGTGGAAGGAATCAACGAGGAAATCGATGAAGGCCCGCACTTTGGGTTGCGTAAAGCGGCCCGGCGGGTAGACGGCGTAAACGCCTTGAACTTCGTCAGGCAGGGACGGCATTGCATCGACAACCAGCCCGGCCTTCAGGGCTTCGGCGTAAAGATAGCTGGGCAGATAGGCGATACCCAGGCCGGAAACCGCCGCGTTCAACAGGGATTGGCCATCATTGACACTCAACCACCCGGCGGTACGAACCTGACGTTTTTCGCCGGACGGCGCGGTCAGTTTCCAGACATTGCCCGAGGATTGGCTGGAATAATGCAGCAGCTTGTGTTCGTTCAGATCATCGATCTTCTGCGGCCGGCCGAATCTTTCGACATAACTGGGCGCGGCGACCATGCGTTTGACCGTCTCGGTCAGTTTGCGGGCGCGCAACGTGCTGTCTTCCAGCTCACCAATGCGCACGGCCACGTCAAATCCTTCGGAAATCAGTTCGACATAGCGGTTGTTCAAAACCATGTTCACGGTGATGTCGGGGTAGGCTGCAAGGAACTCGGACAGAACAGGTGACAGGTGATTGACGCCGAAATCCGTGGCGACGCTGATGCGCAAAAGACCAGACGGGGCCGATTGCATTGACGTGACCAGTGAATCCGCTTCTCCGGCATCATTCAACACGCGCCGCGCGCGGTCATAATAGGCCAGCCCGATTTCCGTTGGTGAAACCCGGCGCGTGGTGCGGTTCAACAGCCGCGCTCCCAGACGCGCCTCAAGGCTCGATACGTGTTTGGACACAGCTGATTTGGAGATGCCCATCTTTTTGGCCGCATCGGTGAAGCCACCCTGGTCCACCACATTGGCGAAGGCTTCCATTTCGGTCAGTCGGTCCATACTCGTTCCCCAGATCTTGATTTCCGTCCTGACTATGGCGCTGAATCTGGGCGGAAACGGGGCAGACATGGGATAATATCAGGGATTTGAATCGGATCGTTTGCGTATGAGAAACGCAGAAACAGTGGTTTCCAAACTCACCTCAGGCATTGTGATGCTGTGTTTTTCAGGCAATCGCGCTAAGATCTCTCATTGAGAATGGCATTTTTGTGACCAGGGAGGAGATCATGAGAACCTTTTTCGCCATTGCTGCGCTTTGCCTTTCTGTGGGCTTTGCGCATGCCGGAGGAGAGACCCCGTCGAATCCTGATGCAAAAGTCTATTTCGTCAACCTGTCGGATGGCGATACCGTGCAATCACCGGTCACGGTTGTCTTTGGCCTAAGCGGCATGGGCGTCGCGCCCGCCGGAACCGACAAAGAAAACACCGGGCACCACCACCTGCTGCTTGACCGTCCCCCGCTGGGTGAAGGCGAGGATGGCGCGGATGAGTTGGCCAATGGCCTGCCCGCCGACGATAATCACATGCACTTCGGAGGCGGTCAGACCGAAGTAGCATTGAATCTGTCGCCGGGCCAACACACCCTGCAATTGGTTCTGGGCGATGCCGGGCATGTGCCGCATTCCCCGCCGATTGTATCCGAAGTGATCACGATCACCGTGGAATAGCCGCAGGTCGTTGAAACCGTCCGTTCGGTTCATGTGATGGAAGGGCATTTACATTTTCGGCGCACTTAGTGAATCTGCCTGCATTTGCAGGGGGTAATAATGTCGCTGGAATTCTTCGTCACATCATTGATTGTTGTTTTGCTGCCGGGTACCGGCGTCATCTATACTTTGGCTGTCGGTCTTGGGCGCGGGTTTCGCGCAAGTCTTGCCGCAGCCTTCGGATGCACACTTGGGATCGTTCCGGCGGCCTTGGCCGGCATCATCGGACTTGCAGCCTTGCTGCACACCAGTGCCGTCGCGTTTCAATTCATCAAATATCTTGGCGTCTTGTACTTGTTCTACATGGCATGGGGTATCCTGAAGGACGGCGGTGCCATGGATGTCGCGGCGGAGAAATCCGCAAAAAGCGACTTTGGAATTGCCGTGACAGGAACGCTGATCAACGTTTTGAACCCAAAGTTGTCGCTATTCTTCCTGGCCTTTCTGCCTCAATTCCTGCCGGCGAACGCAGCAAATGCAGGAATGGAACTGGCCAAACTGGCGCTGGCCTTCATGGCCATGACATTTGTTGTTTTTGTCGGGTATGGGGCATGCGCCGCACTGGCGCGGGACTATGTGATCCGGCGCCCTGCTGTGATGGCGTGGATAAAGCGGTGTTTCGCAACCGCTTTTGGTGCATTGGGTGCAAAGCTCGCGCTGTCGGACTGAAGACACTCTGAACGAGTGGCTTCAGAACTCTGCGGCAAGGCGTGTGCCCTGATTGATCGCGCGTTTGGCGTCCAGTTCGGCCGCCACGTCCGCCCCACCGATCACATGCGGGGTGATCCCGCGTTCGATCAGCGCGTCGGCCAGCGACCGCTCGGGCACCTGTCCTGCACACAGAACGATCGTATCCGCCTTGATGACGGTCGGATCGGCGCGCTCTTCTCCGAACGAGACATGCAGCCCCTCGTCGTCTATGCGTTCATAGTTCACGCCGCCCACGAAGTTGACATCCTTCATCTTCAGCGTGGCGCGGTGGATCCAGCCGGTGGTCTTGCCCAGCCCCTTGCCATGCGCCTGCTTCTTGCGCTGCAGCAGCGTGACCTGCCGCTTGGGCGCCTCGGGTTGCGGGCCTTCGGGCGCCAGGCCTGCGCGGTGCTGTTCAGGGTCGGCGACGCCCCATTCCTTCATCCACAAGGGCAGGTCGGTGGTGGGCGAATGGCCTTCCTCCAACAGGTATTCCGACACGTCGAAGCCGATGCCGCCGGCGCCGATCACGGCCACCGATTTGCCCACCGGGGCCTTGTCGCGCAGCACGTCGATATAGTTCACGACATTGTCGCTGTCTTCGCCCGGGATCTGCGGGTCGCGCGGGTTGACGCCCGTGGCGATCACCACCTCATCGAACCCGCCCAGATCGTCGGCGCCGACTTTGCGGCCCAATTCGACCTTGACGCCCAGATCGTTCAGCATGGTGCGGTACCAGTCCACCAAGCCCCAGAACTCTTCCTTGCCCGGCACCTGCTTGGCCATGTTCAGCTGGCCGCCGATCTCGTCGGCTTTGTCAAACACGGTCACGTTATGGCCGCGCTCCGCCGCCGTCATCGCCGTGGACAGGCCCGCCGGACCCGCGCCCACGATGGCCACGCGCTTGGGCGTGGCGGCCTTTTCGATCACCAGCTCGGTCTCGTGGCAGGCGCGCGGGTTGACAAGGCAGGATGTCAGCTTGCCGCTGAAGGTGTGATCCAGGCAGGCCTGGTTGCAGGCGATGCAGGGCGCGATCCTGGCCGACTCGCCGGCCATCGCCTTGGCCACGAAATCCGCATCCGCCAGCATCGGCCGCGCCAAAGAGACCATATCGGCACAGCCCTCGGCCAGCACCTGCTCGGCCACATCGGGCGTGTTGATCCGGTTCGAGGTGATGACCGGAATCCCCACCTTGCCCATCAGCTTCTTGGTCACCCAGGAAAAGGCCGCGCGTGGCACGCTGGTGGCGATGGTCGGAATCCGCGCCTCGTGCCAGCCAATGCCAGTGTTGATGATCGTGGCCCCGGCCTTTTCGATCTCCTGCGCCAGTTGCACCACCTCGTCATGGGTCGAGCCGTTGGGTACCAGATCGATCATCGACAGCCGGTAGATGATGATGAAATCGGTTCCCACCGCCACGCGGGTGCGGCGAACCACCTCGATAGCCAAGCGCATGCGGTTCTCATAGGACCCGCCCCAACGGTCTGTGCGCTTGTTGGTGTGGGTCACCAGAAACTGGTTGATGAAATAACCCTCGGACCCCATGATCTCGACCCCGTCATAGCCCGCCTTTTGGGCCAGCACGGCGGCGTTGACGATGTCGCTGATCTGTTTCTCGATGCCGTCCTCGTCCAACTCGTTGGGGGGGAAGGGCGAGATCGGAGACTTCACCGGGCTGGGCGCCACGCATTTCGGCCCATAGGCATAGCGGCCCGCATGCAGGATCTGCATCGCGATCTTGCCACCTGCCTGATGCACACGGTCGGTGACGACGGAATGATTGGCCACGTCCTTGTCGCTGGTCATCATCGCTGCCCCCGGCAGGACCGAGCCTTCAAGGTTCGGCCCGATTCCCCCCGTGACCATCAGCGCCACGCCACCGCGCGCGCGGGCGGCATAGAACTCGGCCACCCGGTTCCAGTCGCCGGTTTCTTCCAACCCGGTATGCATCGAGCCCATCAGGACCCGGTTCTTCAACGTGGTAAAGCCCAGATCCAGTGGTGCCAGCATGTTTGGGTACACAGTCATGGCAAAACTCTCCCTCCTGAATTTGTGCGATAGATTGACGTTCGCGTAAACTTTGTCACGCGAAACCCCACGTCACCCTCTTTGCTGTTGCGCCGGTGGTTGCTAGAGGTGGGCGGAACAACCCGATGAGGCCGCGCATGACCCCCGAAGATATTGCAAAACTGCCCTACCGCCCCTGCGTCGGGCTGATGCTGATGAACGATCAGGGCCAGATCTTTGTCGGACAGCGCAACGACCGCCACGCGAACGCCTGGCAAATGCCGCAGGGCGGTGTGGACAAGGGCGAAGACCCTCGTGATGCGGCCTTGCGAGAGCTGTTGGAGGAAACCGGAGTCACGGCTAATCTGGTTGAAATCATCGCGGAAACCGAGGGCTGGCTGCCTTATGACCTGCCGCATGACATCGTGCCCAAGATATGGAAGGGCCGCTTCCGCGGGCAGGAGCAGAAATGGTTCCTGATGCGGTATCTGGGAACCGACGATCAGATCGACATCGAAACCGACCACCCCGAGTTCACCTGCTGGAAATGGCAGGAGCCAGACCGGCTGATCGCCGAGATCGTGCCCTTCAAGCGCGAGGTGTATGAGCGCGTGGTCGAGGCTTTTTCCGACTATCTAAGCGAATTCTGATCGCTTGGGTTGCGTTTCAGATTGATCCGCTAGGCGGACAAATCTGCCGTTCGTATTGGTCGGCATGTATACCAAAACCAATACCAGCCGGTGTTTGGCGGTTCTGTCGTTAAAGCGCCTATACCTTCGTAAATTCCATCCGATAGACGACTTCTTCGCCCGTCATGGGATCGATTCCGGGAGCACCACTAATCACCAATCTATCACCTTCGAGTACAAATGGACGCGAAAGGTCGCCGTGCCAATTTGGATTCCAAGACCCATCAACATGATGAACGACGCGGTCTTCTTCCAGTGAATAAGACGCGACGTAGGCAAGCATGTCGTCGAAAAGCTGCGCTTTTTCGCTTTCGGTCCAACCATTTCGGCCTGAGTTCGGGCGATCGCGCCTGAAAACAGTGGCCATCATCCGACCGTCTGCGTGGTATGCAATATAGCCGATTGGGTCGGGCCCCAGTGCATCGGTAATTTCTCCCGTTGCCACCGACTGCCGCGTCCACGCATGCATTTTCCATGACCCAATCAAAGCGCTTCTATCCAAAATAGGCCCCCCGATATCCATCTGTGTTTAGACAGTTTCGAACTATCTAGCTGAACTACCGTTGGTGTTAAGAAGGAAGTTCCCGGGGCAGCCAACCTTGGTAGGTTTGGGCTCAAAGCAGCCCTTCCTCCCGCAGCAATTCCAGCATATCCGCCTCGGGTCTCGGGCCGATATGGCTGATGACCTCGCGGGCGCAGACATTGCCAATACGGGCGCAGGTCTCGAAATCGCGGCCGGTTGCCATGCCAAACAGGAACCCGGCGGCAAACTGGTCGCCCGCACCTGTTGCATCAACGGGGACGACCTTCTCGACCGGTACGTCAATGCGAGCATCGCCGTTCATAACCGTCACCCCGTCACCCGAACGGGTGCAGACCACCAGCGGGCAGATCGCCGACGTACGCCGCAGCGCCTCTTCTAGGTCGTCGGTCTCGAACAGGGATTTGATCTCGGCCTCGTTGCCGATCACGAAATCCAGCTCGTTTTCAATCAGCAGCAGGAAATCCACCCGATGCCGTTCCACACAGAATGGGTCGGAAATGGCAATCCCGGCCTTGCCGCCACCCTTGTGACAGGCACGTGCGGCCTCAAGGAATGCCGCCTTGCCTTTTTCCTTGTCGAACAGATACCCCTCGAGAAACATGATCTGGCTGTTTCCTGCGACCTCATCCGGAACGTCCTGAGACGACAGTTCCGAGGAAATGCCCAGATAGGTGTTCATCGACCGCTCGCCATCAGGCGACACAAAGATCATCGAGCGTGACGTCGGCAATTCGCCACCCGGAACAGGCGGGTTCACGAAGTCGACGCCATCTTCGTTCATCGCATCTGCATAGAACCGGCCCAGAGCGTCATCGTGTACCCGGCCGATAAACGCTGCATCCAGCCCAAGCGCGCCTGCGCCCGCAATGGTATTAGCTACTGAGCCGCCCGGCGTTTGAACGCGGCTTTCCATCGAGGCGTACAGCACCTCGCCGCGTTCCTGTTCGATCAACTGCATGATGCCTTTTTCGATGCCCATCAGCTCCAGAAAGCTGTCATCGGCCTGGGAAATCACGTCCACAACGGCATTTCCGATGCCGGTCAGTTGATAAGTCTTCATAGGGTTTTGTCCTCGAATTGGCACAGATCACGGATGATGCAGGTCGGGCATTGCGGCTTGCGCGCCTTGCAGTGGTACCGGCCATGCAGGATCAGCCAGTGATGCGCATGAAGTTGAAAGTCAGCGGGAATATTGTCTTCGATGGCGCGTTCGACCGTGTCCACATCCTTGCCGGGGCAAATACCGGTGCGGTTGCCGACGCGAAAGATATGGGTGTCCACCGCCTGCGCCGGTTGCCGCCACCACATGTTCAGAACCACGTTGGCCGTCTTGCGGCCCACACCCGGAAGGGATTGCAGGGCAGCCCGGGAATTGGGAACCTCGCCACCATATTCGTCAACCAGGATACGGCTGAGCTTGATGACGTTCTTGGCCTTCTGGCGGAACAAGCCAATGGTCTTGATGTGCTCGATCAGGCCGTCCTCGCCCAGATCCAGCATCTTTTGCGGCGTGTCGGCGATCTTGAACAACTCGCGCGTCGCCTTGTTGACGCCCGCATCCGTGGCCTGCGCCGAAAGGGCCACGGCGACGACCAGAGTATAGACGTTCACATGCTCCAGCTCGCCCTTGGGTTCCGGGTCGGCCTCTTGAAAGCGCGTGAAAATCTCGCGGATCGTATGATAGTCGAGTTGCTTTGCCATCCGGGCCTTAATGCCGTCCACCGCGCCCTGACACAAGCACAAAGCCAATGCGCAAGTTCCGGGTCGCGGCAGCGTGGCCGTCGCGCTATGGTTTTGTCAGATGATGAGGTGGAACCATGAACGTCCAGACCCCAGAAAGCGGTTATCATTACAACGTCATGCGCCGGGCAATCGAGTTGATCGATCAGGGCGGTGAAGGCCTGAGCCTTGATGAACTGGCACGCCAGATGGATATGAGCCCGGCCCATTTCCAGCGTTTGTTCTCGCGTTGGACCGGAGTGTCACCGAAACGGTATCAACAATACCTGACGCTGGGCCATGCGAAGGCATTGTTGCGTGAACGGTTTACGACATTGGAAACGGCCCACAATGTGGGCCTGTCCGGCAGCGGGCGTCTGCATGATCTGTTCCTGAAGTGGGAATCGATGAGCCCCGGCGAATATGCCCGCAAGGGCGAAGGCCTGACGATCTATTGGGGGTGGTTCGAATGCCCCTTTGGCCCTGCGCTGGTCATGGGAACCGACAAGGGCATCTGCGGCATCGCCTTCGGTGCCGAGACCGGCGAAGAGGCCGCGATGGAAGACATGATCTCGCGCTGGCCCAAGGCAACGTTTGTCGAAGATCTGATGCGCCTGCGCCCTTGGGCGCTGAGTGCTTTTGGCGCTGCCAGCGACCGGTTGGAGCCGACACCGCTTTTCCTGATCGGATCACCTTTGCAAATCAAGGTGTGGGAAGCGCTGATGCATATCCCGTCCGGGCAGGTCACGACCTATTCCGAGATCGCCCAGCGAGTCGGCTCGCCGCAAGCCGTTCGCGCCGTTGGAACGGCAGTTGGTCGCAACCCGGTCAGTTGGTTGATCCCCTGCCATCGGGCATTGCGCAAATCAGGTGGTCTGGGGGGCTATCACTGGGGCTTGCCTGTCAAGCGTGCCATGCTGGCCTATGAGGCGGCGCAGGCAGACGCCTGATTGACATGCGGCCCGGCCGCTGCCAAAAGGCACCTCAGGTTCGGGTCCCCTGCCGTTCGCGGCCATTGGCTCTGGTGAAACCCGGTTTGAAGAGCATCTGTTGCCCTTTCCCGGCGCGCGGATGGAAATGCGAGCCCCGTCCTGATTTCGCGCCCGTTCAAGGAAACGAGGCACATGATGACACGATCCCGAACCGTTGCTCCGGTTGAAGAGCTGAAAGCGCAGGCGAAACGCCTGCGGGAAGAACTGAAAACGAAGGGCGTTTCGCTGTCGCACAGTGCGGCATTGGAACTGCTGGCCCATCAGCATGGCGTTCGAGACTGGAACACCTTGCACGCAATGGCCGGAAACCGGATGCATCTGCGCGTGGGTGATCGGGTCGAAGGGCGCTATCTGGGTCAGGCGTTCACGGCCGAAATTCGCGGTCTGACCATGCTTGGCGATGGCGCGCGTCGCCGAGTGACCCTGCATTTCGATACGCCGGTAGATGTGGTGCGCTTTGACAGCTTTTCCGCATTTCGACAGCGCGTCACCGGCGAGATTGGGTGGGACGGTCGATCCCGGCGCCGCACGTCCGATGGCGTACCCCAGCTTGTAGTGCGGCCGCTATAGGGGGTTACGGGCGGGGCCAACCGCGTTGCCCCGCCCGATCTGTCTGCTTTGCAGGTATAGTTACTCTGCCGCCCAACCACCGACAGCTTTGATCTCGAGGAAGTCCTCAAGCCCAAAGACGCCGCCTTCACGCCCGTTGCCGGATTGCTTCATGCCGCCGAACGGTGAGCCCGCGCTGCGCGATTGTCCGTTCATTTCGACCATGCCCGACCGCAGCGCCCGCGCCATGCGATTGGCACGCGCGCTGTCCTGCGTCTGAACATAGTTGGTCAGGCCATAGGGTGTATCATTGGCGATTTCGACAGCCTCTTCTTCGGTGTCGAAGGGGATCATGGTCAGAACCGGGCCAAAGATTTCTTCGCGGGCGATGGTCATCTGGTTGTTTGCATCGGCAAAGACCGTGGGGCGGACATAGTAGCCCTTGTTCAGCCCCTCTGGCCGTCCGGTGCCGCCTGCGACCAGCCGCGCCCCTTCATCGATGCCCTTTTGGATCAGGTCCTGAATCTTGGTCCACTGAACTTCATTCACCACCGGTCCGATATGGCGGCCTTCCTCTGAGGCAGGGCCAACCTTGACCATGTTTGCGACCTCGGCCGCGGTTTCCACAGCCTTGTCATAGATCGGGCGCTGCACCAGCATCCGACTGGGGGCGTTGCAGCTTTGGCCGGTGTTTTGCATCATGTGCAGCACCCCACGCTTGACCGCTTTTTCGTCCGCGTCCTCAAAGATGACGTTGGCCCCTTTGCCTCCTAGCTCAAGATGTACTTTCTTGAGGGTATCAGCCGCATTTTTGGAAATCGCGGTGCCTGCGCGGGTCGAGCCGGTGAAGCTGACCATGTCTACATCCGGATGGCCCGAAAGTTGCGAACCAACCCCCGCGCCGTCGCCGTTGACCAGATTGAACACACCGGGCGGGAAGCCTGCCTCGCCCATCATCTCGGCAAAGATCATCGCGTTCAGCGGGCTTTGTTCCGACGGTTTCAGCACCATCGTGCAGCCCGCAATCGCAGCAGCACCAACCTTGAGCGTGATCTGGTTCATCGGCCAGTTCCACGGCGTGATCAAAGCGGCAACGCCTACCGCCTCGTAAATGATGCGATCATTCGGCGCATGATCCCCCAGCGGGCGCTCAAATTCAAACGACCTGGCGGCGCGGATGAAGTTCTTCAGGTGATAGATGCCGGCGCCCGCCTGCGCTGAGCGCGCCAGATCGATCGGGGCGCCCATTTCCAGCGACATCGCCTGCGCCAGATCCTCTGCCCGGGTTGCATAGAGTTCGACCAGTTTTTCCACCAGCGCGATGCGGGTTTCCACTGGCGTGGCCATCCAGCCCGGCAGGGCGGCCTTGGCCGCGGCAACGGCCGCATTCGTGTCGGCTTCGGCGCCAAGCGAGATCACGGCGCAGGGGTCTTCGGTTGACGGGTTGATGACCTCGAAGTCATTGGGCTGCGATGGGGCCACCCACTGACCATTAATATAGAAATCCCGCTTTTCGATCATCCTGAGCCCTCCTGAAGGTCTGCCTGAAGCCGGCTGTTCGGGGCCACTCTGTCACCCATGCACAGGCTGAGCAATAGTGAATTTGATCAAATTATTTTCTGGCAATGCCCACGAAATCCGTATCCTCAAGCGCGATGGACGGTTTAACCTGCACACAAAGTGATTAGGTTCCAAACAACCGATTCAGGTTTTTCACAGAGAAGGAGATGCCCCATGGGTTTGCGTATCAACGACACCGTTCCGAATTTCACGGCAGAAACGGATCAGGGCACCATTCAGTTTCACGACTGGATTGGCGATAGCTGGGCCATTCTGTTCTCGCACCCAAAGGATTTCACACCTGTATGCACCACCGAGTTTTCGGCCGTTGCGCAGTTGAATGACGAATGGGCCGCGCGCAACACCAAGGTGATCGGCGTATCGGTCGATGGTGTCGAAGACCACAAAAAGTGGAAGAAGGACATTGAGGAATATGGCAAGGCCGAACCCGGCTTTCCGATCATCGCCGACGACGGTCTGGCTGTGTCCAAGGCTTTCGACATGCTGCCCGCCGAAGCATATCTGCCCGACGGCCGTACACCGGCTGACAGTGCCACGGTGCGTTCCGTCTTTATCATCGGACCGGACAAGCAGCTGAAGCTGTCGATGACCTACCCGATGACCGTGGGCCGGAACTTTGCCGAAATTCTGCGCGCGCTTGACGGTTTGCAGATGTCGGCCAAGGGCGTTGCGACACCTGCCAACTGGGTGCCGGGTGAAGACGTGATCATCCCGCCAACCGTGTCGAACGAAGACGCCAAGGCCAAGTTTGGCGAGTTCGAAACGATCTTCCCCTATCTGCGCAAGACCAAAGCGCCGTCGTAAGCCGGTTGCCGGGTCAGGGGGGCTGTCTGCCCCCCATCGTGCCCGCAGGCACGATTCCCCCCGAGGATATTTTTAGCCAGATGAAGCAGGCGGTTGTTGCAGGTCGAGCGACCACCGAGATGTCCTGCGCGTACTGCATTTTTTGGGGTTTTCCGGGTGCCCCCGCGCCTGAGGCGCGAGGGCAAAGAGGTGCAGGAATCCGGAGAGAAACCTGACACCCGAAGCAATCAGAAATTATGGCGAAGTCCGAAATTGATGCTGAAAGTATCCAGATCGTTCTCTACGTTGCCGGTCAAAGCTCCGTTGGGGGCCAGGCGCTGCGACGAAACATCAAAGGCGCGGGCGTAACGGGCGTCAATCGTGAACGCTGTCGACGGGTTGATGTCATATGCCACACCGGCGATCAGCTGGGCGGCCAAGGTGGTGTCGGTGTCGTCCAGCGCCACACCCGGCCCGTAAGAAAAATCCAGATTCGAATAGGTGGCACCCAGCCCAAACCCGGCAAACGGTGTCAGCGCGCCGGCCTGTTTGAAATCGAACAGCAGATTGGCAAATAACGAGGTCTGCGTGACGTCGCCCGAGATATTGCCCTCGGGCCCCGGACCATTGCCGGTAAAGTTTACACCATCCACGTCACTGTCGCGATATGACAGTTCCAGCTCGATCCGCGTTCCGATGATATCGTTGGACCATTGCGGGATTTCCTTGCCTACCGCGAGGCCCAGTCCGAAACCTGCGTCGAATTCGGTATCGACCGATTGCGTCGCGCCACCGATCGTCCCGGTGAAATCGCTGTCCTGTAGCTGGCTGTAGCCGATGAAGCCGTGAATAAAGGTGCCGTCGCCCAGGCTCTGCGCGGCAAGCGCCGTTGCGCTGATCGCCAGAGCCGAAGAGGCGAGAATGAGGCGTGTGAACATAACCATCTCCAGTGTTCCAAAGTCCGCATGCCATGGATGTGGACGAGGCTGGCCCAAAAAAGAAAGGCGCCGGGCCTTCACTTCGTTTCACAGGTTTTTAGGAATGTGTGAGTGAATAGGCACGAGGCTCTGCCACTGTTTCAGGGCACATCCCTGACCAACGGTTCTGACAGGAGTTCGTCGACAAAGAAACTGAGCAACTGCACCCTGCTGGAAACGCCGGCCTTTCGATAGACCGCAGCGCTTTGGGCCTTGATCGTCCCTTCTTTCGTCTGTCGTATTTCGGCGATTTCCGCGATGGAAAGCCCCTTGATCGTCAGCATGGCAACGTCACGCTCAGCCTCACTAAGCTGCCACGCGCTGAACTGGGTTTCGATGACCTGGGCAAAAGCCCCTTGCGCCACTTGCAGTTGCCGCTGCATGTCGCGCACCCGTCTGGACTGGGAACGGATCAGGGCGATCGTGGCGCTCAGGCCGCCGACAAGCGCCAGCGACAAAAACAGCTCGAACGAATGAAGGTGACGAAATCCCGCGCCGTCGCCGCCTGTCCAATCCAGCAGCGCATCCGTCATGAAAAAGGCGGCGCAGAGGGCCTGCACCACCAGAAGAAGCCAGAGCAAAGACGTTTGAGTAACTTTCATGCGGCCCCATGGACGTTGCGGGTTCAGTCGTCGTCCTCTTCGAGCTCGATGGCTGTCACCACCCCGTCCGTGTCAGACAGAACCAGTTCAGTTTCCACGCCATCCTTGGTGAGTTCAACCTCGATCTTCCCACCTTCGAATTCGATCTCTTCGATCTGGTACCCCTGGGCTTCAAGCGCCGCGCGGATATCGGCTTCGCTTGTGCCCAATTTGTCGCCCAGTCCGACATTGGCCAAAGCAAGAACTGGTGCGGTTGCGATCAATCCCGTCAGTGTCAGCAGTTTCAAGGTTTCCATATCGCATCTCCTTTTTGCGTTGTGGCGATGCAGTGGAACTGGGGATGGCAGAGGCGCCCTGCGATTGGTTTTTGGTTGAAACAGGGTGAATAGAACCAAGGTTTAGGCCATTCGCAGCCGTTTGCGCGCGTCAGGTTCAGATTGCAATCAAGTTGTGCTAGTTTGTTTTGCGGAAACATACGGGCATGGGACCAACGATGTCGGGCTTTCTGACTGTCCTGAACAGGAGAAAACCATGGCTTTTACAGATTGGTACGTCGAGGGAGAAAGCTTCGGAAACTGCAACTGCGGCTATGCCTGCCCCTGCCAGTTCGAGGAATTGCCGACGCATGGCGATTGCCGCGGCTTCGAGGTGCTTGAAATATCCACCGGATATTTTGGCGAAACGGATCTGAGTGGAACCAAGGCTGCGTTGATCTATGCATGGCCCGGGCCAATATTCGAGGGTGGCGGTGAAATGCAGGTGATCGTCGACCCCGCGGCCTCACCGGCGCAGCGCGATGCGCTGGAAAAAGTCTTTCACGGCGAAGAAACCGAAGAGATGGCAACCCATTGGTACGTGTTCCGAGCCATGTGTGAGACGGTGCACGACACGCTGTACCTGCCGATCGAGCTTAAGATGGATATCGAAGGACGAACGGCCAGCGTTGCCGTTGGCGACGTTCTAAAGTCGACCGGGCGCCCGATTCAGGCCCCGCATGGTGGCGGCGAACACCGTGTACGCATCGATATTCCCGGCGGGATCGAATTCACCATTGCCGAGATCGGCAGCGCCTCGACCCGAGCTTATGCGGCGATCAAACTGGATCTGAAAGACAGCTACGGCCAGTGGCACCTGTTGAAACATGGCCCCGGTGGCGTCGCGCACTGACCTGCGGTCAGGCGGCTTTCGCGGATTCATCGGGGCGGATCTTCCAGCCCGGAACCGCCAGATCCGCCGACAGCACCCGGACTTCGAAGGGTTTGAGGACCGGCAATGCGGTCGAACCGCAACAGCCTTCACCATTGGCCAGTTCCGGGAACAGTTCGAACAGCTCGCTTCGTGTGGCGGATGCCATTGCCCTAAGACTTGTGTCACCGGGGTAAAAGGACTCGGACCAGAGTCCTTCGACATTCACCAACTCATGCTGATCAAAGAGGATATGAATGTACTCCACCCCATGTGCGGGCGTTTCCTGAACGATGGTATGCCCATTGATCAGCCCCTTTGCGGGGGCCAGCATCGCCGGCTCGCAATGCATAAGCTCCATCATGGTCGAGGTCACGGCAATCCGGTGCTGTGGGGAAATGACGAGATCGCGGCTAGGGCTGTTCGGCCCGAAACAGCCCGCCTTGATCCGTACAGGGGACAGGTGCGTGTTTCGCCGCAACTCAGCCGCGGACAACCGGCGCTTGCCGATCCAGCGGACCGGGCGTGCATGGCCGCCGGCGGTGATGACCGGGTCGCCGGGCTCCAGCGCCTCGACCCTGCGCAGCCCAGTCGGTGTCTGGATCAGAGATCCTGTGGTGAAACACACGAAAGAAGGCAAAGTGTCATACGCGGATGGCGGCGCGGTGCCGGCAAAACTGGTATCTGAAATCGTGTCATTCAGTTCGGCCTGACCCGAAGTGACTATGATGTAACGCGGGTTTGAAAACTGGATCAGGATGAACGTGACCGGCGCGCCATCGACCGTTCCTGTGTAGTTTTCGAAAGTACTGAATTTCTGGGTCGAGCCGGAAAAGCCGGGAAGAGACCCGAGGTCAAGTTGCGAGCTGCCATCCGGGTCGGGATCTTGCAGCAGGGCGTCATTATCCGTGACTTCGACCGAATACGCAGCAGTAATATCAACACTGCGGTTGCTGAACGGGTCTGCGCTGATTTCGTAAACAGTAATCGATGCCACGGTCGAACAGCTTCCTTGAAAACGGCAATATCCCCCTTAAGGTTGAGCCAATACACGCAATAAGTGTTAATAATTGATTTACCAAAGTTGCGGCGCAGTTAACCGTCCTGTGCCGCGCAAACAAAAAGGCCCCGGATGAAACCGGGGCCTTCCGCTGTCTGTCAGAGGGGCAGATTACTCTGCGTTTTCCTCTTTCTTTTCTTTCTTTTCCGGAACGATCTCTTCGCCGGTTTCCTGATCGACGACTTTCATCGACAGGCGCACCTTGCCGCGATCGTCAAAGCCCAGCAGTTTGACTTTGACTTCCTGACCTTCTTTCAGAACATCCGACGGATGGTTCAGGCGGCGGTTTTCGATCTGCGACACGTGGACCAGACCGTCACGCTTGCCAAAGAAGTTCACGAAGGCGCCGAAATCGACGATCTTGACCACCTTGCCGGTGTAAACCTGACCTTCTTCAGGCTCTGCCACGATCGAATAGATCATGTCATAGGCCTTCTTGATCGATTCCCCGTCGGGCGAGGCGATCTTGATGACGCCATCGTCGTTGATGTCGACCTTGGCGCCCGAAACCTCGACGATCTCGCGGATGACCTTGCCGCCTGAACCGATCACTTCACGGATCTTGTCGGTCGGGATGTTCATGGTCTCGATGCGCGGGGCGTGGACCGAGAAATCGTTGGTCTCGGACAGGGCTTTGCCCATCTCGCCCAGAATGTGCATCCGGCCTTCCTTGGCCTGTGCCAGGGCGGTTTCCATGATCTGAGGCGTGATGCCGGCAACCTTGATGTCCATCTGAAGCGAGGTGATGCCGTTTTCGGTGCCCGCAACCTTGAAGTCCATGTCGCCCAGGTGGTCTTCGTCACCCAGGATGTCGGTCAGAACAGCGTATTCACCGTCATCTTCCAGGATCAGACCCATGGCCACACCGGCAACTGGCGCTTTCAGCGGAACACCCGCATCCATCATCGACAGCGAACCGCCGCAGACAGAGGCCATCGAGCTTGAGCCGTTGGATTCAGTGATCTCGGACACCACGCGAATGGTGTAGGGGAAATCGGTCGGCGCAGGCAGAACCGCCTGAAGCGCGCGCCATGCCAGTTTGCCGTGGCCGATCTCGCGACGACCGGGCGAACCAACGCGGCCCACTTCACCCACCGAATACGGAGGGAAGTTGTAGTGCAGCAGGAAGTTCGATTTGAAGTTGCCGTGCAGCGCGTCGATGAATTGCTCATCGTCGCCGGTGCCCAGCGTGGTCACGGCCAGCGCCTGTGTTTCACCGCGGGTGAACAGGGCAGAACCGTGGGTCCGGGGCAGAATCGAGGTTTCTGCAACGATCGAGCGGACATCGGTGGTCGAACGACCGTCGATCCGCTTGCCGCCCCTGACGACGTCGCCGCGCAGAATGCCGGCTTCCAGCTTTTTCATCGCGGAACCGAGGTTGCCGTCTTCCAGCTGCTCTTCGGTCAGCGCCTCTTTGATCGTTTCGCGGGCGGCGGCAACAGCGGCGGTGCGCTCTTGCTTGTCGGTGATCGCGAAGGCGGCGCGCATCTGCTCTTCACCGGAGGCCTTAACGGCGGCATAAAGCTCGGAGTAATCCGGCGCCTGGAAGTCAAACGGCTCTTTCGCGGCTTCTTCCGCCAGCGAGATGATCAGGTCGATGACAGGTTGGATCTGCTCATGCGCAAAGTTCACCGCACCCAGCATTTCCGCTTCGGACAGTTCGTACGCTTCCGATTCCACCATCATCACGGCGTCTTTGGTGCCGGCCACAACCAGGTCCAGACGCTGTTCGGGGTTCAGGCGCAGATCCTGCATGTCGTCCACGGTCGGGTTCAGGACATATTCACCGTCGGTGTATCCCACGCGGCAGCCCGCGATCGGGCCCATGAACGGTGCGCCCGAGATGGTCAGAGCAGCCGAAGCAGCAATCATCGCAACGATGTCGGGATCGTTGACCAGATCGTGGCTCAACACGGTACACATCACCAGGACTTCGTTTTTGAAGCCGTCAACGAACAACGGACGGATCGGACGGTCGATCAGACGCGCGGTCAGCGTCTCTTTTTCGGTCGGGCGCGCTTCGCGCTTGAAGAAGCCACCCGGAACCTTGCCGGCGGCATAGTATTTCTCTTGGTAATGCACGGTCAGCGGGAAAAAGTCCTGACCGGGCTTCTGTTCCTTGGCGAAGGTCACGTTGGCCATGACGCTGGTTTCGCCCAGGGTGGCAATCACGCTGCCGTCAGCCTGACGGGCAACCTTGCCGGTTTCCAGTGTAAGCGTTTCCTCGCCCCACTGCATCGATTTCTTCGTTACATCAAACATATGCGTATCCTAGATGGGAGCACTCCCGCCCCTGCGGGTCTCCCGTTTTGCGTGGCGGCCCCATTGCCGCCGACCCCAATTTATCTTCCATTCGAGTGCCGAGGTCAGGGCACAACGTCTCAGATACCGCGCGCATACATGAGAATGCGTTGGAAGGAAAGAGAAACTGCATCGGATGGCCGTTTCATGCCGGGACTGGCTTGTGCTGCCACCGGGTGCAAAAGATTCAAGCCCGAACAACGATCAACTTATCAAGTCGCGGTTCGTTTTTCACGAGCGGGATTACGGGAACACAGAACAATTTGTAGCGCTAACATATCTGCAGTCGAATGCATTTTGTAAAAATATGAAGGCAGTATAAGCTCTTACCATTAAGCCTGCGGTCGAAATGACGGAAACGCGCCAAGGGGGTTAACTAACTCATTCCCGTCCGCCGACCGAATACCTTGGCGTTTGCAGACAGCGAACAGAAGGGCAATCGAATGGCACAAACAAAGAAGATGCTGGATCCGGACCCCCGGATTTACGACTTCGAAACGGAATATGAACTGGGGCAGGATAACGTCCGGCCGTTTGGCTTGGACATTCACAACCCGGTCTTTCTGATCTCGAGTATCATGATCTTTGCGTTCGTTCTGATCGCATTGGCCAACCAAGAGGCCGCAGCTACGTTTTTCGGCTGGCTCCGACCTTGGCTAACCAGCACGTTCGATTGGTTTCTGGTCCTTTCGGTAGATGCAATCACCCTGTTTTGTCTGGTACTGATCATCCTGCCCGTCGGCAGTGTGCGGATCGGCGGCAAGGACGCCACGCCTGATTATTCCTACGCCGGATGGATCGCGATGATGTTCGCCGCCGGTATTGGTATCGGCCTGTTGTTCTTCGGGGTGATGGAGCCGGTCTACTACAACTTTGCCGAAGACGGGAATGCGCGCCCACTGGGTATCGATATCACTGTCCCGGGCAATGAGTATATCGGCATCGTCGGTACCATTCACCATTGGGGGCTGGAAGGCTGGGCGGTTTACGCCGCGGTCGGCCTGAGCCTGGCGATCTTCAGCTACAATCTGAACCTGCCCCTGACTTTGCGTTCGGCCTTCTATCCAATTCTGGGTGAACGGGTCTGGGGCTGGTGGGGCCATATCATCGACACGTTGGCGGTTTTTGCCACGTTGTTCGGATTGACCACATCGCTCGGTCTGGGTGCCCAGCAGGTTGCCGCTGGCCTTTACGAGGTCTTCGGCATCGAACCCAGCCCCACCGTCGTGGTTCTGCTGATCATTGGCATTACGTTGATCGCGCTGGGCTCGGTTTTGCTGGGCATGGATGCGGGCGTCAAACGGCTGAGTGAGATCAATATGATCATGGCCGTGGGGCTGTTCCTTTTCGTCATCGCTGTAACGGGCATTGGCACCGCCATCGCGCGGTATTTCAACGTGATGACTGATTACGTGCTGCACCTGCCCGCGCTGTCGAACCCGTTCGGACGGCAAGACACCAGCTATTTCCACGGTTGGACGACCTTCTACTGGGCGTGGTGGATCGCATGGTCACCGTTTGTTGGGATGTTCATTGCCCGCATTTCAAAGGGCCGTACAGTGCGCGAGTTCGTAATCTGTGCGCTGCTCGCGCCAACTGCCGTCTGTGCCCTGTGGATGTCGACCTTCGGCGGCGCTGCCATCGACATGTTGAACGCAGGCGGAGCGGAAGGCGTTCGCGCGACCGTGATCGACAGCTACGCCCCCGAGGGAGCCTTGTTCGGTTTCCTGAAGGAGCTGCCGCTGTACAGCATCGTAGCCCCGATCGCCTTAGTCCTGATCGTGATCTTCTTCGTCACCTCGTCTGATTCCGGATCTTTGGTGATCGACACGATCACTGCAGGCGGCAAGATGGACGCACCCGTGGTTCAGCGCGTGTTCTGGTGCACTTTGGAAGGCCTGGTTGCCATCGCATTGCTGTTGGGAGGCGGTCTTTCCGCATTGCAGGGCGCGGCGGTTTCAACCGGCATCCCCTTTACGCTGGTGGTTCTGATAATGTGCTACTGCCTGTGGCTGGCGTTGAAATCTGAGCGGGCAAAGATGTAGATTATACACCGAATTCCCAAAAAACGCCTGCCGCATGGTGGGCGTTTTTTCGGGTCGATTTAAGAAATCCTGGACCTTCGTTACTCGTAACTCCAAGTAAAGATGGGCACGGGCGTTTACCTGTGAACATTTTCCAAGAGGGGTTTGCGATTTGCCTGATGCCGTTGAACCAGTTTTCGCATTAGCTTGCCCCGTTGCGGAATAAAACGCGCAGAAGTTGCTTGAAACTGCGGAGCGCAGCACTCTGGAAACAAGTCCATGATTTCTTGTCGCGCGTCAGCCGAGACTGATTTGAGTGCTTCGGGGCCGGTAAACAGGCTTTCTGTCGGTGTCCCATTGGACCAGATGATTTCATGGGTATCGAACAGCAAGTGGAAATACTCAATACCGTCAGTTGTGTCTTGCACAATGTCCACGCCGTCCAGTGGCAACAACTTGTTTGCGGAGATCAGCACATCCTTGCAATCGAACATCCGCAGTGCAACTGCCGACGACACAAGAACGCGATGCTGCGGTGAGACGACAAGGTCCTGTTTGGGGAATCCGTCGCCTAAAGCTCCGGTGCGGATCAAAATGGGTCTTAGCCTTTGCTGCGCATGAAGCTCGGCAGCGCTGAGGCGTCGCGTACCGATCCATCGAATAGGTTTGTAGCCATTGTCAAAGGTCAACACCTGATCTGAAATCTGCAGGTCTTCGACCGCCACTGATCCGTGGCGTGTTTCAATCATTGTCCCAGATGCAAAGCACAGAACGTCCACAAACTCACCGCTTGCGTTGGTCGGGCCGGTTAAAATCTGGTCAATTTCAATAGTATTGGTACCGCCGTCGTTCCAGGCCGCTGCAATCGCATCGGTATTGACTGTCATTCCGTTGAACAGCTCTAGAGGTTCAAGCGGACCATTGTTTGTCTTCACACCGTAGAGTTCGACCGTCCCATCCGGATTGATCGTCAGGCGGACCACGGGATCACCGTTTGTATTCCCCAACTGCCAAACAGCTGGCGTGTTGACTTCATATCTCTGACCGTCGGCAAACCGAACTGTTTGCCCCGAGGTTCCAGAAATCTGGAACTGAAGTTCATTGGGCGAAGATCCGGGTCCGCCCACAAACAGGTCAACACCGTTGATTTGAGCACTGAAGCTGTTGTCGAGCGTATCGAAATCGATAACGACACCGCCACCGGGAGAAGTATCTGTATATGTGGTACTGTTACCGTCTGATATGCTGAAGCTGGTCATCTAAATTTCTGAATTTTGTATAAGCCTGAGTTAGCACAAAGCTCATTTGCGTTTAACAATCAAGCTGGGCATTGGGTGGTATCGGTTTTGTGTTCCGGTTCATACTAGAAAGTCCAGCCTCCCTGCAGGGCGCTGTGGTGTGGAATTGATACCGGTAAAGCCGCTGGTTCTGATGATGTGCCAAGGCTTGTGGCTGGCGCAGCGAGTGTTTCCAGATGCCAATAACCATGGCTGCAAGATACTGTTGAGGCAGGGACGATTCCATCCTTGCCCAAACAGGGAACTTGCCCGCCTTGTCGAGTGTTCTTCGGCGCTGCTATTGCGTTGACATTGAACTCTCGGAACAGGATTTGTACTGCAAAACGATCTGCTGTCGACCACCCCGGAGGAATGAGTGTCAATTGTTGATGTCCTGGCTGCGCGCCTGATCGAAGATGTCAAATCCAATGACCTGTCAGGTAGCTTTCTGATGCTTGGGCGGCAGGATTGGATCGGTGCGCGCCGGTCTGCGTCCGCCGCATTGTTCAGGGAAACCTTGCAGAAATACCTGCCCGGAGTGGCCGAAGCTGACCTTTGCAACCCGGATGATGGATATTCGGAAACATTCTTTCGGAAACTTGGGTTCTCGGAAGTGGATTCGCTGGATTTTTCGGATTTCGAAGGTGCGAGCATCGTTCAGGATCTCGCGGGGGATTTGCCTGAAAACCTGGTTGGTCGGTTTGACGTTATCTATGACGGTGGAACATGCGAGCACGTGTTCGACTTGCCGACCGCATACCGGAACATCGACAAGATGCTGAAGCCCGGGGGTGTGTTTATCGCACATTCGCCATCGAACAACTGGATCAATCACGGCTTCTATCAGATTTGCCCAGAGATCGTGTACGGCTTTTGGGTCAACGCTATGAACTATGAGGCTCTGAAATGTGTGTGGCAGCCGTTAAGGCCATATGCCGCCCGTGACGTGGTGAAGATGACGAATCCCAACAAGACAAAGAAACGTCCGCGACCGCTGGGAACTTTTGGTCCGGGATTGCCTGTCCTTCTGGATTATGTGGTTCGAAAACCTGTTGCCGGCACCAAGACAAGTGCAAGTGTGTCGCAAAGCGACTATGCCACGCGCTGGGAAAACACGCAGAAAGCTTAGAACCAAGTGCCGCAACGGACAATCCCTGACGGCCGCGGCATTCCCTGATCGCCACGGAATGCTCTGCTGTTCTGGCAAGTTAAGGGGGATGTATCGCTTGCGGCGGATCCAACGGAAAACGCCCGCCGGTTGGCGGGCGTTGAACCGGAAAACCCGGTTTCAGGTCATCTGCAAAAAGCGCTTAGCGGCGGATGCCCAGCTTTTTGATCAGGTCCTGGTAACGTGCTTCTTCTTTGCCTTTCAGGTAGTCCAGCAGCTTGCGGCGCTGGGCAACCATCTTCAGCAGACCGCGACGACCGTGGTTGTCTTTCTTGTGGGTCTTGAAGTGCTCGGTCAAAGTGGTGATGCGCGAGGTCAGGATGGCAACCTGTACTTCAGGCGAACCGGTGTCGCCCTCTTTGGTTGCGAATTCTTTCATGACGCGTGCTTTTTCTTCAGCAGTGATCGACATCGGGGTCTCCTTCAAAGGTTAGAGTTGATGGCGCAGGCCGGGATGTCGTCCAGCACAGGCCCATGGAGAAAACCGCACCGATTCCGATGCGGATGGGCGCGTATAAGCGCATTTTCACCAAATGGCAAAGGGAATTTGCGGGTTCAGACCATCTGCCCGTACTGGGCCAGTTGCGCTTCGGTGATCAATTGAATGTCGGCCACCGTCATGCCTTGAGCCCCGTATACCTGCGCCACTTCCTGACCGTTGATCATCACCCGGGTCAGGTTGGCGTTTTCAGCGTCGGGTTCCACCTCAATCTCCGGGTCGGCCTCATCCTCCCAGGTGACAAGCAGCTTGTCCTCACCGGGTTGGAATCCCATGACGGTCACGTCTTCGTCACCCGGGCTCAGCACGATGTCATCGGCGCCTTGACCACCGTTAACCACATCCCCGCCGCCTGCCACAATGGTGTCGTCACCGGCGCCGCCATTCAGGAAGTCCTTTTCGGCTGCGCCCTCTTCGATGCCAAAGACAAAGTCATCGCCGTCGCCGCCAAAGACCGTATCTCCACCTGCGCCACCGTTCAGGGCATCGTCTCCGAACCCGCCCTGCAACGCGTCATCATCCGCCCCGCCCGTCAGAGTGTCGTCGCCCTGACCGCCATAAAGTTCGTCTTCGCCTTCGCCGCCATCCAGGGTGTCGTCCCCGAAATGGCCGAACAGGGCATCGCCCCCCTCATTGCCGAACAGAATGTCGTTATCCGCCTCTCCGTGCAGAACATCATCACCCTGACCGCCCGAAATCGTGTCCGTACCTTCGCCCCCGTGCAGAACGTCATCGCCCTTGCCGCCGTCGATGGTATCATCGCCGCCAAACCCGTTGATCTGGTCAACACCGTCCTGACCGGTGATCTGGTCAGGGCCATCGCTGCCGGCAATCACCAGGTCTCCTTCGAATTCAGAGATTACGGTGCCAGTGGACTGGGTTTCGATGTCGGGATTCACCGGGTCTTCGACGTTTTCGCCAATCTCAAGAAACTCTCCGGTGTAGGGTTCCGCTTCCGGGTCCTCGTTGGGCCCGTCCTCTGAAACGTCCTCGTCTTCGATCAGCATATCGCTCATCGCGTATGCGGCACCGCCGATGGCGGCGAGTCCGATCAATCCGGCCAGAAACATGACACCTCTCCGATCGCAGAATGCTCCGAGGGTGAACATCCCATGCAATCGGCAATCGGGTCAAAGTCAAGTTATTGAAATGGTTAATACTTTATCACCATTGCTCGGGCTGTTGGCTGTAGGCGATATAAAGCGGGTGCTTGGGGTGACCGTCTTTGGTCAAGCCCAGATGGAACAGCGGCTGGCCGGTCCGGCGCAGCAGGGTTTCCACCGCCGGGCCCCGGTCCAGATGCGCACCATGGGTGCCCCAGGCGGCGATGACCTGATCAGCCCACCGAACACCTCCTAGAATGGCGGCGTCATTTTCCGGGCCTACCGGATCGGCAGCAGCGCGCATCTTGCGCGGATCGGTGTCGCGCCAGGCAAAGATGTTGGTCACCTGAAACGCGCCGAACCCCAGCGCCCGGGCACGACGTTCGCAGCGTTCAACCGTCGGGTCGTTCTGCACTTCGGTCGCGGTAGACGGGTTCAACATGACAAACAGCGCCTTGCGCCCTGCCGGGTCCCACACGCGGGTCAGGCTATAGCGGTATTTCTCGCAGTCGGAGTAAATGGCGGTCGAGGGCGCATCGCCCTTGGTGTGCGTTCGGGTGATCATGCCTTTCGCCTAACACGTGGTTCAGGCGGCGAACACCCGGCTGGGATGCAATTCGCCCGATTTGTAAACCCCCACGGCCACGGCCTTGCCATCCAGCGAGGCCCATGCCTCGTCGCCGTATTCAACATCCGAGGCCAACACCATGCCCGGGTTGCCATTGCGCAGGCGGGTTGCGCCTTCGGGGGTGCATTTAAGCTCTGGCAGGTCGGACAGGCCGGCTTCCAGCGGGTGCAGATAGTCGTCCAACGCCGTGGTTTTTGCCATTTCGTCGATCTGTTCGATGCTCAACCCGTCTTCGGCCTCGAACGGTCCGGACCAGATCCGGCGCAGTTCCCGGACGTGGCCGTGGCATCCCAGCGCTTCACCCAGATCGCGGGCGATCGAGCGGACATAACCGCCCTTGCCGCAGGTCATCTCCAACACCACGTGATCTGCGTCGGGGCGGTCGACAAGGATCAGTTCCTCGACCCAAAGAGGCCGGGCTGTCAGTTCCACGTCTTCGCCGTCGCGGGCCAGTTTATAGGCGCGCTGGCCGTCGATTTTCACGGCGGAAAACTTGGGCGGAACCTGCATGATGTCGCCCAGAAACGGGGTCAATGCTTGTTTGATGTCTTCATCCGACGGGCGGGCATTGCTTTCGGCAATCACTTCGCCCTCGGCATCGTCAGTGTTGGTGGCCTGGCCCAGACGGACAGTGAAGGTGTAGGCTTTCAGAGCGTCCGTGATGTAGGGAACGGTTTTGGTCGCCTCACCCAGAGCCACGGCCAGAACGCCGGTCGCTTCGGGGTCAAGCGTACCCGCATGGCCCGCCTTTTTGGCATCCATCGCCCAGCGCACCTTGTTGACCACAGCGGTCGACGTCATGCCCGCGGGCTTGTCCACCACCAGCCAGCCGGAAATGTCGCGACCCTTGCGTTTGCGTCCCATATAGCACCTTCAATCTTGCTGAGGCGCGCGACCTAGCGGATCGCCATCGTCCTGTCAATTTCAAGGTGCGTCTTCGACCACACCCACGATCGGCCCCAGCGAAAACCCGACATCGGACCGATTGTTCGCGCGGTCATACATGCGAGAGATATTGCCATCGAAGAACAGCGCATTCGGAGTTTCTAGCACGTCGCGGAACAGACGGCCGAATTCGTGGAATGTGACGTAATCTTCGGAAATCGCGAACACCGCGCGGGTACCATCGGCGCTGGTGCCCACCCCGTTGCGCACATAGAGCGAAGTCGAATCGGGCAGGAACCGGGGGTGCAGGTCACCATCGATCACCAGCATCGGGCCGGATTGGCTGGCGAACCGGCAGTCGGGGGCCCGGTCGATGAAATCCAGCGTCTCGAACACGTCAGCGCGGCCCTCACGGATGCAGAACACGCCGTTGGGCAGCAGGCCGAAGTTGCCGGGGCCGGGGTTGGAGATCACCCGCATGACCTCTTTGCCGTTCTCGACATAATGGCCGACGGGCGAACGGTCATCGTGGTACATTCCCGCGTTCATGGCAAAGGCCAGACGCTTGCCGCCGGGGGCCAGCGCCTCGTTCACCGACGAGAAATGCCCCAGCAGATCCCCGTTTTCGTCGTTGAGAAACAGGCGCAGGTCTTCGTTTTCCGCGTCGACCTCGCAGACGGTATAGCGCTTGTCATCATGGGTCAGCTTTTCGCAAGTGACCGCAGAGGCTTGTGCGGCCCAGACAACCGCGCCCAATGTGACGAATGCCCGGATCACTCGTCCAGATCGCGGCGCACCGCGTCCTGTTCGAACATGCGGCGGGTGTCGTCCAGACGGTCAAACGTGTCATCCAGGCGGAACCGAAGATCGGGCGAGAATTTCAGGCCGACCTTTTTGCCGACCATGCGCCTCAGTTCACTTTTGTTGCGGGCGAGCAGATCGATCACGTCCTCCTGCCCTTTGCCGCCCAAGGGCAGCACATAGGCGGTGGCGATTTTCAGATCGGGCGAGGTGCGCACCTCACCCACTGTGATCGACATGCGGTTCAGGTCGGGGTCGTGGACATCTCCGCGCGCCAGAACCTCGGACAGGGTGCGGCGGATCAGTTCGCCGACGCGCAGCTGTCGTTGGGATGGGCCGGGGCCATCGTGGAATTTGTTCTTTGCCATAATCCCCGATCTAAGCGCAAACCGGGGCTTTGCCAAGCGGGCGCGAACGGGGTAGGAGGCTTTGAGCAGTTTGCAGCAAGGGAATACCGCCATGGCCCATATTCCGGGTATAGTCATCACAGGGGCTTCGGGCCGTATGGGGCAGATGCTGATCAAGACCGTAACCGACAGTGATCAGGCGCGTCTGGTCGGCGTGGTCGAGCGCATGGGGCATAACTGGGTCGGTCAGGATGTGGGCGAAGCCATGGGTGGCCAAGCGCTGGGCGTCAAAGTTACCGATGACCCGCTGGAAGCTTTTGCGCAGGCACAGGCGGTGATCGACTTTACGGTGCCCGAGGCGACGCTGGACTTTGCCGCTTTGGCCGCGCAGGCGCGTTGCGTGCATGTGATCGGCACGACCGGCATGACGGATGAGCAGATCGCCGCGCTGGAACCGGCCTCGCGCCACGCGGTGATCGTGCGGGCAGGGAACATGAGCCTTGGCGTCAACCTGCTGGTGCAACTGACCAAGAAAGTCGCGGCTGCACTGGATGAGGATTTTGATATCGAAATCATCGAAGGGCATCACCATCACAAGGTGGACGCACCATCCGGCACCGCGCTGATGCTGGGCGAGGCCGCCGCCGAGGGGCGTGGCGTCAAACTGTCGGATGTGGCCGACCGGGGGCGGGATGGCATCACCGGTGCGCGCAAGCGTGGTGACATTGGCTTCCACGCCATTCGCGGCGGAGACATCGTTGGTGAACATGACGTCCTGTTCGCCGCGCCCGGCGAGCGCATCGTTCTGCGCCATCTGGCCAGCGACCGCGCGATTTTTGCCCGCGGCGCGCTGAAGGCGGCGCTGTGGGGGCAGGGGAAGGCACCCGGCCAATATGACATGGTGGATGTGCTGGGGTTGTGAGCCATAGACGAAGCGGTCGCCGACGCTAAGCTTTGATTCATGAGGATTCGGCGCTCTGGACTGGCAACCGGCATTTTGCTTGCGGTGTTCTACCTGACACTGTTGCCATTCGTTGCGCATGGCGTTGGAATGATCGGCAAAGGCCTGTCGCAGGACGCTGCCCGGCACAGTTACTTGTTCGCTGATGGTGAGAATGTCGGCAATGCCGCGATGTTGGTACACATTCTGGCTGGTACTTTTCTGGTCGCACTCGTCCCGCTTCAACTGTTGAAGGGGCTGCGGCTCAAGTACAATCGATTTCACCGCATGTTGGGAGCCTGTCTGGTGGCGCTGGCATGGATCACCGGGCTGGCGGGCATGAGCTATATTCCCCTGCGCGGAACCATCGGTGGGCCGCTGATGTCTGCCGCCTTTTTTCTGTACGGGCTGTGTCTTTTCACGGCTGCGCTGATGGTGGCGCGCAGGGCTTTGGAAGGGGATCGCGCAGGCCATTGGGCATGGGGATTGCGGCTGTTCTGGCTGGCGTTGGGGTCGTGGCTTTACCGAGTCCACTATACGCTTTGGTATCTGCTGACCGGAGGGGTGGGGTCAGAGCCCGATTTCTCGGGCCCTTTTGATCTGGTGCAGAATTTCGCGTTCTTTGTGCCTTATCTGCTGGCCGTGCAGATCTGGATTGCGCGCCGGCGCCAGAGGCATCAGGGGGCGTTGGTCACAAATCCCTGACTTTATCCGCCCGCAGCGGGCAGGCCAGATAAACGCCGAACTCTTTGCCGATATCGGCGCTGACCCGCGCGTGGACCCGGCCCTGACGATCCAGAAAACGCTGGTTGTCCTCGACCGGGAAAATCCCCTCGTGCCAGATGCCGGGATGGATATAGAGCCCCTTTGACCCGTCACACCAGAATGCCACCACCTTGTCCGGGGTCAGATTGTCGCCAGGCAGGGCCGCGGGCACGATGAAGGGCTTGTTGTCCAGCGGCCAGAACATCTGCCCGCCATCGGGGTGATAATTCATATGCCACAGCAACACCTGATCCCGCGGGGCCGTTTGCCGGTCGGTTTGCGCGTGCTGAGGGTCGGCGGACCAACCCAGCACGTAATGGCCTTTGACCGCCTCGTTCTCACCGTAAAGCACGTCACCCTGCCAATCGCATTTGAACGTGCCTTCAACCCAGCCGCCTTCGTCACCCGTGCCGTCGTCAATCGGTCGCCAGCCCTGCTGCGGCCAGCGTACGATCTCGATTTCAAAGGTCTCGGGGTCGTCGACCAAACAGCCGTACCCCCTAACCGTGTTGTCCGTCGCCCGGATCAGGGGAACCTCGTGCCACGGCAGGGATGGCTTGGAACTGGCCTCGAAGATGTACTCGGGTGCGGTCATGATGCCCCCAGGTGCTTGTCGACCATGCGCTGCACCATCGGTGCGAAATGGGCGAAATCCGGTGTCTCCATGTCCGCCCGTTTGCCGGCCTCATCCAGGTACCGGACTTGAATGATCTCTTTCAGGTTTGGATTGGATTCGAAGGCGGTGACTTCTTCGGCGCTCATCGGGCCGCCTTGCAGTTCCAAGGTATGGACCGAGGCGGCAGAGAGGCGGTTGAAATATTCGGGCTTGGTGGCGCAGAGATACCGTTTGGCGGCCACGTGATAGCGGCAGCAATCGGTGATGACCGAAGGGAAGAACTGTTCCAGAACTTCCGCACCTGCGTCCTCGTGGTGGCGATCTTCGGTATCATCGGGGTGGTAGGTCCCGAACTCGGATGTGAAATGGCCGATATCATGCAACAAGGCGCCGACGATGATCTCTTCAGGCTGGCCGTTCTGTTCGGCGATGGTGGCGCCTTGCAGCATGTGCTGGGCCATGGTGACGGGTTCGCCAAGATATTCCTCACCGCCGCGGCGTTCGAAGATATCCCCGATGAAGGCGACGATATTGTCCCGGTTCAGGGTCGAGAAATCGGGCTTCATTCCGCTGCCTCCGGCTGCGTCATCTTCATCGCCGCCAGTGTTGACAGCAGCCCGTCCTTGTCGGCATAGCATCCCTGCAACCAGCGCGAACCGGCACCGGAATAGCCCAGCCGTGCATGCAGGACACGGGTGTTGTCGACGATGAAACTTTCGCCCGGCTCCAGTTTGAACGACACGCCCATGGCCGGGTCGTCGATGATCTCGCCCAGTTGGCGGTAAGCCGCGTAATAGGCTTCCATCCTGTCGAAAGGCACGTCCACGAATGGCGCTGAGGAACGGTTGTTGAAGCGAATGCCAACCAGTTCTCCATCCGGCGACAATTCGATCATCGGACGGCGAGACCGCAGGCAGACACCGTCTGACCCCTTATATTCAAACCGCGCCGGGTAGCCTGCCAGCAGCGCAAAACCTTCGGGGTTCTGCGCACGCAGTTTTTCGGCAGCGCGAAAGCCGTCGACCACGATCGAGTCGCCGCCTTCGGCGCTGTTTTCCAGACAATAGAGGATTTGCAGCGTCGGCACAGGGTCGCGATAGGGGTTGTCGGTGTGGGCCTGCAAGCCAAGCCCTGTATAGGCGAGGTTGGTCGGGTTCACTTCCGTCCGAACCTCGAAATAAGGGCCATAGTTGGTTTCGCGGACATAGCCGAACAGGTCGGCCACTTTCAAAAGCGATTCTGGTTCGGTTGGCCCGCCCGTCAGCTTGGCAAAGCCGTAACTCGCCACAGACGCCAGCCAGTTGCGTTTGGCCGCAGGGCTGGCATGAACCTCGTTCCAATCGCCAGAGGGTGCGGCGATCCCGCCTTCCCAGGTGATGATGCCGGGGGCGGTGCGGCCCAGCGTATCGTCCCGTTTGCAATCATAGTTGTGTTCGATCAGCCATTCGGCCGGGAAGGTAACGGTTTTGTCTTCGGGCTGGAACGTGACCTGAAGGCCGCCCGCGACAACCTCGGCTGAACTGACCGAGATGTCAGCAGGGATATCGCCGATGGTGATCAGCCGCTGGCCGTTGCCCGGGGCGCGGGTTTCCGGGTCCAGCGCGTTGTCGCGCAACCAGACGGCGTGAAAGCGGGCTTGCGTTCCTGTGTCGAACGCGACGGTGACGATCGAAGTGTCATGGGTGGCGGTGCGCAGCATTTGGGGTCTCCTGTTCGGCGCGAGCTTTGGTTGAGCAGATACGCCGTTCATGGCATTACGACAATTAATCCTTATTTCGGCTGAGGCTTGGAAAATCTAATGGCTAAGAAAAAGATCGGGCTACCGCCACTGGACTGGCTGCGCGTGTTCGAGGCCGCGGGGCGTCTTGGTGGGTTCTCGGCAGCAGCCAAGGAATTCGGGCTGACGCAGGCCGCTGTCAGCCAGCGGATCGGCAACCTCGAAGCCTGGCTGGGCCGATCCTTGTTCGTGCGCGAGGCGCGGGGCGTGTCGCTGACGGTCGAAGGTGAAAGCTATCTGCCTTTGGTGCAGGACAGCCTTCGCGCGCTGGAGCGCAATACCGAGGACCTGTTTGGCAAATCCCCGCGCGAGTTGCGCGTGGCCGGCTTGTCGTCGAACATCCACGCACTGGTTCTGCCGGCACTGACCCGGTTTCACGAGATGCAGCCAGGGGTTCGGGTGATGACCGACTCGGTCGCGCGCCGGTCGTCTTTGGACGAAGAACGAACCTGGCTGCAAATCCGATATGGTCGGGGCATCTGGGCCGGGCGTGATGCCGCCCTGATCGCGCCTGAGGTCCTTGCCCCCATGGCGCCGCCGGGTGTCGACTGGGGCGCCCAATTGATTGACCTGCGCGGAGAACGCCCCGGCTGGAGAGAGTGGAGCCAGAAAAACGGCCAGCAGGACCTGCCGCAATCAAAAATCAGTTTTGATTCGATGGAACATGCGATTTCGGCTGCGCAGCGCGGCATGGGTGTGGTTTTGGGATCGGTGCCCTTGGCCCTTGCCGACTTGCAAGAGGGTCGGTTGCGGCGGCTGGATTTACCCGAATTGCACACCAAAGACGGGTACTGGCTGACCTGGCCTGAAGACCGGGCGAAGTCCAGAAAACAACGGGCGCTGATCGAGGATTTCCTCAAGGCGCTGCGTGGTTGACCGTTCAGAAATCGATGGCGATGCCCTTCTTTTCCCAGTCACCGTAGCGGGCCGGGTCCGGTCCGTCTCGGCCACCCAGCTCTTTCGGCAATTCCCGGGCCTCGGCTTTGGCTTTGCGGCGGCGTTCTTCCGCTTCGGCCAGGGCGCGCTGGGCGGCGGGGGGCAAGTCTTTGCGGTCGTCACTCATGACATCGGGTTCCTTTCCTTGCGCAGTCTTGATATACGCCCGCGTCCGCTATTGGCAATGCGGGCGCAGGTCACATGAAGGCGGTACCATGTCTAACAGCGCGACAGCAGCACGGCGCAGCGCAATCTATCTTCTGGATCAGGTTCTGGGCGAAGGTCGCCTGCTGGCCGAGTGTCTGGCGGCGGGCGCAGTGGATCGGTTGGAACCCGAGGATCGCGCGCGTGCCCAGCGACTGGCGTTGGAAACACTGCGTGGGATGGAACGGGCCGACCGCCTGCTGGCCAACCACCTGAACCGAACACCCGCTCTGACGGTCCACAACGCGCTGAGACTGGGTGCGGTCGAGCTTTGCAACGGCGAAGCCGCCCATGGCGTCGTCAATTCCATGGTCGAGATCGTCAGCCGTTCGCGCAAGCATGGTCGCCTCAAGGGGTTGGTGAATGCCGTTCTGCGCAAGGTTGCGGCAGAAGGCCCCGAGGCGTGGCCGAAGATGCGCGTTCCGCGTTTGCCGGACTGGTTGCGTGAACCGCTGATCGCAGCGTGGGGCACGGATGCCGTTACCGGAATGGAGCAGGCACATTTCGCGGGTGCGCCACTGGACCTTACCTTGAAACCCGGGGCGGAAGGCCCTTCAGGCGAGATCCTTCCGACCGGGTCGGTGCGGTTGCACGATGCGGGTCAGGTCTCGACCCTGCCGGGGTACAAGGCCGGAGACTGGTGGGTGCAGGATGCGGCGGCCGCATTGCCGGTTCGCGTTCTGGCCCCGAAGGCGGGCCAGAAAGTGCTGGATCTGTGTGCGGCGCCGGGTGGGAAAACGATGCAGCTTGCTGCCGCAGGGGCTGATGTCACGGCGCTAGACGTGTCGGAATCACGGATGGAACGGGTGCGCGAGAACCTTGCAAGGACCGGCCTCAGGGCGAAGGTCATCGTGGGCGATGCGCTGGAACACGAAGACCGGTACGACGCGATCCTGCTGGACGCGCCGTGCTCGGCCACGGGTACGATTCGCAGGCATCCTGACTTGCCGTTTGCCAAGGACGGTTCGGAATTCGGCGGCCTGATCGAGCTCCAGACGCGCATGTTGGCCCATGCGTGGGGCTTGCTCAAACCCGGTGGGCGCCTGGCCTATTGCACGTGTTCCCTGCTGCCGGACGAGGGGGAAGTTCAGGTTGAAGAGGCGCTGGGCATGTATTCGGACATGAGCGTGGATCGCGACGCGCTGAACGTACCCGGTGTCGAAACGGATTGGATCACCGAAGAAGGCGGCTTGCGATTGCGACCGGATTATTGGCCGGATCGGGGTGGTATGGACGGGTTCTACATCGCGTGTCTGACCAAATCCGTCTGAACGCACGCTTTTCGGTGACTTGACGATCGGCGCGGTCTATCGTTGGGTCTCAAGCGCCAGCAGAGCGCAAGGGGCAGAGTAACACGCGTCATGTCGAATTCAGACACCATGGCCAGTCGGTGGATGCGGTTTAAGAACCGTTTCTATGCGCGCCTGAGCCAGCGGCAAAAGGCGGTCACAGGGTTTGTTGCGCAACCGGATCCGCGCTCGGTGGGTTCGTTCGCACGTGGCCGGCAACTGGTTGCCGGAAATCTGTTGTTCGCGGGCTATCTGGTCGAGGCCGAGGATACCGGGCTTTGGGACGTCACCGCCCCCAGTGCCGGCTTTGACGAAGAACGTCACGGCTTTGCGTGGCTGGATGATCTGGCGGCGGTCGGAGACATGCGTGCGCGGGAAAAGGCGCAGCGCTGGGTGTGGGGATGGATCGAATCTCATGGCCGCGGGCAAGGGCCCGGCTGGGCGCCTGATCTGACCGGACGTCGGGTGATGCGCTGGATCAACCATGCGCTTTTTCTGCTGCGAGGGGCGGATGAAAAACAAAGCAAACTGTTTTTCCGCTCGCTGGCCCAGCAAACATGGTTCCTGTCCAAACGCTGGCATGCCGCGACCCCGGGACTGCCCCGGTTCGAGGCGCTGGCCGGACTGGTGCAGGCCGGGCTGGCGCTGGAGGGGCTGGAGCGAATGGCCGACCCGGCGCTGCGCGCCCTGGCCGGGGAATGCGACCGTCAGGTGGATGCGCAGGGCGGAATTCCAACCCGCAATCCGGAAGAATTGCTCGAGGTATTCACGCTGCTCAGCTGGACTTCGGCTGCGCTGAATGATCTTGGTCGCGGGACGCCTGCCGCTCAGGCCAATGCGATCAAACGGATCGCGCCGACCCTGCGCAGCCTGCGCCATGCGGATGGGGCCTTGGCGCGGTTCCATGGCGGTGGGCGCGGTGTCGAAGGGCGACTGGAACAGGCCCTTGCGCAAAGCGGCGTCAAGCACAAGGCAGCGACCGAACTACCAATGGGCTATGCCCGTCTGTCTGCGGCGCGCACCACGGTGATCGTGGATGCCAGCATACCGCCGTCGGGGGCGGCCTCTTACAATGCGCATGCCTCTACTCTGGCGTTCGAGCTGACCTCGGGGCGGCGGCCGCTGATCGTGAATTGCGGGTCGGGGGCCAGTTTCGGGCTGGAATGGCGCCGCGCAGGACGGGCGACGCCGTCGCACTCGACGCTTTGCCTAGATGGGTTCTCAAGCGCCCGGCTGGCCAAACCGGTGCCGGGGCGTGAAGCGCAGGCGCTGGTGGACGCGCCACAGGAGGTGCCCGTTGATTTCGAGGATGCGTTCGAGGGCATCCGCTTCATGGCGGGGCACGATGGATACGCAAAGGTCTTTGGTCTGACCCATGCGCGGACCTTTGAGTTGCGATTTGACGGGCGCGAGCTGACGGTCGAGGATATTCTGCTGACGGCGACCGACAAGGCAAAGCGTCAATTTGACAAGGCGATGGACGCTTCGGGCCTCAAAGGCATTGGCTATGACATCCGGTTTCACCTGCATCCGGATGTCGATGCGGCGCTGGATTTGGGCGGGGCGGCAGTGTCGATGGCGCTCAAAAGCGGTGAAATCTGGGTTTTCCGACATGACGGCGTTGGAAAATTGTCCGTCGAGCCAAGCGTTTACCTTGAAAAAGGGCGTTTGAAGCCACGCGCGACAAAACAGATCGTTCTATCCGGGCGCGCAATGGAGTATGCGACGCGCACCCGGTGGACTCTGAGCAAGGCACAGGACACAGCCTATGCCGTGCGCGATACGCACCGGGACGAGCCCGAGTTAGACTGACGCCAAAAGGACCTTTGGACCCATGACCGATCTTCACCCCGTGCGCCGCGCGTTGCTTTCCGTATCCGACAAAACCGGGCTGATCGAGCTGGGCAAGGCGCTGGCCGAACGCGGGGTCGAGCTGCTGTCGACCGGCGGCACGGCCAAGGCGCTGCGCGATGCAGGGCTTGCGGTGAAGGATGTCAGCGAGATCACCGGCTTCCCCGAGATGATGGATGGCCGGGTCAAGACCCTGCACCCGATGGTGCATGGCGGGCTGCTGGCCCTGCGCGACAACGACACCCATGTTGCAGCCATGAACGAACACGGCATCGGTGCAATCGATCTGTTGGTTGTGAACCTATATCCGTTTGAAGCAACCGTGGCCAAAGGCGCAGGTTACGATGAGTGCGTCGAGAATATCGACATCGGCGGTCCGGCGATGATCCGCGCGGCGGCCAAGAACCATGCGTTCGTAAATGTGGTCGTGGATGTTGAAGACTACGAAAAACTGCTGGGCGATATGGATCAGCACGACGGCGCGACCTGTCCGAAATTCCGCCGCAAGCTGGCGCAGAAAGCCTATGCCCGTACCGCCGCCTATGACACGGCAGTGTCCAACTGGCTGGCCGATGCGCTGGAGCTTGAAGCCCCCAAGCGCCGCGCGTTTGCCGGTGAATTGAAACAGACCTTGCGCTATGGCGAGAACAGCCATCAGCAGGCCGCGTTCTACACCGACGGCACCAATCGGCCCGGTGTAGCGACCGCGATCCAGCATCAGGGCAAGGAACTGAGCTACAACAACATCAATGACACGGATGCGGCCTTTGAATTGGTGGCCGAGTTTGACCCCACTGAGGGCGCCGCCTGTGCCATCATCAAGCACGCCAACCCCTGTGGCGTGGCAAGGGGTGCAACCCTGCTTGAGGCGTACAAGGCGGCATTCGATTGCGACCGCACCTCGGCCTTTGGCGGGATCGTGGCGTTGAATCAGCCCCTGGACGCCGAAACCGCGCAGGAGATCACCGGGATTTTCACCGAAGTCGTGATCGCCCCCGGCGCATCGGATGAGGCCAAGGCAATCTTTGCCGCCAAGAAAAACCTGCGCCTGCTGACAACCGAAGCTTTGCCGGATGTGGCCGCCGGCGGGAAAACCGTGCGTCAGGTGGCTGGCGGGTTGCTGGTGCAGGACAAGGACAACGGCTTTGTCGGCTTGGATGATCTGAAGGTTGTGACCAAGAAGGCCCCGACCGACGAACAGATGCGTGACCTTTTGTTCGCGTGGAAAGTGGCCAAACACGTCAAATCCAACGCCATCGTCTATGTCAAAGACGGCGCCACCGTCGGCGTCGGCGCGGGCCAGATGAGCCGTGTGGACTCGGCCCTGATCGCCGCCAAGAAAGCCGAGCGCATGGCCGACGCGCTGGGCTTGGCCCAACCGTTGACCATCGGCTCTGCCGTGGCCTCGGACGCGTTCTTCCCCTTCCCTGACGGGCTGATGGAAGCGGCCGAGGCAGGTGCAACCTGCGTCATTCAACCGGGCGGATCCATGCGGGATGACGAAGTGATCGCCGCTGCGGATGAGGCCGGATTGGCCATGGTCTTCTCCGGCATGCGCCATTTCCGTCACTGATGCGGTCACGCCTGCTTCTCTGGGCGGCCCTGGCCGCCTTTGCGATCGACCAGATCAGCAAATATCTGGTCGTTCATGTCATGCGCGTGGCCGATCAGCCCGGCGGCATTGATGTTGTGCCACCGCTTCTGGTGTTCAAATACGGCGAGAACCGGGGAATCAATTTCGGCCTGTTCCAAGGAAATTCGGAGGCTGCGCGCTGGATTCTGATCGGTATTTCCGTGGCGATCTGTGTCGGCGTGCTTGTCTGGCTCAGCCGTGCAGCCCATTCGGGGCTGATGCTGTTTTGCGGTGGCCTGCTGATCGGCGGTGCGCTGGCGAATGTGGTGGATCGGGTTCTTTACGGCTTTGTTCTGGATTTCCTGAACATGTCCTGTTGCGGCATCAACAATCCGTTTGTTTTCAACCTCGCAGATGTCTTCATATTTGCAGGAGCCATCGGGCTGGTGCTGTTTGACGGCAAAAAGGCCTCGTGACGCGCGGAATGATATGCGATAAAAGCGCCTGAAACAGGCTGGAGACACCAATGCGGATGCCGCGCGCCCTATTTGTTTTGACTGTTGCCGCTGCGGTTGCGGCGTGTTCGAATCCCGGTCTGCGGGATCTGGCGCCTCCAGGCCCGGGGCCGGATGAGTTTTCTGTGTTGCCGGTCAAGCCGCTGACCCAACCTCAGGACTATGCCTTCTTGCCTGCACCTACGCCGGGTGGCGCGAACCTGACGGATCCGAACCCAAATGCCGATGCGGTGGCTGCGCTGGGCGGCAATGCTGCTGCGCTGAATCCGAACGCGGCTGTGCCATCCTCGGATGCAGCGCTTGTCACGGCTTCCAGTCGATATGGTGTTTCTCCCGATGCGCGGCAGGTGGTCGAGGCTGATGACGCCGCGTTCCGCAAACGCCGGGGGCGCTGGACCGGCCTGCGTCTGTTCCCGGTCGACCGCTATGGTCAGGTTTACGAAAAACAATCGATCGATCCGTTCGCGGAAACGGAAGCCGCCCGTCGGGCCGGGATCGAAACCCCTTCTTCGCCGCCGGGTGAATAATTCTTAACTTTCCGTCATCGGGCTTGAACCCGGGCCGCGTCACCGTAGTTTGAATACCAGAAACGAAACGGAGGATGCCCTATGGTTCGGGCCCTGGCCTTGTCGGCTGCCCTGATCGCTGCCGCCCCGGTATTTGCCGAGGACGGGAAAGAAGCGGTCACCACATTCACATTGGACAACGGCATGGATGTCGTCGTGGTCGAAGACCACCGTGCCCCGGTCGTGCAGCATATGGTCTGGTACCGGGCCGGATCCGCTGATGAGCCGATCGGATCATCCGGCGTGGCGCATTTCCTGGAACACCTGCTGTTCAAAGGCACCGACACGCTGGCCCCGGGAGAGTTCTCTGCCACCGTTGCTGCCAATGGCGGCAACGACAACGCCTTCACCTCGTATGACTACACCGCCTATTTTCAGCGTGTCGCCGCCGACAGGCTTGAGCTGATGATGCGGATGGAATCCGACCGGATGCGGAACCTCCGGCTGAGCGAAGAGGACATCCTGACCGAACGCGACGTGATTCTCGAGGAACGCAACCAGCGCACCGAAAACAACCCGCGCGCCCTGTTCGGCGAACAGATGAGTGCGGCCCAGTATCTGAACCACCGCTACGGCGTGCCGATCATCGGCTGGATGCACGAGATGGAGGATCTGGACATGGAGGACGCGCTGTCGTTCTACCAGACCCATTATGCGCCCAACAACGCCATTCTGGTGGTCACGGGCGATGTCGATCCCGCTGAAGTCCGCTCGCTTGCCGATCAGTATTACGGTGTGATTCCCGCCAACCCGGACCTGCCCGAGCGGGTTCGGTCCCAAGAGCCGCCGCAAACGGCCGAGCGTCGCCTGACCTTCAAAGACCCGCGCGTAGCCCAGCCTTACGTTCAGCGCAGCTATCTGGCCCCGGAACGCGATCCGGGCGAACAGGAAAAAGCGGCGGCTCTGTTTCTGCTGGCCGAGTTGCTGGGCGGCAGCACGACGTCTTACCTGAACGAAAAGTTGCAGTTTGATCAGCAAAAGGCCGTCTATGCCGGAGCGTTCTATCGCGGTGTTTCGCTGGATGACACGACCTTTGATCTGATCGTGGTTCCGGCCGAGGGTGTTTCCCTGCAAGAGGCCGAAGACGCCATGGACCAGGCCGTGGCCGACTTCATCGCCGAAGGTGTGAACGAAGACGATCTTGAGCGCATCAAGATGCAGCTGCGCGCCGCCCAGACCTATGCGCGCGACAACGTGGACGGCATCGGCAACCGCTATGGCCGGGCCCTGACCAGCGGCCTGACGGTCGAAGATGTTCAGGCCTGGCCCGAGATCCTTCAGGCCGTGACCGGAGATGAGATCATCGCCGCGGCCCGCGAAGTTCTGCAACCCGAGGCATCGGTCACAGGTTGGCTGACGCGCGATGACGAGGTGACGCAATGAAACGGTTTGTTGCAACGCTGATTGCCTGCCTGGTCGCCCTGCCGGCTTTGGCCGAGATCCAGATCGAAGAAGTGACCTCGCCCGGTGGTATCAAAGCCTGGCTGGTCGAGGATCATTCCATCCCATTCACCGCGCTGGAGTTGCGGTTCCGTGGTGGCACGTCGCTGGACGACCCTGACAAACGCGGCGCGGTCAACCTGATGAGCGGGCTGATCGAAGAAGGCGCGGGCGACATGGATGCGCGGACCTATGCCCGCGAGCTGGAGGCTCTGGCGGCTTCGTTCCGATACAATGCCGGCGACGATTCAGTTTCGATTTCCGCGCGTTTTCTGTCCGAAAACCGGGATGAAGTGGTCGATTTGCTGCGCACGACGATCCACGAACCGCGTTTTGATCAGGATGCGGTTGACCGCGTGCGCGCGCAGGTTCTGTCGGGCCTGCGCTCGGACCAGACTGACCCGAACGAACTCGCAGGCCTCACCTTTGCGCAGATGGCCTACGGCGATCACCCCTACGGATCCGAGGGGAAAGGCACCATCGAAAGCGTCTCGGCCCTGACCCGCGATGACGTGGTCGCGGCTTACGAAGGCGTGTTCGCCAAGGATCGTCTGTACGTGGGGGCCGTCGGCGATATCACGGCTGAGGAACTGGGTACCCTGCTTGATACCCTGCTTGGCGACTTGCCGGACACCGGCAAGCCCATCCCGGGCAAGGCCGAGGTGAACATTCCCGGCGGCGTCAGTGTTGTCGAATTCGACACGCCTCAGTCCGTGGCCTTGTTCGGTCAGGCCGGGATTGATCGGGATGACCCGGATTTCTTTGCGGCCTTCGTTCTGAACCACATTCTTGGCGGGGGCGGGTTTGAAAGCCGGCTGATGCAGGAGGTGCGCGAAAAGCGCGGCCTGACCTATGGGGTCGGGACCTATCTGGTGCCCAAGGATCTGGCTTCGGTCTACCTCGGGTCCGTGTCCTCGGCTAATGACCGTATCGCCGAAGCCGTCGACGTAATTCGCGATGAATGGGCGCGCGCGGCCACCGAGGGTGTGACGCAAGAGGAACTTGACGACGCCAAGACCTATCTGACCGGCGCCTATCCGCTGCGGTTCGATGGCAATGGTCAGATTGCCTCGATCATGGTCGGAATGCAGATGGAAGGCCTGCCGATCGACTATATCGCCACCCGCAATGACAAGGTGAACGCGGTGACATTGGAAGATGTCAACCGCGTTGCTGCCGAACTGCTTGACCCGGACGGTCTGCACTTTGTCGTCGTTGGCAAGCCGGTGGGCCTGGAAACAACGAACTGAACCTTTCGGGGGTAAGCTGCGGCTTACCCCTTTTTCATGCTGCGCAGCATGTCTCCCATCATCTGGCCGAACTGGCCCGAGCCGCGCTGATACAACGCCCCGTCCACCGCCAGAACCGTACCGCTGATATAGCTGGCCATGTCCGAGGCCAGAAACAGGCAGGCATTGGCTACGTCCTGCGGGGTGCCCCAGCGGCCCAGCGGCACGTCCCGGCGCAGCTGCTCGCCCGCGTCTGGGGTGGGGGCCAGCCGTTTCGCGCCTTCGGTGCCCTCGATGAAGCCCGGCACCACCGAGTTCACCCGGATGCCTTCCACACCCCATTCCATCGACAGGGTGCGGGTGATCTGATCGACGCCCGCCTTGGCGGCACAGACATGGGCCTGGCCCTCGTAGGGCAGGTAGGATTGCGGCGCCGAGATGTTGATGATGTTGCCGCCGGGGCGTTTCAGATAGGAATAGGCGCCTTTCAGCACATGCACGGTGCCCATCAGGTCGATTTCGACCACGGTGCGGAAGGCGTTGGCCGACATTTCCGCCATCAGCGCCGGGAAGTTGCCCGCCGCCCCCGAAACCAGCACGTCGAAATCACCGAGCGCCGCGTGGAACTGTTTCAGCCCCTCCGCGACCGCTTCGGCATCACGCACGTCAAAGGCCGCGCCGATCGCCTCGGCCGCGCCTGCCGCCTTCAGCGCAGAGACGGTGTCATCCACCTTGTCCTGCGAGCGGCTGGCCACGGCCAGTTTCGCGCCCGAGGCTGCGAAGGCCTCGGCAATGCCGCGATTGATACCGCTGGTTCCGCCAATGACGATGACGGTTTTTCCTGAAAAATCCATGTAGGCCTCCCTTGGCGGGGAGCCCTACTCGCCGTAGGGCACCCAGATGTTTTTGACTTCGGTCGCAGCCTGCAGGAAGCGGCGGGAATGGTCCACGCCCCAATCAAATGCCGTCGCGTTATTCACCCAGGTCCGTTTCAGGTTCCCAGCCGAGACGACCTCGATCTCTTTCGACAGATCGGTGGATGAGAACGACCAGACCGCATCGACATTCAGGTGCGAGGCCAGCGGTTTCGCCAGCTCCGCATGGCTGCCGGTCAGGATGTTGACCACGCCTGCGGGCACGTCCGAGGTGTCCAGCACCTGATAGAAATCGGTCGCCGCCAGCGGGTAGGGCTCGGACGCCACCAGAACCACCCGGTTGCCCATCGCGATCGCCGGGGCCATGGCCGAGACCAGACCCAGCAGCGGCGCCTCGTCGGCGCAAAGCGCGCCGATCACGCCCACCGGTTCCTTCATCGCAATCGCCACGCCCCGGATCGGAACGCCATGCACCTGGCCGTCATACTTGTCGGCCCAGGCGGCGGCGGTGAACAGGCGCTGGATCGCGGCGTCGACCTCTTTCGCACCGTCCTTGCGACCGGTCATGGCGTCGATACGCGCGGCGAACTCGTCAGCACGGGCCGACAGGTTCTCGCCGATGTAATACAGGATCTGCGCGCGCAGATGGCCGGTGGTCTTGGACCAGCCCTTGGCCCCCGCCGCGGCCTCAACCGCGTTGCGCACGTCCTTGCGGTTGGCCAGACCCACATGGCCCAGCAGGCCCGCCTTGCCCCAGACCGCGCGGGAATAGCCGCCATCGGGCCGCGCCTGCTTGCCACCGACATAGAGCTTGGCGGTGCGGTCGACCGGATCGACCGGGCCACCTTCGCCCACAATAGGTTCGATCTTTGTCAGCGGCTTGGCCTTGCCCTTAGGTCTGGTATACGCGGCCAGCCCTTCCCAGCCGCCTTCGCGGCCAAAGCCGCTTTCGCGCACGCCGCCAAAGCCCGCGGCCGCGTCGAACAGGTTGGTGGCATTGACCCAGACCACGCCCGCGACCAGCTTGGGTGCGATGTCCAGCGCAAGGTTGACGTTTTCGGTCCAGACCGTGGCCGCCAACCCGTAACGGGTGTTGTTGGCCAGTTCGACCGCCTCGGCCGGGGTGCGGAAGGTCGACGAGACCAGAACCGGGCCGAATATCTCCTCCTGCATCAACGGGTCCGAGGTTTCGAGCCCGGTGATCAGCGTCGGCGGGTAGTAGCAGCCATTTGCGGGCAATTCGCAGGCAGCCTGATGCACATGGCCCACCGTATTGCTGTCGACCATGGAGGTGATCGTCTGCAACTGAACCGGATCCACCACGGCACCCACGTCGATGCATTTGTCCAGCGGGTTGCCGATGCGCAGCGTGTCCATGCGGGCGCGCAGCTTGGCATAGAAGCGCTCGGCAATGCCCTCTTGCACCAACAGGCGCGAGCCCGCGCAGCAGACCTGGCCCTGATTGAACCAGATCGCATCGACCAGACCTTCGATGGCTGAGTCGATATCGGCGTCGTCGAAGACGATATAAGGCGACTTGCCGCCCAGCTCGAGCGTGAGGGACTTGCCCGACCCGGCGGTGGTCTCGCGGATGCGGCGACCCACTACGGTCGAGCCGGTAAAGGCGATCTTGTCCACGTCTGCGGCCACGATCATCTCGCCCACCGCGCCGTCGCCGGTGACGATGTTGACCACGCCCTTGGGCAGGCCAGCCTGCATGCAGATATCGGCAAACAGCAGCGCTGTCAGCGAGGTGTATTCGGCCGGTTTCAGAACCACCGTGTTGCCCATGGCCAACGCTGGGGCCACTTTCCACGCCAGCATCAGCAGCGGGAAGTTCCACGGGATGATCTGGCCGCAGACCCCCAGCGCCTGTGCGTCGGGCAGCTCGGTTTCCATCAGCTGGGCCATTCCCGCGTGATAGTAGAAATGCCGCTGCACCAGCGGAATGTCGATGTCGCGCGATTCCCGGATCGGCTTGCCGTTGTCCAGCGTTTCCAGCACTGCGAACAGGCGGGCATGCTTCTGTATCAGCCGCGCGATGGCATAGAGGTATCGGGCGCGGGCGGGGCCGCCCAGCTTTTCCCATTTGGGCTGGGCCTTGCGGGCGGCGGCAACGGCGGCGTCCACATCGGCCTGTGTGGCCTGGGTCAGCTTGGCCAGAACCTCGCCCGTGGCCGGGTTGCGGCTTTCAAACCCTTTGCCGGGCTTGGTGAAGGCGCCGTCGATGAAATGGCCGAACGTGTCGCCCTGATCGACCAGCCATGCCAGGGCCTCGGCGGCACTTTCCGGGGCGGGTCCGTATTCCATGGTCTCGAAAATCTCTTTGACTGTCATTTTTTCTGTCCTCAGCCCATCGGGTGCCGGTAGCCGGCCGAGTATGCCCCGGTGACGAAATGTTCCAACTGCCGCTCGATATCGCCCAGCAGGGACGACGCGCCGAACCGGAACAGGTCGGGTTGCAGCCAGCGGTCGCCGAGCTCGTCCTTGATCAGCGACAGGTAGACCAGCGCGTCCTTGGCCTTGGAAATCCCGCCTGCGGGCTTGTAGCCCACGCGATAGCCGGTGCGGTCATAATAGTCACGGATCGCGCGGATCATCACCAGCGACACGGGCAGGGTGGCGTTGACGCTTTCCTTGCCGGTCGAGGTCTTGATGAAATCGGCCCCCGCCATCATGCAGACCAGCGAGGCACGCGCCACGTTACGCAGGCTGCCCAGCTCGCCCGTGGCCAGGATGGCCTTTACATGCGCCTCGCCGCAGGCGTCGCGGAATGCCTTCATCTCGTCATAGAGCGCCTGCCAGTCGCCTTTCAGCACAAGGCGTCGCGAGATCACGATGTCGATCTCCTCGGCCCCGGCCTTCACGCTTTCGTCGATCTCGGCCACGCGCAGGTGAAAGGGCGACAGGCCCGCCGGAAAGCCGGTGGAGACGGCCGCGACCGGAATGCCGGTGCCTGTCAGCGCATCCACCGCCGTTTCGATCATGTCGTGATAGACACAGACCGCGCCGGTGGTGATCGGTGGCATGTCCAGCGCCTTCAGCAGGTCGGGCGACACGGGCTGCCGGGCCTTGGAGCACAGGCGGCGCACGCGGCCCTCGGTGTCATCGCCCGACAGGGTGGTCAGGTCGATCATGGTGATTGCCTTCAGCAGCCACGCGGCCTGATGTTCCTTTTTCACCGACCGGCGCCCGGGCAGGGTCGCGGCCCGGCGCTCAATGGCCGAGGTGTTGGCCTGCACGGCGCGCACCCAGTCCAGGTCCAGATCCATGCCGGGATTCCGGGCTTCGGTCACTTGCGGCAGATGCGCGGTGCGCACGGGGCTTTCTGAGCTCTGCGTATCCATTGTCACGTCCTTTGGGAGGTTTGCGACAAAATCGCACGGGAGACCGGGGAATGGAAGATGCAGGCGGGCAATGTTTGGATAATTTTTGACCAAATGGACAAAATGTAACCGCTTTCTTGCGAATAATTCGCATTAGCGTTGACTTACTTGCGAATGGTTCTCATATTCAGTTCGAACGAGAAGCAAAAACTGAGGTAGAAGATGATTCGCCGGAATTTTCTTGCGGTATTGGCGCTGGCCTTTTCCCTGCCGGTCACGGCCTGGGCCGATGCACCCCTCAAGGTTGTGGCCACGACGGGCATGATTGCTGACGCGGCACGTCAGGTCGGTGGTGATCAGGTAGACGTCAAGGGGCTGATGGGGCCGGGCGTCGACCCGCATGCCTATCGTCAGACCCGCAGCGATATCGTGGCGATGACGCGTGCGGATCTGATCCTGTGGCATGGTTTGTACCTCGAGGCGCAGATGGAAGATTTCTTCCATGACCTTGAACGCAAGCGAACCGTAGTTGCAGTTGCCGAAGGTATCGACACGTCGAAGCTGCGCGCCCATGACGATTACGCCGACAAATATGATCCGCATGTTTGGATGACGCCCGAGTTGTGGCGGGACGTGGTACTTGAAGTGCAGGCAGCCCTCACCGAGGTGCGTCCTGAAGCGGCCGAGGTTTTTGCAGCGAATGCGCAGGCCCACCTGGCAGATATCGATCGCCTGACAGCCTATGCAGATCAAGTTCTGGCGTCCGTTCCCGACAACAACAAGGTTCTTGTAACCGCCCATGATGCCTTTGGTTACTTTGGTGAAAGTTTCGGGTTCGAGGTTCTGGGAATTCAGGGCATCTCGACCCAGTCCGAGGCGGGACTGAACCGGATAGGCGAATTGGTCGATCTGCTGGTTGACCGCAAGATCACGGCTGTTTTCGTCGAAAGCTCGGTCTCGGATCGTTCGATCCGCGCGCTGATCGAGGGCGCGGCCGCCAAGGGTCATGAAGTGCACGTGGGGGGCGAGTTGTTCTCGGACGCCATGGGTGAAGAAGGAACCTATGAAGGTACCTATCTTGGTATGCTGGACCATAACATCACGGTCATTGCCAGTGCTTTGGGTGGCGATGTGCCAGATCGTGGCATGGACGGAAAACTGTCGGCGGGGTTTTGATCGATGCTGGGCCTGATCAGCAATGAAGGCGTGACCGTGGGTGACAAGGGGTTGGCCGACAGCCCCCTTGCCCTGCGCGGCCTGACGGTTTCATACGGGCAGAAACCTGCGGTGTTTTCAGTCGACATGACCGTACAGCCCGGGGCGATGACGGCGATCATCGGGCCGAACGGGGCCGGGAAATCCACATTGCTCAAGGCGGCGCTTGGCATCGTTTCCCCTTTGTCAGGTCAAGTGACCGTGTTTGGCCAGCCATTGGACACGCAGCGCGCGCGCATTGCCTATGTTCCTCAGCGTGCCAGCGTGGATTGGGATTTTCCAACGCGTGTCATCGACGTGGTTCTGATGGGCCTGTCGCGCGAACTTGGCTTGCTGGGCCGCGTGCGTGCCCGCCACAAGGCGTGCGCGATGGATTGTTTGCACCGTGTGGGAATGCGGGATTTCGCGGATCGCCAGATCGGGCAGCTGTCCGGCGGGCAGCAACAACGTGTCTTTCTGGCGCGCGCGCTGGCGCAGGGCGCGGATCTGTATCTTCTGGACGAACCTTTTGCAGGTGTCGATGCCGCCACCGAGAAAGCCATCATCTCGGTGCTGAAATCCCTGAAAGAGGCGGGCAAGACGGTTGTCGTGGTGCATCACGACCTTGCGACCGTGACCGATTATTTCGACCATGTCTTCCTGATCAACACCCGCAAGGTGGCCGAGGGACCAGTGGCCGAGGCCTTCACGGCGGAAACCTTGCAATCAGCATATGGGGGTCGACTGGCAACCGCGCAGATCGATCAGATATCGCGCGCGCTGGGGTAACGCATGCTTTGGGATGCTCTGACCCTGCAACTTGGCTACAACGCCACGCTGGTCGCCATCGGTGCAACCTTGCTGGGTGTTTCAGCCGGTGTGACGGGGACGTTTCTGTTTCTGCGCAAGCGCGCCTTGGTCAGTGACGCAATCAGCCACGCAACCCTGCCGGGCGTCTGTCTGGCTTTCATGGTATTGGTCGCACTGGGAGGAGACGGGCGCAACCTGCTGGGCCTGTTGGCAGGATCGGCCATCTCGGCCTGGATCGGCCTTCTCTGCATGAACTGGCTGACGCGTCACACGCGTTTGGCCGAAGATGCCGCCATCGGAGCGGTCCTGTCGGTCTTCTTCGGCTTTGGCATCGTGTTGCTGACGGTCATTCAGACGATGGGCGTAGGCCGTCAGGCCGGGCTGGAAGGCTTCCTTTTGGGGTCCACTGCCGGGATGCTCTGGGCTGATGCGATGATCATTGCGGTCGGCGGCGCTGCGACGCTGCTGCTGGTCATGATCATTCGTCGCCCGATGATTCTTGTGGCCTTCGATCCTGAATATGCCGCAGCACGCGGGTTGCCGGTGCACAGGATCGATCTGGCCATGATGGGTTTGGTCATGGCCGTGACCGTGGTCGGCCTGAAAATCGTAGGTCTGATTCTGATCGTGGCTTTGCTGATCATTCCCGCCGTGACCGCGCGGTTCTGGTCCGAACGCTCGGACCATGTGGTTCTGCTTGCGGGATTGGCCGGCGGGTTGGCGGGGTACATTGGCGCGGCCATTTCGGCCTCGGCGCCAAACCTTCCGACCGGGCCGATCATCGTTCTGGTCAGCTTTGCCTTTTTTGTCGTGTCTTTGTTTCTGGCGCCGATACGTGGCGTTCTGGCGGCGGTGCTGCGCCATTTGCGCTTTCAGCGCCGGGTGCATATTCGTCAGGGTCTTTTGGCCTTGGCGCAGGGGCAAAAGATCTACGAGCCCCTGACCCTGCGCTTGCTGCGCCGCGCTGGGCTGGTGCGCGCGGACGGCGTTGCAACCGATATCGGCAAAGCCCGCGCGGCCAAGGCGTTGCGGGACGAAAAGCGCTGGGAAATCGTGCGCGCAGATCAGGCGCATGAGGCAACAGCCGCGCTTTATGACGGGTTACGGGACATCGAAACCGTCCTGACCCGCGACCAGATCGCCGAGATAGACCGCCGCATCGGCGGGCCAATGGGGGTGCCGGTATGAGTGGTGAAGAATTTGTCCCTCTGTCTCTGACACCGTTGCTGATCGGTACGTTTGCGGCCATTGCCTGCGCGTTGCCCGGCAATTTTCTGGTGTTGCGCAAACAGGCATTGATCGGAGACGCTATCAGCCATGTGGTGCTGCCGGGGATCGTTGTGGCGTTTCTGATCACAGGGGCGATATCGACCTGGCCGATGATGCTGGGCGCGGCGGGCGCTGCCGTTGTGGCCGTAGTGCTGATCGAAGCCATTCGCCGATTGGGTCAGATCGAACCGGGGGCCGCCATGGGCGTGGTCTTTACCACCATGTTCGCCGCGGGCGTCCTGCTACTTGAGCAGACGGATACGTCGACGGTGCATCTGGATGTGGAACATGCGCTTTACGGCAATCTCGAAAGCCTGATCTGGCTGGACGCCACCGGATGGTCGTCCTTGCTGGACACAGAGGCGCTGTCCGGGCTGCCCCCGGAATTACCCCGCATAGCGCTGACACTGCTCGGTGTGTCTTTGTTCACCTGGCTGTTCTGGCGGCCGCTGAAGATCTCTACCTTCGACGAAGGCTTTGCCCGGACCATTGGCATTCGCACCGGCGTTCTGGGCATGGCATTGGTCATCACCGCGGCCATCGCGGCGGTGGCGGCCTTTGACGCGGTGGGCTCGATCATCGTGATCGCCATGTTCATCTGCCCGCCTGCCGCGGCGCGGATGTTGACCAACCGGCTGGAAGCGCAGATCGCCTGGAGCGTTGTGTTCGCCATTGCCTCGGCGGTGTCGGGCTATGTGCTGGCAGGTTATGGCCCGCTGTGGCTGGGCGGCGCGGATGCCGTCAGCGCGGCGGGTATGATCGCCACGATGTCAGGCCTGATTCTTGCGGCGGCAGCGATGTTCGGACCCTGCCGGGGCAGGATCGGTGCGCGCATATCTGCCTGATCAGGCATTTTTTCGCCACACAGGCCCACACGTCATCGGCCAATCTCTGCCAAGAAACTGAGCCCGAGAATCTTAAACAGATTTTCCGACAGGTGCGTGATACATGCGGTCTCATAAATTTGCTGAAACACACCACTCACTTGGCACGTCCGGGTGATCCGGAATGAGTTCTCGTTCGCGGATACCCGGGCGCCCCCTCTCTTTTAGAATCTGCGGTTCAAACCGGTGGCAGAATCGTGCGCGACTATGCTAGGTGTAGGGGTATGGCGCAGGCAAACCCCAATATCGGCGAAAAACGCCCCGTAATTAGGCAGCTCGACGATGCCGCAATCAACCGCATCGCGGCTGGTGAGGTGGTGGAGCGACCGGCCTCGGCGGTCAAGGAACTGGTCGAGAATGCAATCGATGCCGGGGCCACGCGGATCGCCATCGATATCGCGGATGGCGGCAAGACCCTGATCCGGGTCACGGATGATGGCTGCGGTATCGCGGCGGAAGATCTGCCGCTGGCCTTGTCCCGCCATGCCACGTCAAAGATTGACGGTTCGGACCTGCTGAACATCCACACTTTCGGCTTTCGGGGCGAGGCGCTGCCATCCTTGGGTGCTGTTGGGCGTCTGACCATCACCAGCCGTGTTCCCGGCGCGGATGCGGCGCAGGTGCACGTCGCGGGTGGCAAGATGGATGCGGTCAAACCCGCCGCCCTGCGCGCGGGGACTGTGGTCGAACTGCGCGATCTGTTCTACGCCACACCGGCCCGCCTGAAATTCATGCGCACGGACCGGGCCGAGGGGCAGGCGATCACCGATATTGTGAAACGGCTGGCCATGGCCGAACCTTCCGTGACATTCGCTCTGCGGGATGTATCCGGCGGCGGAGAGGGTCGCGTGACCTTCCGCGCGGATCGCGAGAACGGAGATCTGTTTGATGCGCTCCACGCCCGACTGGCCCGCGTGATCGGGCGCGAATTCGCAGAAAACGCTTTGCAGATTGATGCCTCTCGTGATGGCATCCGGCTGTACGGCTATGCCGCCCTGCCGACCTACTCGCGGGGGGCTGCCGTAACACAGTATCTTTTCGTCAATGGACGCCCCGTGCGCGACAAGATGCTGACCGGCGCGCTGCGGGCGGCCTATTTCGATTTCCTGAGCCGCGACCGCCACCCGGCTGCGGCGTTGTTCATCGACTGCGACCCCACGCTGGTTGACGTGAACGTCCACCCCGCGAAATCCGAGGTTCGGTTCCGGGATCCCGGCGTCGCGCGGGGGCTGATCGTGTCCAGTCTGCGTCATGCTTTGGCGGAAGCCGGGCACAGGGCATCCTCGACCGTGGCGAATGCGACGCTGGGCGCGATGCGGCCAGAACCTGCACAGCCTGCTCCGGCGCGGGTTTACCAGATGGATCGTCCGTCGCCTGCCGCGCGCACGGCGGCGTATCGCGCGCAGGCTCCGGGTTTTGCCGAGCTGGCCAATGACTATAGCGGCAGCATTGTCGAGCCGACCCCGGTTGCGCAGGTCGCCGAGATGCAGGAGCAGCCTCAGGCGCAGGATCTGCCGCTTGGTGCAGCCCGCGGACAGGTGCACGAGAATTACATCATTGCCCAGACCGCCGATGGCATGGTGATCGTAGATCAACACGCAGCACATGAACGGCTGGTTTATGAGAAGCTGAAAACGCAGATGGCCGAGAATGGCGTCGCGGCGCAGGCCCTGCTGATTCCGGAAATCGTGGAATTGTCCGACGGGGATTGCGCCCGCCTGATGGCCGTCGCAGATGACTTGACGCGCCTTGGCCTGACCATCGAGCCCTTCGGCGGAAGCGCCATTGCCGTACGCGAAACCCCCGCCATTCTGGGCGAAGTCGATGCGCGCGCCATAGTCCTCGACATCCTGGATGAACTCGCCGATCAGGGTGAAAGCCAGATGGTGCAGGCAAGGATCGAGGCGATCCTCAGCCGGGTGGCCTGCCATGGGTCGATCCGATCCGGCCGTCGAATGCGGGCCGAGGAAATGAATGCCCTGCTGCGCGAGATGGAGGCGACGCCGCATTCCGGCCAGTGCAACCATGGGCGACCAACCTATGTGGAACTTAAACTCAGCGATATCGAACGCCTGTTCGGACGCAGTTGATCTGGTTTCAAACACGGTTTAACAAGATAGAAACAAAACGAGAACAAACTGACCCCCATGATCCAGATTGCAGGCACTGAGATGGCGTTGAACGATCCCTTGATTCTGACCGTGGGTGGTGTGGTGGCGTTGATTCTGCTGCTGCTGTTCCTGTCGTTGCGGGCGGCCAACCGCTCGGCCCGGATGGCGGAACCTCTGGCGCGGCAGATGACGCATCTGGGTCAGCATGTTCAGCAACTGGGCCAGGGGCAAGAACAGTTGCGCGGCGGTCTTCAGCATGTCTCGGACACTCAGGCCAATGCGCAGATGCAGGTGATTCAGACGGTCGAGGCGCGTTTGGCTTCGGTCCAGCAACAGATGAATGACCGGCTGGCGGATAATGCGATGAAATCGGCGCGTGCGCTGGCCGAGATGCAGGAACGGATGAAAGAAACGTTGCATGGCTCGTCGAAACAGACGGCGACCTCGCTGACCCAATTGCAGGAACGTCTGGCCGCCATCGACAAGGCACAGGACAATATCACCAAACTGTCAGGCGATGTGCTGTCTTTGCAGGATATACTGTCAAACAAGCAAAGGCGCGGGATGTTCGGGGAAATCCAGCTGAACGATATCGTGTCCAAGGCGCTGCCCGCTGACAGTTATTCGTTGCAAGCCACTTTGTCGAACGGCAGGCGGGCGGATTGCCTGATTCACTTGCCGAACCCGCCGGGACCGATCGTGATCGACGCAAAGTTCCCGTTGGAGGATTTCGAGGCGTTGGCCGCTGCGCAGACGAAGGCGGATGTCGATAGATGCCTGCGGGCCTTCGGCGCTGCGGTGAAAGTGCATATCAAGGCGATTTCCGAAAAATACATCCTGGACGGGGAAACCGCGGACGGCGCCTTGATGTTCGTACCTTCCGAGGCGATTTACGCCGAACTGCACGCGCGTCTGCCTGATGTCGTGCGTGAAGGGTTCGCCGCGCGGGTCTGGATCGTGTCCCCGACGACGTGCATGGCCACGCTGAACACCATGCGGGCGATCCTGAAAGATGCGCGTATGCGCGAACAGGCCGGTGCGATCCGCAAAGAGCTGGGGTTGCTGCACAAGGATGTGGACCGCCTGGGCGATCGCGTCTCGAACCTGGATCGTCATTTCGGGCAGGCGGCCAAGGATATCTCGGAAATCAAGATCAGCGCCGAAAAGGCTGGCCGCCGTGCGCAGCGTTTGGACAATTTCGACTTTGAAGAAATCGAGACCAAGGCCGAAAACGGCGTTGTGCCCCTTGCTCGTCACGAAGGTTGAAATCTACTGGATGGACAGGTCCAGATTGTACCCCACGGTTTTTCCGGTATCCCTGTCATTGCCCATCAGATAGACGCGGATCGTATAGTCTCCATCGTCGGGCAGGGTGATCCGAGCCGTATTGCCGTCAATCGACCCGTTATAAATCGCCACACCGTCGCTGCCCGGCGGCAGGATGTTGAAATAGATCACGCCGTTACCATTGGTGTCGCTGACCTGAAGATCGGCAAACATCTCCTGCCCGGCTTTGGCGCCCAGCGAATAGTCGAAGTACTCATCTCCTGAGATGGTTCCGCTGACCATGGTGCCAAAATTGCCGGGCTGAAACTGAACCTCGGCCGACATTTGGGCCGATACGACGGGCGCGACAGCAACGAGAAGGGCGCACACAGCAAGTCTTGCGAACATGATCATTCCTTTCAAACACGCCGCTCGCGGCCCTCGCGGGCAATTTCAGATGCGCAGGAAGGGTTGGAACAGGCGTGGCATCAGCTTGGTGAATTTCAACGGTGCATCCGTAACCGCCAGACAAATGCAGTCTTCCGAAATGTCCGCCACAGGCGTGTGTTCCAAATCCTCGTCCGCGATCTCGACGTCGCCACGGGCGAAGCGATCCACTTCGTCCGAGAATGCGCCCTGAAGCACCATCGTCAATTCTATACCGTTGTGGCTATGATCTGGTACAGCCGTTCCGGCTGGAATGAACAGCAACCGGGCCGAGGCCTCGCTTGTGGTCGGCAGAATGGCCTGTTTCACACCCATGCCGATCGGTTTCCATCGGATATCCGAAACCGTGCCGCCGACATAATCCTGCAACGGGGCCGGCAATACCGAACAGTTCGGACGCGCCGGTTTGGCCGCTGGCGCACCTTTGGAGATCAACGCCATAGTCGCGGCCAGAGATGTATCACTCATGGCGATGGATACAGTCTGTTCCTCCAGAACATGCCCACCTACGGCATCGTAACTTTCCGCCCGCGCACGGCAATGGTCGCAGAGCGACAGATGCGTCGCGACCATCAGGTCGAATGCCTCGGGCAGACTGCCTGCTGCGTATGCCATCAGCAGGTCATCTGTCAGGTGATGTTTGATCGACTTACTCATCATACTCATCTCAGTTCATTGCATGGCGCAAGCGGTCCAGCGCCAGCCTGATTCGTGATTTGATCGTTCCCAGGGGCAACCCGGTCTGAGACGCAATTTCGCGGTGACTCAGATCACCGAAATACGCCTTTTCGATCAGCTCTCTCTGCGCGTCTGGCAACCCTGTCAAAGCGGTGCGAAGCTGCGCGGTTTCTTGTTGCAGCGCGATGACATCGTCCTGCTCAGGCTCGGCCTCGGGACCCCACCACAATTCTTCGGGTTCGGGGCGGCGTTGCTTTCGCAGAACGTCAATGCGCTTGTTCCGAGCAATCGTGAATACCCAAGTAGCCACTGTTGCCCGCGCCGGGTCGAACAGATGGGCTTTGTGCCACAAGGTCGCCATCACCTCCTGCGCACACTCCTCGGCCATCGTGGCGTCTGATCCTGACTTCATCAGGAACGCCTTGATCCGTGGCGCGAAGTGCTGGAACAGTTCGGCAAATGCCGCCTGGTCCTGCGCGTCGCGGATGCGCCTGACGTGATCCACCCATTCGGTTCTGGTCTCGCGCCCGCCGTTACTTCCGTTCACCCGTCTACCCTTGATGCGTTTCTTTTCGCGCCGAGGCTGAAGGGCGGCCGGTTCAGCCGCAGGTTCGTCCAAGGTCACGGTATCGATCTCGGTAAACATAACCTCATTACGGCGCGTTCCCCAAGCCGGATCACTTTATCGGGACATTATGATCCAAATTGTGCAAATTGCCGTATCAGAATTGCCAGCATCTGAGGGAAATCAGTGCAGTTCAAGGCGTTTACGGGAAGGCCAGAAAGCAGCGGATGACGCAGGAAATAGACCATATCGCGGGTCATACCTATCACGGGCGCAAGGGTGCGATTGAAAACGCATTCCGATACTCGGTCGATTACATCCTGTTGGACCCCGAAGCAGAGCTGGACACCCCTTTGCTGTTTTCGGTTGATCGCGCGAATGTCACGAACTGGCGCACCACCGACCATGGGGGAGAGCCGGGTCACGGGGAAGGGGCCCAGTGGCTCCGCGCGCGGTTTGATGAAATGTCGGTGCAACAACCGGCGCGTTTCAAGTTGCTGACGCAACCGCGCGTTTTGGGGCACGTTTTTAATCCCGTCAGTTTTTGGTTCTGTTTTGACGACAGCGATCACCTTTATGCGGTGGTGGCCGAGGTCACCAATACCTATGGCACCCGTCACAGTTACCTGTGTCACAAACCCGATTTCTCGGTCATCGAACCGACTGACAGGGTGGTGGCGGACAAGCTGATGCATGTTTCACCGTTTCAGAAAATCGAAGGCAGCTATACGTTCCGCTTCGACTATCGCGCGGATCGCGTCGGTGTCTGGATTGATTACGGGCGCGCTGATGGTGGGCTGATCGCGACGCTGACCGGCCCGCGGCAACCCCTGACGAACCGCGTGATTCTGTGGTCCTTGCTGCGGCGGCCATTCGGCGCCCGGAGAACCTTTGCACTGATCGTCTGGCAGGCTTTCAGGCTGTGGTTGAAAAAAGCCACCTTTCGCCCGTTTCGTAGGCAACCGGTACCGGACCGGCCGATTTCGCGTGCGCGGAACGAGGGCCGTTGTTTGCGTAAGATCAAAGACTCGCCCCCCGTTCGGTGATTGTGATGGCACAACAACCGCGAACACGAGGAGCTGATGCATGTTGGAAATATCGGCAAGAAAGGTCGCTCAGATTGCCATGATGGGGCGCGAGCTGAACCGGGCAGAAGGTGAAATGCGCGCCTTCATCGAACGTATGAGCGAAGACGAGCAAGCCGAACTGGTTGCCATCATGTGGATCGGCCGCGAAAGCTTTTTCGCCGAGGATCTGGCCGAAGCGATTGCCACTGCCAAGGCCGAGGCCTCGACCCCCTGTGCCGACTACCTGATCGGCACTCCGCACATGTCAGACCACCTTGAGAACGGTCTGGACGCGCTGGGGATATCAGCCGAGGACGTTGAAAACGATCTGATGTGACCTGCCTGCAAAGGGGCGGTTTCTGCGACGGATCGACATTCGCGTTATCTTGATCCGCCACTGAAAAGACATGTCGCGGGCCTGGATCGAAGACTGTAATCAACGCGCCGGTCCAGCCCGAACTTTCCCTCCAATACAGTCTTAACAAACCTTAATGAACCGGTTTGGCAACGTTAAGGCAGCCTTCCCAAATCTGATGTCAGGAAGACAAAGACATTGAGTTCAGGAGGAGAAAGACATGGCACATACACAAACATTCGAAGGCCGGGGTGGCCTGCTTGACGGTCTGTTTTCAAACTATGCAGAAGCAAAGGTCGAGCATTTCCGCCGCCGGATTTTTTCGAAAACCGTGCGGGATCTGGAAAAGCTTGATGACGTACAACTGGCCGACATCGGCATCCAGCGGGATCAGATCAAAAGACGCGCATATGAAAGTGTGTATCACAACAAGCCATACCGGCAGTGATCAAGCATTCAGCGTGAACTGAGACAATCCCCAAAAGCATGTTAGCGAGGTTACCAGAATGTTCGACGTCGTACCGCCCACCAATCAACCGGCTCCGGCCGCCACTGCGCTTTTGCTGTTCGATCGTGCCATGCGAATCCGTTCGATCAGCCCTGATATTGTCCGCGCAGCCCAGCATCTGAATGCTTTGACCGATCATCAGTTGTCCGAGCTGGGCATCAACCGCAGTGATATCGAAGATACCATCCAGCGGTATATCTGAAGTCCGGGTGAGGGAAACCCGAACGAGGACAACATGCGTAAAGTGGAACAATGAAAGCCATTCCAGGCAGTCTGGAATGGCTTTTTTGCATTCAGGCCGTGTGATCGACGATTTGCAGATGTTGGGCCAGCTTTTCGATTTCACCCATCCATCCCTGCACCAGCTTTGGATCGCTGGGGGCCGCGTGAACACCGGCCGGGATGGCGCGGTTCAATACGGCCTCGACCGCAAGTGAGACCGGAATCGACACCAGACGCGCCATCGCCGTGCCACGCTCGTCGCCCCAGGCATCCATGACATAGGTCTTGTGCCAGACTTCGACGCCGTCTTTCTCGGCCTTCAATCCCACGCACAACACAACACGATCAGGCTCGCCTTCGTCATAGGCGTTTTCCTCCCAGAACTGGTCCGACATCTCTTTCAGACGCGCATCCCCTTCCGGGCCGGACAGGGTTTCGATCTCGGTGAACACATCCGACCACGCGTCGGCCCAGCCGTTCAGACGCAGCGTGCCGCGGACGAATTCCTTGACCGGCCAGTGATCCTCGAAATGGTATTGCGCCATGAAGGGTATCGAATCGCGGTTCGGATAGACCTCGAAGCTCTCCGGTGTGGGCAGCGGCGCGACATAGCTGCTGATCGCATCCCAGGGGCGGGCAACGTCCAGCGGCGCGTAATCTCGGATCGATTTCGACGGCGACCGCAGCGCTTTCAACACGCCCAGCGGCGACCAGCTGAATTTATAGCGGAACGGGTTGGGGTTCTTGGGAATGCCGCCGCAATAGGAAATGAAGCTCAGGTGGTTTTTCGGGTCGAAGGCGTCGGAGGCGCGGTAGTCGTCCACCAGCGCATGCGCCATCAGGTGATCGATGCCCGGGTCCAGCCCGACCTCGTTGACCAGTGCGACGCCGGCGTCGCGCGCCTTGTCGTCCAGCGCGCGCATCTCGGGCGCGATATACGAGGACGAGACGAAATTGGCCTGTTTCGAAATTGCCAGGTCCGCAAGCGGTACATGCCAGTCGCCCGGCAGCATCGAGACGATCACATCGCCCTTCTCCAGTACGGCGCCAAGCGCGTCGATGTCGAAGGCGCGGATGTCATCGGTCAGGTCTCCGACCTCGGCCCTGGCCTTGTCGACGGTCCGGTTCCACACGGTGACCTTGTGGCCGCCTTCGAACAGGCGACGCAGGCCGGGAATGGCCGAGAGGCCGGTGCCACACCAATGAATGGTCATCGTTCAGAGTCCTTCAATATGCGTTTTGTAAGTTGCTTCTGCCCGACCCCAGACACCGCTGTCCAGATCGGTCAGAGTCAGCAAGGACGGCAGCAGTTGCGCGGCATAGTCTTCCGAGCTTTCGACCGGCAGCATCGACGGCAGGTTGTCGATCGCCATCACGTCCATCACCGGGTCGGTGGCCACGCGCAGGGCGGGTTCTTGCCACGTGGTGGCGCGGTCATAGACGGGCACCGGGTTGTAATCGCTGTCCGGGTCGCAGGCCACGTCACCGATGGCGGTCAGCTTGCGCGGGGCGGTCAATGCCTCGCGCGGGACGAAGACAGGCGTTCCGGGGCGCGCGAAGATGCAGTTCAGGAACAGATCAAGGTCGAGGATTTCCGGGAAAGGCCCACCGCGCGCGGTTTCGGCCATGTCCCACTTGGTGACCGCGACGCCCATCGCCTCACACAGGTCTGCGGCGCCGGTGCCTACACGGCCCAAAGCTCCGATGACGATGGCGCGGGGCCGGGGCGCGCCTGTGGCGTCCAATTCTGCCAGAAGTTCGGCGTTCAGCGCGTCCTTGCCGGGATAGACGCCGACAGGGCCGCAGATCTCGCCCCGTTGCTGCGCCGCCCAGGTCTTGAGCGTCACCGCCGCGCCCGCGTAGCCTGCCCAATAGCCGAATGCGGCGACCCGGCGACCATCTTCATCCACAAGGTATTCCAAATCATATAGCGTGCCGCCGCCCGCCTTGAACCGTTCCAGCAGAGCCCGGCCCGAATGCTGGCCCTTGAAGGCATGGCCGAACATGATGTGGCGGTGGGGCAGGGGTGTACCGTCTTCGGGCAGTTCCTTGAGGCCGAAGATGATCGCGTCCAGCGGGGCCTCGGGCCAGGAATTCTCGGGCGCGATCTCGCAGCCTGCTTCCTTGTAGCCGTCCAGTGGAATGGCGCGGGCATGGCTTTCCTCGACCGTCACGCGGATGCCGGCCGCGATCAGCGCGGCGGCACCTTCCGGCGTCAGCCCAACCCGTTCTTCGTTCGGGCGCTGTTCTGCCCGGACCCAGAGATGTGTCATCTTATTTCCTTTTGTCAGAGCATTCCGGCAGCACGCACTGCCTGAACCGAAGGGCGTGCCTCCATCGCCTCACGGAAGGCGACGATTTTGGGAAAGGCTGAAACGTCCACGCCATCGCCTTCCAGCCAGCTGCACACCACATACAGATAGGCATCGGCCAGCGAGAACGCCTCGCCCAGCACAAATGGACCACGCAGGCCGTTCGACGAGATATAATCGCAGGACGCGGTCATCGTCTGCGCGACCTTGTCTTTCATGTCTTTACAGCTGGATTTCTTGTCGGCCCAGCGGTGCCCGCGCAGCTTGTGCGCGTGGTTCACATGCATGGTCGAGGCAAGGTAGAACATCACTTCGCGCATCCGGGCAGCCATCACCGGATCAGCCAGCACCAGCCCGGCCTCGGGGGCCTTGGCTGCAACGAATTCCAGCAGGGCTCCGGTTTCAGTCAGGATGCCGCCATCCACCACCAGCGCCGGAACGCGGCCTTTGGGGTTTATTTGCTTGTAAGCTGGTTTCGTCTGTTCGCCCCCGGCGAAGTCGAGTTTGATCGCTTCGTATTCCAGCCCGGCCTCTTCCAGTGCGATCGCGACAGCGACCGAGATGGTTCGGGGTGCATAGTAGAGCTGCATCAGGCGTCTCCGATCTGGTTACAGGTGGGTCTGCGCGAACTGCCGATCAGGGGCTTCCAGATGCGGAACGGCATTGAAAAGAACCGGGCTCAGCTGAGCGCCAATCGGATGCAGACGATGCATCGACGTGTTCATGATGGCAAGGGCCACCCGTGCCATTGACGGGATATCCAACCCCATCGCCTGCCGCACCACCATCGAAATCAACCCGCCCGAGGTCACGACGATGGCCGGTCCGCCCTCGGTCCCGATCTCGTGCAGCGCGTCGCGCACGCGCGTCTCGAATTCTTCGAAGGTTTCCGGCGGGTTCTTGATTTCGCCATTGGCCCAGGCCGCAAATGTTCTGGGCAGGTGTTCGACGAAACCTTCGCGGTCGGTGGGGATCGCGACGCCGTGTTGGTCCTCGAACAGTTGCGCCAGCGTGAAATACTCGATCTCGTTCAGTCGCGCGTCACGGATTGGATCGTGCAATCCCATGCTGTCCGCTGTCTCGGCGTGACGGGTCAGGGTGCCGCAATAGACCCGGGCATAGTGGCTGCGGGTGTCGCGCAGATGCGCCCCCAGCCAACGCGCCTGCTGATGCCCCAAGTCGCTGAGCCTGTCATAGCTTGCCTCGTCCCGCGCCGTTGTGTTTGCCTGCCCGTGACGCACCAATGTGATATGTGACATGTCGGTCCCTCTTGCGCCGAAGTCTTAGGGCAGGTTCCCCTCTGGTGCCAGAGGGGTTTCACGCCTGTCGAAAAAAACCTCGCTCCTTTTCTGTTTCTGGCTATGGTTCGCCCCGAACAAACCTTCGGAGGGGTATATGACCGTCGATCACACGCGTTTTCTGACCGACCTGCATAAGTTGCGTGCATTTGGTGCCGCAGGAGTGGGCAAGGGGGTTGTCCGCCCTGCCTATTCCGACGCGGATATCGCTGCGCGCCAGTGGCTTGCCGGACGTATGCGCGAAGCGGGCCTGACTCCGCAGTTTGACCCGGTGGGAAACCTGTTCGGATTGGCGTCCGGCCCTTCGCTGTTGATGGGATCACATTCCGACAGTCAGCCCGAAGGCGGCTGGCTGGACGGCGCCCTTGGCGTCATCGCCGCACTGGAAGTTGCACGTTCCGTCGACCGTCCCATTTCAGTTGTCAGCTTTCAGGACGAAGAGGGGCGGTTTGGCGTGACCACAGGTTCTGCTGTCTGGTCGGGCGGGTTGTCTCTGGAAAAAGCCGATGTGTTGACCGATGGGGCGGGCGTCAGCTTTGGCCAGGCCCGATCGTCTATGGCAGATCTGTCCCAGGGATTCGTGGACCCGTCCCGTTTCAATGGCTTCATAGAGATGCATATCGAACAGGGCCCCTCACTGGACGCGTCCGGAGACCAAATCGGAGTCGTCACCGATATCGTTGGCATCCGCGATATGTCGATCACATTCGAAGGTCAGCAGAACCACGCCGGCACCACCCCCATGCACCTGCGCCGCGACGCCTTTCAGGCCCTGTCCCTGTTCAACACCCGGCTCAATGAGAGGTTTCGCAATGTCGTCACGCCGCAGACGGTCTGGACCATCGGGCGGGTCAACCTGCATCCAAACGCTTCGTCCATCGTGCCGGGACGGGTTCGGTTCTCGATGCAATGGCGCGATGCTGATGCAGACCGTTTGGCCCGGATGGAGGAGATCATTCGGGCGACAGCACAAGAAACCGCTGAGCAAATGGGGATGAGCTTGGATTACGGCCCCATGCTGGGGCTGGATCCCGTTGCCATGGATCCGACCTTGCGCTGCGCTCTTGAACGCGGTGCAGAACAGGTCGCACCGGGTCGGTGGCGCAGGATGCCCTCGGGGGCCTTGCACGATGCCACCAATGTGTCTCGCCTGATGCCGGTCGCGATGCTGTTCACGCCCTCGATCGACGGTATCAGCCATGATTTTGCAGAAGATACCGCAGAGGTCGACTTGATTGCCGGGCTTGAAGTTCTGGTGCGTGCGGTGCGGTCCCTCTCTGTCTGAACGTCACTTTGCGCCGAGAAATCCCGAAGAAGGTATGTATCGACGGTGAAATCCTTCCCTCTGGTATCCGGTCGGACGCCAGGGAATTCACGCGATGGAAACAAGGGTTGTTGCCTAACGGAAAAAAGTTTCCTATAGGAACATTCATGGTGCATGCGTCTGTATACCGCCTCTTCTACGGATCGGTGTTTCACTAAAAACCGGGTGGAATCATTGCATTCTATGCGGCTTGGGGCAGACTGACGGTTATGCATTTTGACCTTTGGATAATCGGAAGTTGACCGGATCATGACCACACCGAAGCGCACGCCCTTGTATGACCTTCACGTCGAGCTTGGCGGCA
>NZ_JAEDOT010000008.1:0-113555 GCF_017872595.1 Ruegeria sp. HKCCSP346
AGCGTAACCGCCGCTTCCGCCGCGTCCCAGCGCCTCAGCAGCGCCGGTGAAGGGGGTTCTAAGTATAACAAACAAATCCCGCAAGCGGAAAATGACGCCGCAGAGCATTTTTTTGAAAATTCTTAGATAACCATTTAAAAACAGCATATTACAAGCGTCGAAAGCTCACCTTTCCTGTGTCGGTCGGGACTCTCTCCATCGGATGGCCACGACACAACCCGGAAGACACAAGATGGCACTACTATATATAGGGAATCGACCGACACTGAACACAAGGCCGCGCGACTCAAGCCCGTGAATCGACTCGGGACTCTGCCAGAATCTGCATTGAAAACCCTAAAGGCCAGATTTCGAACTGCATCATGCCGAGGGGGTCTACATGATTCCGACCACACCTTGAGCGTGCCAACATTCTGAACACCAATCTTGAACATCCCACCGAGATGAGTTCTGGTCTGGGACATTCGTTTTCGACTTCTTCAGCGAGACAGGCATGACGCGTCACCTTACGTTCCCACTGGTCAGAACCGTCGGATTTGACGGAGCGCTTGTCACATTTGCGGACACGATGTCTGAGACAGCGAACCGAGCGGCGCTGGCCTTTCGATCTGAACTGGATCGGCTTCAATGGGCAGAGGTCACGGAATCTTCTGCCACGCTGGCCTCGGCATATGTCCGGTTCGATACGCAAAGCACCACCCACCAACAGATGCTGCACAAGCTTCAGGACCTCGTCGATCAGAAGGACTGGTACAGCACACCACTTCCAACAGGCCGCAGGCTGTGGCGAATTCCGACGGTCTATGGCACCGACCTTGCGCCCCAGCTGGACGATGCCGCTGCTGCTGCCGGTCTCGCGCCGGAAGAAGCAATACGGCGGCTTGGCCAGTCCCGCGTGCGGGTCTTGACGATAGGGTTCGCCCCCGGGCAACCCTACCTTGGGCCATTACCCCCCGAGTTCAATATTCCGCGGCTGCAAAACCTGACCCCCATGGTGCCCGAAGGCGCTCTGGTTCTTGCAATATCTCAGTTTGTCCTGTTTTCCGGGCCGACGCCAACCGGGTGGCGGCATGTCGGGCAGACGGCTTTTCGGTGTTTCCGGCCCGAGACGACCGAGGCATTCGCCCTCAAGCCTGGGGATGAACTGATATTCGAACCCATTTCCCGCGAAGACCTGGAACAAATCAGAGCCAAAAACGAAGATGGCACGGGCGGAGCAACCTGCGAGGAGATTGCGCCATGAGCCTGATCGTCCACCAGATCGGCCCGGCTTGCACCATCCAGGATCAGGGGCGCTCAGGTTATCTGGACCAGGGCCTGTCCCGGTCCGGGGCCGTCGATACACTGGCCCTTCATGAAGGCGCAGCATTGCTCGGCCAAAGCCCGGAACTTGCTGCGCTGGAAATGGCCGGAATGGGCGGCACGTTCGAGGCGGCACAGAACATGCGCATCGCATTGACCGGTGCGCAGATGCAGGCCAGCATTGATGGCAGCCCCGTGGCCTGGAATGCCTCGCATCACCTGAAGCCCGGACAACGGCTGGTCATCGGTGCGCTTCTGCAAGGCAATTACGGCTATCTTCATTTGGGGGGCGGTATCGATTCAGAGGTTTTTCTTGGATCTCGATCCGCGCACCTGACGGCACGGATCGGGCGAGCGGTGAAGCCGGGCGACCGGCTGACCTGTGGCGCGGAGGCAGGCGACGCTGGTTTGAAACTGCCCCCTTCCGAACGCTTCTCGGGTGGCGTTCTGCGTGTCGTCGCCAGCTTCCAGACGTCCTTGTTTGATGACGCAACGCTTGATCGGTTTGCGCGCACCTCATTCCATCGTGGCGCACGCGCCAACCGGATGGGGATGCAAGTCAACAGTGACGGCGACGGGTTTGCGGCCACTGGCCAACTGAACATCTTGTCCGAGGTTATTTCCCCGGGCGACATCCAGATGACCGGAACCGGAGACCCGTTCATCCTGCTGCCCGAATGCCAGACCACAGGAGGGTATCCCCGCATCGCGACCGTTCTGCCGAGCGATATGCCCCGCGCGGCACAGACACCCGCGGGCGGAGCGATCACGTTCGAATTTGTCAGCATCGAGCAAGCCACCGAATTGCACGCGGCATTCATGGCGGATCTTGCCCGCCTGCCCTCGAAAGTCGAAGCGTTGGTGCGTAACCCGCATGACATCCCGGACTTGCTGTCCTACCAATTGATCAGCGGAGTGATTTCTGCCACCGACTAAGGAGATGTGCCGATGCCAAGCGTCGATCTGAATGCCGATATGGGGGAAAGCTTTGGCCCATGGAAAATGGGCGACGACGAAAGCCTTCTGAAGATCATCACCTCGGCCAATATTGCCTGTGGCTTTCATGCGGGTGATCCGGATGTAATGGCATCGACAATGAAGCTGGCAGCCGAGAATGGTGTCGGCATCGGGGCGCATCCCGGGTTTCCCGACCTGCAAGGCTTTGGCCGCCGGAACATGAAGCTGTCTCAGGACACCCTCCGCAATCTGGTGCGGTATCAGTTGGGCGCAGCCATGGGCATGGCCAAAGCGGTTGGCACCAAAGTTCGTCATCTAAAGCTGCACGGCGCACTGGCCAATATGTGTTCGCTCGATGTCGATATGGCGCGGGCCTGCTATCAGGGCGCGCTGGACGTCGATCCCGACATCATCGTGATGGTTCTTGCCGTGACGAAACAAGAAGACGCCGTGCGCGAGCTGGGCTGCAAATGGGTGGGCGAGATTTTTGCCGACCGCGCCTACAATGACGACGGAACATTGATTGACCGCAGCCTGCCCGGCGCGGTGATCCACGACGCGGATGTCGCAGGACCTCGCATCCTGAACATGGTCCGCGAAGGCGCGATCATCACCGAAAGCGGCAAGCGGCTGGAAACATCGATCGACACAATCTGCCTGCATGGTGACGGACCAACTGCGGTGCAGATCGCCCGTTCTGTTCGTGAAAGCCTGATCGGGGGCGGTGTCGAGGTGACGAAATTCACCCGCTGAACATCATGGGTTAACGTCGGCAACCCAAATTCACGACTGTTGCCCGTACAGGCCTCAGCGCCTAGCATGGCGGGCAAACGCATATTCTGAATACTACAATTTCAAACAATGCCTTGACCCATGGCGGGCAAGAGCAAGGAGGTCGTGGAATGTCATTTGATCTGATGTCTTATCAGCCCCGGGGCGACAAGAAGAACTCGGACTTCTTCAACGAATACCTTCCGAAGATTTACGAACGCCGGACAAGCTCGGGCATTGCGGATCAGGTCGGCGCGATGCGGGCCATCATCATTCAGGTCGAACCCGACGCGGTGTTCGACACGATGGTCGAACTTTACGTGATGACACCCTATCGGCACACCGCCAGCTATCTGGGACGAACCCACAGAGTCTCGGTTCTGCATTCACATCCCGACTATCCTGCGCTGATCCTGATGGCGCCGCTCAGCCCCGGATTCGAAGACTTTATCCCCCGCATCAATCGCATGTATCCACTGGCGCGCAACACACCGCAGACGCGCTATGTAGGCGAGGTATTTGCTGCCTGTGATCTGGACGCGCTGACCCATGCACTTGAGGATCAGAACATACGTTTCGAATATCCCGGAGATACCGAGAACCCGTTCTACACATCGGACGGGTTCCGATTCACCACCCCGTCCGATTTCACCTGCAACCGCGTCGGGTATTCGACCCACGACTTTAACGACACCGACAGTCTGGGCCTTGGGGATCGCGTGTTACTGAGCGACACGGAACAGGCCCGTCTGGAACAGGCCGCCGCCTTTGGAACCGAAAGCAAAATCGCCCCGCTGATGCTGGGAATCGACCATCTTGCGACGCGGGTCCTGGCGGGCGAGCGCGAGGATGCGATCCTCGAGTTTCTGACCATGGTGCCCTATTATTTCTGGGGCGCTTACAACATATTCGACATGAACTCATCGACCAACGTGAACCGCAACGGCAATGTGGACGATGACAAAAAATCTCCGGCCAAGGTATTCACCGCAAACAACACGCCATCCTTCGTCAACTCCTTCGCCAAACTGCCGATGCCGACCGAGGATTTCGTGCGCAATTTTGGCCGTCGTCTGCACCACATGGCCGTCGAGATTCAGGATGGCGATCACGGCGCCGGGGAAAAGAACGTCGATTTCGTTGTGAACACTTTGAAGGACAAGGGTGTGCCGTTCCTGGCCCATGTGGTGGGCGAGTGCAAAGACGACCCGAACCTGAAACAGATCTTCTCGAAACACTCCAAGCACACCCTGCTGATTACCGAGTATATCGAGCGGTGCCACAAATATGATGGGTTCTTCACCAAGGACAATGTCGCCGCCCTGACAGCCGCCGCCGGACAGGACGAACAATACCAGCACGGTCACGTTTTCGATTGAAAAAAGGGCTGCGGAATACCGCAGCCCAGACCCATTCAGGAGAGAATATGCCGAACCTTATGATGGCCCGATCATGAAACAGGTGACGTTGCGGGCCTGCAAACGGCGACAGGCCAGATCCGCCTGTTCGCGGGTCATGCCCTGAAAGGTTGCGTCAAACCCGCGCGCGCTTTGGTTCACTTTGCGCAGCGTGCCTTCCAGTGTGGTCATTTCCGACAATGCGGTTTTCAGCAAAACCTTCTCGGCCTCATACCGCGTGGTATAGCGCCCCACATTGACCCCCCACAGGTGCCCACCTGACGAAGACAACCGAGTGACAACCTCCTGCTCAGGCTCTGGCTGCTTGGTGGAATCCGTCGAAGCCAGAACCAGATTGTCGGGGCGCAATGCCGGACGGGTATCGGATGTTTCCACCGGCGGTGCCGTTGGTGCGATATCCGCTTCGGCAATGGCCGCCGCGATCGCGCTGTTAATGCGGCCACGATTCTCATCAGCTGTCACAGCAACCGCGCTTGCGACTTGCGTCGACGCGGAGGGGCGCCGAACCGGGCGCAAACTGGATTTTGGCGCGCCGCTCACGCTGGCGACCTGCGTCCCGACACCCAATCCGGTATTTCCAGCATAGGCCGGTCGGGCAGGTTTGCGAATGGGCGCACGGGACGGGGCGCGGCGGAAACCCAAATCCAGAAGCTCGGCAACCTTGGCATTCCGAGAGGCGCCGGACTTTCCGCCGAAAACGGTGGCGATGATACGTTCATCCTTGCGTTTTGCCGATGCCACAAGATTGAACCCCGCCGCACGGGTGTAACCGGTTTTGATGCCGTCGGCGCCTTTGTAGGCCGCCAGCAGGCGACGGTTGGTGTTGGGAACGGTTTTGATCCCTGCATGCGTCGATTGACGCGAGAAAAGGTTATAGTATTGCGGATAGTCATACAGCAGATGCCGACCCAGCGTGGTCATGTCACGTGCGGTCGAAAGATGCCCCGCCTCGGTCAAACCATGGGCGTTCTTGAAGGTCGTGCGGCTCATCCCCATCGCCTTGGCGGTTCGCGTCATACGACGCGCAAAAGCTGCCTCGGACCCGCTGATGGCAATACCGATGGCCGTGGCAGCATCATTGGCCGATTTCACAGCAGCCGCGCGGATGAGATAGCGAAAAGCAATTGTCTGACCAGCGCGCAGGCCCAGCTTCGACGGTGGCTCGGCTGCCGCCTTTTTGGTGATCCGAACCGGGGTATCCAGAGTGATCTCACCGTTCCGCACCGCTTCGAACGCGATATAAAGCGTCATCATCTTGGTCAGCGATGCCGGGTGAAGCCTTGTATCAGCATTGCGCGAATGCAGAACCTCTCCGGTTCGGGCATCAATCACCATCGCTGCGTAAGGTGCCGCCATGGACCTGAGCGGCGCAAACGCCAGCACGCACAACACCACTATGAGAAAAAAGCCCATTCGGGCCGGAACTATCCGCCGAATCTGCACGATTTTTGCCTCTGTCTGCCTCGCGCCGCCGGGTATTCCCGGTCAGCAAAAATTATTTTATTATCGTAAACACTATCACAGAGACTTGGTGAAATAAACCGAAAGCTGAGCATTTCGCGGTTTCGTTAGGTTGCCTGAACTGGGCTATATCTAGACAAATACTGCCCAAAGCCCACCAGATGCGCGATTGAGGCAGAACTTGGTCAACACCCGGCAGGGTTTTCGTGGAACTGCGGCCAATAGGCAACATCACTTCAGGCTATGCACCAGATCGGCCAAACCGCCCAAATCCCTCAACTCCCGGAATCGGGGACTGTCGACCGGGGCTTCGGCATGCTCCACCTCCCAGACAAGGCCGTGCGGGACATGAACCCCCCAGCTTCCTGCCTGGATCGGAGCCACAACATCAGATCGCATGGAATTGCCAACCATCATCGCGCGCGCCGGGCCATCACCATGCCGCTCAAATATCGACCGGTAAGTTTCAGGGGTCTTTTCAGACACGATTTCCACTGCGTCGAACAGATCGCCCAGACCCGACTGGGCCAGTTTGCGTTCCTGGTCGATCAGGTCCCCTTTGGTAATCAAGACAACCCGGCACAAGCCTGTCATGCCTTCCACCGCGTGGCGGGCATGGGGCAACAGCTCGATCGGATAGGCCAGCATCTCTTGCCCGGCTTCGATCAATTGGCGAATGACCAAGGCCGGCACACGGTCATCCGTGACCTCGAGAGCGGTTTCGATCATCGACAGAACAAAGCCCTTGATGCCATAGCCATAGTGTCGAATGTTGCGCTTTTCGGCCGCCAGAAGCCGCTCCATCAGATGATCCTGGTCGGCATGATCGGCCAGCAGCTCGGCAAAATGCGCCTGCGTCAGCTGAAAAAAACGCTCATTGTGCCACAGCGTATCATCCGCATCGAAACCGATTGTCGTCAGCTTGTCAGTCATCTCGTTTACGTCCGCTTGCTCTTTTCACCGGCCATCCCCACGTTATATAAGCGCGAAGATAAACCCCAAAACTGAATCGGACAGTTGCCTACGATGCTGGAAAAGACCTGGATGATGTCTGACGAACCGGACGACGACAGCGACGCGTCCGTTCTGGTACAGACGCGCCCAAAAACCAAGCGTCCGCCTTTGTACAAGGTGCTGTTGCTGAACGACGATTACACGCCGATGGAATTCGTGGTTCATGTTCTGGAACGTTTCTTCGGCATGACCCATGCAGAAGCATTCGAGATCATGCTGACCGTGCATAAAAAAGGTGTGGCCGTCGTCGGGGTCTTCAGCCATGAAATTGCCGAGACCAAAGTTGGCCAGGTTATGGATTTCGCCCGCCGGCACCAGCACCCGCTGCAATGCACCATGGAACGCGAAGAATAAGGCTTTTCGCCTGACCCTCACACATATTTGCCGGAATTGCCCATGTCCCCTCGCCTGGAACTTGCATTGCAGAACGGCCTGTCGCTGTCGTCGCCCCTCAGCGTGATCTGCCCTGTTCCAACCCATGATCTGTCGGCGCTTCCCCATGCGGCGCAGGTGGTGCAGCCGTTCAAACCTTTTTATGACCATTTTGCCGCGCAGGGCTTTGACACGGTGCCCGAGGCAGAAAACCCTTGCGAGGATGCAATTGTGTTTTTGCCGCGGGCCAAGGCGCTTGCACGGGCGATGATCCATCTGGCCAGCTCACGAGCCCGCGGCGTTGTCGTGATCGATGGCGCAAAGACCGATGGCGTGGACAGCATTCTGAAAGATTTTCGCAAAAGGGTCTCGGTCGAAGGGCCTCTGTCCAAGGCACACGGAAAAATCTTCTGGTTTCAGGCTGACCCGCACAGCTTTGCAGATTGGGCTGCGCCAAAGACGCAGATCGTCGATGGGTACCACACGGCACCAGGTGTGTTTTCAGCGGACGGGATCGATCCCGCCTCGGCCATGTTGCTGAACGCCTTGCCTGCCAAGCTGGGGCCGCGCGTGGCCGATCTGGGTGCCGGGTGGGGGTATCTGACCGCAGAGCTTTTGAAGCGCGACAACCTTAAATCCGTGCATCTTGTCGAAGCAGACCACACGGCCCTTGCCTGCGCGCGCATCAACGCCTCTGACCCCAGGGTCCGGTTTTATTGGGCTGACGCCGTTACTTGGACGGCGCCAGAGCCATTGGACACGGTTGTAATGAACCCCCCGTTTCACACCTCACGCAGTGCCGACCCCACGCTGGGGCAGGGTTTCATCGCAGCAGCGGCACGCAATCTGACGCGCAACGGAACCCTATGGATGGTCGCCAATCGCCACCTTCCCTACGAAACCACTCTGAACGAACACTTCGCTCGGGTCGATGAAGCCGCCGGCGACAACCGGTTCAAGGTGTTTGAGGCCTCTCGCCCTCGGCGATAAGGCCAGCTAACCTGCCCCTAATTCAGGAGGATTCGGATGTCCTTTTCCATCGCAGGCAAGACCGCAATCGTTACAGGCGGGGCCAATGGCATCGGGCTGGCCATAGGTCGGCATTTCGCGGATGCGGGCGCAAATGTCATGTTCGCCGATATAGATGAAAAACGTCTGGTCGATGAGCTGGGGGAACAGGCAGAAGACGGCAATATTCGGTATTTCGCAGGCGACCTGCGTGAAAAGCTGACCATTGCCAATTTGCTGTCGGCAACACTGGATGCGTTTGATCAGGTGGATATTCTGATCAACGGCGCGCGCCAGGTGATCCAGTCTGATCCGCTTGATCCCGATGACGACTCGATGCGCACCTTGCTGAACCAGAACCTGATGCCCGCGCTGCGGCTCAGCCAGTTGGTCGCAAAGCGTATGATCAAACAGGCCGGGGATGACGATGAGAGCCCTTCCGGATCGATCATCAACCTGTCATCCATCGCGGCCCGCCGCACGCATCCCGACCTGATGGCCTATTCCGTGTCGACAGCCGCGCTGGACCAGATGACACGTTCACTGGCCGTGGCGTTGGCGCCGAACCGCATCCGGGTCAATTCGATTGCGCTCGGCTCGGTCATGAGTGCATCACTGCAATCGACACTGAGAGAGAACCGGGAATTCCGCGACGATATCGAAAAGCACACACCGCTTGCCCGTATCGCGTCGGCCACTGAATTGACGGAAACCGCGCAGTATCTGGCATCGGATGCAGCCGGATTCATCACCGGCCAGATCCTGACAATCGACGGCGGCCGCACATTGCTTGACCCTGTTGCCGCACCTGCGCATTGAGACCCATGTTCGAAACAGAAAAAAACACCGCCTCTGCCTGGTTCCGCCAATTGCGCGACGACATCGTTGCCGCATTCGAAGCATTGGAGGACAGCCACGACACCGGCCCGTTTTCAGACGCAAAGCCCGGCCGCTTTGAAGTCAAGGAAACCAAACGCCAGTCCGAGGACGGCTCTGACGCAGGGGGCGGTCTGATGTCCGTGATGCGCGGCGGGCGCGTGTTTGAAAAGGTCGGGGTCAATGTCTCGACAGTTTACGGGACCCTGGGCGAACGTGCACAACAGGCGATGGCAGCACGCAAAGGCATTCCCGGGATGACCGAAGACCCGCGTTTCTGGGCCTCGGGGATCAGTCTCGTGGCGCATATGCAGAATCCCCATGTCCCGGCGGTGCATATGAACACTCGGATGTTCTGGACCCCGCACGCCTGGTGGTTCGGCGGCGGATCGGATCTGAACCCCTGCATCGAATATGATGACGATACGGCGCATTTCCATGATACCCAAAAGGCTCATCTGGACCCGCATGGACCCGGACATTATCCACGCCTGAAAGAGTGGGCGGACGAATATTTCTATATCCCCCACCGCAAACGCGCACGCGGCGTGGGCGGTATTTTCATGGATGATTATTGCACCGGAGACTGGCAGGCCGATTTCGCCCTGACTCAGGATATCGGTCGGGCTTTCCTGCCCGCTTTCGTGCCATTGGTTGAAAAACGGCGCGCACAGGGTTTCTTGGACGCCGACAAAGACACCCAGCTGGTGCATCGCGGTCTTTATGCGGAATACAATCTGGTCTATGACCGCGGCACCAAGTTCGGACTGGAAACCGGACATGATCCGGACGCGGTTCTGATGAGCCTGCCACCATTGGCGAAATGGGTCTGACGCTCAGAACGTGTCCATGATGAAGTTGTCATAGCAGTAGTTCTGCGCCGACGACGCCGACATGTTGGCCCCGACTTTCCTGACGGTGATGGAATATCCCGGCTTGGTATCCGCCCCCGGCGGCGGGGTCAGCGAGAATTGCACGGTCCGGACGCCGGGTTCATAGGCGCGCCAGATATAGATCCGTTGGTTGTTTGGCACGCCCAGACTGCGGATCGCGTAATCCCCAATTCCACACCAATAATTCACGGGCGCTGAGGATCCGATGGCCTTGACCTCGTAGACACCGTCCGGCATCGGCGTGATTTCCGTACGGAATTGCGGCCGAACGGACAGGCCGAAACCGACAGCCTCGGCCATCGCAGGTATCGATAAAAGCACGGCAGTAGCCAGAGTCTTGAATGAACGCATAATCCAGGTATCCCGAAACAAGGGTCCGATACCAATAGCATAGTCGGGACGACCTGCGAGTAAAGCAGGACAGGCCAACGAGCCGGCAACACTGACCACATCAAAGAATTTATTCTACCCATATTGCAGGAAAGCAGTACACTCGCTGTAGACTTTTGGTTCCCGTTACACTGTTGGGCATCTCTTTGAGCAAGACGTTTCCAAAAGACTGGTTCGACTTCACGCCGGAAAAATATGCGGATCTGGGCGCTATGTTCTATCTGGCGGGTTTGACGAAAACACATCAGAAACGCAGTCTGGCACAGGTTTTGTACGCGTTCGAAACTCCGTTTCGCCTGGGCCAGTACCATATCTTCCGGCAGCACGGATTCCCTCGTGGTTTTGTCACCTTCGCCGGGCTCAACCCCGAAGCCGAGTTCCGTTATGCGGTGAAAGAAAAACCCCTTTCCGACACGGACTTCACCAGCGGATCATCCTTCTGGATCATTGATCTTGTGGCTCCGTTTGGACAGACCAGCCAAATTGTTGATATCCTCAAGCAGGAAATCCCGCACCCGCGTGTGCGCACCAACCGGATGGACAGTGACATGACACGCAATCGCATCGTCGAATGGACGCGGGATGAAGCGGGCGAGGTTCACATGCGCCTGTATCGCAAGAAGGAATTTGAACGCGTGTTGCAGCAAAGCGAGGGTTAATTGGTTTCGGTTCCGATCACAGGTGAACTGACCGGGGATGTGACTGGTTTTCCACCCAACGTTGAGACGGGGCAACCCACTCTGGACAATGGAAACTTCAATCCGGTCACGCAAACCTGGACGATTGCGGCACAGCCCGCCAACGGAACCGCTTCGATCGACCCGAACACAGGAGAGTGGACCTATACCGTCGACCCGACATTTTTCGATGGTCTCGACAAAGGCGAAGTCGTCTTCGATTCTTTCTTCATCAGCATCTCGGGTACAACGCAAGCCGGCCCATTCACCCTTCCATTCACCGGCACACCGGACCCGGTTGAAGTGATCATCAGGATCGAGGGCGTCTGTTTTGCGGCCGGAACTCTGATCGAGACTGAAAGCGGCCCGCTTGCGATCGAAACGCTGCAAGCAGGTCATAAGGTGGCCACTGCCGATCACGGTCTACAACCTATCCGCTGGATCGAAAGCAGCAGGATTCCACCCGAACGATTATGCGATGAACCTGCTTTGCGCCCCGTTCGTATCTCGGCGGGCAGTCTGGGGCCGAACGAACCCTCACGTGACCTTCTGGTGTCGCAGCAGCACAGGATCCTGGTCAAAGGCCCGAAGGTCGAACTGCTTTTCGGCGCATCCGAAGCCCTGGTTGCCGCCAAACACCTGTGCGGATGGCCCGGCATCTGCATCGATACATCGGTTCAAACGGTCGAATATCTCCACGTCCTGCTGGACCGGCATGAGATCCTGAACGCCGAGGGCGCGCAGGCCGAGAGCCTGTTTCTGGGGGAAGAGGCCCTTTATTCGCTGTCCTCTGAGGCATTGCGGGAACTGGCTTCGATATTCCCCGACAGACCGACCTCGGGTCGCACCGGGTTCGGGCGCGCGGCTCGCCTGATACTGCGCGAACACGAAGCCCGCGCCCTCGCCTGAGCCTAGCTGCCGGCCACAATGCGCCCGCCGACATCCTGCGGGGCCAACGCAACCGTCTTGATTACGGCATAACATGTGCTGCCCGGTTTCAGGTTCAGGGCCGCAACAGAGCGACGCGTAACCCGCGCAAGCACATTGCCCGCCGGGGTCTTTACGGACACGATGGCACCCGGCCCCTCGCCCGACCGGATCGTATCCACGGTCCCGGCCAGCACGTTCAGCGCCGAAAGCCCCTCGGGTTTGTTGTTCGACAGGATCACTTCCTGTGCGGGTATTCGAATACGCAAGTTTGCCCCGACCTCATGCGCGATTCGAGGCAGAAAGAGCCGCGCGCCATTGGCGTTCAACTCTGTCAGCCCGTCGGAATGATGCTTTGCAACCTGAACTTGCAACACGGCCCCGACGGCGCGAATTCCCGCAGGAGCCACTGACGGGTCGGCAAGCATTTCGGATGCGGGCCCGTGACGAACGGCCTTGCCATCCTGCAACGCAACAACGGATGTTGCCAACCGGGCCACTTCGGCGGCAGAGTGGGTCACATAGAGGATCGGAACCGAGACCTCGTCCCTGAGACGCTCGAAATAGGGCAGGATTTCCGCTTTTCGCTCATCATCCAGTGCTGCCAACGGTTCATCTGCAAGGATCAACCGCGGGCTTGCCAACAAGGCCCGCCCGATGGCGACGCGCTGTTTCTCACCGCCTGACAACCCGGCAGGTCTGCGGTCCAGCAGATGACCGATGCCCAGCATGTCGATGACCCTGTCGGGGTCTTCGCGGCGTGTGTTTTTCGGCGCAAACCAACGCCCATAGGCAAGGTTCTGGCGCACGGTCAGATGGGGGAACAGCCGCCCTTCCTGAAAAATATATCCCAATCGACGCCGATGCGGCGGCAGCCACAGGCCCTGTTCCGTGTCGAACAGAACCCAGTCATCTACTGCCACACGGCCCGCCTGGGGCCGCAGCAACCCTGCCACGGCATTGACGATGGTGGTCTTGCCCGATCCCGAGCGCCCGAACAGCACCGTCACGCCCTGTGGCGCATCAAAACTGACATCCAGATCGATCCCCGACAGATGGTGGTGCAACCGAACAGACAGGCTCATGATCCGGCCACCCGAGCTGCAGCACGCCGCCCCACATACTCCGACAGCAACAACGCGCTCATTGCGATGACGATCGATATCAGAACCAGCCGCGTCGCGGCTGCCTCGCCGCCTGGGACCTGCAAAAAGGCGTAGACAGCCGAAGGCAACGTCTGCGTCTGACCCGGGATGTTGGACACGAAGGTAATCGTCGCACCAAATTCACCCATGGCCTTGGCGAAGGCCAGAATAGCCCCGGCTATGACACCCGGTAAAATCATCGGCAAGGTCACCGTACAAAACACCATCGGACGCGACGCGCCCAGAGTTGCCCCGGCCTGTTCCAGCTTCGGGTCCACCGCTTCGATCGACAAACGTATCGCCCGGACCATCAAAGGGAAGGCCATGATCCCGGCGGCAAGGGCCGCGCCTGTCCAGCGAAAGGCCACTACGATCCCGAACTCGGCCAGAAGCCGGCCCAGCGGCCCTTGAATGCCAAAAGTCAGCAACAGCAGGTATCCGGTGACAACCGGCGGCAGGATCAAAGGCAAATGCACCAGACCGTTCAAAACCTGCCGTCCGGGAAACCGCCAACGTGCCAGAGCATAAGCGACAAATATCCCAAACGGCAAAGTCGCCAGCGTCGCCCAAAAGGACACGCGCAATGAAAGCTTCAAAGCTTCTGCTTCGGCAGGCCCCAACCAATCCAAGGCAATCACCTGACCGGCAGGGTAAATCCCTGCTCCAGAAATACAGCCGTGGCTGCATCCGTTTTCAGGTGTTCAAGAAAGGCGTGTGCTCCTTCTTTTGCATTGAGGGTCAGTGCCGCAGGGTAAATTATCGGTGGATGCAGATCGGCAGGGAATGTCGCAACGACTTGGACCCTTTCTTCCACCCTGGCATCTGATTGGTACACGATCCCAAGCGGCGCGGCCCCTGCCGCCACCAGAGCCAGCGCAGCGCGCACATTGTCGGCCTGCGCCACCTGTGTCCGCACAGCCTCCCACTGGTTCAGACTTTGCAAAGCAGCTTTGCCATAGATACCGGCAGGCACCGCGTCGACCAGTGCCATGGCCAGATAGCCGTCTTTCAAGTCCGCCTTGAGGTCATATCCGGGCTGGATCTCACCCACTTGCGCATGATCTTCAGCCCCGATCAGAACCAGGCCGTTGCCCAGCAGATCAACCCGAGAGTCTGCCCGGATCAAACCGTCCTGCTCCAACACATCCATCCAATCCGTATTGGCGGAGACAAACACATCCACGGGCGCGCCGTGCTGAATCTGCCGGGCGAGGACCGACGACGCCGCATAGGAAACGGAAACGCTCTGACCGGTCTGCTTTTCGTACCCTGCAACGATTTCATCCAATGCGGTCTTGAGGCTGGCCGCTGCAAAGACCAGAATGCCTTCTGCACCGGCCTGAATCGGGGCCAGCGCCGTCATGCCAAGGACCAATGCCACCATCCAAAATCGGCGGGCGAAGGATAGGGTCATGTACACTCCCGACCGGTTTGCTTCAGTCTCTCTGGGGATATCGGACGTCACCGGTGGCGCGCAAGCGCCTTTGGCCATTTACACATGATGGGTCGCAGGTTGAGCAAGGCGGTTTCCATCGATCCGTCTTAAAATGTGCTGCCCACCTTCCAGCCCGAGAGGCGCCCCGAACGCCCGCCTGTTCGGCCTACTGCTGACAATATGCCCCGTTGGACGGCCGCCAGCGAAGGAACGCAAGAAAATCTTCCAGACCCTCTTGCACCTGCCCGCAGGCTTGGCTAAATGCAGCATCACGGGTGATTAGCTCAGTTGGTAGAGCGCTTCGTTTACACCGAAGATGTCGGGAGTTCGAGTCTCTCATCACCCACCATTATTTTCCTCTACAATCAACAATTTCAGGTGTCGTGCCAAAAATCTTCCGAAGCGTATGCAAAGTTCAATGAACTTTTTGCTCGGCTCCGCCATTATTTAGCCAACAGAGAGCTATCGGCTGCGCTATTCAAGAAAACAATCTTCTTTCGGAGAAAAGCCAAAAGCCCGCCACATAAAGCGCAGCGGACTTGAGCCATCAAGATGTCTTTCTCAACGTCAGGAATCGTCTAGAAAATCCAGAGCAGTAGCGGCTGACGCAAGGTGCTCTGGTTGGAAACGTGCATAGATTTTCTTGGTGATGTGAATATTCGAATGCCCTAGGAAGTCAGATACTTTTTCGATAGTTTCTCCGGCTTCGAGCATCTGAACAGCAACTGTGTGTCGGATTTGATGAATGTTAACACCTTGAATCTCTGCGCGTTTTAATGCGCTGTAGAAACCGGTTCTCATCGATTTGATCGCTGCACCGTTGTATTCAACGACCCAGTCGGTCTGCCGAGCGGCGTACGCCTCTTCGAGTGCGGTCCGCGCCATTTTGTTCATTGGCACGATTGCACGCCCCTTTCGGGTCACACCATCATCGAGACGCAGGTCAATCGTTCCGCGACGGAAATCGATGTGCTTCCACTGGCGGTCCAAAACAGCGCCGACTCTGGCTCCTGTTGCAAACAGAAGAATAACCGCGAGTTTCTGGTGGGGTGCCGCACAGTTGTTGATAAGTTTCCTAATTTCACTCCGAACCAATGGGCGAATATCTGAATCAGGTTTCGATGGAAGTTCGATATGAGGAGCTTTTTCAACCAAGCCATTGCTGTCAGCCCACAACAAGGCGCTTCTGAGATGACCGAGCTCCGTCCAAACAGTCCCGACCTTGCGTCCTTCTTTAAGACGACTTTTCGTGTAGTCCCGCGAGTCTTGGATTTTAATGATTTCGACTGTCATGCTTCCAAAATGAGCTTTGATCGGTTTACCTGTGTAGCGCATTGTCTTCGACGTCGGTTTATCACCCAAGTACTCGCGGTATTTTTCCCAGATTTCCGAAACTGTAAGTTTGGAAGAACCAATGGATTCCTTCATGTACCGCAAGCGACCTTCGGCCTCCGCCTCTTTTCGTGTGCGTGCCTTAAGTTGATAGCGTCGCCGCTTTCCAGTTTCTTGCCAGGAAACGCAGTAACCGCCTCTAAGTCTGCCGATTGTAATTTCTTGCATTGTTCGATTGCCTCAACTTCTGTTCTTGGAATTCTGAATAGTTTACCGATTTTGAAATGTTCGATTTCGCCCGCGCTGCACATTTGACGTACTTTCGTAGCGCTAATCTGCCAGCGCCCTGCGAGCGTTTCTGGGGTAAAAGGTATTGGCGTCTCTGAAGTAAGCGGTCGCTCCAAACACGCCTTATTTGCCTGTATCATTTTCTTAGTTGTTACCTCTTTAAGTTACAGGCTCACCTTACATGGTGTCGGAAATCGAATCCTTTATAGCAGGTTAAAGAAACCGGAATTTTGGACTACAAATGTCACTTGGCTGCTAGGTACAGCCGGATGACGCGACCTAACCTGACCTTGGTGCTTGGACATCACCTATTTGCCGATGCCCAAGGCAATTTCGCGTGTTGCTCAAACTCACAAATAGCGGTTTATCAAGGCATACAACGGCCATCTCCACCTAGAACACATGAACGCATCATAGTTCCTGCCCATGGTCGAAGCACGCACCAGGATCAATGCTAGGACAAGGCTACTCTTCGAGTTGCTGGAATTAACGGCCATCCCATTCCCACCGCAGAGTCCGCGCCAGCTGCGCAAATTTTTATGTTGCCTGACCATGGAGACAGACAACACCTTCGAAACCCGTCATGGGAGATCGGTTCTCAAAACCTGAAACTTGGCCAGCGGCCCGGTCAGCACTTCCAGTCGAACGCGGGCATTGGCCTCGCCCGCAAACACGGCTGCCGTTCTCCTTCTCGATTTCCGACCCGACGGTGTCTCTGGCCAAAACGCCACATGGAGCGGGCACTTTCCGTCAAATCCCCCTTCGTAGATAAATCTACATGGGTCTTTTGACATTTCTTTCGCGGGGGGGAGGTCGGTGGCCGCTAGCTGTTTGGATGCCCATATGTGTGGCATGTATTTGGCGCAGTCGGTTGGCGAAAGAAACACGACGGCATGCCTTGCAATCGCTTGGGCGACCCGGCTCCCTCCCTTTTTGAACGTACGCCATGGCTCAATTCTGTCGACTGTGGCATCCACAACCACGGGTGAAAGCAAGATGACTTGCTTCGGTTTTGGATTGTGAATAAGCCGAGCCCGATCCATCGCTTGCTCAATTTCTGCTTCTCGGATCTGCCGGAGAACCCGATCCCCCCAGGGGTCGCCGTGCACTTTAACTTCGGTTGAATGAACGTTCTTCTTTGTCCGGATTCCCCGTGTGGCGGTCACATAGTCTCCTGGGGAAAAATCATCACCCGCGGCTGCGGCATAGGCTCGCGCGGTTGCTTCCAAGTCATCCAAAGGTGGTTGCTCCCTACCAATGATAATGACGGACTCATGGTGCTCCCATCTGTTCTGACCACGCAGAGCTCCGAAGTGGCCGGCTCGCTCTGGATCCGAAATCGCAAGCGACTTGATGACACTGCGGTTGCCAAAAACGGCGGCATTCGGGTAGCGTGAAGTTACTTCTTCCAACCACGACTTCAGCCTTTGGTTTTCGCTCAGGATCTTTGGAGTCAGTTTCTGCCTTCCTTGGGTTTCATCACACAGGCGTCGCTTGGCGAAATTGCATCCCAAGACCTGCGTGATCTCGGCATGGCGCTCAACAGGATATCTATGGCAGTCTAAATCTGCACCAAATGCAATCCGTGCCATGTCAGGATCGGCCGTTCCATCGAGATAGAGAAAAGGGACCTCTAGCCCATGTTTCAACTCCTTTACCCTGACTGCGGAAATACCAGGTTCCCACACGCGGTTGTTAGGGTTTGGTACTCGTTTAAAGACGGAAACAGCCATTTCGTGCTCCCGTTCGATTTCCTGCCGCAGGCATTCAAAAAGGAACCGGAGTCGGTGGACTGGGCTTACTACGGAGCTTTTCAATTGCGCCGTCAAAAGCGAGAGATCCGTATGCGACGCTTCTGCGGTTCTGCCCCCAAAAGTTTTGCCTAGGATCCGCAGAATGTTATTTGGCTTGAGGGTCTCCAAATCCGCGATGGCTTGATCCAGGATCTCCCGCGTCACACCCGAGCTCCGAAGCATCATGAGAGATAGGCCTGCCGAGGCACCCGCTGCTCCAAGGAGAGCCCGTTTGATCGGTTGGATGGCCCTCTCCTGAACGAACAAGGACTCGCCAACCTCTTCATCGCGATATTCTCGCGACCGCGCGAGTCCGCGCAGAGGCGGAATGATAGCCTCCTCCAGCTCCCGAAGGCTTACATGAACTTCCTCGACCGCAAAGTCCCTCGGCCGCTCGTCAAAAACCACAAGATCAGGCTTGGCTTCCCCCGGCAGCGGGAGATAGGCGAACTCGTGGGGGGCGAAGATCACCAAGCCAACTTTTCCCTTAAGGTGGTGTTTGATGTCCGCTTCTTGTCGTAGGTATCCGCAATCGGTTTGAAACGGGCACTTCTTGCAAAGAGTCGAGCGAACCGGCACCCCGTGTTCAGACAATTGTTGCGCTGTTACATTTGCTCGACACATGGTGGTCGAGCTGTCATTTGTAGCCGGATCCGGCCTGTTACGCCCCCTCAAGACTACGGCTGGTGGCGAACCAGAAGGCGCGTATTCCAGGTAGTCCGCCAAGGCTGCTTCAGCTTTTTCGTGACTTGGCAAAAGCATGAGCGAGACCAATCCGTGCGTGCTGTGCAGAAATCCTGGATTATCACTTCGCCCCACCAGAAAGGCCGTTTTGCCTATACCTTGGGCACCGGCGAGCAAAGCACGGGGCGCCGTCTTGGTACGTGGGTGATCCCAGCCTTTCCAAGCTTTTCCATGAAAAGCCAAAGCTTGTATTCCCCAGTTTTCCAAGACCCTGGCGTGCCTCGAAATTGCATCTTCCCTAGAAAGCACCGGTGCCGGATAGAATGGCTCCTTGACCAATGCGGGAGCAACCGAGCTGATGGGGCGACCTATACCGGTTTTCAGGCCATTTTCGACTACCTCGTCGGCTCTGGCGTAACCCGTCGATTGGGCGGCGCTCAGAAGTGCGCTTCGGGCATTGCTCAACACAATCTCGCCGCCTGCTACATAGCCACCGATCAGCTGCGCCTGATTGAATATTTCGGGGTTGGACGCCCCCTTTTTGCGGATCTGTTCACAAGCTTTGGACAGCAACTCTTGTCCTTGCCTGGAAGTCACTTCCTGATTTTTGGCAGGTTGTTTTTGGTGAACCTTTGCTTTTCCAGTGCTCGCTGGCTTTAGATTGGCAAGCCTTCCCTTTCCTTGGCTTGGGAAGGAAATCCTTGACGTGTCCAGCCTTTCCTTCGTCCCCTTGATGGTCCCTGACCGCGGGAGGCCATTCAAAGGATCTTCAACGCTATCGAAAATCGGGTTGGCCGAATAATTCGGTTGAGCGATTGATGCGAGAGACGTGTCACTACCGACAAGTTGGAATAGGTGCCGGCGTTCAAATGCGTGAAGCGGACGGTCTGCAAGGCACCAGAAATGAAATTTGGCCAGGTGCTTTTTACCAGGTATCGCTGCGCTGGACGACGCTTGCCAGACTACAGACACCTCTTTCAATGTGGGGAGGCGGCCGCAGACTTGATCCCAAGTCCACTTCGCCAAGACCGCCGGATCCTCCCATCCGAGGTGATCCGGTTTCAAAAGATCGTCGACGTCGAAGTGCAATAAAGCGCTGCCTGAATCTTCCAGGGTTGCCGGGCTATCCTCTCTGTGATGCGCTAGCCTGCGGATGCTCGTTTGGTCGCGGTATTCCGCTTTGACGGCTCCCATCACGATAACTTTGCATGGTTCTGTCGCTAAGCTTCGGATGAGACTAGCCAGGTCGTCGAAGCCCTGGATTTCGGTTTCAGTCGGTTGAAAGAACTTTGCCCTGCTGCTTCTATCGACTCCGCGTTGGTGGAACCTCTTGGTTTGTGGTCTGTTGTTTGGTGCCTTCAGGATCGTAATCCTGATTGGACTGGTACTGTCAGTTGACCTAATCGCTGTTTCGGCTTTCTCTATCATCTTCTTTCTCCCGGAACCGCGAGGTCGGGGAGAGATCAATTCTTCGGTTTGCGAATATCATTTGCTTCAAAGTCACTGCTCGGTTCCGGCCATTGCGGCTCTCAATATTGGCCAGCGAAATTGCTGACGGACGCAGTGTTCGGAGAAAGGGTTTCGCTGAGATTTAACGAGCGAGCTCCACCATCGAGTGTTCAGAGTTCGTTAATCTTTGACGACGGCGAGGCCAGTCCTGGGCAACTCATTGTTTGGAGTTGCAATCTTAGTCATTCATTGGAAAGCCAAGCCTTGGCTTGGCCACGCAAGTCTTTCCGTGACACGGCTGGCCTATCCATTCCAAGACGTGGTTTCTCATGACTTGCCAACCGAAGGCTGAGCAAGGATTTCTTAAACCTTTCCGAAAGGCCGATCTGCAAGAATGAATTCAGGCAAAATAAGGAGTTACCAAGTGTCTGTTATTTCATTTCTTTCGCCCAAAGGTGGGTGTGGCAAGTCGACCGCATGCGCGTTGATTTCACAAGAGTTTTCGCGGCTGGATTTGTCCTCGGTCATCCTGGACACCGATCCAAAACGCTGGTTGTCCAGTTGGGCAAACCTGAAACCGCTAAATTCGAATATCAAAGTTCGACAAGTTGATCAGGAGGATCTTACCGACGAGGTCTTCCAGGCCGCCCTGGAAGCAAGCTTTGTTTTGGTCGACGTCGAGGGTTCCAGTGACGCCAGCCTCATTGACGCCGTGTTGGTATCCGATTTCGTAGTTGTGCCTTGCCGCGCAAGCCGGATGGACGCGTTGGGTGCGGTGCAGGTTCTCAAGCAAGTCCGCCAGAAAAGCCAAGTCCTCCGCCGCAGCATCCCCGCAAGCATTCTGCTCAATCAAACGGAACCAGGCGCGGTTGAGTTCAGAATTACCGGGGCCATCAAAACTATTCTAGAGGAAGCAGGCGCACCGATCATGAGAACGCAGCTGGCGGCACGGCCAATTTTTCAGGCAATGATGAGCCTGGGAGGAGACTATCTTGATCTGCCCCGCGAGTTTCAAGGGTCATCACCAAAAACGGCTCAAGCCAATGCGTCAGCATTGGCGAACGAATTGCTTCTGACGGCATTCACCAACAATCACGAAGCGGCATGAGGGGGCGCAAATGACCAAGGAAGCAAAAATTGCGGCTGTAGGCAGCATTTTGGAAGATGCAGTTCAGGACATGCAGTTTGAGCGCAAGAGACCGGTGTCGCCGTCGCAGCTGAAGCTGGAACAGATGAGCCCCAGCCGACGGAGGGCCGCGCTCAGGACAAAGACGTTCACAGCAGATGTGAACCCGCAACTGTATGCCGCATGGGACGACCTGCGCGAGGGCAAGGAGCTGACGGTCGTCCGGGCTCTAGAGCTATCCTTGATCGCCTTCCTGAAAGCAAATGGACAAGAGTTCGAACTGTGAATTCATCCTCCGGCGCTTTTCTGCGACGGAGGAAACAGCCTTGTCTTGATTTCTGTTCGAGGTCAAATTTCTCTGCCAAACCAACGAACAAACCTTTTTCATGACGAGGCAATCAGAATGACACCAGAACAGAAGGTCATGTATTTAGTATCCTCGGGCATCTGAGCAGGAATGACTATTCGGATGCCCGCAAATACGAAGGCGCGGGCCAGGTCTCAAAGCTTGTACCGCGGCTGATTTCGCTGACTGTCTGATGCACACCGCGAACGGGATGCTTGAGGATTGGTCACCGGCCGAGGTGGCTCTTGAGCGCGGAGGAATGTTTCTTTTGAACCAAATCCGACCCTGGAAGTGTCTGCTTGCGGTAATCGGCTGCAAGATGTGGTCCATTCGGGCACGCTGGAATGCGGTTCGAAAACGTTCAAGAAAAAAGAAAAAAATTGCTTTGATGTGAGAGTCACACAACCAGAAAAGACTCCGGTGGTCGAATCCGACACCCAAGTCGGCCAACCGGAACGCAATAACAAACTTCTGGAACTCACAATGAATAGAACATCGAAACAAGTCATGGCAAAAGCCAAAATGACGAGCGCAGCCGCCGCGAGAATTCAGTCGGCAACAGCCAAGTCGCGCGGCGGAAAAGTGTCGACCAAGAGTTTTGCCGCTCGTGCACAGCGCGCAGCCAGCAAACCCATCAAGCGTTAAAAAAACGACAACACCGGGTGGGGAGTTTAACGACCCTCCCGGTCATGCGTTGAGGTGTTTAAACAGATGACAATTTACAGCAAGGACAAGATGATCAACGCCTTCGCTAGAGATCTTCGGCGATTGGGATGGCGTTACCGAAGAGGAAAGAAGCATGGTGTACTGACTGCCCCCAACGGGCGGAGGGTAACCGTGTCGACAACTCCAAGTGACTTTCGATCTTTCCAGAACTTTCGACGAGATATTCGCCTGGCCTGCTCGGAAAGAGTTCAATATGAATCCCCTTCTGTGCAGAACGCCGGTAAGTGCAGCAGTGATGAGAAATGAACATGAAAAATGACAATCTAACTGCCAGCTCAATTCGTGCCCGTGTAATTCAATCGCTGACAAATGTCGGGCTTTGGCCTGGGGACGACGCGACAAGAAAGTCATTCATTGAATCGGTCAGAAGTCCAGTAGACAAGAACAAGGACCTTTTTCCGAACCGTGTCCCGATGAGTGTTTTTGAGAACATCGCTATCCTTAAAATTGCCTTTGGCTTCAATAATACGGGCGTTAAAGACGTTGCCTCCGGAAACACGTCGGTAGTTGAAGGGAAATTGAAAGCGCGGGAGGCAGAAATCACATTTCTGGCCGACGCGTATCAACACGCCAAGTCTCAGTTCCCTAAATTAAGGCAAGCGCTGCAATCCGGTAAGGCTTTTCATGAGATGAGCCTGAAACAAATGATGTCATCGACACATTCCGGGCAGGCGTCAAATACAAGCGCACCTGCGGCCCCACTTCATGTCGTTCGGGCTCTCGAAAAGGTTCGATGGAGCGAGGAGTACCAAGAAGGGAACCCCGATGCCATTTGTATTGCGGCCGAGCACTACCTGGCGGCTGGTGCGATGGAAATTGCTGAACCATTGATCCAAGAAGTCTTGGACGTGCATTCCGAACATCCAGGTGGTTGGTTTCAGAAGAGCCGGCTCCTACTTGAGAAATCCAAGCAGGCCGCACGAAAAGCGACGCGCTACAAGGTTATGAGCGAAGATGCGGATGTCCTTAGCGCGGCAGAACGGCATTACGAAGAATTGGCCTTTGATGAAGCTGATGCTTCAAGGAGTCTGGAGGATCAGGCATTTGAAACCTGCATCACGGCTTACAAGCTGCTGCCAGACAACAAGTCTTATGAACAATCGGCCATCAAATGGTCGCGAGACTATGGAACGCTTCGTGAACTCCGCCACAGGATGTTGCTCTTTATAGTTTCCATGGCAGCAAAAAGATGTGATCCCAATGCGTATAACAGTCCGGTTTTTGAACGCGTCCGGGCTCGGTTGGGGCGTGTTAGAAAATACGATCCCAAAACTGGAGGATCCACACCCGACTTGGACAAAATCACCGAATTGTCCGCATTACCGCTGTTTTCTGCGGACACGGATGCACTTGTACTTTCCGCCTACGACGAACTCATGAACAAGTTGCATTGGAGGCATTTTGATAGCACCGCCCTTCGGTTGAACTCGTTGAACTTCTTCCGCCTCTTAGCTCCAAAGCCGGATTATCACGATGAAGTTGAGAAATTTGTGGAGGATTTGAAGCGCGGAATACCGGAGGATTCATGCCGCTATTTCGGGGTGTTCTCAGACCCGGAATGGCTAACCGGATGGCGAAACACTCTGCATGAACATCTCGACGCCGTGATGAGCCGGCACGAGCAACGGGAACTTGTGCGGGAACTCCATAGAGCATGGGTTACCGACATTGAGAAAAGGCGCGACGACGCGTTGCTGTCGATCTACGATGACGAACTTCGAATGAAATTTGATGCCCGCGATCCCTTGGGGGCATTCGATGTGGCAGTCCGTGGAGAGAATGAAGGCATCTATCGGCGTGACGATGGGCATGGAGCTTTGGTTCTTAGAAGAACCGCGCAGCATGCGGAGCTCGCTGCTGACAAAAAAAATAGTTCAAACGTTAAAATTCGATATTTGCTACAGGATCAAAGCCTGCAATCTGTTGCAGAGGAGTATTACGATCAGCGCTTGGCAGAATCTGATCCTTTAGATGGTCCAGATCCCTTCCCTGAGTATTTGTATGAGGTCAATTCGGACTAGGAACTTGAATGGTCACACTAAGTAAGCTGTATCCTTTTTTGAATTAGCATATGTGGTGTGGCCTAAATCTCTGATCCGGGCAATTCAGGGCGGGTGTTATGATTTCCCTTGCTGTCGAGAGTTGGGAGCTCGGACCGCAATGGAAATCTACATTCGCTCGAAACAGTTGCATGTAAACTTACCTCAAGCCAAAGCACCCTCGCCGTAGGCTGGGCCAAAATCTGCCGCAAAATGAACAAGTTCCGAAGTGAGAGAAAGGGCTGAGTTGGCTAGGTGGTGGCATGTCCCAAGATCTTTCCCTGTGTGAGATTTCGATTTTGGTTTGTTTATTGCCTACCGAACACGTGGCGGTTTGCCGCGTCGAGCAAGCAATGCAATTCGGACCTGGCTTTGGGCGTGCGTGGTATGCCAACCAGAAAGAACACTGGATCGGTTGGCCGGCAGACTACGAGGGGCCCGGAGCTTATGTAAAAGCACCCAAGGGAAATGTTGCCGCTGAATACGTATATCGCCGGATGGTTTGTACACCGGCACTGTTTTGGTTGGTCGTTCAGTCTGCGTCTATCGAGCGAACCGCTGCGCAAGCTCTTGTCACATCCATACTGGCAGATCCGAATGCCGCGATGGCCAGCCATAGCACATTAAAACGGCGTACAGTGCCTTGGGATGTCGTTCGAACGGCGTTACTCAATCGTGGACCGATTTCATGAGAGGAATGGAACAGCGCTTGTGCAACGCTCCTCGAAACTCGTGAGAAGTTACGCACCCATTGTTATTCACAAAAGGCTTGTGCAGCGACATGCGAATTCGAACAGATAGTAGACGAGGTCGAAATGGACATAGAAAAGATCATCCATAGTTTGCCCCAGAAAAGTACTGCTCAGCGGCAAATCATGCGCCGAAATGCCGAGAAGCTCATGGATGACGGTGCCGATGAACAACGAAGTGCGGCAACGCAACTGATCTCAGCGCTGGATGAGTTGGAGGAGCGGGAACGCAAAACCTTGAATCAAAAACTATCAGGAATGAAGCCGGCCGAAAGGGTGATCCATGCGTTCACCTGCGTACCGCCCAGCGAAACCGAAATTGGACTAATCCGTGTTTTGATGGACCGCCCCGGATCCACATCAACTGAGCTCAGCCGCGCTCTCGGTTGGGACGCACAAACTTGGCATTTGCATTTTGGTACGATGTGTAAACGGCGGGAAGCAGATTTGTGGCCGGCGGACGCTTCGAATATCCGTGATTCAAGCTTCTACAGCGGGATTCTCGCAAACTTTGACAACCAAAACGCTACTTGGGAGCTCAAACCTGAAGTTGAGGCGGCATTTCGAAATCTGGGCATCTAGTTGGTTGAAGATTGTTTAACGCCGATGGGCAGACAGGGGTTGGCGCATCTCTTGTTGCCATGAAACTGTGCTTTTCTGGTGGTCGACCAGCCCTGCCATTTCTTCATCACGTCAGAACGAAACTCGGTCGTGAATGCAGCAAGTAAAGAATAGATCCTGCTCTACCAGAAACCAAGTGGAGAACGCCAATTGAAAAACAACTACATTTTGATCGATTTTGAGAATGTTCAGCCTGTGAATCTTGGAGCCCTCAATAGTCACGACTTCAGATTGATCGTCTTTGTCGGCGCCAACCAGAAAAATGTCCCTTATGACTTCGCGACAGCGCTGCAAAACCTGGGCGAAAAGGCCACTTATCAGAAGATCTCGGGCAATGGCGCTAACGCGCTGGATTTCCACATCGCCTTCTACATCGGTGAACTCTCGGCCAAGGACGAGAACGCCTACTTCCATATCATCTCACGTGACAAGGGCTTCGATCCGCTCATCGTTCACTTGCGTGAACGCAGGATTTACGCGCTCCGCCATAAGGACCTGTCAGAGATCCCCTTTGTCAGGATATCAAACGCTGAATCACCCGACGAAAAAATCGATGCAATTGTTGCCAGTCTAAGATCCCGCGGTTCTTCGCGCCCAAGGAAAATCAAAACCTTGGCAAGCACGATTAATGCCCTGTTTATGAAGACCTTGGACGAAGCTGAACAGGACAGGTTGGTAGCGGAGTTGCAAAGTCGTGGGCACATTATTGTAAACAACCAATCGGTCAGCTACGGCGCTTCGATTGTTGGCTCATAGCGCTATTGCCTTGGTATTCAAGCATGCTGTAAAAACAGGCTTTAGCAAGGGAACGCTATTGATTGAGATCGACGGCACCGCACCCATTTTGAACCAAAAAATGCTCCGGCGTAGCGGATTCAGCTGACAGACAGTCCAGAAAGACTTTGTGTCCTTCAGGGAAACCAATCCGGCAACAATTCTCAAGAGCATTGTCGATTTAAGTGTTCGGGCACTGGTATCCGAAATCAGCTTTTTTGCGACGGCAGCGCAGCCGGTGAGATCTAGGTGTATTTTAGTCAGCCGTCTTTGTCGTCGATGCGGCCAACCCCAATTTCACTAGCTCTCGGATCGCCTTGGTCCGTGCACGAATTCTATGGTCGAACCCCCAGTCGTCAATCGCATCGACTTCATCTTGGGGCAGGTAGATATGCAGTCTAACGTTTTTCTCTTTTTCAACATCTTCGGTCATATGGGTCTCCTTGCCCTCAAAAATGGGTATAGATGCTTCTTGTGTCAATTGTGCTACTGACACACTGGCTAAATTTTGGCACAAAAGTCCCACTAGGCACAATCATGATTGGAGACGCCATGATCCAAATTGCAAAGGAAATCTATCACCAACTGCACGTTGCAGCTGTCATCATTCACGTCTCGCTGGTGTTCGGTGAGATGTATCACCTGATCCCACACGCTTGATCGAGGTCATGATGTTTTTGTTAAATTTCATTCAGATATCTCGGCCAGATCGGGCCTCGTGATGACATACTCGATGCGGAAAACCTGGGTTTAATCAGCCATTTCCGCGCTACGCCAGACGGTCGCGGCGACTGTTCCTGCTTTACGATTTCCAAAAAACTCAACTTCAGAGACTTCGTCTTCAAATCTTTGGCAGACACCCAAAGGTTGCACAAGAAGTCGCGCTCATCGATTCTCACAGCGCCGACCATGTTAGGATCACCCGAACTATTCTGTTCCACCACTTCCAGTTTTCCCTTGTGGATACAGGCGCCTTGTTCTGTGTGAGCATGGAATTGTAGGAAGGCCTCCGCCTGGCGGCCTGGGAAAATTTCGATGTCGGCGACTGTGATCAAATGCTGATCATCAAGCTCCAAAACACCAAGAAATACAGGAGCGCCCGGTCGTCCAAACAAGACCGATTTGTACAGTGTGACGCGAGCAATTTCTTCCATCCAAAATCTCCTCAGTGTTGAAAATCAGATTGTCGACTGCTCGCAATGAACAAGCACCTTGTGCCAGACCGGCGCCTTCTTTGTGCCTTGCAAGCGGCCTGACACATTCTTGTGCAACGGGTTTTAGCCAGTCGTGTTGCAAGCCGGATTTGAGCAGAGGAGTTTACAAATTGAAGAGAACAGCAATAAGGAAGCAGACGGAGATGATAGGTCTGCGGGTCGATCAGGCTCTATTCAGCGCTTAGGGAACGCGCGGACAACCAAGGTGTTTCGACAACATCCTGCGCCCGGCTATTGATCGCTGAAGCACTTGGTTACAATGCGGATCTGCCTCTGGAGCGCGCCAGGCGAAGGCTATCTAAGAAGCCGGTTCAATCTGAACTGAAGAATGCAGTTCAGTTTTTGGCGCTCCTAATCGACATCAGCACAGACTTGAGATCGGTGGTGCGCAGGTTCGGAGAAATGTCTGCACGCGAAGAATTCTCCGAAGCGGAGTTGAGAAGCACCAAGATTTTAATGAAGAAAACACACGATAGTCTGGCTGAAATCCGCGCTCATCTATTGGAGCGGGCTCAATGATACTCAAATCGACAAGGGTGCCAGCTGGTCGAGCCAGGCAGATAGCGAACTATCTTTCCGATCAAAAAGACAACGACAGAGTGTCCTGGTTGCGAGGGTGCCCCCAAGACATTTTGACCATGGGAGAGATCTCCGGCTTGGCCGGCAAAGCGTTTGCGGTTCGGCATTTCACCGTGTCACCAGGTGCGAAGATGACCACCGGTGATCTGGCGCTCGTGATCTGTGAACTCTGCCGTGAGTTCAGCATCCCAAAGACTTCCGCTAATCGAATAGCAGTCGTTCAACACGACAAGCCTCGTGCATCCGGGTCGGGAAATGAACAGCACTGGCATCTGGCCGTACCGGAAGTACATGCTGAAACACTGCAAACCCTCAATAGCTCTTTTTTCAAGATACGGAACGAAAAGGTGTCCAGGGTTTGTGAAATCAGGTTGGAACACCCAGTGGTTCCCGGCAGGTTCAATTGCAAAGTGTTTCGAGAGCTTCAAAAGGCCCGCCCGGAATTGGACTTGGCGATGTTTGAGGCTGCTCTAAGAAGGGCCGCAGTTAAATCAATGATGAAGGAAGACGACTGGCTGAATTACCGCGCGGTGGCTGCCTTCTCGAACAATCATAATAGATCGTTGGAACGCAAGTTGGATCAGGTGACCGGCAAAACCTGTTTGGATGTACGTGCCGCAAAGCTCCCTGCGATCCGGGCGCATGTCGGTAAATTGGCGGACGAACGGCCTGCGGATGCGCTCTTGTTGGAAATGCGCAGGCAAGGCTTTGAAATCAGACGCGGGCAGAAAGGCCAGCCGGTGATCTTCGGCAAGGATGTGTACCTTGGCGGACTAGAGCGAATGTCCGGCGGTTACAAACCACCTTTTGGGTCACCCGCCCCAATCCAGTACTCGATTGAAAACACAGTAGTCAGCAACGAGCATTGAATTCCTCCGGTATCAGGTTGGTAGTTGAAAGAACCTGACTAGAATGCCCGTACCTCTGACAGAGGCAGCGTCAAGTCTTGGTTAGGCGAGACCTCCGTGGTGGCCTCGGGTACATGCCCACCAAGGTTTGGTGTTAGAATAGCTTCCAAATCCTTCGGGCCCAATTGCCGGTGCTCCATCAAGGCCGTTGCTACAGCCATGACCTCTTTTCTGCTCTTTAGAATTGCGGTCTTTGCTGTCTTCTCTGCTCGTTCCAGTCGAAGAGCTACCTTGTGGGAAAATTCGGGCTCAGCGAACAGCGAATTCAATTCATTGATCTCGACGGGGCGCCAAAGCAATCGCTGCGCACCAAACCCAAATTGGTTTTCCATCTGAACGGCAAGCAGAGTTGCTTTCGCCAGATCGCTACCTTCATCCCCGCCAGCCCCAGTCGAGACGGAATTCAGGAAGACACGTTCCGCAATACGGCCCGCCAGAGCGGTTGAAATCAGTACTTCCAGCTCAGACGCGGTTGGGTAATTCCCTTTAGCGTGGAATTCAACAGACCCACCTTGAGAACCGATTTCTGCACGAATTGGGACGCCCTGCCCAAGAGCATGACCAACAATAGCATGCCCAGCTTCGTGGAGAGCTGCCCTTCGCAGATCCTCTGGAAGCGAAGCCGGTGCGAAAAGCCTTGCCGCCGTCAAGAGGTCTTGGTCGGTTAACTCTCGCTTCTGGCCTCGCGCCAGACTCTTGGCCTGGCGCACAACGGCGGCGGCATCGGCACCGGTGCATCCGACCAAATGAGCGGAAACCTCATGTAACGTTTGGTTGGACACAGCAGCACCGACATGACCGTCCAGGATTTCAGCGAACACCGCCTTATCTGGAAGCTTCATTTCAACTTTCAGATCGAACCGCCCGGATCGGATCAATGCAGAATCGAGCTTGTCAAAGCTGTTGCACGCTCCAACAACCAGAACGCCCTCTGTCGAACGAACCCCATCCAGCTTCTCAAGGAGCGCGTTGACGGCGGCTCGGGTGTAGTCGGCATTGTCACCAGCAGCTGTTTCACGATCTGTGAAACTGTCAATTTCGTCAATGAAAAGCAAGCTGGGAGCGTTGTCGCGGGCTTCAGTAAAGGACTTGGCCATCGCATTGAGAAAGTCCCCTAGATGCCCATGTTTCTGCCAGTCCGCGTAGCTGGTAGCGACAAAGTGGAAACCTGTCTGCTCTGCGAGTTTGCCGGCCGTAAAGGTCTTTCCTGTACCCGGAGGGCCAAAAAGCAAGGTGCCCCGCGGAATCTCTGACCACTCTACATCACCAGCAGCCCACGTTGTCATGTCGGCGGCAAGCTGCTCCAACAGGATGCGGGAGTCACCTAAGCCTTTGACGTCTTTGAGAGCATCAGGGTTTGCAACTGATTGTTCTCTTCCCGAAGATTTCTCGATTGCAGAAACAACATGGGCAAAATCTGGCTGGCGTGCTGCCAGAGCCAAGCTGTCCGGTTTTGCACGAGAAAGAAAACCAGTGTCAGACGACACAGGTTGATTCAAGATTTCGGGCCACCGTTCCTTTCGGCCATGCAAAATCTCATGCAGTCTGCTGACCATGGGCCAAGTCAACGACGCCAAGGACTTCCAATTGGTAGCTGCTTCCCTCGCCACATCCGGCAATGAATCCGCACGGTCGGTAACGAAAATGACTGGTTCCCGTTTCGCCAGTCGTTCCTCTACTTCCCGTGCAAACTCATCACGTGCGGCGCGTCTTTTGGCAATCGATGGAACCTCGTGAGACACCGCCTGAATTTTTGGCAAGTACTTATGTTTGCTGCGGGTTGCAGGCAGAAGGCCGCTGTTCAGCGCCTTCCGTGTTGAGAAAATCCAGGCTGGGTCCTCGGTTTCAATCACCGTCACCGCGAAAGGCTGATAAACAGATTCCACAAGTTCGCCCGGAGCGCGGGGGAGTGTTGCAAACAATCGCACCAGCGCTGCTACCGAAGCTACATCATACTGGCCAGAATTTGACTGCCAGATGGAGCACGGACCTTCTTCCTTATCGTCGGAATTGGTGATCTCCAGCCAACCAGCATTCTCGTCCAGGTATTCCAAGGCATTGGTGAAGATCTCGTTGAATTCTGGGAAGGCGGTAGAGGGGTTCTGCTTTTGACAGGCCATGAAGGGTCCTTTTCGACATCAATCTGAATGCAACTGGAAAGGCACCGCAAAACGCGGCGCCAAATGGATCAGTTGCGCAATATCGAGTTCGCGACGGCGAACTGGTCATACTCAGATTTCAATGTCGAAAAGCACATGGATAGTATTCCTCTCGGACGAAACAACTTAAGGATGCGACTGCCGAAGGTCAAGGTAAAGCGCCGTCACGCGCAGGTAATGGTAATTTCAGCGGCCCGCCGGATATTGATAGGCGGTCAATTTCAAGCCGCCTTATCTTGGCGAGATTGGGTCCATTCAGCACGCAACTCATCAAATACATCTTTGTCGAGCAAGGACTGGATGCTGTGCCGAGTCGTCAGCACGTAACGAATGGCTTCAACTGCACACTCCGCATGTTTTGCATCAAGTGACATCAGGCAGCTGGGGTCAAATGGATACCATGCTGGCTCCACGCAAAACATCAACACATCCCGAGCTACAATCCCTGAGTTCTGTTTGTGACGAGTGGCCAAACTGGTTAAAGTTTCAATGGAGGTTGCAAGTGTTGCTCGATCTTCAGTCATTTTTTGTTCTCTCTTCTGACTATGTCAGCAAGCTACCAAAAGATGTTTAAACTGAAGTTTCGCGACAAGCGTTTTTCCTCTATTTGTGCCACCGCTCCATCCGCACCCTTTGCAGCGCGACGATGTCTTCAGGTACATCGTGAACATTCGGAAAGCGCCCCTCCATCGTGATCACGGTTACGTTTGGGGTCATCTGGGTATAGCACTCAACTTCCCATCGCTTTGTCAGGGTGTTCGCAACCGCGACGTTTTCCCCCCGCTCCAGCGCTTGTTTTGTGCGGCGCTGGCACTCTGCGTGGCAATATTTCAGCCGACTTCGATCATGTTTATAGTTGCCTGTGTCGTCTACCATCCAATCATCGGCTTCGAAGACGTGATCAACGATACCGGCTTTAAGGAGCGTGTTGGCAAACGTAGTTTTTCCTGACCCTGATGGGCCGCGCAGAAGATAGAGCATGTTTGGACTCGATTTGGCGGCGAGATTTTTCCCGTGCGCGGGTTTTTTGTTTCTGGGGCGGCTATTTTTGCCGCCCCAATCTGACACTTGGGTCTCCAAGAAAACTGTTCAGGAACCGCTTGGTCGAGAGGTCGAGCTGTGTTCAGGCTCCTTTCGGGCAAGCCATTGCTCGAACCAAATTTCTCCATCCTCAAGCAGCCGCGGGGGGATGTCATAGCCAATCAGGTCGTCAAAACCCCAAAATGCAATACGATTAACTGCTGTATCAAAGTAGATACAGCCTTCGCCAACCTCGCCTGGGTTCTGGATCAGACGTGCGGCTACATACACCTCTTTGTGGTCATCTCGGTAGGTTTCATCCAGAATATGGAATTGCCACAGAGGCTCCGAGGATTGGGCGGTTTCGCCGGATTTGTTGATTGAAGACATGCTTTTCCTTTTGTTCTTCGTCTGTTTGAGCCATCGCCACTTGGTCGATTGGCAAAATGAAGGGGCGCGATGAACAGCTGTTCACCACTATTTCGGGTTTCGGGTTCTCTTGTGATTGGGGGACGTGAAAGCGCGCGCAGCAACTATGCGGTTGCGCTCATTTCGCTTTCTACAAGCTGGACTAATCGGCGCACGTCTCGCTCGTCTATATCGAAGAGTTCAGCTACATGGCGAAGGCTGCGACCATGTGCCATTTCTGAATAAGGATATGAACGCGAAGGTCTTCGAATACCTTCACAGCAGGCCCTTCGCTCCTGACTTGCCAGATAGAAGCGTTGTCCACCGTCAAATTCTCCATTTGGATGGGACAGTCGACGCTTGCGCTTGATATATTCCAGTGCAGCACTGCGCACCTCACTGGATAAGTCGCCAGAAACGTTTCTGTAGACGCTTTCAACGGCGGTTTCGAGTTCTTGTGTTTTCATTTGACCTCCATTTTCCATTCAATAAAGCAACCTAATTGATTGCTCGACGGGGTTATTGCCAGATTTCAAATCGGGCTTGAGGCCAATTGTTGTAAAAAAAAGGCGCCCCACCAGCTTAAAAATCAATTCACTCGAATTTTATTTCCGGACGAAATCAGCGCTATAACTTCAAATTTGCGTCAATCACAGAAGATTCTTCGAAATATTGGAAACCAGAGGAGATATTTGCCTCAAGTTGATGCCTGAGGCATTAACCAATTTTGATACCAAAAAATACCAAAAAGTAGCGGAAAATTAGCCTGTTGCAAAAGTGAAACGGCGCAAGAAAAATACAGGATGCTCCCTCTTGAAAATGCAACTTTTTCAGCAGTTAAACCCGAAGCGCCTTTTTGAAATTAGACAGCTTACTTCAAAGAAGTCTGAAACAAACCCCATCTCTGTCTCGAATTCTGGACCCGCCATATAAAAAGAAATGCTGTGAGCACTAGAAAGCAAAGCTCAGCAATTGGTCCCGCAAGCCAAACACCAATCTCGCCAAATCCACGTGACAAAAGGATGGCAAGAGAAATTGCGAAGAGGTAGGGCTTGACAAGCCCAAGTAGTCCAGCGCGTCGAGCGTCGTCGATAGCATGAAAATGCACTGCAATCATCATCGACGGGTCCGTTGCCACAAATACACGAAGCCAAGCTTTGCGTTTTCTACCTATCCTGCCGCAGCCGTGTTGGAAGGCAGTTGCCCTCATTGAAAATGAGCACAATGAACGCGCCCACGACCAAAAGTGCCAAACCGAGTGCTCGGGCAAAGACCGCACATGCCTCACCCAAACTGTTTTCACCCAACTGGTTTGCCAAAAGGCCGGACATACAACTTAAACCAGCGCTTAGAGAACCGCGCATAGCACAAATCCGAAACCCCGCAGGCTCGCCACTACTTCGTCAAACTAAGTCTAAGCAGCGGTGGACCCGCTCAACACAAATGAGGCCACATTGGATGCCGACAAGGGGTCAACCCAGAAGATCCCATTTACACCCTAGCTTTCGGGGGTGCGGTCCAACCGATACATTTTCCAGCTTACGTCGGGCCTTTCAAGAAGATCGGCGAAATCGCCCATTGGAACGACTGTGAAACCGGCGTTCTCTGCACGTGCCACAAACTCACTAGACGATATTTCGAACATGCCTCTTTCGCTATCTTGAGGCCCAAGGCGTAGCGAAACGAAGGCAGACCCTTCCGGTTTCGTTGATGAATGCAACTGCCTCATCGCCTCATCCCGTTGAGTCCGTGGAATGTGCATCCATACCGCGTTTGCCAACACGACATCGAAATCCCGAGCCTCTAGGCTGGGGTCGCTGAAACGAGGCAGACGATCATCAATCCAGGAAATATTCAAGCCGTCGTGCAACTTTTGAGCAATGGTCCTCATGGATTCAGATGGCTCCACAGCAAACACGGTGTGCCCTCTTTCAGCGATCCATGCGGCATCCCGTCCGGTTCCTGCACCAATATCGACGACCGTCAACGGAGCCCCTTCAAATAGCGTGACGAGGAATGGATAGGCGTCCTCAAACGCAACCGATTCATACCCGTCTGCGAGCGTTGCGGCGTGCGCATCATAGAAAGCGACTGCCGTTCCTGAATTCGGCACTTTCAAACTCCATTCCCGATCATACCAATAGCCTAGAAACACAACTAGGCTCCACGCTGAAGCCCAATACAGCATATATGAGAACAAAGTACGAACTTTTTTATTTGTATTCCGAAACCGTTCGCGCTTGCTCTTCGAGCTTGAGTTCGGGCTAGCATTGACGAACCCTTCTGGAAAAGCTTCTTCTAGCCAATCCAAGTAGCACTGCATCACGTGCCGGAACCGGTATAAGATACCCGCCAGCATTAGGTTTCCAAACACGGCCGTGAGCAACAGAGCGCTTGTGAGAAGTGGCGCATCGCTCAACCTTGAAACACCAAACCACAAGCCCCCGGTTAGCGTCATCGCCAGCACGGGTATTTGCCACATGATCTGGTTGAGCGAGCGAAATTGTTGGTAATTTTGTTCGTATGCGGACTGTTCAATACTCATTGAAGGCATTCTTTAGTGGAATTTCATCTACGACTTGGCGAAAAAGAGGAAGTGGTTCCCAGCCGGGATGCGGAGTAGCATCTAAGCTGGCTACAAAGTTCCTCCATCACACCAAGCTGCGGTGATCAGTGCCGCGATTTCAGCCATTTCATCCTCATCAGCAAATGGAACCTGAGCGAGCATGATATCGGCTTCACCTGAGAGCTTGGCAGCGAGATGCCCGCGTCCAAGCAAGCGTTCGGCTCCTGGTTCATCGAGAACCAAGTTGGAATTTCGCTTGTCGGCAACTTTGAGAACGAGCCGGTTGGTCAGGTTTGCCCTGAGTTGCATCGGCAGAGCGTCTTTGTCAGGGCGCTGTGTGATGAGAACCAGATTGATTCCTGCGGCGCGTGCTTTCACGCCGAGGCGACTGGCATTCAATTCAACGGCATCGCGGTACTCGTCAATCAACATCCAATCGGCAAGTTCATCATGGAACACCCATATGCGCGGCAATCGCTCGGACGGTGCGACCTTCTTGTTATAGCTCGCGAGTTTGGTTACGCCCGCATCAGCAAGAAGACGATTGCGCCGCTCCATTTCTTCAACAAGCTCCTGAAGCGTTTCGACGGCCTCTTCCTGAGTGGTGATAAGATCACCATCAAGATGCGGCATTCTCCGCAGCCAAGGGAAGTCGATTCCGGCTTTCGGATCGATCATTCGGATGCGTGCGCTGTTTGGCGAGTTCGTAGCACAGATGTCCAAAAGCAAACACTGGACAAGAACACCCTTTCCGCTGCCCGTTTCGCCCGCGATAAGGGTATGAGGGCCATGCGGATGCAGGCCTCCAAATCCGTCCCCAACATTGAGATAGAGTAATTCGCCATCCGACTCACGCGCGCCGAGAAGAAGGCTTGTGTTAGTTTCAGGCGCGCTATCTGGAAGCTCGCGCTGACGCCAGAGGTCTCTGAGATGAAGGACCGCTCGCTTCGGGCGCCCGACCATGATGATAACTTCCATAGGCGCAGCGAGCACATTGATCACATTGATCGCGTGTGAAGTTAAGAGCTCTTGGCGTCGCTTTTCGACCTTAGGAAGTGTCAGGTCATCAGAGCCCCTGAAACGTACGAGTGCGGCATTGGGTGTCAACCGTGAACCTATGAGCTCGGCTGTCATGTCGTATCCCCGGAGCGCTCGCTGGAGCGCCGAGACTGTATTGTTCAGCCACTGCTCAGCTTCGTCATCACTCTCAGTGGTCTCCTCGCCAATCCACTGCAAGAGCTCTGCGGAAGGCAGCTTTGAATCCGTTGGCAAGGCAACTGGTGTTGAAGGCGGACTGTCAGGTTGCTCGTCCGTGGCGGGTGGCGGCGTGGGCTGAACCGGCTCAGTTTTCGCGTCCGCATGTTCAGCAATTGCCTCCTCCGGTTTGACTTCGGGTGCTACGGTTGGAGTCTCCTTAGCTGCTGTCATTTCGGGAGCGAGCATTCTCTCGGCGACGGCTTCGTCTGCGGTCGTGTCAACATCAACAGAAACGAGAGCTGCTGCCCAAACATCGTCCGTGTCTTTGGCTCCCCCCAACGTTTCCTCAGTCCCAGAAGCAAACGACCTTAGCGCCGCCGCGACGCGAGGTTTATCAAAAACCTGCTGATGACAATGGGGCATGCCACTGAGCGGCAATGGCTCGCCTGCATCGACATATTCGTCATCGTCGTGGACAAATACATGGGAAAAACCAGCAAGAATAATTCTCACATTATCTTGCCTGACTTCATCAGACCATCGGTGCAAGTCCCAGCCATCAAACAGGGCAGGATCAAATGGCTCCATACCTTCGATGATGAAATCACCGAGGCGATGCAGCCACGACTCCCGGTCGATCCGTTTGTGGTTAGGATCAAGCGCGCGTCCAAGACGCGAAATGGTTTCTTCTAGCTGTTTCGCGGATTTCTTGGCCTGTCCTTTGTAACCGTTGGAACCTACAAATTTCGCTTCAGCGATTGCGATACGCAAAACATGCTCGCCGTCTTCAAAACGAGGGGCAATCGCCATGATATCAGCGATTTGCTCTTCGCGTTGGCCAAACCAGGACGCATAATCGTCAAGGAAATACCACCCGATTGGAAGGGAACGGTCGCCCAAACCAGGTTTTAGCATTTCCATCGACAAGACAATGCCGAGAAGTTCGTTCGCGTAGTGACCATAGCGGGCGGCCCGCATCACAACATGCCCGGACAGCGTAGTCGCTTCGTCGATCAGTTTTGTGATTGGTGTATCGCCATGCGCGTTAACGATGCCGGGATCGATACGATTAAGGCGCTCCCTAAGCAGGGTTTGAAGCAAACGCGGCTTTGAAGTCGTAGATACGGTGATGTTTCGATCCACACTGCGATCATGGATGTGGCGAATTACCTGGACGCCATTGTTTGCAAGTAGTCTCCGGTCAACAAGCTCATCGAAGTTTACAACCCACTCACCGATCCGATGTGCATCGTTAAAAACATCTCCGACTTCGGCATCTGAGAAGTTGACTTCGCGCGCCGGAATGACATCTCCGCTCTGAGCGTTTTCACCGTGAAGAAATGTTTGGATCGCGTTCAGATAGATTTGACCAATCCAAGGCTGGACAGGTGCCGTCAGATAGACAGATGTGGAATTGTCAACCGCACTTACCGGCCTTCGGCGCGACCACGTGTGAGGGATGTGTTCGAGCAACTCCGGGCGCCGTTCTACGGGTGCCTTTTTCCAGACGACCTTAGCATTGCGGGCAATGACATCTTGAAGGGCAACGAGGTCGGACGCGCGCGTATCGTCGCCTTCGGGAAGATCATTCGCGTCCAGAAAGCCTACCCGCAGTCGCGAAAGGAAATTTCTCGCAGCTTCGCTGGCCATGACTGACCCGGAGTCGTCCCCGACGGCCACGTTCTGTTGCTCGTAAATCTTTCGCATCCGCATCGGATGTGAGTGTGTGAGCAAGAGGTCGCACTGGAGATCGTTTTCTTGCTGGACCTTGTTCGAAAGCTCACTTGCCAAAGCGCCCGGCAAAGCCTTTGACTCCGCGTTGTAGAGAACAACTGAGAAGTTGTTCTGCTCGTGTGGCAAGAGTTTCAAAAACTGTTCACCGACGGCGCTGAACGCACGGGCTGCAATACCGGGTTCGATATCAAGGGCGTCGTCGCCGTCTGCGCTTGCTCTGCGCTGCGGAGGCTCGGCGAGAGAGTAATCAAACTTGCTTTCGGTGAGCGAAAGCAAGGTGGGCTTGCCGTCGTCAAACCCGATGCAAACTTCGGGATAATAATCCGCAAGCAATTCCGCCTGTTTTTGCTGGAACAACAAATCAGCGCGGAAGATGTCTTCCTCGCCCGCATGAAGAACCGCATTCACTATCTTCGCCACCTGAGCGGCTTTAATGTGAAGCTCTGCCATCCGCAGTGGGTGCCAGGGCAAAACGATAGCGGCCGGTGCCCCGCTGCCGACGTTCGCCGTGCCGATGCGCATGCACTCTTTCCAAAGACTCTCTCGCGCACGGTCGTTGTTGGCATTTTCATGCAGGGCATGAAGGAGCTCCCCGTAGGCCTGTGCTTGGGTCAGCAATACTTCTGAAGAAATCCCCTCGCCGTTGGTTCCGGCCCAATCACGAATGGCCAGCTCATAACCTTCTGTGAATTGCAGGAAAGCCGCGCGGATCGCATCGATGCGCGGCGCGGCAAGGACGCTCGACAAATCGTCCAAGGCATCTAGAAAAGCTGCCGCACGGTCGCCGCTTTCGCTATTCGGCGCGACCATGACGCCGTCGTTCCCGTTGCAAACATCGCGAATGGTGTTCACGTCGGTTAGATCAATACGCTGGATTTGCCCCTTGGCGCTTATCGACTGTCTAGTGATGTCCGCTGTCGGAAGAAGAGCGTGATCTCCGGTCTCATTGGCGATGCGGACAAGGTCATCGGCCATACTTGTTGCAAGAGCATCGACCGGCATCTCCCAAACAAACATTAGCTTGGCCTTTACACCGCCCGGATCAAGTTCCACCTCAAATTTCAGACTACGGGCCTCTCGGGCGCCTGAGGTATTTTTCTCAAGCTCGCTATCGAGATGCGGAAAGTAGAACTCATTCAACTTGCCGAAGTCGAATGAAACGTCCGTCCCAAAAAGCTCCTGAATGCCGCGATAACGCACCGCGAAATAACGCGCGATCTTCGCGTTCTTTGAGCGCCAGAAACTCTTCTCGCGACTGCGCGGAATTCGTACAACGATTTTGTTCTCGGTAATCTCGTCATCGCCCGTCCGTTCACGCAAGCGGTGCAGCGTGGCGATAAAGCCGACAAAGAAATCGTCAAATTGCTGCGGGTTGCTGTAAATATACTTTTCCCAAGTGCTGTAGAGCTTTTTATCTCGTGCAATATGCTCTTGGTGCTCTTCAAAAAAATCCTTGAGATCATGTGTCGGATCTTTGGGAAAGGCTGAACCCAAAAGGTTGCGTTGATCTTCATTGAGCGGATCGTCGAATTCGTCTTCAAAAAACTCTATCGTGCGTTCACCCAATGGAAGGCTATCGACCTTTTTCAGCCCCTCAAAAACTTCATAGATTGAGCGCCAATCTAGATTGACAAGGTCAGTTTGGATGCTCGTCCAGCCGTCTGCGGATATGTCGCTGTCCAAAAAAGCTGAAATGACAGCTTTTTCCGAATCCGATAATCGCTCGCCTACTGCATCGAAATTACTTGCCAGAGTTTCGTCAAGCGGCTCGCCACGCTCGCTCTCACGAGAGAGGAGTGGCCGAGTTTTTTGGTGCAAACGCCTGAATATCTTTGCCCATTCGGAAGGGTTGTCGCGTTTGTTCTCTGCAACGCGATCAAATTGACCTGCATAGCTCGGCAGGCGCAACGCAGGGAGCGCGCTGTCTACGGCCTTCTGTAGAGGCAGCCCCGTTGAAAGGGTGGCATTGGCAATTTGCAGCACGAAGTCAGCAAAATGCTCTATTGTACGTGCCGCATAGGTTTCATTCGCCGCTTGTAGGGCGGCTCGAAGGTGCGCGCGCTTTAGCTTATCCAAATGCGCTTGCGTTAATCCCGCTTGCTCGATCCAGGTTTCATAAAGCGTACGCAGCGCATCCGTTTCAATTTTCGTTATCTTTTCAACGCTCTTGTCATTGCGTTGCAGTTCTTCTTGTGAGGCAACGAAAAGAACGGCACGTTTGCCTTCCGGGAGGCGGCAGTGACGCCAGTGCGTGATGGATTCATCGCTACGTAAGTCTGCGGGAAGCTCGTTATCGGGATCAAATGCCGTCGCTATTTTGCTCAGCATAACGGCACGCGTGTCGGCATCGCTGTCAGCGGCGCACGCTATCGCGCGAACGATGGTCGGCTCCAGCCCGAGCATGCAGACACGCAGCGTACCTTCCGGCTCATTTTCAAGCTGTGTCTTAATGTGTTTCAGCGCAACTGCGGCGATGAGCTCATTCCGTGTCATGCGCGCCTCCGATATGGGTTTTCTACATATGCGCAATCGTCCGACAGGCGGCGCAGCAAGCCGAGAGTGCGAAGGCGCTGTTCGAGACGTTGAGCGTTTTGGGTAAATGCGTGTTGGTCTGTCGGCAGATTGCCGAAAGCCTTTTCCGCCTCCGGCGCTGCGATAACGAGGCGGAAGCGTTCATAGAGCTTGGCGAGAAAACGGTGATACTCTTCGCGGCCATCTTCGACGGTACACATTACCAATGCTTTGAGAAGAGAATCGCTTGGCGCGTACCATGTCCCAACCCCGCGCCGCGAAACGGTCAAGCCGATCTGGCGTGTCCACTCGTTGTGAACCTTCGCAACGTGTTGCTGGTGTCGCTTTTCGGCGTAAGAACGAAGTACAGAAAAAATTGCATCTGGATCGCCGCCCACAGGGGCATCTTCGGGTTTCCAGGCAAAGCGGTCTGCAAGATGGGTGCGCACGGCATCCGCGGGAACACGTGCGGCGAGGGCGTCGTGCCAACCTTGATCATTCTTTGCATTTTCGACATGTGCACGCACCGCGCGTAGCGTTGCCATGCGGTTCGCGCGAAGGCTCTCGGAGGAAAGCTCAAACAGTGTCGTTTTGCTTGGAGCCGCAATTTCGAGCACGAATTTCGGCTCAGCATTGTCACCGATTTCTTCGCCTGCGCGGCGCATCATGTAAAGAAGCATATGTAGCGAAGAAAGTCTGACAAGCGGATCAAATAGCGCGGCGCCCGGAAGATCGAGCTGCAAGAGATGTCGCCATGTTTGCGCAAGCTCTTTATATTCGTCTCTGTCCGCATATGGCAGATAGCCAATTGCACTTGATATTGCCCCGGAATCGCTGCGATAATCTTCTGGCAAAAGGGCCTTCGAAACACGGTTCCATGGGTCGGTTTCTACAAGCAAACGCTTGTTTATCAGTTCGGCAATTTCTGGTCCGTGACCGCTGCGACATAGCATCAGATAAAGCAATTCACCGCCGCGGGCGAAGAAGCGGCGATCAGGGCTACCTTGAGGATTTCCTGGCAAGTCGGCGTAAAGACAATCTGGTCCGTAAGGGAAGATGAAGCGTGATGTCCATCGTCTTTGCCTGTGGGGCTCTACGGCTGTGTTCTGGAAGTACTCGACAACATGGGTAAGCCTTGAGAACTCCCCGAAGCGATCCCGGAGAAAAGAGAAATCGTAATCGCCATTGACTTGCTTCAGCCAAGCTGCCCACTTCTCGCTATCGCTGCGCTTGGTGGCGTCAATATGTTGGATGTGGGGGTTATTAAAGACAATGTCACGGAGCGGGATTAGGCGCGGCACATGGTAGGTTATGACTTCATGGGCACCGTCTGCACGCGGTTCGTCGAGTGCACGCCCATCAAGATGCCGTCCTCGAAATACGGATAGGAATTCAAGGAAGACCAACCAAGGCGTCTGATCGTTGTAAAATCGATGGCCCCAAATGGCCTCATCGACCCAGACATTGACATCTTTTTTGAATTTTTCAGGTGCAGGGATCATGCTCATATTCCCCCCACTCTGATGCGAATGTTGTCGGGCTGGGGCCTTCCGCGCTCATCGACTTTGACTGCTTGAACACTAATTTCGTTGGGCCTTGGTTCATCACCGATTATCGGCACGAGATGCTTGATGACTCGCAGTTTGAAATCAAGGAAATCTTCATAGCATTGCCGGGAGAAACTCGCGGGCAAGCTGCCTTTAGCCACGCGCATGAGGTACTCGAAGTGCGTAATTTGAAGCTCTAGCTCATCGATCACGCTATCTGCGTCGGCTGCTGGGTCAACGATCATCATACGCGGGGTAAGGCCGTCATGCGCGAGCCCGAAATCGAGATAAGGATCGCGTCTGTGGCGGGAGACACCGATGTCGAAGTTCAATATCGAGGCAATGCGGCCTCTGCCGTCACCACCGGATGAGGCAAGGTAGAGTCTATCCCCTTCGTCGATCATCATGCCGCAGAAGGTTCGATTCAGACCTCGGACTAGGATTTCGGCGATGCGTGAGGCGTCATCACCAGCAGCAAGCCTTTTGCCAAATTCGAGAAACGTTCCAGAGGATTGATAGACACTTAGCGACCAAGGCGAAAGATCGCTGTCGAGCGGCAAAGAAAAGAAAAGCCGCTGCCGTTGCAGCGCGAGGGCGCGCATGAACTCTCCCATATTCTCACGCTCACCTTCGAGGTAGTCGCGGAGATAATTCCTATAAGCGATACCACCATAGAAAGGGTCATTACCAATCAGGGCTTGGTAGTTCTTCTCATCGTCATAGGGTCCGTAGACCAAAAGGTTATCGATCTTGTTGTCGGTCTCCCGGCCGATGCCAAAAGCTTCCAGTGTGGAAAATGCCTGATACTGTTGACGTTGGCGCGGCCGCAGGTTGGCTCCAAATGCGTTGGCGTAAGGATTTGTTTCGCGATAGGCCTCGCTTTCGGCTCGGTTCATTGCCTTCCGGCATGTGAGGAGGCTTCGTGATTCATGATCCCCCAGAATGATGTTTACGCACAGCAGCAACAAATCGCGGATAGGCAAGTGCATGCGATTAGCACGCGCGAGTTTGAGAAGTTCGGACATACGGTGGCGAAAGGGCGAGACACCATCATCCGTACCACGCAACCTGTCGCGGTTAATTCTGATTGGACATTTCGTCGATCCGTCCTCAGAGAGCAGCGTACACCCCTCGCACTGCCGCCACTGCGGGTGTTCGGTCACTTCCGTTAGGATTTCTTCAAAGTGCTCTGAGCCATCAAGATGGCTCAGATTGTAGAGAAGGAGAGACAAGTTCTTGTTTGTGGTCTTTTCGTCGACAAGCATCCCTTCGATGGACTTAAAGTCCCGGTAGTATTCACCGCCACTAGCTTCCGCGAAATCGCGCCAGCTTGCGAGCAATTGGCCGTCATTGGCGGCAACAAGATAGATGTTGCGCGTGTTCTCACCGCGGACAGCATCTGCCAATTCAGGCAAAATGCGCTGTTTTTCTGCGACCGTGAGTTCGCTCAAGTCTTTTACAATTATTAGGTGTTTCCCCGAAGCCGGAAGCCGTAGTTCAGCGGCTTTTGTTCCGTCTCGCCATCTTTCAGGATCACCCCCAAAATGTTCCCAGACCCGGCGACAGTGGTAGGTTTTTCCGTCCCCGGCCGTGCCGGTCAGGATGACGTTTTTGGGCTCTTCGGCCTCAAAATTCTCAATGACTTCAGGCAGCCGTGCGGGTGGAATATTGATCGGTTTTTCTATGCCGTAATGTTCAATTTCAGTCTGTATGAGCTCGTCATACATATTGTCGCTTGCCGGTATCGGGCCGTAATGCCGTAGAAACGCGACAAGGTTGTTCGAATGGGACATGTACTTCTCTGCTCGCCCTTTGCTTGCTGTATTATAAGCTCCTAAAAATCATATACTATTTCTTATCGCCTTCACTTGTGACAGGCTAGGCACATTTTTGATGAACCATACAATTCGTCCAAATCCAGCTCCTCGACGTTTTGGCGCAGAGGATTGAGTTGTCGCCTCTCTCTCAGGCGCTCCAGTCTCTTCTCATAGTCTTGCTTGATTTGGGCAACACGATCCGGCGCCGTCAGCTCATCCAAAGACTCTCCCTGAGACCAGGTGAAAGGCGAGCCGTGCGCGACAGCATCCTTCTCGTAGGACTTCGCTTCTTCGAAAGCCTCGGGGTGATGCTCCTTGAGCCGAACCCACTCAATCTTCTGTTGATAAAAACAGAACGTACAACCGCTGCGTGAACGCCAATCATAGTAGCGCGGCAAGCCCAGCCCGGAGTCATCGAGGATATCAGTGACACCGGCCTTGTCGATTCCGTCATCCTTAAACGGAAGCTTGATGATCAAATTGTCATTCTTGGAGCTATAGCCTTCGCGGTATTCTTCATCGGCGCGGATCGCCACGTAGCTGTAAACCCGCATACCCTCATCAAGTAGCGGCCTAATCCAATGCTCGAACGGGCGCAGTTTGAGTTGACGGGTGCACCACCGAGTCTGTGGCGAAGGTAAAAAGCTCTTGTAACGCTTGAGCCAGAAATCAAAATCCCTGTCCGGATTAAGCCTTAAAATAGGCTTGCCAAGAAAACCCTCCAATCGACCCAGGAATTCATAAACCTCAGGCAGCTCTTTTCCGGTATCGGTGAAAAAATACTCGATATCCAACTCAGGGTGGTGCTGGCGCATATAGACCGCTAGGGCGGCGCTGTCCTTTCCACCCGAAAGCCCTAGGACGTGCTTTTCCAAGGGAGCAGTCATGAAACGACCCTTTCGTCGGTATTTGTCTCCGGTTCCGCATTCGTGGCGGGTTGCATGTACCGTGCACTGAGTTCGGCCAAAGCCGCGAGAATGACGTTGCGCCTGTCGGGTGCGGCACCTGAAAGGGCGACCTCAACGCGCGCGATAAGTGCATCTACATCCTGACGGTCGGCATCGGTGATCGAGAACTCCTCAAGTATTGGAGCCGGGCGGCCATCAACTCCCACGACCACAGCCATCGCTTGTCGTTTGTCGCGGCGGCCCTTTACGCGCGCGAAAGACTCATTGCGAATGAATTGTTGTGCAAGTGCGGTCACCTCAACGGCCGCCTTGTCCAGATCGGGATCAGTCCAGGTGCGCGGCGGTTTATCTGCCGCAAAACTGGCGATACCTTCAATATCTGCCACACTTCCCTCGAATTGAGAAAGGCGGGCAACAAAGGCCTCAAGGCGGAAATCCCCGCCAAGCGCTCTAATATTTTCAGCCCTTGCGCGCAATTCTGATAGGGCTTGCGGTGAGCCGTTCGGCACCTGCAATTCTTCCAGCATCAAGTCGGCAAGCCTTCGCAGCATTGCAGGATAGGCGTTGGTGAGTTCTTCGAGGCCCTCGCGAACATCCTTTATCATTGCTATGAGAATTGCTTCATCATCGAGTCCGGCATTCGCGCCAAAGGTAGCAGGAATATCGTCAAACAAGAACTTGTTTGGATCACTCGCATGCTTGAACAGGTTTCGCACATGGACCGCGTTGGCCGAGAGCCGCGTCGTACGTTTGGTCCACGCATGGAGACGCTCATAGACGGCAATAAGCCCCCGCGCCACGTCGATGGGTGTAAGGTGCGATAAGCTGTTTCTTTCATCAAGCGTACGGACAACATCCGCCATGCCGGACAAAAGCCGCCGTGCCACTGCCGACAGGTCCATCCAACGTAGCTGAACTTCGGACGGGTCCGTAGCCAGCATTTCAACATCCACATCTTTGAAGCGCGGCTGGAAAACGCCCTGCCGATAAATTGCGACCTTGTCACGCCGCGACATTATGAATGCAACGGCCAGAACTGGCATAAGTCCGTCTTTCAGGCCAAATGGCGGCGCTGCCCAAAGATTGTAAAGCTCGGCGACATCAACTGTTCTGTCCTCGGACGCAGCAAGATAATCGGCAGCCGCGTCCCACAAAGGCTTCAATTCGCAAGGATCTCTGCCTTTTTCCGGTTGGGAAAAACGCCAGTTTTTTTTGTCTTTGATGTATAGCCCGGTGACTTCGAGAAGAGAGGCATAGAGCCCACCCTCGGCCGGAAATCCTTCGATGCTTAGACGTTCTTCTCCTTCATTCACGACCATGTGGCGCAAGAGCGCGTTTTGCGCTGCGACCGCATTGCTTGAGGGCTTAATTCTATTGAGCAACTCGTTGTGGATGCGCGGTGTTTTTGGGTAGCGGGCGTCTGCGAGTTCGGAGGCCATGCTGTTGAGTTCAGCATGCAACCAATGCCGCTCTTTTCGCCCTTTGCGGTGCCAAGTGGCATGATCGAAGGCACGGCGAATCTCTTCTTCGAGCTGCCCTTGCAGCGCGGTATGCCGTGCCTGAACTTCGCGCTGCGCAACGGGGTCGCCTGCCAGGTCCGGATGTTCTTCCCTCACGGTTTCGAGGGCTATGAGTTCCCGTGCAAGATCGGTGATTGCCCAGGCCCGTTGCGAAAGCCCGGTAACGATGTCCCAATCTTGCGACTGGCGTGCTGCTTCACGGCAAATCCTCTGCGCGTGTTCCTCGCTTTCACCTTCTGTCGGAACAGCAAGTAGGAACTGGCCAATCGTTCCCTTTTGCGGCTTGAACGTGATGGCCTTGTCAACCAAGCCGTTCAGCGGCGCGAGGTGAACGTCAAACCAACGTAACGCCCCAGTCTCATGGTAGTGGCGCTTGGCAAGGATGGGTTGCATGCCCGCGAGTCTTTGAAGCACATTGAAGTCGGCTTCCCGAACATACTCCAAAGCATCGCCCACAGCGCGGTCGATATCAAAATCGCTTCCGGCAAAAATAGCAAAGGCGTCGGTGAACTTGCGGTAAATTACAAGCGACCACTTCCGCAATTGCTCAAGGGCCTTTTTGGTGTCCGCCTCTGAGAGACCGCCTACACAGCCACGTAACAAAGCGATGTTGGGAACAAGCCCGGATCGCTCTTTAAACAAGTCGATAAGTGCGACGGTCTTGAGCAGCCGTACATGGTCCTCATCACCGCCAAGAGCTTCACAGCGCTCAACAGCTTCGGCGGCCATCGCCCATCTGTGGCCGTCAGGTGATGCCAGGATCGAAGGTTCCAGATTAACACGCAAATAATCCCAAAGCCGGGCCGGCTCGAAAATATCCTCATCGGCTGCGTGGCGAATGAAGTCCTGGAATCCGAATGGTTCGGCCGAATTCAAGAATCCGAAAATGCTGCGTTGGTTTTGGCCGAAACGCCTGCGGGAAATCGGACCAAGCAGACACGCCACAACCGGATGCAAAGGCCAGCACCCTTCAAGTATTGTCGGCAGGTAGGCCGAAGATGCCGGTCTTTGTCGCTTGATTTCTTCCGCGACAAGAATTGCTCGTGCACCCGGTTTGACGGGGCCACGGCCATTTTCGATGGCGCGGGAAACGAGCTCGATCTGCTCTTCGCCCGCAACATTGACGGCCAAATCTACAAACCGCCCTTGGATTTTTGACCACTCATCGCGCATTTCCCGCGACAGGCGCCCGGCATAGTCCTCGAAGGACTGATGCAAGATGCCGATCAGGAGAAGGCGCCCTCCGCTTCGAGAAGCGGCTTCGGCAAGAAGCTGAAAGAGGTAAACATCGGATCCGTCCTGAGCGGCGGCTTCAAGGAATTTGCCCATCTCATCGATGAACAGGATCAGCCCCCCTTCACTAAGCGGATGTTTTGAAGCGATTTCGGTTAAAGCGGAAACTACCTGCTTGTCGTCCCATGTCGCGCCGTTGGCGCACTGTGAATATCCTCCGGCTTCGATGGCTTCGCCGATAACGCGCGCCGGATCGTCCCGCCGCCCGACGACAGGCAGAATGCACCAACCTTTTGCCTTGGGAGGCAGTGCTTCGAGAACCGTCTGCGCGGTCTTCTTCCCGATGGCAGCACTTGCTTGTTCTCGCAACGCCTTGTCTTGGCCTAGCAACGCGCTGAGTGCGACAACGAGACTTGACTTCCCGCTACCGTAAGGCCCGGTCCAAGTGAAAGCACCATGACCTGTCCGCGCAACGTGGTCGGCGGTTGTAATAAGAACATCTTCAGATGATTTCGGACAAATAAAGCCTTCGAGTGCTTTTGAGTCGTTGAAATCGGCATCTATCCTAACGGCACGTTGAAAACGGCGGGCAATATGGATGCGCTCGGCAAGGCTCATTACGCCACCTCCTTTTCCGGAATACGGCCAAAGTCCGCATCAACAAAATTCAAGGCCGCCTGAAGATCGAGATCGCCTTCACGAATGACTTGCTTGAGGCCAGCCGTTTCAGACCAACGAAACACCCCATCAGTAAACTCTTCAAGATCAAGCAACCTGCCTGCAACATCGTTTTCATCAAGCAGGAAAACACGCCCCGGCGAACCAGGTTCATGGGCAATGGCCTCAAAGGACAGAGTGCGTGCCGGAGAGTATGCATTCCAGAAGTCAATGAGAGCATAAAGAAACACACCGCGGCCAAGTGTTGATTTAGAGCCGCGCACAAACCGGAAACCGTCCTTTTTCCCCGTTGCTTTGATCAGTCCAAGCTCCGCGAGCGGCGATTCAAGAGTGTCTTCGTGAGCTGCTTGACCGGTCGCATGCCGCGCCACATAGGTCCGCACGAAACACTCTACATCACGCTTTATCGTGGTCGCCGCAACCCTTGACCACTTACGGTTTTTCGAAACTTTTTCAATACCTTGTACCAGACTCTCACGTTCAAAGTTCGCGCTAGGATAGTTGCCAAAACTCCAATACCACGTCGTTTTTTTGGGGTGCCCGGCAATCTGCCAATGAATAAGCCACAGGCTCGCCGGATGTTCCATATAGGGATCAAGGCCGCTCTCACCGAAGAGCTTTCTGCCAAGGGCAGAGGTTGCCACGGAATTCGGCTCTTTGCCGTCGGCAATGATACCGGCTGCCATCGCCCAATGGCGCATCGATGCTACCATATTCTTGCCAAGCCCAAAGCGAGCGATGGCCTCATCGGCCAAAAATACAGATTTACCGCCCGCCTCACCATCGCATTTGCTGACAGCGTCAAAGGCTTTCTTCAACCAACCGTATCGGAGCGGGAAAGTTTCATGTCCGGAAAGCTGTGGTGTGTAATCATCTAGGAATAATGGGCCGCGTGGCATTGATTTTCTCGAACTGGAGGATTGATCCAGCTCGACACTAACCCACAACATTTGGTAGGGTCAATCCAAGAGCTGGAGACATCTCCCAGATGCCCGGAAACGTTAGATGCGCGCAAGAACAATCCGATACATTACCCCTAGTGAATTGTAAATAATATGAAAAACGAGAAATCATACTATCTGGATTATCAAGCTACAACGCCCCTTGATTTAAATGTTTTAGAGCAGATGTCACCATATTTCGCAGATTCGTTCGGGAACCCGCATTCTGCCGATCATGCTCGCGGTTGGAAGGCTGCACAATCTGTGGAATTGGCCGCGCTTCGCATTGCCGCACTGCTTGGCGCAGACTCCAATGAAATCATCTTCACCTCTGGCGCAACAGAGGCCAACAATCTTGCGCTTTTGGGCCTTGCACGTCGAGCATCTGGCGGCAAGCGGCGCCGGATATTGCTTAGCGCGATTGAGCATAAGTGCGTCCTTGCCACCGGGCGCGCCATCCAAAAAGAGCTCGGGTTTCAGATTGAAACGCTCAAGGTCGACGCTTCTGGTCGCGTCGATTTGGATCATTTTGCAGAGCTGATCGGCGATGATGTTCTGGCCGTCTCAGTCGTCGCAGTAAACAACGAAATTGGTACGATTCAGGACGTCGAGGCTATCGGTAAGATCGCCCATTCCTTCGGCACCGTTTTTCACTGCGATGGCGCGCAGGCACCTTGCGCGATGGATATTTCAGGATTGGTCGAACATGCCGACATGGTCAGCCTGTCCGGGCACAAAATGTATGGTCCGATGGGCGTCGGTGCGCTCTACATTCGGCACGATTTGCAAAACGCCATCGAGCCATTGATCTACGGCGGGGGTCAGCAAGACAATCTGAGATCCGGTACCCTTCCCACACCGCTATGTGTCGGCATGGGTGCAGCGGCCGCGCTCTTGGACGGTGAAAATTCACAATCTGAGCGTGCACGCCTTACGCGGCTACGCGACCGGTTTGTCCAAAAACTGACGGCTCTTCCCCAAACGATAATATTGAACGGTCCACCTTCGGGGGCGATGCGTCACCCTGGCAATGCCAACGTACGGTTTGAGGGATACTCAGCGCAGGACATTCTCGGAGCGCTTCAGCCCCACATTGCGGCGTCTAGCGGTGCTGCCTGTACAAGCGGCATTCCGGAACCATCCCATGTGCTGCGCGCAATCGGCTTAACAAATGATGAAGCGGACGCCTCGATCAGGTTCAGTTTGGGGCGCGGTACGAGTGAAAAAGACGTAGATGAAGCTGCCGCGTTGATTGGAGACGCGCTAAACGAATTTGAGAACGAGCACGCGTTGCACATCGCTTGAAACGCACAACCCGTCGCGAGATTTCAACGTTATGGAAACTCACGGCCTTGCCCGAGTGTGAGCAAAGAAAGTCAGATCGTTATCACGAAGCAAAGCGGACGGACGATTTTTGGCTGCGGCAAGTCGTTTCCTTTGCCCCAGACTTAATTTGTAGACAGTGGATCATTTAGTTTTGAAACAGCGATGACCGGGTCAATGGGATAGGAGGGTGATAGTCTAAATCACACCGCGTAAATCAATGTGCTCAGACGCCGTCTCCGGGGAAATTAGGCGTTCGAGCAAGATGAGAACATAGAGTAGCTCCTCCCTGATAGCCGACCGGGGGCGGCGGTCGTCGGCTTGATCTAAAGCACAACGTAAATTCAGAACCAGGGCTGACAGCTCCCGCAAACGACTGTCACTATCATGGGGCCATAAAAAGAACCGGGCAACAGAATGCTCTGCTGCGCGTTTACTTGGGTTGCAAGGACAAGCATCGCGGCAGGAGGCCTGACCACTTAGTATTGCATCAAACGCAGAATCCATCACCACGCCGCCGACGACGAGCTCGCCACCTTCCAGCAAATCGGTATCGGCGCGCCCGTCGTCCAAGACGTACCGCCAATAGCCGGCATGGCCTTCGAGTTCCCATTTGGCCTTTTCTTCGTGGTGCGGGTCTCCGCAGGGTGCGTGAGCACTGACATCTATCGCGCCAAGAGATCTTAGTCCGTTCTCGAATTCGACGAGCAGCGCGGCAAGGCGTTTTTTTGTAAGCCAGTTGGGAGACTTGTCCCAAAACCGATCACTTGGCGCATTCTCCAAACCGGCAATAAGATCGATAATCTTCTGACGGCTTTCGGCGGCAAATTTGAGTTCCTTATCCTTAGTGATCATGGCGTTAGTCCTGTGATGGCCGTTTCTCAAACGCTGGCGGAAAAGCTGACGTCTGGACTGCATAATCCTCAATATCCCCAGCCACTTGCATACACTTCACGCCAGGGATCGTCATCCCTGCAAGCCAACACTTCATATGCTTCAAGGGCTGCACCTGAATGATTAGCTATTCTCTCTATTGGGTAGAGCCTAAGCTCCAGTTTTACGAAGCGCTTGCCGGTTCATTGAACCTTCGACGCTCGATCCTGGTTGCCCAGGGAATAGAAAGCAGAAAAATCCCGGCGTTCACGTTCAATAAAATCAGCATGTTACGCGCAACCCACTTCGTTTACACCGAAGATGTCGGGAGTTCGAGTCTCTCATCACCCACCATCCTTTCCCCCAAAATTTCTGCGCTGTTCCGCATCCGGGGCCAATCATCATTGATGCCGGTCCCGAAAGTCTATCGCGAATAAAACCCTTCTCGCAATTCCTGCCTGAGACGCAGACGCTCGGGGTATTCTTTCAGAAATTGTTCGGGGGGGGTGCCCTCCCAGACTTGCGCGTAAACCCGCATCTTGTTGCCGCCATAGATCTTTTCGAGGTCTTCATCGGAATAACCTCTTGCCCAGAGATCATCGGTAATTGCCGCAAGGATTTTGGCCAACTCACCGTTGCCGGTCGCCCCTTTGTTGAACGCGTCGATCATATAGCCGCCATCATCATACATGCTGGCGTTTGCAGTCGCGAACTGCACAACCAATTCAGTCGAGAACATGTCATCCGTTGCGATCCCAACGTGGTCGACCCCAACAAGTTGAACATAGTAGTCGATCATGTCGGCGGCTTGCTTGGGTGAGATATCTTCAGGCCAAACGCCGTCCATCATCCATTCAGTGAATGTCGGAGAAACATAGCCGCCCGATTTGGCCGCACGCAGGGCCTCGTCATCGGGAATGGCCCGATAACACCCGCGTGGCGTCGCACCGGGTTCGTTTGCGTAAAGGCCGGCAGGAACCGAATGCGTGTAAACATAAGGCACGCCGGGATAGTTTTCGTCCATGTAGTCCATGGCGTCGTTGGCCGTTTTGGAACCCGTGTGGCTCAGGTCCAGAAGGATGCCGAAACGCACCATATCATCGATCACCGACTTGCCCCAAGGGGTCAGACCGATATCGCGCCCGTTATAGGCCGCCAACTGCCCCGACCCGGTGCGGAAGATATCGTTGTAGGCCAGGATCATACTCTTGATCCCCATATCCTTAAGCAACGCCATCTTCCTCAGGTCGCCATCCAGAATCGTCGCCGTCTGGCTGTTCCAGATGACCGCCGTCTTGCCTTGAATATGGGCGGCTTCGATATCGCGGGTTTCATTCACGATCAGGTAATTCTCTGGCTGTTGCGCCATCGCCGACCGGAAGTGGTAGTGCTGATCAAGAAAGGTCTCAAAAGACATATCCGCTGCGGCCAGCGTCATCTCATGACCTGTTATTCCGTGGTCCCGAGCCCGCGCGAAGTAAGTGTGCAGCTGTTCCTCTTCAGTCCAGCCGGTGCCGTAGGGGCTGGCCAACATGCCAAGCACGATTGTGTCATTCACAAATTGCTTTGCTTCATCCGACGCATCCCATGTCTTGCTTTCCTCGCTCGCGTGCAGCGCGGCACCGGATACGATTGCAATGGCGCTTGCGGCCAACCAAGTTTTCATGACTGAGCCTCCCAAATTGGTTTCGTGTGAGTTGCTGCTTTCGAGCCGCATCAAAAAACGATCCGGGTGCGCAGGCTGAACAACGTGATGCTATCCTGATTGGCGTTCAGCAGCGGATTGGAGATGAACTGTAGTGACGGCGTGATTTGCAGACCGGGTGAGATTGAAAAGCGATAGAATGCTTCCAGCGTGAACTGATCGCCGTCGATGTTTCTTGCTTCGGCCCAGTTCAAACCCAAACCGGCCAGATCGGTGTTTCGACCGTAATAGCCCAGCCCGGCAGAAACCGAACGATCATACAGCGCTGCCGTGCCTTTCGACGCTCCTGCCCGAACGAACGGCATCCATTTGTTGTCGACAAACCAAGCCGCGGAAAACACGGCGCCATAATCTTCTGCACGGCTGCCATCGTCGGCCGCATCTGCATGCCAGAGGGTCAAATGGACATTGTCGAAATAGATGCGATCAAAGCCCGAAGTGTAGCCAATCTCAAACGATTTGAAGAGATTGCCGTCCCTGAACACGTCAAGACTTGGATCCGACGGATCGGCGTTTGCGTCTGCAACGCTGGCAACGGCGTAGAAGTTTTTGCTCAGCTTTATCCCACCGGCAATGCCAATTCCCTGGTTGGGTGTGTTGATTGTCGGGTTGGTGTTGAACGACAGGTTTTGGAACCCGCTGTAGGGGCTGACCAATCCATAGATATCCACAAAGTCCGTCACATCAATCTGGCCGACTTGCAGCGTCCACACGCCGTTCTCGGCCCTTTGGGTCCAGAACAGGTTGGTCAGCAACAAACCATTGTCGTTGAAGGCTGTCCCGGTGATCGACAATGCACCTCCGTCCAGCCCAAGGAATTGCGGGGCAACATCGGTGTATCCGTGCCGATCTTCGATTTTGAATGTCAAAGAACCCCGCTCGGTTGCCTGCCAACTGCCGTAGACACGCGCGATTCCACTTGCGGCCTCACCAGTTCCCAAATCAGCGTTCGTGGATTGGCCCAACGCCAGGTAATCCACGTTGAACCGAAACCCGCCCTCGGCCAGCCGGTCTTTCCACCGAAACCAACCCGGCGCGATGTTGCGCGGAAATTCGGAACGGTATTGCGGATCGGTCAGGCCATCGCCAGGTTTCAGCTCGGCCTCGACCGAAGAAGGCCCGGACAACCCCTGCGCAGACGCCGTACCCGCGCAGGCAATGCTCAATGCGGCAACAAGGCGCCCTATCATTCCGACGCCTTTGCGCCGCCAGTTTTACGATTGCCAGCAGCTCGGAGGCGATCGGCTGCACGCTGTCTCCATTCCAGACCGTCGGCCTTTGTTTCCAGCGTTTCAACGCTGTCCGTCTCCAGTTTGAAGGTTGCATTCATCGGCACAAGCCCATCCACGACCATCATGTTCTGAACCGAGGGTTCAATCGTCAGCCTACCTTTGAGCCGAACGGGTTCATGGAAGTAACTGGGGGCCCAGTCGCCGTTCAACCGCACCCGGATCATCTGATTGGGCGGAGGCGGGGGCATATGGCTGCACATCCCGCGTTCTGGCACCAAATATGCAACCGCTCGCCCGTCCGGATCGTTCGGCGCGGGAATGGCAAAGCCTGTCAGCGTAACACTCTGGCCATCGAGTTGCGGATTTCCGTTTGTTCCTGCCTTTCTTCGCCGCTCTTTCACAGCCTCTCGCTGATCGAGCAGCCAGTCGACATCAACGCCACCCTCGGCCAAGGCGTCTTCAGTCTCGGTCAGAAGCTCTTGCCATTTCTGTCTTTCCTCAACGCTGCCGACATCCTGCTGCAACCTGCCGCGCAAGCGCACGACGAAGAGGACATCGTCAAACTGTTCAGGGCTCAGATCACGATAAGGGTCATCGAACACCTGCACCGACGGGTCCGGAAGGTCAGACCAGTCAAGCGTCGCATGGGGCGTTGCCATTGCGGAATGACCGCTCAGGACAAAGCCAGCGAAAACTGCGGCGCGAAACCAAGGGAACATCAAATCTCTCCAACCGTTATTTGGGTCAGTCCAGTGTGTTCTTGTATATCACACCGTCCTTCATAATCAGTCGGATCGTTTCCGGGCTTTCCGGCCTCGGGTCGGCGCCAAACCATTGATCCCCGGTTCCAACGACGGAAAAGTCTTCAAGTGGGTTTCCGTCGATCAGCAGGATATCAGCATAGGCCCCTTCCTCGATAACGCCCAGATTGCCTTCGGGATAGGGGTTCATGAACGGTCCGGACAAAGCGGCGATTTCACCGCCAGTAGATGTCATTGCGACCAACGATGCGTGAGAGCCAAAGAACTCATTATTGAGATGTTTTTCATAGGCAATTTGAATATTGCAGGCAGCTACAGAACCTACGCAATCCGTGTGAAACCCTCTTTTAGCTGGGCACTCATTCATGTTTTTTATGTAGTCGCCGAAAGCCTGCGTGGCGGACTGTGCCTTTCGTAAGCTGGCTGGGACATCTCGAATGGCAGGAATATCGAAGAGATTTGGATCAAATGCCGTGAGATTGGTTGTGATGTAGGCTCCTTTCTCTTCCATCAGCGCTGAAATTTCACAATCAAACATGAAACCGTGTTCAATTGATCGCACACCAGCATTCAGTGCCGCCATGATCGTTTCCTTGCGGTAGGAATGGGCCATGACGTAGCTTTCGTATTCGTTGGCAACCTGCACGGCCGCTTCTAACTCTGCCGTCGATCCAGCCAATAACTGCCACGGGTCAAACACTGAAACTACACCGCCTGATTGCATGTACTTCAATTGTGTTGCCCCCATCCGAAAGTTGTTACGAGCAAACTTGTACATTTCGGAGACACTGTCGACTTCTTGGGCCATATTCAGACGGCTGAAATTTGAAGACTGGCCAACAGGTGCTGTAAAGTTGGCGAAATCAGCATGGCCACCACGCGTACTTAGAAAAGCAGCCGCAGGGTAGAAACGCGGCCCGACAATAGTCCCGGTGTCGATTGCGCGGCGAAGCCCTCCATTAGCGCCACCTGCATCTCTTACGGTGGTAAAGCCTTGCATTAAGTACATCTCAGCCATTTGAGTGCCGTGAATCGCGAGGTCTTCCCAAGTGCTGTTGGCTTCCATTGCGGGCAACGTGGGTCCTGGCAGCATCAGGTGTGCATGATTTTCGATGAAGCCGGGGGTCAGTGTCCGCCCTTCTCCGTCAATAACCGTAGCATTGGGGGCATCAATCACTTCAGTTGATACGGCCTTAATCAGGTTGCCCTCGACCAATACGCTGGCATTCTCGATACGTTGCTCATTCACGCCATCAAAGACGTGCACATTGGTGAACAGCGTTTGAGGATCTTCTTGATCCTGAGCCTGCGCAGCCACCGAAAAACCAAAAACTGCCGCGACCATTACCGCCGGGCAAAGGGATATTCGCATGTTGGTCATAGGTCTTCCCTTCACATTCACGTTTTACCGAACGTAGCCCGAAAACTCTTGGGCGGGTTGCCACTTTTGGATTAACATGTGCGAATGTGACCGCAAAAAAGGCCACTGAACGAAACCATTGGTTTAAAAAAGGGTGACGGACGTGCCACTCAGCTCCACTTCTGAAGCGCATAGCGAAGGCTTTATCCGCCTCGCGCTGGCCGCCCCGTTTCTGCAATATCTCACCGACCGCAGGATCAATCCGCAACCGGCCTTGGATCAGGTCGGCTTGAAGGCCGACCTGCTGTCCGACCCATCTGTCTATGTCCACTCGGAACTGGTCTATGGTCTGTTGAATGCCTTCTCAGAGTTGTCAGGGGATCGATACCTTGGCCTGAATGTAGGAGAGACATTTGACCTGCAAGGATGGCCGCCGTTCGCTCGGTCGTTGCAATCCTCGAACACTCTGTTCGAGTTTTTTGCCCGGTTCGTCAGGCTTGTGCCACAAGAGTCCAACTCCGTGCGGCACAGCCTTGTCGTGGAAGCAGACAAAGCGATCTATCGGATCGCGCGGCAACAGGAACCAACCGTTCCGCCCGTTCAGGTTACCGGGTTCGGGGCTGCCATCTATGTGCGCCTGTTGCAAAGCGTGGTCGGAAACGCGTGGGATCCGTCCCGGGTGCGATGGGAAAGCAGATACATCCTTGGCTTGCCACGCGGTTACAAAGGTATCGAAGTCGGTCTTGGACCCAACCCCGGAATGCAGATCAGTTTTCCCGTGGAATGGTTGTTTCTACACCATGCGGCAGAGGAGTCCGAAGTGCCGACAGCCACGATTCGACACAATGAAGACGTCACCGTAGTGGCCGCTTTGCGGTCTGTCCTGCGTGGAAAACTCGATGAGTCAGAGCTGGGGCCGGAGGTTGTGGCCGGATTGCTGGGTATCCAGCCCGAGCGGTTCCTGAAAGCACTTCAGAAACATCAGACAACACTTCCCCGAGAGGTAAGGCGTCTGCGGGTCGATGTCGCCAAGAAGCACCTCAGAGAAAGCAAAATGACAGTTGCCGAGATCGGTCTCATGCTTGGCTATTCCGACAAGTCCCACTTCACTCGGTTTTTTCGAAACCAGACCGGTGTGACGCCAACCAAATTCCGCCTTGGATAGCACCTGCGCTGCGAATGGGCGGGTTGGCGTTCCACTGCTTCTCTCATGTGTGTCCACCAAGGGATGGCAAGAGTTTTTGCCACGGTCATGGAGCCAATGCCAAGGGTTGAAAAAGCTGTTGCCCCACGGTCCTTTTGGCAACGCATGCGCCGTCACGCATGCCTGTTGCGGCTCGATCGGACGTGATCTTGAAAGCGGCAGGAAAGGATATGCCCTTGAACCGCTCCGCGGTTTGTGCAACTTCAAATCGCTGACAACACCGGGTGTCTCTGGGAACCTGTGCCCTTGGCGGCAGTGCAAGACGGCGCTTGGGTACATCTGCGGATTGGAAAATGCGCTTCGGTTATGCCGAAGATGTCAGGAGTTCGAGTGTCTCATCACCCACCTTTTTGCCTTCAAAATTTCGACGCTCAAACACGGTTGAATCGTCGCGGCAGAGTTGCAACCGGTTGCAAGTTCAGGTCGATGATGCATAATGCTCGGGCAATGCCAGACTTATCTGTTTTCCTGCCTCGCTGTAATCGGAGTCCCGCAGCGTGAGCGTGACCCTGAAAGACGTGGCCGCCTTGGCCGGTGTATCGCGATCTGCGGTGTCGCGCACCTTTACCGAAGGTGCCTCGGTTTCCGCAAAAACGCGCAGCAAGGTTGAAAAGGCCGCGCGAGAGCTGGGCTACAGCCCCAATGCTCTGGCTTCGTCGCTGACGACCGGGCGCACCAAACTGATCGGGTTGATTTCGAACAACTTTCACAACCCGATCTTTCTGGAAGTCTTCGACCAGTTTACACGCGCCTTACAGGAACGCGGCCTGCGCCCGCTGATCGTGAACCTGACGGACGAGACCGAGCCCGCCAATTCCGTACGCATGCTGCGGCAATATTCGGTGGATGCGGTGATCGTCGCCTCGTCGACCTTGCCGCCCAGCTTTGCCAAAGCGTTCCACGATGCGGGCGTGCCGGTGGTGCACACGTTCGGCCGGTCTGCCACCTCGCCTGAGGTGCATGTGGTCGGGATCGACAATGTGGAATGCGGCCGCATGGCCGCGCGCGAGCTGGTCGCGCGGGGTTATGCCAGCGTGGGCTATCTGGGCGGGCCGCAGGATGCGACCTCGTCCCTGGACCGGCAGCGGGGCTTTTTCGAGGAAATGGCCAACCATCCGCAGATTCCCGTCAACCACTCCTTCGCCGGAGCTTATTCCTTCGAGGCCGGCCGGGCCGAGATGCTGCGCCTGCTGGCGGGTGATCCGGCGCAGGCCTATTTCTGCGGCGACGACATCCTGTCGATCGGGGCGCTGTCGGCGCTGGCCGATCACGGGCTGAAACCGGGCACCGATATCGGGATCATCGGCCTGAACGACATGGAGATGTCGCGCTGGGAATATATCAACCTGACGACTATCCATCAGCCGATCAAGCAGATCATCACCTCGTCGGTCGATCTGGTGGAAGAGATGCTGAAGGCGCCCGATCGCTACCCCGAGGCACGGATTTTCCCCTGCCGGGTGGTCGAGCGGGGCACGTTGCGGCCCCGCCCCTGATCAGCGGAACATCGGCGGGCGGGCGTCTTGCCAGGCACCATCTGCCTTGCCCGACACAACAGCCGCGTGCACCGCTGCGATCGATCGCACGCCATCCGCTGCGGTGGGCAGGCCATCCCGGCTTTCACCGCGGATCGCATCCGCCAGATCACAATAGATATTGGCTACGGCCAGCGGGAAGCCTTCGGGGTGCGCGATGGCGACCCGAGACAGGCGCTGCACTTCATCATGAAGACCCCCTTCGCCCTTTTCGATGATCTGGGTGCGCCCTCCTACCGGGGTGTAGATCAACTGGTTGGGTTGCTCCGACGCCCAGCGCAACCCGCCGGTTTCGCCAAAGACCTGAATGTCAAAGCCATGCTGGCGCCCGATCGCCACAGAAGATGTCCAAAGACGCCCGACTGTGCCGCTTTCCATCCGGAAGTTGATCATTGCATCGTCTTCCAGTTCCCGGCTTGCGATCGTTGAGGCCATATCAGCCGAAAGCGTCTTCACCTCATCATCGCAGATAAAACTGGCCATATGCAGGGCGTGGATACCGCAATCGGCGAACTGCCCGGAAACCCCTGCCATCGCAGGGTCATAGCGCCAGCGCACGCGCGGATTGTCCGCATCGGTGGCATCCCCATGATGGCCGTGGCTGAAATTGGTCACCACAAGACGCACCTGTCCGATTTCGCCTGAGCGCACCATAGCGCGGGCCTGCCGCACCATCGGATAGGCGGAATAGCAATAGTTCACCGAGCAGATCTTTCCCGACGCTTCGGCGACGCGGACTATTTCCTCACCCTCTTCTACAGTCATGGTCATCGGTTTTTCACACAAGACATTGAAGCCCGCCTCAAGATAGGCCTTGGCGATCTCGAAATGCGTCGAATTCGGAGTGGCGATTGTCACCAGATCGATCCGGTCTTCACGGTCCTTCTCACCGGCCAGCATCTCTTGCCAGTCGCCATAGGCGCGATCGGCGGCAACACCCAATCGCTGCGCGTATTCTCGGCCCGCTTCGGGCCGGTGATCCAGCGCGCCTGCGGCAAATTCAAACAGCCCGTCAGCCTGTGCCCCCAAGCGGTGCGCGGGGCCAATCTGGCTGCCTTCACCACCACCGATCATGCCCCATCTCAACTTAGCCATGGTCATCGTCTCTCATTAGAACTTTTTTGTTTGAGCGATCAGAAATCGCGGATGTCTTTCCACTGCCGCTGCTCGGACGATGCCAAGGCGGCGGCAAGCACCCGGTTGACCTCATGCCCGTCGCGAAAGGTGGGCCAAGTGGCCGTTCCGGTGTGGACGGCCTGAAGAAAGTCTTTGGCCTCGATGATGATCTGGTCCTGATAGCCCGTTCCGTGGCCCGGACCCTGGCAGAAGGGCTCGTAATCCGGATGCGCCGGTCCGGTCAGGATTTTTGTGAACCCACGGGACGCTTCGGGTCCTTCCCGCTTATACAGCCACAGCGCGTTCTGGTCTTCCTGATCGAACCGGATGGCGCCCTTTGTTCCCGATATTTCATAAGCATAGCCCATTTTCCGCCCCGTCGCGACGCGGCTGAAATACAGGTTGCCCATAACCCCGTTTTCAAAACGGCACATCATCTGGGCATGATCATCATTTGTCACTTCACCACCCGGTCGGGTTTTGTGAACCGTTTCAACATCCGCCATCACACGCGCGATCGGTCCAACCAGCGCCAATGCACCGTTGACCATATGCGGTGCCAAATCTCCGATGGTGCCATTGGCCATGCCCGTCGTACGCCAAGAGGCAGAAGCGTGCGGGTCGGCATAGAAATCCTCGGTGTGCTCGCCCCGGAACCAGGTGATATCCCCGATTTCACCATTTGCAATAAGCTGGCGTGCGTATTGCGTCGCAGGCGTACGAACATAGTTGAACCCCACCATGTTGACCGCGCCCGACGCTTCGGCAGCAGCAACCATGGCCAGACTGTCCTCAAGCGATGCGCCCAGTGGTTTTTCACACAAGACCGGTTTACCCAGTGCAAAAGCTGCTTCGGCAATCTGACGATGTGTCGATTGAGGCGAGGCGATGACAATTGCCTGAACCCTGGGATCCTCAACCAATACCCGCCAATCATCGGTCGCTCGGTCAAAACCGTAGGCCGTCCTGTAACGTTGGGCGCTTTCGGGGCTGGAGGCACAGATGACCTCGAGCCGGGGTCTCAATGCCGTGTTGAACACCGCGCCGACCGCTGACATGGCCACGGAATGGGCCTTGCCCATATAGCCGCCGCCGACGATTCCAATTCCGATTTCAGGCATCTGCAACGGCTCCGAACATATCATTTGCAACCGGTTGCAAAATCAGTATCGTGTGAATCGATTCAACGCAAGGTCCAAACTTTGCCGACCCATTCTGCCGGAGGACAAAACTTGAGCGTTTTGATGGATGGTATCAAAGGAAACCGTTTCGCCGTTCTGGGGCGTGCGGGTATGGACCTTTACGCAGACCCAATTGGCGTCAAAAGCGAGGATGCCAGCACGTTTCATGCCGACCTTGGTGGTTCTTCTGCCAACATTTGTGCCGGGCTGGTCAAGTTGGGCAGCGAGGCGTCGCTGATCACGTCCGTCTCGAACGATGCGATTGGGCGGTTCTGCCTCAACCGGTTGCGGCATTACGGGGTGGACACATCCTATATCCGCATTCTGGGCGGCGAATACCGCATGTCTTTGGCCGTGTACGAAAGCCGGATCGAGGACTTTCAGAATGTGATCTATCGCAACGGGGCCGTTGATTTCCAAGTCACGAAAGAGGATATGGACAGGGTCGATTATTCATCTTTCTCGGCAATCATCTCGGCTGGAACGGTCTTTGCGTCCGAACCGTCGCGCAGCGCCACATTCCAGGCCTTCGAGAACGCCCGAAGCGCAGGACTGCCGATCATCTTCGACATCGATTACCGTCCGTACAGCTGGCCCTCGGCCGAGGTGGCTGCCGAAATTCTGTCGCGGGCTGGCGAAGCCAGCGACCTGATCGTCGGCAATGACGAAGAATTCGGATTCATGGCCGGCGGCATCGAAAAGGGTTTTGCCAAAGCGCAGGAACTTGCCCAAAAACCGGGTCGGATCGTCATCTACAAGATGGGCGAAAAAGGTGCTGTCACCTTTGTGGACGGGCAAGAGCTGCGAACCGGTATTTACCGGGTTACGGCCGTCAAACCCAACGGGGCTGGCGACAGTTTCATGGCCGGGCTGCTGGCCTCGATCGCGGCGGGGCACGATCTGAAAGACGCGGTCATGCGCGGTTCGGCCTGCGCGTCGATCGTGGTGTCGCATCCCGGTTGCGCACCCGCCATGCCAACGACACCAGAACTGGACGCGTTCCTCGCTTCGCATCCCGGCCCGACCACATAGGAGAGTACCATGCATATCGCGCCCTATGACAATCGGAACAAACCCATCGTAGACGCCGATGATCCGACCGTTCCGCTGAACTATTTCAACATCGTCAAACTGAACATAGGTGAAGCGTTCGAATACCAGGTGCCGGGCTACGAGACCTGCATCGTGCCCGCCACCGGCAGCGTCGACGTGGACGTCGAAGGCGTGCGCTTTGCCCATCTGGGTAATCGGGGCGAGGATGTCTGGGATGGCGAGCCCGAGGGCGCCTATGTCCCGTCGGGAGCACGGGCGCAGATGGTCTGCGTGTCAGAGGCTGCCGAGGTGTTCGTGGCAGGCGCAAAGTATGACAAGGTGCTGGATCCGTTCGACGTGCGCGAGCACGACCTGGTGCAATACGGCAGCGACGACACCAAGACCCACCGCAAAATCAAGCACATCCTCGGCCAGAAACAGCATGACAAGGTCGGTCGCCTATTGGTGAGCGAGCTGTTCACCGTCGGTCAGGGCGGCTGGTCGGGCTTTCCCAGCCACAAGCACGACACCAACCGCCTGCCGGACGAGACCCGGCATGACGAAACCTACAATTTCCGCTTCAAACCCAACTGGGGCTCGGGCCTGCAGATGCTGCAACGCGAGGACAACGAGCCGGGCGATGCCTATCACATCGTCGATGGCTCCACGATCTGCATCGACAAGGGCTATCACCCCTGCTGCGTGCTGCCGGGATACGAGATGTATTACTTCACCATCCTCGGCGGGCTGACCCAGCGGTCGCTGGTACAGTATTTCCAACCCACCCATGCCTATCAGATCGAAACGATCCCGGGCATCAAAGACATGATCGCCAAATTCAAATGACCCTCGTTACGCTCAAAGACGTCCTGCAACCCGCCTACGAACAGGGCTATGCCATCGGCGGCCTGGTGACGCTGGGCTGGGAGGACATGCGCGCCTATGTCGCCGCCGCCGAGGCCGAGAACGCCCCAGTGATCCTGCAAGCCGGACCCAGCTGCCGCGAGCACACCCCGCTGCCGATCCTAGGCAAGATGTTCCGGTATCTGGCCGAAAACGCCTCGGTGCCCGTGGTGGCGCATCTGGACCACGGCTATACCTTCGAGGACTGCAAGATCGCGCTGGACAGCGGGTTCACCTCGCTGATGTTCGACGGGTCGCGCAAGCCCTTGCAGCAGAACATCGATGAAACCGCCGCGATTGCCGAAATGGCCCATGCCGCCGGGATCTCGTGCGAGGGCGAGATCGGCTTCGTCGGCTATTCCGGCGGTGAAGGTTCCAACGGCACGGATCCCGAGGAAGCCGCGAAGTTTGCCCGCGACAGCGGCGTGGACGCGATGGCAATCTCGGTCGGAAACGTCCACCTTCAGCAAAAAAAGGAAGGTGGTCTGGACGAAAACCGCATACGCCAGATCGACTCCATGACCGACGTTCCACTGGTCATCCATGGCGGATCGGGTGTGCCGGTCGAACAGCGCGCGCGGCTGGCGCGTGAAACCGCGATCTGCAAATTCAACATCGGGACCGAGCTGCGCATGGCCTTCGGCACCGCCCTGCGCGAGGCCGTAAACCGCGACCCCGACCGGTTCGACCGGGTAACGATCCTGAAGGAAACGCACGACTCGGTTGAGGCTGCTGCCCGCACGGTGATCCGCGCCTTTGGTGCGCCACCGCAGCGGTAACGCTCAGAGCGTGAATGCCGACCGGAAGGCGTTTAGCGCGTCTTCCGGGTCGCCTGCGGCGAAGGCTTCCATCCCGACCGGGCCGCGATAGCCCAATTCGTTCAACGCACGCGCCACGGCGGCATAGTTGATCTCACCGGTTCCGGGCTCGCACCGACCGGGATTGTCGGCCACCTGCACCTCTCCGATCCAGGGCAGGCATTTTTCACACCAGCGGATCAGATCCCCCTCGCCGATCTGGGTATGGTAGAGGTCGAGATTGATCCGCAACTGCGGACGATCAACCGACGAAACCAAGGAAAGCACGTCCGCCGTTGACCCGAACGGACAGCCTGGATGGTCCAGCAGGTTCAGGTTTTCAAGCGTGAACACCACATCTTCGGCCTGGGCCAGATCACAGATCCGGTTCAGGGTGTCCCTGGCCTTGAGCCACATCGGCCCTGTGACCTCGTCATGTTGCCAAATCGGTATGCCACCGTCACCCAACCCGGTGCCGTGCAGATTCAGACGCGCAACGCCCAGGCGCTTGCCGACCTGAATTGTTTCGGCCGCCGAGGCCAGCAGCATCTCGGCCCCGTCATCGTCGGCCAGCCGCCCCTGAAGATAGCCGTTCATGATGGTGAAACTGGCGCCGGTTGCGACCAGTCTGGGAATATCGAGCTCCGGCCAGTTCCACATCCCGACACCGAACCCCATCTCGGCCAGCCGGGCGGCGCGCCAATCCATCGGCCTGTCCAGCCACAGCATCTCGGCACAGGCCGCAAGTTGAAACGGTTGAGGCATTGATTTCTCTTTCGGTATGGAAAGACTTAGATCGACCCGCCTTCGACCATGAAGTTCCCGGCACTGCACATGGCCGCGTCGTTCGAGGCCAGAAACAGCACCATCCGCGCCACATAGACCGGGTCGATCGGGTCGGGCAGGCACTGACGGTCGATCTGCTTGGCCAGAGCCTCGGGGGTGACCCACAGATCTTTCTGGCGCTGGGTCATGATCCAGCCGGGCACGACCGTGTTGACGCGGATACGGTGATCGCCCAGCTCGCGCGCCATGGTGCGGGTCAGTCCATGCACAGCGGATTTGGCGGTGGCATAGGCAGGGAAACCCGCCCCGGCCTCCCACCACGAATTCGAGCCGATATTGATGATCGAACCTGCACCCCTGGCGATCATTCCGGGTGCCACCGACTGAATGGCAAAGAACATGTGGCGGATATTTGTCGCCATGCGCTCATCCCAGTAGTCAGGCGTGACGTCGCGCCAGTCGTGCCGGTCATCCCGGGCCGCGTTGTTCACCAGAACACCCGCCTCGCCCAGCTCTTCAACCAATTGCCCTATTGCGGCGTTCATCTCGTCAATGTCGCGAAGATCGCATTGGGCGAATGCATGCTCTCCGTCCAGTTCGGAAAGCAAAGCAAGCCCGGCATCGGCGTTGAGGTCCAAAAACCCAACCTTTGCCCCCTGTTCGGCAAAGGCCCGAACGGTTTCCGCGCCAATTCCGCCGGCGCCGCCGGTGATGAAAACAGTCTTCCCTGCGAGGCTTGGGTAATTGGCAAAAGTTTGGCTCATCCGTCACGCTCCATGATCCATTCGACCTCGGGGGCCGGCACGAACCGCCATTTCCGCAGCGGTCCGGCCATGACGTTCAGATAATACATCTCGAACCCATAGGGCGCACCGCAAGGGTGATGGCCACGCGGGACAGTCACAACGTCGCCATCGGATACCGCCATCGTCTCATCCAACTGGCCGTCATCGGTGTAAACCCGCTGGATCCCAAATCCGTTCGACGGGTTCAGGCGGTGGTAGTAGGTCTCTTCCAGATAGGTGATGTGGGGATAGTCATCTTCGTCGTGGCGGTGGCTGGGATAGGACGACCAGTGGCCGTTCGGCGTGAACACCTCGGTCACCAGCAGGCTGTCGGCGTAATCCTCGGCCTCCATCGCGATGTTGTTGATATAGCGTGTGTTTGCGCCCTTTCCACGTTCAGTCAGGGTTATCCCGTCCGGACCGATCCGCCGGGCCTCGTGGCCGCCCTTGCCCGGGGCTGAACACACGGCGATCACACAATCGGTTTCGGCCACGGCCTCCCATGCGGTTCTGTTCGGCAGATAAAGGCAATGCGGCGGGGTCTTTTCAAAGACGTTCATCCGCTCGCCCAACACGCCCCAGTCCTGACCTGCCCCGGTGATCCGCGCCTTGCCTTCGACCATCACAAGGATGACTTCGCGATCCGCGGTCACTTCGTTTGCGCGATCCCCGGCCTTTAGCTGATAAAGCCCAAAGCCCACATATTTCCATCCAGCGCTTGACGGAGTGATGTCATGTACCTTGCCGTGGGTTCCGACCGGTTTCTTCAGCAGGTCTGCCATTCTTGATCTCCTTCTTGGGCGGGCCCCGAGCGCCCGCCTGTGTTGTATTCAGGCAGCTTGCCTTTGGTTCCGGGCCGATAGGGACTTGTCCAGCTGCGCCTGGGTCCATCTTTCCGCAACCGCGCGACGCAGAATATCCGCCTGGCTTTCCGGCGCATTGCCCCCGACCGGGGGGTCCGTGTCCAGATTGGTCGGGAAGGGATAGCCCTCAGCCGTGGCCGCAATTGCGGCCTCCACCTGCGCTGTGTCCAGCGCCCCGCGCTGTTTTAAGGCGATCAGTGACGGGAACACCGCCACGGACATCGCCCGCCGATCCACCGACTCCATCGCGCGCCCGAAGGCAGATGAGATTTGCAGCAGGTTTGCCATGCGATTGATGTTGGCGCTGCTGTTCGCGCCCGCCGAATGGAACAGCGCCGGATTGAAGAACACCGCGTCACCCTTTTCCAATGGCAACTGGATACAGCTGTCTTCGAAATGCGCCCGGTGTGCTTCATCGTGGAACGCCAGATAGCCCGGCGGGTAGAGCTGCGAGAACGGTAACAACTTGGTCGGCCCGCTTTCCACCGGCATGTCACAATGCGCAACCGCCCCTTGCAGGGTCAGCGAGGCCGTCACCAGATGGGCGTGAACCGGATAACTGGCCGCGCTTTCGGCGCTTTGAAACCCAAGGTGATAATCCCGATGCGCCTGTTGCGCCTTGCCACCGGGGCGCACCTGATTGATCTGCGCGGTCATTTGATAGTTCGGCCCCAGCCACGCCTCGCAAGCCGCTGCAATGGCCACATTCCCGAAATAAAGCGCAAAGCCCTCGGGATCGCGCAAGCACTGTTTCTGCAATGCGTTCCATATCCGGTCATTCGCGCCCGAGGCTGCGAAGTGGTCACCTTCTCCGGCCCCGCCCTGACGTTCTTCCTCGATCATCTGATGGAACACAGCGGTCGCCCGGTCGATCACGGACGTATCCGCAAATGCGCCTTTTAGAACGATCACACCCGCAGATTTGTCCAGCACATACGCCCATTCCGCCAGCAGCGCTTTTCTTTGATCAGCCTTCTCCAACGCCGGGCGCAGCGCATGCATATCATAGATCGGAACGTTCTTTTGCACCGATGCGGCATGAGGCACCGCACCGGTTGTCAGGTTTTGCGAGGTCAACACCTTGAATTCGTCCAGATCACAGGATTCCCGGTCGAAATAGCCGACATATCCAAGGTCCTGTTGTACCATGACGCGCTCCTCTCTGATGGCTTCGGTGTTGCCCCGTTTGGGGTGGTGATCTATGGGGTGATCTTCAGCCCGGCCTTGCCGCAGACCTCGACGATGTGGTCATAGCCCATTTTCGAGTACTCGTAGGGCGGCGCCTTGGCCGGGTCCTGCTCTGCCTCGACCACGATCCAGCCGCTGTAATCCATTGCTTTCAGTGCATTGGCCACGGCCTGAAAGTCGATGCAACCATCGCCCGGCACGGTGAACGCGCCCGCGATCACCGCATCCAAAAAACTGCGATTGTTCTCACGCGTGACCTGTACGATTTCAGGGCGGATATCCTTGAAATGCACGTGATGCACCCGGTCGCCCCAACGGTTCAGCGTGGCCATCACATCGCCGCCGCCAAACAGCAGATGGCCGGTATCGAAACACAGGCTCAATTCGGGGCCTGACCCCTCCATCAGCCAGTTCACCTCATCTTCGCTTTCGATGATCGTGCCCATGTGATGGTGATAGGCCATCGGCATGCCCTGATCTGCCATCCATTTGGCAAGCTCGGTCAGCTTCCCCGCATAGGCCAGAACCTCGTCCCGCGACAGTTTGGGGCGATCATTGACAGGTGTTCCAATCTGTCCCTGGACGGTATTGGAGCATTCGGCATAAACGATGCACGGGCTGTTCAGCGCAACGAATTGTTCGACCTGTTCGCGCACGACGGCGATCTCGGCGTGCAGGTCGTTAACCAGCGTGCTGCCCGAGCACCACCCCCCACACAGCGCGATGTCATTTGCGTCCAGATAGGCCCGCAACCCTTCGGTGTCGGCGGGCATCCTCTGGCCGCGTTCGACACCTGTATAGCCGATCTCGCGCGCTTCTTTCAGCGCCTGCTCCATCGTGTAAGCTGCGGTCAGGTCCGGCAGGTCGTCATTCTGCCAGGCAATCGGAGAGATACCGATCTTCACGCTCATTTCGTGTTTCTTTCCTTGATGGCGACTTCATAGGCCGCGCGTTTTTCATTCACTTCGGGGCGGGTGCTGACCTCGGGCACCGCCACTTCCCACCAGGTTCCGCCATATTCGGTCGATGGGTAGGGATCGGTGTCGATCACCACGACATAGGGGCCTTTGACCTCATCGCGTTTGGCCAGCGCGTCTTCGAGCTCGGCAATCGAACTGACCTTGACCGAAGTCGCCCCCATCGCTGCCGCATGGGCGGCAAAATCGATGGCTGACTTTGTCTCGTGCACAGTGTGGTCGAGAAGGTTGTTGAACTCGGCCCCGCCTGTCCCCATTTGCAGACGGTTGATGCACCCAAACCCGCGGTTGTCCGTGACGACAACAGTGAACGAAATCCCCATCATCGCCGCCGTCGCCATTTCCGAGTTGGCCATCATATAAGTGCCGTCACCGGTAAAGCAGATCACGTCGCGGTCGGGCTGGGCTATCTTGATGCCCATGGCACCGGCGATCTCATACCCCATGCAGCTGAAACCATATTCCATGTGATAGGCTCCGGGGCGTGGTGCCTTCCAAAGCTTGTGCAGCTCACCCGGCATCGTTCCGGCAGCGCACATCGCAACAGTGTTTTCCTTGGCGGCCCGCTGCACGGCGCCGATCACCTGCATATCCGTGGGAAGTGCATTGCTGTCCGCAGGGGCATCCGTCAGCGCATCAACTTTGCCGAACCAATCAGATTTCAATGCCGCGGGCAGATCCGGTGCGCGATGGCCGCCCAGCGCTTCGCTGAGTTCATCCAGACCAACCCGAGCGTCGGCCTGCAACGGCATCGCTCCGTGCTTCTCTGCGTCATAGGCGGCGGTGTTCAGGCTGATCAATTCCCGCTCGGGGTTCGCAAACAACCCCCATGACCCGGTGGTGAAGTCCTGAAACCGGGTGCCGACGCCCAGCACAAGATCCGCCCTTGCGCAGATGTCGTTGGCAGGTTCCCCCCCGGTGACACCAACAGGACCAAGGTTGAGCGGATGATCCCAGGCCAATGCGGACTTGCCGGCCTGTGTCTCGGCCACGGGGACATTGTGTGCCTCGGCAAAACGCTGCAACGTGGCGGTTGCGTCCGAATAATGCACACCTCCGCCGGCAACGATAACGGGGCGCTTGGCGGCCTTGATCGCGGCAACGGCGCGCGCCAGTTCCCCCTCATCCGGGCGAATGCGGCGCTGATACCAGACGCGCGGCTCAAAGAAGCTTTCAGGATAGTCATATGCTTCGGCCTGCACATCCTGACAAAAGGCTAGCGTCGCCGGGCCGCAATCCGCCGGGTCCGTCATCGTGCGGAAAGCGCGCGGCAGAGCCGTCAGCAGATGTTCCGGGCGGGTGATGCGGTCGAAATACCGGCTGACCGGTCTGAAACAATCATTCGCACTGATGGTTCCATCCGAGAACACTTCGGGTTGCTGCAAAACCGGATCGGGGCCACGCGTCGCAAATACATCGCCGGGCAGCAACAAAACAGGCAGACGGTTCACGTGGGCCAGAGCAGCGGCCGTGACCATGTTGGTGGCCCCCGGTCCGATCGACGATGTCACCGCCATGGCGCGTTGCCGACCCAACTGCTTGGCATAAGCAATAGCGCTGTGTGCCATGGTCTGTTCGTTGTGACCGCGATAGGTGGGAAGACTGTCTTTCACCCCATGCAGCGCCTCGCCCAGACCGGCCACGTTGCCATGGCCGAAGATCGCCCACACACCTGCGATGAACGGCTCTCCGGCCTCGTTCATCTGCGCGCCCAGATAGCGCACCAGAGCCTGCGCCGCGGTCAATCGGACTGTTTTGCTCATCATGATCCCTTTCAACTCGGAGCCGCCATCGGCGGTCCGCGGGTTTTCTCATTTGCGAAGGTGTCAGGCCTTTTGCCAGAGCCTGAAATCAGAGTGGCGTCAGGTGCCACCGCCCGATGGATGCCCCCCGTGAGGGCATCCGAGTGTCTTGCTTTAGACAGTACCGCCCAGCGATCCCTCAAGCTCGGCCATTTCCTGACCACCGGCCATCAGGTCCTGCAACTCTTCGGGTGTGATTTCACCGCGTTTGGCAGTGCCCAGTGTTTTGCCGCGGTTCAGTACGGTAAAACGATCGCCCACCGCCAGCGCATGGCGCACGTTGTGGCTGATGAAAACCACGCCGACACCCTGGCTGCGCACCCGGTCGATCGTGGCAAGAACATTCGACGTCTGACGTACACCAAGCGCCGAGGTCGGTTCGTCGAGGATCAGGATCTTGGCGCCGAAATACACCGCCCGCGCGATGGCCACCGTCTGACGTTCGCCGCCGGACAATGTCCCAACCGCCTGATCCGGCGCGCGCAGATTGATGCCCATCTTGCGCATCTCTTCCATGCAGACTTCGTTTGCATGATCCACATCGAACCGCTTGAGCAACCCTTTGCCCTTTGTGGGTTCGCGCCCCATGAAGAAATTGCGCGTCACGCTCATCAGCGGGATCATCGCAAGATCCTGAAACACGGTCGCGATGCCCGCTTCCATCGCGTCACGCGGCGTGTCGAAATGCAACGGCTGGCCTTCGAACAAAATCTCGCCCTTGGTGGGTTTGTGCACCCCGGACATGGTCTTAATGAAGGTGGACTTGCCCGCGCCGTTGTCGCCCAGCAGGCAATGGCATTCCCCGGGCTTGACGTCAAAGCTGACGCCAGCAAGTGCGATGATATTGCCAAAGTGCTTTTCGATGTCTTTCATCTGAACGATGGGCGCCTGATCATCGACGGCATCGCCATGGTGGAACTTGGTGTCTTCGGTCATATCAGCGCTCCCCGGTTACGCGCTTGCGGATCGCGTTGTTGAACAGAACGGCAATCAACAGCATGGCACCCAGGAAGACCTGGAACCAATCCTGATCAAAGTCGGTATAGGTCAGTCCGATGACGACCATTCCAAAGATGATCGAGCCGAAGAAAGCCCCGATGGCCGAGCCGTATCCGCCGGTCAGCAGGCAGCCGCCGATCACCGCGGCGATGATCGCCTCGAATTCTTTCTGGAACCCCCGCCGCGCATCGGTCGAGCCTGCGTCCATGACGGTAATGATCGCCACAAGGGCGGCACAGCACGCCGTCAGCATGAACAGTGAAACCTTGACGCGGTTCACCGGTACACCCGAATTGGATGCAGCCGTGCTGTCACCACCCGAGGCGAAAATCCAGTTCCCTACCGGGGTACGCAGCAGCACGTAGGTCGCCGCCAGTGTAATGACGATAAACCACAGGATTTCGACCGGAATACCCGGGACCTTGGGCGCGCCGCTTTTGAATGTATCGATCATGCCGTTGGCGGCCAGCCATGCGAACAGGCTGCCGAATGCTTCGCCCGAAAAGAAGGGGGCCAGCCAGTCGTTTTCGACCGCGTCGCGCACGCCGCGCAGTTGGGTCGAACCGCCTGTCGCCATTTTCAGCCCCACCAGTGACAGGCCACGAAGGATGAACAGAAACGCCAGCGTTACAATGAACGAAGGCAGGCCCGAACGGATCACGATATTGCCGTTGACCGCACCGACACAGGCCGCAAATACGAATGTCATTGGGATGGCAAAGATCAGCGGCAATTGCCAGGTCACGACGCAGACGCCGAAAAACAGCCCCGAGAACGCGACCATCGATCCGATCGACAGGTCGAACTCTCCACCGATCATCAGCAGTGCCGCACCGATCGCCAGGATACCCAACTGTGCCGCAGGGGTCATGAAGTTCATGACACCGGCAAGAGTGAACATCGATTCATCTGCGGTGATCGCAAAGAACACGAATACCAGAACCGCCCCTGCAATGGCGCCCAGCTCGGGTCTTTTCATCAGTTTGGTCAGGAACGGTTCTTTCTTGACCCTTTCGTCCGACAGGACGGGCGCTGATTCACTCATGGTTTCCTCCCAATTCGGTGAGACCGGCGCGTTGGCGCCGATCCTGTTGTTTGTCGGATCGCGCCGAAATCAGCGGATACCCTGCGCGGACAGTTCGATGACCTGTGCGGCCTTGTCCTGAGTGATCAGGTTCGGACCCGAAGGCACGTCGCCGCCCGGCATCAGGCCGTATTTGGCGTGCAGACCCATGAAGTTCACCGACAGGTAGCCCTGAAGGTACTGCTGCTGGTCAATGGCAAAGGCCGCGTCACCATCCACGATTGACTGGAGGAAGTTGGCCGACAGGTCGAACGAGGCAACATTCAAATCCCGCCCCGAGGCTTTGGCCGCGGCGACCGAAGGCTCGCCGGCCGAGCTCGCGCCCAGCGCCATAACGGTATCGACGCTTTCGTCAGCGGCCAGCGCGGCGGCAACTTTGGACTCGATCTCGGACGGATCGTTCGAGGTCGGCAGAACGGTTACTTTACCGCCAAACCCTTCGGTGAAGCCTTCACAGCGCAGGTCAAGTGATACGTTGCCGACCTCGTGGTTGACACAGATCGCATTGGTTCCACCCATCGAGGCCAGCTTTTCACCAGCCGCCTTGCCCGCATCATATTCGTCCTGACCCACATGCAGCAGAGCGCCCAGTTCCTTGGCCACTTCCGCACCCGAGTTGATCGAGATCACCGGGATACCGGCGGCAACCGCACGTTCGATCGAGGGGCCAAGCGCATCGGCATCCGGGATCGAGACGATCAGTCCGTCAGGCTCCTGGTTCACGGCGGCGTCGATCAGCTGCGACATGGCAACCATGTCAAAGGTCTCAGGTGCACGATATTCCACATTCACACCGACATCTTTTCCGGCCTGCTCTACGCCGTTCTTCACGACGTTCCAGAATGCGTCATTGGCCTGGCCATGCGACACGACCACGATTTCCTGCGCAAATGCAGGTGTGGCCAAGGCCAGTGCCCCCGCAGCAAGCGCGCCTTTAACGAATTTCTTCATTTCAGTTTCCTCCCAATGGTTCAGTCTGATCTTCTGTCGGGGTACCGGCCCCAATCATCCGGCTGTGCCGAATCTCAGTGGCTGCGGCGCTGGGCCGAGCTGGTATTAGTTTGAAGAATTTCGATCATTTTGCAACCGGTTTCAAAATCTCTTCCATCCGAACGGGCTTTCCCGTCTGCGCTGACAGGGTCGCGGCCTCGGCCATCGCCAGCGCTGCAACACCGTCCTTCAGCGTGACCGGAACTTCGGATCCACTTTCAACAGCGTCGACAAATGCGGCCCATTCCACACGGTAAGCAGGCATGTAGCGTTCCAGGAAGAAATAGGTCGGCTTGGCCCCCACCACACCGTCCGCCGTTGACTTTACGACAGTGTTTTCCAACATGTTCTGAGCCTGTAGCAACCCCTCGGACCCCAGCAGTTCGACCCGCTGGTCATAGCCATAGGCCGCGCGCCGCGAATTCTTGATGACCGCGATGCGGCCATCCGCGTAAGTCATTGTAACTGCCGCTGTATCCACATCCCCCGCGGCGCCGATTTCAGCATCCACAAGCGAGGACCCAACCGCCGAGATCGTTTCGGGAACGTCCCCCATCAGGAAGTTAGCCATGTCAAAATCATGGATCATCATGTCCCGAAACAAACCGCCAGACACCTTTACGTAGCTGACTGGTGGTGGCGCCGGGTCAAAAGATGTGATCGACATGAGCTCTGCCTTGCCGATCTCACCCGCATCCAACCCCGCCTTCAAGGTCGCAAAATTGGGATCAAATCGCCGATTGAACCCTATCATGACCGGCTTGCCGCGTTCCGCGACGGTATTCAGACAATCCGAGGCGCGCTTCAGGTCCAAATCAACTGGCTTTTCACACAGGACGGCTTTTCCTGCGCCTGTCGCTGCTTCAATCAGGTCAGAATGCGTATCTGTTGGAGTTGCAATCAGAACCGCGCCGATTTCCGGATCCGCAATGATCTCTTCGGAACTGCGCGCCTCGGCCCTATGATCACTGGCAAGGCTGGCCGCGGCCTCGGTCAAGGCATCGGAAACAGCAATGAGTTTGCTGCCCGGATGCGATGCAATCGCCTGCGCATGAACACGCCCGATGCGCCCGGCACCCAACAATCCGACGTTCAACATACAGATCTCCCGAATCTTGTTGTTGCGCGCAACAATGATTCTATTTGCAACCGGTTGCAATATTTTTTTCACAACCTTGGCGCTTTTGCGGCCCAGGCCCCATATCACCCTGAAAAATTCGCGTTATGATCCCGGATCCTGATCCGCCGGCTGCAACCCACACGCTGAAATCCGCGCATTGGCCATCCTACGGGAATCCCCCAATTTCGGAACATGGTGAATCAGGTTAATGTTTGGTTAAGGAACACACACTACCACTCTGTGACCCCTTAGAAGGGCTGGCATGACCCCCTCGTCCAGCCCTTCATACCTTACCCGACAACCGCGAAGAAACAGCCCGCATTGCGGCCTGACGTGTTCATCGAAATCGAAATTCGAGAATGGCGATCCCTGAAGGACTCGAACCCTCAACCTGCTGATTAGAAGTCAGCTGCTCTATCCAGTTGAGCTAAGGGACCGCTGCACCCTTCTTGCGGTTTTTACGAGCGGGGTTCAAGAGCCAAGCGCATGAATGCGCTGTTCGGATCGTCACTGTACCCAAAGATCGGTCCGCAATAGGAATAACCCAACGCTTCGTAAAGCTTGCGGGCGGCATCATACTCTGGAAGATGCTCTGCCCCGGTTTCCAAAACCAAAGCCTTGACGCCTTCTGCGCGCGCCAGATCGGCCAGATGAGCCATCATGACACGCGCCAGTCCGCGCCCCCGTGCCTGTGCGAGGATATGCACCGATTTCACCTCGGCCGTGCCATCGGGCAACAGCTTCAAGGCGCCGCAGCCCAAAGCCTGCTGATCGTCGTAAATCGCACAGAATCGAATGCCCGATCCGGCCAGTGATTCTGCGCTCATCGTATGGTTGCTTTCCGCAGGGCCGGCCGATTCGCTGTGAGCGAAATGAGCTTCCACAATCGGGCGCAACACGTCCGAGGTCGGGTCTGCCTCGCGAATTTCGATCATTCAGTGTGTCCAGGGCCCACGGCGGTCGGTGGCGAAGTTTTCTCCGTATCCGCGTGCGCGCAGGTTGGGTTTGCGCTTGTGCGGCTCGCTGACCTGCGCATCGATGCCATTGTCCCTGGCATAATCCATCGCCTCTTTCTTGGTGTCGAATTTCAGGCGTATCTGGGTTTGCGTGTCATTGGATGATGTCCAGCCCATCAGCGGATCAACCTCACGTGCCGAAGCGGGGGCATATTCCAGAACCCACTTGCGGGTCTTGGCCATTCCTGAAGTCATCGCATTCCTTGCAGGCTGGTAAATCCGTGCGCGCATGTCGCCTCTCCGTACTCACTTGGCTGGACCTGTTTATGCGTCAGAGCGCAGCCCGGGACAAGACAACAATTGTCGCGGATTGTCGAAGCAAGCCAATGACAGAAACTGTCATCAGGGCCAACTATGATCTTCGACAAGTCAGCCGAAGGATAAGCAGATGATCCATCGTGAATGCATTCTGGACGTCAACGCAAACCCCGGGAACAACCGGGCGATGCCCTCGACCGAAGCCCATGCCGTGATCGCCGGCAAACCGATGATGACGAAGGCTCTCATCGGCGACCTTGCCGCGTTGGCCGGCAAGGTTGGCTCGGATCACAATCCGGATGCGTATCTGCCCAGTTTCAAAACTGGGGAATTTGTACCGGATCAGCCCTTGCAGTTGGACAAAATAAGAACAAATGTAGGGGCCTGATCCGGAGCCTGCCCATGCCATACGCCCATTCCGACAAGACTCAAATGACAACCGAAGATGTTCGGGCCCGCCTGAAACTGGAAGGCGGCAAACGGTTTGTCATGCATACGGAGTTCGCCCCCGCAGGAGACCAGCCAACCGCGATCAAGGAACTTGCAGGCGGCATTCTGGATGGAGAGCGCGATCAGGTTCTGTTGGGGGCGACCGGTACGGGCAAAACCTTCACCATGGCCAAGGTGATTGAAGAAACCCAACGCCCGGCCATCATCCTCGCCCCCAACAAGACATTGGCGGCGCAGCTTTACGGAGAGTTCAAGGGGTTTTTCCCGGAAAACGCGGTCGAATATTTCGTCTCCTACTACGACTATTACCAGCCCGAGGCCTATGTCGCGCGATCGGACACGTATATCGAGAAGGAATCGCAGATCAACGAACAGATCGACCGGATGCGCCACTCGGCCACGCGGGCGCTGCTGGAACGCGACGACGTGATCATCGTGGCCTCGGTCTCGTGCATCTATGGCATCGGCTCGGTCGAGACCTACGGGGCGATGACGCAGGATCTGAAGGTCGGGCACGAATACGACCAGCGGCAGGTGATGGCCGATCTGGTGGCCCAGCAATACCGCCGCAACGATCAAGCCTTCCAGCGCGGGTCATTCCGCGTGCGGGGCGACAGCCTTGAAATCTGGCCCGCTCACCTTGAGGATCGCGCCTGGAAATTCTCGTTCTTCGGTGAGGAACTGGAAAGCATCACCGAATTCGATCCGCTGACCGGCGAGCGCGCCGCGACGATGGAACAGGTGCGCGTCTATGCGAACTCGCACTATGTCACGCCGAAACCGACGATGCAGCAGGCCATCATCGGCATTAAAAAGGAACTGCGTCAGCGGCTGGATCAACTGGTGGGCGAGGGCAAGCTGCTCGAGGCGCAGCGGCTGGAACAGCGCACCAATTTCGACCTCGAGATGCTCGAGGCCACCGGCGTCTGCAACGGGATCGAGAACTACTCGCGCTATCTGACCGGCCGCGCGCCGGGCGAGCCGCCCCCGACCCTGTTCGAATTCATCCCCGACAATGCCATCGTTTTTGCCGACGAATCCCACGTCAGCGTGCCGCAGATCGGCGGCATGTATCGCGGCGACTACCGGCGAAAATTTACGCTGGCCGAACACGGGTTCCGCCTGCCCTCCTGCATGGACAACCGCCCCCTCAAATTCGAGGAATGGGACGCCATGCGCCCGCAATCGGTGTTCGTCAGCGCCACCCCGGCCAAGTGGGAGATCGAACAGACCGGCGGTGTCTTCACCGAACAGGTGATCCGCCCCACGGGTCTCTTGGACCCCGAGGTCGAGATCCGCCCGGTCGAGATGCAGGTAGACGACCTGCTGGACGAGGTGCGCAAAGTTGCCGCCAATGGCTTCCGCACGCTGGTCACCACGCTGACGAAACGCATGGCCGAGGACCTGACCGAATACCTGCACGAACAGGGCATCAAGGTCCGCTACATGCATTCCGACATCGACACGCTGGAACGGATCGAGATTCTGCGCGACCTGCGGCTGGGCGCATTCGACGTGCTGGTCGGCATCAACCTGCTGCGCGAGGGGCTCGACATCCCCGAATGCGGGCTGGTCGCCATTCTGGATGCGGATAAAGAGGGCTTCCTGCGGTCCGAGACCTCGCTGATCCAGACCATCGGCCGCGCCGCCCGCAACGCCGAAGGCCGCGTGATCATGTATGCCGACAAGATCACCGGCAGCATGGAGCGCGCGCTGGAGGAAACCAACCGCCGCCGCGCTAAGCAGATCGCCTATAACGAAGAACACGGCATCACGCCCGAGACGGTGAAGAAGAATGTCGAGGACGTTCTGGCCGGTCTTTACGAAGGCGACGTCGACATGAACCGCGTCACCGCCACCATCGACAAGCCGATGCACGGCGCGAATTTGGAGGCGCATCTGGACGGGTTGCGCGAGAAGATGCGCAAAGCCGCCGAGAACCTGGAATTCGAAGAGGCCGCCAATATCCGGGATGAGATCAAACGTCTGGAAGCGGTCGACCTGGCCGTCGCCGACGACCCCATGGCGCGCCAATGGGCGGTCGAGAAAGCCTCGGAAGACGCGGTGAAATCACGCGGACGGTCAACGGCTGGCAGGCCGGGGCAGCGGGGTGGGAATGTGAAGCGGCGGAAGCGGTGAAGGTTAGTTTTCTGGCCCCTTGGAGTAGTGCCGCTTTAGCCATGTCGCCAGACCATCAAGGCCAGGGTAAATTACTCTTTCCGTAATGTTCGACTGATCAAGTCTATCGCGCACTTTCCACTTCAGACTGGCTGGAACAATGATCTTCTTTGCGACAATTTGGTTCGATGAGAGCCAGTCGTGAATTGGTATTCTGCATCCAGAAAAGACAGAGAATAATGCGAATTGGTTTACCACTCGATCATCAATGGAAGATGGCTCGAAAAACAACCCAAAATCTTTGTGGTGCAAGCCACCAAAATCCCTAAGAGAACTGATCGACGACGCGAACATATCAATGTTTATTGTATTGCCTTCGCGACTCTGTTTGATTCCCGTTTGAGAGAAATTCTCTAACATTTCAGTGGTAAAGACAAAGGAGCCCTCATTTCTCAAATGCTCCTTCAGTGCATTTGGTAATAGTCCGTGGACACTTGGCATATCAACGACCCAGACAACTCCGTCAATATTCATCGAACTAATATTGTCGGTTGCGAAATGCAGAGCGATGTAGGGCGAGTAAGTCCAGTCCAAAAGCCGCGTGGGAACACCATGATGTTGCGCTACGGTCAACCAATTCCAAAAAGAGTCCCGCTCGACAACATTTCTGTGTGCGTATTTTTTGAAATTTCGCAGAAGATGATATTCGATGTCCTGAATTGGCCCGCCAAGCCTTTGCAGGCTGGTGTCTAATCCCCAATTCGAATTTGTCATACCGCGGAACACACAGGTTGACCGATGGCGTTTTAACTCTTCATCCCAGTCGTTTTCGAATAGTTGAGTATGAAGCTCTTCCCATGTGTCTGGGCGAATGGTCTGAAAAGACATAGATTTTATCACTTTGCTGCTTGAACATCTCAATATGCTTATTTGACAGCTTTTTCATCGGTAGCAACCCTAAGTAAGCCTAGCATGGGCTTCCAACTTCTCGCTAAGACGCGACCCAAACTTATAATGGGGAAATACCTCATCCTATGCGGCATCCCACACTCCACCCTTGCCACCCGCCTCCCCCTCCTCCACGTTTGAAATCACAAATTGTGATTCCAAACGGCTGCCATGACGAACCCGAACACCCTGCCCTCCTCGCATGAGGTCCAAAGCGCCATTCACCGGGTGCGCGGTACCCGCGTGGTGCTGGCCGAGGATCTGGCGCGGTTCTACGGAAAATCCGTCAGCGCCTTCAATCAGGCCGTCTCGCGCAACAAGGACCTGTTCGAGGGCTACCGCTTTCAACTGACCGACGCCGAGGTGGCCGATTTGACATCACAGAATGTGATTTCAAAGCCCAAAGGCCGCGGCGGGCGGCGGGTCAACCCGTGGGTCTATACCGATTACGGCGTGGCCATCGCCTCGACCCTGTTCAAGGACCCGCGCGCGATCAAGATCACCCGCATGATCACCGAGGCATTCGTCGACGGCGCCAACGCCCTGACCGAAACCCCACGCAGCGCGCCCGAGATCCTGCCGCCCGAGGACGCCCCCGCCCCGCTGCTGCCCAATGGCCAGCAACTGCGCGATCTGGCCGAAAACATCCTCGATTCCGGGCAGCAGAGCCTGGTCGATTACATCGCCAACCCCACCACCAAGCGTCAGCAGGCCGTGGCGACAATCATGAAGACCCTGGCCGAAACCGCCGGCGAAGAGGTGCGCACCCAGCACGAGCGTCTGCGCCTGCGCATCGCTGAACGGTTGGCTGCGGGCGATTATGCCGATGATGACGACCGCAAGGGGTTGCTGGACCTGCTGAATGCGATGAAAGACTGACGCAGCCCTTGCCCCGGACCTTTCGGCCGCTAGACTCGGCACCATGCGCGTTGTCCTGTTATCATTGATCCTCGGAACACCCGCCGCCGCGTGGGAAGCAACGGTGGGCCAGATCTGCACCCTGTCACACGTGACGGACACGGCAGAGATATTCCTGACCTATGACCCCGCAAAGCCGCTCTATACCCTGTCCGTTACCCGCAAGACCGAAGGTTGGACCAATACCCCATGGTTCGCGATGCGGTTCCAGGGGCCAAACCCTATCGAAATCGCCACTCCGCATCATGTCCTATCTGACGGTGCATCGATGTTGACGGTTACCGATACCGGATTTGGAAACGTGCTGGACGGGCTGGAATACAACCTGACCGCCTATGCGTTTACGCAGGACAGGGTGAGTGAATTTCCCTTGGACGGTGCAGCGCCCCAGGTTCGCATTTTCCGCGAATGTGCCGGGGCCCAGCTGTCCTAACCGGGTCAGAAATCGAACAGATCTTCCAGAAAGCCGCCTCTTTTCTTTTTCTTGCGATGGCCGTGATCCGCCCGGTCATCGTAGCCGGGTTGTGGCGAAGAATACGCTGTCGAACGCTCGATGATCTTGTCCAGTTCGCCCCGATCCAGCCAGACACCTCGGCATTGCGGACAATAGTCGATTTCAACCCCGTTTCTGTCCGTGATGACCAGTTGAGTTCCGTCAATCGGGCATTGCATCATACGATCTCCTGTTTTGCCATCCATATGAGATGGGGTTGATCCGCTGCATTGCCATCCCACTGTGACATGACGCCCGTTCGCTTGAGGCTAACTGGATGACACAGGCAACCGGCCCCGGCCCGAGCAGATTTTCTGGACTTCGCGATTACAACCGTCAGGGGCGCACGAACTTGGCCGTTCCAAGAGACCGCTGTTGCGGTTCGGGATTGTTGTGAACTGGCGGCGCAGTTGCCCGGGGCGGGCTGGCAGCGCCACAGGCGACCCCGTCGCCATCCGGGTCATTACGCTTGTGATAACCCGCCTGCCCCTCGTAAAACGGCCCCACCCCCAGCGACTGCGTTGCATCACACCCTGCCAATGCGATCAGGTGGATCACCGCCTCTTCCCGCTCAAATTCGGACAGGCGCAGAAAAACACCCGTGGCGATCAGCACGGTGGTCAGCGGCAACAACAGAACCATGACCAGAATGCGTATCGGAGACAGCGCATGCCTGCGCGTCGCCTCTGCGCGCCGGTGTCGTCTGGACGGCCGCGGCTTCGGATCAGGCGTATCCTGCGAGGGTTTCTTGAACAGCATTGTCTGATCTGTAACGTCGATTTGTGGCAAAGCCGAGGCAATCCCATATCGCTGAGGTAAAACAAATGGCGCAATCCATTTCAGGCACTTAACTTAAAATGACAGGGACCGTCATCTGCCCGAGTTTTTGCTGCCGAACCGATATCGTGACCCAATCCGATCCTTATCAGACGCCCGACGCAGCGGCGCGCTTGCAAGCACAGGACCTTCTCTTTCAGGCCAAATTTGCCGCACTGGCCTTTCTACGCCCTGACACCGGGTTGCCGTCTGTCTCGCGGATCGCGCTGGCCACGGATGAAGCAGGTTGCCCTGTTTCGCTGATTTCAACCCTTGCGGAACACACGCGCGCGCTGAGCGCTTGTCCCAACTGCGCCCTTCTGATCGGAGAGCCCGCAGACAAGGGCGACCCGCTGACCCATCCGCGCCTGACATTGCACGTGATCGCTCAGCCAGTTCACCGGGACATGGCAGGCTATGGTGACTTGCGCGACCGGTACTTGGCGCGACGGCCCAAAGCGAAACTCTATATCGATTTCGCCGATTTCGGACTGGTCCGGTTCGCCATCCAAGACGGCCTTTTGAACGCCGGATTTGGCAGGGCCTGCCGCCTTACCGCACAGGATTTCTAGCCATCAGCGGACCACATGCACGGCACATGCCGCATGACGAACGACATGAGACGCGGTAGAGCCCAGTAGCAGGTCCTGCATCCCCGGCCGGTGGGACGCAATTATGATCAGATCGGGTTTGTTCGCCTCGGCCCAATCCAGAATGGTCCGGCCGGAATGTCCCTCGATCACCAAACCCTTTGCATTCGGCAGCTGCGATGCCAGTTCATCCAGTTCTGTCTGAATCGCCTTACGCGCCTCTGTCAGATATTCTGACGGCATGTACGAGATTGCATAGTTAGGAATATGCTCGACCACATGCAACAAGGTCACCTGCGCGTCTGGCGTGGCCAGAATCTGGGCCAGCTTCAAAGGCCCGGATGTATCTCTTTCAACATCGAACGAGATGGGGACCAGAATGTTGTGATACATGATGTGAGCCTCCGTTGTTGCAGGCTAACTTTGAAACAGATACGAATTGCAGGCTTTGATTCAGGTCAGGAACTGCCGAATGTCTCAGCGACGTCATACATGACCGGTTCAAAGCTTTTGCAGAGTTCGTTGATCTTGCGGTTGCGATCGCGCATTTCAGGCGTGCGCAGCATGGCAAGGAAATCTTCGCGGCGTTCCCATTGCGAATAGTTTGCTATTCGGGTTTGCGCGTCATTGACGTGCAGCCCGGCGGAAACGAAACCTGGCTGCTTCGAAATGAATTCGGCATAGGCATCCGTCAGAGCTTCCAGAAGGTCCTGACAGGTGCCGGGCGTCATTTCAAAGGTCGTGATAACTGTTTGAACACTGGCGTTTTTGGCGATTTTCAGCATCGGGATTCTCCACTTTCTGTCCCAAGCCTAACACATCAAAATGAAACGTCGCCTATTTCCTGCCGACCTTGCAAACCGGGTCTGTCATTTTACGGTCAGATCAGAGTGAAATGGCCACCCGTTTCGGGGTGGCCAGACAGCCTTTTAACGTTCCATGCGCATCAGAACCGAGGCCGTACCCTTCACATGCTCTGGCCAACGCAACAGAAAACTGTCGCCTGTCGCCCCCTGTTCGACCTCAACATGAGGCGCGCTGAAGACGTGGTTGTTGAACACCCCCGAGAGCACACCGATCGTCGCAACCCCATCGCAGCTTCTTGCTTTGCCGTCGAAAGGCAACTGCCCGTTTGCCGAAACAGGCCAAAGATTGGACACCGAGTTCTGCGTATAACGAACCCTCAACGGGTTTGCGGATTTCCTTGTTACGCCATGATACGTATTGTTCTGGAAGGTCACGTTCGAGTGCCTGTCTTTGTTCAAGTCGGCAAAGCTTGTATCCACCCGATCCGCTCGAAAGATTTCACCGCTCGTGGCACGGAACTTGTTGCCAGTCACGACCAGGCCATTGAGAAAATGCCCGGGCCCATAGGGACGAATGACGATGAAACTGAACCAGGACGGGGCCTGACTGGAATAAAAGATGTTGTCCGTGATGCTCATTGCACTGAACGAAAAGCCACTCGTGTAGGTCGGCGACGGGTCGCGTTCATTCGTCCATTCGACGAAACAGTTGTCGACATAATTCTCGGCGATAGTGGAACTGTTGTAGGTGCCGATCATGATCAAACCGGCCGTACGCACACCTTGCGGGATGCTATCGCCCTGAAAGACATGGTTGCCCAGGATCATGTTGTTGTCACCGCCCAGAACGGCGAAATGTCTGAAACGCACCGCTCGGTTGTGGCGCAACTTCACATCGTTTGAATTGGTATTCAACGCAATGGAATATCGGTCCGTGACGACAAGGGATTCTTCTGCTGACAGGAACTGGCAATTATCGATCAGCATACCCTTGCACCCCGTTCCGGTCGACGTGATCCCCCGGTTTTTCGGGCGGCTGATAAAACAGTCGCTCAACGAAAACGTACTGCCGGAGGCCGCCAAACGAATTCCGCTGCATCGGCTGTTGCACTGAAATTCGATCTGTTCCATGCCGAATTTCCGGAGCGTGCTGAAGCCGCTGAAATCCAGCAGGTACTTGAGTGAATAGAATGTGAAAGACTGGGTCCCCGAAGCCCCCACAAGAGGCGCACTCAGTGTGATCTCACCCGCACCGACATTCTTTGACCGTACATAGATTTCGCGCCCGACTCCGCTGCCGGCAACGTAGGACCCAACAGGAATGTTGGCGACATTCGCGACATTGGTCAGACGCGTTTTATCCGACGGATCATAGGTTGCAGTCGAGGTGAACGTTTCGGTATCCCACGCCGAACTGCTTTTGACATCAAACTGACCATTCCGGATCACGCGACGGGTTGAAAAACCACTTTGCTTGTTGGGAACCGCTGCGGCCATGTCGATCGGCGCGGTGACGGAAATCTTGCGACCACCCAAATCCAGCGAGTCATGATCCGAATTGTTCAGAAGGGCCTGAAACGCTTTTTTGAACGCCAGTTCTTCGTCTCCGAAAGCCGAGATGTAAGCCGGCAGATGGAAATCCTTTGTCAGCAACAGCATCTTGTCATCCGGCATGGTGACTGTGCCTTCAAAGTCCATTTCGGATGTCATACTGGTGTTTTCGGCCAGATGATAAGTCCCTTGCGGAACGTAAACCCGACGGCCACCCGCCGCCTGATCGGCCGCTTCAAACGCAGCTGAATCATCCGTCACACCGTCGCCGATGGCCCCATAGTCGCGCACATCCACAACACTGATCATCTCACGCAGGAAGACACCGGTGACATCCGTGATCTCCAGGTCGTCGACACGCACCAGCGCCCCATTCGCGCCCTCAATATCCAGACCAAAATGGCCATACAGGGCGGCCAGCCCCCAAGGCATGTCCACGCCGGGGCGTTTGCCGGTTCCGACAATCGCCGTTATTTCATGCACTCCTCCATAGCCCGACAGCTGTGTTGCAGGCCCCTGCTCCACAACACCTGACACATGCGTGTCCCCCGCGCCCCCGGCCCAGGCCGCTATGCGCACCGACGGCAAAGGGCCGCTGATCGCCTTGACCCGCGCTTTGATCTGCAAATAGCAACCTGGCAAAATCGGCGTCTGGCCCATGTATCGAAGCTGTTGGGTGGTTTGGACTTTCAGGATCTCCAGACAGCCACCAAAATCGGCATCCGCAGGCACGAAAACCCCCGTGCCGGATCCACCATATGTGGGCGAGCCGGGCGTTCCGTCCCCCGCAGACCAAACGTTCAGGCCATTCGCGAATTGAGGCGGCATGAAGACGATGCCGTCAGTGATTGCCTTGTTCATTGAAAACCCTTTCTAAATCGCGCCACGCCAATCTGGCGACGCGTCCAAACCCCGTGTCCAGGTCCGCCCCGAACGCGTCAGTCTGAATACCGAAAGAGAATTAACCACGGCTCATATCACCGTGACGTTGGTGTTGCCTCAGGCCGCAGGGTCAGCGTTGCCCAACAATTGGACGCCATTGATTTTCCAACCGCCTTCCAGAGGGATCATCTGATAGTCCAATATGTGCACACGCCCGTTTGCATCCGTGATCATCACCTTCTGCCACAAGGCTCCTGCAATTTCACGCAACTCCAGAAAACGTATGTCGGCAGGACGCCAGACCATCGGATATCCATTGCGCACCATCTGTCCGAAATTGTCGGGGTTCTGAAAAAGGCGCTGGATGCTGGGGCTGGCAAAGGTGAAGGCCGTGGCAAAATCATCCGCCTTGAAGGCCTGTATCTGCGCCGAAATGTTTGCTTCGATCTCTGCGTTTTGCGCAAACGCGCCCGACCCCAGCCCAACACTCAGGGATACAGCAAGCAAAAATCGACGCATGGGGCCACCTCCTGCAAAAAGAGTAGCCCCATAGGGGATCAGGTCAAATCAGACCAGCTCTCCGGCCAGCGCCTTGTCGATCAGGCCAATTGTCTCTGGCACACCGTACAGCGCGATAAAGCCGCCAAAACGCGGGCCCTGCGATGCACCCAGAAGCACTTCGTACAACGCCGTGAACCAACCGCGCATGGGGTCGAACCGCTCACGCCCGATGGAATAGACCACTGATTGGAGCGCCTCGTCCTCGGTCGGGCCATCATAAGCCTCAAGCGCGGCTTTCAGCGCTTCCAGCGCCTCGCGCTCCTGATCCGTGGGTGCGCGATGTTTGCGCGTTGGTTTGACGAAATCGTTGAAGTAGCGAACCGCAAAGCCCGCGGCCTGATCCAGATCGGGATGGCTTTCAGCCGTTGCTTCCGGCGCATAGCGGCGAATAAAGCCCCACAGCGTCTCCTTGTCTTCCGCGCCCGAGACCGACGCCAGGTTCAGCAACATCGCAAACGGTACGATCAGGGTCGATTCTGGAACGTCGCCACCGTGAATGTGCCAGACCGGGTTGTTCAACTGAGCTTTCAGGTCCTGCCCCGGATAGGCGCGCAGCTGCTGATGATACTCATCATAGGCTTTCGGGATCACGTCGAAATGCATCCGCTTGGCCGTCTTGGGCTTTTGGTACATGAAATACGCTAGGCTTTCAGTCGGCGCATAGGTCAGCCATTCGTCAATCGAGACACCATTGCCCGACGATTTCGAGATCTTCTGGCCATTCTCATCCAGAAACAGCTCATAGCTGAAATGCTCGGGCGCGCGGCCACCCAATGCACGGCAGATCGCGTCATAGATCTTTTCGTTGGTAGCATGTTCTTTGCCGTACATCTCAAAATCGACACCCAGCGCTGCCCAGCGCGCCCCGAAATCCGGCTTCCATTGCAGCTTCACGTTGCCACCGGTGACGGGAACGGTCCATTCCTTGCCGTCTTCATCATCGAATGTGACGGTATAGGTCTCTGCACACACTTTCTTCATCGGCACATACAGAACCCGACCGGTTTCCGGATGGATCGGCAGGAAAATCGAATAGGTCTGCTGGCGTTCTTCCCGCAAGCTTTTGAGCATGATGGCCATGATGTCGTCATAGCGCTCGACCGCGCGCTTCAGGATCTCGTCGAACTGGCCTGACCGATAGAAATCGCGTGCCGAATAGAACTCATAGTCGAATCCGAACGTATCGAGGAACCGGCGCAACATCGCGTTGTTGTGCTCGCCGAAGCTGGGGTATTCGCCAAACGGATCGGGAACCGAAGTCAGCGGGCGCTGCAAATGCTCTTCAAGCGCCTCCGGGTTGGGCACGTTGCTGGGCACTTTGCGCATCCCGTCCAGATCGTCCGAAAAACAGATCAGCTTGGTCGGTATGTCCGAAAGCGCCTCGAACGCGCGCTTGACCATCGTAGTCCGCGCAACTTCGCCGAACGTACCGATGTGTGGAAGGCCCGACGGGCCGTAACCGGTTTCGAACAGCACATACCCCTTTTCCGGAGCACCTTTCTGATAGCGTTTGAGCAACCGGCGCGCCTCTTCAAAAGGCCAGGCCTTGGACGACATCGCGGTTTCACGCAGTTCAGACATTTCAATGTGCTCCATCGGGGAAAATGTCACGGTCACCCCATGCAACCGGACCGGCCCCTCCTATTGTGCCAGTGCAGCATGAGTCAATAAAGCAGTGGCGCAATTCGCGACACACTGCGCCAAAAAACAGTCGTCCTCGGGCCGGTAGGGAAACCGTTTTTGGGCCCGCAAACACTCTGTCGGGGATATTTGCGCTGCATTTTCACCGCCCAGCCTTGCTCAGGCCACAATGGCGGTTCGATTGTTCCCCGAAACAAAAAAGACACGGGCGCGGGCGCAAACTTGACCAGGTTGTTTCGCACGCTTACCGGGCGGTGTTAGACAAAGGCGACACGGGGGTTTTCCCCGGACCAGAGGAAACGGGATGCGACGCGAAACCACCAACCGTATACGCTTTGTACTCGAAGATATCGTGCCGCCTATCCTGCGTGACAGCGCCGCGTTTCATTGGCTGGCATGCAGGGTTTGGGGCGACCATATCACGCGCCTTGCCGAATTCCGTGAACGCGCAACCTATCTGACGGATGACGAATACGAAAAGCTCTACCGCGATCATCCGCGCGTGCATCAGGGCACCGACAATTCCGAAGCCTGCATCAAGCGGATAGCAAGGGATATCGTTGGGCAAAGCATATGCGATATCGGCTGCGGCACCGGAGTTCTTTTGCAACGCATCAAAGCCGCCCGACCGGATATCACGCAGCTGACAGGGGTGGATTTCGTCGTCGATGATGCGGATGCAATCGACAATATCGACTATGTCGCCGCCCGGATCGAAGAGCTTCCGTTTGAAGACAACAGCTTTGACACCGTCATCTGCACCCATGTGATCGAGCATCTTCTGGACTACCGGCAAGCGATCGCTGAACTGCGTCGTGTCGCGCGAAAACGCGTCATTATCGTCGTCCCGCGTGAACGCGAAAGCAGGTTCACCTTCAATCCACATTTCAACTTTTTCCCATACACTCACAGCTTTCTGCGTGCCGTGCATCCCAGCCCGGACATCCATGTCTGCGAAGATCTGGGGCGCGACATCTATTACTGTGAAGACCGCCCCGAGGAAAAACCGGAACCGGAACTACAAGGATGACCCTGCCCGCCCCCACGACACTGGTCTGGGCTGGGTTGCTGTGCACACCAGTCATGATCTCAGCCGGGCAAATCCTGTTCAAACTGGCAGGAAACCGGATTGATGGGCGCGAAGCCACCGGATTGGCGGGCCTCATCCAGACGCTTTTCGATCCTTTCCTTCTGACAGCCTTTGCCATCTATGGCTCGGCAACGGTGCTGTGGGTGTATGTCCTGCGGTATCTGACACTGTCCCAGGCCTACCCCTTCATGGCCCTCAGTTTCGTTCTTGTGCCACTTGCCTCGCACGTCTTCTTCGGCGAAACACTTGGGCTGCGCTACTGGCTGGGGGCTGCGCTTTTGATTTCGGGAATGATGGTCATGAACACCTGATCGCACGGGGTGGATGAAACAAGGTGTTGAACCTGACCCGCTGCGCTCATATCGTGCGTCTTCGAACAACCCCAATCAGGACCATCCCATGACCGAGCAAGTGCCCCACCCGATGTCCCCGCAGGATTGCCTTGTGGCGATCATGGTTGCAGTCTCGGCCTCTGACGAAAACATCCGAACCGCCGAGCTGGTCAAGATCGAAGTTGCCGTCAACATGTTGCCGGTCTTTGCAGGATACGACAGTGATCGGACCCGTCGCGTATCGCAGATTGTTTTTGACCTGTTCGAACAGGAAGACGGGCTGGATGCGCTGTTTGGCCTGATCCGTGAAAACCTGCCCGAGCGTCTGAACGAAACGGCCTATGCTCTGGCTTGCGATGTTGCGGCTGCCGATGGTGCGCTGGCCGAAACGGAACTGCGCCTGCTGGAAGAAATCCGGTACGAGCTGAATATCGACCGTCTGCATGCCGCCGCAATCGAACGCGGGGCGCGCGCACGCCACACGGTCTGATCCGGGCAATCTACGGGTTTCAGCTTCCGTAGAGTGCGCCCCAACGTTCCAGCAAGGCCCGTTGCAGTTTCCGCGACCTGCGGTTCCAACTGCGCGCACCTTCAGGCCGTTCACGTTGTGCGCGTGGGATCTTGGCGCGATGGGCCACGTCCGCCGTAAAAATGGCAAAAGCCAGATCAACCCCGTCCGCCGTTGTCAGGAAACCGCCCAGCCCGGATACGAAGTTCAATGTCCCTGTCTTGGCATCGACCTTGATCGGGTGGTTCTTGACCGGCCGTCCATTGCGATCCGTCAAGGCAAATGGCTTCATCAATGGGCGCAATGCGCCCATTTTCCGGGCCGCGACAAGGGCCGCGACCAGATCCGCCGGCACCATACGCGAGGCATCGCCAAGACCGGAATGATCGACCATCGCGATCCCGTTCACGCCAAAGCTCTGAGACGCCCAACGGTTCATCTCGGCCGCCGACTCCGCCAGGTTGCGCGGGTCAACGCCCCGCGCTTTGGTTGCGGCCAGCCCAACCATCTCGGCCGTCAGGTTCGTCGAGTATTTCAGCATCCCGCGCAAAATACTGTTCAATGGATCGCTGCGATGCACCACAAGGTCGACGCCTTTTGGCGTCTCTCGTGTCACTTGCACCCGATTCAAAACGATTCCATTGGATCGGGCTAAAGTACGAAACACATCACCCGCGTATAATGCGGGCTTGCGCACAGGCAGCCAGCGCGCCCCGCCATTGCCCAGCGCGCCCTTGGCCACGGTCCAGCGGTCCTGCCGCGCACTTGGCTGATAGGTATAGATAGGCAAGCTGCGGTTCTCGACCCGCATGGCTGCCACATCCACTGCCGGCACATATCGTGCGCTGCGTGCATCCATGGTCACATCGTACCCCTTACCGGCACGCTTCCACTCGAAATGGACCCGATTGAAATTCAACGATATCCCGCTTACCGCCGGGCTGTACCCCACATGATCCGGCTGTCCGGGATCAATGCTGAACACGAAGGGCAGCGCCCCGTCATAGACCTTGAAAGCTCCTCGAACCTCGGTGATTCCGGCCTCGCGCAGGTTGGCCCCCAGCGTGGCCAGCGCATCCGTATCCAACAGCGGGTCACCCCCGCCTGCCAGTATCAGATCGCCATGCAGAATCCCGTTTTCAATTGGCCCATCTGCGATCAAACGGGTTTCGAACCGGTGGTCAGGCCCCAGAACGTCCAGCGCGTAAAGCGCGGTCATCGCCTTGCCGACACTGGCCGGGGGCAAGCCCGCACCTTCACCAAAAACCTCCAGCGGCATTCCGGTCGCCACATCCGCGACGGCGAAAACAACTTCGCCCGTCAACCCTGCGGCTGCAACCAAACGCTCGGCACCACTCAACAGCGCCGCACGCGCGCGCGGTCTGAGCGAGACCAGCGGCGCCTGCGCCAAACCAGTTGCCGGGATCAGAGACGCCCCCAATCCTCCCAGAAACTCACGACGTGAAAAACGACCAGCCATAGTTGGAATAAAATCCCACAGATCAAATGCGCGCAACCACTCGCTGCGATTATGCGCCGGGCAAGGCTATTCCGGCAACACTTCCGCGCGCCATTCGCCGCGCGTCCGAATCTCAGTGGAACTGACATCAACCATCGGCACATTCACGAAACACCAGGCCGGAGCCTGCGCCCGCCCCAAAAGATGCCGCGCCTGCCCGTCGATCCTGTACTTGGCATAGACCCGTGCCGCCCTGGACATCCGGGCAGATATCCGGTCGCCGGGCCGCGCGACCACACCGACAGGGACACTGTCCATGATCCCTCGCCAGTCTTTCCAGCGGTGAAACTGCGCCAGATTGTCCGCCCCCATCAGCCACACAAATCGGACCTGTGGATACAATCGCTGCAACACTGTCAGAGTATCCGCAGTCGCGCGTGTACCTGTGAGCGCCTCGATGTCCGTCACTTCGACACGCGGATGCTGCATCACATTCCGCGCTGCCGCCATTCGCTTGTCCATGGGCGCGGGCCCGCGTTCCTTCAACGGATTGCCCGGCGATACCAGCCACCAAACCCGATCCAGCCCGAACGCCTTTATCGCTTGAAGCGTGACATGCACATGGCCCTGATGCGGTGGATCAAACGACCCGCCGAACAGACCGACGACCTGCCCAGGTCGCGCATAGGGTATGCCGTACCGCTCCATACCCTGCTGATGTTCAGAACTGCGAGGCGTTGTCAATCAACAGGTTGCACCACATCACCCAGCCGAACCCGCCCGGGTCGCACGACTTCGGCGCACCATCCTCCGTGCCCACGCACGGAGGAATAGCCGCCTTTGCCCAGCGCTTCTTCCATCCGGCTGCACGGCGCACAAATCACGGTGAGGCGCAAAATTGCCTCGCCCACCTGCACCTCGCGCCCTTTGAGCGCCGTCAGATTGATCCCCGAAACCACCAGGTTGCGCCGCAGGATTTCAGGCGCAACCGGCCCCTGCCCCAGATACGACCCAATCGCCGCCAGATGCTCCTGCTGGATCAAAGTCACTGCTCTCTTGCCAACGCGGGCGCGGTCACTGATCAGACCGGCCTCAGTAATCACGGATTCCTCCAGTGACACCATCTCGGCCCGGCGCTCTGGTCGCGCTCCGATCCAAGTCACGCAACCGGGCTGCGCCCAACCCGCAATCAACTCGGCCAGTTCCGACATAACACCCCCATTTACAACGCACCCACACTATGCCGCCCGACCCAAAGACGAAATTCACAAAACCACCAGCTTGCCCCGCCCGTCCCGCTCGGATATCCAGCGTTTCAACCAAATTCCCCGACCCAGAGGACGCGACATGGCTGCCTATCAATATGTCTACCACATGCAGGGTGTCTCCAAGACCTATCCCGGTGGCAAGAAGTGTTTTGAAAACATCCACCTCAGCTTTCTGCCCGGCGTGAAAATCGGTGTCGTCGGCGTCAACGGCGCCGGTAAATCGACGCTGATGAAGATCATGGCCGGCCTGGACACCGACTTCACCGGCGAGGCATGGGCCGCCGAGGGGGCCAAGGTCGGCTATCTGCCGCAGGAACCGCAACTGGACGAATCCCTGACCGTTCGCGAAAACGTCATGCTGGGCGTGGCCGGGAAAAAGGCCAAGGTCGACCGCTTCAACGAGATCGCGATGGAGATCGCCGAGAACTACTCGGACGAGCTGATGGAGGAAATGACCACCCTGCAGGACGCGATCGACGCGGAAAACCTGTGGGATCTGGACAGCCAGATCGATGTCTCGATGGAGGCGCTGCGCTGCCCGCCGGACGACGCCGATATTGCCAATCTTTCGGGTGGTGAGAAACGCCGCGTGGCGCTGTGCAAGCTGCTGCTGGAAGCGCCCGACATGCTGCTTCTGGACGAACCGACCAACCACCTGGACGCGGAAACCATCGCCTGGCTGCAACAGCACCTGATCGACTACAAAGGCACCATCCTGATCGTCACCCACGACCGTTATTTCCTGGATGACATCACCGGCTGGATTCTCGAATTGGACCGTGGCCGTGGTATTCCGTACGAGGGCAACTACTCCGCGTGGCTGGAACAAAAAGCCAAACGGCTGGAGCAGGAAGCGCGCGAAGACAAGTCCAAGCAAAAGACCCTACAGCGCGAGTTGGAATGGATGCGTCAGGGCCAGAAGGCCCGTCAGGCTAAATCCAAGGCCCGGATCAACGCCTATAACGAGTTGGCGGAACAGTCCGAGCGCGAAAAGCTGACCCGCGCCCAGATCGTCATCCCCAACGGCCAGCGCCTTGGCGGCAAGGTGATCGAGGTCGAGGGCCTGTCAAAACACATGGGCGACAAGCAACTGATCGAAGGGCTGGACTTTGCCCTGCCCCCCGGCGGCATCGTCGGCGTCATCGGCCCCAACGGTGCCGGTAAATCGACGCTGTTCAAGATGCTCACCGGTCAGGAACAGCCCGACAGCGGCACCATCACGCTGGGCGACACGGTCGAGCTGTCTTATGTCGACCAGTCCCGCGACGACCTGAAAGACAACGACACAGTGTGGGAGGCGATCACCGGCGGTGCCGAGATCATCCAACTGGGCGACGCGCAGGTCAATTCCCGCGCCTATTGCTCGTCCTTCAACTTCAAGGGCGGCGACCAGCAGAAGAAGGTTTCGCTGCTGTCAGGCGGTGAACGCAACCGCGTCCACATGGCCCGCCTGCTGAAAGAGGGCGGCAACGTCCTGCTGCTCGACGAACCGACCAACGACCTCGACGTCGAAACCCTGCGCGCGCTGGAAGACGCGTTGGTCGATTTCGCCGGTTGCGCCGTGGTCATCTCGCACGATCGTTTTTTCCTCGACCGGATTTGTACGCATATTCTGGCCTTTGAGGGCGATGCGCATGTGGAATGGTTCGAAGGCAACTTCGAGGATTACGAAGAGGACAAAAAGCGGCGTCTGGGACCGGACGCGCTGGAGCCCAAACGGTTGAAGCATAAGAAGTTTGCGCGGTAATATATGGGGGCGGCTAGGTTGCTGCCCCCTTTTCATTTAACAATAGTTCAAGACTATGAAGAGATTCCGAGAACTTCGTTTCTGGTTGAAACATGCACTTTGGTTCGTACCCTGTGCCTACTTGCTGAATTTCATATATGCAATTCAGTCAGACCAATCAGGCGGCACATTTGGTGACACATTTGGTGCGGCCAACGCCCTTTTTTCCGGCACCGCGTTACTAATGCTAGTGCTTGCGGTGAGCTTGCAACGTGAAGAGCTTGAAGAAGTCAGAAAGGAACGAAATGACACTCGCAAACTACTAGAAGGACAAGAGGAGCTTAATGAGCTTCAAAAAGAAGCACTAGAAAGGCAGAATTTCACACAGACATTCAATTCTTTGCTGAACTCCGCGCTTCAAGAAAAAAACCGTTTGGCTATTCGCCCGGTCGTGGATGGAAGACTAGGACAGTCCGAGTATTCTAGCTCGAGTTTTTTCTGCGCAAGCCTTCTTGAAAAAGTTTCAGCAGGCGTCCGTACTGAACTGATACTTCAGGATTCAATAAACAAGCTGGCAAACAAGAATTTTTTCTATGTTTGCATGTTAGTCCATCTCACAAATCTGGTAGATCGGAACAATGAAGCCGAAGACATGGCTAGCTTACTGCGCTCTTTGTTTGACGAAGAGTGCGCATATTGTTTGGCTTGGTATATTGTCAAGTCGACTATACTAAACGAAAAGAATGACCACCTATTAGTTGTATTCTCGGCTTTCGAAATGATTGAGATGCTGGATGATGAGGCCCTAAATGGGTTTTTGAAGACGCGTCCGGAGTACGCTGAACTTGCTTAGCAAGCGTAGGATGGGGTTTCACCCCATCACTCACTCAACGACCCTACCTGAACACCCGCACGATCTGTTCCCGCGCACCAAATCACTTCCAAACTCCAACCTCTCAAATGATGGGGTGAAACCCCATCCTACGGCTCTCCGAACGCCCCTTCGGTGACCACATCACTCCACTCCGGATCAACCCGGCCTGCGCGAATATCGCGATAGATTGACGATTACGGCCAATCGGTTGGATGCTTCCCCAGCCCGCTCATGAATGCGGCCGCCAAGCAGCAGCGGCTCAGCCTAAAATACATTGGACTGATTGCAGGGGCAGCACCTTGCCAGATCGGTTTCCGCGAAACCTTCCGACCCGACACCAATAAACCCGGTCCCCGAGCCTTCCGATCGGGGCTCACTGCACCAGAGTTCACAGGAAACGATTTCAACCTTTTCTGCCAGGTCCTGTTCACGCTCTGAGAGTTCCAGCAACAGTTCGAACATTTCTGGGTTTAGCATCCAGGCCGTAAACCACAACGCGTTTGGCCAGGGTGCGGTTTTCACGGCCACAGAATTAGTTTGACACTCTCTCTTGTCACCCGGCCCCAACACTGCTAAACGCTCCCAATCTTACGGCCTCGGATTCGTTCCGGGGCCTTAGATATTTTGAACCGGGGACCTTCGGGGCCCTATACCCTTGGCACCTACGGGGGCCTCTCACATAGCGGGGAAATCCCCTGCACTTGCTAAACGGAAGACAGAAAGCATGGCACTCAAGTCGTACAAGCCGACGACGCCGGGCCAGCGCGGGCTGGTGCTGATCGACCGTTCGGAGCTTTGGAAAGGACGTCCGGTCAAGTCTCTCACTGAGGGTTTGACCAAATCGGGCGGCCGGAACAACACCGGACGGATCACTTCACGCCGCCGCGGCGGTGGCGCAAAGCGTCTCTACCGGATCGTTGACTTCAAACGGAATAAATTTGATGTCGCGGCAACCGTCGAGCGGATCGAATACGACCCGAACCGGACCGCATTCATCGCACTGGTAAAATACGAAGACGGCGAGCAGGCATATATCCTGGCTCCGCAGCGTCTGGCTGTTGGTGACAAGGTCATCGCGTCGGCAAAAGCTGACATCAAGCCGGGCAACGCAATGCCGTTCTCGGGCATGCCGATCGGTACCATTGTCCACAACATCGAGATGAAGCCTGGCAAAGGCGGTCAGATCGCACGTGCGGCAGGTACATACGCTCAGTTCGTTGGTCGCGATGGCGGCTACGCTCAGATCCGTCTGAGCTCGGGCGAGCTGCGCATGGTCCGTCAGGAATGCATGGCCACCGTTGGTGCCGTGTCCAACCCCGACAACTCGAACCAGAACCTCGGTAAAGCCGGTCGTATGCGCCACAAAGGCGTACGTCCGTCGGTTCGTGGTGTTGCAATGAACCCGATCGATCACCCGCACGGTGGTGGTGAAGGTCGTACCTCGGGTGGCCGTACACCGGTTACACCGTGGGGTAAGGACACCAAGGGTAAGCGTACCCGCAACAAGAACAAAGCGTCCCAGAAGCTGATCATCCGCTCGCGGCACGCCAAGAAGAAGGGACGTTAATCTATGTCTCGCTCTGTTTGGAAGGGTCCTTTCGTCGATGCTTATGTGCTTAAAAAAGCCGAAGCAGCGCGCGAGTCGGGCCGCAACGAAGTCATCAAGATCTGGTCACGTCGTTCCACCATTCTGCCCCAGTTCGTGGGTCTGACCTTTGGTGTGTACAATGGCCAGAAGCATATCCCGGTAAACGTCACGGAAGACATGATTGGTCAGAAGTTCGGTGAGTACTCGCCGACCCGGACCTATTATGGTCACGCCGCAGACAAAAAAGCGAAGCGGAAGTAAGTCATGGGCAAGGAAAAGAACCCCCGCCGCGTGGCTGAAAACGAAGCAATGGCGAAAACCCGCATGCTTCGCACCAGCCCGCAGAAACTGAACCTGGTTGCGCAAATGATCCGCGGCAAGAAAGTCGAGAAGGCTCTGACCGACCTGACTTTCTCGAACAAGCGTGTCGCGCAGGACGTCAAAAAGTGCCTGCAGTCCGCAATCGCGAATGCCGAAAACAACCACAACCTGGACGTTGACGAGCTGATCGTCGCCGAAGCATGGGTTGGCAAGAACCTGGTCATGAAGCGCGGTCGCCCGCGTGCCCGTGGCCGTTTCGGCAAGATCATGAAACCGTTCTCGGAGATCACCATCAAGGTGCGTCAAGTTGAGGAGCAAGCCTAATGGGACATAAAGTCAATCCGATCGGCATGCGCCTGCAGGTCAACCGCACCTGGGACAGCCGCTGGTACGCTGACACCAAAGATTACGGTGATCTTCTGCTGGAAGACATCAAGATCCGTGAGTTCATCCAGAAAGAGTGCAAGCAGGCCGGTGTTGCACGTGTGATCATCGAACGTCCGCACAAGAAGTGCCGCGTCACGATACACACCGCACGTCCGGGTGTCATCATCGGCAAGAAAGGTGCAGACATCGAAGTTCTGCGCAAGAAGCTGGCCCAGATGACCGACAGCGAACTGCACCTGAACATCGTCGAAGTGCGCAAGCCCGAGCTTGACGCGCAGCTGGTTGCCGAGTCGATCGCTCAGCAGCTGGAACGTCGTGTTTCGTTCCGTCGCGCAATGAAGCGCTCGGTTCAGAACGCCATGCGCATGGGTGCCCTGGGTATCCGGGTGAACGTCGCTGGCCGTCTGGGCGGCGCCGAAATCGCACGGACCGAATGGTACCGCGAAGGCCGCGTGCCTCTGCACACCCTGCGTGCCGACATCGATTACGCACATGCCGAAGCGATGACCCCCTACGGGATCATCGGGATCAAGGTCTGGATCTTCAAAGGTGAGATCATGGAGCACGATCCGCAGGCACGTGACCGTAAAGCACAGGAACTCCAGGACGGCCCTGCACCTCGTGGTGCTGGTGGCGGTCGTCGCTAAGGAGGGAAAGATATGCTTCAACCAAAGCGTACTAAATTCCGCAAGATGCACAAAGGCCGGATCAAGGGCGAAGCCAAGGGCGGCTCTGATCTGAACTTTGGCACCTACGGTCTGAAAGCCCTGCAGCCCGAGCGCGTCACCGCACGCCAGATCGAAGCTGCACGTCGTGCCATGACCCGTCACATGAAACGTCAGGGTCGTGTCTGGATCCGTATCTTCCCCGACACTCCGGTCACTGCAAAGCCGATCGAAGTTCGTATGGGTAAAGGTAAGGGTTCGGTGGACCGCTGGGTTTGCAAGGTCAAGCCCGGTCGCGTGATGTTCGAAATCGACGGCGTCAATGACGACATCGCCCGCGAGGCCCTGCGCCTGGCCGCGATGAAGCTGCCGATCAAGACCCGCGTCGTGGTTCGCGAAGACTGGTAAGCGATCCGGGGGTTTCCCCGTTCGTGATATATTTGACCCCCGTCGGGAAACCGGCGGGGGTTATCATTTGGGGGCGCTGCCCCCGCCGCGGCAAGCCGCGACTCCCCCGGGATATTTATGGCCAGATGAAGCAGGGGATCCGGATTTCATCTGGCAAAAAATATCCCGGAGCGCGAGGCAGAGCCTCGCAAAAGAGCCATCGCAATCGCGGTGAAGCTGGGTTAAGAGGGCGCTATGGCACAGATTGAATCACTCTTCGTAACCCGTCTCTACCGCGCTGCATTGTCTGAGTTTGATCCCAGGATCGACCCGGAAGAACTGGAAAACTCGTGCCTTGTCATTGCCGAGGACGATGAGGCCGGGCAGGATTGGTGTGAGGAAAACGGCTATCCCGGTTATACCAGTTATGCCTCGCTGACCGATCTGCCATGGCGGTTCCCGATCTTTGCCGATTTGGTCAAAGTGCTGGATCAGCATGTGGCGGCCTTCGCCAAGGATCTGGAATTCGATCTGGGCGAGGGAGAGTTGAAGCTCGAGGACCTCTGGATCAATATCCTGCCCGAGGGCGGCATGCACTCCAGCCACCTGCACCCGCACAGCGTGATCTCGGGCACGACGTACGTGTCGATGCCCGAGGGGGCAAGTGCGCTGAAGCTGGAAGACCCCCGCTCGGGCCGTATGATGGCGGCCCCAACGCGGATCAAAGGTGGGCGGCGCGATTTGCAGCCCTTTATCTATATGAAGCCTCAGGTCGGCGACGTGCTGCTGTGGGAAAGCTGGCTACGCCACGAGGTGCCGATGAACATGGCCGAGGAAGAGCGGATATCGGTCAGTTTCAACTATCGGTGGGACTGAACGCTCCCACCGAATACCGGCATCTTGAATGTCAGCGAACACGGTTGGTACTTCGCTCAGAATGAGCGTAAGCCCTGTCAGGTGGCAGGTGAAGGCCAAGCAAATTCTGGACGAAGCGCTTCATATACCGGTCGTCCGTCATCAGGCTTGGGGTACCCTTTGCTGTCATCATAAAACGCGTGGTAAGTCGCTGCCGGAAACTGGCTGTCATCATACCCCATCACGTTGGGTACAGCCACGCGTATGCGCTTTTGCTTATCATCAAGCATCAGCGCGGCCCCGCACTCTGAACATGTGCAAAGCTCTAAAGGGCCATCGGGATTGTTGGCGTTGAATGGTTGACGGTTCATCTTATCTTCGGGGTCTGCTGACAGGTCTGAGTAGTTAAAGAACGCAACATGTGTTGTGTGCTGTCCGGTCACGGACTTACAGACATCACAATGGCATTCATGGTTGTCTATCGGTTCTGCCGTCGCGACTATCTTGACGTGTTCACATCCTCCTGAATAAGGACTGGTCATTTTCTTACCTCCTCTGTGAACTTCAGGCTTTTGGGCCTTCTCTATTGGGCGCCGAACGCGGCCTGTTGGCAATACAGACCTTGGCCTGAGTTTGGATGAGGAATACTTCGAGGAACCTTTGTGGTTGGCCACCTGCTCAGCGACCGGGAGCAACTTATTCCCTTGGCGTAAAGAAGACGTCAAACTTACCCTTGCCACCCACCCCCTAAACCCTTATACGACGGCATCCTGCAAGTCCCCCGGCCGAGTCGGGGGATTCGTGTGTCTATCATTCATCCACCAGGTCCAAGGTGACCCTGCAAGGGGGCCTTCTGGTGTTTTGAGCAAAGGAAAAAGGCGATGAACGCCCAAGAACTGCGTGACAAGACCCCGGACCAGCTCCGCGAGGAACTGGCCAACCTGAAGAAAGAAAGCTTTAACCTGCGCTTTCAACAGGCAACCGGTCAGCTGGAAAATACAGCTGGTATCAAAGCGGCCCGCCGCAATGCTGCCCGCGTCAAAACCATTCTGAACGAAAAGGCCGCTGCCGCGGCATCGGAGGAGTAATCCTATGCCCAAGCGTATCCTGTCCGGAGTAGTAACCAGCGACGCCAACGAGCAGACCGTGACTGTTTCGGTTGAACGCCGTTTCAAGCACCCGCTGCTGCAAAAAACCGTTCGTAAGTCCAAGAAATACCGGGCTCATGACGAAAAGAACGCCTTCAAGGTCGGCGACACTGTACGCATCATCGAATGCGCGCCGAAATCGAAGACGAAACGTTGGGAAGTTCTGGAGGCGTAAGCCCCCAGACCTTTCCATTTGTCGAAACCCTGGGGGAATTAACAAGACCAGCCCCCACAGGTCGGGAGAAACCACATGATCCAGATGCAGACCAATCTGGATGTCGCTGACAACTCCGGCGCACGCCGAGTTCAGTGCATCAAGGTCCTGGGTGGTTCCAAGCGTAAATACGCCTCCGTCGGCGACATCATCGTCGTCTCGGTGAAGGAAGCCATCCCACGCGGCCGCGTAAAGAAAGGTGACGTCCGCAAGGCCGTCGTCGTGCGCACCGCCAAGGAAGTCCGTCGCGAAGACGGCACCGCGATCCGTTTTGATCGCAACGCCGCCGTCATCCTGAACAACAACAACGAGCCAGTCGGTACCCGTATCTTTGGCCCCGTTGTTCGTGAACTGCGCGGCAAGAACTTCATGAAAATCATCTCGCTGGCACCGGAGGTGCTGTAATCATGGCTGCTAAACTCCGCAAAGGCGACAAGGTCGTCGTGCTGGCCGGCAAGGACAAGGGCAAAGAGGGAACCATTTCCTCGGTTGACCCCAAGGCCGGTAAAGCTGTTGTCGATGGCATCAACATCGCCATCCGCCACACCCGTCAGTCGCAGAACTCGCAAGGTGGTCGCCTGCCTCAGGCAAACCCGATCGACCTGTCGAACCTGGCACTGTTGGACAAGAACGGCAAAGCAACCCGCGTTGGCTTCCGCATGGAAGGTGACAAGAAGGTGCGCTTCGCCAAGACCACAGGGGACGTGATCGATGCTTGATTCCGCAACCTACACCCCGCGTCTGAAAGCTCAGTACGTCGAAACCATCCGTGCCGCTCTGAAAGAAGAGTTCGGTTACAAGAACGACATGCAGCTGCCCAAGCTGGATAAGATCGTTCTGAACATCGGTTGTGGTGCCGAGGCCGTCAAAGACTCGAAGAAAGCAAAAGCTGCCGTCGAGGATCTGACTGCGATTGCCGGTCAAAAGGCCGTTGCAACCAAGGCGAAGAAGTCGATCGCGGGTTTCCGCGTCCGTGAAGACATGCCGCTGGGTGCGAAAGTGACCCTGCGCGGTGACCGGATGTACGAATTCCTGGATCGTCTGATCACCATCGCGCTGCCGCGCGTTCGTGACTTCCGCGGTGTAAAGCCTTCTTTCGATGGTCAGGGCAACTTTGCCATGGGCATGAAAGAGCACATCGTGTTCCCGGAAATCGATTTCGACAAGGTCGACGAGGTCTGGGGCTTGGATATCGTAATTGCCACCACAGCGAAAACCGACGCTGAAGCAAAGGCACTGTTGAAAGCGTTCAACATGCCATTCAACGCATAAGCGCCGGGAGGATTGAGACATGGCTAAAAAAGCAATGATCGAACGCGAAAAGAAGCGCGAACGCCTGGTGGCCAAATATGCCGCAAAGCGTGCCGAGCTGAAAGAAATCGCGAATGACGAGAGCAAGCCGATGGAAGAGCGCTTCAAGGCGCGTCTGAAACTGGCGAAACTGCCGCGCAACAGCTCGGCCACTCGTCTGCACAACCGCTGTCAGCTGACAGGTCGTCCCCACGCTTACTACCGTAAGCTGAAGGTCAGCCGTATCGCGCTGCGCGAGCTGGGTTCTGCTGGTCAGATCCCCGGCATGGTGAAATCGAGCTGGTAAGGGAGACATAGATATGAATGATCCTATCGGCGATATGCTCACCCGTATCCGCAACGCGCAAATGCGCGGCAAGTCCACCGTTTCCACCCCGGCTTCCAAGCTGCGCGGTTGGGTTCTGGACGTGCTGGCGGACGAAGGCTACATCCGTGGCTATGAAAAGACGACCGGTGAAAACGGTCATCCGGCCATCGAAATCAGCCTGAAGTACTACGAAGGCACCCCTGTTATTCGCGAACTGAAGCGGGTCTCGAAGCCCGGCCGTCGCGTATACATGGGCGTCAATGACATCCCGCAGGTCCGTCAGGGACTGGGTGTGTCGATTGTCAGCACTCCGAAAGGTGTGATGTCGGACGCAAACGCTCGCTCCAACAATGTTGGCGGCGAAGTGCTCTGCACCGTCTTCTAAGGAGGTCTGCAATGTCTCGTATTGGTAAAAAGCCGGTCGAGCTGCCCAGCGGCGTTACTGCCACTGTGTCGGGTCAGACCATCGAAGTGAAAGGTCCGAAAGGCACCCGCAGCTTTACCGCCACCGACGACGTAACGTTGTCGGTTGAAGACAACGTGGTCAAGATCGACCCCCGCGGCATGTCCAAGCGTGCCCGCCAGCAGTGGGGCATGAGCCGCACAATGGTTGCCAACCTGGTAACCGGTGTGACGACTGGCTTCAAAAAAGAGCTGGAGATCCAGGGTGTTGGTTACCGGGCTCAGATGCAGGGCAACACCCTGAAGCTGAACCTGGGTTACAGCCACGATGTTGATTTCACTGCTCCGGAAGGTGTCACCATCACCGCACCGAAGCAGACCGAGATCGTTGTGGAAGGTATCGACCAGCAGCAGGTGGGCGAAGTCGCGGCCAAAATCCGCGAATGGCGCCGTCCCGAGCCGTACAAAGGCAAGGGCATCCGCTATAAGGGCGAGTTCATCTTCCGCAAGGAAGGCAAGAAGAAGTAAGGACGCAAACAATGGCAAACAGCAAAAGAACCCTGTTTCTGAAGCGCCGCCTGCGCGTTCGGAACAAACTTCGCAAAGTCAACGCCGGCCGTGTACGCCTGTCGGTTCACCGTTCGAACAAGAACATCAGCGTTCAGCTGATCGACGACGTTCGTGGCGTGACCCTGGCCTCGGCCTCGACCCTGGAAAAAGATCTGGGTGTTGTTGGCAAGAACAACGTCGAAGCGGCCACCAAAGTGGGCGCGGCCATCGCCGAGCGTGCCAAGAAGGCAGGCGTCGAAGAGGCCTATTTCGATCGTGGTGGCTTCCTGTTCCACGGCAAGGTGAAGGCAGTTGCCGACGCCGCGCGTGAAGGTGGTCTGAAGATCTAAGACCTGCGGGCGGATTTCGATCCGCCCCGATGATCCGGGGGCCCTGACGACAATCGGGGCTCACTTGGATTGAAGAAAACGGCGCCGTATGCGCCACATGAGAAAAGGGATGCCAAATGGCAGAACGTGAAAACCGTCGGGGCCGTGGCCGCGACCGTGAAGAAGCACCGGAATTTGCCGATCGTCTGGTCGCAATCAACCGCGTGTCGAAAACCGTAAAAGGTGGTAAGCGCTTTGGCTTCGCCGCTCTGGTGGTTGTCGGCGATCAGAAAGGCCGCGTCGGCTTTGGCAAAGGTAAAGCGAAAGAAGTACCTGAAGCTATCCGTAAGGCGACTGAACAAGCCAAGCGTCAGATGATCCGCGTGCAACTGCGCGAAGGTCGTACTCTGCACCACGACATCGAAGGCCGTCACGGCGCCGGTAAAGTGGTTATGCGCACCGCACCTGAAGGTACTGGTATCATCGCCGGTGGTCCGATGCGTGCCGTGTTCGAAATGCTGGGCGTCAAGGACGTTGTGTCCAAGTCGCTGGGCTCGCAGAACCCGTACAACATGATCCGCGCCACCATCAACGGCCTGCAGAAAGAGCAGAGCCCGCGTTCGGTTGCCGCACGTCGTGGTAAAAAAGTTGCCGACATCCTGCCCAAGCGGGACGAAGCACCGGCTGCTGAAGCCGAAGCGTAAGGAGAGCGACCCATGGCAAAAACCATCGTCGTCAAGCAGATCGGTTCTCCGATCCGCCGCCCCGCCGAACAGCGCGCAACCCTGATCGGCCTGGGCCTGAACAAGATGCACAAAACCCGTGAGCTGGAAGATACCCCTTCGGTCCGCGGCATGATCCGCAAGATCCCGCATCTGGTAGAGATCGTCGAAGAGCGCGGCTAATCCCGCAGCTTCGAAGACTTATAAACGCCTCCGACCTCGGTCGGGGGTGTTTTTGTTTAATGGCTTGCCTGCCGGTGCCGTAAACTGATCCTCCTTCAATTCACCTTGAGCGCATGCCGCCTATGACTCGACGCATATAGTTCATGAATTGTGTGCGCTCAGGGTCATTCAAGACCTGTAATGCATCGGCATTCACGTTCTGAGCTGCCTCGTAGGCGCTGCTGCGAAGTGCTGCGGCCTTCTCGGTCAACCAAATCAATTGAGCCCTAGCGTCAGCAGGGTTCTTCGTTCTTTTGATCAAGCCATCACGTTCCATACGGTTGAGCGTGTTGGCCAATGTCGCTTGTTCGACGTCAATTTTGGTCAGCAGATCCTTTTGCGTCACACCGTCTTTGAGCCAGAGTTCCAGCAAGATTGGGAATTGTCCGACGACGATGCCAAAGGGCGCAATGCGTTGCTGCAACTCCTTTGCGAACAATCGTGCCATGTGATTAACCAGATACCCGGCCGAGTTTTCTTTTTCGAAGTCCATGTCCTAGATTTACACTTGAATAGCATGCTATGCAATTTTATATAGCTTGCTATATTTCAGGATCGAAGGGAATCGAAATGGCTCGTATCAAAGAGTTGGACACGATCGTCACGCTGGCAGATCAGATGCAGACCGAGGAAGGACCGGTGGTGCTGATCAACCTGTTTACGGTGGACGCCGAAGACGAAAAGGCGCTGCTTCGGGCAAGGGCGCATGATGTGGATTTCATGAAATCGCAACCGGGATATATCTCGACCCAGCTCCATCAGGGTATCGCGGGCAGTTCGACCTTTGTGAACTACGCGATCTGGCAGAACGTGCAAAGCTTTCGCGACGCATTCACTCATCCCAAGTTCCAGCGTCGGATCGCGGACTATCCAGCAAGCGCAGTGGCCAGGCCACATCTTCTTCGCAAGCTCGCAGTCGAAAACCACTGCGTCGCCTGACCCTCATTTGGGAGTAGCAACATGTTAAGAACCATCCACCCCATCGCCGGAGTAGTAGGCTTTCTTACGATCCTCGTATTCTGGACATCCACTTTGTACAGTGAGTTATTTGCAAACCATGAGACCGTCGCGGCAGTAAAGTCCATGATCGTCAGCGGGCTCTTTGTTCTGGTGCCTGCAATGATGATTGTCGGTGCATCCGGGGCGACACTTGGGCGTCGTCGAAAAGATGCCCCTACGCTCACCAAAAAGAAACGGATGCCGATCATTGCTATGAACGGTCTCATCGTCCTTGTTCCAGCCGCCGTCTACCTGAGCGCAAAGGCAAACGCGGGCTCGTTTGATACCAGCTTCTATATTGTACAGATCATCGAACTGATTGCCGGGGCGACCAATCTGACACTGATGGGGCTGAGCATACGTGATGGTCGGGCGATGGCCGCCCGCAATAAAACGCGCGAAAGAAATGAAAGCGGCGTGTGATTGACGTGCCCACGACATGTATAGCCATTCAACAGATGCATATCGGCTAGACCAAAATCTGCGTTGTTAGCGATAGCAAACGCTCCTATCTCTGCCTTGTCCAATGAAGGAACTCAAAAGGAAACGTCAGGGAATACGCCCTGATACGAGAAAGGAATACAGAGATGACAACTGCAACACTGACCCATACCGGCTTCAACTTCGGCACCCGGATCGCTGACATGGTCACACGGATCAAAACAGCCCGTGCACGTGCTGCTGAGTATCAGCGCACCTATACCGAGTTGCAGCGCCTGACCAACCGCGAACTGGATGACATCGGCATCCGCCGCTGCGACATTGCAGATATTGCGCACAAGCATGTTTACTGCTCGTGATCGCGGATATCCCAGTGCAAGACACAAAGGCGCCGCACGGCGCCTTTTCTGTTTCCGGGAGAAGCCCGCAGAACGGCCACAGAGCACCTGAGCGCCCCCTCATTCTGCCGAAGTACGCTACCCCTACTGTGTGACGCTAATATCGGGTCCATGCCCCCTGCTGGATGTCGGGGGCTATGGCACCATCTCAAAGCTCGTGGCTCGACCGAACATGGCAAGGCCGCAATATGCGTGTGCGCTCTGCTGACGCGCCGGAGGCCACCAGACCCTATGGTCGCCTGCGGCAGCTGCTGGCGCATGACGCGGGCCGAAACGTCTTGAAACACACGGTGTCCGGATTGGCATTCCACACTTGAACAGGTTGATCGGGTGGTTTGTCATCTGCACCTTTATCTTCTGCAACGCGCAGTCCTGGTCGCAGTGATCCACGAACCGACGGGCCACGTGCGTTAAGCTGAGCAGGCAATGCCCTTGCGGACGATTCTCGATGTAACGGGCAGCTCAAAAGGGGACGTGGCCGGTGCATGAAACCTGGAGATAAACAGGCGCAGATCTGCTGTTGCGTGTTCCAACAACGTGCCAGACGTCTGGGCGACCCGGACGAATCGGTCTTTCAGACCGCATGGCGACCCATCGTCAAAGAAACCGTATCCACATCGACACGGTCCTATTTAAGGCCATCGGAAACGGACAACGGCCCCATCTTTTTATCGGCAACCTGAAAACGGGCTCGGCGCTGACACCGCGCATTTGTTTCCAACGCCAGACGGCGCAGAATTTCGGGGCTGAAATGAAATCGGCGCCGACGGGTGAAGCCGCCGGGGCTGTGATCAGCCGCTCATGTTGGGTCAAAAACCGGTGCTCAGAACGATTTCATTGCTCTTTTCCAGAACTGCATCTGACGTCCAGCCGTCTTTGCGGCGATCAAAAATATCGCGCTTATACGACTTGAGTGTCATGCTTTCTGTCTTCCGTTTAGCAAGTGCGAGGGGGTTCCCCCGCTATGTGATAGGCCCCCGTAGGTGCCAAGGGTATAGGGCCCCGAAGGTCCCCGGTTACAAATATCAGAGGCCCCGGAACGAATCCGAGGCCGCAAGATTGGGAGCGTGAAACAGGGTTGGGGGTGGGTGTCTATAGGAACCTTAACCAAAACGTCAGTGCAGTTTGCCTTACTCCTAAACTCGAAGCGATGCGCCATGGCTCATTTTCTTGACTTATTTCCGACACCATCAAAAATGCACTTCTTAATTTGATTAGAGGGACTCATGACTGAGCGGACAAAGAAATTTTCGAATGCGCTGGCAGCCCTAATTGAAGAAGGCGAAAAGCTGGAAATGGCACTTGGCTATGATTGTCACGGTGAAGCATATATCGAGGCTTTGAGCAAACATTTCGACAATGATGAAGCCAAGGCAAAGAAGTTCGCCGACGACTTGCCGAACTTCGGAAAAAGTTACCAAAAATGGTACTCAGAAGCGCAAGCTGTAATCAAACAAGTACTACCTGATCGTTTATCAGATTTCACGTCCTACTATGAGTTTCCGAGAGTTCGTAAAGACATTACGTTTCAAAACTATATGATCAAAGACTACCTTCAAGGCCTGCGTATAACACGTCGGGGAGGCTACGAAGTGGTCGTCGATGGATCAGCGGCCATTCCAGAATTCAGTCAACAGCTAAATCTACTACGTGCCTCGCGAGATGCATTGGACTCTTTGCTTATGGACCTAACCGGTGTTCTGCAAGCTGACCTTTTTGATACCGAAATCGAAACCGCAACGGCCTTAGCCAAAGCTGGTTACCTGCGGGCTTCTGGCGCTATTTGTGGCGTCATAATTGAAAAGCATCTCAGTCACGTTTGTGATGTCCACAATCTGAAAATAAAGAAGAAGAACGCCGGCATCTCAGACTTGCTGCAACAGCTTCGCGCTGCAGGAACAATATCGCTGGCTCAAGAGAGATTTGTCCAAAGTCTCGCTGACACACGCAACCTTTGCAGCCATGCAAAAGGCCGAGAGCCCAAGAAGGAAGAGATTTCCGAGCTTGTCGAGGGAACACAGAAGGTTCTCAAAACGATTTTCTAAGACGCTAACGATCAAGCATCCGATACAACACCCGGCACCCAAGCGCGGGACAAGGCCCAAGGCCGCCGCGCCAGCGACTGCCCGTCCCGGCGGGCTGGCGCTTTGGGAACGTTTGCTCCTCGATATGAGGTCGGATGTATTTGGCACCATAAAGCGCATTGATCAGCCGTTCTGGCGCCATCCCACGGGCAGTCGCTGGCGCGGCTTGCGCTTTTATCCGAGGGATCGCCTGCGGCACAGCGGCTCAGCCTCAACCGCGATCCGCTGCTTGAGCTTGATATGTCCCAGCACCTCGCGAAAGGTGCGGTGTTTGGGTTTGCCTTCCAGATAATCCGCCAGTTTGAGCAGGTTGATCGGGTGCTTCGCAATCAACGCCTCGATCCGCTGCACGGCCTCGTCCAGCGCGTAGTGGTCCACATACTGACAAGCAACCTGCGTGGGCGTCAGTAGGCAGTAATCCTGCGGGCGTTTCTCAGTATACCGCGCTATGTCGAAGGGTGACGCGCCAAGGGCGTGGAACTTGGGGATGTGAACGCGCATATCGGCCTCGGCGTGCTCTAACACCGTGCCGGAGATTTGGCGAAACCCCAGCGGACCAAGCTTGCCCACCACATGCTTGCGCATCGCCGGTGAGATCATGTCTACATCCGCCCGGTCGTATTTCAGATCATCAAACACCGACAGCAGCCCCAGCTTTTCATCGGCAATCTGAAAATAAGGCTCAGCACTGAACGCCCGCATTTGATCCAGAACCTGCGCACGCACAGTTTCAGGGGCTGAAACGAAATCGGCCCCGGCGGGTTGAACCGCCGAGGCCGTGAATAGTCGCAGTAAGCGTCGGATCAAAGACCGGTGCTCACGTCGATTGTGTTGCCCTCTTCCAGGGTCACATATGCTTTTTTGACGTCTTTCCGACGACCCAGCTGGCCGCGGAACCGCTTGACCTTGCCTTTGGTCACGGTGGTGTTCACCGCTTTGACCTTCACACCAAACAGCGCCTCAACGGCCTCTTTGATCTGCGGCTTGTTGCTGTCGATCGCCACTTCAAAGACAACCGCGCCGTTTTCGGACGCCATGGTCGACTTTTCGGTGATAATCGGCTTGCGGATCACGTCGTAGTGTTCTGCCTTCGCGCTCATTTCAGACGAGCCTCCAGTGCTTCGACAGCCGCTTTGGTGAGCACCAGGGTGTCACGCTTGAGGATGTCATAAACGTTTGCACCCATCGACGGCAGGATATCCAGACCTTCGATGTTGCGCGACGCCTTCAGGAAACCTTCGTTCACGGTCGCGCCGTCGATGACCAGAGCGCGTTTCCAGCCCAGGTTTGCAACCTGTTTGGCCAGTGCGGCGGTCTTGCCTTCGGCTTCGGCGTTCTCGATCACAACCAGTTCACCTGCTTTGGCTTTGGCCGACAGAGCGTGGCGCAGGCCAAGCTTGCGGAACTTCTTCGGCAGGTCGTGGCCGTGCGAACGCGGGGTCGGGCCCTTGTAGATACCACCCTTGCGGAAGATCGGCGCGTTACGGTCACCATGGCGTGCGCCACCGGTGCCCTTCTGGCGATAGATCTTCTTAGTCGAGTAGCTGGTTTCCGAGCGGGTCTTGACCTTGTGGGTGCCGGCTTGCGCGTTGTTGCGCTGCCAACGGACCACACGGTGCAGGATGTCCGCGCGCGGCTCGAGGCCGAACAGGTCTGCATCCAGCTCGATGTCGCCGGCCTTGCCGCCGTCCAGTTTGATTACATCAAGTTTCATGCTTCACCACCTTCCGCGGATACTTCTTCCGCAGGTGCTTCGGTTGCAGCCGATTTCACAGCAGCCGGGAAAGGCAGGCCTTCCGGTGCTTTCTTCTTTACGGCGTCCTTGACGGTGACCCAGCCCGATTTCGGTCCGGGAACGGCGCCTTTGATGAAGACCAGACCACGGTCGGCGTCGGTTTTGACAACCTCGAGGTTCTGGGTGGTAACACGGGCAGCACCCATGTGACCGGCCATCTTCTTGCCTTTGAACACCTTGCCCGGGTCCTGACACTGACCGGTCGAACCGTGCGAACGGTGGCTGATCGAAACACCGTGCGAGGCGCGCAGACCACCGAAGTTGTGGCGCTTCATTGCACCGGCAAAGCCTTTACCGATCGAGGTACCCGAAACGTCAACCTTCTGACCAGCCAGGAAGTGTTCTGCCGAGATTTCGGCGCCCACTTCGATCAGGCCATCTTCGGAGACGCGGAACTCAGCCAGCTTACGCTTGGGCTCGACCTTGGCAGCGGCATAGTGACCGCGCATGGCTTTCGAGGTGCGTTTTGCCTTGGCAGCACCGGCGCCCAGCTGAACGGCGGTGTAGCCGTCTTTTTCAGCGGTCCGCTGTGCAACGACCTGCAGGTTGTCCAGGTGAAGAACGGTCACAGGGATCTGCTTGCCGTCTTCCATGAACAGGCGGGTCATGCCAACTTTTTTTGCGATAATACCAGAGCGCATTCTCATACCCTCCGATTACGACTGCAACTTGATCTCGACGTCCACACCAGCAGCGAGGTCGAGCTTCATCAGCGCGTCAACGGTCTGGGGGGTCGGATCAACGATGTCGAGAAGACGCTTGTGCGTGCGGATCTCGAACTGGTCGCGGGATTTCTTGTCAACGTGAGGGCCACGGAGAACCGTGAACTTCTCGATCTTGTTCGGCAGCGGGATCGGGCCGCGCACGTTCGCGCCGGTCCGCTTGGCAGTGTTGACGATCTCTTGCGTGCTGGCATCCAGAACGCGATAGTCAAATGCCTTCAGCCGAATACGGATGTTTTGGCTTTGCATATTAACAGCCTTTTATTCAGGCGTTGGAGTTGAGAGGAGGACAGACGCGCATCGCCAACCCTCATCGAACCCAAAAGGCGGGAATCACCCCGCCTTGATGTTCTTATGGAGAACTCGCGCGTATTAGTGGGGTTGAGGGGGTTTGGCAAGGGGGTAAGTGAAACCTACCTCCGACTTCATTTGTGTTGCGGTCTTAGTCTGTGCGCAACGGAATATCTGACGAAACCACCTTTTCTCGATGCTCAGTCACGTTGGCCTGTTCCAACACGTGCCGGAATGCCTCAGCACTTACATAGGGTTACTCTGTAGGCCCGATAATGACTCGATCCAACAAACTTGGCACATCAGCACCAAACAAGCCAACTTTTGGATCATGTTTCAAAGGCAGAACATAGACAATTTGTATAACACCGCCCAGCACTTCGACACGCCTTTCCATAGCGGCGCTGTGCTCTTCATTTGGCCGGTAGAAGAGGCGCCATTCCCGCTCTTCAGAAAACCCAGGGTGCTTTGTCACGATGGCAGTATGAAACAACATATGGTGAATGTAAGTGACGAGTGTATCTTGCCCCAATGACTGCAAGTATTTGCGGTTTATTAGTATAGCGTCCGTGATTTGATCCAGCCGTGCCTTATACCCATCTTCAGAAAGATACATCACAGGCGCAGAGTAGACCGCCAACTTATCAGTAAACGCCATCATTGGAGCATTATTTACGACAAGCGCTGTATCGCCGTAGGCACGCCACATCGACAGCCGACCACTCTTGTCCTCATCCTCACTGTGCTCAGAAATGCATGCGATGTAGGTTTCTAACTCCCAATCATGCATCCAACCTTGCAAGCGTTTATCAACAAGACTGATCGTTCCCTCAAATATATCCTCAACAGCCTCCCTAAAACGTTCTCCAGCCTCTCCCGAAAAGACTTTATGTATTAGATCAATACCATATGATATTTCCGAAAAGTCGTTCATTACGGTCGCATTACGGAACCAAAGCTCCTTATTGCTGATGACTTTCAGAGCTGTATCTGCGTTCGTATAGTAGGCGAAACGACGTTTCTTCTCAGCTACTTCGACCATCCTTTCGGGGTAACCGGGTTGGAATATCGCCCAGAATTTTCGAGTTGCGTCATCAACTTCGATCAATTTACCAAATTCCTTCATTCTCCAAAGTTGCTAGGAAACTAATCGTTGGCGGTTAGGGCGCAAGACACAATCAGTCTCAGTCGAACGACAAGAAAAAGGCCGCCCCGATTTGGGACGGCCTTCTTTAGTTCGACGGTGTGGGCTCTCATTGCTCTTTCAGAGCAACTGCCGCCCACCAGTCGGCAAAGCCGACTTACTCGATGATTTTCGACACGACGCCGGCGCCGACGGTGCGGCCGCCTTCGCGGATGGCGAAGCGCAGGCCGTCTTCCATCGCGATCGGAGCGATCAGCTCGACGGTGAAGCCGACGTTGTCGCCAGGCATAACCATCTCGGTGCCAGCCGCCAGGGTCACGGTGCCGGTCACGTCAGTGGTCCGGAAGTAGAACTGCGGACGGTAGTTCGCGAAGAACGGGGTGTGACGGCCGCCTTCTTCCTTGGTCAGGATATAGGCTTCGGCTTCGAACTTGGTGTGCGGAGTCACCGAACCCGGCTTACACAGAACCTGGCCACGCTCAACGCCGTCACGGTCGATACCGCGCAGCAGGGCGCCGATGTTGTCGCCCGCTTCACCGCGATCCAGCAGCTTGCGGAACATTTCAACACCGGTACAGGTGGTTTTCTGAGTGTCGCGGATGCCGACGATTTCGATCTCGTCGCCAACATTGATCACGCCACGCTCGACACGGCCGGTCACAACGGTACCACGGCCCGAGATCGAGAACACGTCTTCAACCGGCATCAGGAACGGCTTGTCGACTTCACGCTCAGGGGTGTCGATGTAGTCATCAACAGCCGCCATCAGTTCGCGGATCTTCGCTTCGCCGATTTCCGGGTTGTTGCCTTCCATCGCGGCCAGAGCCGAACCTGCAATGA
>NZ_JAEDOT010000009.1:0-107929 GCF_017872595.1 Ruegeria sp. HKCCSP346
CAATCGTGCCGATGTTGACGTGCGGTTTTGTACGCTCAAACTTTTCCTTTGCCATTCCTCAGGCGCCCTTTTGCGATTTGGGGGACCCTTGGTCCCGTGGTTACATCTGCGCGCGCGAGATATTTGGTTCAAAGGGGAAAATCAAGCACATCCTGAGGGAAAAGCGCTTATCCTGCCGGATTTTGCGTGACCTCGACAGATTCCAACGGCTGGATAAGGTCCGGCCGTTTGTCGAACCAGCCATTTTCCTTGTGCTCTTCAGCCAGCCATTCCTCGACACGGTCGGCTATCTTGAGGGCCAGACCGCTCATCTGTTCTTCTTTTGTGCGCTCATGCCCCGATCCTTTGAGGGCACTTCCGCCGGTGGTGTCTTCCAGCACCTGGAATTGCTTACCCTTGGCCAGAAACTCTTTTTTCTTCACGTCATAGACGTTGACCAACACAATCGCAGTGCTTTTGGGGTTGTAGATCACAGGGATCCCCGGCGGGGCCAGCATGTAACCCTCGAGGCTGATGCCAAGGTCATATTCCTGTGAGCCTTCGTAACGCCCCAAACGAATATCAACCGCGTTCTGGATCGCTTTTGTCCATTCGTCAGGTGTGGCGTCCCGCGACACAGGTCCCTGAACGGCCTTGTCCGCAAAGGCATAATTCACGCGAAGCTTGAATTCTCCGAGGGATTCAGGCGGCTCATACACCTGTGTCTGTGTGCAAGCGGCCATCAGGGCCAGTCCGGTGATCAGCGTCAGAATGCGCAACATGTGTCGTCTCGATAGGCCTGTTTTTTGTTGATCTAGCGCACCGATACGGGTTGTGCCAAGCCGTATCGGCGGAAATTCACCCGCGCAACAGCGCGATCACGAAAACTTATAGTCGCGCGGGAAGCCATAGGGCGGTTTTTTCCCGACACTGGCGCGTTTTGCCAGCCATTGCGTCATATCCGCCTCATGTCGGGTCTTGTCGCCACCCATGGACCACTTGAGACCGTCTTCCCAGTTGAACGTCGTGATGTCGGACAAGCCCCCATCCAGTTCAAGCGTTCCCTGACGGCCCCGCGCCATATTGTATTTCTGCAAACGCACGCCCTTGCCGCGACCCATCTCTGGCAGTTCTTCCGTGGGGAAGACCAGGAATTTGCCGTTTTGGGACACGACAGCGACATGATCGCCTTCCACAGGCTTACAGATCATGGCCGTCTCATCACCCTTGACGTTCAGCACTTGTTTGCCGTTGCGCGTCTGCGCCAGCACGTCATCTTCCGGCACCATAAAGCCGTTGCCCGCGTCCGAGGCCACCAGCAGCTTGCGCCCCGGCTTGTGGATCAGAATGTCGATGATCTGCGCCTCGTTGGGCAGATCCACCATCAGGCGCAAGGGCTCGCCCATGCCGCGCCCGCCGGGCAGGTTGGCTGCGCTGACGGTATAGAATCGGCCATTCGAGGCAAAGACCAGCAACCGGTCGGTCGTTTCCGCGTGGAAGATGAAACGCGGGCCGTCGCCGTCCTTGAACTTCAACTCTCGCTTCAGGTCGATATGGCCGGTCATGGCGCGAATCCAGCCCATCTGCGAGCAGACGACCGTGATCGGCTCCTTGTCGATCATCGCCTCAAGCGGAACTTCCTCGACCTGCCCCGCCTCGGCAAACCGGGTGCGGCGCGCACCGCCTGCATAATCTTTGCCAAAGGTCTTTTTCGTCTCTTTCAATTGCTCGGCAATCTTGGCCCATTGCAGGGCGGGATCGGCCAGCAGATCTTCGAGATTGGCGCGTTCTTCCATCAGCGCGTCGCGTTCGCGAACCAGCTCCATCTCTTCCAGACGGCGCAAGGAGCGCAGGCGCATATTGAGGATGGCGTCGACCTGAACTTCCGACAGCTCGCCCTCGCCCGGCTTAGGCGTGACGTAGTCAGATTCGTCGGTGGCGCGAACGTGGTCGATGCCCCAATCCTCGCGCATCAGCGCGGCCTTGGGGTCGTCGTCATAACGGATGATGTCGATCACACGGTCGAGGTTCAGGAAGGCGACGATAAAGCCTTCGAGCACTTCCAACCGGTGGTCGATCTTGGCCATGCGGTGACGCGAGCGGCGCAGCAGCACCTCTTGCCGGTGATCGAGGAAGGCTCGCAAAACTTCCTTCATCGAACAGACCTTGGGCGTCACCCCATCGATCAGCACGTTCATGTTCAGGCTGAACCGCACCTCGAGGTCCGAGTTGCGGTATAACATGCCCATCAGCACCTCGGGGTCCACGTTCTTGGAGCGTGGCTCGAGGATCAGACGGATATCGTCGGCGGATTCGTCGCGCACATCTGCGAGGATCGGGATTTTCTTGGTCTGGATCAGTTCCGCGATCTTTTCGATCAGCTTGGATTTCTGAACCTGATAGGGAATCTCGGTGACCACGATCTGCCACTGGCCACGGCCCAGATCCTCGACTTCGAACTTGCAGCGCAGTCGGAACGAGCCGCGCCCGGTGCGATAGGCTTGCGCGATGTTCTCGGGCGGTTCGACGATCACGCCACCGGTCGGAAAATCCGGGCCGGGGACATAGTTCAGCAACGTGTCGTCCCGCGCGTCCGGTGTTTTGATCAGGTGCAGGCAGGCGTCGCAAAGCTCCGAGATGTTGTGCGGCGGGATGTTCGTGGCCATGCCGACGGCGATACCGCTGGCGCCGTTGGCCAAAAGATTCGGAAACTGCGCAGGCAGCACCACAGGTTCGGTCAGCGTGCCATCATAGTTGTCGCGGAAATCCACGGCGTCTTCGTTCAGACCTTCCAGCAGCGCCTCGGCCACGATGGTCATCCGCGCCTCGGTATATCGCGAGGCCGCCGGATTGTCGCCGTCGATATTCCCGAAATTCCCCTGCCCGTCGACCAGCGGGTAACGCACGTTGAAGTCCTGCGCCAGGCGCGCCATTGCGTCGTAAATCGCGGCGTCGCCATGCGGGTGGTAATTGCCCATCACGTCGCCGGAAATCTTGGCGGATTTGCGAAAACCTCCGGTTGCGCTGAGTCGCAGCTCTCTCATCGCAAAGAGGATTCGCCGGTGCACCGGCTTCAATCCGTCCCGCGCGTCCGGCAGGGCGCGGTGCATGATTGTGGACAGCGCATAGGTCAGGTAACGCTCGCCTATCGCGCGGCGCAGCGGTTCTGCAACCTCACCCCCGTGGTCGGGGGCCTCCATGTTGGGGTCGTCGATCGTATCGTTCATATATGATGTGATACGACGCAAGAACGCCTTGGTAAAGCAAGCAACGCGTATTTTACTGGGGACAAGTCGGGCTTTTTGCAACAGGGGGAGGCAAGTCGGTGTTTTCCCCGAATTTTCGACTCTGCCCTTCTATTATGCTACCATTCCAACAATTGAATGATTGCTGCCTTTTTTGTTGTTACGATTGAATTGGGGGATGCGCCATGACGCGCCTTGTACTTGTTACTTTCGCCGCACTCGGCTGGGCTTTTTACGTGATGAGCGGAGGTCCGGACTTTGAGCCGCGCGGGGTCCGCACAGCGGAGCCCGAGCGTGTTGCCATTGTCCCGAAACCTTCAAGACCAGCTATCGAACCCGCGCCCGCGGAAACGTTGGTCGTGCGCGCCGCGGTGAAGCCTCCGGCGCCGGTCGCACCGGTCACTGAACCTGTCGCCGAATTGGACGAAGCAGAAACCAAAGCGCTGTTGTCGCAAGTCGCGGCTGGTCTGAAGGCAAACCCCTCACTGTTCGCTGACGAAAACGTCACTCTGACCCTTGCGTCGCTGGAACAGGGTCTGGCCTCTCTCGAACAAGTCACCACCGACGCCGAGCTGCCAACGGTCGAACTGCCCGCCCCTGTTGAAGCCGCCAAGGATATCCGTGAAATTTCGGGAACGCGCGTGAACCTGCGCGATGGGCCGGGGACGATCTATCCGATCATCGGCAAAGCCAGGATCGGCCAGCAGGTTGAGGTATTTGGGGATTCAGGTACCGGCTGGTTGCGCCTGCGCGTGTTGCCGGGGCAACAGGTTGGGTGGGTTTCGGCATCACTCGTCCGGAAAACAACGAACTGACATCGAAGTGTCATTGCCCTGCCGCAAACCCCGCCATAGCTATGGGCGGGGATTAGGCTCGGAAGGCATATGCAGAAATCGATTCTTATCACGGGATGCTCGTCAGGCATCGGTCTGGACGCAGCACACGGGATGCGTGCACGAGGCTGGCGCGTTTTTGCATCCTGCCGCCAGCAACGCGACTGTGATCGCCTACGCGCACAAGGCTTTGAAAGCCCCAGAATCGATTACACTGATGCAGAGAGCATTACATTGGGTTTGTCCCACGTTCTCGAGGCTACAGGCGGCTCTCTGGATGCCCTTTTCAACAATGGCGCACATGGCTTGCCCGGCGCGGTTGAGGATGTTCCGACGGATGGCCTGCGCCATATATTTGAGACCAATGTCTTTGGCTGGCACGAGCTGACCCGACAGGTCATTCCCGTCATGCGGGAACAGGGTCATGGCCGGATTGTGCAGTGTTCCTCGGTTCTGGGTCTTGTCGCCTTCCCGTGGCGCGGCGCATATGTCGCCACGAAATACGCGATCGAAGGGCTGACCGACACGCTGCGGCTGGAACTTCGGGATACCGACATCCACGTCGCCCTGATCGAACCCGGCCCCATCACCTCAAAACTCCGGGAAAAGGCGATCCCATTGTTCGAGAAATACATCGACTGGGAAAACTCGGCCATTCGGGAGAAGTATGAAGGCTCACTGCTTAATCGCCTTTATGAAAGCAGTGGGCCAGACCGATTTGAACTGCCCGCCTCTGCCGTCACGGACAAGCTGGCCCATGCGGTCGAGGCCCGACGCCCCAAACCACGTTACTATGTGACCACTCCGACATATATCGCCGGGATACTGCGCCGCATTCTGCCTACAAACGCCTCTGATCGAATCCTTTCGGATATCTGAGACGATATTTCCCGTTCGCTTTTCGACGCCCTGACGCTAGATGGGTGGTAATCGAAAAAAACCGGACGGTGACTTCAAATGGACCTTGTGATGGTCATTCTGCTTCTGGCTATGGCGGCAGTTGTCGTAGTGCTGGCCTTAGGCATCGCGAATTTCGGCAAAGGCGGCATGGAAGCGGCCAAGAAAAGCAACAAGATGATGCGCCTGCGCATTCTCTTTCAGTTCATCGCCGTGTTGCTGATCGTGCTTTTCGTGTATCTGCGCGGACAGGGAGTTCAATAAATGGTCGTACTCAACAAAATCTACACACGCACTGGCGATGACGGGAAAACCGCCCTGGGCAACGGAGAGCGCGTGGCAAAATATTCGGGCCGCGTTGCAGCCTATGGCACCGTGGACGAACTGAACGCTTTTGTCGGCGTGGCACGGACCGAGGCCGAAGGTGATGTCGAAACCGCGCTGTCGCGCATTCAAAATGACCTGTTCGATCTGGGTGCCGACTTCTGTCGCCCCGACATGGAAAAAGACGCCGAGGCCGATTATCCCCCCCTACGCATCGTGCCTGCCCAGATCGACCGGCTGGAAGCCGAGATCGACGCAATGAACGAGACGCTGGAACCTCTGCGCAGTTTCATCCTGCCCGGTGGCTCGCGCTTGGCAGCACATCTGCATGTCTGCCGGACCGTTTCGCGCCGGGCGGAACGGCTTGCGGTCGAGCTGACGAATATGGAGCCCGTCAACGACGTGGCGGTCAAATACCTCAACCGTCTCAGCGACTGGTTCTTTGTTGCAGCACGCTGCGCAAACGCAAACGGCAAAGACGACGTGTTGTGGGTTCCGGGCGCGAACCGCTGATCGCGAAATACAGAGTCGCGGGTAATATTCTTTCGCCACTTGGCAAAAAAATTGCAAAACGCGACGTCCCGACGCCATGACGTGACGATTTTGCTCTGTTGTGCCACTGCGGCAGGCGCTATCTAGTCGGTCGAGAGCATTGGTGGAGTCGCCTGCGCGGCTTACCGTTTTTTTGAGGAGAAAGCGCTACAATGAAGGTACTGGTGCCTGTCAAACGCGTGATTGACTACAATGTGAAGGTCCGCGTGAAAGCGGACGGTAGCGGTGTTGATCTCGCCAATGTCAAAATGTCGATGAACCCGTTCGACGAGATTGCGGTGGAAGAAGCTATCCGCCTGAAAGAAGCCGGCAAGGCCGACGAGGTCGTTGCTGTTTCGATTGGCGTGAAGCAGGCGCAGGAGACGCTGCGCACGGCGCTGGCCATGGGGGCTGACCGCGCAATCCTGGTTGTGGCGACTGACGATGTACACACCGATATCGAGCCTCTGGCCGTTGCCAAGATCCTGGCCAAAGTGGTCGAAGAAGAGCAGCCCGGCATTGTTCTGGCAGGCAAGCAGGCGATCGACAACGACATGAACGCCACCGGCCAGATGCTGTCGGCGCTGTTGGGCTGGTCCCAGGGCACCTTCGCGTCCGAGCTGGACATCGAAGGCGACACCGCCAAGGTCACCCGCGAGGTCGATGGCGGCCTACAGACCATCAGCGTCAAGATGCCCGCCATCATCACCGTCGACCTGCGTCTGAACGAGCCGCGCTATGCCTCGCTGCCCAACATCATGAAGGCGAAGAAAAAGCCGCTGGACGAGAAAACCGCCGCCGATTACGGCGTCGACGTCACCCCGCGTCTGGAAATCGTCAAGACCGAAGAGCCGCCGGCGCGCGCGGCGGGCATCATCGTGGGCTCGGTTGACGAGCTGGTCGAGAAACTCAAAGAAGCGGGGGCTGTGTAATGGCTGTACTTCTGCTTGCCGAAGTGAACAACGGCGAATTGGCGATGGATGCGACCGCAAAGGCCGTGACCGCCGCGAAAGTGCTGGGCGACGTGACCGTTCTGGCCGCTGGTGGGTCTGCCGCTGCTGCCGGTGAGGCCGCCGCCAAGATCGACGGCGTTTCCAAGGTTCTGGTCGCCGAAGACGCATCGCTGGGCCACCGCCTGGCGGAATCGACCGCAGCCCTGATCGTGGGCCTGGCCGATGGGTATGAGCACATCGTTGCCCCTGCCACCACCGACGCCAAGAACGTGATGCCGCGCGTTGCAGCGCTGCTGGACGTGATGGTGATCTCGGATGCCTCGGGCGTGGTCGATGGCTCTACGTTTGAGCGCCCAATCTATGCGGGCAACGCGATCCAGACCGTGAAGTCGAACGACGCCAAGAAGGTCGTCACCATCCGGACCGCCAGCTTTGACGCTGCCGGCGAAGGTGGTTCGGCCGCGGTCGAGACCGTGTCGGTCGGTGAGAACCCCGGCCTGTCGTCCTGGGTTGAGGACAAGGTTGCCGAAAGCGACCGTCCAGAGCTGACCTCGGCCGGCGTTGTTGTTTCGGGCGGCCGCGGTGTCGGCTCGGAAGAAGACTTCAAACTGATCGAAACCCTGGCTGACAAGCTGGGCGCTGCGGTTGGTGCGTCGCGTGCGGCCGTTGACTCGGGCTATGCGCCGAACGACTGGCAGGTGGGTCAGACCGGCAAGGTTGTTGCCCCAGATCTGTATGTCGCCGTCGGTATTTCGGGCGCGATCCAGCACCTGGCCGGCATGAAGGACTCGAAGGTCATCGTGGCGATCAACAAGGACGAAGAGGCGCCGATCTTCCAGGTCGCCGATTTCGGCCTGGTCGCAGACCTGTTCCAGGCGGTACCGGAACTGACCGAAAAGCTCGGCTGAACCGGATATCCGGATTGATCTGTAAAGGCCCGCCAACAGGCGGGCCTTTTTCAGTTCAGGTTCCGCAAGGCGATTAGCAGGTGTTCGGCAATTTCTCGATGCGCGGACGGGCCGATCATATTTTCCGCAATTGGCTGCTGAAGCGTTCCGAACATTACGTCTTCGAGAGCATCCGATCGCGCGGATACAGCGACCGAAACCTCGACGACATCTGCGCATAGCGGGCGTAGCTCTTCGATCATGGCGGCGTCGGGCACGATATGGTCGACATGCGATCCGGTTTGCCGCTGCACATGCAGCCAAAGCAGAACCACGCCGGGTTCGATCCGTTCTATCAAGTCCCCGGTGGCGCGTATCCAGACCTCTCGCAGCTCCTGCGTTACGACTTCAAATCGTGCGTCTTCTGTTGCGCTCAGCTGCTCCAACAAATGGCGCACAAAATGGATTTCCGTGAAGTCAACATCCGGGTACAGCCCCAGCAAGTCCGCGGTGGGTTCAAGGAACCGATCGTTGCGACGCGGGTGCACGCGGTAAAACCGGTTCGATTGACGCAGAAGATCGGGCACCTGCAACACGCACAGGTCTGACTGATTGACCAGATTCAGCACCCCCGGATCAGTGGACAACGCTTCGATTCCGCAAAACAGGCTGCCGAAGTTTACGCATGGCTTTCCCAATCGCTTCTCAAGCACGGCAGGAAACGGGTAATCGACGAATCTGCCGAAAGTTTCCTCTCCTCCCAGACAGGCCACATAGGGCTGGTTCAACGTGCCGGGTGGACCCCGGAACCAAAGTTTCGAGTTGGCATATTGGCAGGCGGACTCCCCGCCGCTGTTTGTCTGATGAAAGCTCATATCAAGCCCCCGTTTTCTCACCCGGTGCCATCTTGCGGCCTTAGATATTGAGATTTTCCTAATGCGCGCATTTGAAGCGAAATTGACCGCCTTGATCCTCTTGCCGCCTGCCCCGGTCTGCCGATACTGTCGCGGTATCCTACAGGGCAAAGGCAGCTGAACATGGAAGTTAAATCGGTCGGGGTGATTGGCGCGGGGCAAATGGGCAACGGCATTGCCCATGTTATGGCGTTGGCGGGATACGACGTCTTGCTGAACGATGTCAGCCAGGATGCTCTGGACAACGCCATTGCCACAATCGAAGGTAACCTGGCGCGGCAGGCGTCGCGTGGCAAAATCACCGAAGAGGCGATGAAGGCTGCACTGAAACGGATTACGACCACGCTTGAGTTGCCGAAACTGGGCCAAACCGATCTGGTTATCGAGGCAGCAACCGAGCGGGAAACGATCAAGCAGGCGATTTTCGAGGACCTGCAACCGCACCTGCTGCCGCATACGATTCTGACGTCAAATACATCCTCGATTTCCATCACCCGCCTGGCAAGCCGCACGGATCGGCCCGAACGGTTCATGGGTTTTCATTTCATGAACCCTGTCCCTGTTATGCAGCTGGTGGAATTGATCCGCGGCATCGCCACGGATGAAGAAACTTTCAAGGCCTGCAAAGCGGTGGTGGATCGGTTGGGCAAAACGGCGGCCAGCGCCGAGGACTTTCCGGCCTTTATCGTGAACCGGATCCTGATGCCCATGATCAACGAGGCTGTCTACACACTCTATGAAGGTGTGGGGAACGTTCAATCCATCGACCAGTCCATGAAACTTGGGGCGAATCATCCCATGGGCCCGCTGGAATTGGCGGACTTCATCGGGTTGGATACCTGTCTGGCGATCATGAACGTGTTGCATGACGGGTTGGCCGATACCAAATACCGCCCCTGCCCCCTGCTGACGAAATATGTCGAGGCCGGGTGGCTGGGGCGCAAGACCGAGCGCGGCTTTTATGATTACCGTGGTGAAGTTCCGGTACCGACACGCTGAAGGGGGCCAACCCCCTCGCCCGGACTTTGTCCGGGCTCACCCCCGGGATATTTTTGGCCAGATGAAGACGCGGGTCAGGTCTGTTCCGACTTGCCCAGAGACATGGTGTGATTTCTGAGCCAGGCCATGAAACCGCGCGGGTCGCGTTCCAGCAGTTCCATGTCGCGGTCTGAAATCGGTTCGCCGATCACCGGCGACTGAGGTTTGTTGCAGGATCGGACGATCTCGTGCAGCAACAATCCCTGCCGGAGAATTGCAGAGACACGGTTGGCGATCTGATACCAGCGCGAATTGCTGCCCGGAAAGAAAATCGGCACCACACGCGCGCCTGAACGGCGGATCATCTTGGCGGTGAACACGTTCCATTCCCGCTCGATCGCAGGCCCGAACCAATCATCCGAGGACATCACAACACCGGATGGGAACAGCGCCACAACGCCGCCGTTTTTGAGATGTTCCATGGCTTTGCCGCGCATTTCCAGCATCTTGGCCTGCGCCTCGGGGTCATGTGGGAACGGAACCGGAATCATGAATGACGTGGCCGCTTCGTCCAGCCCTGTCAGGACCGAACGGGTCAGGATGCGGTAATCGCTGCGTACCCGGCCGATCAGTTCTGCCAAAATCATGCCATCGACCATACCGTGCGGGTGGTTCGCGACAACAACAACCGGGCCGGTCTTGGGAATGCGGTCAATCTGTTCCTGCGGTGTGGTCAGGTCGATTCCCATAGTCTTGAGGGCACCGCCCCAGAACCGCTGGCCGCGATAGTATTCGTTCTTTTTTTCGAACTTGTTGACCATGCGCAAAATGGTCAGCTTGCCTGTGCACCACTCGATGGCCCGAATGGCGGTCGCTGTCCAGGCATCGTCGAATGAATTCGCATAGGTCAGCGTTCTACGGTCGTAGATCTCACCCTGATCTGTGGTCCCATCCACCACCGGGTTTGTCTTGGTCTCGTGCGTCGTTTCCGCCAATTCCTGGTCTTCCCGTTCTTCCTGTCCCGGCGGGGTGGCTTAGAACCCCTCTCCGAACTTGTCGTTCACAAGCGTTTCCAGAGCTTCTGCCAATGCCTCAGCATCCGGCCCGGACGTCTCGACGTCAATAGTTGTTCCGCGCGATGCTGCCAACATCAAAAGGCCCATGATGCTGTCGCCCGATGCAGAAAGTCCGTCTTTTGACACCTCAGCATGTGCATCAAACCCCTCGACAACCTCAACCAGCTTTGCCGAGGCGCGTGCATGCAGGCCCTTTTCATTGATAATTTTCAGGCTTCGGCTCGTCATATTCAATAATCCGTTTTTAATCCAATGTCACATTCTGCGCATTGATGTACTTCCGTCCAGCCTCCATTGCCTGACGGACGGCATCACCAATGGGCAAGTGGCGACTTTTGGCCAATTTGATCAGCATCGGCAGGTTTGCCCCATACAGAATACGCCGATCCTGAGGCGCGCAGGCGCGCAGGCTGAGATTCGAGGGGCTTCCGCCAAAGAGGTCGGTGACAACAACGACACCATCTCCGGTGTCCACTTCGTCCGCGGCACGGCAGATTTCGGCCTGTTTTTCGTCCCGATCATGATCAGCCTCGATCGCGACCGCCACGAGGCTGGCCTGTGGTCCGACCACGTGTTGTGTGGCGGCCAGGTATTCCTGAGCCAACCCACCATGTGCAACGATCACAATTCCGATCAATCCGACCTCACATTCAACGACCGACGTTCCATCTCGCGATGCCTAATTGCCACCTGCTGCCCGTCTTCCGCAAGGGCCTTTGCAACGGCCTCTGCCAGGGCAACTGATCTGTGCTGGCCCCCTGTGCACCCAAACGCCACGGAAAGATGCGCTTTGCCCTCGGCCCGAAAGGCCGGCAGCAACAGGGTCAGCAAGTCCAGCACACGTTCAAAAAACGGTAAGTAGTTAGCGTCTGACTGCACATAGTGCGCAACGTCAGGGTTTCGACCATCCGCTGCGCGAAATTCCGGGCGCCAGTACGGATTCGCCAGAAATCTGCAATCGAACACCATGTCCAATCCACGCGGCAGACCGCGTTTGTAAGAAAAGGATTCGATGGAAACCGCCAGATGCCGCCCGCCTTGCGGGGCGAACCAGTTCTCGACCTCTTCCCGCAGTTGATGCACGTTCAGAAGGCTGGTGTCGATCAGTGTATCCGCAATCTCACGTATCGGCGCCAGCAGCTCTTTTTCGCGCTGAACGCCGGTTTCCGGGCTGGCATTCTTGGCGACGGGATGCCGCCTTCGGGTTTCTGAAAACCTACGCACCAGAACATCATCACTGCAATCCAGATACAGAACCGTCAGATCGACCTGCGCCAAGCGGCCCAGCTTTTCAGCCAATTCTATGAAACCGATCGTCGAAAAATCACGGTTGCGGGCATCTATACCCAAAGCCATCGGACGGTCGCTGTCAGCACTGTCGAGCAAGCGCGACAAAAGACCCATCGGCAGATTGTCGATGGCTTCAAAGCCCAGATCTTCCAGCACATGAATGGCTGTGGATCTGCCTGCCCCAGAGGGGCCCGTGACAAGTACGATCCGTCTTTGCGATGTCATGTGTTCGGCCATTCCGGGTTTACGTGCCCATTTCCTAGAAGCTGCATCATCGCTACAGCCAAGTTGGGCACGCCTTCACCCCGAAGCAAGGGAACAGTTTGCCTCAGCACGGAAACCGTCAAAGGGTCGGGCAGACGCTCGGGCTCAGGCTGATCCAGATCCACCACGTAATCCAGCGGAACCGGACCACTGGGTTCGGCTTTGATCAGGCCAATTTGGCGCGCCTCGATCAAACCGCGGATCTGCGATACGGCCGAAGCGATCACCCGATTCTGCTGCATCTCTAGATTGACTCGGTCATCGGCGACCAGTTTCGCGCCGAACGCCATCATTTGCAACGCCAGCCCGGACTTCCCTGTGCCGGACGCACCGATGATCAAAAGCCCGCGTCCGGCAACCGAAACGCAGGAGGCATGAACACAGGCGCTGTCCTGATCTTTCGCGAGTGACAACGAATCAATATGCATGGATTTAGACGGGCAACCCCACGACAAAGCGGGCACCCAGCGGATCCGATGTGATATCGGCCTCTGTCGGGCGGATGTTCTCAGCCCAGATCACCCCGCCATGCGCTTCGACAATCTGCTTGGAGATCGCCAAGCCGAGACCCGAGTTATTGCCGAAATGTTCCGCCGGACGCTGCGAGTAGAAACGCTTGAACACTTTGGTAAGCGCCTGTTCGGGAATCCCCGGGCCAGTGTCTTCGACAACCACCAGCACGCGGTTGTCCCGCTGCCGGACCCAAACGCGAATTGCGTCATTTTCCTCGCAGAACGAAATGGCGTTGGTGATCAGATTGACAAAGACCTGCGCAAGACGCGCTTCCAGCCCGTTGATCACAATTGGCTCAGAGGGCAGATCCGTAATGTAATCGATGCCCTTGGAGCGTGCATCTTCACCCAGATACTGGCCGAGATTGCCCAGCAGCTTAAGCAGGTCAAAGGGCTGCTCTTCTTCCTTGACCAGTTCCGCATCCAGACGCGACGCATTTGATATGTCGCTGACCAGCCGGTCCAGACGCCGTACGTCATGCTCGATCACGTCCAGCAGCTTGTCGCGCTGATCCTCGCGCTTGACCATCCGCAGCGTTCCCACGGCGGATTGCAGGCTGGCCAGCGGGTTTTTGATTTCATGGGCGACATCGGCGGCAAACTGTTCGTTTGCGTCGATCCGGTTGTAGAGCGCGGTCACCATACCCCGCAAAGCGCGGCTGAGACGTCCGATTTCATCAGGACGGGCGCTGAGGTCGGGAATGCGGATGCGCCCGGGATTGACACCCGTGCCCCGGTCTTTGCCCATCTCTGCCGCGGATGCCAGATCGGCCAGCGGGTTCGCAATGGTCGAGGCCAGGACAAGGCTGAGGCCCACGGAAACCAGCAGGGCCACGACAAACATCTGAAGAATGCGCTCCTGCTCGCGGCGGGCAAGCGCGTCGATTTCACCAGCCGGGCCGGTAATCGCCACCGCGCCGGCGGGTACATCCTGATAAAGAACTGGTGCCGCAGCCACGATGACCGTCTCACCCGCGCCATCTTGTACCGCCTGCACCTGGCTTTGACCGGCAATCGCTTGTGGAATAATGGTCTGAACACGCTGCGCCAACGTCGGTGCCTCGGTGTCAGTCGACCAGTTCAGCAGGTTTGACAAACCCGTCCAAACGGCATTCAGCGTGTCGCTGATCACCGTACTGCCGGTCTGCATCTCGGCCTCGGATTGCAGAAGAACCGGCATGTCAGAGGCTTGCGGGGCACCACGTGTCCAGCCGATCAGCGTGCCACTGGCGTCATAAACAAAAACCTCGCCCCCTTCGGGTAAGGTGAGGCCAGACAGGGTATCCTTGACGTCCAGGTTCCCGGCATTCTGCCCGGATTGCTGTGCGCCCTGACGCAACTGGGTTTCAAAAACGTTGCTGACAAGTTGCGCATCGCCCAGCAGATTGCGGGCGGTCTGCTGAACCTTCTCTTTTCGCGAGTCGTCCAGATACAACAACCCAGTGACCAGGATCACCAGAGCGATCAGATTGAACGTGATGATTTTGCGCGCCAGAGGAGAACCACGCAGCGAAAACAGGTTTCTCCGCGATCGCTTTTCCCTTAGCTCCGCTGACTCGGGGTCCTGGGGAATGACCCAGTCATCCCCAAGAACGACGTCACCGTCGCGCAATTCGCTGGCTTGTTCGGTGTCGCGCACGAGACCCCATTACCTCTTGCAGGCGGCGGCGCCTATTCTTCGTTGTACCGGTAACCGATACCATACAAGGTTTCGATCGCCGAGAACTCGGGATCAGCCGCGCGCATCTTTTTCCGCAGACGCTTTATGTGGCTGTCGATCGTCCGGTCATCCACATAGACCTGATCATCATAGGCGACATCCATCAGCTGGTCGCGGCTTTTGACGAATCCCGGACGTTGGGCCAGCGCCTGAAGCAGCAGGAACTCGGTCACGGTCAGGGACACATCATTACCTTTCCAGCTGACCGCATGGCGCAGCGGGTCCATCCGCAAGTCGCCGCGCTCCATGACTTTGGTGTCATTGCTGTTGGATGCGACCGCATCGCCGCTTGTCGCCTCTTGCCGGCGCAGCAAGGCCCGAATGCGTTCGACCAGCAGACGCTGCGAAAAAGGTTTCTTTACATAGTCATCCGCGCCCATGCGCAGGCCCAAAACCTCGTCGATCTCATCGTCTTTCGAGGTCAGAAAGATCACCGGCATTTGCGTCTTCTGACGCAGCCGTTGCAACAGATCCATGCCGTCCATCCGCGGCATCTTAATATCCAGAACAGCCATGTCCGGCAGTTTCTTGTTGAACGCATCCAACGCGGCCTGGCCATCATTATATGTTTCAACCTCGAAACCTTCGGCTTCGAGGGTCATGGATACAGACGTCAGAATGTTTCTATCGTCATCCACAAGTGCAATCTTTGACATCGGGCTCACCCCTATTCCTGCTCACTCGCGCAATAATTCGCTTATTTGTAAGGCATTGTTGGCGGTTTTAAGACGCCGAATCAATCCGTAACTGCGAATCATGCCTTTGTTGCGGCAGGTCTGCGGCAAATTTGCCTTTATGCCCGCAAAAATCTGCCCGCTTTTCCGACATTGAATTTCTGATGGCGCTAAACCCGGACTTGGTTGCGCTAACTGCGTCAAACCCGCCTGTTCATGCCATGAACGACCGTGATAAGACGCGCTCAGCCGCCGGTTTTCCCGGCTCACTGCCCCAAAGGCGCAACGGCCAACGACCTTCGCGCCGCCACAGGAGAAGACACACATGACATCTGGACGGGTTAACCCGCAATTCCGCCTCGAAGATCAGGGCATCGAGGGTCTGGGCAATGTCTATTACAACTTCATGGAGCCGGCGCTGATCGAAGAGGCACTGAAGCGCGGCGAAGGCACACTTGGCAATGGTGGAGCGTTCCTGGTTACCACAGGCAAGTTCACCGGCCGGTCGCCAAAGGACAAACACGTCGTCAAGACCGACACCGTTGCCGACACCATCTGGTGGGAAAACAATGCCGAAATGAGCCCCGAGGGCTTTGACGCGCTGTACGAAGACATGCTGGCTCACATGAAGGGCCGCGATTATTTCGTGCAGGACCTCGTCGGTGGTGCGGACCCGGCTTACGCAATCAATGTACGAATGGTTACCGAGCTGGCGTGGCACAACCTGTTCATCCGCCACCTTCTGCGTCGCCCGGACCGCGAAGATCTGGATGAGTTCACGGCCGACTTCACTGTCATCAACTGCCCCAGCTTTCAGGCCGACCCGGCAAAGCATGGCTGCCGCAGCGAGACTGTGATTGCGATGAACTTCGACCGCAAACTGATCCTGATCGGCGGCACTGAATATGCCGGTGAAAACAAGAAGTCCGTTTTCACCCTGCTGAACTACATGCTTCCTGAAAAAGGCGTGATGCCGATGCACTGCTCGGCCAACCATGCTGTTGGCAACCCGGTCGATACGGCCGTGTTCTTTGGCCTGTCCGGCACCGGAAAGACCACCTTGTCCGCAGATCCTTCGCGCATACTGATCGGGGATGACGAGCACGGCTGGTCCGATCGCGGCACCTTCAACTTCGAAGGCGGTTGCTATGCCAAGACCATTAACCTGAATGCCGAGGCAGAGCCGGAAATCTATGCCACCACTTCGAAGTTCGGAACCGTGATCGAAAACATGGTCTTCGACCCCGAAACCAAGGAACTGGATTTCGACGATGACTCGCTGACCGCCAACATGCGCTGCGCCTATCCGCTTGAATATATCTCGAACGCATCCAAAAGCGCACTGGGTGGTCACCCGAAGAATATCATCATGCTGACCTGCGACGCGTTTGGCGTTCTGCCTCCGATCGCGCGGCTGACGCCGGCACAGGCCATGTATCACTTCCTGTCGGGTTTCACGTCAAAAGTCGCCGGGACCGAACGCGGCATCACCGAGCCGCAGCCGACATTCTCGACCTGTTTCGGCGCGCCGTTCATGCCCCGTCGCCCTGAGGAATACGGCAACCTGCTGAGGGACAAGATCGCCCAGCACGGCGCGACCTGCTGGCTTGTGAACACCGGCTGGACCGGCGGCGCCTATGGCGTGGGCAGCCGGATGCCGATCCGCGCGACACGCGCCTTGCTGACCGCCGCTCTGGAAGGGTCCCTGCGCGACGCCGAGTTCCGCAAGGATGCCAATTTCGGCTTTGACGTTCCAGTCTCTGTCCCGGGGGTTGCCGAAGTTCTGCTAGACCCGCGCCGTACCTGGGACGATCAGGCAGCCTTTGACAAACAGGCCGAAAAACTGGTGCAGATGTTTGCCGAGAACTTTGAACAATATCTGCCCTTCATCGATGACGACATCAAAGCCGTCGCAATCGGATAAATCAGGAAAAGGGGCCACAGCGCCCCTTTTTTACTACACTCACTGTGCTTCTCCCTAAGGTTGTTTGTCGCAAAAAGCACATACAATTGCGTTGTTTCAAAATGAAATTTGCGCTAGCCCTGATAATCGCTGAGACGAAAAAACCCGGCACTTTTGCGCCGGGCACTGACTGAAATTAGATTGGGGGTTGCTCATGTGCGCACACTCACAACGCTGGATTGAGCAACCTAATCAGTCACCTAGTCTAAGTAAATGGGGATGAGTGTCAACACGAGACCTGCTGACTTGCGCATCATTCAGCATGGCTCAAACAGTCGCAATTAGGCGGCAAATGACACGGCAAACGATAGGTAACATTATGACTGAGATCTCGAAACTCACCGAACTGCGCAAATTGATGCAAAGCATGGAGCGCACTTTAGGCCTGGAAAAACTATCTCCGGTTGAACGCGACATCTACTATGCCGCCGAAGAGCTTTCCAAGTCCGATCAGGAAGTGCGCACATTCGGCCTGATCGAGCACACGTTGGTTCAAAGTGTTTCGCGCCCAACATTCTTTCGCGCACTGAAGTCGCTGGTCGAAAAAGGCTATCTTTCTCAAAGCGGCAGCACCAACCGGGGACGGTATATCGTTCATGCACCCAAATGATGCGATCCACCCGCGCAAGAGGCCGTGATTACTTTGCGCGGGTGGGCTACTGAAACGCTTCTGGCCTCATTGGCCTATGTGCTGGCGTCGTTCCTTACATTCGCCGTCCTCATGCCGTTACAGAACGTGTTTTTCCCGGAATACCCAAGCAGGGCGAGCCTGTTGTTTCTGCCGCATGGCGTGCGGGTTCTGTCGGCGTGGCTGTTGGGGTGGCGCGCCGTTTTCGCATTGTTGCCCGGCGTGTTCATCGTTTTTGCCTATTTGGGTCAAACGGATGTGTTCCTGCCCAGCCGCCTGATGGCCATGGCGATTGCGGTTCTGACGGCCCCGATCGTGTTCTATCTTCTCAAGGCAATCGGGTGGGATCTGTTTCCCCGTCCGGATCGCAAACCCTGTTGGATATGTGTGATGGGCATCGGAATCGTAACGTCCTTCCTTGTCTCCGGGTTGACCAACCTGGCTTTTGGCAGCGCGACGGTGGAATATATCGCATTCCTGATCGGCGATATCTCGGGTTTGTTCTTTCTGATGCTGGGCCTGTATTTTGCTTTCCGGTTTGCCGACAAGCGCTCGGGCTGACGTGTTACCCCACCAAACCGCGTCGAAGCAGGTTCAGGCCCGCGATCAGCAATACCAACAAGGTCGCCTTGCGAAAGCTTGCCTGATCAATACGGTCCTGCAGCTTCATGCCGATCCACATCCCGGCCAGGGCCGGAACGATCAGGGCTGCCGAAAACTCAAGTGTTTCTGCATACAGAATGCCTGATCCAAGATGTGCGACCAGCAACAAAACCGCCCCCAAACCGTAGATTACGCCCTGAATTCGAATCTGTTCGGTCTTGGGGGTGTTCAGCGCCGTCAGATAGGCAACTGTCGGAGGCCCCCAAACTCCTGACATGCCGCCAACAAACCCAGCCAAGCCACCAACCACAGCCTCGACTGCGGTCGAGGGTTGGTTCAGCGCCATTCTGAACCCAAGAACCTGTAACAGCGCAAAAACTGACACAAAGCCGCCCATCAGAACCAGAAAGACAGACCCTGGGATCAATGCGACCAACTGTGCGCTCAGCAGCAGAAGAAGACCGCCAACAACAAGGAAGACCCGAAAGCGCCGAATCGAGGCAAACGCGGCGACACGGCCACCGCGAAGGGCCTGCAGCCCATTGGTCACCAGCGTCGGCAGGATAAGTCCCGCCAGGGTCAGATCCGGCGGCAGAAATGAATTCAACCCTGATACCAAAATCATGGGCATCGCGAAACCAACCATGCCCTTGACCCAACCAGAGGCAAACGCGATTGCCATGGCCAACAACAGTTCCTGCGGGGAAAGAATGGAAAACAGGGTCATGCCCCCTAGATATCATCTGGATTTTCTTCTGCATTGCAAAAATGGTGGGGTAATTTTTGAACTTTTTCGCAGCGTAATAAGTATTTTTGTTGCGCTGCACGTGCAGCATGATATGACCAGACGACCGAGGAAAGGACGCGATTCATGGCCCACGACGGACAGGATATGACCGAGATGACAACTGCTGCAGTTTTGCCCGATCTTCTGAATTTGACCCGGGCTGCCCTACCCGCGGTAGAAGCTGTTTTTGAAAAAGCCCGTGAATCCGTGCGCGACATGGTCTCGGCGGATGGCCGTATCTCTGGCGCTCTGATCGAGGCAAACCAGACCGCCGCGCATGGCCTGGCCTGGCTGGCCACGTATAACCAGTCGCTGCAACAGATGCAGCGCTGGGCCGAAGCACTTCAGGCCGAAGGCAAGTTCGGTGAGGTCGAGCAGTTGCTTCACCAGATCGCCTTTGGCGAGTACCTGCATCAGGTCGCAGGCGGCATCCCGATGAACCAGGGCGAAGTCGTGCGCCTTCAGGATATGGGTCTCGGCTGGGATGCGCTGTCGGGCTTTCAGTCGTCCGAAGTACAGACCTTGATGGCGCAGGCGAATTCACAAGCCGCACGCAGCCGTTTGGTCGAGCTGATGCAAGATCAGGCCGGCGCCACAATGTTCGGCGCGTCGGGCCTGGACGAAGAACTGGAAATGATCCGCGACCAGTTCCGCCGCTATGCGCAGGAAAAGGTCGAACCGTATGCCCATGAATGGCACCTCAAGGATGAGCTGATCCCGCTGGAAATCATCGAAGAACTGGCGGAAATGGGCGTTTTCGGGCTGACCATCCCGGAAGAGTTTGGCGGTTTCGGACTGTCCAAAGCATCCATGTGCGTCGTTTCCGAAGAACTGTCGCGTGGCTATATCGGCGTCGGCTCGCTGGGCACGCGTTCGGAAATCGCGGCCGAGTTGATCATTGCCGGCGGTACGGACGAGCAAAAAGCCAACTGGCTGCCAAAACTGGCCAGCGCTGAAATTCTGCCGACGGCTGTCTTCACTGAACCCAACACCGGCTCGGATCTTGGCAGCCTGCGCACCCGTGCCGTGAAGGACGAGAACGGTGATTACCGGATCACCGGCAACAAGACCTGGATCACCCACGCCGCGCGGACCCATGTCATGACGTTGCTGGCGCGGACCGATCCCGACAGCACCGATCACCGCGGCCTGTCCATGTTCCTGGCGGAAAAGACACCCGGCACGGACGACAATCCCTTCCCCACCCCCGGCATGACCGGTGGTGAGATCGAGGTTCTGGGATACCGCGGCATGAAGGAATACGAGCTGGGCTTTGACGGCTTTCACGTCAAGGGTGAAAACCTGCTGGGCGGTGAAGAAGGCAAGGGTTTCAAACAGCTGATGGAAACCTTTGAAAGTGCCCGTATCCAGACCGCCGCGCGCGCCATCGGCGTGGCGCAAAGCGCGCTGGATATCGCCATGCAATATGCCGTCGACCGCAAGCAATTCGGCAAATCGCTGATCAACTTCCCGCGTGTCTCGGGCAAGCTGGCAATGATGGCGGTCGAGATCATGATCGCGCGCCAGCTGACCTATTTCAGCGCATGGGAAAAAGACCACGGCCAGCGCTGTGATCTAGAGGCCGGTATGGCCAAGCTGCTTGGCGCGCGTGTGGCCTGGGCTGCGGCGGACAACGGGCTGCAAATCCACGGCGGAAACGGCTTTGCACTGGAATACAAGATCAGCCGCGTTCTGTGCGACGCGCGTATTCTTAACATTTTCGAAGGGGCGGCCGAGATTCAGGCACAGGTCATCGCACGACGTCTGCTCGGGTGACCCATTCCGGCAGCCCTGTTTCCCCGACTGGCCCGGCGCTTGCGCCGGGTCTTTTTCCTGTTTTGTACAATCTGTACGCGGTCCGAACCATGCAGAGTGTGTTTTGTACAAAACATACCATCGCCCCTCGTAGCCCGCGTGACGGTCACAAATGACCCACGTGTTTCAAAACTTCCCCCTTTGATCCCGCCCCTTTCACCGGTAGAGCATCAGCCGAACACGAGACGTCGAAATTAACTTTTGGGATACCGCATGACCCGATCTTTCCTTGCCATGTGTGCTGTTCTTGCGGCTCTTGCTCTGGCGGCTTGCACCACGTCTCAACCGACGGTGAGCCGGAACGATATTGATGCGCTGGCTCAGTCGATCCAGGCGCTCGGGTCGGATGTCGATCCGGCCGAGGCTCAGAGGGCGGCCACAATCGCCTATTCCTACTCGCAGCAGTTGGCACGGGATTGGAATGTCACCGACCCGGCTATCATCCACAACGCCAAGGTCATCAACGGGTTCCGCGAAAAGGGCCTGTGCAATGACTGGGCCGAAGCGATGACCAAACGCTTGCGGCAGGAAAATTTCCAGACGCTGGACCTGAACTGGGCCACGTCGCCGCCGACCCCGTTTCGCATCATCCACCATTCGGCATCGATCAGCGCCAAGGGGGACACAATGTATGACGGTATCATCCTCGACCCATGGCGCAACAGCGGTGCCTTGTTCTGGGCGCCGGTGCGTGAAGATACGCGCTATAACTGGAAACCCCGGCAGGAAGTGCGTGCGCAACTGCTGAACGGGTCTCTTCCTTACTGATCCGGTTCCAACAACATCCCCTATGCGCTAAGACCCAGCCATGACTCGTCTGATCCTGACCCTGCCCTTGTTGGCACTGTTCCAATGCGACAAGGACGAAACCGTCGCCGCCTATGGTGCGGCGGACCAGATTTGGGTGCTGCAGGAGATCGATGGTCAGCCCTATGAGGCGAGCGCTCTGCTGCGGTTTCCGGAAGAAGGCAGGATTGCCGGCAACGCTCCTTGCAACAGCTATGACGGAACACTCAACGCGCCTTACCCTTGGTTTGAGGTTCAGAACCTCAACGCGACGCGCGCCGCCTGCGCGGGACTCGAGGCGGAAGGGGTCTACTTTGCCGCCCTCATGGCCATGACCCAATCCGAGGTGTCAGGCAATGTTCTGATTCTGCGCAATGAGGACGGGCACGAGATGGTGTTCACAGCCGCCGAGTGACCTGATCCACGAACCGAGCCCGCGCTTCGGGCAGCGGATTATGCCCCAAAGACGGAGCAACGCGGTGCTCCAGGAAATATCCGGTTGTGCGCAGGGCCTCTGCGACCTCGGCATCGGGCGCAGTGCCCTCACCTCGCAGACAAGGCGGCAGAGGCAACAGCTTGTCAGCCCATTCCCCGGCGCCATTGGCGCTGACGGAACGGCCTGTTTTGGGGGATACATAGATCAATCCTTCGGTCACACCGGTCACGGCGCAGGCTGTCAGATCAAGGCCAAAGCCAAGTTCGTCAAGCAACGCGAGCTCCCACCGCAGATAGGCCAGAGGCCAGACCTCGTCCTGCCCCAACAGATCCATCAACTGTTCCGTCCGGGAATAAAGCGCGGGGTGTGGTTCCCGTTCGGGCAGACAAAAGGACAACAGCGAAACGACCGCGTTCAGCCCGGACAAGGCCAGCCGCCCTGAAAAAGCGGCTGCCGCGCGGGACCGCAGGGGTTCGACCTGAAAGGTGCCGATATGTTCTTCCAGCCGCGCACGCCACAGCACGTCCAATTGCGCCCCAGGTTGCAGGATCGGCGCGATCTTGCGGCTGGTCCCGCCGCGCACCACACCTGCGTGGCGCCCGTGGCCTTCGGTAAAGACCTCGATGATCGCCGCTGTTTCACCATGGCGGCGTAATGTCAGGAGTATTCCGTGATCGCGCCAGTCCAAAACCTGACCCTGTTGCTGGTTTGGTTGGTTCGCAGAAAATCCCAAGCGACGTTGGCACGCAAGAGCGGAAGTGCTTCAACCCCTTTTCAGCGCGTGTTCTTTTCCGAAGCTGCCATAGTTTTGTGACTTCGCGCCACCCGGCTTGTACGTGTTTTTACGACCCCCAACTGCGCTTCAACAAAAGGGGCCGCAGCATGATCGATGACGAACCGAAACCCGCCACATATTACGACGAACTCGAAATCTGGACACCGGATCCAACGGCGGCAGACATGCAGGTCTATGAGACATTTGCGTCAGCCATCGTCGAACTTGTGCAGGTTTTGGATGACAACAAGCCGATGTTGTCGAGGGATGTCTATGCACGCTTTTCTGCCTCTCTGCTGCACCTGTCCAGGGTGTTGGGCGAGTACGAAGACGGGTGGAACGGCGGACATGGCGCGTAATCCCAAGACATGCAAAGACTGAAGGGCAGAGCATCGGCTTTTCATTGCAACGGTCCAGTCCGATATAGCGACCAGACCTGACCACGGTGGATTCCGTTGTGCCTCAAAATGAACCCGCCGCCATTCCTCAGATCACCAATGTGCCCCGGAGCGCGCTACCCTGAAGTGCGACTTTTGTTAGAAAACAACATGTTATCTAATGAGAGGATATTGCCATGGGAGCTGTTTATTCGCAACTGTCGCTGTCTGAACGTCGTAGAATAGAAAACTGGTGGCACGCGAAGGTCCCTGTCGCTGAAATGGCGCGGGTTCTGAAGCGCCACAAATCAACGATTTTCCGTGAAATCAAACGTAACTTCTGGGCGGATGACTCCGTTCCTAAGAATTACGCTGGTTACTTCGGATCCGCCGCTCACTTGCAGTCGCAGAAACGTCGTTCCGTTCAACGCAAGCTGATCCGTTATCCTGGTCTCTGTCAGCGTGTCATCGCGCGCCTTAAGAATGGCTGGACACCAGAGCAGATTGGCAATCGCATGATCTATGAAGGCGTCAAGCTGCGGGTCTGCCAGGAAACGATCTATCGCTACATCTATTCCAAGGAAGGCATGGCACAAGAGCTGTGGTGGTATCTGCCAGAGCATCGCAAGTCCCGTAGACCACGTCGTGCCAGAAAGCGTCAGGCTCCAAAATTTGATCGAGATGTCAGCATTCTCTTTCGACCTGATGATGTTGCCCACAGACGCCAGTTTGGTCATTGGGAAGCTGACTTGATCCTGTTCAAACAGAAGCTTGGACAAGCTAATGTCACATCGCTAGTCGAGCGCGTTAGCCGCTTCACAGTGTTATTGAAGAACCCCAACAAGCGCACGAAGCCCGTCATGGGAAAGATCATGAAAGCTGTCCGTGACCTGCCCCACCTAGCGCGGAAATCCATCACGTTTGACCGCGGTAGCGAATTTGTCAGCTGGCCGCACCTTCAGGCAGAGATCGGAACGCAGACCTGGTTCTGTGATCCATCCAGTCCGTGGCAGAAAGGCACCGTTGAAAACACCAATCGCCGGGTACGAAGATGGTTGCCCCGCAAGCGTGACATCAGGACAATGAAAGATCACGACCTGAAGATGCTCTGTGACCGTCTCAACAACACGCCCCGCAAGTGCCTCGGATGGAAGACGCCGGCAGAGGTCTTCAGAGAAAAGATGCTGGAGGAATTGCGGTGAGACCCCTACCCTGAAGCCAACAAAAGTCGCGGTTCAAGTATCGCTCACACCGGCAGAACGCGCCTGCTGCCCCTTGGTCGATGGAAACCCCGTCTGTCGTCCGGGGTATCGCCAACTGCGGGCAAAAGAATGCGTTGCTTTAATCCCGTTCAGGCCATAATGTTCTACTTATGTTCTAAAACGGGATTCCTAAAATGTCTCTTAATTACGTCATGATCGGTTCCAACGACGTTGCCAAGGCACGCAGCTATTACGACGCGGTTATGCCCCGGATCGGCGGAAAGGTCGTCGCTGAGTATATGCCGCATGCCGTATGTTATGAGCTGCGCGGCGGCGGATGCATATGGGTCGCGACACCGTTCGACAAAAAAGACGCGACGATCGGCAACGGAAACATGGTTGGCCTGCTGTGCCAAAGCACAGAGGAAGTGCGTGAGGCGCACGCGGCCGCGCTTGCAAATGGCGGAACAAACGAAGGTGATCCGGGGGACCGCCCCCAATATGGCCCAAACTTTTTTGGTGCCTACGCACGCGACCCCGATGGGAACAAGATGAGCTTTGTCTATTTTGGCGACGCGGATTGATGGCCCCGAGCATCGTCTGCGACCGCGAACAAGAAAGACCCAAGCCAGCGTGAAGTTCAGAACGTCACACCCGCATGAACCAGAATTCCTATGACCATCAGCAGGTTCAGCACCATCGAAATACCGTTGCCCACATAGATGGGCAACTTGCCGACCACCAGACCATATGCGAACCACAGGAAGGACAGCCCGGCATAAAGCGACCAGGACAGAAGCGACTGACCAGTAGCGTGTTCGGAATGGGTGAAGTAGAGCTTGATCAGTTGCGGAAGCGTGGCAAAAGGACCAACAACCCCGACAAAGACCATGAAGCTTTCGAAACGCTGCATCCAGTGGCCGAGTTCCGATTTTTCCAGTTTCTCAGCAAGCGTTTTAGCCACGAAAGCACCTCTTGGTTGCGCCTGTCCACAGGGCAAGCCAGCCCTGCCAGTGTAATTGCCGGGGTAAAATAGTCATTTTGGTCTCTGCGTCAAAGACCCGTCTGTACCGTGGTCACTCCAGCCCTTCTTCGCCCAGCAGGTGCCGCCCCTGCCGGTCTTCGACCTCGATCACCCAGAGGTCGGGGTCAAAGCTGCGTTGGCGCTGAATGGCCTGGTCCACGTCACCTTCAAGGCCGGACGAGAGTTCGACCCATTTCCGTTCGCCACTCATCAGATCAAAGCTGCGTTGGAAGGCAACGGCCTGCCCGTTTAGTGTGTTCAGCTTGACCAGAACTGCGCCTGCGGTGTCATCGCCATGGGCAACCACATAGGCCGGGATATCCTGAAATCGCAGCCGCGCCAGATAGGCGTGAACCCAGAATTCCGCCGTCAGCCGCGTCATGCGTTTCCGTCTTTGAAATCCAGCCCCATTTCCGAATACCGCTCGGATTCTTCCAGCCAATTGGGCCGGACCTTCACTTGCAGGAACAGGTGAATCCTGCGGTCGAGGAATTCTTCCAGCTCGGCCCGTGCGGCCTGACTGACGGCCTTGATCGTCTCGCCCTTCTTGCCCAGAACGATGCCCTTGTGGCCGTCGCGCATGACATAGATGACCTGATCGATCTTGGCAGAGCCGTCTTTGCGCTCTTCCCAGTTTTCGGTCTCGACGGTCAGTTGATAGGGCAATTCCTGATGTAGACGCAGGGTCAGCTTCTCGCGCGTCATTTCGGCGGCGATCATGCGCAGGGGCAGATCGGCGATCTGGTCTTCGGGATACAACCACGGGCCTTCAGGCAGTTCAGAGGCCAGCCACTTGCGCAAGTCCTCGACGCCGTGTCCCTTTTCAGCAGAGATCATGAAGGTTTCGGCAAACGGGTAGCGCGCGTTCAGGTCACTGGTCAGCGCCAGCAGCTTCTCGGACGGCACCTTGTCGATCTTGTTGATGGCCAACGCGATCGTGCGGCCCTGCCCGATCTCTTCCAGACCTTCAAGGATGCGCTCGACGCCTTCAGTAATGCCACGATGCGCCTCGACCATGAGCACAACGATGTCGGCATCCGCGGCCCCGCCCCATGCGGCGGCGACCATGGCGCGATCCAGTCGGCGGCGGGGTTTGAACAGGCCCGGCGTGTCGACGAAGACCAGTTGCGCGTCGCCTTCCATCGCCACGCCGCGGATACGCGCGCGGGTGGTCTGCACCTTATGCGTCACGATCGACACCTTGGCCCCGACCATGCGGTTCAGGAGGGTGGATTTGCCCGCATTGGGCTCTCCGATCAGGGCGATAAATCCGGCGCGTGTGGTCATGTGTCTGGCAATCCTGTCTGCAACTGCGCCCCCCTATAGCAGAAAGGGGCGGCGGGCCAGAGGGATTTGTCGCATTGCAGCCCTGCGCTTGCAGTGGCAGGACAGGATTAGATGCCCAGCCAGTTCCAGCCCGGCAGCAAATCCTTTCAGTGAGGTTGTCATGAAACGTCGCGAGTTTCTTCTTGGAAGCGGTGCCGCCGCTGGTGCGTTTGGGTTGGGCGGATGGTCGCTGGCGGCAGGCAATGCGGCGCAGGAGCTGGTGCTGCAACCCGCCAGTTGCCGGCTGCGCGAAGGGCTGACCACAGGGATGGTCAGCCTGTCGCCCGATGCGCCGCCGCCGATTCTGTATGGGCGGCAGGGCGAGCCTATGCGGCTGAGCGTTCGCAACACCTTGCCGGATTATACCTCGATGCACTGGCACGGGCTGCGCATTCGAAACGGGATGGACGGGGTGCCCTACCTGACCCAAATGCCCATCGGCGAGGGCGAAAGTTTCGCCTATGAGTTCACGCCGCCGGATGCGGGCACGTATTGGTATCATCCCCATTGCATGACGATGGACCAGATGGCGCGCGGGCTGACCGGCGTGATGGTGATTGCCGAGCCGGACGAGCCGGGGTTCGACAGCGAGCAGGTGGTCAATCTGCGGGATTTCCGTCTGGACGAGAATGACGCGTTCCTGCCGGCCTATACGGCGCGAGGTGCGGCGCGGGCGGGCACGTTTGGCACGGTGCAGACCGCCAACTGGCAGAGCGAGGCGGTCTATGAACACACGGCGGGTAGTCTGGTGCGGCTGCGGGTGGTCAACACAGACACGACCCGCATCTATAGGTTGCATCCTGAGGGGGCCGAGACCCGGATCATCGCCTGGGACGGGCATCCGGTCGAGATCGATCTGCCGGTGCCAACGGCGGACGAACCGCTGTTGCTGGGCCCCGGTCAACGGGTGGATATTGCCGTCCGGATGCCCGAGGGCGAAGGGCAGTCGGCGGACCTGATAGCCAAGTTTCCCGGTCAACCACATCGCGCCATGGCGCGCTTGCGGGCGACCGGCACATCAGCGGCGCGCGATCTGAGAGAGCTGCGCCCATTGCGTGCAAACCCTGTCGCGCGCCCAGATCTTGATCAGGCCGAGTTGCATGAATTCGTGTTCGGCTGGACCCCGGAAGGCGGCGCCCCGAATGACGGGTTCTGCGGGTCGTTGGGCTATAGTTTCTGGTCGATCAACCGCACACCCTGGCCGGGCGATGCGGCGCAGGAAACCGGGCCGCTGGCCGTGCTGCAACGGGGCAAGAGCTATGTTTTGCGATTGCGCAATGAATCGCCCAATCTGCACCCGATCCACCTGCACGGGCTGGCCTTCGTGCCGCTGCGATCCAACCTGCGCACCCTGCCACCGCTGATGACGGACACGATGCTGCTGTTGAAGGATGAGGTGGCGGATATCGCACTGGTGGCGGACAACCCCGGCGACTGGGCGTTTCATTGCCATGTGATCGAACATCAGAAAACCGGGCTGACCGGGTTCATTCGCGTGGAGTGATCAATGAAAACCGTCGGCCCGACACCGGACCGACGGATAGTACGGGTCAGATCACGGGTGACGGCGCAGGATGGGGTTCAGCACGGCCACAAACACGATACCGTACAAAACGTGTCCGATCAGCGCGACCCATGTGATGCCGACAAAGTTCAGGAACGGTGGCAGACCGGCAAAGGTCGTGACACCTCCGATAGCAAACACCCACAGACCGAAACCATAGATTGCCGAGGCTACAAAGATGTGGGCCGGACCCAGAACCTTGACCCAGATTGGCTGGAAAATAAGGAACCAACCCAAAGGATAGGCAATCAGGCCGACAATGTAGAAATGCACAAAGAAGCCCAGAAAAGCGTTGCTGGGCAGGCCCAGACTGGACAGCAAACTCTGCGCCAGACCTTCGGGTGACAGGTTGGCCCAGCCGATCCCGGGACTGACAACCTGCCCCCAGAAATCGAAGGCCATGGTTGCCACAAACCCGGCAATGAACAGAAAGCCGATATTGACGAGCGAGAGTTTTGCACGTTGCATTAGATTGCCTTTTTTATGTTGTTTTCTGAGTGCTTTGACCTGCCGTAGCCTGACTGGTGCCAAAACGACTGATACCCAGATACAGGTCGCCTGTCGTGGCTTCTATAGTCTTCAAGTTAGATTGAAGTTTGTGACAGGCCGAGCTTAAACTGAGATCAGCCGACCCGCTCCAGCAAGGCCTTGGCGGCCGCCTGTTCGGCCTGGCGCTTGGAACCTGCCGTGGCTTGTGCCTCGGTTCCGTCCTGAAGGCGGGCGGCGATGGTGAAGACGGGGGCGTGGTCGGGGCCGCTGCGTTTGACCTCGACATAGCTGGGTGGTTTCTGGCCGCGCGCCTGCGCCCATTCCTGAAGCGCGGTTTTGGCGTCGCGGGCGTCGGCCTCGACCTTGTGGATGCGGTCCCCCCAGAGGGCGAGGATGACATCGCGGGCGGCCTCAAACCCCGTATCCCGATAGATGGCAGCGATCACGGCCTCCATCGCGTCGCCCAGCAGCGCTTGCTTGCGACGGCCACCGGACAGCATCTCGGACCGGCCGAGTTTCAACACCGCGCCCAGGTCAATCTGGCGGGCCACGTCAGCGCAGGCTTCTTTGCGGACCAGTGCGTTGAACCGTGGGGCCAACTGACCCTCGGACGCCTTCTTGTCAGCTTCAAGCAGCGCAGTGGCCATAACAAGGCCCAGCACCCGGTCTCCCAGAAACTCCAGCCGCTGATTGTCGGGGCGGGTGGACGAAGACACCGAGCCATGGGTCAGCGCGCGCACCAGCAGTTCGGGGTTTTTGAACTCATACCCCAATCGCCGCTGGAACGCCTTTATTTCAGCCGAGAGCTTCAATTGACCGCCTTGAAGAACCGATCACCGCGCCATGTCCAGAAGAACAGCATCGAACGGCCCGCGGACGAGAACATGATCCGGTCGGCACGACCGATCAGGTTTTCGTAAGGCACGTATCCGACACCACCGGCAGATTGCGGCAGACGGCTGTCGCTGGAATTGTCACGGTTGTCACCCATGAAGAAATAATGACCCTCGGGCACGGTATAGATGCCGGTATTGTCCGATGCCTGGTTGCCGATATTCAGCACGTCATAGGACACACCGTTGGGCAGGGTTTCGATCAGGCGCGACTTTTCACAGGTACCACCGATTCCAACAGGGCCGTTTTCACAGCGGGGGCGCAGGCGCTGCGGGCCTTGCGGTTCGGCAATTTCAGTAAACACGCCGTCGGGCTGCTGAGGAACCGGAGTGCCATTGAGGATGATCTGGCCATTGCGGACCTGGATCCGGTCGCCCGGCAACCCAATCAGGCGTTTGATATAATCACGCCCGGTGACCGGATGGCGAAAGACGATGACATCGCCACGTTCGGGATCACCGCCCCAGATACGGGTATTGTCTTCGCCCTGCATCCAGCCACAGATATCTTCGGCATCCACGTTCAGGCCGACGCTGGGGATGATCAGGCTGGGGCAGGATGCGTAGGAATAGCCATAGGCCATCTTGTTGACGAAGAGGAAATCGCCGATCAGCAGCGTCTGCTTCATCGAGCCCGAGGGGATCCAGAACGGTTGAAAGAAGAGGGTGCGGAACACGCCGGCAATCAACAGCGCGTAGACGATGGTCTTGATCGTCTCCCAGACGGGATTTCCGGTTTTGGCGTCCTCGGCCATTCTGCTCGCTCCAGTTCTTTGCTTGGCTTCGCTGCTACATGCGGGGGGGATGGGGGCAAGTCAAGGCTGCGCGGGCTGATCTTGAACCGGACGCGCCTCGATCACCACAAAAGCCTGCGCCCAGGGGTGATCATCGGTCAGGGTGACGTGGATGATCGCCTCGTGCCCGTCGGGGGTCATTTCCTTGAGGCGCTCGGCGGCCCAGCCGGTCACGTGCATCACCGGTTGGCCGGTGCGCAGATTGGTGACGGCCATGTCCTTCCACGAAATGCCCATGCGCAGGCCGGTGCCGAGCGCTTTGGAACAGGCCTCTTTCGCGGCCCAGCGTTTGGCATAGGTTCCGGCCGTATCGGCGCGGCGTTCGGCCTTGCGCTGTTCGGTGTCGGTGAAGACCCGGTTGCGGAAGCGGTCGCCGAACCGGTCGAGCGTGCCCTGGATGCGGTCGATGTTTGCGAGGTCTGTGCCGATTCCGAGGATCATGACAACCGCACCGTGAGGATCTTGTAACTCGCCACCCCGAAGAACCCGGCAAAGGCGAAATCGAACCAGCGGCGGGCGCGGCGGTAGGTTCGAACCAGGCGTTCGGAGGAAAACAGAAACGCATAGCCGATAAAAATCATCAACGATCCAGCATAGAGCATGGTGAAATAGCCCAGCAGCGTCGACAGGCTGGCATCGCTGGGGGCGACGATGGCATAGATCGAGCCCCAGCTAAGGATCGCCTTGGGGTTCGTCAGGTGGATGGCGGCACCTTTGGCGAAGATCGTCGGCAGCGCGCCCGTGACCGGCTTGCCCAAAGCGACCTCATCCGCGGTCATCGCGCGGCGCAAGGCCTTGAGGGCCAGCCAACCCAGATAGGCCACGCCGACATAGCGGATCACTTCGAACACCCAGACATTGGCCAGCATGATCGCCGACAGGCCAAGCGCTGCGGCAATGCCCCAGGCGGCGGACCCGGCACAGATGCCCAGCGCGAAGACCAGACCAGCGCGGCGGCCTTCGTTCATGGCGGTTCCGGCAATGCCCATCGTGGCGGGGCCCGGAGAGCCCCCGGCCATCAGCCAGGCGAACCAGATGGCGACAAAGCCGGGGGTGATCACGCGCGCGCCTCGTCCATCAGGCGACGCATTGCCTGAATGGCCGGGGTCATGCCCAGAAAAATCGCCTCGCCAATCAGGAAATGACCGATATTCAGCTCTTTTACTTCTGGGAAAGCGGCAACCGGTTTTACGGTGTCATAGGTCAGGCCATGGCCCGCATGAACCTCGAGCCCAAGCGAATGGGCGAAGGTGGACATCTGGCGCAGCGACTCAAGCTCGCGTTCGGCATCTTCCATGCGACCTTCGGCATGGGCGTCGCAATAGGCGCCGGTGTGCAGCTCGATCACTTCGGCACCAATGCGATGCGCGGCTTCGATCTGACGCTGATCGGCGGCAATGAAGATCGACACGCGGCAGCCGGCCTCACGCAGGGGCGCGATGAAATGCGCCAGCTTGTTTTCCTCGCGCGCGACTTCAAGCCCGCCTTCGGTCGTGCGCTCTTCGCGCTTTTCAGGCACGATGCAGACCGCGTGAGGCTTGTGGCGCAGGGCGATTTTCTGCATCTCGGGCGTCGCGGCCATCTCAAAATTCAGCGGCACCGACAGAACCTCCATCAACCCGTCGATATCGGCGTCCGAGATATGGCGTCGATCTTCGCGCAGATGCGCGGTGATGCCATCCGCCCCCGCTTCTTCCGCCAGTTTGGCAGCGCGCAGCGGATCTGGATAATCCCCACCCCGCGCATTGCGCACGGTGGCCACGTGATCGATGTTCACACCCAGACGCAGATGGTTCTCAGACATCACTCGATTCCTTTTGCATGTTTCTGCCCGAGCCTAGAGGCTCTGCCGAAGAAACGGCAGCCGAATCTTCGGCCAAACGCTTGATTTCCTCGAACTTCGCCTTGATCCTGGCGCGGCGGCGCTGCTGATACGTCAGGATCAGCGGCAGGCTGAGGTAATAGCAGATCACCCCCGCAACGACGCCCGGAATGATCCCACCGATCATATAGGGATAGAAGACGTCATCGTAGAACTGCGACAGCCCGTGCCAGTCGGCCACGCGATCCGTAAACAACGCCAGAAAATTGTTCTTGAGGTCCCCTATGGCGCTGGCGAATTTGCCCATCAGCCCTTGTGTGTCGCCTTCTTCGTATTCTGTCCCCAGCAGGAAATGCCCAGTCTGAAGACAGATCACCCCGATCGGAACATAGGTGAGCGGGTTGCCAAAAAACGTGCCGCTGAGCGCGGCCAGAATATTTCCCTTGATCAGCCGGGCACCGATGGCGGCGACAAGAAAATGCAACCCGTAAAACGGCGTAAAGGCCGCGAAAACACCCGCCCCTATACCGCGCGCGATCCGGTCAGGGGTATCCGGCAAGCGCCGGACGCGGTGTTTCACGTAATGGAAGGCGCGGGTCCATCCGCCACGCGGATAGACGAAATCCGATGCAATCTGGACTGGAGAGCGTCGGTCTCGGCGCTTGAATACCACCCGTGATCACCCCTTCTCAGCCAGCCGCGGTCGCGGTTTTGGTCCGGTCCCGATAACGTTCGACCGCTGCAACGTCGCTTTCCGCCTCCAGCATCAGCATGAGTGAATGAAGCTGTTCAAGGTCGCGCAGTTCGACATTGATCAGAAGGCGGTAAAAATCCGGTTTGCGGTCAACAAATTCCAGGTTCGAGATATTGGCCTTTTTCTCGCCGATCAATGTGCAAATACGCCCCAGAACCCCGGCATCGTTGCCAATGGTCAGATCCAGCGTCGCGCCATAGACGGCCGGGTGCGTGCCCGAATGCCAGTGCAGATCGACCCACCGGTCAGGTTCGCCTTCGAACTCGCTGAGCCGATCGCAATCGATGGCATGCACGACCACGCCCTTGCCCCGATAGGTGATACCGACGATACGTTCCCCCGGCAGCGGCTGACAGCAGGGGGCCCGGTCGAACTTCTGCCCCGGCTCCAGGCCAATCACCGCACGGCGCAGCGGAATGGCGTCGCCGTCGTCCTTGGCAAGTTCGGGATAGACGGCCTGAACCACCTCATGTGCGGTCAGTTCGGCGCTGCCAAGGCGGGCCAGCAGCTCGTGCCGGTCTTTCAGGCGCAGGTGTTTTGCTGCGGTATCGAGCGCCTTGTCGGTCGCCTTGCGGCCCACGTGCTCGAACCCGGAACGGGCAAGTTCCTTGCCCAGCTTGATGAATCGTTCCCGATCCACTTCGCGCAGGGCGCGGCGAATGGCGGTACGCGCCTTGCCGGTGACTGCAATCTCCAGCCACGTGACCTGTGGCGTCTGACCATCGGCGGTAATGATGTCCACGGACTGGCCATTCTTGAGCCGTGTCCAGAGCGGAACGCGGATCCCGTCAACCTTGGCCCCGACACAGGCATGACCGATCCGGGTGTGAATGGCATAGGCAAAATCGATCGGCGTCGCGCCACGCGGCAGCTTCACCACGTCGCCCTTGGGGGTGAAACAGAACACCTGGTCCGAATACATCTCGAGCTTGACGGCCTCGAGGAAGTCTTCGTGATCTTCCTCGTTGTCGAACTGCTCGGTCAGATTGGAAATCCATTTGGCCGGGTCGACGGCGAACGGGTTCTCGGTGCGCACACCGTCGCGATAGGACCAATGCGCCGCGACCCCGGTTTCGGCCACGTCGTGCATCTGGCGGGTGCGGATCTGGACCTCGACCCGTTTGCCGTCCCGGCCCGACACCGTGGTGTGGATCGAGCGGTAACCGTTCGATTTGGGCTGGCTGATGTAGTCCTTGAAGCGCCCCGGCACCGCGCGCCAGCGCTGGTGGATGGCCCCCAGGGTTCGATAGCAGTCTTCCTCGGTCTGGGTGATGATGCGGAACCCATAGATGTCGGACAGGCGCGAAAAGCCCTGATCCTTTTCCTGCATCTTGCGCCAGATCGAATAGGGTTTCTTGGCTCGGCCGAACACCTCGGCCTCGATCCCGGCCTTTTCCAACTCGTGCCGCATGTCGCCAGTGATGCGATGGATCACGTCGCCGGTTTCGCGTTGCAGGGTGATAAAGCGACGGATGATCGACTGGCGGCCTTCGGGATTGAGAACACGGAAAGCCAGGTCTTCCAGTTCCTCGCGCATCCACTGCATACCCATCCGGCCCGCAAGCGGTGCGTAGATGTCCATCGTCTCGCGGGCTTTGACGATCTGTTTTTCGGGACGCATCGCCTTGATCGTCCGCATGTTGTGCAAACGGTCGGCCAGCTTGACCAGGATCACGCGCAAGTCCTTGGACATGGCCATGAACAGCTTGCGGAAGTTCTCGGCCTGCTTGGTCTCGCGACTGGACAGTTGCAGATTGGTCAGCTTGGTGACGCCGTCGACCAGTTTGGCGACTTCATCCCCGAAAAGTTCAGCCACCTTGCCATAGTTGGCCTTGGTGTCTTCGATCGTGTCGTGAAGCAGCGCCGTGATTATGGTCGCATCATCCAGACGCTGTTCGGTCAGGATGGCGGCAACGGCAACGGGATGAGTGAAATAGGGCTCGCCGGAATGGCGGAACTGCCCTTCGTGCATCTGCTGGCCAAATTCATAGGCCAGCGCAATGCGGTCAGCATTCGTCTTGGGATTGTAGTTGCGGACCAGCGCAATCAGATCGTCAGCAGAAATCATCCGGTCCGCACCTTCGTCTTCAGGGCTTACCCCTGCCCTTGAGCCTCCATCAGAGCGCGCAGGAGCTTCTCTTCCGACATGTCGTCCATGGCGGGTTTGTCCGTTTCGGCACCCATCAGCAGCGCCATCTGATCTTCTTCGGGCTCATCAACCTCGATCTGGGTCTGGTTGGCTTCGATCAGACGCTCGCGCAGTTCGTCCGCGCTTTGGGTTTCATCGGCGATCTCACGCAGAGACACGACAGGGTTCTTGTCGTTGTCGCGGTCAACGGTAATCGCTGCACCGGCGGAAATCTCACGCGCCCGATGGGCGGCGAGCATCACCAGCTCGAACCGGTTTGGAACCTTGTCTACGCAATCTTCAACCGTCACGCGGGCCATTGGGCGCTCTCCGTTTCTGAATCCATGTCAGGAAGGGGTTTATCTAAGCGCGAATCCGCGCCTTGACAAGCAGGAAATGCTGCATTTGCACGGATCACAGCGCCGTGACCGCCGCAACCTCTACCGCGGGAAGGGTCTGGATCATCTCGCAGACCGTGCGACCCATAACCGGATGACGCCAGTCGGGCACGATATCGGCCATCGGCACCAGGACAAAGGCGCGATCCTGAAGGCGCGGATGCGGCAAGATCAACTGATCCGGTGCCTCTTGCCTTTGCGCGTCGGTCGGCAGGGTCCGCCAGCGATCAAACGTGACTCGATCCGGCAGGACCTGATCTTCGAAACAGACCAGATCCAGATCCAGCGTCCGCATCCCCCAGCGCTGCACCCGTTCACGCCCGAATTCCTGTTCCACCTCGTGCAGCACCTGCAACAGCTGCGACGGAGATTTCTCCGTCGCAATCAGCGCCGCAGCATTCACATAATCCGGGCCGGCCCCGGCGGGAAAGCACGGGGTGGAAAAAAAACGACTGACGGAGCGAATCACCACATCGTGACGCGATAACGCGTCAAGCGCGTTCTGAAGTGTTACAGCAGGACTATTTCCTCTCAAATCGAGATTTGCGCCCAGCGCAACAACGGCATTTGGCATGGATTTGCTCATGTGATACCCTACATTCGACCCATTGCATACTTGCGATAATCGACAGAAGTTCTAATTATAGGCGTACCAGAGCGCGTCATTTTATCACTCACTCACTCACGTAACGCGGCACGCACTGGATTATACCGGAAGGGAACATTTATGTTTTATAAAGACGAACGGCTAGCGCTGTTCATCGACGGCTCGAATCTTTATGCCGCGGCAAAAGCACTCGGTTTCGACATTGACTACAAACTTCTGCGGCAGGAATTCATGCGCCGCGGCAAGCTTCTTCGGGCCTTCTATTATACAGCGCTGCTGGAAAACGACGAGTATTCGCCGATCCGCCCATTGGTTGACTGGCTGCATTACAACGGCTTCACCATGGTCACGAAACCGGCCAAGGAATACACCGACAGCATGGGGCGTCGGAAAGTCAAAGGAAATATGGATATCGAGCTGACCGTCGATGCCATGGAACTGGCGCCGCGCGTCGATCATATCGTGCTGTTCTCGGGTGATGGGGATTTCCGCCCGCTGATCGCCAGCCTGCAACGGCAGGGCGTGCGCGTATCGGTGGTTTCGACAATCCGCAGCCAACCGCCGATGATCTCGGACGAACTGCGCCGCCAGGCCGACAATTTCATCGAACTGGAAGATCTGCGCGATGTCATCGGTCGCCCGCCGCGTGAAATGCCGACGGAGCATCGCAGCGTCGCTGTTGCCAGCAACAGCTGACAAGGCGACAAGCCTGTCATGATGGGGAAAAAAATTGCGCGGTCAGGACATCAGTCCTGGCCGCGCTTCTTTAACAAGGTACAGGTGCTTAAACATCACCCTAGTAGCAACGATTCGTGTCAGATGAATGACGATGTCCTGTCTGGACCAAGGCCGGGAAAAGACTTACCTGTGCCACAAGGAGACAGCCTGATGAAAAAGCCGCCACTGACACTTTACCTTGCCGCCCCACGCGGGTTCTGCGCCGGTGTGGACCGTGCCATCAAAATCGTTGAGATGGCTTTGCAGAAATGGGGACCACCGGTCTATGTGCGCCACGAGATCGTGCACAACAAATTCGTGGTCGATGGCCTTCGCGCCAAAGGGGCTGTGTTTGTCGAAGAATTGCAGGAATGCCCCGATGACCGCCCGGTGATCTTTTCCGCCCACGGGGTGCCGAAATCCGTTCCCGCCGAGGCTGCCCAGCGCGAGATGATCTATGTGGACGCCACCTGTCCTCTGGTTTCCAAGGTGCATGTCGAGGCTCAGCGCCACGCGGACGCGGGGTTGCAGATGATCATGATCGGCCATAAAGGCCATCCCGAAACCGTGGGCACCATGGGGCAGCTGCCCGAGGGCGATGTGCTGCTGGTCGAGACCGTGGACGACGTGGCCACGGTGCAGGTGCGTGACCCGGATAAGCTGGCCTTTGTCACCCAAACCACCCTTTCGGTCGATGACACCAAGGATATCATCGCCGCCCTTCAGGCCCGGTTCCCGGCCATTGTCGGACCGCACAAGGAAGATATCTGTTACGCCACCACCAACCGGCAGGAAGCGGTGAAAGCCGTGGCCCCCAAGGCGGACGCCTTGCTGGTAGTAGGCGCGCCGAACTCATCGAACTCGCGCCGTCTGGTCGAGGTTGCCTCGCGCGAGGGGTGCCAGTACGCGCAGCTGGTCCAGCGCGCCACCGAGATTGACTGGCGCGCGCTCGAGGGTATCTCGACCGTGGCTGTCACCGCAGGCGCGTCGGCCCCGGAGGTTCTGGTAAACGAGGTGATCGAAGCGTTCAGCGCGCATTATGATGTCACCGTCGAGCCGGTCGAAACCGCCGTTGAAAACGTCGAGTTCAAAGTCCCCCGCGTGTTGAGGCAACCGGCGTGAACGGAGTGCCGAAAGCGCCGCTCTGTCTTGGGCTGGCGGGACTGATTCCGTTTGTCTGGGGCGCCCTGACCTATCTGAATGGCGATCTGAATGCCTGGGGCGCGCAAACCTTTGGCCCGCGTTTCGTGGGCCCTTATGTGCAACTGTTCTATGGATCAGTCATCCTCAGCTTCATGTCCGGTGTACTCTGGGGTTTTGCCACCAAGACATCGGGCAGCAAGGCGGCCCTGTGTTATCTGTTGTCGGTTCTGCCCGCGCTTTGGGCCTTTGCCATGACAGGTGGTGGGCCGGTGAATGCGGGCACCAATCTGATGTATGGGTTCGCTGGTTTGTTGTTGCTGGATGCCCTGTTTTCCTACTGGCGCCTGACACCGGTCTGGTGGATGCGGTTGCGCATCCTGCTGACCGCGGTCGTATTGGCCAGTCTTGCAGTCGGAGTCTATCTGTGACCGATGAACGTACGATCACCGCTTATACCAACAGGGTGGCGGAATATCTGAAGATCCCTCTGCCGCCCGAGCAGCTTGAGGCCCGACAGGCTTTTGCTGATGCAGTCGGCGCAGGCGGCTATGTGCTGGATTTGGGGTCCGGGCCGGGATCGGACAGCGGGTTCCTGATGCGTCAGGGGCTGAAGGTTCGCGCGCTGGATGCCACGCCGGCCTTTGTCGAACATGCGCGGGAAAACGGTGTGGATGCTTATCTGGGTACGTTCGATGACGTCACCGAGACAGCCGAATATGACGGTGTTTACGCCAGCTTTTCCCTGCTGCACGCGCCGCGCGCTGATTTCCAGCGGCATCTGAATGCGATCCACAGGGCTCTGAAACCCGGTGGACAGCTGTTTCTGGGGATGAAGCTGGGCACTGGTGAACATCGGGATGATCTGGATCGTTATTATTCCTATTACACGGAGGCCGAGATCGAGGACGCCTTGAACAAGGTCGGTTTCACGATTGACCGCGCAGTCCATGGCATGGGCAAAGGCCTGGCCGGATCGTATGACGGATATATCCTGGTGTTCGCCCATGCCTGAATTGTTTGCCTATACAGACGGTGCCTGTTCCGGAAACCCCGGCCCCGGAGGCTGGGGCGTGCTGTTGCGCGCGATGGACGGGGACAGCGTTCTGAAAGAGCGTGAGCTGAACGGGGGCGAAGCCGAGACGACCAACAACCGGATGGAGTTGCTGGCCGCCATCAGCGCCCTTGAAGCGCTGGAGCGACCGTCGAAGATAACCGTCGTCACCGACAGTGCCTATGTGAAGAACGGCGTCACTGGCTGGATTTTCGGTTGGAAACGCAACGGCTGGAAAACCTCGAACAAGAAACCGGTCAAGAATGTCGATCTTTGGCAGCGTCTGGACGAGGCGCAGGAACGGCATGATGTGACATGGGAATGGGTCAAGGGCCACGCAGGCCACCCCGAGAATGAAAAAGCTGATGAGCTGGCCCGGGCCGGAATGGCGCCGTTCAAACCGAAAAAGGCACAGGCGTGACCGCGCTGACGCTGCTGGACTATGCCTCGGTTCTGATCTTCGCGTTGACGGGGGCACTGGTGGCCAGCCGTGCCCAGCTGGATCTGGTGGGATTTGCCTTCATGGCCTGCCTGACTGCCGTCGGGGGCGGCACTGTACGAGACCTTTTGCTGGACCGTCACCCGATCTTTTGGGTCGGGCAGCCGGATTACATCCTGATCGCAGTCGCGGCGTCGGTCCTGGTGTTCTTTACCGCACATCTGGTGGAAAGCCGCTATAACTGGCTGGTCTGGCTGGACAGTTTTGCACTGTCAGTGGCTGTTGCGGCCGGAACCGGCGCGGCATTGTCGCTGGATCAGTCCGGGGTCATTGTCGTTTTGATGGGTGTGACGACCGGATGCCTGGGCGGGCTGATGCGCGATGTGGTCTGCAACGAAGTGCCGCTGGTGCTGAAACAAGGTGAGCTTTATGTGTCCTGCGCCTTTACAGGTGCCCTGACGGCGGTTCTGGCTGCCCGATTGGGGACAGAGCCTGCGTTTTCTCTGGCTCTCTGCGCCTTGGTGTGCTGGGCGTTGCGTGCCGGGTCGTTGATGTTTGGCTGGCAATTGCCGGTCTACAAAAGCCGTCCGCCGCGCAACTGAGCCCGATAGTGGACGCCAAAGCGGCTGGCTGATACCCCTTTTGAAAGCACAGCCCGGAGGCCAACGTGACATTCAGACTTGCATCCATCACAGCCTGCCTGGCCCTGCTCGCCTCATGCGGCGCGTATTACACCCCTGTCAGTTTTGTTGCGCAGGACGACCAGATCATCGCCTCGGGCACGATTGACGAGACAACGCTGTCTGCCTTTGAGGAAGCGACAGCCCAAAACCCCGAAGCCCGCACTTTGGTTCTGCAATACATTGAAGGATCGGTTGATGATGACGCCAATGTCATCTTCGCCCGCGAAGTGCACAGGGCCGGGTTCGATACCGTTGTTCCATCGAACGGTCTGGTTGCCAGCGGCGGCACCGATCTGTTCCTGGCCGGAAACCGCCGCGTGCTGCAACCGGGGGCCTGTGTCGGTGTCCACAGCTGGGCCGGGTCGGGTCTGGTGGCGACCGACTTGCCCGAGGACGATCCCGAACATGACCGATACCTGGACTATTTCAAGGATATCGGCGTGGACGAGGAGTTTTACTGGTACACTCTGTTCGCAGCCCCGGCCGACAGCATCCACTGGATGACCGCCGCCGAGGCGAACCGGTTCGATTTGACCACCAGGGGTGCTCCGGCACTTGGGTCTGCGACGGTGTGCGACGAACGGTAAGTCAACCGTTCAGCAAGCGCGCGCCGATTTCCTTGACGAATTTCGCGGCCACCATCGCCGTCATGCCATAGGGGTCGCGATGCGGGTTGAGCTCGACGATATCCGCCCCGACCAGTTGACCTTTGAACCGGTGGATCAGGTCGATAACCTCGCGCGTGCTCAGCCCACCGGGTTCATAGTGCGAGACGCCCGGGGCAAAGGCCGGGTCCAGCGCGTCCAGATCAAGGGACAGATAGACCGGGCCATCGAATGAAATCTGCAAGTCGGGGCGCCAGTTGCGCATGTCGATCACCTCGACGCCGAACTTGTCGGCCTGTTCGCGCTGATGGGCGTTCATGGTGCGGATGCCGACCTGCACCAGACGCTTGACCGGGCAGGTCTCCATCACCCGCGCAAAGGGGCAGCCATGGCCGAGCGGGCCGATATCCTGCGTGTCGTACAGATCCGGGTGGCTGTCGATATGCAGGATGTTCAGGCCTTCGTACCGATCTGCATGGGCCTTGATCAGCGGATAGGCCACGGAATGGTCGCCGCCCAGCGACAACAGGCGTGCGCCGGTTGCGATCCGCTTCGCCGCTTCGGCCTCGATCCGGTCAATCGGTTCCTGCCCGCGCATTTCGAACACATCCAGATCGCCGGTATCCCTGAATTTGGCGCTTTCACCCAGATCGGTACCATCTTCGGCGGTCAGGTTGGCGGCACCGGAATGCAGCGCCTCGCGGATGCGTCCGGGTGCGAAGGCCGGCCCTTGCAGGAACGAGGAATGCAGATCCAAAGGAACACCCATCAGAGCGACATCACCCGGCTTCAAATCATACGGCATCATCATTCCCCTTTTTCGTTGAATGTGATCTGGACGGAGGAAGGGCGCCGGGTCAAGGGGTTAGCGGCGCAGGTAGGTCTGCCAGATCCAAATCACAAGCAAGGCGCCCAGAACCGCCCCGACAAAACCAGACAGCCACCCCATAACGGTAACAAGAAACCGCAGCAGCGCCCCTCCGATCAGGGCCCCCACGATACCGATCAACATGGTCGTCGGGATATCCGCCTCGATCCGCATCAGGCGGGTGGCCAGAAACCCTGCCGCTGCACCGATGATGATCAGGGCGACGATTGGCATGTCACTTCCTCCAGTGGGTCGGCACGATGATCAGGGCACCAACAGAGGAAATCACCGCATCCAGCCCCGGAGGACCAAAGCTGATACCGAACATGATACGGACGAAATAGAACAGGAACGCCCCGCCCACACAGATGATGATGGATTGCAAATAGCCGTTATGGGTGAAACCGGTTTGTTCGGACAGATACCCGACGATCCCGGCAACCACGACAGTGCCCATCATCACCATGAACATATGGCTTTACTCCGAAGACATCCGGGTGCCGATCGGGATTGGCCAGCCCCGCAGGAACGTTTCCTTATCCTGCGCGCCTTTGCCCGCCCTTTGCAAGCGCAGCAGTTCTATGGCGCCCTGCCCGCAAGCCACATACAGATCGTCATTCAGAACTTCGCCCGGCGCGCCCTGCCCTTCGGCCAGACGCGAAGCGAGGAGTTTTACCCGGTTGCCGTCGATCTCGGTCCAGGCCCCGGGAAAGGGCGACAGCCCGCGGACCTGCCGATCGACCTCAACCGCCGGGCGCGACCAGTCCACGCGGGCCTCGGACTTGTCGATCTTGGCGGCATAGGTGACACCAATCTCGGGCTGCGGATCAGGGGTCAGGCCGGGCAGCTTTGCCAACGCCTCAACGATCAAGGCCGCGCCCATCGCCGAGAGCCGGTCATGCAGTTTCGCAGTGGTTTCCTCGGGCCCGATATCGGTGGCCTGCCGCAACAGAACGGGGCCGGTATCAAGGCCCGCCTCCATTTGCATGATACAGACGCCAGTTTGCGCATCGCCCGCCATGATCGCGCGGTGGATCGGAGCCGCCCCGCGCCAGCGCGGCAGCAGGCTGGCATGAATGTTCAGGCAGCCATGAGCCGGCGCATCGAGGATGGGCTGGGGCAGGATCAGCCCATAAGCCACAACCACCGCCACATCCGCGTTCAGTGCCGCAAAACTGTCCTGCTCCTCGGCCGGTTTCAGCGAGGTTGGGTGACGCACGTCCAGACCCAGCGCTTGGGCACGCGCGTGGACCGGTGTCGGGCGATCCTTCTTGCCCCGCCCCGCCGGGCGCGGGGGCTGGCAATAGACGGCGGCGATCTCATGCCCGGCCTCGACCAGCGCATCCAGAACCGGCACCGAGAAGTCCGGGGTTCCCATAAAAACAACGCGCATCTTTACCCCTGTTTCTTGGCTTTGCGCAGCAGCATGTCGCGTTTGACCTTGCTGAGCCGGTCAAAATACATCCGGCCATTCAGATGGTCGATCTGGTGCTGGACACTGGTGGCCTCGATGCCGACAAAATCGCGACGGTCCACCACGCCCTGCTCGTTCAGGAATTTGACAGTCACCGCGCGCGGGCGTTTTACCTTGGCCGACACGCCCGGCAGGTTCGGACTGGCTTCTTCATGTTCACGCAGTTCGATCGAGCTGTGCAGGATTTCCGGGTTCGCCAGACGCACGGCCTTGCCCCGCTCGGCCGACCCATCGACCACGGCCAGACGCAACATCACTCCGATCTGCGGCGCGGCCAGACCGACACCGGGCATGGCCTCCATCGTGTCGATCATGTCCTGCCAAATCCGGCGAATGTCATCGGTGATTTCAGTCACCTCATCCGCCTTTGTGCGCAAGCGTTTGTCAGGCCAGGGCAGACAGGTGCGGACGGTCATGCGCGCGCCCGTTCACGTTTGAGCTTTTGCATCTTGCGGGTAATCATCTGCCGTTTCAGCGGTTTGAGGTAATCGATGAACAGCTTGCCGTTCAGATGGTCGATTTCATGCTGCACGCAAGTTGCCCAAAGACCGTCGAACGTCTCCTGTCGCAGGTTTCCCTTCTCGTCCATCCAGGTGACATCGACCACCTTGGGGCGGGTCACTTCGGCATATTGATCCGGGATCGACAGGCATCCTTCTTCGTATACATTGGTTTCCTCGGAAGAGGCGATGACCTCGGGGTTGAACATGATCAGCGGGCGCGGGGTCTCGCCTTCTTCCTTGATGCAATCAAGCACGATCAACCGTTCCAGCACACCGATCTGCGGGGCGGCAAGGCCAATCCCGGGCGCGTCATACATGGTTTCCAGCATGTCGTCAGCCAGCGTGCGCAGCTCGTCCGTCAGGTCGGATACGGGCGCGCAGACCTTTTTCAGGCGGGGATCGGGATGGATCAGGATAGTGCGTTTCATGAGGCTGATTTAGGCCATCCCGCCCCGCGCCGCAACGCCCCCCTTGCACCTGCCCGATTTGCGGTTAGCTTTCGGTCGAGAAAATGGAGCAGACATGACTTTCAACGACCTGATCGACCGCCGGGGCACCAACAGTTCTAAATGGGACAAGATGGAGATGCTGTATGGCGTCTCGCCCGAGGGCGGTCTGGCCATGTGGACGGCCGATTCCGATTACCAAACGGCACCCTGCGTGATCGAGGCCGTGCGCAAGGCCGCAGATCACGGCGTGTTCGGCTATTCATGGATGCACCCGGACTATCTGGCCTCGGTTCAATGGTGGATGAAAACCCGCCACGATTGGGAAATCGACACGGATTGGATTCTGACCACCCAGGGCTTGGGCAATGCAATCGCCCTGTCGCTGGATGTCTGGACCGATCCCGGTGATGGCATCGTGATCTTTACCCCCGTTTACCATGAGTTTGCCCACAAGGTGAACAAATCCGGCCGCCGGGTCGTGGAATGCCCTTTGGTGCGGGACGGGGAATGTTACGGCCTGGATCTGGACGACGCCCAGTCCCGGTTGGACGGGTCCGAGAAGATGCTGCTGTGGTGTTCGCCGCAAAACCCGTCGGGTCGTGTCTGGACGCCCGACGAGTTGCAGGCCGTTGCTGCGTTTGCCGAACGGAACGGTTTGATCCTGGTATCGGACGAGATTCACCACGATCTGGTCTATCCCGGCGCCAAATTTGTGCCGATGGACGTGGCGGCCCCGGATGCACGCCCGTGGACCGTGACGCTGACTGCGGCGTCGAAGACCTTCAACATTGCCGGGCAGCGGACCGGCAACATGATCATTCCCGATCCCAAACTGCGCGCGGCCATGAAGCAACGGCTGCAAACATTGGATTACGATCCCGGCGCGTTGGGCGTGGCGATGATCACCGCCGCCTACAGCCCCGAAGGGGCCGAATGGGTAGATGCCCAGATCGCGCATCTGGAGGGAAACAGGCGTCTGTTCGATCAGACCATCACCGAGATTCCGGGGCTCTGGTCGATGCCCTTGCAGGCGACCTATCTGGCCTGGGTCGATTTCTCGGGCACCGGCATGGATCACGCCGAATTTGTCCGCCGATTGCGCGAGGACGCGCGGATCGCGACATCGTCAGGTCCGGGTTTCGGCACTGGAGGAGAAACGTTTGAACGGTTCAACCTCGCCACTCAACGGGCGCGGGTCGAGGAAGCTTGCCTGCGGCTGAAACGTGCTTTCGGGGATCTGCAATAAGTACGTGCCGGCCAGAGCTTGAAAGCCCTGCCCTGTTTTCACAGGTGCCGGTTGCCTTGGTTGAGGCCGCTTTGGGCCGCGCGCGCCTGTCTTTAGGCTGGCATCGCTGGCCTTTGGCATCGACCAAACCCGGGCCAAATCGGAATACCAGTTGAAATTCGCCCCTAGTCGTCACGCCCCAGCAGGGCGATCGGCGCATCGGGCGCGCGGTAAAAATCAAGCGGCGCGCTGTCATGGGCGGCCGTGCTGCGTTTGAATTCATACCGCATCTCACCGCCTTCATCCTCATCCGCGACGATGAGGCATTGATAGAGGTGGTTGGCCCCGTCAAAGATATCGACAAGCCCGCGCAGGCGCGGCGTGGTTTCCGCCTCAACCGTAAAACCGTCTTTCCACAATTTGAGTATTTTGTAGGTATTGTCGCCCATCTCCACCCGTAAACGGCTGGCTTTTTTCAATGTGGCGATTCGGGCCGCGTCCAACTCTGCGCGTATTTCCTTTGAAACATAGGTACTCATTAATCCGTTCCCCCGTGAATGACTTCTATTGTGCGGGATAAGTTGTAAAAATCCAGTGAACCACGTCACAGAAACACGATCCAGCCGAGGTTTGTTGCACAGAAATCCCGAACTCGACTGTGCGCGGATGCAGAGCATTTGCGCGGGCGCTCGCATAGGAAGATGCAAGCCCTGGCCCTATGTTTTTCGAAACGCACATGCGGAGGAAAAGACATGGGCCTGCTGGTCGACGGAAAATGGCACGATACCTGGTATGATACCAAGTCCACGGGCGGTGCATTCAAGCGCAGCGCAGCGCAGTTTCGCAATTGGTTGACAGCTGACGGCGAGGCGGGGCCATCAGGCAAAGGCGGGTTCAAAGCAGAACCCGGGCGCTATCACCTTTACGTCAGCTATGCCTGCCCCTGGGCCCATCGCACGCTGATTTTTCGCGAGTTGAAAGGGCTGAGCGATCTGATCTCGGTGTCGGTCGTGCATCCGGACATGCTGGATCAGGGTTGGACCTTTGAAACAGACGCTCACGGCGCGACGGGAGATGACCTTTACGGGCTGGGTTTTGCGCACCAGATCTATACCAAAGCCGATCCAGCCTATTCGGGGCGCGTGACCGTGCCGATCCTGTGGGACAAGCGGCAGGAAACCATTGTGTCGAACGAAAGCTCGGAAATCATCCGCATGTTCAATTCGGCCTTCAACGGGATCACCGGCAATACCGATGATTACTGGCCCGAAGCGATGCGCGATGAAATCGAAGAGGTCAACGCGCGCATCTATACAGACGTCAACAACGGCGTCTACAAGTCCGGCTTTGCCACTTCGCAAGCGGCCTATGACGCCGCCGTGGGCCCGTTGTTCGACACGCTGGACTGGCTGGAAGGTCGTCTGGCCCGGAACCGTTACCTGATGGGGGATCGGATTACCGAGGCTGACTGGCGGCTGTTTACGACGCTGATCCGCTTTGATCCGGTCTATCATCTGCACTTCAAATGCAACAAGCGGCGCCTGATCGATTACCCGAACCTATGGGCCTATACGCGTGAACTTTACCAATGGCCCGGCGTGGCGCCCACGGTGAACATGAACCATATCGTGCGCCACTATCACTACAGCCATGACAGCATCAATCCGCACCGGATCATTCCGGTAAACCCGGTGCTGGATTACACAGAACCGCACCGCCGCGATCAGCGCCCTGCTGCGTAATGCTCGACCATCGCCGCCAGATCCTCTGGCGGTGTTTCGCTTTGCACATAAGCACAGGCGTTCGGGCTGTGGGCAAATATCGATCCATCCGAGAAGAAGGTGGTGTTGGTGACAAAGATCACCCGCGCCTGGGGGCGGCGATAGCTTGCGAAATCGGCCACAGCCAGTGCACTGCCAGTTTCCAGAACCAGATCCAGCACGATGATTTCGAAATCCGTGCCGTACAGCGCCAGAATGGCGGCTTCCTGCGTCTCGACCAGCGTGACCTCGGCGCCCTGCCGTTCCAGATGCCTTTTCCAGACCCGACCAAGGTCGGGATTACTCTCAACAATCAGAACTTTCATTTGCAACAACCTCGGCACTTGGTATGGTGAGTGGTGCCGACCCCCATGGTCCGTGATCTCGTTATTTCCTTAACAAAGTGTTAACAGCAGCCCCACAGGCCCGTGAACAGGCGGATTTGCTTGTGTAAGAGGCGAAAATCCGCTTGAAGCGGTCCAAAAGCGGTAATTTCTCGCAGAGAGAGCAGATGAGCACATTCGATGAAAGTCTGAATCCACGCGCGGTTCGTGACCACGGCGGCGGGTTGGACAAGGCAATTGTCAAATATGGTGGGCAACGCACCGACTGGATCGACCTGTCCACCGGCATCAATCCACATGCCTATCCCGTGTCCGGCCTGACGGCCGGGGATTGGGCCGAATTGCCGGATCACGGGGCGTTCGAACGGCTCAGCGATGCCGCGCGCCGGTTCTGGAACGTGCCGCAGCGTGCCGCGATCCTGCCCGCGCCCGGAGCGTCGGCGATCATCGCGCGTCTGCCGGCTCTGGCCGCGACGGGTACGGTACAGATCACGCCGCCCACCTATAACGAACACGCCGCCGCCTTTTCGGCGCAGGGGTGGAAGGTACGGCAAGACGGGCCCAGCGACGCCCGCGTGATCGTACATCCAAACAACCCGGACGGGCGTATCTGGCAGGAAAGCGACGTATCGGCACCACTTACCGTGATTGACGAAAGCTTTTGCGACGTCATGCCTGACAAGTCCCTGATCCATCTGGCAGACCGCCCCGGCGTGATCGTGCTGAAGAGTTTTGGCAAATTCTGGGGGCTGGCCGGGGTAAGGCTGGGGTTTGCCATCGGACGGCCGGATATGATCAGCCGGTTGAACGATCTGACCGGCCCTTGGTCGGTATCCGGTCCGGCCTTGCGGATAGGCACACAGGCTTTGATGGACAACCGTTGGGCGGAAGCCACGCATGCGCGTCTGGCTGACGAGGCCTCAAGGCTGGATGCGCTGGTCACGAGAAAAGGGGCCAAAGTGATCGGCGGCACCAGCCTGTTCCGACTTTATCAGGTCGACAACGCCGCCCATTGGCAAGGTCGTCTGGCACGGTCCCACATCTGGAGCCGCATCTTCCCCTATTCTGAAACCTATCTGCGCTTTGGGCTCCCGCCCGAGGATGGATGGAACAGGTTGGAGGCCGCCCTGTGAGCCCTGGCCTGATGCTGGTCTGTGCCATGTGTCTGGACGCAGCACTGGGGGAACCCGACTGGCTCTGGTCGCGCATCAGGCATCCGGCGGTGATGATCGGCAACCTGATCGGCTGGCTGGATACACGCTTGAACCACGGGGCCCTGCGCCGTTCAAAAGGGGTGGGTGTGCTTGTCCTGCTGGTTTGCGGCGCTGGGGCGCTTGGCTGGGGTTTGTCCCTGTTGGGGCCGGTGGTTGAAATCCTGGTCTGCGCGATCCTGTTGGCGCAAAAATCGTTGGTCGCCCATGTGCGCGCCGTGGGCGAAGGGCTGATGGCCTCGCTGTCAGAGGGGCGGGCACGGGTGGCCATGATCGTCTCACGCGATACACGGGACATGACCGAGGCACAGGTGGCACGCTCGGCCATCGAAAGCGCCGCTGAAAACCTCAGCGACGGCGTCGTCGCACCTGCTTTCTGGTTTCTGATTGCCGGGTTGCCGGGGCTGCTGGTCTACAAGGCGGTGAACACGGCCGACAGCATGATCGGGTATCGCAATGAAACGTACCGCGCGTTTGGCTGGGCTTCGGCCCGGTTCGATGACCTGCTGAACCTGATCCCGGCCCGCCTGACCTGCGTGATGATCGTGGCGCTGTCGGGCCAGTGGTCGCGCTGGCGCGAAATCGTGGCAGATGCACACCGGCACATCTCGCCCAATGCGGGCTGGCCCGAGGCCGCCATGGCCCGCGCGCTGAACGTCGCCCTGGCCGGGCCGCGCAGCTATGACGGCACGGTGCGGGATCTGGCATGGGTCAATGGCAATGCCCAGCGCGAGATCGGAGCTTTGGACATTTTCCGCGCATGTCGCATGTTGTGGCGTGTTTGGGGGCTTGCGCTTGGGCTCGTGTCGGTGTCGGTTGGGATCGACCTGATTTACTGACGGACTTTTGTCATGCGTTTTCTTTCCGGCCTGATCGCCGCCACCTTGTTTGCCCAACCTGCCCTGGCCCAATGTGGTGGTGGCTTCAATTCCTTTGTCAAAGGGCTAAAGGCCGAGGCCGTGCAGCAAGGCTTTGACAAATCCACCGTGAACGCGTTTTTCAATGGCGTGCAGCAGGACAATGCGGTGCTAAGGGCCGACCGGGCGCAAGGGGTGTTTCAGAAACCCTTTATCGAGTTTTCCCGGCGGCTGATCTCGGCCAACCGGATCGAACGCGGGCAGGCGATGTCGCGCAAATACGACGCGGTGTTTGACCGGATCGAAAAGCAATACGGCATCTCACGCGGGGTGTTGCTGGCCTTCTGGGCGTTCGAGACCGACTACGGATCATTTCAGGGCGACTTCAACACCCGCAATGCGCTGGTGACTTTGGCCCATGACTGCCGTCGCCCCGACCTGTTCCGCCCTCAAATCTTCGCCGCCATCGAACTTTATCAGAATGGTGATTTCGACCCGGCCCGCACAACGGGCGCATGGGCCGGAGAAATCGGTATGGTCCAGATGCTGCCGCGCGACATTCTGGAAAACGGTGTCGATGGTGACGGCGACGGGCATGTCCGCCTGAAAACCTCGGCCCCGGATGCGCTGATGTCCGGCGCCAAGATGCTGTCGCATCTGGGCTGGCGCGCTGGCGAACCGTGGCTGCAAGAGGTCACGGTGCCCGCGCAGATGGACTGGTCTCTGTCCGGCCCTGGCAAGCCCCGGTCGGTGGCCGATTGGCAGGCCATGGGCGTTCAGGCACGCAGCGGGTCGCTGGCAAACCTGCCTGCCTCGCTGATCCTGCCCCAGGGGCACAAGGGTCCTGCCATTCTGGCCTATCCCAACTTCGACGTCTATTTCGAATGGAACCAGAGCTTTGTCTATGTCCTGACCGCCGCCTATTTCGGGACACGTCTGGAAGGGGCACAGATCTATGATGCTGGCAACCCCACGCCGGGCCTGAGCGGCGCGCAGATGAAGCAGCTGCAAAGTAAGCTTCAGGCCAAAGGGTATGACGTTGGCAAGATCGACGGGATCCTGGGCGCTGGCACGCGGGCGGCCGTGCAGGCGGAACAGAAGCGGCTTGGCCTGCCGGCCGATGCATGGCCGACAGTGGATCTGTTAAACCGGCTTTAGGCGGCAACCGCGCTTACGCGACCCATTCGCGTTGCTGCGGAACACAGGGCGCAAAGGTGCGCGTCGTCACTGCGGCACCCTCGGTTTCGATTGCCGTGTTGGGCTGTATCTCGAGCCATCCCTCGTTGATGGCATCCAATGGCTCGGACGAAATGATGATACCGTCTTTGCAGGCCTTGTAGTGCAAGCTGGGCGCAAACCGATCCGAGGCATATCGGGCCGCAAAAACCCGTTTGCCGTCCGACCAGCAGGCGGCAAACCGAAGATAGGGTGACGCTCCGCGGCACCTGGAAAGGGCTTCGACCCGACCGACCGCACGGGCCATGGCACCCACAGGATCGGTGTCCAGCCCTTCGCCATGAGCGATGAGAAAGATCGCCTCGCTCTCGGTTGCGCCCATACGATGCTGGTACAGATGCGCCGGGATCATGGCATCAAGCTCTTGCCGGATTCGTTCATGACCCCCGGCCTGACCGTTATGCATGAAACTCCACCTGCCGACGCCGAAGGGGTGACAGTTGTTGCGCGAGGTCGCCGTACCCGTCGAGGCCCGTACATGGGCCAGAAACAGCCGGGATTTCGTGTGATGCGCCAATTGCTTCAGATTGGCATCGGACCACGCCGGATGGGTGTCCTTGTAAAAGCACGGCGTATCACGATCAGAATACCATGCCAGACCGAACCCATCCGCGTTTATCGGTGTTTTTCCGATCAATGCGTTTCGGCTTTGAATGACAAGCGATTGTTCTTGCTCAAGCACCAGTTCGTCCAGGTATCGCTGTTGCCCAACCCAAGCCAAGAATCGGCACATGTGCCTGTCTCCGTCCGTCAGTGAAAATTTCCGGGACGATACCACCCCGGTTATCAGGTTTTCTCCCATACATCATCTGATTTGTCGGGTTTCTTCTATCAAATGCGCAGAAATTGAAAAATTTTCAGATCAATTTCACTTACTGCGCACCGGATACCGATCGCCTTTTTCGTCAATCAGGATCAACCTGCCCCCGTTGCGGACATACAAGTCGCAACGGCTGAACCCATTGCGGTACGCGATGCACACGCTGCCATCATCGGCAATCGCGTAAGTTCCAAAGGCAGAATCTCCGCTTGCATATGTATAGGAATAGGCGCCCCCGGCCGAGAATTTGGCCTGTCCGTCGTCGTAAAAGGTCAGTGTCTGCCCCGCCAAAGCATCAAGCTCTGCGGCTGTAAGGGGCGTGTCCCCGGTTTTGACGGGCCAGTCGGCTGCAAAGACAGGGCCGGCGGCGATGAGGGCGGGGATCAGAAAGCGCGTCATGCGCTCAGGTTAGCGCGATAAAGCCGCAACCGTCATAAATTTGCAGTGAGCGGTCAGGCGACCATCTGTTCGGCCTTCTTCAGATCGACCGAAACCAGCTGGCTGACGCCCTGTTCCTGCATGGTGACACCGAACAGGCGATCCATGCGCGCCATGGTCACCGCGTGGTGGGTGATGATCAGGAAACGCGTGTCGGTCTGGCGGCACATTTCGTCCAGCAGATCACAGAAGCGTGTTACGTTTGCATCGTCCAGTGGCGCATCAACCTCGTCCAGCACACAGATCGGGGCGGGATTGGCGAGGAAGACGCCGAAGATCAGCGCGGTCGCCGTCAGGGTCTGCTCACCGCCCGACAACAGGCTGAGAGTCGACAGTTTCTTGCCCGGCGGCTGGCACATGATCTCGAGCCCCGCGTCCAGAGGGTCGTCACTTTCGACCATCACAAGATTGGCCTCGCCACCACCAAAGAGATGCTTGAACAACATGGCGAAGTTGGAATTCACCTGTTCAAACGCGGTCAGCAACCGCTCACGCCCTTCGCGGTTGAGGCTGGCGATCCCGCTGCGCAGCGCCTTGATCGCCTCTTCCAGATCGGCTTTTTCGCTGCTGAGCGTATCGAATTCTTCCTGAACTTCCTTGCTGTCTTCCTCGGCCCTCAGGTTCACGGCCCCCATCGCATCGCGCTGACGTTTGTGACGGTTCACTTCGGATTCCAGAACGTCCGCAGCTGGCATCTGGTCGGGGTTCACGTCCAGCTGGTTCAGCAATTGGTTTGGGGTCAGTTGCTGATCCTCGGCAATCCGTTCGGCCGCCGCGACAACACTTTCCTTGGCCGCGTCACAACGCGCCTCGGCCGCGGCACGGCTTTCGCGCGCTTCTGATGCCAGACGCTCGGCCTCCCGTTCGGCCAGAACGATTTCACGGTGCATAGCCTCGGCTTCGGCCAATTTGTCGGCGGCTTCGGCGCGCCGTACTTCGGCGGCTTCGATCTGTTCGTTCAGCTCCTCACGCGCCTCGGCGATTTCGCCGGGCATGGCCATGGCCTCCGTCAGCTCTTCTTCCGAACTTTCCTTGCGCTCGGCAAGTTCGGAAATCCGCTTTTCAGCCGTTTCCAAACGGTGGCGCCACCCGCTGAGATCTTTCGCGACCTCCTGGGTGCGACGCGTGCGGGCGTCCCCCTCACGGCGCAGCTCGTCATGGGTCGAGCGGTGGGTCAGCATGGTGATCCGCGCCGCCTCGACCGTCTGCTTGATGTCTTCGACCTGCGCGCGGGCACTGTCCAGATCACCCAGACCGGCCAAAGCCGCTTCGGCCTCGCGCAGTTGCGCGCGGGCGGCCATGGCGTCGTCCTTGTGGCGGTCAACGGCGAGGGTCAAGGTTTCCAGCTTGCCCTGGGCCAGATTGCGGTCGGCCTCGGCCCGCGACAGTGCGCGCGCGGTTTCGGCCATGCGCTGATCAGCAGCACGGCGGGCCTCACGCGCGCGCCGGTCTGCTTCGGTCACGTCCGCCAATTGCTGAGACAGCGCCTCATGCGCGGCCCGGGCACCGTCAGCCTGTGCTTCGGCACGGGCAAGGTCCTGTTTCAGTGCTTCCAGCCTGTTGAGCTGCTCCAACCGCAGAGCAGCAGCACTTGGCGCGTCTTCGGCCCAGGCACGGAACCCGTCCCAGCGCCAAAGGTCGCCCGAGCGGGACACGAGCCGCTGGCCAGGCTTCAGCGATGCCTGCAACCGTCCGCCCTGATCCGCATCTACCAACCCGATCTGCGCAATGCGTCGGCTGAGACGATCGGGGCCCGATACATGAAGCGCCAGAGGCTCGGCCCCTTCAGGCAATGGCTGGTCGCTGTCATATCCAGCCACCTGCACCCAGCCGGATGGCCCGTCACCCTCGACCAGCGGCGCGCGAAGATCGTCGGCCAGAGCAGCACCCAAAGCCTTTTCATAGCCGGGTTCGACGCGCAGCAGGTCCAGCACCTGACCGCCTTCCGCCGTGTCGCGCTCCACCAGCTTGGCCAGCGCCGTGGTTTCGGCCCGGATCGCGCCCAGCTCGCCTTCTGCCTCGGACCGTCTTGCCCGGGCCTCGGCTTCGCGCGCTTGCGTTTCGTTGCGCAGTTCATCCGCCGCGGCAAGCGCCTCTTCGGCGGCTTCCACCGCTTCACGGGCTTCTTCTTCGCCCGATTGGGCGTCTTCAAACGCCTCGCTGGCGCGGATCAGGGCCGTCTTGGCCTCGTCCACGGCTTTCCGGGCTTCTTCTTCTTCACTCTCGGATCGGGCCAGCGTCTTGCGACTGTCTTCGACCAGACGCTGGGCGGACTGGTGCCGGGCGACAAGACGGGCCATATCTTCGGTTTGCTGCGACAGGTGGTCTTCGCGCTCCTGTAGGATCGAGGCTGCCTCGCGGGCGATTTCCGCCGCTTCGGCCACTTTCTCATCGTGACCTTCTGCCGCCTTGGCCAGTTCGCGCGCTTCCCATTCCAGCCGTTCAATCATCTGTCCCGCATCGCGGTTCAATCCAGCTTCGCGTTCGATATCGTTGGCCAGCTGCTGAATCCGGTTGGTCAGCGTCTCGATCGTTTGACGGGCGCGGGTTTCCTGATCAGACAATTGATCGCGCTGCACCTGCTGGCGTTGCAGCACGGCGGCGGCAATGGCCTCCTCCTCGCGCAGCGGCGGCAGGGTTTCCTCGATCTCGGCACGTTTTGCGGCGGCGGCGCGGGCTTCAGCCTCGGCACGGGAGGCTTCGGTGATCCGCTCACGGAGTTTTTCTTCGGCCTGCTGGCGGGCCATGTCGGCCTCTTTCCAACGTCGATAAAGCAGCATCCCCTCGGCCTGACGCAGCTGTTCGCCAATTTCACGATAGCGGGCCGCCTGACGGGCCTGACGCGCAAGCTGGGCCAGTTGTCCGCCCAACTGCTCCAGCACGTCATCGACGCGGGTCAGGTTGGCTTCGGTGCCTTTCAGCTTGAGCTCGGCCTCATGGCGACGCTGATACAGGCCCGAGATCCCGGCGGCCTCTTCCAGAATGCGCCGACGGGCACGCGGCTTGGCGTTGATCAGTTCGGCAATGCGGTTCTGCCCGACCAAAGCGGGCGAATGCGCACCGGTCGAAGCATCCGCAAACAACATCTGCACATCGCGCGCGCGCACATCCTTGCCGTTGGTCTTGTAGGCGCTGCCCACATCGCGGGTGATGCGGCGAACGATTTCGAGTTGATCGCTGTCGTTGAACCCTGACGGTGCCAGACGTTCCGAGTTGTCCATGGTCAGGACAACTTCGGCAAAGTTGCGCGCGGGTCGCGTGGCGGCCCCGGCAAAGATCACGTCTTCCATCGCGCCACCGCGCATGGATTTGGGGCGGTTTTCGCCCATCACCCAACGCAAAGCTTCCAGAAGGTTGGATTTGCCGCAACCATTCGGGCCCACCACACCGGTCAACCCGTCCGCGATGATCAAATCGGTCGGATCAACAAAGCTTTTGAAGCCGGTCAGTTTGAGCTTGCTGAAACGCAATGGCTGCGTGTCCCATGATTCCTGTGCATTGGAAGTCTGCGCAAGGGATGGGGTCCGAGTCAACGGAGTTGCGCAGGATATGGGATATCAGCCCGAGTTATCCACAACATCTTGCCGAAATACGCAAGAACGCGCGCATCTCAATACGGCGTGCATTCAAAGACCTGATACCCGTTTTCCCCACCGACGTTTTCATAAAGACCAAAGTCGATGCATTCGTAATTGGGGGTCGAGACGGCCGTCAGCAAAAGCCGCTCACCCGCATCGCGGTCACACCCCAAAACCCCAACGGTCACGGCTGCGTCCCCCAGCACGTCCAGGATCGGACATCCCGAAACCTGCGCCATCGCCAAAGCGGCGCGATCCCGGACCGGGCCCAGCCGAGGGGCGTATTGCGCGTTGATCCGCACAGCCTCGGCCAGGTCGCCGCGCACACGCACGTCGAACACACTGCCATTCACAGCCACGCGCGTGGCAGGAACGTCGCGGAAATGCGGGGTCCCGGCGGCGCAGGCGGCCAGCAAGAGAGGTGCGAGAAACCGGATCATGCCGCAGAGTTGCAGCATTTTGGTTAACAGAACCTTTCCGAACATCAGGCCCGCAGCACCTCTCCCAGCCGGCGAATACCTTCGCGGATTGTCGCCTCGTCAGAATTCGAAAAACTGAGACGGATCGTGTTTGCCCCGCTGCCATCCGGGAAGAACGCCTGCCCCGGAACAAATGCTACTTTGACGGTGTCCAGCGCACGCGCCAGCAGGTCAGAGCCAACCATCCCCTCGGGCAACGTGACCCAGATGAACATCCCCCCTTCGGGACGTGTCCAATCCACCCCGTCAGGCATATGCTGTTCCATCGCGTTCAGCATCACATCACGACGGGCGCGATAGGCGTTTCGTACTTTCGGAATATGGGTGTCGAAACAGGCCTGCGCCACGTGATGCACGGCCATCTGGTTGATGGTCGCGGAATGAAGGTCCGCTGCCTGTTTCAGCAGCACCATCTGGGAAATGACTGGCTTGGCCGCAACCACCCACCCCATGCGCAAACCCGGCGACAGCGTTTTCGAGACACTGCCGCAATAGATCGTCCGACAGTCCTCGATTGACCCTTTGCGGGCCTGCTCCAATGACAGTATGGGTGGGATCGGGTCCCCGTCATAGCGCAGAGCCTGATAGGCTCCGTCCTCTATCAACGCGCAATCCAGTTCCTCGGCCAGATCCAGCAGAGCCTCTCTGCCCTGCAAATCCACGGTTTCTCCTGTCGGGTTCGCAAAATCCGCCGACAGATAGGCAAATTTCACTGCGCCTTCGCCCGCTGCGGCCTTGTATTCCTTGGCCCCCTGATTGCCATTGAGCCGGTCAAAGCGCGGCTCGTAGGCGTTGAATGCCGCCAGCGCACCCAGATAAGTGGGCCACCCGACCAGGGCCGTGTCGCCGGGGGACAGGAACAGCTTGCCCAGATAGTCCAGCGCCTGCTGCGACCCCGAGGTGATCAGGATGTTGTCGATGTCACAGGACACCCCGATTTCGCGCATGTGATGCGCCAGCCACTGCCGCAATGGGACATAGCCTTCGCTGACCGAATATTGCAGCGCCTGCGCTTGAAAATCCGGCCCCAGAGCCTGCTGAAACGCCTGTGCAAACGCATCGGCGGGAAACAATGCGGGATCAGGAATCCCACCGGCAAAGGAAATGATGCCGGGTTGGTCGAGCAGCTTCAGCAATTCGCGGATCTCTGACGCTTTCATTCGCGAGGCCCGGGTGGCAAACAAAGGGTGTTGGGACATGAGGCTCCTCCGATCTCAATTCGGTGCAGCCTAAGCTCTCCCCCATTAAGGTCAATATTGCTGATCTAATTAATCAGCGGATGCGACCGGGGATTCTTGAACAGTACCGGCGTCCATGGTCAAATGAGTTGACCACTTTCGGAAGATGAGATGCCATTTCACAAAGTTCAGACGGAAAAGCTGTCGCTCGCAGTTGTTCGCCAGATCGAGCTTTTGATCCTGCGAGGCATCCTGCGCCCCGGCGAGCGCCTGCCATCCGAGCGGGAGTTGGCAGAGCGCATGGGCGTTTCGCGCCCGTCCCTGCGAGATGCAATTTCTGACCTTCAGGAACAGGGGCTTTTGACTGCGAAAGCCGGATCCGGGATCTATGTGGCCGAGGTTCTGGGCTCTGCCTTTTCACCGGCACTGATCCGTCTGTTCGGCAGCCATGAAGAAGCTGTATTCGATTACCTGTCCTTTCGCCGTGACATGGAAGGGCTGGCGGCGGAACGAGCCGCGCGCCTGGGATCAGACAGCGACCTGAAGGTCGTTCAGGCGATCTTTGACAAGATGCAGGCGGCCCACAACCGAAACGCTGCGAATGACGAGGCGCAGCTGGACGCCGAATTCCACATGGCCATCATCGAAGCCAGCCACAATGTGGTGATGCTGCACATGATGCGGTCGATGTATGACCTTCTGGTGCAGGGGGTGTTCTACAACCGTCAGACCATGTTCCGTCAGCGCGCCACCCGCGAGGCTATCCTGGACCAGCACCGCGCCATCAATGCGGCGCTGCAAGAGCGTGATCCCCTGGCCGCCCGAAATGCAATCGAACGCCATTTGGATTTTGTGGAACGCTGTATGGCGGACCAGCAAAAGGCCGATCGAAACGAAGCTATTGCGCAACAAAGGCTGCAACACGAAACCGGGCGGGGCTGAGCGCGGCCCCGATTTTGCAGACTAGGCAGGGCAAGGCCGGGACTAGGCAGCGCCCGACGCGGCTGGCAGCAGATGTCGGGGGAACGGCGCGCCGCTGCCTTCTCCCAAACGGTCCTCAGCGGCCAGTGTCGTCAGCGCCGGGTCGATGAACAGCCTTGCGCCGCGATCTCTCAGATGTTTGTGCAGCATTACATGTTCGCACACCTGTTGGCCTTTTTCGTCCCGGCAAGAATAGCGCAACCCTCGCAGCGCGCGGGATTTGTACAACCCGGCACCGCCGAATGCGCTGTCGACCGGGATTAGGGGCGTATCGGCAGGAATGTGGAACTGGCGGTCAAAAACAGCGGACTTCATGACAGACCGGCGCCATTTGCGACGCCCGAACAGCGGCCTGCGCGTGCTTTGAATGCGTTGCCATACGTCCTCATCACACCAACCCGAACAACGCAGGGCGTGGATATCATCATATGCTGGTTTGGGGTTGGCGAAAACGCCCTCCCACAACGGGGCGACCCGCTGTGCTGCTGTCAGAACCGCCTGAGCATCCAGGCAGGTATTCGGCCCATCCAGATCCAACACCAGCGTCAACTCCAGATCCCTGTCCTGATCCTCGAGTTTTTTGAGAACTGCATTTCTGGCCGCCGTGATACGCTCGACCCGGTTTGGCAATTCTGACGCAAGACCATCCAGTCGCAGGATATCGACATGCCTGTTTTGCCCTGCATAGTCGGACAACACCTGATCCGTACCGTCCGTGTTGTCGTTCGTGGCAATGGTGACGGTGAACCGGTGCAACTGCGCAGACAGGTTTTCGATCCTGTTGATCGTGTCGATCAGCGCCGACCCGCCATTTCGGACGACGCCGACAATATTCATCGAAACTGCGTTGCCTGACACCGCCTGTCTTTCCCTGTTGTTTTCACGCCCCCATCAGGGCGCTCCTATCAACCTGATCCCCGGCAGGTCGTAGGATTCGGAGTGTTCCAAACAACAGAAACAGAAGCACGGCAAAAACAAAAGACCCGACAGCCAAAAGCTCTCGGGTCGTCTGTATCACGTGTCTGTCGGGGTCACCCGTCAGTGCAGCTTGGCATCCACATCTGCAATCGATGCATCGATCAGCTTGTTGGCCTGCGCTGCGGTCATTTGCTTTGCCAGAACCGAGCTGGCCGCCGAAACCGCAACCGAAACGGCCTGATCACGCACTTCCTTCAGTGCAGATGCTTCGGCTGAAGCGATCTGGTCCTGAGCTGCGGCCAGACGACGTTCGATCGACTTTTCCAAGTCAGCTTTCGCCTGTTCTGCCGCCAAGGCCGCGTCTTCCTTCGCTGCCGCGACAATCGCATCGGCCTGCCCCTGAACTTCACGCTGCTTGCGCTCGTACGAGGCCAGCAAACTGCGGGCTTCTTCATGCAGAGCACGGGCTTCGTCCAGTTCGGATTTGATGCCTTCGGCACGTTTGTCCAGCGCACCGCCGATCATACCGGGTACCTTGAAATAGAACAGGACCGCGATGAAGACGATGAAGCCCAGAAGGACGACAAAGTCGGTATTGCCAAGCGAGAAGAACGGGCCGCTTGCAGCCAGCGCGGGGCTGGCGGCACCAACGGTCAGGATAAGGGCAAGAGTGTTCCGCATGTCACTTATCCTTTCGTCTGTGCGTCTACTGCACTGTTGATGGCTTTGGCATCTGCCTCGCCGCCCAGTGCGGTGACCAGTTCAGCCGCCGTATCCTTGGCAACCACTTGAATGCTTTCCAGCGCACCGGCACGGATTTCGGCGATTGCCTTTTCCGATTCAGCCGCCTTGGCAGCGATTTCCGCATCCGCCTTGGCAATCGCATCATCCAGACCTGCCTGGATTTCCGCACGTGCTTCGGCAGCGATACGCTGCGCTTCGGCACGGGCATCGGCCAGCGCCTTGTTATAGGCCTCTTCGGCCTCGACCGCCTTGGCCTTCAGATCTTCGGCCGCAGCCAGGTCATTTGTAATGGTCCCCTGACGTTCAGCCAGGATTGCCGCGATGCGGGGCAGAGCCACGCGGGACAGGACCAGAAAGATGACGACCAGCGTAATGACCAGCCAGAAAATCTGGTTGGGGAACCAATCGAAGCAGAGCTGTGGCATCCCGATGGCAGAGCCATAGGAGTCGACGCACGAGCCAGCTACCTCTTTTGTAAGGGGTTCAGTCGCCATGATATCCTCCGTCGGAAACGTGTCTTTACAACAGGTGGGCCGCTATGGCTTGGACCCACCTGCGCGTAAGGATCAGGTTCCGCAGATTATACGGCGAACATCAGCAGCAGCGAGACCAGGAATGCGAAGATCCCCAGGGCTTCTGCGAACGCGATACCGATGAAGAGGGTTGCGGTCTGCGAAGCAGCCGCCGAAGGGTTGCGCAGGGCGCCGGCCAGGAAGTTGCCTGCAACGTTGCCCACCCCGATTGCGGCTGCGCCGGAACCGATTGCTGCCAGGCCTGCGCCGATGTGTGCGAGATCGCCTTCCATGATGTGTCTCCTTACGAATTGGAAGTTTCGATGTTGGGGTATCGGACCTTAGTGCGAAGGATGCAGCGCATCTTTCAGATAAACACAGGTCAGAATGGTGAATACGTAGGCCTGAATGAAGGCCACCAGGACCTCAAGACCATACATTGCAGTGATCGCCAGAACCGACACGGGCGAGATCACGGCAATCGCGGCGAAGCCTGCGAAAACCTTGATAACCGCGTGACCTGCCATGACGTTACCGGCAAGACGGATGGAGTGGCTGACAGGGCGTACGAAGTACGAGATCAGCTCGATGAGCGCCAGGATCGGGCGCAGCGCCAGAGGCGCGCTGGAGACCCAAAACAGGCCCAGGAATGCGGCGCCGTTCTTCACGAAACCCAGCACGGTCACGGTCAGGAACACAGCCAGTGCCAGCGGGATGGTCACGGCGAAATGCGACGTGGTGGTGAACGAGGTCGGGATCAGCCCCAGGAAGTTTGCGCAGACGATGAACATGAACAGGGTCATGACATAAGGGAAGTATTTCACGCCCTCCTTGCCGCAGATGTCTTCCAGCATCTTGTAGATGAAGCCATAGGCCAGCTCGGCCACCGACTGCATACGGGTCGGAACGATGGCGCGTTTCGAAGTGGGCAGCACCAGCAGAGCGATTATGGCCAGCACCGCAAAGAACAACCACAGGGTCACGTTGGTGACCGTGAACATGCCTACTGCACCGTCGCCGAACAGCGGCTTGACGATGAACTGATCCATCGGGTGGAATACCAGGCTGCTGCCTTCTGCTGCGGTGGTCTCGGTTGCCACGTTCAGTCCCTCTCGTCCTTCTCGGCAGCCGTTGCCGCCGTTTGTTTCTCTTGAACCTCTTTCGCGCTGCGGAGCATAACCTTCACGCCCGCGACAAGGCCCAGCAATGTAAACAGCACCAGAAAGATCGGGATCGTCCCGAGCAGGCTGTCCAGCCCGTAACCGATGCCAAATCCGATCCCCAGACCGGATACCATTTCGATGACCATCCGCCAGGCAAGCTCGCCCCCGGACACGTCAGCATCCGCACGAGGTTTTGGCGCTTTGGCCTTTTTCGCCGCTTCGATCTTGGCCTCAAGCTGCGCCATACGCTGCTTTTGGTCATCATCGGTCACGGGCGTTTCCCTCGTACAATCTTGGGCATGGTGCTAAGGCGCGAAGCGCCCAGAGTCAACGACCTTGAATGCCCTCATTGACGCAGCCTAAAGCATTGAAAATTTTATGATTTTCAAAACCCACAGGGCGTGTCATTGGTTTCGAGGGCCACCGTTGCGCCGCCAAGGCCCTGAATCCACATATTCAACCAAATGGTTGACCAATCCCGGCAGCTATGGTTGAGCGGACGCATGTCCAACGATCTCGACACCGTCTTTGCAGCCCTCGCCGACCCCACCCGCCGCGCCATTCTGGCGATGCTGCTGGAGGATGACATGGCGGTGACGGATGTGGCCGAACCGTTCGAGATGTCACTGGCGGCGATTTCCAAACACCTGGTCATACTGACCAAGGCCGGTCTGATCAGTCAGGAAAAACGCGGGCGGGTAAAATGGTGCAAGCTGGAACCCGACGCCTTGCGCGCCGCTTCGGTCTGGATGCAGGGGTTCGGACAATTCGAGCCCGTCAATCTGGACGCGTTCGAACGGTTTCTGGAAGCTGAACTGCCAAAGTCGGGCGAGGCCTAGCGCACCACAAAAACAGACATGCTGGCGTGTTTCGCCAGATAACCGGCGTGGCTGGAAAAAATATAGTCGGTGATCCGGGGCGCGTGGGTGCCGACAATGACCAGATCTGCGCCGATCTCCTCGGCCGCGCGGGTCAGATCGCTGTCCACCTCTGCGGCAACGTCGACCGAGTGGATTTTGCGCATGGAAACGTCTGATCCACTTTCTGCGGCCAACTGTTCGGTGAACTCCGCCAAGTCCTTGTCGATCTCGGCCTCGGTTTCCGAGGATTCACCCATATGAGCCCCGGTAACGCTGACCAGAGTGATTTTGGCGCCCTGCCATTTTGCAACCTGCGCGGCAACATCGGCTGCTTTGCGAACTTCGGGCGGTAGATGCCGGTCAATCGGCAACATGATGTGTTTGAACATGATCTCCTCCATTTGCCTGCCAAAGAGGTTATGGAAGAGCCCGCAGGGGCGCCTTGATCTGGCTCAACAAATTCCACCTCTGGAATGCATCTAGGATCTGTCGGGTTTTTCCAGCGAAGACATGGCTTATTCCACGGCGCGGCGAACAGGCACCGAGGGCGGGACTTCCTCTTTCAACAACATCAGCAGGGCGATGATTGTCAGCGCCACACCACCCAGGATCAAACCGGTTGGCACGCCTTTGCCCAGCGCAATCTCCCACAGAATGACCCAGCTGGGAACCAGGTAGGTATAGGCCATGACCTTGGCCGACGGCAGCCGCAAAGAAGAAAACTGCACCAGCACGAAGCTGGCTGCCGTTGCAAATAACGAAATATAGAACAGACCGATCCAGACAATAGCCGGAAGCCCGGCCCAATCGGTTGCCATCAGGTCCGACCAGCCGAAGACGACCAACAACAGACACCCGGCGACCAGCGTACCGAAGGTGAATACCACGGCGGGCTCTCCTCGGTTCAGCTTGCGTATCATGGGCGTATAGATCGCATGGGCGACGCAGCCCCAGAAATAGATGATTTCGCCGCCACCGATTTCAAAGGCGCGGAACATTTGCCAATCGGCCCGGAAAATCACCCAAAGCGCCCCCACGGCGCCAATGGTCAGGGCCAGCGCCATGCGCGGAGTCGTGATCTGGCGCAACAAGACCCAACCGGCCATGGCAGAGACAACTGGTGTCAGGGTGAACACCGCCGCCGCACTGACAGGTGGGGCGGTTCGCAACCCATAGAACATCAGGACGAAGTAGGTGGCGAACAAAGCCCCGAGCACCAGATAGCGCCAAGGGGCCTGCGCGGCGCTGCGCGGCAGGCCGGTTGTCGCCAAGGCGGCCAAACCAATCACGGCAGCGGCAATCGCAAAGCGAACCGCATTCAGGGCGGCTGGCGCGATTTCGTTGGCGATCATGGACCCCAGCGAAAAGCTGCCTGCCACAAGGGCTGAAAAGGCAAGCATGGCCAGATGGCCACGCATCTGCGGGCTCATGGCTGCCAGCCTTTGGCTTCTTCTTTCAGAAAGCTCAGAAAGGCCTGTACCTTGGTGGTGCGGTGCAAATCCACGTGGGTCACCAGCCACAAATTGCCGAACCATTCCGGCAGCGGATCAATCACCTCGACCAGATTGTCGTGGCGGGCAGCCTCCCAACGGGCCATGAAGCCGATGCCGGCACCGGCCAGGACGGCCTCGCGCATGCAGAAGTTGTTGGTACAGCGGAAGGTGATGCGATCGGCGGGTACCGTCGCGCGCAGCCAGCGTGTGAACGGCGCGCGGCTGGTCTCATCATCGGAACTGACGAAGTGATGGCGTGCAAAATCTTCGATTCCGGATGGCTTGCCGAACCGTTCGATGTACGAGGCGCTGGCATAAAGACCAACTTCCTCTTGTCGGAAAGGCTGGACGACATTGTCGGGTTGATCAGGGGCCGATCCGGCGCGGATCGCCACATGCGCCTCACCGTATTCCAACCGGAACAGCCGGTCGCCCGTCAGGTATCGCACGATCAGGTCCGGATGCATCTTTTGAAACGCGGTGAGCGTCGGCACCACCAACGGGGCAAGAGACCCCAGGGATGTCACGACCAATTCACCCGAGACATCGTCTCCGCGTCCCTTCATCCGGCCGACAAGCTGGTTGAACTGATCTTCGGTCGCCTGGGCCACACGCAACAGATCGTCGCCTGCTTCGGTCGGCGTATACCCACGGGCATGGCGCTGGAACAGTTTGACACCCAATCGCGCCTCGATCGCATCAATGTGACGGATCACGGTGGCGTGGTGAACACCCAGAACCTCTGCCGCGCCGCTGACCGTCCCCATGCGTGCCACCTGATAGGCGGTTCTCACTTCATCCCAATTATCCATGGCAATGTCGTCACTGTGCAATTTCCAACAATAACTGTTGATGTATCCGAGTTTTGTTCATCAACGCAACAATCATATTGGGCGCAGGACAAGATTCCCCTGACCAAAAGGACCAAAACAATGACCAAAACGATCCTTCACATCGACTCATCCGCCCGCCGCGTGAACTCGACCACGCGCGATCTGTCTGACCGTGTGGTCAAGCAACTGGGCGCAGACCGTATCATCCGCCGCGATCTGGCCACCCCCCTGCCCCTGCTGACAGAAGACTGGATCGCCGCCAATTTCACCCCCGCCGAGCAGCGCGACGATCTACAGCGCGACCGGCTGGCCCTGTCGGACGAACTCGTTTCCGAACTGCAAGAGGCCGACACCATCGTCATCGGCCTGCCGATCTACAACTTTTCGGTGCCTGCCGCATTCAAGGCCTGGGTCGACCTCGTGGCGCGCGCGGGCCTGACCTTTTCCTACACGGAAAACGGCCCCAAAGGCCTGCTGGAAGGGAAACGTGCCATTCTGGCCATCGCATCGGGCGGTGTTCCCGTCGGATCCGAAGCTGATTTCGCCACCAATTACGCGCGCCACGTTCTGGGTTTCATCGGCATTCATGACATCGACGTCATCGCCGCTGATCAGATGGCCGTGAACCCGGATGCGGCGCTGGAAAATGCCCACAAGGCGGTTGCGGAGCTTGCAGCCTGATCGCCTCTGGCCAACGAGCGTGGAAACGTCCAGTCTGCATGCGAGCAAACAGGCAGACTGGATGGGCCACATGAAGAAAATCGGCATTCTGGGCGGTGTGGGCTGGGCCTCGACCGTCGATTATTACCGGGCGATTGCCGAAGGGGCCGGGCGTTATCACGCGGAACGCGGCCATGGTTCGCCTTTGCCAATCCCACCGATGACCATCGAATCCGTTACGCAGGCCAGAACGCGCGCCCTGCGCGGTGTCGCCGGTGATGAGGCAAGCTGGGCGGATTTTGACGCGGTGTTCCGCGACGCCCTGCTGACTCTCGAACGCGCCGGGTGCGATTTTGGCATTATCGCGTCCAACACCCCCCATGCGCGGCTTCACGCGATACGGCAGGGTGTCTCGATGCCGATCCTCAACATCTTTGACGCAACCGCCGAGGCGACGGCAGGTACCGGCGCATCACGGGCTCTGGTCCTGGGAACAACCGTGACGATGCAGGCCACCAACTATGCGGATCGACTGGCCGCCGAAGGCATTACCGCGAATGAACGGTTGCCCGAACCCGAGATTTCCCAGATGCAGGCCATGATCGACAGTGATTTCTATGGTGGTGCAACCGACACGGCCCGCGCTCGTCTGCTGGCGTTTTGCGACAAGCACGCCAGCCCCGGAACCGCGATCCTGCTGGCCTGTACCGAGCTTCCACTGGCTTTTCCGAACCACCTGGACGATCCGGTGTTCGAAGCTGACGGGCATCTGTTCGTCAACCCGTCAGCCGCGCATGTTGCCGCCGCATTGAAAGAGGCGCTGATGTAATCAGGGCAACCACGTGACCGCGCAGCCGATGCGCTCGAAAAAGGCCATCATGTCGGCCCGCTTCAGGGCCACGGTGCGGTCGTTGACAAGGGGGTGCATGTAAATCACCTCGGCCTGCTGTGCCGCCGCATCCATGAAGAACCTGACATCATTCTGAACACCGTTGATCATCGCCAGCGGACTGACCGCGCCGGGGCGTATGCCGAGATTCTGAAACAGCCGGTCCGCCGAGCCGAAGGACAGGTTGCCTATGCCCAACTCGGCCCCCAAAGCCTTGAGATCAATCTCGCGACTTTGTTCCAAGGTCACCAGATAGTTGCGCTTTTTCTTGTCGCGCAGGTACAGGTTCTTGACCCTCAGCGCGTTCTCTCCCGGTGTCATGAACTGGTCTTCGACCGCCTTTGCATCCTCGACCGTACGCAATGGCACATGGGTATGCAGGCGATAGGTCAGCCCCCAATCTTCCATCTGCGCCAGCAATGCGTCCGAACTCAGCGGCAACGTGTCCTGATAGGTGGATGAAGCGTCCATGAAGCCCTCGCTTTTTGGGGATTGCTCATCGCGCAACAAAGCTTGGAATTCAAGCGCGGGACATACAATTGCCAGGGTGACACCCGCCCGAATGAAAATCGCGCGCATCACTGGCGCAGTCAGTGTCTGGCGTGCCGAACCTGGCCTTGACCCCGCCAACCACACTGCCCGAGATCAAGGACGGTGCTGTCCTTGCCCCGCGCGATTCAGCCTGATTTCACGCAAGACGGTGATGAAACAAACTGGAACAGGGTGTTGGAACGGTGCTAGCGTACCGCCATGAAAGTGACCCGAGACACCCCGAACCAACTGATCATCGCCAATACGCCCTGGTTCATCGGTATCACGCTGGTCATTTTCATTCTGGCCTTTGTCGGCCCCGGTATTTTTCTGATGAGCACGGGCGGCGAAGGCATCTGGTTCGGCCTGATCTTCGCCCTTGGCGGAGGAGGTCTTGGGTTTGGTACGTTTTGCGTTTTCGTAAGACGGGTTCAGATCATTCTGGATCGGAACAAGGACAGTATCCTGATCCGCCGCCAATCGGTTTTTGGTTACGAAGCGGTTGAACACAAACTGTCCAACCTGTCCCACGCAGAAATCGAAAGCACGACATCCCGAAGCAAAAACGGCACCTCGACGCTGTATCGCCCGGTCCTTGTTCTTGAGAAAGGCATGAGCGCGGGCCGCCATCCCATTGTCGAAGCGTTTTCCAGCGGCTCCGGCTCTCGCCGGTTGGCCGAGGCGGTGAATGACTGGCTTCCATCTAAGCCCGGCCAAGACCGTCGCGCAGTCGGGACGAATTAAGAGGTCAGGCCGCGTTCCAGCCACAATCGTTCTTCGGCTGAGACCAGCCGGGACATGCAGGAGTCATATCGCGCCATGTCCTGCTCGGTCAGCTTGCCTTCCCACTTGTTGCTTGTGCCCGAAGAGAAGAACTGCGCAAAGTCGTGAAAACCGCTGGTGAATCCGGGGGTTTGCTCCAGACGTATGGCATTGTTTTTCATCGATCCGAAACTGCCGGCCCCGGCTATGTCCTTGACCAGAACCGGGTTAATTTCGATGTCCATGATCCGTGCAAGGCGCGCGACCTGTCCCGGAAGATCCCGGCTGAGCTCGGCATAGTGCAGAAAATGGATGTTTGGCAGGTCGCGATACATCCAAAAGGAATGGAAGTGATGAATGATCGATCTGAGGGTCAGGTCATCTGTGCCCTTGGACGACGCGGGCCGGTTCAAAAACATGTCGAAAGCTTCCGACAGATCGTCGGGGAACAGGTAATCAAGCCAGTCATGCTTCATATTCTCGACATGGCGGCGCATTGAAAAATGAACGTCAACCGGGTGGCGGTGAACAACCAGATATTGCGCATTTGGCGAGAACAAGATGCCATCAAGCGGGGTATGTGTCTTGATACAGCGCCGATGGCTTTGCGCGCTCAGTTCATCCGCCTGCGCGACCCGATCGCGAAAACTGCAATCAAGCCACGGTGAGACCCTGTTGTCGTACACACTGGGGTCGGCCGTTTCGGTGATGAGCATGCGCACCAGTGTTTGCGTCCAAGTGGTGCCGCATTTGGGCGGTGTGCACACAAAGACGTCGCTGGGCCGGATCTCGAATCCGGACCATATATCGGTGTTGGTCACTTCGCCGACATAGTCGGTCGTCTTTCGCGGCAGACCATTCTTCATCGCCCCCTCCCTCAGCTTCAATCACGCAGAATAGCCCGCAATGTGACACTCACATAGCTTATCTTGACTCACACGGCCCAGAGGCGTAGATGATCGCCAAACATCCGGAAGCCTTTCGATCTTCCGGTCCCTTGAGTCGTTCAGGGATCGCCCCCCACCAGCGAGTTTCGCCCGTGGGGGCGTTTGTGCATTGACCCGTCTGCCCTTATCTAAGGGGCGCCAAATCAGAACCGGCTAAGGAGGCCGCAGGCATGTTTGAAAATCTATCCGAACGCCTCTCTGGCGTCTTCGACCGGTTGACCAAACAGGGCGCCCTGTCCGAGGAAGACGTCAAAACCGCCCTGCGTGAGGTCCGCGTTGCCCTACTTGAGGCCGACGTCTCGCTGCCGGTTGCAAGGGAATTCGTCAAGAAAGTTCAAAGCCAGGCCACCGGTCAGGCAGTCACCAAGTCGATCACCCCCGGTCAGCAGGTCGTCAAGATCGTGCATGACGCTTTGGTTGACACCCTGCGTGGCGAGGAAGACCCCGGTGCGCTGAAGATCGACAACCCGCCCGCGCCGATCCTGATGGTCGGCTTGCAGGGTTCGGGTAAGACGACGACCACCGGCAAGCTGGCGAAACGTCTGAAAGAGAAAGAGGGCAAAAAGGTCCTGATGGCCTCGCTGGACGTCTACCGCCCGGCGGCGATGGATCAGCTGGCGGTTCTGGGCACCCAGATCGGAGTGGACACCCTGCCGATCGTTCCCGGCCAGAAACCTGTCGATATTGCCAAGCGCGCCAAACAGCAGGCGACGCTGGGTGGCTACGACGTGTACATGCTCGACACCGCGGGTCGTCTGCACATCGACGAAATCCTGATGGATGAGGTCGAACAGGTCCGCAACGCCGTTGACCCGCGCGAGACGCTGCTGGTGGTTGACGGCCTGACCGGGCAGGTCGCCGTCGAGGTCGCTGAAGAGTTCGACGCCAAGGTCGGCATCTCGGGCGTGGTTCTGACGCGGATGGACGGCGACGGGCGCGGTGGTGCGGCGCTGTCGATGCGCGCAGTCACCGGCAAGCCGATCCGCTTTGTCGGTCTGGGCGAGAAGATGGACGCGCTCGAAACCTTCGAGCCGGACCGGATCGCCGGTCGGATTCTGGGCATGGGTGACATCGTTGCCCTGGTCGAAAAGGCCCAGGAAACGATGGAGATGGAACAGACCGAGCGCATGATGAAGCGCATGGTCAAGGGTCAGTTCAACATGAACGACCTGAAAATGCAGCTGGAACAGATGATCCAGATGGGCGGCATGCAGGGCATGATGGGCATGATGCCGGGCATGGGCAAGATGGCCAAGCAGATGGATCAGGCCGGTCTGGACGACAGGATTCTGCGCCAGCAGATCGCCATGATCCAGTCGATGACCAAGAAGGAACGCGCCAATCCCCAACTGCTGCAAGCCAGCCGCAAGAAACGCATCGCGGCGGGGTCCGGGATGGAGGTCAGCGACCTCAACAAGCTGCTCAAGATGCACCGGCAGATGTCGGACATGATGAAGAAGATGGGCAAGATGGGCAAAGGCAAGATGCTGAAACAGGCCATGAAAGGCATGTTCGGCAAAGGCGGCCCCAGCCCCGAGGAGATGGCCGCAGGCATGGACCCCAAGGCGCTGGAACAGGCGGCCAAGGCCATGGGTGGCAAAATGCCCGGTCTGGGCGGCGGCATGGGTCTGCCTCCGGGCCTGAGCGGGTTCGGAAAGAAAAAGTGACCCCCGCACGCTGTACCCAGCCCCCGTCCGGAAAGGCGGCGATGGCAGCAGCGCAATATCGCGCAGCCCTGCCGGTCATTCAGACCCGGCGGCTGGTACTGCGCGTGCCCACACTGGACGACCTGCCGGTGTGGACGTCGATCTGCAAAGGCAGCTTTGGTGACACCGCGCAAGCCGCGTGGACCGAGTTTTCCTATTATACCGCGGGCTGGCTTCTGCATGGTCACGGCCTGTTCACGGTCACGCTCAAAGGAAATGATCAGGCCATTGGCTTCGTCGTTCTGGGCTTGGAATGGGACGATCACGAACCGGAACTTGGCTATATGTTCGGCGCTGAACACCGGATGCAGGGCTATGCCACCGAAGCTTGCGCCGCCGTGCGTGATTTCGGATTTGACCTGCTGGGATCGGGGCAGTTCGTAAGCTATGTTTCGCAATCCAACGCCCCTTCGAACGCGCTTGCCCAACGACTGGGCGCAGCGCGTGATGCCGATGCAGAAAGCGCCTTTGGGCCAACCCAGCATGTCTGGCGCTACCGCGAGGTGCAGGCATGACATTCGCGTTGCCGATCCCGACGCTGGAAACCGAACGCCTGATCCTGCGCGCGCCGTCCGAGGCCGATGTCGATGCGGACACTGCCTTCTTTGCAAGCGATGCGGCCAAGTTCGTCGGCGGCCCTCTGCGGAAGGATGAGGTTTGGCGGGTGGTCGCCTCGCTGCTGGGGCACTGGGCTTTGCGCGGCTATGGGTATTGGAGCGTCGATGAAAAAGACACCGGCACCTATGTCGGGCGGATCGGGCTTTGGTTTCCCGAAGGCTGGCCGGAACCCGAAGTTGGCTGGACCCTGTTGAACCACGCCACCGGTAAGGGCTATGCGACCGAGGCCGCGCTGACCGCACGCGCCTACGCCTATGATGTATTGGGCTGGGAAACCGCGATCTCACTGATCGACCTGGACAATCACGCCAGCAAGGCCGTGGCCAAGCGTCTGGGCGCGCAGTTCGAGTATCACTATGACCACCCCAAGTACGGAAAATCCGAAATCTGGCGGCACCCGGCGCCCTCGGATCTGGTGAATGGCGGAATGGAGGCATACGCATGACCTCTTTCACCATTCCCACCATTGAAACCGAACGCCTGATCCTGCGCGCGCCGCATCTGGATGATCTGCCCGCAATGACCGCATTCTTCGCGACCGAGCGCAGCCATATGGTGGGCGGCCCGAAGGATTCGTTCGAATGCTGGAACTCTCTGTCGAACCGGCTGGGTCATTGGGCGTTGCGGGGTTATGGGCTGTGGCACCTGACCGAAAAGGCCGGCGGCACATTCTTCGGCTGGGCCGGAATGATCTACGTACCGGGCTGGGCCGAACCGGAACTGGGTTGGACCCTGATGGAAGAAGCCGAAGGCAAGGGGCTGGCCTTTGAAGCTGCATCGGCTGCGCGTGATCATGCCGCCCGGCATCAGGGCCTGAACGGTGTGATCTCTTACATCGCCCATGCAAATGATCGTTCGCGCGCTTTGGCTGAACGGCTTGGTGCAACGCTGGAGCTTGAGAATGCCGAACTTCTGGGCAAGCACGCTCAGATCTGGCGCCATCCGCAGATTGACTTGACCACCGAAAGGACCGGCCAATGACCAACCCCGTGACACAGGCTGCCACGCTGTTGAAAGAGCATCGCGAAAGCATCGACAGGCTGGATGCGATCCTCGTCTACACGCTTGGCGAGCGGTTCAAGCACACGCAGGCCGTTGGCAAGCTCAAGGCCGAACACGACCTTCCCCCGTCCGATCCCTCGCGCGAAGCTGCGCAGATCGCACGGTTAGAAGACCTGGCGAATGAGGCCGATCTGGACCCCGATTTCGCCAAGGCTTTCCTGAATTTCATCATTCAGGAAGTCATCCGACACCACCGGAAGCATCAAGAGTGAACCTCCGGTTCAACAAACACCAGAACTAACCGGCACCCACGCCGACTCAAACAAAGACACGCCTCTGGCGTGATGCCATTCAAAGGAGATACCACCATGGCAATGAAAATTCGTCTCGCCCGCGGCGGCTCGAAAAAACGTCCTTTCTATCGCATCGTTGCGGCTGACAGCCGTATGCCGCGCGATGGCCGTTTCATCGAGAAACTGGGCACCTACAACCCGCTGCTGCCGAAAGACAGTGAAGAGCGCGTGAAAATGAACATGGAGCGCATCCAGTACTGGCTGGATCAGGGCGCACAGCCCACCGACCGTATCGCACGCATGCTGGAAGCGGCCGGTGCCCGTGACAAGGCCGAGCGCAACAACCCCAACAAGGGAACTCCGGGCAAGAAAGCCCAGGAGCGCGCCGAAGAGAAAGCCGCCAAGGCCGCTGAAGCAGCCGAAGCCGCTGCTGCTCCGGCGGAAGAAGCCGCAGCAGAAGAATAAGCAGGCGCACGCGTGCGGGATCATTCCTTTACAGACGATTTTCGCACGCAGTTCGACCTGTTGTTGCGGCTCCGGCGGGATGTGCGCCGGTTCCGCACCGATACGATTGACGAGGCAGTGCTGGCGCGCTGCCTCGACGCATTTCGACTGGCCCCTTCGGTGGGGCTCAGCGAACCCTGGCGCGTGATCCGCGTCGAAAGCGAAGCGGCAAGGGCCGCAGCGCTGAAGAATTTTCGCACCGCCAATGACCACGCTTTGGCGGGCTACTCGGGGGACAAGGCGCAGCTATACAGCAGTCTGAAGCTTTCCGGGATGCAGGAAGCGCCTGTGCAACTGGCCGTCTTCTGCGACGACAGCACCGAAAAAGGGCTGGGACTTGGCGCCGGCACGATGCCCGAGATGCGGCGCTACTCTGTCGTGTCGGCGATCACTTTGTTCTGGCTTGCACTTCGGGTCGAAGGGCTAGGGCTGGGCTGGGTTTCCATTCTGGATCCCGACCAGATGAAGCGCGATCTGAATGCTCCTGAAACCTGGCGCCTGATCGGCTATTTCTGTGTCGGCCGGCCGGAACAGATGTCGGATACACCTGAACTGGAACAGGTCGGCTGGGAAACCCGGGCGCAGGGCCTGACGATCGAAACAAGGTAAGGCCTCATGTTCGGATTGATACGACTTCCCATTCTGCTGTTGATCGCCTTTATTGTGGGCGTGTTCTTCGAGCGCAACAACCAGCGTGAAGCCTGCAACGGGCTTGGCGAATGGAGAAACGGGATATGTTTGACGACTGGGGCAGCCAATGAGTGATCTGATCTGCGTCGGCAGCATTGCGGGGGCTTACGGTGTGCGAGGCGAGGTGAGGCTGAAAAGCTTTTGCGCCGTTCCCGAAGATATCGAGACCTATTCGCCGCTGACCGATGAAGCGGGCAAAGAGCGTTATCCGGTGGTATTGACGCGCACCATCAAGAACGGATTCGCGGCCCGCCTTGGTGGCGTTGAAACCAAGGAACAGGCGGATGCCCTGAATGGGTTGCGCCTTTACGCAAGGCGCGATCAGCTGCCGTCGCTGCCCGATGATGAATTCTACCACAACGATCTGATCGGGCTGGATGTCTATGACACCGGAGGCACCTTGCTGGGCAAGGTCAAATCGGTGCAGAACCACGGCGCCGCGGACTTGTTGGAATTGCACGGGCCGGGCCTGAAAACCACGGTTTTGCTGCCTTTCACGATGCAAGTTGTACCCACGGTGGATCTGGAACAAGGCCGTATCGTGGCCGACCCGCCCGAAGGCCTGATCTGATGCGTCGGGTCCTGCTGCATCTGGGCCTGCACAAGACAGGCATGACCGCAGCACAGTCCTTCCTCCATGAAAACCGGAAACTGATCTGGCCACGCTTCGCATTGGTACTGCCCTACAAAACGCGCAACAGCGGCTTGAGCGAGAGCGCCACGCGTCACTCGCTTTACCGGCTGGATTCCACATTGGCGGGTTTTGGAAGCCACCTGCACGCGTTTCTGGACGATCTGGATTTCGGCGCACGCCGGGGGTTGATCCTGAGCGAAGAGAATTTCGCAGGCTTGCGCCCCAGCAGAAACAAGCGAGAAGGATACGGTGCTGCACCGGAACTGGCGGAAACTCTGGTCAGCGTCGTGCGGCGTCGGTTTCTGGGTCATGAAACCGACATCACGATCTACATATCCTTGCGCGCCCGCGATCAATGGCTGCGGAGCCTGTGGGCACACGACTTGCAGAAATCACGCATGGTGCAGGATTTGGACGCCTTTTCCTCCGAACTTGCCCATTTGCCATCCCTTAAGGAAACTGCTGATGCGGTCCGGAATCGGCTGCCATCCGTTACGGTCAGAACAGAGTGGATGGAAGCGTTGCAGAACCACCGCCTTGGTGCAGGTGCGCCCTTGGCCGAATTTTTGAACCTGCCACCCGAGCTTTCGTCGCAGCTTGTCGGGCCTGCACATGGCACGCCAACATTTTCAGACGATGTGCTGCAGGAAATCCTGGCGCTGAACCGATCCTCGCTGGACGACGCCGCCATGATCACCCAGAAGAAAGCTCTGATTCAATCCGCACAGAACGAACTGGCCCGCCAGACATGACAGAGAAACCCAGCAGATCCCACGGCCGCAAGGCGATCCGTCCTTCCCTGAAACCACGCGAGCTGATGACGCCGAGCCCTGATCTGCACGGGGTCTGGAAAGCCAAGATCATCACTTTGTTCCCGTCCGCCTTCCCCGGTGTTCTGGGTGAAAGCCTGACAGGTAAGGCCTTGCAGGAAGGGCTTTGGCAACTGGAAACAGTGGATCTGCGACAGTTCGGAATAGGCAAACATCGCAATGTTGATGACACCCCGGCCGGGGGTGGCGCGGGCATGGTTCTGCGGGCCGATGTTCTGGGTGACGCGATCGAACATGCGATGGCAGGCATTCAAGGAAACTGGCCGCTGATCTACCTCAGCCCGCGCGGGCGTCGCATGGACCAGCGCATGATGCAGAATCTTGCCCGTTGTGACGGCATGACCCTTCTGTGCGGTCGTTTTGAAGGCGTGGACGAGCGCGTTTTGGAACATTACGGCGTTCAAGAGGTATCGTTGGGTGATTTCGTCATGACCGGCGGCGAAATCGCGGCACAAGCCCTGATCGATGCCACGGTACGGCTGATTCCCGGAGTGCTTGGAAATCAGGCTTCGACAGAAGAAGAAAGTTTTGCCTCGGGTTTGCTGGAACACCCCCAGTATACCCGCCCCGCAGATTGGAAAGGGCGCCCGATCCCCGAGGTTCTGATGTCGGGCCATCATGGCCGGATCGCGGAATGGCGGCATAAAATGGCAGAAGACATCACGCGCGAACGGCGTCCTGATATCTGGGCGGAATATGTCAAAGCCACATCGGAAACCCAGGACTAGACCCGCTCGTTGTGGCCGGGATGCCTCATTTTCGATGTTTGTCAGAATGCCATTTGAAGTTGAACACACCTAAACTTATTCACTTCCATGCCCCATTGGTTTTTGGGTAATAAGAAGTGAAATAGAAGGCATTATGAAAAAGCTATTGCTTGGCACGTTACTGGTTGTCTCCGCCTGTACCACCAAACCGCTTGGGATGTCCGTTCCGACGCAAGCCGGTCACAATCTGCACTCTGCGAAGGTTGCCGTTGATTCCTGCTCTCAGGAAGCTGACGAGGGCGGCAACAGCGCCGTAATTGGCGGTTATGCAACCAATATCCTGCTTTGGGGCATCATCATCGGGCCTGCGGTCACCGCGCCATTTCAGGACGAGCTGCGCCAACAGGGCGAAATCGATCAGGTTGATCGCTGCCTGCGCGCACGCGGTTTCGAGCGGCGCGAACTGACCGCGGGTGAATCGTTCTGGGTGCGCAACGCCTTTGGTGATGAACGCGAACGGCGGCTGGACCACCTGGTCGGGGGCGGCACTATCGAAACCTACGGGACAGCCAAAAACTAGCGGCGCGCTTTCCAGCTGGCCCAAGTTTCTGGGGTGCCGTTGAACGTGTTGATGTCCACCCTGCCCTGAACCCCCGGCACCAGCCCGGTGCCGGTGTATTGCCAAAACCGCCAGACTGTGCGGGGATAGACCTGACGCGGATGGCCTGCGACGGATCGCAACCAGAACTCGGTTTTGGGCAAACGCCCGATATCCGTATCCGCAAAGAAATCCACTGTCGTATAGACGATGGGACGCCGGCCATAATGCCGTTCGAGAATGTCCAGAAAGCGCTGCGCTTCGGCGCGGACGGTTCTGCCATCGGGCCGCAACGTGCAGGTCTTGGAATGCGGCGTCCACTCCATGTCAAGAACATGCGGCAGATCTGCCCCTTTCGGGACGTTCTGAATGAACCAACGCGCCTGTTCCTGGGCCGATCGGCAGAAATAATAGTAATGATAAGCCCCCCACGGCACGCCCGCTGCCTGAGCACCGCGCCTGTGGTCGTCGAACAATGGATCCGCCACATCGCCGCCTTCGGTTGCTTTCAGAAATGCAAAGCTTACGCCCGAAGCTTTGGCCGTACGCCAGTCTATCGGTCCCTGCCAGCGCGAGACGTCAAGCCCGTGGATCGGATACAAGCCAGGGTGACGGCCTTCCCACTCATGCGGATCGGCGTCCCCAAAATCAGGATAGATTACGGACGGTGCCGTCCTGTCCACGCCAGGCGTGGGCTCCACGACCTGCGGTTTCGGGCCGCCGCGTCCGCACGACATAAGCAAAGCGGCTGCAATCGTCAGCATAAGTGCAATTCGCATCATGGGATCCTGTCTGAAATTTCTGCTCTTTCAATTTCCTTCAGAATGCCTGATCTGACCGCTGTGGCAACGGTGGGATTTTCGAAAGGCGGATTCCCACTGCTTCGCCATACGATTTGTTCTTGATTCCGGCACTCAATACCCTTAAACGACCGCAATCCGGTGCCGCATTCTGCGACTCCGGTGTTTTGGTTTGATTTTCGGCTTAAAGCCCGGCTTTCTTCGGCGGGAATGTGTCAGATCAAACCAGACCAAAGGAACATTCGATCTGACCTCTGGCGGGCTGCATGCAGGACCCGGTGAAGACCAAGAGCTCTCAGGCCGTGCCCAAACTTCGTGGACCAACCACGAGCATATAGGAGTACCTGCGATGGATCTTATCGCACAGCTTGAGGCGGAACAGATTGCCGCCCTGGGGAAAGACATCCCCGACTTCAAGGCCGGTGACACCATTCGTGTCGGCTATAAGGTGACCGAAGGGTCGCGCACCCGTGTGCAGAACTACGAAGGCGTCTGCATCGCGCGCAACAACGGCAATGGCATTGCCGGTTCGTTCACCGTTCGCAAGATTTCGTTCGGCGAAGGCGTGGAGCGTGTGTTCCCGCTGTATTCGACCAACATCGACAGCATCACCGTTGTCCGCCGTGGCCGCGTTCGTCGCGCCAAACTGTACTATCTGCGCACCCGCCGCGGTAAATCCGCACGTATCGCAGAGGTCACGAACTACAAGCCCAAGGCTGGCGCCGAAGCGTAAGGAACGGAAAGATGAAAAAAGACATCCATCCCGATTATCACGTCATCGACGTCAAAATGACCGATGGCACCGTGGTTCAGATGAAATCCACCTGGGGCGCCGAAGGCGACCAGCTGGCTCTGGAAATCGACCCCTCCGTGCACCCTGCATGGACTGGTGGTTCGTCGCGCCTGATGGACGCCGGCGGCCGCGTGTCGAAGTTTAAAAAGAAATACGAAGGTCTGGGCTTCTAAGTCTGACCGGTTTCGATTTCGAAAGGCCGTCCCTTGGGGGCGGCCTTTTTTGTTGGAAGCTTCCATGTGTCTTATGGACGCGAAACCGGACTAACCGAACAAGATGCGTTTTGGCAAAGGCCCAGGGATGCTACACTCCGGTTGACCAACGCTCAGCTTCCACGGAGATCCGGACATGCCCCAGTACAATGACATGATCGAGCTTTCAGTCGATGATATGGATCTGATTGAAACGGCTTTGCGCGACTCGATCGCTTCGTTGTCACATGTTGCTTCGGATGAACCAGAGGACAGCAGGACCGACCGGGAAGACACGTTGAGGCGCATTCACGAACTTCTGGGCAAGCTACACGATCAGAAGGTCTTTTTTCGCCCGCAGAAAGGGGTTTACCTCGGCGGTTAGGGGCTTGGTTGTCGCGGATTGCGGGTCAATTCCGCCGCACTGTGTACAGGGGGAACCGGCCCGCGCAACAACATCAGCGCCAGAGTCATTCCGACCAGTGCCGCAATCGCGGCAACCAACATGGCATTGTCAAAGGCGTTGTCCTGCACATCCCGCAGGGCCTTCGCCAATGTATCTCCCGCAGACGGATCCATCCCCGAGATCAATTGCTGTATCTGGTTCGGCGTTCCATGTGCCAGCGCATGGGCCAGATCCTCGCGCTGGATTGACCCGGCAGGCAGCGCGTCGATCACCTCGGACAGACCTCGGCGTTTGGTGATCGCTTCGGCCAGACCGCCCACCACGGCACCAAGAGTTGCTCCGAAATAGAGACAGGCGTTGATGACCCCCGAACCCTGCCCCACATGCTGCTCGGGCAGCAGGCGCAGGCCCAGACGTGGCAACAGCGAAAAGCAGATGCCCAACCCGACACCGACGATCAGCAACTTCCACCAGATTTCGGAAAACTGCGTTGTGTTCGTTGTTGTCATCAGCAGCAGGAACCCGCAGGCCATCGCCCCCAGGCCAATGGCGATCGGCCATTGAAAGCTGTAGGGGGCAAGAAAGCGGGGTGCGGTGACCGAGATCACAAACATGCTGAGGCTGAGCGGCATGATCGCCAGACCTGCACCGATGGACGAATACCCAAAGGCATCGGGCGATTGGACGAATGTATTGAAATAGACGAAGAAGCAGAACAGCGTGAAGCCAGTAAAGAACATCCCCGCCGCGGCCATCAGATAACGCGGATGGCGAAAGTACCGAAGCTCGATCAAAGGGTCGTCGCTGCGGCGGGATACGATGACAAGGGCAATTGTCGACACGGCCGCCACGACCAGCGGCACCAGTGTCAAAGGCGAAGTCCACCCGCCGTTTTCCCCGTTGCTGAGCGCAAAGGACAATGGCCCGAGGAAAAACAGAATGGCAACGGCCCCCGCATAATCGAACTTTGCCCCGGCAAGACGGGTATCGGGAACGTATTTCCGTTTGCTGACATGCAGCCCGATGGCGAAGGCCACCGCCAGCAGAATCAGGTCGGCTGCAAAGACGGCGCGCCAGCTGACATAATGGCCGAAAGCGCCACCGACGATGGGCCCAACACCGATCGCCAGACCGACAATCGCCCCCCAGATGCCGGTAACGCTGGCGCGCTGCTCTTCGGGCGTGGCCGCCGTCAACAATGACAGGGACGTGCCGAACAAAGCAGCCGCGCCCGCGCCTTGCGCGCCGCGCCCGATGAGCAGCATCGCCCCGTCCTGCGCCAACAGGGCAAAGGCAGACCCGATTGCAAAGACGATCATGCCAAAAAAGAACACACCCATCTTGCCGGTAATGTCACCCAGCCGGCTGACGATGCAGACAAGCGTGGCGCTGGTCACGGAATACGTGGCCATCACCCATTGCAAACCTGACGGGGTCAAATCGAACTCGGCCCTGAGATTGGGCAATATGGTGGTCACAGCAGTTGTGTTGAACCCCACGACCATCATGCAGATGGCCGTCATGGCCAGCACCACACGGGCGCGGGACTGCGGAGATACATTGGCCGAGCTCTCATCGCCCATAAAACACCCACTGACCAAGAATTTTGAATACAAACATCATCAGTTTAACGATTTCTGGTCCTGCGCATAGGGTTGCGTCAAATCCAGTAAGACAGCGCAACGGGCAGCACCAGTACAGTGCTGAGCGTCGAAACAAGAATGAACCCCGCCACATCCGGCCCGTATTCCGGAACATGCTGGTCGATAAACAGATAGGTCGCCACGGAAGAAGGCATCAGGCAACACAGGATCAGCGCACCCCGCTCGGTTCCCGTGAACCCAAACAACCAGATCAGAACACTGGCAATTGCAACCGCCATCGCCAGATGCAGGGCCGTCAGCAGAACCGCGCGACCCAGGCTTTTCACACGCAGCGTCGCGAGCGTATGCCCCAGGGTCAGCAGCATGAGCGGGATCGACAATCCACCCAAGATGTCAAAGGACTTTGCGACCGGTTGCGGCAGGCTTTGCCCCGTTGCCATCAGGATCAGGGCGAGGCCCACGGCGTAGATAATCGGGGACGTCGCCAGTTTCCTGGGCGAGAATTCTCCGGCCGGGATCCACATGCCGACGGTAAAGATGCTGATCAGCACAACCACCACGAACGCCATGGTATAGGCCATACCTGCATCGCCCAGCGCCAGCAAAGTGATTGGCAGGCCGATGTTGCCGACATTGCCGTGCATCAACGGCGTCAGAAGTGCCCTCACCGGCAAGCGAAGAACCTTTAGCACGACATACCCCAACACCCCGAAACCGGCCACCGCAAGGGCAGCGGCCGTCATCATGTCAAGAAACGTGCCCACGGCCAGTTTGGTGTTCGACAGATGAGAAATGATCAATGTCGGATAGCCGACTTTTGAGACGATCCCACCAATGACCTTGTTGTCGAAAGGCGCCTGAATCACGGCAAGAACATAGCCAATACCAGCGCAGATCAGGACAGGCAGAACCACGTTCAAAACATTCAGGAACAGGTGCTCCAAGCAAAAAACTCCTTGCCGAAACCGTTTGTCGACAGTGAATCAGTGCCATTGCAATGGCAAGCGCCCTGTGTAACCCGTGCACGGCGTTGGGTTTTCCCGATTGGAGTCTGATATTGCCCGAAAGCGCCGCTTGAGGTTCTTTCCTTCGCCGCCGACACAACATATAGTGGCTGACAACAACGTGTAGTGAAGCACGGCGGGACTTGGGAATACAAGCATGGCACATATCATTGTGGTCGGGAACGAAAAGGGTGGCGCAGGCAAATCGACCGTGTCGATGCATGTGGCGACCGCGCTGGCCCGATTGGGACACAAGGTCAGCACGTTGGATCTGGATCTGCGTCAGCGCAGTCTGGGACGATACTTCGAGAACCGCAACAACTTCCTCAAGAGCTCGGACCTGACCCTTCCCAGCCCGCGCCATCACGACCTGCCCGAGATCGATGCCGCAACGTTGAAACCGGGCGAGAACATCTATGACCATCGCCTGTCTGCTGCCGTATCCCAGCTGGAAAGCGACAGCGACTTTATTCTGATCGACTGCCCGGGGTCTCACACCCGTCTGAGTCAGGTGGCGCATTCGCTGGCCGACACCCTGATCACCCCGTTGAACGACAGCTTCATTGACTTCGACCTTTTGGCGCGGATCGACTCGAAGGGCGAAAAAATCCTTGGCCCGTCCGTCTATTCCGAAATGGTCTGGAACGCTCGTCAACTGCGGGCACAGGCGGGGCTGAAGCCGATCGACTGGGTCGTTGTCCGCAACCGGGTCGGTACGCAGCGCATGGTCAACAAGGAAAAGATGCAACGCGCGATCGAAATGCTGTCCCAGCGCATCGGCTTCCGCGTCGCCTCGGGCTTTTCCGAGAGGGTTATCTTCCGCGAACTGTTCCCGCGCGGCCTGACCCTGTTGGACCTGAAGGACATAGGCGTCAAACAGCTGAACATCTCGAACATCGCCGCCCGGCAGGAATTGCGTGACATGATGAAAGAGCTGAACCTACCGGGTGTAGAGATAGATTTCTGATCAGCTGTCCCGGCGACCGCCATGCCGACAAAGTGAGCTGCGCGGCGGCTGAGCGTCACACTGCTCGCCCCGGCCGGCCCGCGAGGCGATGTCTATCTCATGACGGAGAGTACGTTTTGCGTTGGATGCTCAGACTGCATTTCCCGGATCGCATGGCGAAGGGATCTCCGAGAGCGGGCTTCGTCGGTGGCCGGATGCGGTGAAAGCCGGGCGGTCAGCTGCGGCTGATCTTCGGCGACGTGACGGTCGAGCCCGCCGCCGACACCTCGGCACGGCTCGAGGGCGACGGCATTCAGAATTCCCGGCTTCGAAGATTTCCTTCGGTCAGATGTCGTCAAGCTTCGGCTTGCAGGCCGGCTTTACGAAGACTGTTCATCAGTTTCCTCTGAAACGAGTCATCGAATTGCCAGATTGAAAAAATGTCCCGCGCCTTTGATGCGAAATTTGGCTGTAGCGTCCGCAGTTCATTCAATGACGCCTGGGCCGCTTCTTGATTCCCCAACTCACCATTCAAGGCAGCCCCCCATAGATGCGTCCAAAAGAAGTTCGGCATGTCGATTTGATCCAGAATTGTCAGGGCCCGCTGGTGGTTTCCCTGATCGAACTCATAAATGACACGCGGGAAACGATACCAGTGCGGATGGACCGGGTTCAGGGCGATGGCCCGTTCCACGAAGGTCAGCCCTTCGTCCCATTCGCCACTGAAGGCCAATCTCATTCCGTAATGCGCCAGAACAGCCGTGTCATTCGGGCTCAGATCAATTGCGACCTGACCCGCCTGGCGAAACCCCTGAATATCGCCAAGAACAAAGCGCATGTTGGCCAGCATCAAATGCCCGGCAGCCAAATTTGGATCAATCTCCACCGCCCGACGCGCAGCCGCATCCGCGGCGGCAAAAAGATCTTGGCGGTCTCCGCCAAGACTAAACCGGACTTGTTGAAGATACAGGTTGGACAGTACTGCCCACGCTTCGGCATAGTCGGGGTTTTGTTCAAGCGCTCTCAGGATACAGGCCTTGATTGCGTGGTGCCGATCAAGATCGATTGTGACCTGATAGCTGTAGTAACTCAACACGCAGTCAAGGGCATCACGGTTTCCGGGTGGGGTGCGCGCCGCCTTCTTCATCGCGTCTTGCGTAAGAACACCGTATTTACCCGCAAGTTTTCCGATCACATCCTGTATGACCATGTCTTGCGCGGCATAGATGTCACTGGGTGAGCTGCCAACCTTGTATTCGTGAACCCAGATGTAGCGCTGGCTCTTGAGGTCTATGAGACGGGCAGACAATTCTACCGTGTCGCCCATGTCCATGACACTGCCTTCCAGCGCGAAATCCGCGTCGAACTCTGCGCGCAAAGCTTGTGAATCCGTGCCCCCTTGCGAAAACCTCCGCACGCTGCCCAAAGGGAGAACCCAAATATCACGAAACCGGACCAGCTCGCTGGTCAGTTGCTGAGTAATGCCATCGGCGAAATAGCTTGGCCCCTCACCCAGAGTGTCGAATGGCAGTACCGCAACCACAGGACCCTGCGGCAACGGTTGAACCGAGAGCTGAGCCGTTTTTGTGGACGACGCAAAAAAAGAAACCCAGATCAAGGCGCAAAGCACCAAAGCCCCGAAAACAGCCAACCCAGCCCTGAAAAATCGCCGGGGGCCGAAGCCGGAAACATGAGGGGGCGCAGGCTGTGCCGGTACTGGTTCCGCCGGGGGGGCAACGCTTTCAAACCTTGGGGCATAGCCGCCCTTGGGAATGGTCAATCGAATGGGATCTGATCGGCCGGGCCCAGCATAGTAGCCGTCTATATCTTGACGCAGTCGCCTCGCTTCAAGCCTGACAATCGGATCAATTTGCTGATCGAAGGTTTCATCCCGGCCGAAAACGGACATGGCGATGGACACGCCTTTGATTTGGTCCGCGCGCCCGGCCAGATACTCATCCACGATATAAGACAGAAAAGCGCGGCGCTGGGGTGTGGCGGTGAAATCTTGATGCTTCAAAAGGCGGTGCAACTGCGCCCGAATGTCATTTTCCGAAAAGCCCAACTGAAGAATCCCGGTCCCGTAAAAAGTTCCTATAAATTAAGCACTCAGAGAGCTACGGGAACGTTCATACATGGGATTGAACTCGGGTGGCAACATGTTCGCACTTCACTGATCTTTTTCTCAGGTTAGCAGGAACGTGCAGTTTGCCACGCAGGCAGGCGCCGGAGCCTCAAGGAAGTGGCATTTGTGTTCAAAACAGCTACCGTCCCGTGCGGACGGTCTGATTTTCCCTAGTGGTGTGATTTTATTGCTGCTTCCTTGTCGCTTTCGTTATTTGCATTCAACTCGACAGGAACCGTTTGAACATGGCACGCCGACATACACTTTTTTTCTCTACCGCGCTTTCGATTTTGACGGCTGGTGCCGCGGTCGCGCAGGATCACTTTGACCCCAAGGGCAAGATGCCATCGAAATTCACGGTCGAATTTCAGGAGCAGATGCGCGACTCTCTACCATTTGACGATCAGCGCGATTTTGAAGAAAGCCGCAAAGGTCTGATCGCCGTTCCGGATTATCGCCAAATCAAGACCGAAGACGGCACTGTCGCGTGGGACATCGGCAGCTATGACTTCCTGTTGGAAGAAGGGCAGGATTTCGACTCGATCCATCCATCGCTGCAACGTCAGGCGATCCTGAACATGAACTATGGTCTTTACGAGATTCTGGAAGGCAAGATCTATCAGGTGCGCGGCTTCGATCTGTCGAACATCTCGTTCATCCGCGGCGAGACCGGCTGGATCATCTTCGATCCACTGGCATCGAAGGAAACGGCGGCGGCGGCGTTGAAACTGTTGAATGACACGGTAGGCGAGTTGCCGGTCAAGGCGGTTGTCTATTCGCACTCACATGCCGACCATTACGGCGGTGTCCGTGGTGTCATCACCGATGAAGATGTGGCCAATGGGGTCGAGGTCATCGCACCCGAAGGGTTCATGGAACATGCAGTGTCCGAGAACGTCTATGCAGGAAACGTGATGAACCGCCGTCTGTTCTTCCAATACGGTGTTTTGCTGCCGCGCGATCCGCATGGTCATGTGGATCAGTCGATCGGCAAGAACATCTCGGCCGGAACCACCGGCTTGATCGAGCCGACCCGCTATGTCTCGGACGATTATGAAGAGATCACCATCGACGGTGTGCGCATGATCTTCCAGAATACGCCTGGCACCGAAGCCCCTGCCGAGATGAACACCTATTTCCCCGACCTCAAGGCGTTCTGGGCTGCGGAAAACATCACCGGCACGATCCACAACATCTATACCCTGCGCGGCGCGCTGGTCCGCGATGCGCTCAGCTGGTCGAAGCATATCAATGACGCGCTTTATGAGTTCGGGCAGGAAGCTGAGTTGATGTTCGCTTCGCATTCCTGGCCGCGTTTCGGCAATGATCGCATTCAAGAGGTCATGCGTGCACAGCGCGACACCTACGCCAACCTCAACAACGGAGTGTTGAATCTGGCTAACAAGGGTGTGACCATCAATGAGGTCCATAATGTCTATGAGGTCCCCGAAAGTCTTCGGCAGCAATGGGCTGCGCGCAGCTATCACGGCTCGGTCGAACATAACAGCCGGGCAGTGATCAACCGGTATCTTGGGTATTGGGATGCGAACCCGACCACCTTGACGCCTCTGTCGCCCCAGGACAGCGCACCACTGTATGTCGAGATGATGGGCGGTGCCGATCCGATCCTGTCCAAGGGGCAGGACTTGATTGACGCAGGGCAATACTTGCACGCAACCGAGATCCTGAACAAACTGGTCTATGCCGAACCGGAAAATCAGCAAGCCAAGGACCTGCTGGCTGATGCGTTCGAGCAGATCGGCTATCAAAAAGAAAGCCCTTCGGTTCGCAACTCGTTCCTTGGTGCCGCTTACGAATTGCGCAACGGCATCCCGCAAGGTGCAACTATCGAAACCACCGGCCCTGACACGATCCGGGCGATGGAAACCTCAATGTGGCTTGATTTCATAGCCATCCGCGTCAACAGCGAAAAGGCGGCGGGTATGGAATTCACGATCAACCTGTCGATTCCGGACCGGGATGAAAACATCGTCGTCGAGATGAGCAACGCCACGCTGACCCACATCGTTGATCGAAAGGCACCCGACGCAGACCTGTCGATCGTCTTGAACAGAGCGGATCTGGAGAAAGTCATGACCGGAGAGAGCAAGCTTGTCGATATGCTGGCGGACGGAACCGCTCAATCCGAGGGCAACACCGATGTTGTGTCGCAATTGGCTTCGACTCTGGACCAGTTTGATCTTGGGTTCGAGTTGATGCCCGGAACCGGAGCCGCGGACCTGACAGCGCCAGCCAATGACTTTGCTCAACCGCCGCTGGCGAACTCAAACGGAGGCTGAGTTCTACATGGATTGAAACTGGCAAGACCCAAGTCGGCATGGATTCATGGCAGCAGGAATAAAGCTGGCAAAACCCAAAACCGGCTTGGGTCACCTTTTCCGGCAGATATCAGAATTATGTGAGGTTCTGTCGCTTGTCCCCGGTGCAGCATCGGTGGATCTGGGTTCGAACCAGATACTGGCTCAAATCCACAACATACGCGATTATCCGATCAATCCCGGCGGGTTAAAGGCGTTCCATCACGTCTTTCAGCTTCGGCACCGCTGGAAGGAATAGCCGCAGTTTCAATTGGTTTCCGATGGCCCGCCGGGGCTGTACACCGTAAACAGCTCTTTTGGTTCATTCACCCCGCGCAGCATGTAGCGACCGACCGAGACAAGCTCCTGCGCGCAGGGCTGTGCAGCGCGGGCGACATCATCCGAGATCAGGATCCTCTGACCCAAAGACCGGTGCATTCCCGCAATGCGGGCGGCCTGGTTGACAGCCGGGCCGATCACCGTGAAGTCCAGCCGGGTCTCGGACCCGATATTGCCATAGAGAATCTCGCCCGAATGCAAGGCCAGCGTATAGTTGGCCACCGGCAGACCCTGCGCGCGGCGCCTTGCGTTCAGTTCATCCATGCGGGACTGCAATAAGGGCACGGCCTCAAGCGCGGCACGGGCGTCTTCGTCGATCTCTCCGACATCGAACATTGCCATCAGGCCGTCACCCATGAATTTCAGGATGTTGCCGCCCTTGTCATGCACCACACCCACGGCGACGGCCAGATAGTCGTTCAGCATGTCGATGATCTCATGCCCCGGCAGGTCTTCGGACAGCGTGGTGAAGCCTTCGAGGTCGAAATTCCAGATCACAGCGTCGATTTGCTGCAAAGACCCACGCCGAATTTCACCCGACAGAACCCGGCGACCGGCATCCCGCCCCAGATAAACCCGCATCAAATCCTTGGCCAGTTCCTGGTTCTTGGCGGATTTGAGCGCCAGCCCCAGATGCGGCAGTACAGTTTGTATTTGGTTCAGATCGCTGTCTTCGAATCCGTTCGGTGCGTCGCTGGTCCAGGACATCAGAACACCATCGCTGACCTTTTTCGTACCGTCGGGGCGCAGTTGTCTGGCCCCTTCATATGACAGGCCGGTGGCATAATAATCGGTCGCTCCGATTTCACGCAGATCATTCAACAAGGGAAAGCGGCTGGGTTCATTATGGTCGACCAGTTTGACCCGGATTTCATCCAGATCACCGTTCAGCAGCGTATAGAGTGGGCTTTGCTGCCAAACTTCGCTGGGCGTTTCCGTGAACTCAAATTTCTCGGATTCACCGCCCGCGCCGTTGTACCAGCTGTAACCGGTACCTCCGTAAACCGGATGCAGAGTCGACTGCGCCGCATGAAAGCGCATCAACGGAATACCCATTTCCACCAATCGGGCACAAAACCCTTCCAACAGCTCTTCTTGCCCCGCGCCCTCCAGCCCCTTGCTGACCAGCCATTCGATCAGGGAATGTGAGAAAACTGAAGCGGAATCTGGCAATGTCATTTTGTTGTCCGTATCAAGTATGATCCCCATTTGGGGGCAGGCCGCGTCAATTGCCATAGATCAGTCCAAACCAGCCAACCTTTGCAGCATTTGTCGCAACAACGCGGCCTCTTCCGGTTTGAACAGGCCTGACAGTTTCGCATCGTAATTGGCAGCAACGCCGCGCAGGTCACGATACACAGCTTGCCCTGCTGGTGTTAGTGTCAACCATTCCGCCCGCCGATCCGCTTCGTCCCGTGTGCGTTTCAGGTATCGACGCTGTTCCAGCTTGGCGACAGCACGGCTGATTTTGGTTTTGTGCATTCTGGCGCGCTCGCCGATTTCCTTGGCGGTCATCTCGCCAAACAAACCCAGATGGAACAATACCCGCCATTCGGTTCTGAGCATCCCATAGCGGCCCTTGTAAACTGCCTGAAACTCTAGCGAAGCCCGTTCGGCCGCCTGATTCAGCAGGAAGGGCAGAAAATTTTGCAGATAAAAGTCATCATTTTTTTCGGATTCATCGTGTGTCATGCTTGTTAGTTACAAAATCAACTATTACCCGACAAGCAGCAAACGGAGGAAAACGCAATGAATCGTCCGACTGATCCGCATACGCTGACACAGGCTGCGACGCCTGTCGGAACTCATGCAGGCTATATGCCTGGCTTTGGAAATGACTTTGAAACCGAGGCCCTGCCCGAGGCCCTGCCGCAAGGCATGAACAGCCCGCAACGGTGCAACTATGGTCTTTACGGAGAGCAGCTGAGCGGCACCGCCTTTACCGCCAACCCGCCCGAGCGCACCTGGTGCTATCGAATTCGCCCATCGGTAAAGCACTCACACCGTTATGAAAAAATCGATCTTCCCTACTGGAAATCGGCCCCCTGCATTGATCCGGATGTGATCAGCCTTGGACAATACCGCTGGGATCCTATCCCGCATTCCGATGAAGGTCTGAACTGGATGACGGGTATGCGGACCATGACGACCGCAGGTGACGTGAACACGCAGGTCGGCATGGCAAGCCACATCTATCTGGTCACGGAATCCATGGTGGATGACTATTTCTTTTCGGCTGATTCCGAATTGCTGGTTGTGCCACAGGAAGGACGCCTGCGATTTGCGACGGAATTGGGAATCATCGACCTGGAACCCAAGGAGATCGCTATCATTCCACGCGGTTTGCTGTACCGGGTCGAGGTTCTGGAAGGCCCTGCGCGCGGCTTTGTCTGCGAGAATTACGGTCAGAAGTTTGAACTGCCGGGTCGCGGACCAATCGGTGCCAACTGCATGGCCAACCCGCGCGACTTCAAGGCGCCGGTGGCCGCTTATGAGGATCGTGAAACCCCTTCTAACGTGACAATCAAATGGTGCGGGCAATTCCACACAACCAAGATCGGCCACAGCCCGCTGGATGTCGTGGCATGGCACGGCAACTATGCGCCCTACAAATACGACCTGCGCAACTATTGCCCCGTCGGCGCGATCCTGTTTGACCACCCCGACCCGTCGATCTTTACAGTTCTGACGGCTCCGTCCGGCCAGCCCGGTACGGCCAATATCGACTTTGTCCTGTTCCGTGAACGCTGGATGGTGATGGAAGACACGTTCCGCCCGCCGTGGTACCACAAGAACATCATGTCCGAGCTGATGGGCAACATCTACGGCCAGTACGACGCGAAACCGCAGGGCTTTGTTCCCGGCGGCACAAGCCTACACAACATGATGATCCCACACGGCCCCGACAGGGAGGCCTTCGACAAGGCGTCATACTCGAACCTGGGGCCGGACAAGCTGGACCAGACAATGTCGTTCATGTTCGAAACCCGCTTCCCGCAGCACCTGACCTCGTTTGCCGCCACCGAAGCGCCGTTGCAGGATGACTATATCGACTGCTGGACATCGCTTGAGAAGAAGTTCGACGGAACGCCGGGCAAGAAATGAGCCACCCATCGGTTCAGTTTCATTGCCGTCGTCCTGCCCGCGCTGAACATGCCGGAGTTGAACCGGTTGCCGAGCCAACGTGCCTCGGCAACCGGTGTGCAGTGACGCCTCGTGCATATGACATGCCACAACCGCCGCGGCTTCGTGCTTTTGCTATCGCCGTTCCAAAGCTAAAATCCTCTCGAACCTCTTAGAACACAACAAAATAGGGGCAAGAAATGCCTTTGATGACTTCGTGGGTGGCGTCGGCCAATGACGCGACACATCCGTTCCCACTGAACAATTTGCCTTATGGTGTCTTCTCGACCGAAGGTGATGATCCCCGCTGTGGTGTGGCCATCGGTGACGTGATCCTCGACGTCACCGCCGCCGAAGCCGAGGGGTTGATCACCCTGAGCGATGAGCCGCTGTTCGACATGCCGTTCTGGAACCCTCTCATGGAGGAAGGCCCAGCCGTCTGGGCGGCCCTGCGTGAGCGGCTGATCAGCCTGCTGACCGAGGGTTCAGATGAACAAGCCAAGGTCGAACCGCTGCTTGTCAAACAAGAAGATGCGGAAATGCATCTGCCCTTTGCGGTCAGCGAATACACCGATTTCTACGCAGGCCGAAACCATGCCTTCAACGTGGGCACCATGTTCCGGGGGCCGGAAAACGCCCTGCCACCGAACTGGCTGCACATTCCCATTGGTTACAACGGCCGCGCATCTTCGGTCGTGGTATCAGGCACGGATATTCGCCGCCCCTGGGGTCAGCTGAAAGCCCCCGATCAGGACTTGCCCGCCTTCCTGCCCAGTCGCCGTTTTGACATCGAGCTTGAGATGGGCGCGATTGTCGGAACACCCTCGGATGGTCCGATCACCGTTCAGGAAGCGGATGACAATATCTTCGGCTACGTGCTTCTGAATGACTGGTCCGCGCGCGACATCCAGGCATGGGAATATCAGCCGCTGGGCCCGTTTCAGGCAAAGGCCACGGCAACCTCGATCAGCCCGTGGATCGTGACCAAGGCGGCGCTCGAGCCATTCCGCTGTGACACGCCACCCCGCGAGTTCGAGCTTCTGGATCACCTCAAGGATTGCGGCCCGATGCTTTATGACATCGATCTGGCGATCACCATGGCACCTGCCGGACAACCCGCCACGACGATTGCCCGGACCAATTACAACCAGATGTACTATTCCGCTGCGCAGCAATTGGCGCATCACACCACATCAGGATGCCCCATGAACACGGGCGACCTGCTGGGATCGGGAACCATTTCCGGGCCAACCAAACCTGAACGTGGCTCGTTGCTGGAGCTTAGCTGGGGCGGCAAGGAACCTCTGACATTGGACAGCGGTGAAACCCGCAGCTTCATCGACGATGGCGACACGTTGACCCTTACCGGCGCAGCTCGTGGCGACGGCTACACGATCGGCTTCGGTGAATGTGTCGGCACCGTTTTGCCCGCTCTTGAAAACCCATATTCACGATAAGGAACCCACCATGGCCAAGGCATTCGCGTCCCAGGGGGACATGTCGGAAAAAAAGATCAGCTTTACTGAAGTCGGAGAAGGGCTTTATGCCTTTACCGCCGAAGGCGACCCGAATTCGGGTGTAATCATCGGCGACGACAGCGTGATGATTGTCGAGGCGCAGGCGACTCCGCGTCTGGCAAATAAGGTAATCGAATGCGTGCGTTCCGTCACCGACAAACCGATCACGCATGTGGCCCTGACCCACTACCACGCAGTGCGTGTTCTGGGCGCAAGCGCATTCGGCGCGCAGCAGATCCTGATGTCGGACATGGCCCGCGCCATGGTCGTCGAGCGGGGTCAAGAAGACTGGGACAGCGAATTCCAGCGCTTCCCGCGCCTCTTTGAAGGGCATGAAAGCATCCCTGGCCTGACATGGCCCACCACCACCTTCAGCGATACGATGACGGTGTATCTGGGCAACCGCCGGATCGACCTGATGCATCTGGGCCGCGCGCATACAGCTGGCGATATCGTCATCCATGTGCCGGATCAGAACGTGATGTTCACCGGCGATATCGTCGAATATCACTCGGCCTGCTATTGCGGCGACGGTCATTTCAGCGATTGGGGCGACACGCTGGACGAGATCAAGTGGTTCGACGTCGACGCCATCGCACCGGGGCGCGGTGACGCGCTGGTTGGCAAGGACATGGTGAATGCGGCCATCGAGAACACCCGCGATTTTGTCGAAAGCACATACCGGCCGGCGGCGAAGGTTGCCGCGCGCGGCGGGTCCCTGAAAGAGGCCTGGGACGCAGTCCGCGCTGAATGCGATCCGAAGTTCGCCGACTACGCAATCTACGAGCACTGCCTGCCGTTCAACGTGGCCCGCGCCTATGACGAGGCGCGCGGCATTGACACGCCCCGCATCTGGACCGCCCAGCGCGACCTCGAGATGTGGGAAGCCCTGCAAGGCTGACGAAAAACGGTCGAGTTTGATCCAGATCGTTTTTTGCGGCGGGATTCGATGAAACCATAATCTAAGACCTCCGGCGCCCGTCGCCGGGGGACAGGACATGCAGCACATCGGTGCATCTGTTTCGGGGGGAGCCCATGAACAAGATCTTTGAAACGCCGCTTTACGGATATGAACGCAGCCCGGATCAGGACAGCCCGACGCCCATCAGGCGCAAGGTGATCGTTATCGGTGCGGGGCCGGTTGGTCTGGCCGCCGCCATCGATCTGGCCCAGCAAGGGGTCGAAGTTGTGGTTCTGGACGAGAATGACAAAGTCAGCTTCGGCAGCCGCGCCATCTGTTTTTCTCAGCGCACGCTGGAAATCGCAGACCGGCTGGGTTGCGGCCAGCAATTGGTCGACAAAGGTGTGCTGTGGGACCGGGGCAAGGTCTTTTTCGACGACCGTCAGGTCTATGATTTCAACCTTCAGCCGGACGAAGGTTATGCCAACCCGGCCTTCATAAACTTGCAGCAATACCATTTTGAAAACTTCTTTGTGGAACGCGTGCGCGAGTTGCAGACAGACGGCGCACCGATTGAAATTCGCGGGCGCAACAAGGTTGACGCAATCGGTACGCACGAAGATCACGTTCGGCTGGAGGTCGAAACCCCCGAAGGCCCTTATACACTCGAGGCCGAATGGCTGATCGCCTGCGATGGTGCCGCGTCCCCCACCCGGCGCATGCTGGGCATCGATTTCGAAGGGCGTGTTTTCGAAGACAATTTCCTGATCGCGGACGTGATCATGGATGCCGATTTCCCCTCGGAACGCTGGTTCTGGTTTGACCCGCCGTTCAATCGCGGGCAATCCGCGCTTTTGCACAAACAACCCGACAATGTCTGGCGTATTGACCTGCAACTGGGTTGGGACATCGACAAGGAACGCGAAAAGCGTCCCGAGAATGTGATCCCGCGCCTCAAGGCGATGCTGGGCGATGACGTCGAGTTTCAGCTGGAGTGGGTCTCGATCTATACGTTCCAGTGTCGCCGCATGGAGAGCTTCCGCAAAGGGCGTGTCCTATTCGCAGGCGACAGCGCGCACCAGGTCAGCCCCTTTGGCGCGCGCGGTGCCAATTCCGGCCTGCAAGACACTGACAACCTGTGCTGGAAACTGAAACTGGTGCTGGATGGGAAAGCCCCCGAAAGCCTGCTGGACAGCTACAACGCGGAACGCGTGCACGGGGCTGATGAGAACATCCAGAAATCCAGCCGCTCCACCGATTTCATCACGCCGAAATCCGAAATGTCGCGGGTTCTGCGGGATGCGGTTCTGGACCTCAGCGAGAAGCACGAATTTGCGCGTCCGTTGGTGAATTCGGGACGCCTGAGTCAACCTTGCACCTATGACGGCTCGACCCTGAATTCTGCCGACGCGCTGGATGGCCCAGCCGAAACGCGCCCCGGCTCGGCCTGCCCGGACGCGCCGCTGGGTGATGCGTTCCTGTTGCCCAAACTGGCAGGCAAATTCACCCTTTTGACGATTGACGCGGATGCCCCGGAGGTGCTGGAAGAAGACGGGGTCGAGGTCACGCGGTTGGCGCTGTCGGTCAAGGATGACCAGACCCTGGCGCTGAAACGTCGCTATCTGGGCGACGCAACCAGCGCGGTTTATCTGATCCGTCCTGATCAGCACGTGGCGGCGCGCCGGGACAGTTATGAAGAAAACAGTTTCCGCCATGCAATCCGCAGAGCCTGTGGTAAGGAGTGAGCGAGATGTCTGACCTGATCCTTTCCCCGAATATCGACGATGCTGACGACTTCTATGCCGAGCTGCTGGCCGCGCATGAAGGGCTTGAAAAAGCCGACAGTGACGCGTTGAACGCCCGACTGGTTCTGGTGCTGGCCAATCATATCGGCGACAAGGCGGTGTTGTCTGACGCCATTGGCGCCGCCACCCTGGCCGACACGTGACGGATTCGAATGTGAGCAAAACCGTCCTTTATGACTATTGGCGGTCCTCGGCCAGCTATCGGGTGCGGATCGCCCTGAATCTGGCCGGGATCGACTATCGCGCGGTTGTCGTCGACCTGGTGGGCGGCGAACACAAGGGCGATGCACATATTGCGCGAAATCCACAAGGGTTGGTTCCGGTGCTGGATATTGACGGGCAGCGGCTGACTCAGTCTCTGGCCATTCTCGACTATCTGGACAAGACACGTGAATTGAACCTTCTGCCCGACGATGCAGCAAGGCGCGCGCGCGTGCAGGCGCTGGCCTATGCGATTGCGGTGGACATTCACCCTGTTTGCAACCTTTCAGTTGCTCGCCATGCGACCACCCTCAGCAAAGATCCGACCGACATGCCCGGAGAGTGGATGCGGCACTTCATCCGGCCGGGGTTGCAGGCCTTCGAGACCATGTTGGGTGAGTTTGAACAAACCCCCTATTGCGTTGGTTCACAGCCCGGCCTCGCCGACATCTGCCTGATCCCGCAGATCTACAATGCACGCCGGTGGAAGGTCGACTTGTCGGACATGCCGCGTCTGCTGGGTGTCGAAAAGGCCTGTGCCGATCACCCCGCATTTGTCGCGGCGCATCCTGACAGGCACGCACCCCAATAAGCTTGCACAGGTCCTGTGTGCCGGTGTGCCTAGGCGTTCGTCGCAATCGGACTTAGCTTTGTTTCATCAAAGCAAAAGAGGTTCTGATGCCCGAGATCACCGGATACCACGCCCATGTCTATTTCGACGCCGATACGCAGCACACGGCGCAACAGGTCTGCGAAGAGGCCGCCCGTCTGTTCCCCGTCCGGATGGGGCGCATGCATAGCCGCAATGTTGGCCCCCACCCGCGCTGGAGCTGCCAGTTGAGCTTTGCCGCTGATGCCTTCGATCAGGTCACTCCGTGGTTGATGCTGAACCGGCGAGGTCTTACCGTTTTCACCCACCCGGAAACCGGCGACCATCTGGCCGATCACCGCGATCGCGCGATTTGGATGGGTGAAATGTTGGATCTGGACCTGTCGATCTTTGACACGCTTCAGCCCAGCGCCCGCGCCTGATCCCGCAGAACGAATTTCTGCACCTTGCCGGTTGAAGTCTTCGGCAGGGTGCCAAACACCACGGTCTTGGGCGCTTTGAAATGGGCCATGTTGTCCCGGCAAAAGGCAATCAGCTCTGTCTCGGTCGCGGTTGTACCAGGCTTCAGCTCGACAAAGGCACAGGGGGTTTCGCCCCATTTCTCGTCTGGCCGGGCCACAACCGCCGCTTCCATTACTGCCGGGTGTTTGTAGAGAATGCCCTCGACCTCGACGGAGGAGATGTTCTCGCCGCCTGAAATGATAATGTCCTTGGACCGATCTTTGAGCGCGATATAGCCATCCGGATGCATGACGCCCAAATCGCCGGATGCAAACCAGCCGCCCTTGAAGGCCCCATCGGTGGCATTTGGGTTCTTGAGATACCCTTTCATCACCACGTTGCCCTGCATAAAGATCTCGCCCATGGTTTCGCCATCCGCGGGCACGGGCTCCATCGTTTCGGGATCGGCCACCATCAGGCCAGACAGTGCCGTATACCGCACGCCCTGCCGTACTTTCAGGGCAGCACGGTCTTCGGGTCCCTTGTCGTTCCATTCATCCTTCCAGGCACAAACGACCGAGGGCCCGTAAGTCTCGGTCAGGCCATAAACGTGCGTGACTTCGACCCTCATCGCCTCCATCGCTTCGATCACGGCGGCCGGCGGCGGAGCACCAGCGGTCATCACCTTGATCTGATGGTCAAAGTCTTTCAGTTCATCCGGCGCGTGGGCCAGCATGTTCAAAACGATAGGAGCACCGCAGAAATGGGTGACCTTCTCGTCGCGGAATGCCGCATAGATCGGCTCGGCACGCACGGCGCGCAGACAGACGGACACGCCCGCATTGGCGGCCATGGCCCAGGGGAAGCACCAGCCGTTGCAGTGAAACATCGGCAAGGTCCACAGATAGATCGAATGCTTGGGCATGTCCCAGTCCAGCAAATCCGATTGTGCATTCAGGGTGGCGCCGCGGTGGTGATAAACCACGCCCTTGGGATTGCCCGTTGTGCCGGACGTATAGTTCAGGGTGATCGCGTCCCATTCGTCCTCGGGCAGTGACCAATCAAATTCCAGGTCGCCCCCTGATATCAGGGCGTCATAGGTCAGGCTGCCAAGCCTTTCACCGCCTTCAAAGCTGGGATCCTCGATGTCGATTACCAGAATATCATGATCAACCTGCTCCAGCGCCTCCTTCACGACGCCGGAAAACTCGGGGTCAACCAACAACGCCTTGGTTTCGGCGTGGTTCAGGATGAAAGCGACTATCGGAGCATCCAGACGCGTGTTGATGGCATTCAAAACGGCGCCCGCCATGGGCACACCAAAATGCGCTTCGTACATCTCGGGGATGTTTGCGGCGATAATTGATACGGTATCTCCCTTTCCGATACCCCGCGCATTCAGGGCCCCCGCCAGCCGGCGGCACCGGGCATAGGTTTCAGCCCAGGTATACCGCCGCTCACCATAAACGACCGACGGGTAATCGGGATAAACCTGCGCCGTGCGCTCAATGAAGGAGAGGGGCGACAAGGGTGTGTAATTCGCCCGGCATTTGTCCAAATGACGCTCATAGATATTGGTCGCTGCCAACTGCTGATCCTCCCTGCACTCGGTTTGCGCGACTTGAGCATAAACTTGGTGCTCTGACAAATCCGTAGTATTACGGTCCCCTTATTGACTGGCAATACGGGATGGTGCGATCTGGCCCTACTTAGATCCGGCCATTCGCGGTGATCTGAAGTATCTTAAACATATGCCGGGGCACGCCATCTCCGCACCCCGTGCACCGCACCTCACTGAAAGGACTTGTCATGGACGGCACGTTCAACGAAAACGATCTTTCCCGCGTGGTCGAAGCCGACCGCGCCCATATCTGGCACCATCTGATTCAGCATAAACCCTTTGAAACCAACGATCCCCGCATCATTGTCGAAGGCAAAGGCATGCGCGTCTGGGACCAGAAAGGCAAAGAGCATCTGGATGCGGTTTCCGGCGGCGTCTGGACTGTGAACGTCGGCTATGGCCGCGAATCGATCTGCAAGGCCGTTTACGACCAGCTGATGAAGCTGTGCTATTTCGCCAATTCGGCCGGTTCGATCCCCGGCGCGATCTTTGCCGAGCAACTGATCGACAAGATGCCCGGCATGAGCCGCGTGTATTACACCAATTCGGGCTCTGAAGCGAACGAGAAGGCGTTCAAGATGGTGCGCCAGATCGCGCACAAGAAGTACGGCGGCAAGAAGACCAAGATTCTGTATCGCGACCGCGACTATCACGGTTCGACTCTGGCAACCATGTCGGCAGGCGGTCAGGACGAGCGCACCGCACAATACGGACCTTTTGCTCCTGATTTCGTCCGCGTGCCGCACTGCATGGAATACCGCAAGCACGAGCTGGATGGTGCACCGGAAGAGAACTTCGGCGAATGGGCCGCAGATCAGATCGAACAGGTCATCCTGCGCGAAGGTCCCGACACCGTTGGCGCGCTGTGCCTTGAGCCAGTGACCGCAGGTGGCGGCGTGATCGAAGCGCCCGAAGGATACTGGCAGCGCGTGCAGGAGATCTGCAAGAAATACGACGTGCTGCTGCATATCGACGAGGTTGTCTGCGGCGTGGGCCGCACCGGCACATGGTTCGGTTATCAGCAATACGGCATCAAGCCGGATTTCGTGACCATGGCCAAGGGCGTCGCCTCGGGCTATGCCGCGATTGCCTGCATGGTCACCACCGAGGAAGTCTTTGACATGTTCAAGGATGATGCTTCGGACCCGATGAGCTATTTCCGCGACATCTCGACCTTTGGTGGCTGCACTGCCGGTCCGGCGGCTGCGATCGAAAACATGCGCATCATCGAGGATGAAAACCTGCTGGGCAATTGCGCGGCCATGGGTGACCGCATGATGGGCAACCTTCAGGCGCTGATGGAAAAGCACAAGGTTATTGGCGACGTGCGCGGCAAGGGCCTGTTCCTGGGTGCCGAGCTGGTCGCAGACCGTGGTTCTAAAGAGCCGGTGGACGAGAAACTGGCGCAGGCGGTTGTGGCCGACTGTATGAACCAGGGCGTGATCATCGGCGTCACCAACCGCTCGATCCCAAGCCGCAACAACACGCTGTGCTTCTCGCCCGCCCTGATCGCCACGGCGGATGACATCGACCAGATCACCGACGCGGTCGATGGCGCGCTGGGGCGTGTGTTCGGATAAGTTACCTTAACGGAACCTATGAAAACCGGCGCTAAAATGCGCCGGTTTTTTCGCTCGCATGGCATCTACGCGGACTTTCCTGCCATTCGTCTAATTTCTCAGACTTCTGAGAATTCGTTGATAGAACGCGCCGTTTGCATCTTCAGCGGTAGGTTCGTTGATCAATTCCCAATCCAAATCCAGTGGTCCAGCCGGAACTAGTTGCCGCGCGATCTCGGCTGGTGTGGTTTCATCGCTGGTTCCGCTCTCCCAATCGTGAAAAGCCGATGAGTATCGAACGATCGCCCCGCTGGTGGGCAAATCGAGCGAACCTCCCTCGGCAAAAAACGTCAACCCGTCACCCATTTCTTCCCCTATGAGCTTGAGCCTAGGTCCCAATCGATGTTTGAGGATGGCGACAAAAACTATCGCAGCCGAAAACGTGAATTTATCGACAAGCACAACAACCTGCCTGCTTGCGTTTTCAGAGATAGCGTCGATCAAGGGCATCGTTTTAAGAAAGTCGCCACCGGTGTTTCCACGAATATCAATCAAGAGCGTTTTTTCCGAGCAAACGCGTACTTGTTCTGCTGCACCTGAGATGGCTTTCGGCAGCGCACCTTCTCCTGAATCGAGAAAACTGGGCAACAGTATCGAAAGCCCAAGTCCCCGCCAGCCCTTAGTCTCCACAAGTCTCTTGGGTGTCCAAGCCGGATCGGCCCGGCCATGCTCGTTTCTCGGGTAGAGCGTTGATGCAGGAACCGTATGACTGTTTTCCACTTTGAATTCGGATATCTGACCGTTCTCGTCTTGCACGCGATACTCGGTCGTTTCGTCTTTTGAGGAAAAACCGAGACGAGACAAAGCATGGGGCCACACGAGTATAATCGATCCGATTACCCGTTTCCTTTGGCGCGTTCCTGCCAGAAATGTTCCTGAGGCGGCTTCGATTTGGCTTAACGGTGTACCGTTGACTGCAACCAGCTTTCCTCTGGGCGCAGTTGTTTCTGGTGCCGTACCAACTAACTGGATGGCAGTTCCGATGCTCACGAATCTCAGCGGGAGCACCGAGATGGCATCATTCGGAATCAGCCGTGTGTGCCCGTTGTCGGGAAGTGCCAGTAGGCGCATTGTTGAAAACAGAAAGGCCTCTTTTAAACCTTCTGAAGCGTATCTTCGGGCATCACTAATGCAACTGTCTATCGCCGTCTGTTCGATCCGCCGAAAGCTGGGATCACGTGGCAAGGCAGTTTCTAAAACTTGCTCAAAGTCTTGTACCAGCGACATAGTTTAAGGTGCGCACGACTGCCGGACGATGTCCAGAGTGTGCTTAACACCGACGTCCAATCCATGGAAAACAAAAAAGCCGCCCCAAATGGGACGGCCTTTCTTTCACTGTCTCTCGAAAGAGGATCAGGCAGCCAGAGCGGCCTGAGCTTTGGCGACGATCGCGCCGAACGCTTCCGGTTCGTGCACGGCCAGGTCGGCCAGAACTTTGCGGTCCACCTCGATACCGGCCAGGTTCAGGCCGTTGATGAAGCGGGAATATGTCAGTGCCTCGTCATGCGAACGCACAGCAGCGTTGATACGCTGGATCCACAGGGCGCGGAAGTTGCGCTTGCGGTTCTTGCGGTCGCGGGTTGCATACTGGTTGGCCTTGTCGACGGCCTGACGGGCAACCTTGAAGGTGCTTTTACGGCGGCCATAGTAACCTTTGGCGGCCTTGATGACCTTCTTGTGACGGGCGTGAGTTACGGTTCCACCTTTAACGCGGGACATCTCTTAATCTCCTCTTAGCGGTCGTAGGGCATGTAGCCCTTGACGATCTTGGCGTCGGGGGCGGACAGGGTGGTGTTGCCACGGGCGTCGCGGATGAACTTCTTGGTCCGCTTGATCATGCCGTGCCGTTTGCCGGCCTGGCCAGCAAGGACCTTACCGGTCGCAGTCACCTTGAAGCGCTTTTTGGCGCTCGACTTGGTCTTCATCTTAGGCATTTCCGTCTCCTTTTTCGGGTTCGGTTCCAGACGCGACTCGGCATGCCATCTCGGCCGGTCACGCGATCAGAAGCGCCGTTTACGCAAGTTCGGTCATACTGGCAAGGGGGTTTGGATCAGATTCTGCGCTTTTTGCCGGCTGATCGGGCACTGGGGCGACAAAGGCCGCCCCAGTGATTGGGTTTTAGTGTTCGAATTTCCGGATTTCACCGGTTTTCAGGCGCTCGGAATACGAAGCCAGCTCCTGACGCACCACTTTCATCAGGAAGTAGAGCGCAAAGACGTTGACCACCGCCATCGCAAAGATCGCCGCATCCGAGAAGTCGATGACCGGGCCAAGGTTGGCTGCGGCACCGATGACGACGAAGATGCAGAAGATGATCTTGAACACCAGCTCTTTGGTGTGACCCTCACCAAACAGGTAGGTCCAGGCCTTGAGGCCATAGTAGGACCAGCTGATCATGGTCGAGAAGGCAAACAGGATCACCGCAACCGCCAGGATATACGGGAAGAAACCGAACGCGCTGCCGAAGGCGGCAGAAGTCAGGCTGACACCCGAGTTGCCGTCAACAGTGGCAATCGCCGTGCCGGCCTCATTCAGCATGTAGTTTCCGGTTTCCGGATCGATGATCAATTGCTGGGTGATGATGATGACCAGAGCGGTCATTGTGCAGATCACCACTGTGTCGATGAACGGTTCCAGCAAGGAAACGAAGCCTTCCGTGATCGGTTCCTTGGTCCGAACAGCCGAGTGCGCAATCGCTGCCGAGCCAACACCCGCTTCGTTCGAAAACGCCGCACGTTTGAAGCCCTGGATCAACGCCCCGACCATGCCGCCTGCAACACCCAGACCGGTGAAGGCGCCGGCGAAGATCTGACCAAAGGCCCAGCCGATCATATCCGCATTCATCAAGATGATGACCAGAGCGGTCAGAACGTAGAGAACGCCCATGAACGGCACCACCTTCTCGGTCACCCGTGCGATAGACTTCAAGCCGCCGACGATGACCATGAAAACAACCGCTGCGAAGACCAGCCCGGTAATCCAGCCCGGATAGTCACCCACGATTCCCGCGATCTGCTGATGCGCCTGATTGGCCTGGAACATGTTGCCCCCACCCAGCGCGCCAAGGATACAGAAGATCGAGAACAAAACCGCAAGGATCTTGCCACCCGGCAAGCCCAGTTCGTTGAACCCTTTGGACATATAGTACATCGGGCCACCCGAAACGGTGCCATCTTCGTACTCGTTGCGGTATTTCACGCCCAGCGTACATTCGGTGAATTTCGACGCCATCCCCAGAAGACCGGCCAGGATCATCCAGAAGGTTGCGCCCGGTCCGCCGATGCCGACGGCGACGGCAACACCCGCGATATTCCCCAGACCGACTGTTCCGGACAGCGCCGTGGCCAGAGCCTGAAAATGGCTGACCTCGCCTGCATCATTGGGGTCGGAATAGTCACCTTTGACAAGACTGATTGCGTGGCCAAAAAACCGCATCTGCACAAAAGCAAAATACAGCGTGAAGACCGTCGCAGCGATCACCAGCCACATCACGATCCATGGGAAACTGGTCCCGGGGAATGGCGCGAAGATGAAGCTGACGAATGGACCGGTCAGATCAGCGAAAGTCTGGTTGATTTTTTCATCAAGCCCCGGAGCTTCTTGCGCAAAGGCAGGGCTGGCGACAATAGCGGCTGCCATTGAGGCGCCGAGTTGTTTAAGCACTCTCATTTTGTCCCTCCCTTCAGTTCACAACCGTGACCGGAACATCGGCATGCATCACAAGGTTCTGGGTCGAGCTGCCGAAGATACGTTTCTTGATCCCGTCCGCCGAAGACCGGCCGACAACGATCTGCGAGCCGCCCATTTCCATTGTGATGGCGTTCAAGGTCTCGGCCACGTCGCCGTGGCGAACAACACCCTGCGCTTCAAAACCAGCCTCTCTGAGGGCCTCAACGGCAGGTGTCACGATCCGCGACGTTGCCAGATCAACCTCTTCTTCCCGTCTTTTGTGACGCTGTGCGTTTTCTTCCGGTGTCTGAAAGGTGTAAGGGGACCATTCGATCACATAAGCGACCACCAGTTCACACGACCCGATCAACTTTGCCAAATCCTTGGCAAAGGCAATCACGCGCTCACCGGTCTCTGTCCCGTCGAGTCCTATGACAATCTTTGTTGTCATGTCGTTCCTCCATTATTTTTCATTTGGCCGAGGCCCGTGCCCCCGGCAGGGCAGCCGGAACTTGGAACTTTCAATAAGACCGCCCTTTGGTAAGTATCAGGAATTTTCACTAGGAATTGGGGATTTTTTTGGTCTATATTCAGTGGAAATTGTCGTTTTACACTAAAATAACAGGAAATTTTACTGATTAGTAGAGAATTGGACAATATCGATCAACGCATCCTGCACGAGCTTGAGGCCAATGGCCGGCTCTCAATAGTTGAGCTTGCGGCGCGCGTAAACCTTACAAACACGCCCTGTTCCGAGCGTGTGAAACGACTGGAAAAGAACGGCTATATCAAGGGCTACAGCGCCATCGTCGACAAAGAGAGAATGGGGCTGGCCCTTCTGACCGTCGTACAGGTGTCGTTGACCGCAACGGCCGAGCAATCCCTGGAAAAATTCAACGAGGCCGTACGCGATGTGCCGGAAATCGAAAGCTGCCTGATGGTGGCAGGGTCGTTCGATTATCTTCTGACAGTCCGCACCCGCGATATCGCGCATTTCCGGATGATACTGGGTGAGAAAATCAACAAGCTGCCCGGGATTCACCAAACCAGCTCATTCACGGTCATGGAGGCCGTGAAAGAGCCGGTTGGCCAACGGGTGTCCGGGCCTTGATACCCGTTCCGGTTATTCGGGATCCGTGCTGTAGATCAGTCGCTCGTCACAGGGCGCCACGCGCAGAATGTTGGTGGTACCCGGTACGTTGAACGGCACCCCGGCGGTGACAACGATCTGGTCGGTTTCAGTTGCAAAGCCCCCTGCCCTTGCGGCGCGCGCTGCGTTTACAACCGCGCTTTTGAACCGTTCGAGCTCGGGCGTCATGACGCAGTTGCAACCCCAGCTCAGACAGAGTCTGCGCGCCGTTCCCATCAGCGACGTCATCGCGATAATCGGAACACCGGGACGTTCGCGCGCGGTCAATGCGGCTGTCGTGCCACTTTGCGTAAAGCAGCAGATCGCTTTGATATCGGTTTTCTCGGCTATTTCACGCGCGGCGGCAACAATCCCGTCCGCAACGGTGGTTCCCTTGGCGGTACGCGAGGCTGCGATGATCTGCGTATATGTCGGGTCGGCTTCGACTTCGATGGCAACCTTGTTCATCGTCTGCACCGCTTCGATCGGATAGGCACCGGCTGCCGATTCCGCGCTGAGCATGATGGCATCAGTGCCTTCGTAGATCGCCGTCGCAACGTCCGACACTTCGGCACGGGTCGGCATCGGGCTTTCGATCATGCTTTCCAGCATCTGTGTGGCGACGATGACGGGCTTGGCTGCCCCGCGGCATTTACGGACCAGTCGTTTCTGGATCGGAGGTACGGCAGAAACAGGCAGTTCCACGCCCAGGTCGCCGCGTGCCACCATGATCCCGTCCGACGCATCAAGGATGTCGTCAAACGCCTCAACTGCCGCAGGCTTTTCAATCTTGGACAGGATCGCTGCGCGACCATCCGCAAGCGCGCGAGCCTCGAAAACGTCCTTGGCGCGCTGCACGAAGCTCAGCGCCAACCAGTCCACACCCAGTTGGCAGACAAACTCCAGATCCTCTCGGTCCTTGGCCGACAAAGCCGCCAGCGGCAGCACCACATCAGGAACGTTGACACCCTTGCGGTTCGAGATCGTGCCACCCACCTCGACCGTGCAATTTGCAAAATCCTGCCCACAGTCCTGAACGATCAGTCGGATCTTGCCGTCATTCACCAGCAGGCGCGCGCCCGGCTCTAGCGCCGCAAATATCTCGGGATGCGGCAGGCAGACACGTTTGGTGTCGCCCGCAGCAGGGTCGAGGTCGAGCCGGAAGGACGCACCTTCTTCCAGCTCCTCTGCCTCATTGGCAAAGACACCAACGCGCAGCTTGGGCCCCTGAAGGTCGGCCAGAATGGCAATCGGGCTGTCCAGATCCTTTTCCACCTGCCGAATGATCTTGTGCCGTTCGCGGATCTCATCATGGCTGCCATGGCTCATGTTCAGACGAAAGACATCCGCGCCAGCCTCGTGCAGGGCACGAATTGTGTCATAGTCATTTGACGCTGGCCCCAGCGTCGCCACGATTTTCACATTTCTCAGGCGTCGCATTGGCATAGACCTCCTTACGTCATCTCAAGTTTGCAGATCAGATTTCGCGAAATGTTACCGCAAACATCATTTCGATGCTTATTGCGCAATTCCCTTTCCAAAGCAACTGCCCTACATCTGCGGCAAACAAGATGACAGGCTCATGACATACACTCCATTTTTCGTCCACGGTGCGGATCGCCCGTCTCGCTGGCTGATTACATGCGACCATGCAACCAACACTGTTCCCCCAGACGTAAATGGTGGCGACCTCGGTCTGCCGCGCGAGGATATGGAACGCCACATCGCCTATGATGTGGGCGCGTATGAGGTGTCTAAACACTTGGGCGAGATCCTGAACGCACCGGTGATTGCCGCCAACTTCTCGCGGTTGGTCATCGACCCTAACCGGGGTGAAGACGATCCCACGCTGTTGATGAAGCTCTATGACGGGTCAATCATCCCCGGAAATCGCCATGCAGATGATGACGAACGCGAGCGTCGCCTGAATATGTGCTACCGCCCTTACCACGAGGCATTGGCACAAATGGCGGCCCTGCCCCATGCTGTGATTGTTTCGATGCATTCCTTTACGCGCCAGCTGCGCGGTCGTGAGCCCCGCCCATGGCACATTGGCGTGCTGCACACCTCGGACGAGCGGTTCTCTGGCCCGCTGATCGAAAGGCTTCAGGCCGAGGAAGATCTGTGCGTTGGCGTCAACGAGCCGTATACCGGAGTTTTGCCGGGGGATGCGATCGACAAACACTGTACCGCGTTCGGACGCCCCAACGCACTGATCGAGCTGCGCAACGACTTGATCGCAGACCATACGGGTCAAAGGGAATGGGCCGAGCGGTTGGCGGTAATCCTGCAGGACGCATTGGAAGCCAGCGACCTTTGACCGCAAGTCCTGCGCGTGCTTTTCCGCGCATCACGCTGTTGTGAGCACGGCCTTCATTTCCCATATCAACGGGGAAAGGGGGTCATCATGACACAAGAGTTTTTGACGATGTTTTTTGGTTGGATGGCCGTGCTCAATATCGCGGTGCTTCTGTTTACCACCCTGATGGTTCTGCTTTTGCAGGATTGGATTGCCGGCATTCACGGCAGGATGTTTCGGATGGAACGCCCGGATGTGAAACGCGCCTATTTCAGGTATCTTGCGAACTACAAAATCCTGACGCTGGTTTTCTGCATCGTGCCGTGGCTGGCTTTGAAACTGATGTGAAAAGGCGCTTCGGCACGTCCGTTTCTTGTAACGGGTCCACTGGATTGTTAGGTCAGAAGCAACTCAATCGCCATCCGGAGCCAGATCATGGACAAGCAAACCGAAATTGAACTTCAGGCTGCCGCATTTCGCCGGTTGCAAAAGCACCTGATGGAAGACCGCACGGACGTTCAGAACATCGACATGATGAACCTCGCCGGGTTTTGTCGCAACTGCCTGTCGCGCTGGTATCAGGAAGCGGCAAACGAAAAGGGAATCGAACTGGGCAAGGATGAAGCCCGCGAGATTTTCTACGGCATGACGATGGATGAATGGAAATCGAAATATCAAACCGAGGCCAGCCCCGAGAAACAGGCCGCCTTCAAGGTTGCGTTCGAAGAAAACGTCGGCACGAAAGACTGACAGCTCAGAGCTCATGCTCTGAAACCTGATTTGCCGGCCTTTTGTGATTAGAGTATTCCGCGACGAATCCCTGGTTGGAGCGGGATCGGAAGCGATGAAAGCAGCGAGATTTACGGACGCACAGAAGGCGTTTGTTTTGACGCAGGTCGAAGAAGGCAAGACGGTTGCCGAAGTGTGCTGAGAAGCTGGGATCAGCTCGGCAATCTACTTCAAATGGAAGAAGAAGTATGCGGGGATGTTGCCATCCGACATGCGGCGGTTGCGAAAGCTTGAAGGCGAGAACGGCCGTCTGAAACGCATCGTGGCCGAACTGACGCTGGATCGGGAGATGTTGCAGGACGTCATCAAGCGAAAGCTCTGAGGCCGGATCGGAAGCGCGAGCTTATCGACGGTGTTCGGGAAGACTGGCGAGTGTCTGTCAAACGCACCTGCAAGGTGTTGCGGTTCGACAGATCGACCTGCCAGTATGTTTCCCGGCGCACCGATCCGGCCGTCCTGAATCGGCGTATCAAGGAGATCTGCGAGACCCGTGTTCGCTATGGATACAGGCGTGTGCACTATGTGTTGCGCCCGGAGGGTTGGGCAGCCAACGTCAAGAAAGTCCACAGGATTTACCACGCAATGAGGCTGCAATTACGGAACAAATCACCAAAACGGCGGGTGAAAGCCAAGCTGAAAGAGGATCGTTCGGATGCCGTGAGGCCCAATGATGTGTGGGTCATGCCTTGCCCGATAGGCGATTGCGCAAGTGCAATCTGCCGAAAGGGACTTCGTTCATGATCAGCTTGCGACTGGCCGCAAGCTACGTATTCTGACCGTGGTCGATACGTTCTCGCGCGTCTCACCCGTCATTGCCCCAAGGTTCAGCTAAAAGGGCGAAAACGTTGTCGTCACGCTGGATCGAGTGTGTCGGCAGATCGGATTCCCAGCGACGATACGGGGGGACAACGGCAGCGATTTCATCTCTCGGGACTTTTGGATCTATGGGCCTACCACAACGGCGTTACGCTCGACTTCTCCCGCCCTGGCAAACCGACCGACAATGCTTTCATCGAAGCGTTCAACTCAAAGTTCAGGGCAGAATGCCTGAACACGCATTGGTTCCTGTCGCTGGCAGATGCTTGCGAAAAGATGGAGGAATGGCGTAGATACGACAACGAAGAAAGACCGCACAGCACCATCGGGAACATCCCACCGGCAATGCTGGCAAACCCACATGGCGATACCAGCCCGCCATGCTGAGACAAGGTGGTAAACTCTATGCCCAAGTGGCAGAAGGTTGGGTATCAGAGCAACTTGCAGAACGAGCGATGAGTTGCACGAACTTCTGAGTTGAACGAACTGCTGAATCGGGTTGTTGTTTCATACGACCATGGAGCCAAGAACCGCATCCTGGACATGCAGGGCGCTTTGATCACTATGCCCAAAAAAGCAAAACCCGCTGATGAGGCGGGCCTTGATTCCGACGACTGTTCGCTAAAGTTGGTTGCGGGAGTAGGATTTGAACCTACGACCTTCAGGTTATGAGCCTGACGAG